>JACMLU010000015.1 GCA_014379405.1 Flavobacterium sp. | reverse complement strand
TTTCTTTGGCTATAGCAATTATTGCTTGATGGTTTCTTAAAACTTCATTTACACAGCGAAGTTTAAATTCGTAATTGTACTTAACTTTTCTTTCCATAAAAATGCCCTCAAATAGTGTCTAACTTTTTGGGGGCAGTCCAGTAATGGGCGGCTTCTGTTTATGAAAAGGAATAATACTTTCTAATATTTAAGTACTAAAGTCGATTAATATAATGCTACCTATTTTCCATCCAATGCAAAAAACTACTTGATTTCTCCTTGTTTACCAAAAGCCTTTCTTCAGTAGGAATGATCAGCTTTACGTACAATTTTCGCGCAAAATAAGGCTCTATTTCCTTAATCGCATTAAAATTAATAATGTATTGTCGATTCAATCGGTAAAACATGGAAGGTGATAACAGTGAAAAAATTTGTTCCAATGATTGATTGATAGGGTATTCCTGTTTATCAAGACATACGATATGTACCATTTCATGTTTGATGCAAAAATAAGCTATGGCATCGGTTGGAACAGTGACGTACTTATTGTGCTTAAACACCAAGAAACTCTTCTTTCCTACTTGCGGATCCAATCTACTCAACAAATTTCCGATATCTGGAACCAAATTTTGCTGAAAATAATTTTTAAGCTGCTCAACTTTTCCAAAAGCGATTTCTATATCTTCCCTTGAAAAAGGCTTTAGTATATAATCGATACCATTGGCCTTAAAAGCTTCTAACGAATATTCATTATATGCAGTACAAAAAATGACTGGACAGCTAATGGTAACCTTTTTAAAAATGTCAAAAGAAAGTCCGTCTGCCAGTTGGATATCCATAAAAATAAGATCGGGCATATTATTTTCAGAAAAATACTTTACAACACTTTCTACACTTTGCAGCTGAGACACAATCTTTGCGGTTGGTCTAACAGCGGCTATCATTGTAATTAATGACTTTGCCGCTTTAAGCTCGTCTTCAATGATTAGAATATTCATATATAATTGGTAGTTTTATGGCGAATGTGGTATTCGCATCAGTTATTTCTATTTTTTTGTCTAATAAATGTAGGTAACGTTGGTTAATGTTTTCCAAGCCAATACCGGTTGATGTTTCAGCAGTAGTTTTAAGCTGAATAGGATTTTCCACAATGATAAAATTATCTTGACTGTATATTCTTATTCGCAGTGGCTTATCTAAGGAGACAATGTTGTGTTTTACACAATTTTCCAATAATAACTGCAACGTAAAAGGTGGAATGAATGAATCCAGGGCATTTTCCTCAACTGCAATATTCAAATCAATACCATCTTCAAAGCGGCTTTTAAGCAAAAACATATACGCTTTTACTATTTCGAGTTCTTCTTTGAGTCTTATTAAATCCAGTTTTCTGCTTTCGAGTGTAAACCGATAAAAATCAGACAGCTTCAATATAAATTCCACCGTGTGTTCATCTCGGGTTTCTACCATTGATTTTAAGGTATTTAAACTGTTAAAAAGAAAATGTGGGTTGATTTGCTGTTTTAACAGTTCGTATTGTGCATCCATAAAAATAGACTTTGAACGTTCTAAAGCCACTCCTACCTGTTGGTTATGATGACTTTGATAAAGTATTTGCAAAAACATATAGAATATCAGGTTAATAAATACTCCACGAACTTCAAACATTAACATTGTAGGACCAAATTCCAAATAGGGAAGCAATAATTGTTGCAAATAAGATAGTGCCAGCATAACACCAATACCTAAAAGTAAGTTCCATAAAAGCCTTAAGGTTGATATTCCTTTCGAGTCGTTCTTTTTATAGTTTTTGGGAAGCATATAAATATTGAGATACCAAACAAAAATGGCAAACAGAAAAGTAATCAAGGAATTAACCAATGCTTCTCCGGGCTTCAAATGCAGTTCTGTTATTTTAGGAATTGACGACAAAAGTCCTATGGCTAAAGAGCTGCCCCAAATGAGCCATAGTGAAACTTTAAACGGTTTTGCATTCATAAAAGTCTTTATTTAAATTTAAAAGGCTAAGTTAAAGGTAAGCTAAATTGTTTAATCTTAAAAACTGACCTCTATTTTTCAGCTCATTATAACAGGTAAAAATAAGGCTTGCCATTTAAACCTAAAACCAATTACTGGCCGAAGCAGACAAATCTAATCGTCAATAAGACACCAAGACCCCTGACAAATACATCATCACAAATCTACAATCAAAATAACAATAATTATAAATTGACAAAACTTATACTATAAATCCCTTTAAAACCAACAGTTTCAAAGAAAATAAAAAAATAATTCACTTTTTATTTTTTTATATGACCAATCGGTCATATATTTGCATCATAATTTTATTCTAATGTCAAAAGGAGAAGAAACAAAACGATTTATAATAGAAAAAGCAGCACCACTTTTTAATACAAAAGGAATAGTTGGAACAGCCATGAGCGATATTATGGAAGCCACAAAACTTTCCAAAGGAAGTCTGTATGTTCACTTTGAAAACAAAGATATTTTGGCCGAAAGTGCCGTTGATTACAATATGGAAAAGTTGTCAACCCAATTGTTTAACAATTTAAGCAATTTCAAAACAGCCAAAGATAAGTTATATGCCTATTTGGATTTTTTTATTGATCCGACTCAACCGGCTGTTACGGGAGGATGCCCGATGATTAATTTTGGAACCGAAGCCGATGACACCAATGAATTGATTAAAAATAAAGTAAATAAAATGGTAATCAAAAGTCAAAAGTTTCTGTCAGACATTATCAAAGTAGGTATTGATAATGGTGAGTTCAAACCCGATTGGAATCCTGATGATTTTGCCACTATGATGTTTGCTATGGTTGAAGGAGGAATTCTGATTTGTAGAGTAGCCGGCAGTAATGACAAGATGAAAGTGATTAATGTAAATCTAAAAAAAATGATTGCAGTACAAATACTGTAGTTTTTTTTTATCAAAAATATGACCGAAAGGTCATTTATATAAAATAATTCAAATAATAATTTAAAAACAAAAACAATGTCAAAAACAATTTTAATTACAGGTGCTTCAAAAGGTTTTGGAAGAGTCTGGACAGAAGCCTTTTTACAACAAGGTTATCAAGTGGCTGCATCAGCTAGAAATGTAGGACCACTTAATGATTTAGCATCAAAGTATGGTGATTCTTTATTAACTTTTTCATTAGATGTAAATAATCGTGATGCAGCATTTGCAGCAGTAAAAAAAGTACATCAACATTTTGGAAAAATAGATGTGTTAATCAACAATGCAGGTTATTCACTATTTGGAGCTGTGGAAGAGGCAAGTGAACAAGAAGCAAGAAACCAATTTGATACCAACTTTTTTGGCGCATTATGGATGACTCAAGCAGTTTTGCCAATTATGAGACAACAAAAAAGCGGACATATCATTCAAACCTCAAGCATCTTAGGAATAATTACGTTGCCTTTTCAAAGTATTTACAACGCTTCCAAGTTTGCAATTGAAGGTTTGAGCGAGACCTTAGCATCAGAAGTGAAAGAGTTTGGAATAAACGTAACATTGTTAGAACCAAATGGTTACGATTCCGATATTTGGAAAGGTGACTTTAATTCAAACAATATCCCTGCTTATGATGCGTTTAAAAAATCATACTCAGAAAGTGATTCAAAAGGTTCTTTTGGAATAGTTGAAGCAACTGCAGAAGCGCTATTAAAATTAGTCGACTCAACCAATCCACCACTGCGTTTGTTTCTAGGAAAAGTTGGATTACCAGCGGTAAAACATCATTATGGACAACGCATTGCATTATGGGAAGAATGGGCAGAAGTATCTGAAAAAGCACACGGGAATTAATTAAAAACTTTAAAATCAAAAAAAATGGAAACAATTAAAAAACAAGAAATGAACAATTTATTAGAATTCACAATTAATGCTCACGGTGGCATGAAAAATTTCAAAAAATACGAAACCATATCAGCAAGACTTATTTGCGATGGAATTTTATGGTCAATGGTAGGACATCCTGGATCAGTAGATGATATTTATGTTACTTCAAATATAAACAAACAAGCTACTTCACACCAACCTTTTCTAAACAAAGACTGGCACACTGCTTTTACTGCAAATCATGTAGCAATTGTAAATAGTAATCATGAGATTGTTGAAGAACTGTCAAATCCTCGTGACTCATTTGCTGGTTACACTACAGAAACGCCTTGGTCACCTCTACAACTTGCTTATTTTACAGGATATGCAATGTGGACTTACTTTAATGCTCCCTTTAATTTTGCAGATGAGGGTTACAAAGTAAAAGAATTGGATCCTTGGGAAGAAAACGGGGAAGTATTCCGAAGACTTGAGGTAACTTTTCCTGAACACGTTGCAACACATTCTGCGGTTCAAACTTTTTATATTGACAAAGATGGCCTTATTAAAAGACATGATTACAATGTTGACATTGCTGGCGGAGCAACTGCTGCACATTACTTGTCAGATTATATTGAAGTACAAGGAATTATGATAGCAACTAAAAGAAATGTTTACATAAGACAAGAAGATAATACGCCTCTATTTCCAGAGCCTTTACTAGTATCTATTGACCTTCGTGAAATCATTGTGAAATAGAAAATTTTAAAATAAAGTAAATAAATAATAAAGCACCATAAGCAAAATATGGTGCTTTTAATAAAACAAATAACCATGAAAAAGAAAATAGCATTTGCTCTCATTATGGGTATAATTACAACTGGTATAATTTCTTTTAGTCTAATCTCTATCAACATTGGTTTTAAAGATAATTTTTTTAAAATATGGGCAAAATCTTGGGCAATGGCCTATATCATTGTAATACCTGCCATATTAATTATTGGACCCAGCATTCAGAGAATCATTGATAGAAAAATTAAATAATTAAGCCAATTATTTAATACAATTCGCGAACTAACTCCATTAACTAATCGTATGCCGTTTAGATTGAAGTAATTCATTATAGAAGCATTGAAATTATAGAAAATAAATCATGGCACTTCAATTAGTGAAAAATAAGAAAATTTTATTTGCAATTACACTAGAAGCAGTACATTTTAATCCATTAAAACAACTCGCAAACTATTTAGATGGAATATACCTCAACTGATTTGCTTCTCAAATAGCAACAGAAAGTTTTGAGTACAAAAGAAGTAATCTTGATGCTAATGTCCGATTTATTGGTAGCTATTCTAAATCTAAAAATTTGCCATACAACTCCAATTATTGGTCACATAACTTTACGTAAAAACATCTATAGGCTAATATGATTATTGAACATTATATTCCAAAGGATAAAATTATGCCTTTTTTCGATTTCCAAATTACCAACGGAAGATATAGGGAGAAATCTAAGCTTTGAAAAAATCAGATTTGTTGCAAGTAAACTGGTTTGTGGAATAAAAAATAATCTCTTTTGGATTTAAAAAAAATCTTTACGCTTTCAAATCCGATTCTCCTTGTACAATACTAATTCTATCTACCCAATTATAATTTTTCTAACCCAAAACATTTCAAGTTAGAAATTGTCTGTTTGACCACCAACTTCGTCTGCTTAACCCATATTCTCATTGTACCGCTTGCACACGCAATATACCTTTGTGTCAGAAATTTATAATAATCAAATTATTAAAATTAAAAAAATATGTTCACAATAAATAAAACGCAATTTTCAAAGCTAGCTTCATTATTTTTCTTTAGCATAATGATGATGATTAGTATTGAAATGAATGCTCAGTCAAAATTACCTATTTCCAATGAAGTACTTCAATCCTCTTTTGGAAATATCAAACAAGTTAAAGCCGGTGTTCTCGATATAGGTTATGTTGAAGCAGGTCCAGCAACTGGCACACCAATATTGCTAATTCACGGTTGGCCATACGATATTCATAGTTTTGATAAAGTTACTCCCATTTTAGTAGCCAAAGGTTATCACGTATATATTCCTTATCTGAGAGGATTTGGAACAACACGTTTTCTGTCAGGAGACACACCAAGAAACGGACAACAATCAGCAATTGCAGCAGATATGATTGCATTTATGGATGCATTAAAAATTGACAAAGCTGTAGTTGGTGGTTTCGATTGGGGTGCCCGAACTGCAATAATTATGGGAGCACTTTGGCCCGAACGTTGCAAAGCAATTGTATCGGTTAGTGGTTACATTGTAGTAAATCTTACTGCCAACCAACTACCCCTAACACCAATAGCAGAACACGCTTGGTGGTATCAATATTATTTTTCTACAGATCGTGGTCAAATGGGTTATGAAAAAAATCGTTACGAATTCAACAAACTTATTTGGAAACTAGCTTCACCCAAATGGATTTTTGACAATGCGGCTTATGAAAAGACCGCCACATCATTCAATAATCCAGATCATGTAGCGATTGTTATACATAATTACAGATGGAGACTCAAATTAGCTGATGGTGAAAAAAAATATGACGAATTAGAAAAACGTCTTGATGCACGTCCTAATATTACTATTCCAGCTGTAACAATAGGCAGCGATTTTGATGGACCTAATGCCAATGGAAAAGCATATGCTACAAAATTTACAGGAAAATATGCTCATCACATTCTTAACGGAATTGGGCACGATGTACCACAGGAAGATCCCAAAGCATTTGCTGAAGCAATCATTGAAGCTGATGGTTTTACTAAACAATAACATTGTTAAAACGAATACAAAAAAAAGTAAATTTAATTTTTATAAATATGAAAATAGCAGTTTGGGATACATACGTAACCCGTAAAGATGGAAAAGTGATGCACTTTGACATTTTAGTAGATGAAAATCTAAAAGACGAACAAATAATTTTTGATCATGGTAAAACGTATCTAAAAAGCGTAAATCAGGAAGGACAAGAGTTAACTTCTAAAGAGTGTACTTTTTGTCATATCGACAAAGCGCCAGAAGCAACTGAGCAACAAATTCTCAAAAATGGCTTTGCCATTATCGAAATAGAAAATTGCAATTAAGCATCTAAATAAGTTCGTTACTAACTTTGTAAACCGAAAGTAAATTTACTTTCGGTTTATTATTTTTTTAATAAATAATGCGGGTACTTTAAACAGTCCAAAATTATCTATGATTACTGCAAAAATAACCAGTCCCGATACAATATCGAGCTCATTATTATCAAAATAAATTATAAATTTATCTAACTTTTTGGGTTCAGTCTAGAATGATTAGGCTTTTTGTTGTTGTTTATTTACATAAACTTACTCTTTCAAATTATCAAAATAAGCGGTTGTTTCTTCAATTAAAGATTGCATCAATGTTGCGGTTTTGGTGTGTTTAAGGATTGGTGCTATTTGCCCACCCCAAAACAATATCATATCCCATTTTTCCTGTTCAAGGGCAGCTTTTCTTAGCGATGACATAAAGGTTGTTTGTAACGGGAAAGGCAAATTCAGGTTTTCACGCCCTACCATTTCTTGAGCAATTTTACTGGTAATACCACGCCCCAGCCTTCCAGTATAAGCTCGTGATAGTGTAGTATATTTAGCTGCATCAGAAAACAACATCTTTTTGTGAATGGGCAAAGCATTTGACTCCTCTGTGGCTAAAAAGGCGGTGCCTACTTGTGCGGCACTAGCTCCCAAAGCCAAGGCAGCGGCAACTCCACTACCGTTAGCAATTCCTCCAGCAGCGATAACTGGCACTTTTACTTTTTCTTTGATTAATTGCAACAATACAAAAGAACCTGTGGTCGAAGATTCTGCTTTTGCCAAAAATGAAGGACGATGTCCACCGGCTTCAAAACCCGAAGCAATAATCATATCTACTCCAGCGGCTTCTATAAATAGGGCTTCATCTAAAGTTGTCGCTGCTCCTATTGTTATGATTCCTCTTTTTCGGCATTCTTCCAAAATAGATACTGATGGCACACCAAACATAAAACTAAATACTTTTGGACGGATGTCCAATATCACTTCCATTTGATTTTCAAACCTCGATTGAAAAGGTAGAGGCTTTTCCGGAAAAGGTATTCCAACCTCATCAAAATAAGGCTGGAATACTTTTTTTGTTTCTTCAAATTGTGTATCTGTTATACCATTCTCTGGGGCATCAGTATCCGATACCCAAAGGTTGATATTATAAGGTTTGTCAGTAGCCATCTTAATTTGGTTATTGACATCAACAATTTCTTGAGGACTTAAGGTATATGCCCCATAGCCCCCAAGTCCCCCGTAATTGGACACTGTAGCCACCAATTCAACTGATGAGAGATTACCTCCAAATGGACCCTGCAATATTGGGTATTGAATTCCCAATAATTCTGTTGCTTTTGTATGATACCACATAATTTATCATTTATTGGTTAGTGTCAGTGAGCATTTTATTGACGATAACCCATTGACCGTTTATCTTATGGAACGAAAGTATATCATAATAAATGAAATCATACATTCTCACCCTAGCTTCGACTACCGCAATAGAGTTTACGATATGTAAAGATAAAATTTCTCCTTTAAATGGCTTACCAGAATCCTTAGGACTTTGACGATTTTTAACACCATATAAATATTGTTCCAATGTTTTGGCATAAGGAACACCTTTGATATCTCCAAAAAGTAATGTTTCAGGATGAAAAGCATTGCCTAGCAAATCGACATCGCCTACATAGATTCCTTTAAAATAATTGTCTTCCATTACTTTTGTAATGGTTTCTGTGTCTGAATTTTGATTTTTCATTGTGTTGCTATTTTGTGCTTTCATACTCTGAAAATTATAGAGCATAAAAACGGTTGCTAAGATTATTTTTGGTACTAACTGTTTAAAATTTTGTGTTTTCAATTTATTTATGATTTATAATTACCATACAAATTTCAAAAGAAACAACGAGGAACCTATGTGATGTAAATCACATTTGTGATAACACAATTATTTAGATTTCAATCTGGGATCAAAATGCTTATCTAGATAGTCTATACCAAGAGGACCAATGGCATACACTTGAGTGACATACTCACTCGATTTGGCCAGATGAAAATGTGGCATGTTTCCCGGCAATACTATTACAGCACCTGGAGGATAGGCCTGTAATTTAGTTTCATCATATTTATCTCCAATTCCAATATAAAATATGCCTGATATTACGGTGTATATCCTGTCTTCAGGATGCACGTGAGGCATTATTTTTTCGCCGTTTGGCACCTTTACTCGTATAATAAAAGGTTCTGGTTTAGCAGGATTTCCCACTAAAATAGCCAGCTTTACTTTTTCAGGAAAGGCGGGAAACGAATTCCAAACTATATTTTCGGGTGTAACAAAATTAAAGGCTTTGGGGGGTAGGCCTTGTGCTAAACTCTTTTCATTAACCATAAAAAGGAATAACAGTAAGAAGCTATGAAAGAAGTTATTGGATTTCATAATAATGTGTTTATTTTATAAAAAAAGATTTGGTACAGCTGTTTTTCAAACTATACCAAATCACTAAATAGAATTATGATGCATTCAATTTATATCCCGGAAATAATTATAAGTAAAAGTCAAAATTTAAAGTCGTATTTTAGTGAAACACTAAATTAATTTGCCACAGATTTGAAAGATTAACACAGATTGATTCGTCGCACAGCTTAAAAATCTTTTTAATCTTTCAAATCTGTGGCAAAAACTTTTTATCATATTTTGATATTACGACAATATATCTTTCTAATTACTTACTTACCAGAGATTCCAATTGATTCAATTAATTTATTTTAGACAATAGTTTAGTTGCTACTTCTTCTGAAGATTGCGGATTTTGACCCGATAGTAATAAACCATCTTCGACTACATACGAACTCCAATCAGCACCTTTAGAATATTTTGCGCCATTCGCTATTAATTGATCTTCTAATAAAAAGGGTACCACTTTGGTTAATTGAACAGCTTCTTCTTCGGTGTTACTAAAACCCGTTACTTTTTTTCCGTCGATCAGATATTTCCCGTCTTTATCTTTAACATTTACCAAAGCTGCAGGTGCATGACAAACAAAAGCAATCGGTTTGTTATTATGGTAAAAATCCTGAATCAATTTTATCGAATTTTTGTCAGTCGCCAAATCCCACATTGGACCATGACCTCCCGGATAGAATACTGCTTTGAAACTTTTTTGATTAACAGCCGTAATTTTCACAGTTGTAGCCAATGCTTTTTGTGCATTTTTATCAGCATAAAAGCGTTTAGTTGCCGGGGTTTGAAAGGATGGATCATTGCTTTTCGGGTCAATAGGCGCCTGCCCTCCTTTTGGGGTAGCAATAACGACTTCGATACCTTTGTCTAAAAAGTAATAATAGGGCGTCGCAAATTCTTCGATCCATGAACCTGTTGCTTCTCCTGTGTCACCTAATTTGTTGTGAGAAGTTAAAACAAATAGCACTTTCGTTTTTTGTTCTTTTTGCGCATAAGTTGCCAGACTTGCTATTGCAAAAAAACCAACAAATAATGATTTAATTATATTTTTCATTGTATTTAAATTTTTGCTTTAATACTCTGCAACTTACAGAGCATTAAAGCAGTTAATAACATTAATTTAATTAATTTAGATTATGTCCCGATCCTTTACCTCCATCTACATTGATGATTGAACCCGTAATAAAATTACTTTTCGCAACTGTATACACCATTTCTGCAACATCTTCAATCTCACCTACACGGTTCAATAAATGTAAACCAGCACTTTGATCTGCTTTATCACCGTGCATAGGAGTACGAATAACACCAGGGGCTACTGTATTGACACGGATGTTTTGTTTTCCAAATTCTGCCGCCAACTGAATAGTTAACGCATGTATGCCACCCTTGCTTGAAATCGCAGCGCTAGCTGGCCATCCGCCTAATCCGTGGTTTACCAATGGGGTTCCAATATTAATTACTACACCATCATGTTGTTTCAACATTTGCGGAATAACTGCTTGCGTAGTAAAATAAGTCCCTTTCAGGTTGGTTGTCAAAAATTTATCAAGATAAGCCTCATCCACTTCTAAAAATGGCTTGCTGTCAAAAATTCCAGCATTGTTAACTAGTACGTCTACAGAACCAAATCTTTCGATGGCTTTGGCTACTAATTGTTCTCCTGTACGTTTATCGCTTATGTCACCCGCAACCATTGCCAAGTTATCTCCTGCACCAAATTCGTTATAAGCTTTTTCAAGGGAAGTAGCAGTAAATGAATTGATTACTACATTATCACCTCTATCCAAAAAATATTTGGCTATTCCTTTACCGATACCCGATGCTGCACCGGTAACGATTATTGTTTGTTTTTTCATAATTATTTATTTTTTATCGGCTGTAATGCCTTTTTCTCTTAATATTGATACTTGTTCTCCTGCGTAACCCCAATTATCCAGGTCAATTTCATTTATCACCACATGGGTCAGATGTGGGTCTTTATTTAATACTTCTGTAATCAGATTGGTAACCCCACTGATTAATTGCTGTTTTTGCTCACGGGTAACTCCCTCGCGAGTCAAATCAATTTTTACAAATGGCATAACTTTAGTTTTTAGAAATTTCTGTTAATGCTGATTTTGCTGTTACATTCACATCAAGTTCAAAATCATTATAGATTAGCGTATCGCCTAAATCTTTAAAGAAATTACCTGAACGGAATTTAATGTCATACTTGGTACGGTCAACAATTAGTTTACCTACTAAGTTAAAAGTGTCTTCGTTACTATTGACAATTGCGTCAAATCCTGCAGTGTGGGTAATCCCTTTGATGGTTAAGTTACCTTCAAAACGATATTGATTACCAGAGAGTGATTTAGCTGATACAATTTCAAAAGTAGCAGTCGGGAATTTTTCGATGGAGAAAAAATCATCCGAGGCTAAGTGCCCAGCGAATTGTGTATTCGTAGCCGAATCGGTTACGTCTAAAATTACAAGTGTGGACATATCAATGATGACTTGTCCTGCGGTTATCTGCTCATCTGTAAGCAAGAAAAAACCTTCTTTTACTTCAATAGTACCGTTGTGTGCACCGGTCACTTTTCTTCCAATCCAATCGATACGACTTTGCGCGTTTGCGATTTCAAATTTTTCTGTTTTCATTTTTTTATGTTTTTAAATTATAGTGCAAAGTAAAAACAGAAATGGAAGTCGGTTACGTGATGTACATCACATTCTAAAAAAGGGTATTAATTAGAAGCATAAAGTCTGCTCAAGGTTTCTCTTGAAACGCCAAGATAAGCAGCGATTAAGTGTTTTGGAACCAAATTATACAATTGGGGATATAACGCCAAAAGTTCCTCATAGCGTTTTTTTGTATCGTTATTCATAAAAGACAGTAGTCTTTTTTGGGAAGCAATGTACCCTCTATTGGTACGCCAGCGGAAAAAATGTTCCAACTGATGCAGTTCACTACAAAGTTTCTCTCGATCACTACTTGAAAGACAAAGTATTTCAGCATCAGTTATACAATCAATATTTATGGTAGCCCGGGTATCATTATACAAAGCAGCGTAGTCTGATGTCCACCAAGTAGGCATAGCAAACTGAAGAATGTACATCTTGATTTCGTCATTGATAAAAAAAGCTTTTAAACAGCCAGAAATAACAAAGTATTCACAATCAACTTTATCCCCTTCACTAATAACAGTTTGCCCCTTCTTAAAAGACAAAGGCTTAAAATGAGAAAACAAATATTCGAACTGTTCATCGGTGAGTAATGCAGTCTTTGCAATGTGTTGTCGTAAAAGTTCTTTCTCTTCCATTTGTAAAAAGCATAAACACATCCAATTTCTGAGTTATTTCAACGCCTATAAAATGATATTTTAGTCAATAAAAAGACTCCACCCAAAAGAACAAAGTTACATATTTATCAATAAATATTTAAATATTAAGCAGTAATAAAAGATAATAGTATATTTTATTTAAATGAAGGATACTGATTATATAAAGAAATGCAATAAATTTCAAATTTTTAAACCCTAACTGGAGACCTAGAAAGTTTTATTAGATTTTTTCCTAAATTTAAACGCAAAAAAAATATCGGAACATAATTCCGATATTTTTTACAGTTGAATATTTATCCGATAAAACAATAGATACTAGCTAGAAAGCAAATGAATAATCAAAAAAAGTACCATAATTATTTATTAGCTTGATGTAAGTAACGAACTGCTTATTTTAAAATTGGTTCTGCACCCTATTATGGGAACAGAACCAATTAGTCAGAGAATCTTAGATAAGTTTATACTCGGTTTTAACGTTACCGCTTATAGCTTTTGAATAAGGGCAGGTCTGAGCTGCACCCTCTATAATACTTTGAGCTACCTCGCGATCTAAACCAGGTAAGCTTATGTTAAGGCGTGCCTGTAAAGAATAGCCGTCATCACCAGATACTAAGTCAACCTCAGTGTTTACGTAATGGTCTGCAGGAAGTTTTACATTTAAGTTACTTGCTGCTTTCCCCATAGCTCCAATAAAGCAAGCTGACCAACCTGCCGCAAATAATTGTTCCGGATTTGTACCTGGTCCATTACTTCCTGGAGAAGAAAGTATGATGTCTAATTTACCATCAGAACTTTTAGATTCCCCTGTTCTACCTCCTGTTGTGTGCGTTACAGCTGTATAAAG
Source organism: Flavobacterium sp. (assembly GCA_014379405.1). Classification (GTDB taxonomy): domain Bacteria; phylum Bacteroidota; class Bacteroidia; order Flavobacteriales; family Flavobacteriaceae; genus Flavobacterium. The sequence continues at coordinate 80,528 of JACMLU010000015.1, read as the reverse complement.
CACTTTTTCATTTTTTGTTTCCATTTTTTAAGCGTATTTAAATTGATAATTGTTTTTATAAATTGTTTTATTTTTTCATAACTAATAGAGGTTTCCCTTTCACAACAATATACGTTGCCAACTCGGCACCTCTAACCTTACCTACATTCTTGGCGGAGTGGTTCTTTCCTGCTGGGATAAAAAGTACATCTCCGGCTTTGAGAACTACCGGTTGTTCACCCTCGATCTCGTACTCCAATAATCCTTCCAGAACATAGATAACCTCTTCGCCTGGATGTGAATGCATTCCGAAAGCTGTACCCGGTTCAAAGTCAATGCGAGCCTGAATAGTCTCGTGTCCTGAAACACTAAGATCGTGTCGCTGAAGATCAGTACGCTTAATTCCTGACTGTTGTGCTAAAGCATCGCTTGGGAACAGAAGTGCACTAAGACTCACAATAGCAATAACAATTAGTACTATTTTTTTTCTCTTTTTCATTTGTTTATTTATTATGGTAACAGAAAGGATAACGAATCTCTTGCGTTATCCCATAGTTAGGATTAACGCAGCGGTTTAAACGCTGCACGCAATTCTTCTGTGAATAATTTTGGTTCTTCCCAAGCAGCAAAATGGCCGCCTCTATCAACTTCATTAAAATAGATTAGATTTTTGTATGCTTTGCGTGCCCAGCTTTCAGGTGATGCATATACATCTTCAGGAAAAGTAGTAACCGCAACCGGAATGGTAATCTTATCAGACTGCATTGAACCTGCACTAATGAGATTTATCTTTTTGTTCTCCCAATAAATCCTAGAGGCAGAAGAAGCTGAGTTCGTAAGCCAGTAAAGCGAAATGTCGTCAAGTACATCATCTTTTGTTAAAGATTGTTTAGGATCGGCACCATATGCCCATGTAGCAAAACCGGGATGTAAAAGAAGCCATGCTGCAAGACCCGCAGGAGAATCTGTCAGACCGTAACTCACTCCTTGTGGACGGGCTTCCATAGTAGATTTATAGATAAATCCACCACTTACAATCGCATTTTTCAGTTGGTCAAAAGCAGCACGCTCCTTGGCAGTAAACGTTTCAGGCACTACACCTGTTCCCAATGCCATCCCAGCCTCATTCGGCAAGGTAGCCGGTAAATTACTATGAATAGCTTGTAATCCTGTAGGTGTTTGTAATGCCATAAAGTGGACGATAGCTGCACCCCAATCACCACCTTGAGCTACATAATGCTGGTATCCCAATCGGTTCATCAGTACTCCCCATGCTTTTGCAATTCGGGCCGTATCCCAACCTGCTTCAGTTGGCTTACCTGAGAAACCAAAACCAGGTAACGAAGGTATGATGACATCAAAAGCATCTTCAGCTTTTCCACCATAAGCAGTAGGATTGGTAAGCGGATCAATAACTTTCATAAATTCAAATACTGATCCCGGCCATCCGTGGCTTAAAATAAGTGGCATAGCATTTTTATTTTTCGATTTAACGTGGATGAAGTGAATATCTACCCCGTCAATTTTTGTGATAAACTGTGGATACTTGTTTAGCTTAGCTTCTGCTTTTCTCCAATCATAATCGGTTCCCCAATACTTTACCAAACCTTGCAATTTAGAAAGCTGTGCCCCTTGTGATTGGTCCCCAACAGTTTCTTTACTAGGCCATTTTGTGGCCAATACACGTTCCTGTAAGTCTTTCAAATCTGCATTCGAAATGGCTACACGATAAGGGCGAATGTCCTCTCCATTTTTTACACCCGCCGCTTTTGTTCCTCCTTGCGCAGCAACAGTTGTTAACTGTAATACTATCACTCCTGTCCAAAATGCACGAGCAACAATGTTTCTTGAATTTTTCATTTTTTTTACTTTTTTAATTTTTAATTTCTACTTTTTTTCTTTTTTTCTTTTTTTTTATTTTTTTATTTTTTTATTTTTTTATTTTCTTAATTCATCTGCCGAAACTTGCCCCTGCACTGAGGCTGGCTCAGTGTATACTGCACGTTCGTGTACATGAGCAGTCGGTGTACGATCTATAAGCAAACTCAACAATTCAGGACGACTGTAGTGTCCACTGGCATCCATTAATCGCTTGCGAGCATCTATCTGAGCAAAGTCAATGTCGGCAATCACTTCGCCTTCACCTGACTTAATTGGCTCTCCGATAAGTTGGCCGTCCGGCCCAACTATAGCAGTAAAACAGCCTCCTGAAATCGGTCCAATTGGTGCTCCTGTATCTTGCGCAATTTGAGCTTGTTGGTCAGCATCAAGCCAACCTGTGGCACAAACGACAAAACAGGCCGATTCTAAAGCGTGTTGACGAACATTTACTTCAGTTTGCTCACTGAATACCGGACCGAAGATAGAACCTGGATACATAGCTGAATGAATTTGTTCGCCATCTGCTATTAATGCGTACCGAAAAAGTGGGTTGTAATGTTCCCAACAAGCCAACTGACCGATACGCCCTACTGCGCTATCAATGGCACGCAATCCGGAACCATCTCCTTGGCCCCAAAGCATTTTCTCATGGTAGGTTGGTGTCAACTTGCGACGTCTTTGAATCAAAGTACCATCTGCATCAAAAAGGAGTTGTGTATTGTAAATGGTACCGCCATCGCGCTCATTGACACCAATAGATACAACCATATTGGCTTCCCTTGCTGCTTCTCCTATCGCATCAGTGGCGGCAGAAGGAACAGTCACTGATTGTTCTAGTAGACGCTGATGTTCTTTCCCCATCATAAACGGAGCCTGTACAAAAGAGAAATAAGGATAATAAGGTACTATGGTTTCCGGAAAAGTGGCAAATTGAACCCCTTTCTTGCCTAATTCACGGATTTTGTTCACTACCTTTTCAACAGTGCCTTCACGGCTATATAAAACCGGACTGATTTGTACAGCGGCAACTTTTACCACTTTACTTGTTTCTGATTTTTTACTATTTTTCATTGTTTCTTTTTTTTAATAATTAATTTTATTATAGGCTAAAATTAGTACGATACAAAAATTTATGCTACTAAGAAATTGGTCAACAGGACAAAATATGGGGTGAAGTTGACAATGCTGAAAGCGAAATATTATAAATATTATTCAATAGAAAAAAATTTCTATCACTTTGATTAAGTGCCTATTTTTTACTGTATTTAAAAATGACAATACTTTCTTTAAAAAAAATACTTTCTCCTTTTCAATACAGTATATCTCGTTCGCTACAATCTTCTTTTAAAAGCTTTGCAACTATTTTCATTGCTGTTCCACTGCCATTAATTCTAGTCATCATGACAGCTACCTCCATCAAGGATATCTATCTAAACTGGGGTACTATATATTCACCAAATTCCTGAATCATTTCATATGCTGGACGAAGTGAAGGTTTAGGATTAAGTACAGCGTGGGATAGACCACCTTGTTGCTGTTGATTCCAAAAATCAATTAGAGCTTTTCGACCACCAGCCAAGTAATTAGCGCCAAAGGTTACAGGAGTGTCTGGATTCTCTACAAGGTCAAAGAAGTGCGCATACCCATAAGGCTTATAAACACCATTAGTAGCCTCGTTCCAATGTTTCATTCGTAAGGAAATATGCCTTGCTGGTTCACCATGCCATATCCAACCATCCATATTTTCACCGATCCATTCCAGAGTCTGACCCGCTCTTCCTATGGCAATTGTTGGAATATGATTTACAACAGGTTTAGGAATAAGGTCTAATGAACCGTTAAGTTGTCCATAATATTCCGAAGTATAGCTAGGAAATTTTTCCTCCGTCAAACTTCGAATAATTCCTCTTGCCTCACGATATCGCTCAGCACGATTCTCAAAATTGCTTCCAAAAGCTGGATACTCACCGTAGCGATCTCCCGATGAAAGTCCTAAAATAAAGCGCCCTCCTGATAATTGGTCCAGTGTTGCCGCTTGTTTGGCGACAATTATTGGATCGCGCAACGGCAATACAATACCCGCGGTACCAATAGCAATACGTTTTGTCGTTCCTGCTAATAATCCTCCATAAACCATCGGATCATATACCTGTCCTGCATCACCAAAACCGGGATCTAAAAAAGGAACATCTCTTAACCATATTACGTCTATTCCACTTTCATCAGCTTGGCGGACTACTTTTTCAAAATTACTCATATTGGGAACAGGTCCGTTTGGATATCCGGCTATCGGCGCAATAAAACCAAAAGTAAGTTTTCCCGGCTGAAACACTTGTGAATAGCCTCTATGTGCTTTTAACGCACTTTGAATGGTGTTTTTTTCTATATTTTCCATTTTAAATTTTGTTTTGTTTAAACTCATATTTTATAACAAGCGAATATCTACTTGTCCCTCTATTTTATCTATCCTTAAAATCAGGGTCTTCAAATCATCCCAATCGAGCGGATTAAATTCGGCAGATACTACAAAAGAACCTTTGATAGAGTTGTTTAAGCTAATTAACGTAGTGATTTAAATGCAGCGCGCAATTCTTCTGTAAATAATTGTGGTTGCTCCCATGCTGCAAAATGTCCTCCTCTATCCACTTCATTGAAATAAATCAGATTTTTAAAAGCTCGACGCGCCCATGATTCCGGAGATGTATATACATCTTCAGGAAATACGGTAATAGCAACCGGTAATTTGATTTGATCGGTTTTCATTGAAGCTGCATTAATATTGTCTTTATTTCTGTTTTCCCAATAGATTCGCGCTGAAGAAGTCCCGGAGTTGGTTAGCCAATAAAGTGTAATATTATCCAATACCTCATCTTTTGTTGGAGATTGGTTAGGATCAGTTCCGTAAGTCCAATTAGAAAAACCAGGGTGCAAAAGAAGCCAAGCAGCAAGACCAACAGGAGAGTCGTTCAAACCGTAACCAATCGCTTGTGGACGTGAAGTCATAGTTGTCTTGTAGGTAAAATATCCTCCTTTGTTCAATTTAATGCGGTGATCGAAAGCTGCTTTTTCCTGAGCAGAAAACTCCTCTGGTGCTATTCCGTTTCCAAGTGCTTTTCCTGCTTCTGCAGGTAATGTTGCAGGAAAGTTACTGTGAATACCCAATAATCCTTCAGGTTCCTGCAAAGCCATTGAGTTAACAACTCCAGCTCCCCAATCTCCACCTTGAGCTACATAATGTTTATATCCTAAACGATTTGCTAATACTCCCCAAGCTTTTCCTATTCGGTCAATATTCCATCCTGCCTCAGTTGGTTTTCCTGAAAAACCAAAACCTGGTAATGAAGGTATAATAACATCAAAAGCATCTTCTGCTTTTCCACCATAAGCTACTGGATCAGTTAATGGACCTATGACTTTAATAAATTCAAATACTGAACCCGGCCATCCATGTGTTAATAAAAGCGGCATAGCGTTAAGTTCTTTAGAACGAACGTGGATGAAGTGAATATCCACTCTGTCTATCATAGTTATAAATTGTGGGTAAGAATTCAACTTAGCCTCTGCTTTTCTCCAATCATAATTTGTACCCCAATATTGCACCAAACCTTTCAATTTAGTAAGTTGTACTCCTTGCGATTGATCAGAAACAGTTTCTTTTTCTGGCCATTTTGTTGCCATGAGACGCTGACGAAGGTCTTTTAATGCGACATCAGAAACATCAACCGTATATGGGCGAATTAATTCTGATGGTTTCACATCAGCTGTAATCGCATTTTGCGCAAAGCCACTACTAGCAGCAAGCAAAATAAATGCCCCAGTTACTATTGTTGAATTAAGGTTACTTTTAATTATTTTTAATGTTTTCATTTTTATGTTGTTGTAAATTATAGAACAAAAGTATTTCGCCATCTGACTCTGGAAAAACACTAAATCGGGAAACAGACTAAAAGGTAGTTGAAACCGGCATTTCGAACGTCGAATGATATTAGATCAACTCAAAACTGAAATACAACATTATGAATCAACAATGTACAAGCCTAGTGTGTTTTTTTTATATAAAATGAGGAGTATGTATGAACTATTCCATTTGAAATTGACAATGATAAACCAACTAATATAAATTGGAAGATCATATCTGTATAAATAGGGCAAAATATACCCACAACAATGAAGATAAGGTTCTTCTAATTCAAATTAAGTATCAAATCTGAAAATCATAAACTACTTGAATTAAAATAGGTTCAAACGTGTTCTAATTCAACATCAACTGAAAATACTAATGTAGAACAGCTGATTTTTGAATAAGCGCCAGCATTAGTCGGCTATTTTTAAAACTGCCTTTTAACTCGTAATTAACTGTAAGATTACTGCCTGCCTGACTTGCCTCTAAAGCTACATTTATAGCGGCAGGTTTGTAAAGTACCATTTTAATACCTCCTTTCAGTACAGGCTCTTGAGCCGTGATATATTCTGCTTTTCCATTGATAAGTATCTGAAGGATGAAAATAGTTTCAGTTCCGAACCAATCTGCATACTGATGCTGTCTTTTGGAATATCGGCATTACTAAAGATATCTTTCCAACCCTGTCTGTCACAATAATCTACATGGTAGGACATAATATAAACCGGAATCTTCTGGTACTCCTTTTGGATTTTACCCATCAGCTCATCGCAGGAGGACAGATTGAGCATTCTTCCGAAGTAAACAATTCTAAAACTGCAATGCCTTTCTGAGCATTTTTCTCTGCACTACTCTGTGCCGTTACACTGCTACTTATAAAGAAAGCCAGTGCAATAAAATCGAGTATTAATTTTATTTTATTTATGATATTTTTTAATGCTTTATTAATTTTGATCAAAGTTATTCGTATCATACGGATTCAAAAACTAAAAAAAAGTAAACGGGGCATATCAGATTGTAAGGTTTCCAAAAACTAGCCTTAAAATTATTTTTTATTATGTCTGCAGATAATTAAAATCACCTTGGTTTAACATTAGAAAAATCGCACCGGCATCACTGCTGATGCGACTAATCACCTTTTAAATTAATAACCTCACATAATTTAATTTTTGTGTCATAGCTTTCACTTCTTTAAGAGGAAGCCTTTAAAGATATCAAAGCCAATAAGGCTCACTTTCCTTCATCATTTCTAGAATGACCGTTTTTTCAATTGAAGTTGCTCTCGAATCCAAAATATTCTTATTTGGATATTTTGGCTTTCGTGTCTCTCTGTAATCCTGAGTAAATATATTGTCTTCGGCCTCAAATACATCCCTTAGGGTTCTCAGGCCGTCTGCTGCAGAATTTATAATCCGTTCAATTATTCTATTTAGAGTTGGTAATTTCATTTTTTATATTTTTAAAGATTGAAAAAAAGAGTGTTCTTGATTTAAAAATGATAAACCAAAACCGTATTATTAATTAATCCGGGTTCCTCAAAATATGGCTGTCTTGCAGTTAATGGACTAAGAGGATACCCTAAAAAATTAAGTTTAGCAGTACTTATACTTTTGACTAGGGAAGGAACTTCATTTCCTTTTGAATACGAATCGACAGACACTTTCTTTTTGTAAAAAATTGTCCAGTTAGTTACATTGAAGGCTGGCGCTAGGTTCTTCAAAAGCACCTTGCTTGGTTCTTCAATAAGAGCTACTTTGCTGTCCCTTTTAAAATCCGGAACCAGCTTGTCCATAAACGATTCTTTTATATCCAATGAAGCAAATTGAACAGAGACTACCTGATCTAAAGCGCTAAAGTGAGATTGTGCCTTCACTGTGGTAGCTCCAAGTACAATGACAAGCATAATAGTTAAAAATATTGTTTTCATGATTTTTGGCATTAATTAGATTATAATTTTATTGTGTAAAACCAGTGTCGATTCATTTGTAAATCTGATTTAAATTCTTCCTTTTTAAGGTGCTGAAAATTAAACATCAGCCATAACTCCTTAATTTTCAATAAATTTACAGCGATATTGTATGAGCAGGAACATAAAAAAGGTAAACCGGACATTTTCTAATCTGAACCGTCCACACCCTGCTTTGAACAATTCCGTACCCTCTGTATCAAGTGGATTCTCTTTAAATCAGTCCTGTTATAAACCGAAAAATCCCTGTACAGGGGATTTGAACTATAGCTAAAAGAGTCTGGCAGTCTTATAAAAGAAATTTTGTAAAGTGTATATTTATAAAAGGTACTGTATGTTTTATAGCTAAAGCAACGGCCTGCAAAGCCGCTAAAAAAACTGTTAAATACAAAAAGCTGCCAAAAAAAAGATAATAAAGAGGAATCTCTAAAATGTTTCTGTCTGCAGCTCAATAAAATATGCAAATGTTTTACCAAGAATGGCAAGTCTAAAATCTTATTTTTTTTCTGAACAATTAGTCTACAAATGTCTTCACTTTGGGTCCCAAAAATAGAATTTTCGAAACAATGATGATAAAGGCGGTCATTTATGATCTACACCACTTGCCAAAGAATTGCTCACTAAAACCTGCATTGGTGCTGACAATTATAAATAAAATAAGACCGATAGAAATAAAGCCCATAATAAAAGAGGCAGCTATTTTTTGTTTCATTTTTATTTAATTATTTATTAATGAATTGAATAGTAAATTGGTCCTGCTTCCTGCAAAAGGATCAGAACCAATTAAGTTTTCCCATTCTGTCCCACTTTACATGAAAGTGTCAAACCGCTCAAAATGGCAAGTGTAGCCATTGGGGTTCTTTATTAGGTAATCCTGGTGTTCTTCTTCAGCAGGCCAGAATTTTGTATAGGGTTCTAGTGTTGTGACCACTTTACTGGGCCATCTTCCCGAATCATCAACGATAGTAATGATTTTGTTGGCAACTTCTTTCTCATGCTCATCTTGTATAAATAGAGCAGATCGGTAACTGGAACCGATGTCATTCCCCTGACTGTCAACTGTTGTTGGGTCATGCATCCTAAAAAAGTAATCCAATAGCTCCATATAGGATGTTCTATCCGGATCGTATGTAATTTCTATTCCTTCTGCGTGTCCGGGATGGTTATGATAAGTTGGATTCTCGTTCTGTCCCCCAATATAGCCAACTTCAGTATGGATTACACCTGGACGCACTCTAAATAGGTCTTCCATTCCCCAAAAACAGCCACCTGCCAGGAATGCTTTTTTTAATTTTTTCATAAAGATTCTTAATAGGAGTAATTGTAAATTTTCTCAAAACAGCCTCGCGGTTTACATAATTAACGAAGGCGTTTTACTATCGAACTGTTTAAATTAAAATTGATTCCAATCCCTATAGACGGAACCGGAACCAATAATAAGAAAGTCTTAGATAAGATTATACTCAGTCTTAACGTTACCTTTGATAGCTTTTGAATAAGGACAGGTAAGTTCAGCTCCGGCAATAATCTCTTGACCTACCTTGCGGTCAATACCTGGCAAACTGATATTTAAACGGGCTTGTAATACATAACCTGTATCAGTTAAGACTAAATCTACTTCAGTGTTCACAGAATGGTCGGCTGGCAATTTTACATTTAAATTGCTGGCAGCTTTGCCCATCGCACCAATAAAGCAGGCAGACCAACCGGCTGCAAATAATTGCTCAGGATTGGTTCCTGGTCTGTTACTTCCCGGTGAGGAAAGGATGATGTCTAATTCACCATCAGAACTTTTAGAGTTACCTGTTCTTCCACCAGTTGTATTTGTAACTGCGGTGTAAAGTACTTTTTCAATGTTTGTTTCCATTTTTTAAGCGTATTAAAATTAATAATTGTTTTTATAAATTGTGTTATTTTTTCATGACAAGGAGCGGTCTCCCCTTTTCGACAATATAGGTAGCCAGCTCTGAAGCTTTCATCTTGCCCACATTTTTAGCAGAGTGGTTCTTTCCTGCAGGAATGAAAAGTACATCACCTGCATTTAGCGTTACAGGTAACTCCCCTTCTATCTCGTACACGAAGGTACCTTCAAGCACATAGATAATTTCTTCACCCGGATGCGAGTGCATTCCGAAAGCGGCACCAGGTTCAAAATCCACGCGTACCTGTATAGCTTCGTGTCCTGAAACACTAAGATCATGTCGCTGTAAATCTGTTCGCTGTATTCCAGATCGCTGTGCTAAGGCATTGCTGGGAAACAAGAGTGCTACGAAACCCATAATGATAATTATAAGCAGTACAATTTTTTTTGTCTTTTCCATTTGTTTTATTTTTTTTATTTGTTGTGATAATAAAAGGGCAACGACTGTGCGTCGCCCTTCCATAAAGATTATCGCAGTGTTTTGAATGCTGCACGCAATTCTTCTGTGAATAATTTTGGTTCTTCCCAAGCTGCAAAATGGCCGCCTCTATCAACTTCATTAAAATAGATTAGATTTTTGTATGCTTTGCGTGCCCAGCTTTCAGGTGATGCATATACATCTTCAGGAAATGTGGTAACAGCAACCGGAATAGTAATCTTATCAGACTGCATTGATCCTGCACTAATAAGGCTTATTTTTTGGTTCTCCCAATAAATTCTTGAAGCAGATGCAGCTGAATTGGTAAGCCAGTATAACGAAATATCATCAAGTACATCATCTTTAGTTAGCGATTGTTTAGGATCGTTACCATACGCCCAAGTTGCAAAACCAGGGTGCAAAAGAAGCCATGCTGCAAGACCTGCAGGTGAATCTGTTAAACCGTAACTCACTCCTTGTGGACGGGTTTCCATAGTAGATTTATAAATAAATCCACCACTTACAATCGCATTTTTCAATTGGTCAAAAGCAGCACGCTCCTTGGCAGTAAACGTTTCAGGTACTACACCTGTTCCCAATGCCATCCCTGCTTCATTCGGCAAAGTAGCAGGTAAATTACTATGAATAGCTTTTAATCCTGTAGGTGTTTGCAACGCCATAAAGTGTACGATAGCGGCACCCCAATCACCACCTTGAGCAACATATTGCTTGTATCCCAATCGGTTCATCAATACGCCCCATGCTTTTGCAATTCGGGCGGTATCCCAACCCGTTTCAGTTGGTTTACCCGAGAATCCAAAACCTGGCAGCGAAGGTATAATTAAATCAAAAGCATCTTCAGCTTTTCCGCCATAGGCAGTAGGATTGGTAAGCGGATCTATGACTTTCACAAATTCAAATACCGACCCCGGCCATCCATGACTTAAAATAAGAGGCATAGCATTTTTATGTTTCGACTTAACATGGATGAAGTGAATATCCACACCGTCAATTTTAGTAATAAATTGTGGATAAGCATTTAGTTTTGCTTCCGCTTTTCTCCAATCATAATTGGTACCCCAGTAGTGCACCAAATCTTGCAATTTAGAAAGCTGTGCTCCTTGTGACTGATCAGCAACAGTTTCTTTACTAGGCCATTTTGTAGCCAATACACGTTCACGTAGGTCTTTCAAATCTGCATTTGAAATAGCTACTTTATAAGGGCGGATAGCCTCACCATTTTTTAAATCTGTTTTTTTTGCTCCGTCTTGTGCGGCTGCTAGGGTTAACTGTAAGGCTAACACTCCTGTCCACAGTGTTTTGGACATCATTTTTACTGAATTTTTCATTTTGTGTTTACTTTTAATTTTTGTTTATTTTTTATTATTTATTCTGAATTATTATAAATTAATTTTTGTGGCTCCTAAAATAGCTCCAGTATTGTTGTCATCTATGAATCCTATGATTTCAATATCTTGGACTTTAAAATTACTAGGGAAATATAAATTATTAGTTCCCTTTTCGTCAATCGTTAAACGTTGGCAATAGTGTTTCTAACAATTTGAAAATCAGAAATTAACTTGCCTCCGTTTTCTCCTTTTTCAACTGTGGCCTCACAGCTATATAAAATCGGGCTGATTTGTACAGCGGCAACTTTAACCACTCTACTCGTTTCTGGATTTTTAATTTTTTTCATTGATTCTGTTTTATAATAATTCGTAATCATAGGTCAAAAGTACTTCGGTACTGAATTGTATGCCATTAAGAAATAGGGCAATAAGACAAAATAAGTGGTGAATTAGACAATGCCAAATGTGAAAAATTTTCAGTTTGAAGCTTACATTCTAAAAGGCTGTATTCGTAAATATTACATTAATGAAAATGGATTCGAAGTAATTGTTCAATTTGCTATAGAAGATTGATGGATAAGCGATATTGCGAGTTTTTATGAAAAAAAACCAAGCAAATTATTCATAGAAACGCTTGAACATTGTGAGTTATTGATTTTGACACCCGAAACCAAAGAAATGCTTTTGCAAAAAGTCTCCAAATTTGAACGCATTTTTAGGTTACTAATACAACGAAACCTTTCGGCAAAGCAGGATTTTCAATCACCGGGAAAATTAACCGAAAAGATTGGGGATTAAACTGGAACTCAGCTTTAGAAACTGGAGGAGTCTTAGTTGGAGAAGAAATTAAATTAAACTTTGAATTACAATTCATCAAACAATAAGGTTAATAGTTATAATTCATTACAAAAGCGGGAAATATGCCCGCTTTGTTTTTTTATCTAAAATGAATTTTAAAATTCTCCTTCTTTCATATAGGGCTGCCCCCAAAGAATGGTTTGCATAAGAACGGTTTTCAACCAAGCATTGTACATTTTCTCTACGTTTTCTTCACTTGCGCCCTTGTTTGCTAAAAAGGGTTTTAATGTTGCTGTTACTGGGATGGTTAATGCTGGAATATATCGGTAATTTACGATAGGCACTGCAGTTGCATTGTCTGTTTTATTCTTTTTGATTGTATAATGTCGTAATCCAATTTCGTACTGATAATTTAACCAATCTTGGTCATAATTAGCTTCAGCAGTTTGCAGAATCCACATTTCAAAACGCGCCCGTACTTTTGTGAGGTAATCTCCTTCAGGCTCACCAGTAGTTTTATTTCCAAAAAAGTAAACTAGTTGTGGAGTTGAACCTACAAATCCATACCATACATCAAGAATTGCACTCGTTTGGTCTTTTAAAATATCGTGACTCATTTGCAAATATTTCACATCTTCCTCCCCAAATAACATTGACTGTTGCAGAAATTTTAATTCTTCTAAACTAAATGGCGATTTTGCGATCTGGCTAGACCCATAAGTATAACCTGCTGTTGATTTTTCCATGATTTTGTTTTTTAAATTAATAATTGAATTTTTTCTTTTTATAAATTAAGGTTAAAGTGCTTTTATAAGGTTCCAGCAAATACAATTCCTATTCCGGCAATGGTATGAATTTGATTGTAATCTATCATGGCATCTCCATATCCATGAAAAAACTGAGCATAACCTTTTAGATTTCCGTATATAGGAAAAGCCCAATCCACTTCGATACTACCTTGATTATCATCCCCTAATCGTAAAGAATGTTGTCCCTTTAATGTAAATAAATGTTTATTTAGTCTATAATTAAAAGTGGCATCTGCTCTACCCATATAATCTTCTATATCGGGATTTTCGGAAATTTCCGTAGCTATCCATGTTCTAACTAGTAAACTCCACTGTTTATCCTCAAAGCCTGCTTGCATAATAAATCGGTTCCAACTTCGTGTAAATTTATGTCCTTCCCTTCCATTTGACTGATGATTAAATCCAAACCCAAGCATTTTAGTCTTTAAAAAATTAAACTGCACAGGATAGTTAAAAATAATTTCAGGTTCATAATTCGTTTCCCTAAAAGGTCTAGAAAACTCTGCATTGTAAACTTGCCAATAGGACTTTTGGGTGTAACCCAACCATAAAGCACCATTACCAAAAATTCTTTGGGCTAATTTGGTTTTAAAACTGAACTGCATAGTAGCTTCTACATTATTTAGCTCAATTTCTTCTTCAGTTGCAACGTCGACAGGAGGTACAACTTCAAAATTTACTTCACGCCTATGACTAGAAAACCGAAATGGCAAAATGTAAGTAGGCTTGTGCGCCGTTATTAGAAAGGTTTCACTAGTACTATCAGGTTGTAATTCCCATATTTGTGTGAGCGTCTGATACGAATCGAATTTCTTAAAAATCGAAGAAGATTGTCCCATCAAAGAAATGGTTGTAAATAAAAAAAGAACCAATATTAGTCTCGTTTTTATAAAATAATTTTTCATGATTTCTCTTTTTTAAATTATATAAAAACAATTTGGCAATCCAAATCATATTGTCAGAATAGTATTTAATCCGTTAATTACCAAATTATTAGGCAAGTTAAAATAACAAAACGTTCGTTTCTTTAATCAAGAAGTTAAACTTATGTTAATTTTACATCTCTAAAAATCAAGTTGTTTAGATAATTTCACACTAATATTAATAAATTAATTTTCCTTTCATAATCCTTCCATACTATCCCTGTACATTTCTTTTATTCTCTAATGGTTCAATTCCTCGAGGCTCTGCCTCGGAAAAGGAAAGTTTGAAAACCTAGGTTTTCATAAAGCTAAAAATAAGTTCTTAGCCGATTAATACCTCGGTGGCTCTGCCCCGAGGTACTTTATTACCGCAAAAAAAGACTTCAAAACATCACATTAAAATCGAAAAACACAATCTCTTTATTCGTAATTTTGCACTCTAGATATAATGATTCTACTATGAGCAATAATCCATTTACTGAAAGTCCGTTCAAAGCCCTAATTTCATTTCATAAATTGATTGAAAATTTAGAGGAAATTGCTGCGACCAATATAGATTATCGCTCTAATTATGCCAAAGCATTGCTGAAGGAAATAGCTCCATTTCCAGAATTTAGAAATGGAATAGAAGATATAAACTTTATTGGCTTGTAAAGAATGTATTTAGAGAAGTATAAAAGCGGAATTCATAAAATTTTTATATGAGTCCGTTTATTACAAATAATCGAGTGAAACAATATTGAATAATTATCAACTAGAATTAGGGAAAAATTATAAACCATCTTAAAAGTATTTTCAAATTTTGAAATTGAAGTTTGCAGAAGTTCGAAAACGTATTAACCGATTTTCAAAATTTTTTAAATTACTTTAAAACGGATTGATATAAACTCGGAAAAACCTCCAAAAAATTATCCTTATACCAAATTAGAATTCTCGCCAAAACGAAACAACCCTTTTTTTGCATCAAAAGAATATAGAATTGATTTTTACATTGACTTTCAAAACTCTTTTCGTTTTATATCGTTTCTTAATTCTTCAAAATATCGACATTTCGCTAAAAAAATATTTAAAAAATATTTTAAATAACTGAATTATAGACTATTAAAAATTAAGTATGGTTCTTGTTTCGGTTTAAATATAAACTAAAACGATATTTTAAACTAATTAATAATAGAAAAACACGATAAATCATTTAGAAAACAAATTTGATCTACTTACAAGCAAACTATTTTTTTATTGAATTGACAGTATACAATAAATTAACTAAGATTTATTATTAGTTAGAACATAAACAAATGACATTTTAAATGACATTTTTTGGTTTTAAATACTAGGAAATTTTGTTTTTGATGTTTTAATTCAATGCCAACTTTTAAAAATGATTATAAATTTGCTCAGTATCAATATAATATTTAAGCTAAAATTGAATTATTAAAAATGACTAATTTTTCTTGTTCTAGTTCAATGTAAAAGCTTTTTAAACAACATAAATTTGTTATATAAATATTTTAAAACTCATATCATGGAAAATAAAATCTTAGGCATTCATCATATTACAGCAATTGCAGGGGATGCCAAACGTAATTTCAATTTTTATTCTAAAATTCTAGGTTTGCGATTTATAAAAAAAACAGTCAATTTTGACGATCCGGGAACGTATCATTTTTATTTTGGGGATGAAATAGGAAGTGCAGGAACCATTTTAACTTTTTTCCCTTGGGGAGAAGGAATTCAGCAAGGAAGAAAAGGATCAGGAATGGCTACAGAAATTGGTTATTCTGTTCCAAAAGGAAGTTTAGATTTTTGGGAGAAACGTTTGGATCAACACAATGTAATTTACAACAAACCTTCTAAAAAATTTGGAGAGCGATACGTTTCATTTTTAGATCCAGACGGATTGAAACTAGAATTAATAGAATCTAAAACGGCTGACAACCGTATACCTTGGGAAACAGATGAAATAAAAGCAGATAATGCGCTCAAAGGATTCCATAATATTACTTTAACACTTACCAATATCAAAGCAACTGCAGCTATTTTGACTGATGTGTTTGGGTACCAATTAATCGAACAGGATGTAAATCGTTTCCGTTATGCAACCGATACTGTCGAAAATGCGGCTATAGTAGATTTAGTAGAATTAGCAGATGAAAAAAGGGGTCATGTGGCTAATGGTTCTGTACATCATGTGGCTTTTAGAGTAAAAAATGATGAAATTCTAATGCACTTCCGTGAAAAAATAGACGCTTTAGGATTAGGGATAACACCCCAAATTGACCGTCAATATTTTCATTCGCTTTATTTTAGAGAACCTGGAGGTGTTCTTTTTGAAATAGCAACCGATAATCCAGGATTTACAGTTGATGAAACGCTCGAAAATTTAGGAAAGGATTTAAAATTACCTCCTCAATACGAGAGTCGTAGAGAAGAAATTGAAAAACATTTAGTAAAAATAAATTAATTTAGTATGGACTTTCAACCAATGCACTATATATTTAAAGGCACCGGAAATGCAAGCGCAAAAACACTTTTGCTCTTGCATGGAACTGGCGGAAATGAGCATGATTTAGTACCATTAGCAAAAAATTTTGGCGATGATGTCAATATTTTAAGTCTGCGTGGAAATGTACATGAAAATGGAATGCCACGATTTTTTAAAAGACTTGGAATGGGTATTTTTGATGAAAAAGATTTAGAATTCAGAACCCACGAAATGGTCCATTTCCTAAATGAAATTGCGGAAAAAGAAGGTTTTGACAGTTCCAAAATCATTGCTTTAGGTTATTCGAACGGAGCAAATATTGCGGGATCCACTTTAATTCTTCATCCTGATTTTTTGATTGGTGCGATATTATACCGACCGATGCAGCCTTTCAGAAACATTCAGAATGGAAAAAGTAAAAAAAACACACCTTTATTTTTCTCTTCTGGAAAAAATGATCCAACTATCAATGTTGAAGATACCAATGAGTTTCTTAAAATATTAAATGATAACAACTTCGATGTTTCTTTTTATGAAATAAATACTGGACATAATTTAACCCAAGAAGATGTAGACCTATCTGTTGAATGGTTTAAAACCAACTTTTGAAAGACATTTTTAAGATAAACAATAATCAAACTATGCAGTAAAATGGAATACTATGCAATAACACGAATATTTGCTGATGCTGCGGGAGAAAGTCATTTTGAGGATATTAAAATCTCGCTCAAAGAAAGCGGTGAAATTGGTTTTCTATCCGAAATACAAGATGTTGCAGGTATTATTTTTAGAAAAGTAAATGCAACTTATGATTACGACTTCCATCAGGCTCCAGCAAGACAATATATTATTTTGCAAGATGGAACCATTGAAATAGAAACCTCTTTAGGAGAAAAAAGAATATTTGAACCAGGAAACGTTTTACTTGTGGAAGATACTTTTGGAAAAGGACATCGTACCCGAAACCTTAAAAAGGCTGTTAGATCATCGATTTTCGTAACTCTAAAATAATCCCTTTTTAAAATGGACTATTCAAATCAAACCATTGAAAACTTATTTCAGATATACAAACCTATAATTGGTGAGGATTACGAACGTTATAGAAATCATGTCTATCGGGTGTTTTTAAATTGCCAATTAATGGATTCTGATGAAAGTAACATCGAAAAGTATGCTATTGCCAGTGTATTTCATGATATTGGAATTTGGACTGACGATACTATTGATTATCTATCTCCAATACCAATAATTAATTAAATTTACGGAAGTGAAATAGCTTCACTAAGCATTTCTTATTCTAGATTAAGAGTAATTAATTAATTGTGAGTTAATTTTGTGTTTCAATTTATGTAGCTATGAAAAAACTTGAATTTTTAATACTCGGTAAAAATGAATCCATACTGGAAATTCTGTTACGTCTTGTGAATGCAGACGAAGATTGGAATGCCATAGGTTTTACCGAAGAAGAAACCGCTAAGGACTATTTTAAACATAACCTTTTGGATATTGTCCTACTAAGCTCAGGTATTGATTTAGAATCTGAAATAGAAATACAGGAATTTTTTAGAGAACAGCAACCCGATATTGAAATAATAGAACACTATGGTGGCGGAAGCGGATTACTGAAATGTGAAATCATAGAAGCTTTGGAACATCGAAGAAAAAGAAAATTATCTAAAAATCAAGATTAAATTCTAATCCATTAATTTTCCTGATATGTTTGAATCAATTAATACTAATGTTTGCAAAAAGAATGAATTTACACCCGACGAAATAGAGTATTTCAATTCTATATTGCAGTATAAAGAAGTACCCAAAAAGACACTATTATTGCAAGAAGGTGAAATTTGCAACTTTGAAGCTTACATTCTAAAAGGCTGTATTCGTAAATATTACATTAATGAAAATGGATTCGAAGTAATTGTTCAATTTGCCGTAGAAGATTGGTGGATAAGCGATATCGCGAGTTTTCACGAAAAAAAACCAAGCAAATTATTCATAGAAACTCTCGAAGATTGCCAATTATTGATGCTAACTCCCGAAACCAAAGAAATGCTTTTGCAGAAAGTTCCCAAATTTGAACGTATTTTTAGGTTATTAATACAAAGAAATCTTTCTGCTATGCAGAATAGACTTATTGATACCATTGCCAAATCGGCGCAGGAAAAGTATTTAGAATTTATAAAACTTTACCCAAGCATACCTCAACGGGTCGCACAGCATTACATCGCTTCCTATCTTGGGATTTCAGCAGAATTTTTAAGCAAAGTTCGAACGAAACTAGCCAAGCAGTAAGTTTCATTTCTTGTCCTAGTTCAATGCTTTACAATACTATCCGATCTAATTTTGTATCGGAATTGTCGTGAAGCATTTTTTTATTTAGAAAATACAAAACAATCATTTCTTGTCCTAGTTCAATGCATAGGAATTGAAACCTACCGAAATTTGTACTATAAACTAAATACTAACAACCATGGATAGAAAAGATTTTATTAAGAAAGGAATCTTCGGTACCGGAATGTTTGCAGCAACTGCGGCATTAGGAAATATTTTGCGAAATGATATTGATGAAATTCAGCCTCTTGAAATATTAGGGTTCAATCATTTACCAAATTCCGAGTCACTACTAATGGAAAACACCATTTTGCATAAAGCTGATACAAGAGGATTGGCAAATCACGGTTGGCTTGAAAGCCATCAGACGTTTAGTTTTGCCAATTACTATAATCCGGAACGAATGCATTTTGGGGTATTACGGGTTTTAAATGATGACCGTGTGGATGCAGGAAAGGGTTTTGGCACACATCCTCATGACAATATGGAAATTATCAGTATTCCATTGGAAGGCGATTTGGAACATAAAGACAGTATGGGAAATACCACTGTAATCAAAAAAGGCGATATTCAAACGATGAGTGCCGGAACGGGAATTTTTCATAGTGAATTCAACAAAAATGACAATCAGTTGGTAAAATTTTTACAGATCTGGGTATACCCAAATAAAAAAAATGTAACACCACGATACGACCAAATCACATTAAATACAGAAGAAAGAAAAAACAAATTCCAACAAATTCTTTCTCCAAGTCCAGACGATGAAGGGGTTTGGATTCATCAGGATGCTTGGTTTCATTTAGGAACATTTGATCAAAATATAAGTGCCAAATACACCATAAAAAAACCGAATAATGGAGTTTACATCTTCATCATAAAAGGGTCGGCTATGATAGCAGATCAAAATTTAAATACCCGCGATGGTTTAGGAGTTTGGAATACAAAAGAATTAACTTTTACTTCCAGCGAGGATAATACCGAAATACTATTGATGGAAGTACCAATCTCAATGTAATATATTAATAATAACAATAAAAAAAAATGTCAACAAAAACGACTTGGGCTTTAGACCCAGCGCACTCAGAAATTGGATTTAAAGTTAAACACATGATGTTTACTAATGTATCCGGAAATTTTACAAAATTTGATGCTTCTGTAGAAACAGAATCAGATAGTTTTGATAATGCTAAATTCAGTTTTCAAGGAATAACAGATTCGATTACTACAGGAAATAAAGATCGCGATGCTCATTTATTAAGTGCGGATTTCTTTAATGCTGCTACCTTTCCAGAAATTACTTTCGCCTCTACCAGTTTTTCAAAAATCGATGAGGGAGAATTTGAATTAACTGGAGATTTGACACTTCACGGAATCACAAAACCAGTTCAATTGAATACTGAATTTGGAGGTTTGGCAAAAGATCCATGGGGAAACACCAAAGCAGGGTTTTCAATCACCGGAAAAATTAACCGAAAAGATTGGGGATTAAACTGGAACTCAGCTTTAGAAACTGGAGGAGTCTTAGTTGGTGAAGAAATTAAATTAAACTTTGAATTACAATTCATCAAACAATAAGGGATTATTAATCATTGAAAAAGCGCTGTACGTATCTTAACAAATATGTACAGCGTTTTTTTTTATTACAAAAACAACCAATTTTTATAAGGTTCCCTCAAATACAATCCCAATTCCCGCAATGGTATGTATTTGATTGTAATCTATCATAGCATCTCCATACCCGTGAAAAAACTGAGCATAACCTTTTAGGTTTCCGTATATAGGAAAAGCCCAATCTACTTCGATACTACCTTGATTATCATCCCCTAATCGTAAAGAATGTTGTCCCTTTAATGTAAATAAATGTTTCTTTAGTCTATAATTAAAAGTGGCATCAGCTCTACCCATATAATCTTTGATATCGGGATTTTCAGAAATTTCCGCTGCTATCCATGTTCTAACAAGTAAACTCCACTGTTTATCCTCAAAGCCTGCTTGTATGATAAATCGGTTCCAACTCCGTGTAAATTTATGTCCTTCCCTTCCATTTGACTGATGATTAAATCCAAACCCAAGCATTTTAGTCTTTAATAAATTAAACTGCACAGGATAGTTAAAAATAATTTCAGGTTCATAATTCGTTTCCCTAAAAGGTCTTGAAAATTTCGCATTATAAACTTGCCAGTACGACTTTTGGGTGTACCCCAACCATAAAGCACCATTCCCGAAAATTCTTTGGGCTAATTTGGTTTTAAAACTGAACTGCATAGTAGCTTCTACATTATTTAGCTCAATTTCTTCTTCAGTTGCAACGTCGGCAGAAGGCACCACTTCAAAATTGACTTCTCGCCTATGACTAGAAAACCGAAATGGCATAATGTAAGTAGGTTTATAGGCCGTTATCAAAAAGGTCTCACTATTACTGTCTGTATCCAATTCCCATATTTGTGTGAGCGTCTGATACGAATCGAATTTCTTAAAAATCGACGATGATTGTCCCCTTAAAGTAGAGGTTGTAAATAAAAAAATAACTAATATTTGTATTGATATTGTGAAATAATTTTTCATAATTTTTTCTTTTTAAGCACTATAAATTACCACCCCCCTTTTTTACAGCGGAAATAGTGTTCTGATACATTCCTTTTGCATCCAATCTTACAATATCGATAGGATAAAAATGGGGCCTTATGGTAACCCATTCTTTGCCATATAAATACTCTTTTTTATAATCAAAAACGGAAATCTAGCTTTGTATGTAACAGATCATTAGTTTCTGTTGGGGTGCTGCGCTAAGTTTTTAATTTAGCATCATCTCCTATAGGTATCTGTGCATATTATATAAATATGAAATAAAAAATGATACGATAGATACGCTAATGAAACTGTTTTTAAAAAGAGGAAAGTTCACGATTTCAGTTTTAATAAAAGTCAATAACCATTTTTACAGTCATCTGCAAGTAATAAACTGCCTCGTGGCAGAGCCACCGAGGTATTAATCGGCTAAGAACTTATTTTTAGCTTTATGAAAACCTAGGTTTTCAAACTTTCCTTTTCCGAGGCAGAGCCTCGAGGAATTGAACCATTAGAGATTAAAACAGCATCAGAACTGATTGATAAATGAACAATATCTACACCATCCTCTTCTTTTTTTTATTTGCTGGAATAAGTCTTTTTAATAAAGCCGATTGCCGACAGTACTTCCCGATAATAGAATTATTTTTCATAATCTGCTTTTACTAATGTTTTAGCATTTGTCGTGCGTATTGCACACCTATGCCATAACCACCGGCATACTTAACCACCAGATCATTTACCGGTTTATACGTTGCCTGTCTTGACCAGTCCCTTTGAAGTTCCAAAAGATATTGAAGAGAAGTCATAGGATGTGCACCAGCCTGAACCATACGGGTTATGGCTTGATCGTGCGCTTCTTTACTTACATCACCACAAGCGTCGGTAATTACATACACATCATAGCCTTCGGCAATTGCTGATAATACAGGCCCTACGATACAAACACTTGTCCATAATCCTCCCAAAACTAGTTTTTTCTTGTTTTTTCCGACAATAGCTTTATAAGCTTTAACATCTTCCCATGTATTCATAGACGTACGGTCGATGTAGGATGATTCAGGATACAATTCAAGAATTTCCGGAAACACTGGGCCACTGAATGATTTTTCGGCGACTGTAGTAACCACCGTAGGAATTCCAAAAATTTTTGAAGCGCCGGCGACCAATGCAGTATTATTTCTCAACTGATCGATGGGTATACTAGCGGTAGCAAAAGCCATCTGTCCCTCATAATCGATAAGGACTAGCGCGTGGTTCGTAGGATCTAATAAAGCTGGTCCAGGTTTTTGAGCAAATCCTGAAAGGGCAGATAAAATTAATACTGCCGTAAGTGAAAAATTTCTCATAGTAAATAAAATTTATAGTTAATAATTATTTTTAAAATCAAAATCACAGAAACTGATTTTTATATTAATATGATTTTTATTGAAAAGCATTTTCAATAATTAAAGTTTCTTCATACAATGAAAATTTGCTTATCAAATTGTTTTCAACTGTGATGTGCATAGCAAAAGGCATCTTAAAACCTTTACCCGTTTTCTTTACAGTTCTCTGAATAATACCAAATACAGCCACTTCATTACCTCGCAACAAAAAAGAATGAGCCTCAAACTTGTCGCTTCCTTCAACAAAATAGCTAAACAGGGTGCTAAATAGTTGAGATACTTCTTCCCTCTTAGAACGATGCCCTGTCCAAGGCATATATTTAGATTCGAAAATGTACCAATCCACATTTTTAGAAACAACCGAAGAAATCTTGTCTGGATTTTTAGCTTGTACATATTCAAAGAACTTGTCCACAGTTAGTTTTGTTTTGGCTTCTTCATCAGAATACACTTGCCCCTTTACTGAAAAACTCAGTAATAATATTGCCAATGTAAATTTTATGGCTTTCATTTTTGATTGAAAAAAAGAGCGTTCCATACTTTTCTTTATTAAATTTAATTTATGGTTTAAAAATTCAGCTGCATCGTAATTCCCATAAAGAAAATATCTTTCCCCGTTCCTGAAGCTTTAATATAATCTCCCGCTTTGAACCAAGTTGCTTCAACACGGAAATAAAGGTATTGATTGGGCTGCCACACTATTTCGCTTTCCAGCTGACTGCCAATTTCCTTACTCGTTGTTGTATCACCTGGATAAATCAATGAAACGTTTGGAGCATAAATACCATCATTGCTGCTGTATCTCCAAAACATATCGTAATCAATTCCCCATTCGATATTTTCGGTGAGTTCCAAGTTCAAAGAAGGGTGAAAATCGATAAGATTGGAAGGTCCAATTACGGATGCTAGTCCAAAATATCCACCTCTTGGAAAAAGAGGATTAAAAGTTTCCAATCCATTATCTCCAGCTTCCCTGTCTCCGCTTATTACTTCGGCTTTTAGACCAAATTCAGGATGAAGCTTTATTGTATTTAAGCGATAACCCAAATTAATCGACGCCGTCCAAGCATTGATATCCTTTGAATCAAAATCACCAAACTGAAAAAGTGTTTCTCCATCGTATCGCCAGTTTTCAGATTTTCCCCAAATACGGGTTCCTACAGAATGTCGGTTTTCCTTGCCTTCTCCATCATTAAAAACAGCGTTAGCCCTTTCGTAACCTAGATAATAAACATCAATATTTTTGATCACAGGAACTTTATTAATCACAAAATAACTTCCCCAAAACTGTTTGTCTTTATTCGAATCATCATCAAAAATCCCATCATGCGCCACAACATAATGACTATAAAAAAAATCGGCCGAAATATTATCTTTTGAAGCCATCACCTTAATTGCATCAAATGACTGCCGATTGTTAGGCCCATCTCTTAACGCAACCAAACGCTGTGAACCATAAGTTAGTTCTTGCCTTCCAAATCGTACAATAAGTCTCTTATTGGCTTCATTGGTAATATTAAAATCAGCAAAAACCTGATGCACTTCAAGCGGATTTTGGTCAACCGGACTTGGATCAATTCTTCCACCAGCCAAACTGCTTTGTGTTTGTATAAATGTTCTAAAATACTTCCCTGCATGAAAATCAGAATGGAATAAATACCTGCTCAATATATACCCATCATTATCCTGCGATCCATCTCCCCAATTTTCATTTTTAGCGTAGAAATATTGATATCTGATGCTTCCTCCAAAACTGATGTAGGTATTTTTAGAGGAAGACAACGGCATGAATTTCATCGTCTTATACCAGCCATTCTTTACTGTATCCTTTTTTAGAAAACTATAATTTTCATCAAAACGAAGAGATTTAAAATCAGGGTAATTCTGCGCATAATTGTTTAGCACTGTAAATAGCATTGACAAAAAGAATATCATTTTCATATTCAGAATTTTTTAATGATAATTACGCCTGAAATAATCAGTAAAATACCAACTATCCTTATCAAATTAATAGGATGCTGTTCAGAAACAAATATTTTAAAATGATCCATTACAACTGCCGCAACCATCTGTCCAGCAATGACTAGCCCAAATGTGAGTGTTGATCCTATCTTTGGAACACATAAGATAATAGTTGTTACATAAAATGCACCAAGAATGCCTCCAATCCAAGTGTAAGCTGGTGCTGTTTTTATACCACCCCAAGAAACTGTCTGATCTGATAAAAAAATAAATACCATAATTGCTGTAGCTCCAATGAGAAAAGAAATCAGAGAAGCATATATAGGACTCTGTAATTCTTTACCAAGTCTAGCATTGATACCACCTTGCAGCGGTAAAAAAAATCCAGAAAAAAAAGCCATAATGATCCATAACGTTTTCATAATGATGCGTTTTTGTTAAAAAAAATGAAAATTTACCAAGATCCAATATTAAAATAAGCAATAGATATATTTAAGTGTATTCATTTTAGGAACAGAATATTACCGTTAATTAAAAAGAAACCTGATAAGCTGTTAAGATCGTGGTGTTCCTAAAGTTATTCTAGCTGTCCTTGTCATAAAACAGCATCATTAGGTTAAACAATCTAGCAAGGATAGGTTTGAATTAAACATAAAACTAGTTTTTTTATGTTTATTTTATTTAATGGAACCATTTGCTTTTATATCTTTATATGCATTCGGAACATTGAAATTAAAATGAAGCCAGTTATAAAGTTCATATCCTTTATCGAATTCTTTCATAGTCACTGATGCTTTTGTTTCGTCAAGCGTAAGCCCTTTTTTTACCGCATTTTCAACATTAGACTGCAAAGCGGTCACGTAATCGATTGTATATTTGATTCCAGCCTTATTGGTAATACGCCCGTGTCCGGGAACGACAATATCTTTATCAGAAATCATATTGTAAATTTTATTAAGGTTTTGAACAGGTTCCAGAAAATACCCATCAAACAGCCAAGGAATAGTGGGACTTTCGGCAATGAAGGGATTTCCTGCCCACAATACATTTCCGGAAGCTGATTTCAGATATACAAAAAGATCGGCTGGAGATTGTGCAGTCCCCACATTAATTACCTCAATAATATTCCCTTTTCCCATATCAATTTTCATATTTTGGTTAATTGCTATTGTAATATCTGCGGGACGGTAAACACTCTCTTCAATTCCTCTTCCTTTTCCAAAAAGCATAATCATGAACTGTTTTATATTGTCATAGTTTTTAGCAAGGTTTTCCTTGCAATATTCGTTCTGAATCACAATGGTTTCTTTTGGAAGCAAATAGTTTCCAAAACAATGATCGCCGTGATCGCTGGTATTTATAGCATAAACAATAGGCTTTGGCGTTACTGATCGTATCAATTTATAAAGCTGATCGTACAATCCTTTGCTCAGCATAGTTTCAATAAGCAGGACACCTTTTTCACCCACAATAAATCCTGCCGACGTAGCCTGCGCTATTC
This sequence comes from Flavobacterium sp., assembly GCA_014379405.1. GTDB lineage: Bacteria > Bacteroidota > Bacteroidia > Flavobacteriales > Flavobacteriaceae > Flavobacterium. The sequence goes on along the minus strand of JACMLU010000015.1, from coordinate 54,348 downwards.
CTTTTGTGGTTTCAATTTCGGTTGTACTGGGTGAAACTGCATATACATTCTCTGAAATTCTATGCAATTTTAAAGTCACTTTGTTTGCGTCCCAAATCGGAACACGATCTGGCATGGGAAATTGTGCATACCCAACAGCATTCATAAACAAACACAATACGATTGCAATTCCTGAAATTAATTTGTTAGATTTCATGGTTTTAAGTTTATTAGATTATTTCACTTAATGCTTATTTTTGGTAACCCCCGAAATATTTAATGGGCGACCAATCCGGAATTACAGGAGCAATTGCAGGATCTAGATCTTTAAAATCTCCTGCTCCATAAACCACTTTTCCATTAACAATTGTCAAATCCGATTCGATTTTTCGAACGTTGTCAGTCGAAACTGTAAAATAATCATCCGATAAGATGGACAGGTCGGCATACATTCCTTTTACCAATTTTCCTTTTTCTTTTTCTTCGCCAGAAAACCAAGCACTTCCTGACGTATATAATTTCAGTGCCGTGAACTTGTCAAGAACCTGGTCTTTTGGCCAAAACTGCATGCCACCCAAGGTTTTTCCTGTAATGAGCCAATGAAGTGCCATCCACGGATTGTATGTTGAAATACGCGTCGCATCTGTTCCCATTCCAACAGGAATTCCCATTTCGAGTATTTTTTTTATGGGTGGTAATTGTGTTTTTGGAACTCCATATAATTTCTCATACAATTCTCCCTGAAAATACATCCTGAATTGAACCGCAATGCCCCCATTAAGTTTTTTAACCCTTTCGAGTTCTTGGGGCGTTATGGTTTCGGCATGGTCAAAAAACCAGCGTAATCCGTTAAATGGAATTTCCTTGTTCACTTTTTCAAAAACATTCAGCATACGGTCAATAGATTCTCCATAAGTAGCGTGCAATCGAAAAGGCCATCTGTTTTTGACAAGCAGACGAATAATGGGTTCAAGATCCCCTTCCATTTGATCCGTAAGAACAATTCTTGGTTCGAGGAAATTCTCAAAATCAGCGGCGGATGCCACAATATTTTCTCCCGCTCCTTCTTCGGAATAACCATTTGCAACCAAAAGATTATCATTTTTGTTGATGACGGTTTCGGCTACCCATTTTTCATAATCCTGAAGTTCTTTTCCTTTTTGCTGGGCAAATAAATAATAAGAAATTCGAAGATTTAATTTGCCTTGTTTGGCCAGTTCCATTGAAGTTCCATAATCAGCAGGGAAATTTTGTCCGCCACCCGCAGCATCAATCACACTGGTCAGACCAAATCGATTCAGTTCACGATTAAACTGAAGCGAACTATTAATTCTTTCCTCCGGAGCTAATTTTGTCGTTAATCCCAATGTTGTGTAAATGGCTTTTGGTGTTTCTTTCGCAAACATCAATCCGGTTAAATTTCCGTTTTTGTCCTGTTCTAAAATACTTCCTTCATAATTGGTGTCTTTGGTATACCCCAAAACTTCAATTCCTTTTTTGTTCAAAAAAGCTTTGCCATACAAATAGGTTATAAAAACGGGTTTATCGGGAACCGCGGCATTTATTTCATCGATTGTAGGCTGTCTTTTTTCCTCAAATCCAAATTCATTCCAACCTCCTATGACTTTAATCCAAACTCCGGGAGGGGTTCTTGCTGCCTGCTCTTTGAGCATTTCCATTGCTCGTTTTAAGGTTTTTACACCATCCCAGCGTAGCTCCGCATTGTAATTAAGACCTTCGCGAATTACATGAATATGACTGTCATTCAATCCTGGAATAACCGTTTTCCCTTTTGCATCAATTGTTTGGGTGGTTGCGGTTTTATAGCTTTCGAAAATGTTTTTTGATGTCCCTGTTCCCAGAATAATTCCGTTTTTGACAGCAGCTGCCTCCACAAATTCACCGGATTTTTGCATCGTGGCAATTTTTCCATTGTAAATAATCAGATCCGCTTTTTCCTGGGACTGCATCAGCAGTCCAAGGAAAAATAGTGGTATTACAAATATTCGTTTCATTTTTTCAGATTTGATTGGTCTGTTTCGACTACTTTATTTTGCAAGGAAAAAAGCCAGTAAATCTTTTTGTACCTGAGCCGTATTTTCCTGAACCAACCAGTGTCCTGAGCCTGCAATTTTTGATTCAGATACATTTGTTGCCACAAGTTTAGAATGCTCTTTAAGAAAAGCTGCAGCAAAATATTCACCTCCCATTGCCAGCAAAGGCATTTTTAGTTTTGTTTTCGCAAATACCAGATTGTCTTTACCATCCTGAGGGAAATCCCCAAACCATTTAAAACTTGATTTTGCTGCATCTTTAACTGCATAGGCTCTAACAAATTCAGCTGTTTCTTCAGGGGTAAAAGGATCTTTAACGTGGCCAACCATTGGCCAAAAATTGATTAAAAACTCTTTCTCTTTTCCTCTAACAATATCACCAGAAGCAGGCCAAGCAAAAAATCCAAACCACCAGGCTGAAGCCGAAACCTGTGACCAAACAGGTTCAATACCCGGAAGCAAAGCATCCATTAAGGCCAGTTTTTTAACTTCATTTCCGTATTGAGCCGCATACGCATAAGCCACCATAAGTCCAATGTCATGTCCTGCAAGATTAATATTGTTGTAGCCTAATTTCTTTACTAGTTTATGAATATCTGTCGCCATCGTTTTTTTATCATAACCGGATTCAGGCTTGTCTGATTCGCCTACTCCTCTTAAATCAGGTGCGATAACGGTAAAATGTTTAGAAAGTTCCGGTAGTAAGCGATTCCACATATACCAGTTTTGTCCAAAACCATGAACAAGTACAAGAGGATATCCTTTCCCACCAATAACATAATGGATATTCACCCCGTTTACTAAAGCAGTTTCGTGCTTAAAATTTGCTGGCGGATCTGCGGGTGCTGCTTGAGCGATTTCGGCTACTAAAGCTGGTTTTGTTTCTGTTAAGGAATTTTCTTCAGTTTTTTTATTACAAGAAACTAAAATCAATAGTAAAAGGCCAAAGGCCAAAAGCTTAGATGCTCTGCTTTTGAAATTAAAAAATGCTGTGTTTAATAAATTCGTTTTCATAATTTAAATTTTAATGGATTAATAAATAATGGATTATTATAAAATTTATACAGGTAGGTTTACTATCCAGTCTTGTATAAAGACAGCAACTTCTTGCCAGCCTGGCTGATTTAAAACAAAATGATTTCTTTCAGGGAAAACCTTGAAATCCGTAATAGAATTTTTATGAGTATATTTTTTGTAGTTAGAATAATTGAGGGACTCTGGAATAGTATGATCCGTTGATCCTGCAATTATTAGCAATGGTTTATGTGGAGCGTGAAAATCTACTTTTGCGACTGAGGTTATCGTATCTCGAACGATTAATTTAGATTCAGGAATCACTGATTCGCAATATGCCTTTTCCTGCCATTCTACAGGCATTCCATTAGTAAATGCATATTGCCACTGGCCGAAGTTCATTAAAAAAGTTTTTTTTGCAGAAGTAAAAAAACCAAGTGGACCCCAGCCTGCTTTTAAAAATGAAAATTTGAAGGTGAAAATTCCTTGAGGAGGAACAGAATGAATAGCAATTGCGGCTGATGCCAAATTACGCTGTAAAAGTATCTGGGCTGTAAGTCCGCCGATAGAGTGGCCGATTATAATAGGTTTTTGAGGAAGGCTTTTGGCAACATTCTCAAAGTATTCGATTAATTGAGTTAACCGCAGACCAGCAATTTGAGGATCCGGATGACGATCGCGTAAAATATCTGCTGGAGCATCTTTATATGGCCAGGCTGGAGCTAGAGTTTTAAAGCCTTTACTTTCAAAAAAGGCTTTCCATTCATCCCAGCATTTATTACTTATAAATGCACCTGTAATAAAAAGTATTGTAGTAGGATTTTCAGTTAGCATAATACATATTTTAATGTTATGCCAAAGTATAAGCTAAAACCGAACCTTTTTTCTAAACCCTTGTTTTCAGTGACTTACATACTTTTTATTAAAATTTGAAACGACTTTATTTCGTCGAACAACGAAAATAAAGCAACTTAATATCGTTCGTTAAATCATTTACAATTGATATTAACGATTTAAAAATGACTTCTCTTTATACCTAATTTCTGCATTCTTGAAGCCAATGTTGTAGGTGGAAGTCCTAATATCTCCGATGCACCGCCAGTTCCTCTAATTCTTCCGTTGCATTTCTCCAAAACATTTATAATATGTTCTCTCTCATTTTCCTGAATAGTTTTAAAATACCAATCATTTGACTTGTTATTTATTTTAGCTTCTTCAAAAGCAGGAAGCGGGATGTGCTCAATAGTGTCTGTCTTTGCCAAAAGAATACTTCTCTCAATAAGATTCTCAAGTTCACGGATATTTCCCGGCCATTGATACGATAAAAGACTTTTTAAAGCGCTTTCTGATATTTCGGTCACATTTTTCCGTGTTTTAGAGCTATAGACAGCAATAAAATGACGGGCAAGAAGACCGATATCTTCTTTACGTTCTCGTAACGGCGGCAACTGAATAGGAAATACATTTAACCTGTAATATAGATCAAGTCTGAAGCGACCATCAGCAACTTCTTTTTCAAGATTGCAATTGGTAGCTGCGATAATTCGGACATTTACTTTTATAGAAACATTTCCTCCAACACGTTCAATTTCTTTTTCCTGGATTGCCCGCAGTAGTTTAGCCTGCATTTCCAATGGCATATCACCAATCTCGTCCAGAAATAAGGTGCCATTGTTTGCTTGTTCAAATTTGCCAATCCGTTTTTCTGCCGCACCAGTAAATGATCCTTTTTCATGTCCGAATAATTCAGATTCTATAAGTCCTTGAGCCAGGGCAGAACAGTTAATTTTGACAAAAGGCTGATTATTTCTCGTTGAAAGCTCTTTAATACTATGGGCAATACTCTCTTTTCCCGTACCGCTTTCTCCAGTAATCAAAACTGTTGTATCAGCGGGAGCCACTTGCAAAATATGATCAAATATTTTTAGCAGAGCTGGACTTTTTCCAACTATCGATTCAAAACCTAAATTTTTTATATTCTTGTTTGCAATGGAATTTTCAGAAGAAGTTTCTTTTTTATCCAATTTTTTATCATAACTAATCAAATTTTCAATTGCATAAATTAAAGGTTCCTGAAGTCTTTCGCATAGCGTTAAATGATTTTTATTATAATTGTCTGCCTGTCTGCTAAAAAATGATAAAAATAGTCCTCCATTTTCACTCAGAGACAAAGGAACTGGCAGCATTAAATTGGATTTCATATTCATTGAAGTTGCAATCATCTTTTTGATAGGGGTTTTATCGCATACTTTTATAAAATCCTGATCATTATAGAATGTGGCTTCGGTTTCAACTTTACTTTTATTTCGTAATTCATTTATTTCAGACTCTTTTAAGGCAGTTATATTTTGTAATTCTTCGATTCCTATTCTCTGATATTCGTGTAAACCTGTTCTTGCATACCCGAGAACCCTGCTGGTTAATTTATTGTCTATGTGAAAAACAGCCATTACTAGATCAAATGAAATAAGAGACTGAAGAGACGTAATAATGTTAAGTACCCTGTCGTCCCAAGTACCATTTTTTCTCACTATACTTTTTAATTGTTTCTGAAACAAAAGTTCTTTTCTAATTGAAGATTCTATTCCGTGCTGCTGATGATATTCGGCAATTTCAATTGCTATTAATAAATCTTTTTCTCTAAAAGGTTTTACCAAAAAACCTTGAGGATGAGTAAGTTTAGCTTTATTAAGAACTTCTTCATTAGAGTTAGCAGAAAGATAAATAAAAGGGATATTTTCATTTTTTAGTATTTCGGCAAGATCAATACCTGTCTCTTTTCCCGAAAGAAAAATGTCTAGTAACGCTAATTCCGGCCTATCCTGTGCAATATAATATTTAGCATCAGAAACTGACCTTGCCATTCCGATAACAGAATGTCCAGCTTTTTTAAGCATTAATCGTAAATGATTTGCTTCGACAAACTGATCTTCAACTATAAGTATTTTTAGTGGTTTTACCATTTTGTAGAATTAAATTAATGAAAATTACTTTCGTTAATAGTGAATTCCAAAGTTATTTTTGTACCGTTTTCACTAGAGATTTGAAACTTTCCTCTTATATCATCAGAAAGCCCATACATTAATTTTATGCCTAATGAAGAATTTTCATAAAGGTCAAAATCATCGGGAAGACCTATGCCGTTATCCTGAATGATTAAAGTGTAATTTTTATTGTCATTTGTTTTAAGCGAAATATTTACTACGCCATTCTCATGATTTGGAAATGCATATTTTATAGCATTTGTAACAGCTTCGTTGAAAAGAAGACCAATCGGGATTGAATGTGATAAAGGTAGATTGAAACTATCTATATCAAGTATAAATCTTATTCTATTTCTGATTTCAAATGAATCCTTTAAATATTCTGCTAATTCGAATATATATGATGGCATATCAATTATAGATAAATTCTCTGATTGATATAATTTCTGATGAATTAATGACATAGCCTGAATTCTATTCTGACTGGCACTAATTGCCTGAATAGCCTCTTCATTTTTTAAGAATTCAGCCTGACTTGCAAGAAGTCCCACAATCATGTGCAGATTATTTTTTACTCTATGATGAATCTCACGCAAAAGCCATTCTTTTTCAATCAACATATTTTGGAGTATTATATTTTTTTGATTGATCTCCTCTTGCTGCACTTCCAAGAGCCTGTTTGTTTTCTTCTTGAACTTAAACCTCTTGTATAGCAAACTGAGAATTATAAGTAAAAGCAGTAGAAAGGTTATCATGAAATTACGTAAAAACGCCTCATTTTTAAGTTTGCTTTGCTGAATAAGGGTTTTATTTTTAAGTTTGATGATAGCCATTCTCCTATTTTCGGCTTCATAAATAATATTCAGTCTAGAGGTGATAGGATAAATATTCTCTACTTTAAGATTTGCTGCTTTATAAAAAAACATTGCTTTTTTTAGAAAGTTTAGAGAGGTATTAAATTTTGAGATTGAAAAATACAATTCACTAATTTCTCTATAGCAGTCACCACTTCTTTTATTGTTTCCTGACTTTTCGAATAAAGCCGCAGCTTTAAAAATTGGAGCCAACCTCTCTGCTATTGGTGCATTAGTGCGCATTTTTGCTGACCAGATCATTACCCAGGCCTCTCCCAAATCATCTGTTTGATTTGTTTTGGCCAATAATACTATTGCTTTTCTGGCGCTGATTTCAATCATAGAATTATTATTTCTTAACTGATGGAGCATTGAAAGTTGTAGATAACATTTACCAGCATAAATATCAGAATGCAAAGATCGGCTTAAGCGAAGAGCATCATTGGCATACTCAAAAGCCTTTTCCAATGTTTCAGGATTATTAAAAAAAGCTTCATACCAGTCACTTAATTCCAATAAAGTCTTTATTTTATCAACTCCCTGTAATCCTGTTAAGGACTTTTCGTTTTTTCTTACTTCTATGTCCGTAAACAAAGATGTCTGGGCATTCGTACCGAACGAATTACCAATTATCAGTAGTTTAATGATAAAATATTCTATGCAGACTGATGGTTTCATCTATTAATTTTAATAGTTAAAATACTGATTACAAATTTATTGATAAATAATAGTATCATAATTAGGAAAATTTATTTTTTAATGCCAACGATATATCGTTCTTTTTATTACATAACTTATTTTTGAGAACTCTGTTTCTGTCGAATCTGTAGAGCAAAAACAGTTCAAGAAATAAAATCTAATCTTAATTGTTTACAAAATGATTTAAACAAGTTAATACCAAGATTAATCATCTGCTTTTTCTCAATATATGTACTACTTCAATTCCGTTTATAATTCTCTTTGCAAGTTCAAATTTTTTGAATCCCAACCCATTATACATCTTCCATTTTATAAAATGATGGCTTGCTAGACTATATTATTAAGGTATTTGCATTATTCGAATGCTATTTTAGAAAAGGAACGTTTATTATAACCTTGAATTGACTACTATTTGACTCTTGTCTATATTTATTAATCTGGGTTAGAAATTGTGTAAACGCATATAACCAGCATTGGATCGTGGCATGGTCAATCTGATCGCCACGCATTTTCATTATCTATTCAAAATCGCGATAACTTCATATAAACCTAAGCTTAAAATGTACTGCGGGAACAATAGTAGATTTCGGACAACAATTACCTTTTGTATTCATCAATATAAAATTTTAAAATTAAGATAGAACTTATATTTAGATGTGATAGAATCGCTACTCTTGAGTCTTAAACAGTTTTATTTGCCAATGGTTTTCATTAACAAAACATAAAAAAACCACTCCTTTTAAAGAGTGGTTTTACATATTTTAAAAATTAAAAAACGGATAATATAACTTTAACAATATCTTCAAAAACTTCTTTTGGAGTTCCTCCAGAACGGGCTAGAACTCTAATTCCTGAATAATTATTAAATATGAATCGAGCTAAAGCTCTGGCATCATTAGATTTTGAAATTTGACCTAAATCCTGTCCTTTTTGAACAGTAAATAAGAAAATATCCTCCATACTTTGTCTGTTTTTCTCAACAATATCAGCAATATCATTATCATGAATGCCTAATTCCACTGTCGTATTAACCATAAAACAACCTTTGGTAATTTTATCCTGTAGACTTTCGACAATAACACGTTCAAAAATTTGCTTAATCGTTTCTTTAATATCTTCTGATTTTACTAGCAAGCTAGTAATCTCATCAAAAGATTGCTGTTGATAATGTTGTAACGCTCTTAGAAATAAGGATCGTTTATCACCAAAAGTGTCGTATAAACTAGAACGACTTAACCCTAAATACGTTACTAAATCCTGTGCTGAAGTTCCATTATATCCTTTATTCCAGAAAATTTCTATTGCTTTATCAAGCGCGTCATCTTCATTGAATACTCTTAATCTTGCCATATAACATCATTTATATCATTTGCAAAGATACTTAATCGGAACTTTCTTTCTTAGATTACTCTAAAATTAAACTACAGCGTTTACTGTAAGTCCACCATCAACAACAATTTCAGTTCCTGTAATGAATGAAGAATCATCTGAAGCTAAAAAGCTTAGCGTTTTAGCAATTTCTGAAGGTAGACCAAAACGTTTCAACAAAATTTTATCTCCCAAAACAGATCCGAAACCTTCAACTTCTTCTTTACTCAATCCTAATTTCCCATAAAGAGGTGTTGCGACCGGACCAGGAGATATAGCATTGACTCTTATGTTTCTCGGCGCAAGTTCGGTAGCAAACACTCTATTGAAAGACAAAACCGCACCTTTGCTTGCTGCATACACACTTGAATTTGGCATACCAATATTGGCGTTAATCGAAGTATTAAAAATTATTGACCCTCCGTCATTCAAAATTGGAAGTAATTTTTGAACAGTAAAATAAACTCCTTTTACATTCACATTCATAATACTGTCGTAATGTTCCTCTGAAGCGGATTTTACCGGAGCAAATGAAGCTGTTCCAGCGTTAAGGAAAATAATGTCTATTTTCCCAAATTTAGATTTTACTTCATTTACCAGCTTATCGATTGATTTCAAATCGGCTTGATCTGCAACAATTCCTGTTACGCTCAATTCAGTTTCAGCTTTTAGTAAAGCTTCTTTGTTTCTTCCGGTGACAATCACTTTTGCACCTTGTGCAACTAATTCTTCGGCAGCTGCATACCCAATTCCACTATTTCCCCCAGTTACTAGGGCTACTTTGTTTGTTAATTTTGACATCTTATTTAAATTTTAAATTATTACTTATTATTATTTTTATTTAATTATTTTTATTTAATTATTTTTATCATTAAAGAAATCTAACAATCCTTGTTGAACCGCAGGAGTATTCTCTTGAACGACCCAGTGACCAGAATTAGGAATGTTTGTTTCGTAAACATCATTAGCTACTAGCTTAGTATGCTCTTTTAAAAATGCTGCAGCAAAATACTGACCTCCCATAGTCAAGATTGGCATATTAAGTTTTGTTTTCATAAATTCTACATTATCAATTCCGTCTTGTTTGAATGCACCAAACCAATGGAAACTTCCTGTTGTTGCTCCTTTAACAGCGTATGCACGGATAAATTCAGCTGTTTCTTCTTTTGTGAATGAATCTTTTGCGAAAGCAACTTGAGGCCAGAAGTTGGTCAAAAATTCTTTTTCTTTACCAGCTACGATATCTCCAGAAGCTGACCATCCAAAAAATCCAAACCACCACGCTGAAGCCGAAACTTGAGACCAAACTGGTTCAATTCCTGGAAGTAAAGCATCCATTAAAGCCAGTTTTTTAACTTCTGACGGAAATTGAGCAGCATAAGCATAAGCAACCATTAACCCAATATCATGTCCCGCTAAGTTGATTTGGTTGTACCCTATTTTTTTTACTAACTCGTGAATATCAACAGCCATTGTTTTTTTGTCATAACCATCAGCTGGTTTATCAGACTCACCTACTCCTCTTAAATCTGGAGCAATTACTGTAAAATGCTTTGAAAGTTCAGGTAACAGTCTGTTCCACATATACCAGTTTTGTCCAAATCCATGAACCAATACTAATGGCTCACCTTTTCCGCCTATTACGTAATGAATATTTACACCATTTACGTTTGCAGAAGCGTGTTTAAAGTTTGCTGGTGGATTAGCTGCTTTTACTTTTTGAACTTGAGCTTCAGATGTAACTCCTACTAAAATTGCTAATGAAAGCATTGCGATTTTTTTAAATAATTTTTTCATGATTGTATTTTTTAATATTTATAGGGCAAAGATATAATAACGGAACGTTCGTTCCGTTATTAATATAGTTAAATTTTTGTTAATAATAAAATACTGAAAATTCCACTATTTAATACTTCGTTATGAAACCCCGATCCTTTGAATTATAACCGCGAAAAAAGACATCAAAACATCACATTAAAAACGAAAAACACAATCTCTTTATTCGTAATTTTGCACTCTAGATATAATGATTCTACTATGAGCAACAATACCTTTACTGAAAGTCCGTTCAAAGCCCTAATTTCATTTCATAAATTGATTGAAAATTTAGAGGAAATTGCTGCGACCGATATAGACTATCGCTCTAATTATGCCAAAGCCTTGCTGAAGGAAATAGCTCCATTTCCAGAATTTAGAAATGGAATAGAAGATATAAACTTTATTAATGAACACGAAACACTAATACATAATTTAGTTGCCGATTTGTTTCCAACCTCATTAACACATAATGAGATTAAAGCGGTTACGATTCCGTTTCAGAATATCACTTTTAATTATACAGAGCGATTTAAAAAAATTCTTCAAAATGCAGGAATAACATTTTATATGGAAATTCGTGATTTTGACGAGGATCAATATTACATATTTAATTGTATATTAATTTTAAACTCATATTATGGTCAGCATTTTGACTTCAATAAACCTTTGTTTTATGATATTCCAAATGCAAATGGCATTATCAACCATTACCGTATTTTGTATAATGCAGATTTTTTAGAAGTTATTCCTACCCAAAATGCAATAAAACTTTCTCAAGACGACATCGATCTTTTGATGAATAACTATGACAACATTAATCTGTGGAAAGAAAAATTCCCTAATGAAAGCTGGATTCTAAAAGGTTTTGGAATAGTAAGTCTTTTTGATGTAACCCGGGAAAATGCGATATCTAGCTTAAAAAGCAATCTTTTAAAATCAGAATCCTCACAAACCAAATTAAATTTGAGTTTTGAATCAATTTTTAGATCTATTTTTAAAATTCCCGATTTAAGAATTGGTTTTATAATATATAATGAGGAACAAGAAAAATTCACAAACCCACCTTATGAGGAGAAAGAGTTAAAAAGTTTCATCTTAAATGGCCTAGAGGAAATTGATTGTAAAAACTCGATTTATGGTTGTTCGCTTGATACTGTTTTAGAACATAAAAAACCAATGATAATCTCTGATATCAAACAATTTTCTAAAGTACCCTTAAATGAAAAACTTGGACACTATTTGCTTCAGCAAAATATTCAGAGTTGCATTTTTGCTCCTGTTATTAAAGACGATACCATTCTTGGTGTTATAGAATTGGTTTCAGCAAAACCAAAGGAACTCAATAGTATCAATGCCACAAATTTAGATTTGGTTTTGCCCTATCTCATCGATACATTAGAACGCTATAAAACCGATATGAAACACCAGATTGAAGCCATTATTCAAAGAGAATATACCGCTATTCATTCAAGTGTGTACTGGAAATTTAGAAGAGAAGCCCTAAAATACTTCGAGACTTTTAATCAAAACAAAGATTATATCTTTAAAGAAATCGTATTTAAGGAAGTTTACCCTTTGTATGGACAAATTGACATTAAAGGCTCCTCCGAACATCGAAACGAAACGGTCAAAGAAGATTTAAAAAAACAATTAAATACCCTGATACAGCTCTTTGAAAATCAAAAATCAAATGAAAGTCTCGTTTTATTGGAACAACGAATATTCGAATTACAATCTTTTGAGAAAGAGCTCGAATTACCATTAAAAGCAGATACGGAGCAACAAATCCAGAATTATATCGAAACTGAAATTCATCCTATACTAAGGAACACCAAAATGGATATTGCAAGTGAAATGATAAGGCAAAACTATTTTGAAAGCTTGGATGAAAAATCGGGAATGTTTTATCAGGCGAGAAAAAAATTTGATAATACTATGTCCATTATCAATAAAAAACTAGCTGCCGTTTTGGATAAAAAACAAATGGAAGCCCAACTGATATACCCTCATTATTACGAACGTTTTAAAACTGATGGTGTAGAACACAACCTCTATATTGGCGCATCAATTGCTCCAACAAAACCATTTGACAATCTCTATTTGCATAATTTAAGATTGTGGCAACTGCAAACGTTGTGCGAAATGGAAATAGAACACCACCAGCTCAAAGCCACTTTACCGTATGAACTAGACGTAACCTCCTTGATTTTGGTGTTTAGTTCTCCCATTTCCATCCGATTCAGGATGGATGAAAAACGTTTTGATGTTGATGGAACGTACAATGCCCGCTACGAAGTTGTAAAAAAACGCATTGACAAAGCAAACATAAAAGGAACCAAAGAGCGAATTACCCAAAAAGAAAAAATTACAATCGTTTATTCTCACGATACTGAAAAAAAAGAATATTTGAAATACATCAAATACCTACAACACATAAATCTATTGGAACCAACCATTGAACAATTTGAAGTGGAAGAACTTCAGGGTGTATCAGGATTAAGAGCCTTCAGGGTAAAAGTAGTCAATGAAAATCCAGAAAATTTTATCCAAAGAAATAGCAATCCTGATATGTTGGGTAAACAAAATTAATTGCCAATAGTTTTGAAAGCGATTATAAAAGCAATTACGGACAGTACGATTCCGAACATAAAAAAATTATAAGCTATTCGTAATAATCGGTATTTTCTTTCTAAAACAATTCCTAAAAAGTACAAATCCTTAATCATTGAATTATAAAGATATTCTCTGTCCTTCATCATCTCGTTCATTGCCCATTTATAATCCTCTAAAGGCATTTTATAAAAATTACCAAAGAAAAGAAGATTCACTTTTTTGTCTTCAATATCTTTTTCAGTAAAAATCCCTTTGGTCACTTTAGGCCGTGTCGAAAGTATTGCAAAAACAATGGTAATCACGCTAGACATCAACATAATGAATGTAGGAATCACTAGATGAACATTACTTGGACTGTCCAATTTAGGAATCAATGTAGAAAGTGCTATCGAAATGATTATGGCATTCACGGAAAGCAAAATATTGGCTTTGCTATCTGCAATACCACTCAAAGTGGTATGATTGTTCAATGTTACCCGAAACAAAGTATCAATTGCCCTATCCGGTTTTTCTTCCTTCCCTATTCTTTTATCCTCTTTTTTCAATTCTTCATTCATTTTTTTTATTTTTTTTCGAAGCCTTTTTAAGTTTTTGTCTTTTAAGGGCTGCCAATGTTCAAGTGCATAAGAAGTATGAAATCGGTGAACTTTTGACAAGAAGAATTCATTTTCTGTAGCCCACTCCATATCAGTAAATACTTTCCCTTCAACATTTTCCCATTCTTTTCTCAAGCCTTCACAACTAAAAATATAATTTTCATCCAGAATATGATAGTAATCTGCATCCTTTATTATTTTTTCTAAAGCAGTTTGAGGTACATATTCCTTGGCCGTGGCTTTAATTAAACTAGCAACTTTAGTAATATAGTCTTCCGATTTTTCTTTTTCCTTTAAAAAACGAGTAGCAATTTTGACACTAAAGTCTTCATGGTTTTTGTAACCATTTGTATATCCGGTATCGTGAAACCAACCAGCTACCAACAAAATTTCTTTGTCTGAACGAGATACTTTTTCTTCATTACTTAAGCTATCAACAGCGTTCACTACCCCAATCGTATGGTTCAAATTATGATATGAATATACATTAGGGAGTTTACCTTTGATTAAATCGGTTACAAAATCCTGAACTTGATTTACGAAAGTCATACATTAATTTTTATCCGTCTAAATTATGAAATTGTTTTTTTAAAATCATTTTATACCAAAGAATATGTAAAACTTTATATAATTTTTGGATTTTGGTCTTTTTAGTCCCTTTATTTAAAAGCAAGATGGATTAATTAATTTCCTTTAAGTACTTTTACATAATAGAGAAAAATCATTAAAAAAATCGACTTTTCGATGAATTAAAAATAACAGAACACGCATTATGCTAGCTATCAAGTCTTATTCAACAAAGGGGGATTATTATCTTTTTTAGCAAAAAAATAAGTAAATCAGAATTTTATTTGAGCCATTTAATCTCAAATTAACCAATATAGAGTATGAATATGAAGTTATTTTTTAATAATTATTTGATAAAAAGTAGAATAATACATTCTAGCCTCATTTATTTTGTACTGCTAATGCAATCTTGCGCTACGCATCAAGTCCAATATGGAAAAAAAATAGAAAATCGTATCATCCTAAATGAAACTGATTCCTCAAAAATTGCCCATACCTTTTTCTTGATTGGCGATGCCGGAAATGCTGACCAACAAAAAACAAAGGAAACACTTGCACTACTTAAAAACAGATTAGAAAATTCCAATAAAAAAAGTACGCTTTTATTCCTTGGCGACAATATTTATCCCAAAGGATTTCCAAAAAATGATGTTCCCGAAGAACGCATTTTGGCAGAAACCAAACTCAAAAATCAGTTGCTATTATCCAAAAACTTCAAAGGCAAAACCATTTTTATCCCAGGAAATCACGATTGGTATAACGGAATTACAGGCTTGGAACGCCAAGAAAAATTTGTAACCGACTTCCTCAATAATAAAAAGGCCTTTTTACCCCAAAATAGCTGTGGACTTGAAGAATTAAAAATTGACAAAAACATCACTTTAATCGCTATCGATAGCCAATGGTTTCTGGAAGACTGGGACAAATACCCCACTATAAATGACAATTGCAACATCAAAACCCGTGACCTTTTTTTTGAGGAATTAACTAGTATATTGAATAAAAATCAAGACAAAACAGTAATCATTGCGATGCACCATCCATTGATGAGCAACGGTTCTCACGGTGGACAATATTCAGTTCAAAAAGAACTTTTTCCATTGGAACAAAAAATTCCGCTTCCCGTTATTGGTTCCGCCATCAATTTGATTCGCAAAACCTCGGGCATTAATCCGCAAGATATTCAAAACAAGGTGTATACCAATTATACCAAACGGGTAAAAACGCTTTTACAAAATCAAAGAAATATTATCGTTGTATCAGGTCATGATCATAATTTACAATACCTAAGCAAAAACAATATTAGACAAATCATTAGTGGTGCCGGTTCAAAATCTTCAGCTGCCAAAGCGGTCAATCCAACTGATTTTTCGTATGGAGGAAATGGATATGCAACTTTAACACTTTACAAAAATGGAGAAACCAAAGTCTCTTTTTATGGCAATGAAAACCAACGGGAGAAATTACTTCTGGAACAAACCATTATCAAAGTGAGAGATACTGTGGCTCCAACCAACTTGCCTACAAAATTTGCCGCAAATACTACAACTTCCATTTATTCCGCAGAAATGACCCAGAAAAGTCTTTTTCATAAATTCCTTTTTGGACTGCATTACCGAAAATATTATAGTTTACCTATTGAAGCAAAAACAGCCACTTTAGACACTCTTTTTGGCGGAGTCAAACCCACAAGAGAAGGTGGTGGACACCAATCGAAATCATTACGTCTTGTTGATGCCAACGGGAAAGAATATGTGATGCGTGCCCTCAAAAAAAGCACCTCCCGATTTTTGCAATCTGTAGTATTTAAAGACCAATATGTTTTAAATCAATTTGACGACACTTATGCCGAAGGTTTTTTGTTCGATTTTTACACTACCTCCCACCCTTACACTCCACTGGCCGTGGCAAATCTGGCCGACAAAATTGGCGTGGCACATACCAATCCTCTATTATATTACATCCCAAAAGAACCTGTTTTAAAGGGATTTAATTATAATTTTGGTGATGAATTGTACTTGGTGGAAGAA
The DNA here is from genome assembly GCA_014379405.1 of Flavobacterium sp. GTDB lineage: Bacteria > Bacteroidota > Bacteroidia > Flavobacteriales > Flavobacteriaceae > Flavobacterium. Next base: position 37,772 of record JACMLU010000015.1, on the reverse strand, counting down.
CACCTGACTGGCAATCAAAAGAATGCAAAAAGTTTGGGAAAACCATTAGATATTATCAGTACCGATGATCTTATGAAAAACCTTCATAAAGACGAGAAATATACCATCGATGAACCCGAATACATCAAAGCAAGATTGTTTGACATGCTCATTGGCGATTGGGACCGGCACAGCGATCAGTGGCGCTGGGGCGAATATAAAGAAAATGGAAAAATAGTGTACAAACCCATTCCCAGAGACAGAGATCAGGCCTTTACAAAATATGATGGAGCGCTGTTGTCTTTGTTAATGAATATGCCGGCATTACGCCATCAACAAACATTCAAGGAGGACATCAAAAATGTAAAATGGTTCAACCGCGAACCTTATCCACAAGACATTGCTTTTTTGAAAACAGCAGATGAAAAGGATTGGATAAAACAAGCCAAATACATTCAAGAACAGCTGTCGGATGCTGAAATTGATGCCGCTTTTATCAATTTGCCCAAAGAAGTGCAGGACGAAACGATTGAAGACTTCAAACGTAAATTAAAAATACGAAAAACCAAACTTCAAAATTATGCCAAAGAGTACTACCGTGTATTGCAAAAAACCGTTTTGATTGTTGGAACCGATAAAAAAGACAAATTCACAATAACCAATACCTCCAAAAACGACACAGAAATTGCGGTCTATAGACTCAAAAAAGAAGGTGATGAATTACAATACACCAAAAATTTCACCGCAGATAAAACCAAAAACATTTGGATATATGGCTTGGACGACGATGATGCATTTGAAGTGAAAGGCAACGCCAAATCGGGAATAAAGATTCGATTGATTGGTGGCCAAAACAACGATTCCTATACCATTGAAAATGGAAAAAGGATAAAAATTTATGATTTCAAATCAAAACCTAACAATTTTTCTGCGGATGCCAAAACCAAAACTGTTTTGACCGATGATTACGAACCCAATCTTTACAACTACGAAAAGGTAAAATACAATGCTTTTTCGGGATTGCCATTTGGGGGTTACAATCCTGACGATGGAGTGAAATTAGGCTTCATTGCCAACTATACAGTAAACAAGTTCAACCAATATCCCTACACGCAAAAACACGTATTGAAAGCCAATTATTTATTTGCCACCAGCGGTTACGAATTTACTTATAATGGCTATTTTCCAAAAACTCTAGGCAAATGGGATTTTGAAATAGCGGCCAATTTTACTAGTCCTAACTTCACTATCAATTATTTTGGCTATGGAAATGAGACTATAAATGAGGATGAACTTTATGGAATGGATTACAATAGAGTTCGATTGCGGACGATAAAAGCATCGCCTTCCATCAAAAAAGTAGGACGTCACGGAAGTGAAATTACTTTTGCTACTCTTTTCGAAAAATTAAAAGTAGAAGAAACTACCAATCGCTACATCAATATTCCAGGAGCGGTAAATCCCAATGTTTTTGACAACCAGCAATATGTGGGAGCTGCACTCAAATATAGTTTCGAGAATTATGATGTTCCCTCGCTTCCTACAATGGGATTTGGATTTTCAGTGGCGGGAAGTTGGAAAATGAATGTTGGAGATTCGAAAAATAATTTCCCAGCCTTGGACGCCAAGATTAATTTCAATCACAAGATTGATGCAAAAGGGCAACTTGTTTTGGCCACAATCGTAAAATCGAAAGTATTGTTCAATAACAATTTCGAATTTTATCAAGGTGCTACTTTGGGCGGTGATTATGATTTGAGAGGATTAAGAAACGAACGCTTCTTAGGAAAAGCTTCATTTTACCAAAGTACAGATATACGCTGGAATATTGGAAAAATCAAAAAGAGTATCGTTCCGATGTCCTACGGAATTTTAGGAGGGTTCGATTACGGAAGGGTTTGGCTTGATGGAGAAAACTCCCAAAAATGGCATCAATCCGTTGGCGGGGGAATATGGCTTAATGGACTAAACGTAATTACAGGTCGAATTACCTATTTCAAAGGTACCGATGACCGTGCCAGAATTAGTTTTGGTTTAGGGTACGGATTTTAGCGTTTCAAGACTCACTTCATAGATCTTTCCGCCCACTTTTTTGGTCTTTTCATCAGCGATGATCAAGGTTTCGTTGTTCTTGAAACAAATGGCTTCTTTTTGTGTAAAATGATTTAGTTCGAATTGGGTTTGGCTTCCTTTTAGAAAATCATCGCCTTTAAAATTGGCAAACAATACAATTTTGTCATGAGTCAAAAGAGCGACTTTGGAAGCATCTGGACTAATCGCAGCACTAGTAATTACACAATGATTGTAGTTGTCGCAGGTTTTAAATTCCCCCATTAAAACCGCTAGGTGGAAGCCCGCTTGGTTTGGAATTTTATATACAAAAGTAGTACCATCAAAGTCTTTGCTTCGGTTTTTGGTAAAAAGATAAAAATGGTTTTTGAACTCAAAAAAACCTTCCACATCAAAGAATAAGGAGGTCTTATTGGGTGGAAAATCTTTTTGTTCGGGATAAGAAAAAGAAATTTTATAGGCGGGAACAGCATTTTCTTGATTCAATGCATTGTGGTCAATTTTATAAATGCACAAATCTTGGCGTAGGTTGTCATTGTTGCCAAAATCGCCAATGTATAGATTCCCAGCTGAATCTTTTGTGATATCTTCCCAATCGATGTTGTCCGCGTTCTCAATAACAATAGTGTTAGCTATTTCTCCTTTGGAATCCAGTCCATAAATTTCATTTTTATTCCCACTATCTTCCAATGTCCAAAATAAATTATCCTTTTCTGTATAAACAATTCCAGAAACTTCTTTTAGTTTTTTGGGTAAATCATAAAGTGTTGTTAGTGTTTCAGAACCATTCTGACACGCCATTAAAATAAAAGTAATCGCAATAGGGATAAATTTCTTCATAGACTGTGAATATAGTTACAAAAATAAGACATAATTTTCGATGAAACTACACCTCTTCCTTGCAAAAAAAATTGCATTTTCTGCTTATAAACTATTATTATGCAACTCATAACCTTCATTTCTTATCTATAAACCAAGTGAAATCAAAAGGTCTCTCATCGGTCGTTCTCTTTGTTCCGTTCGGCTGTTCGATTGCCGCAAATGAAATTACAATCTTAAAAAAATATAACTGTTGCGAGCCATTTGACAACAATACTTTTTGGATATCCTAAAAAAAACTACTTTTGATACTATCAAATAAAAGCATCAATGAAACCAGCCTACAATATAGCAGCTCTCCATCTCATTGTAAAAGTGAACTAAAAGTTCGATATATTTGAAAAAGAATACAACATTTGGGTTTAAAAGTTAATTCGTATCTCATTTTGCTACCATTAACTTTGACAAGCCACTTATTATAAAATCCCCGCTTTCAAACGTTCGTCAATTTATTTCTAATAACAATCCTCTCGATTATGAAAAATTTATTACTGCTTTTCATTTTGATCTTCGCTTTTGCATCGTGCTCTAAACATCCCGAAAAAAATAATGTTAGTATCACGGGAATCGATTCGACCTTGCGACCTGGGAATCATTTTTTTAGATATGTAAATGGTAAATGGTACGATTCTGTTTCCATACCTTCCTCCCAAGCTGGTGTTGGTGCCTATATGTTTATGAATTATCCACAACGGATGCGCCTGCAAGGCATATTGGACAGTATTTCAAAAAGTGAGAATCCCAAGGGAAGCACCGCACAAAAGGTAGGTGATTTTTATGCCTCGGGGATGGATACTGTAACCATTGAACAACGCGGTTATACCCCTATTAAACCCTTACTTGCCAAAATTGAAGCCATCAGCGATATAAAGTCCTTACTCCGTTTTGTGGCTGATGCGGCAAAAGTAGACAATTCTTCGATTATAGCTTTTGGAGTGTCACCCGATGCTAAAAATAGCAGTATGAACATTGCCAACGTCTACCAAACGGGTATTGGTTTACCAGACAGGGACTATTATTTTAAATCAGATTCCTCTACAGTTGCCATACAGGAATCATACAAAAAATTCCTTGCCACATTATTTCAACTTACAGGAAGCAATACCACTGAGGCTCAAAAGAACGCCAACTTGGTTTATGCTATTGACAAACAACTCGCCGTTTCGCATAAAACAAAAGTTGAACTTCGAGATGTGCAAGCCAATTATAACAAAATGGCCGTGACCGCACTTGTAAAAAGACATCCCAACATAGGTTGGACTGATTTGCTGCATCATTTAGGTGCCTCAACCGACTCAGTCGATGTTGGCCAATTGGCGTATTATGATGCCCTTAATAGGCTCTTAAAGACCATTCCGATTAATGACTGGAAAGTTTACTTGAAAGCCAATTCTATAGCTAGATATGCAGATGACTTAAGCAAACCTTTTGTAACTGCAGCATTTGAATATACCAAAGCTCTTTCTGGTCAAGCTGTTCAAAAATCACGTGGTGAAAAAATGGCTAGTGCCGTTGACAATTACCTAGGGGAAGCCCTGGGGGAATTGTATGCAAAGAAATATTTTTCGGAGGATGCTAAGAAACGTATGTTGGTGCTGGTGAATAATCTACAAAAAGCATACGCTGCCAGAATTGACAAGTTGGAATGGATGAGTTCTAGCACAAAAGGAAAAGCTAAAGAAAAACTGTTTGCCATCACAAAGAAAATAGGATATCCCGATAAATGGAAAGATTACAGCAGTGTGCAGATCGCTAGGGACAGTTATTTTGAGAACATCGTGTCAGCTGCAGCAGCAGCCTATCAACGGCAATTGGCAAAATTGGGCAAGCCTGTTGATAAATCAGAATGGTTTACAACCCCTTCAACAGTTACGGCCTATAATAATCCGACCGCAAATGAGATTGTCTTTCCAGCAGGTATTTTACAACCCCCTTATTTTGATAATAGTGCCGATGATGCGCTTAACTATGGAGGTATTGGAATGGTTATAGGTCATGAACTAACCCATACTTTTGATGACCAAGGGGCACAATATGACAAGGATGGCAACCTAAAAAACTGGTGGACAAAAGAGGATTATAAAAAGTTTAAATCCAGAATACAACAAGTCATCGATTTGTACAGTACGTTTACTGTTTTGGACAGTCTACACATAAATGGAGCTATGACCGTTGGTGAAAACACGGCAGATATTGCAGGACTGGCGGTTGCTTATGATGCATTTAAAATGACCCAGCAAGGTCAGGATTCTACAAAAATTGGTGGTTTTACTCCAGACCAACGCTTTTTTGTTTCTTTTGCCAAAATATGGAGGGTGAAAATGAAAGACGAGTTTCTGCGCTTGTGGATTAACAACAATCCGCATTCCCCACCAGTTTGGCGTGTCAATGGTAGTTTAATGAATACGACTCCTTTTTACGAAGCATTTGATGTGAAACCTGGAGATCAAATGTTTTTGGAAAAGAAAGATCGAATAACCATTTGGTAGTATTATAAACGTATAAAGGAGTTTATTAAATCCCTGACTTCGCTTGCCGACTTCTGAAGGCTGGGCTTTATATGCGGAATCATTAGGGGAAACATTAGGATTGTATACAGATCCTAATCAAAAATTAGCTGCCTACAAATCAGAATTATTTAGAGCAATACGATTAGTAACAGATGTTGGATTGCATACTGGAATAATGTCGAGGGAAGAATCGATCCAATATATGATGGAAAAAGGAGGAAGAGAACAGCAAGCTTCGGTTTCAGAAACAGAAAGATATATGGCTATTCCCGGACAGGCACTTTCTTATAAAACTGGAGAATTGAAAATAATGGAATTGAAAGCGAAATACATAAAAAGCTTGGGCAATAAATTCGATATCAAAAAATTTCATGATGTCGTAAATGAGGAAGGCTAAGGATAAAATTTATAAACTAATATTTACTCAATTTCGCTTTGGAGATAAATTCTTCCACTTTCTCCACCATGTTAAAGCTCCCACTATAAAAAGGAACTCTTTCGTGTAGGCTTTTTGGTTCAATCTCCATTATTCGGGAATCCCCATCGGATGCTTTGCCACCAGCTTGTTCTATTATAAATGCCATTGGATTGCATTCATACAACAGTCTTAATTTTCCGTTTTTTGCCTTAGTGCTTGTAGGATATAAATAAATCCCACCTTTGAGCATATTTCGATGGATATCAGAAACAAGACTTCCGATATATCGCGATGTATAAGGACGATTTCCTTCTTCCAGTTGGCAATACTTAATATAGTCCTTAACCCCTTGCGGAAAATGAACATAATTTCCTTCGTTTACTGAATATATGGTTCCATCCACTGGAAATTTAATTTTGGGATGAGACAGATAAAATGTTCCAATTGCCGGATTTAGAGTAAATCCATTCACGCCATGACCCGTGGTATATACAAGCATTGTTGACGTTCCATAAATTACATATCCTGCAGCAACTTGGTTTATTCCAGGTTGCAGAAAATCTTCTAAAGTAACAGGCGTGCCTACATCTGATATTCTTCTATAAACAGAAAAAATGGTTCCCACAGAAACATTCACATCTATATTAGATGAACCATCCAATGGATCCATTAAAAGTATGTATTTATTGTTGTTGCCATTATCGCTTCCTTGAACGGTGATAAAATCATCATTTTCCTCAGAAGCAATGCCACATACAATTTCACGATTAATTAATGTTTCAATAAAAACTTGATTGGCATAAAGATCTAATTTTTGTTGATCCTCGCCTTGAATATTTTTCTCTCCCACTCCACCAATAATATCTACCAACCCTGCTTTATTTACTTTATAGCTAACGACTTTTGCCGCTAATTTTATGGAGTTAAAAATACGAGATAACTCGCCGGAAGAATATTTAAACTCTTTTTGATTTTCAATAATAAATTCGCCTAATGTTTTGTTATTTTCTTCCATGTTAAGTTCATTTAGAGTTTAATCCTTCGCTTTTTAGCCTAATCTTCACCAATTAGTAAATTGCTATTTCCGAATCTTTTTTTCCCAATTCCAGGCGCTTGCAAGAGCCTCTTCTAAAGTGAGTTTTGTATTCCATCCTAAGATGGAATTGGCCTTTTCAGTATTGGCATAAGCCGAAACAATATCTCCATCTCTTCGATTTACAATATTGTAAGGTAATTTTTGTTCACTAATTTTTTCGAAAGTTTGAATTACTTCCATTACAGAACTTCCTTTCCCTGTCCCGAGATTAAATGTTTCAACCTGTTCCAGATTTTTCCCATTTATCAATCGTTGCATAGCAACCACATGGGCTTTTGCCACATCGACAACATGTATATAATCGCGAACGCAAGTACCATCAACCGTAGGATAATCATCTCCATAAACAGATAATTCCTTACGCAAGCCTATTCCGGTTTGCATAATATACGGTACTAAATTCTGAGGAACTCCAAGAGGCAATTCGCCTATTTCCAAGGAAGAATGTCCTCCTATTGGATTAAAGTAACGCAACAAAACAGCATTTAAACTACTTACTTTTGCAACGTCCTTGATGATTTCTTCTCCGATTTGTTTGGTATTTCCGTAAGGAGAAATCGCGGGTTGAATGGAAGCTTCCTCCGTTATTGGCATTGACTCTGCCTGACCATAAACGGTACAAGAGGAACTAAAAATAAAATTAGCAACTAGTTTTTCTTGTAATTCTTGTAATATATATATTAAGGAAGCTAGATTGTTTTCGTAATACAACAATGGTTTTTGGACACTTTCTCCAACGGCTTTTGAAGCAGCAAAGTGGATAAATCCTGCCACATCATAGTACTTTTTAAAGAATTGTTGCACTTTGTTTTTCTCTCGTAAATCAAAATTCTCAAATATTGGAGTCTTTTTTGTAATACGCATAATGCCGTCTAAAACAGTAACGGATGAATTAGAAAGATCATCAATAATAATAACTTCAAAGCCTTCATTTAGTAACTCAACAACAGTGTGAGAACCAATATATCCTAAACCTCCTGACACTACTATTTTCATAATTCATTTTATTAATTACATTTAAATAAATATTATCAAGATATCATTTGCTTTCTTTTTTTATCCACGAGTATCCGTGGAAAAATAAAACAAGAACACAAACCTACATGCTCGCATTAAGATTTTGAGTTTTAATAGGCTTCATATTTTTAAATTTTTTGATTTTATCATTCAATTTCAATATTCTATCCAATTGCTTCTGCTGAATCGTGTATTTTGTATAATATTTATACAATTCTTTTCCAATAAAGAAAGCTGTTACCGATACTCCTGTGAGTAAACCAATAAAATAATAAGTAATGTCCATAAGTTCTATTTTTTAAAATTAAAAAGCGTTTTCATCCCCTTTCAAGGTTACAATAACTGTTACTAAACAAATTTTAATATCAGTGATTAGGCTCCAACGTTGTACATATTCGATGTCTGTACTAACTCGGCGTTTCATGTCAGATACTTTTTTAGTTTCTCCTCTAAGCCCCGAAACCTGCGCCAGACCTGTAATTCCAGGTTTGACAAAATGGCGAACCATAAAATTATTAATATGACAATTGTAGTCTGTAGTATGCTTAATCATATGAGGACGTGGTCCTACAACACTCATATTTCCTATCAAAACATTAAAAAACTGAGGCATCTCGTCCAAGCTGGTGCGACGTAGGAATTTACCAATTGGAGTGATTCGGGCATCTTCTTTTTTAGCTTGTTGGCTTTCATCACCAACATTTATATACATGCTTCTAAATTTATAACACCAAAAAGGTTCATTTTTTTTACCGGTTCGCATTTGTTTGAATAAAACGGGTCCCTTGCTTTGTCTTTTAATAAGTAATGCCAATAAAGGATACAGCCATGACAAGATTAAAACAATGACCAAAATACTAAAAACAAGATCGAATATTCTTTTGACCAACCTATTATAGGCATTTTGTAGTGGCTCATAACGGGGTAATATAACATGGAAATTATTGAAATTGCTTGCACTAAAATGCTTTTTTGAAATTGATGAAAAATCAGGAACAAATTTCAACCGCATGCAATACTTGTCACCTAGTTCAAAGAAATAATTCAAATCTGAAATAAAATCAGGCTTTGTCACAATGTATAATTCGCTGATATTCTCTTCAGATGCTTGATGAATAGCATTGGTAAGTGCCAAGCTAAACTCTTCCTTGGTTGTATAATCTACGAACGATTTTTCGTTTAGAATACCTGCAAAGTGGATAAAAAAAGAATTGGCTTCCAGATGTGACGCTAATTCAATACTTGTTTTATTAAACCCCCATATAGCAACTGTATATCGTTTAAGAACCCACCGCTTAATTTTTACAATTACTAGGGTAAACAAAATTCTGGATAACAAAAAATAGAACAGTAAAAAACCCAATTGAAATAAATTGGCTCTTCCCCCGAAGGAGTATAGTCTGTCATCATAAAAAAAATAAATATAACTGTACCAAAGAATTCTTTGCGTTAAAAAAGCACGCCAGCTATTGGCAAAAAACTGTTCTAAGTTAAAAAGAACATCCACTTGATACAATCGAAAATAGGTTATAGAAAACAACCAGCTCAAAATTGTAATAGGAATTATTTTATTGAGAAACAAAGTATTCCAACTAACATCCCCTTCAGTGACACACCTCAAAAATATCATTGTGCCAATTACCATAGCAGCCATATCAGCAATAGCACAGCAAATTAGGAAGGAGAATTTATGTCTATTTCGCATTTTTTAATCTTTTAAAGTTCAATACTAAATCAAGTAAATAATATCCCAATCCTCCTATGAAACTTCCTAGTATTCCAAAAAAAACATCCATTAAATCTGGATTCCTTTTTTGAATTAAAAATTGTCCTCCTTCAGCTATACAAACGATAATTGTAGCAATACCCAAGTTTTGCATAAAATTCGAATTTTTATCATGATTAAATTTATTTGAACTCAAGTGTTGTGTATAGACTTCTAATAGAAAACCTACCACTATAAAAGGTATGGCAGTACGCAAATTGTAATTTTCATTACTCCAGTTCTTAAGCCATTTAGGCAAATAGGTTTCACTCTCCAAACTAGGATCAGTTAGCCATGAAAAATAAAAAACGGCAGCAATAACTAACAACAATAGGAATAGAACTATTTTTTTAGACATTTTATACTATTTAATTTTTATAAATAAGTGTATATTATTGCTTGAGTAAAATTTGTAAAATGAAAAATTATGAACTAAGACTCCTTTTAAACCAAGGCTTGTTTACCTTTTTTTCTTGATATTGATAACTGTAGTTTGTGCCATAATTATATCCATATGCACTTTTCCTGCTTACTCCGTTTATGACGATACCAACATTTTTCAATTGCTCTTTTTTAATAAAATTATTTACCTGAACTAAAGTACTTTTATCGGTATAATCGTATCTCGTAACAAATACTGTCACATCAGCCAAACCACTGAAATTGAGCGTGTCGGATACCATTTGAACAGGAGCTGAATCTATAATTATAAAATCATAAAGTCCTTTAGCCTCTTCAATCAACAATTCAAAATTGCTATTGGTCAATAATTGAGTGGGGTTTGGAGGGATTTCTCCGGAGAAGAGAATATCTATGTTTTCAGAAAAATTGGTGTCTTTTACCAAGAATTCTTTCCAATTATCACTTTTATTAGACAAGAAATTAGAGAGTCCAAAATCGCTTTTTTCTATATTAAAATATTCATGCAATTGGGGATTTCTCAAATCAGCACCAATAAGCAATACTTTCTTATTAAGATTACTAATGGTTACCGCGTTATGAAAGGCACAAAAAGATTTCCCTTCTCCCTGAATTGAAGAGCAAAACAATAATACATTTCCTTTTTCTTCCTTTTTTTTGGGAAGTAAGTAGGACATATTCGAAAACAAGGTACGTGTTGCTTCTGCTATCATAGAGCGCGAAGTAGCCGTATTATCTAACTTTTCGCTATCATCTATTTTAGGAACAATTCCTAAAAAGGGAATATGAGAATATAGTTTTTGAATATCTTCCTCGTTATGTATTTTGGTATCCAACTGTAAATTAAGATATATGATTCCAAGTGGAAAAAGCAAACCAAACAAAAACGCACCTATCATAAAGGATTTGGGCTGCGGAAAAATAGCTGAATAATTGGTTTGAGACGGATTTATAGTTTTCAAATTAGATTCTAAAACAGCACCATTCAAGATGGCTTCTTCTCTTTTTTGCAATAAAGCCAAATAAGTTACCTCTTTCAAGTTAATATTATTATTAATATTACCTAAAACTCTATCTTTTGTTGGAATGCTTTTAGCTTCTGAATTGGCTACACTTTGTTCCGATCTGTTTGCAGCATTGTTTTGGTTTAGAAAGTTTAAATAGCCATCCAAAGTATTCAAAATAGACTGTTTTTGCATCTTCAATTGCACTACCAAATTAAGATAGGTTGGATTGTTCTTTTGTGCTCGCTGCAAGATAAGCTCACTCTCGAGTATACTGGCGTTATAATTTAAAATTAACTGGTTAACAGTGGGTGCTTCCAAGTTGTAACCCGTACCCAGAGCCGAAGTACTGCTTGTCCTTTTTATATCATTAATTGCAAATTTTGTTAATCCAATTTGTCTTTCATTGAGCATAGAACTTTCTTCTTTCAGATTCTTCATATTCGTTTTATCGACACTATATTTGTCCATAACCAATATGTCGTTCTTTTGTAAATAATTCTCTTTTACGCTTTCTATAGAGTCTTTTTCTTTTGAGAAAACTGAAATCCTTTGGTTCAAATAAGAAACAGTATTGTTAAACAACTTTTGTTTGTTGAAAACAATACTTTTATCCAGCATTACAATAAGTTCGTCTAAAATTTTTCTGGAACGTTCCGGATTTGTTCCTTCATGAGCCAAAAGTAAGTTGGTGTCATGATTTTCTGATTTAGTAACACTAAGTTCAGATTTTAATTTTTTTATTGCTGATACTGTAGGTTCAAGAGTGACAACATACTCTTTACTTAGATAATTAGAAAGGTTCTGCTTAGCTTTTGAAGTCAGTTGAATTGTAAAAGGCAATTCTACTAAAGATCCGCTATCACCATAACCACGAATTAAATAGCTCTTTTCAGTTTCAGGATTAACTATAAGAAATCCTTCTTTTACTATTTTAATATCATAGGCTACTTCAGGCAACAAATTATTTGATACCGTTGTGTTGATAACAAAAGGAACGTCATTTATGCTTTTATTTTGCAGGTGTCCCTTTTCAAAATAATTAATATTCAGTTTCAAGCTGTTAACTACTTTCGATAAAAAGTCATTAGAAGTGACAAGCATTATTTCGTCATTCAAATCAACCTCTTTTTTTTCAAAATCTTCCTTGGTAAAAGTGTTTATTTTTGCGTTTTCCTCTAGCTTTTTATCAATATTGATTAATGCCGATGTTTGATATGTAGGTGATACTGTCTTGATATAATAAAAGGCAGCACCCACAGATAAAATTAAACTCAGCATAATCCAAGGCCAATACTGGAAATACTTGAAAAATTCTTTTTTAAAATCCATATTATTTTTATTAAATTATTTATTAGTAATCAGTAAAACCACTGCTAAAAGCGAGGCTACCAAACCCAATACCTGTATTGGATCTTTAATTAATCCTCCACTATTTGCTTTTAGTTTGTTGGGATTTACCATAATAACATCATTTTGCCTGATTCTATAATTTGGATCCGACATCCATGCAGCGGTCGTTAAGTCAATATGATAGACCATACGCTTCCCGTCAACCTCCCTGATTAACAAAACATCTTTTCGAATCCCTGAATAAGTAAGATCTCCTGCCAATCCTATAGCCTCGAGTACGCTAATGGACTCTTCGGTAAAAGGAATTACACCTGGAGATTTCACCTCTCCCAAAATGGTAAATTTATTATTGAGGACTCGAACCAGAACCGTAGGACTTACCAAATACCCCTCTTTTATCAGGCGCTCTTTTATTTTAGTCTCCACATTAGAAGGGGTCAATCCCCCAACATTAATTTCATTCAAAATAGGCATGGTAATATTCCCTTGAGGATTAACCAAGTAGCCTGTCAATTTCATCATTTCCACTGATGATTGTGCATTAGATCCCATATTCATATTAAAAGGGGCAGCCACCACAGGATTGAGATCACCAACTTCAATTTTCAAAATGTCGTTTGGTTGTATTTTGGTCGTTGCATAAGTCAAAGTCGAATTGGAATACTGATCCAAATCTTGTACATACAACATCTGTTTCTTGGTAGTACAAGACTGCAGAAATAAAAGCATCATAATTATCGGAAGGAGGATTTTTTTCATGGTAATATAATTTAGGTGAGTAATTGTAATTTTTTTTAATTCTATCGAATATTGAGTATTAAAAAGCCCTTGTTAAAAAACAAAAAGGAAATAGTTATCTTTATTATTAATGAACCAAGTACTGTCTTAAAGCAATAGATTTTTTAAGAAAGACAACAAGTAAGGCGGCTAAACCGTGAAATTTATAGATTTTATAGTCTTCATATAAAACTTCAAAAGCGCGTTTAGCATTGGTGCTCATACCTCCCATTCTCATTTTAACGATATAGGCATTGATGTAGGTCATCTTGATTTTGTATTTGTACAAATAGCGTAGTAAAAATTCGGTATCGGAGGCTATATTAAAATCAAGGTTATATAAACCATATTTATCAATTATCGATTTCTTCAAATAAACGGTAGGATGCAAAGGCAACCAACCCTCCCTAACTTTTTTGAGTCTGAAAACACCCCCAATACGATTCCGAATCAAGCGTTCTTCTTTATCATTCGACACATAAATACCATCGCCATAAACACCCTCTGTATTGGTGTAATAATTAAACCGAGCTACAATTTTGGTGATGGCATTTTTATCATAAAACTCATCATCAGAATGCATAAGACCAATAACATCTCCTGTTGCCAATTTGAGACCTTTGTTTATGGCATCATACATGCCTTTATCAGGTTCTGATAAATATTTACTTATTCTATTTCCATAGGACTCAATAATTTCTTGGGTTCCGTCTGTAGAATTGCCGTCAATAATAATGTATTCGATATTATGGTAATTTTGTTCCAATACACTTTTGATGGCTTTCCCAATCGTGGCTTTTCGATTGTAACATACCGTGATTATAGTAATTCTCATAATAATTATTTTTAGGGTTAATACTGACTTGAACTTTTAGAGCGTAAAAAACTCCCTCCTCAATAAGAAATTGAGAAAAACCAGTAGCAATATATCGTTGTGTTTTTAAAAAAAAGAAGCCTTTTATTGATTTAATAATAGCTTGTCAAAATAGCTGATAGTAGTAATCAAACCTTCTCGCAATTGTATTTTGGGTTCCCATCCCTCTAGTTTATCCTTGGCCAGAGAAATATCGGGTTGTCTTTGTTTGGGGTCATCTTGCGGCAATTCCATATGAATGATTTTTGATTTGGAATTCGTCAATTCAATAATTGCCTGAGCCAATTCGAGCATCGTAAATTCATTTGGATTTCCCAAATTCACGGGCCCCAAAAAAGCAGGATCCGACCCCATCATTCGAATCATTCCTTCTACCAAATCATCTACATATTGAAACGAACGCGTTTGCAAACCATCGCCAAAAATGGTAATATCTTTTCCCTGTAAAGCTTGTACAATAAAATTCGAAACCACTCTCCCATCAACTGGATTCATATTGGGTCCATAGGTATTAAAAATCCGAATGATTTTGATGGCCACTTTATTTTGATTGTGATAATCCATAAATAAAGTCTCGGCGCAACGCTTGCCTTCATCATAACAAGAACGAATACCTATTGGATTCACATGTCCCCAATAACTTTCGGTTTGGGGATGTACAAGAGGATCTCCATACACTTCGCTGGTACTGGCTTGCAATACTTTGGCTTTAACCCGTTTTGCTAATCCCAATACATTAATAGCTCCCATAACAGAGGTTTTAATCGTTTTGATTGGATTATACTGGTAATGAACCGGCGATGCAGGACAAGCCAGATTGTAAATCTCGTCAACCTCGGCATAGTAGGGTTCCGTAATGTCGTGTCTGACCATTTCAAAATAAGGATGATCCAATAAATCAATAATATTGGTTTTGGCTCCCGTGAAGTAATTGTCCAAACAAATCACTTCATTACCTTCATTCAATAATCTTTTGCACAAATGGGAACCAACAAATCCAGCTCCTCCAGTTATTAATATCTTTTTCATCTATGTAAAATTTATTTGTTATTGGCCATCTCTGATATAGCCTTTTTATGTGTTTTTTAAAGATTCGACTTTAGCCTGAATTTGAAAAAAGTAATGGGACTTAAAACGTGCCAAATAAAAGCCTTCCTTTCCATCTAAAAAGCCCAATTTGAAAAAGTAGGCTCCTATAAAATAGACTACAGGAAGTAATCCCGTATTAAGAAGTCCGTATTTAATTTTTTGATTTAAGGATAAATCACTATTTTTAATTTTTTCAAGTTGCAAATATCTTTGGGCTTCCCAAGTAGAATAAGCATTGTGTTTGGCAATATAATGATCTAAGTTTTTAAAATCTTTATGTACAACCTTGGCATTAATCACTCCAACCTTACCTTCTATAATGGGATGTTCGTGTACTTCCATATCCAAATGGCTCCACAAATCTTCGTCTATTTTTTCATAAGCTCCCTTGGATTTTTTAAATAGAGCCGACTTATAAAACCCATATCCATACCTCAGCTTCTTACCCATAAAATAGTTTTCAAACTGTATGGTGAAACCATTATAATTGCGATCTTGGATTTTAATGGCTACTTCATTGACAAATTCATCCGTTACAAATTCATCCGCATCTAAAAACAAAATCCATTCGTAGATAAGGTTTGCATTTTGTAGCGCCCAATTGCGTTTTTTAGGAAATTTACCATTCCATTGAAACTGCACTACTTCTGCTCCCATAGCAGTTGCAATGTCCATTGTAGCATCAGTACTGCCTGAATCCACCACAATTATTTGGGCAAACCTCTCTAATTTTTCCAAACAAAAAGGTAAATTCAGCGCTTCGTTTTTGACTGAAACGATTACGGTAATAGGAATTTTATTCAAAGTTTCTAGATTTTATAATTTGGGCAGGATTGCCTCCATTATTATGATTTTTTACTTAAAAAAAAATTAAGTTTCTTTTGAAATTTTGTCTCCAAAAGATAGCTACAGAAAAGCACCGATAAACTTATGATTGCAAATCTGATGAAACTATTTTCGACCTGATTCTGCATAAGTGTTTCCAAAATTAAAATTAGAGGAAGGTGAAGCACATAAAGCCCGTATGAAAATGGAGCTATTTTTTCAAAAAAATTAATATAGTTGTACCCTAGCCAATTTATTTTTCTCCAAATTAAAGCAACAATTATAAAAACAATTGCGCTAAAAAAATGTCTTATTTCTAGAATCGGGTATACCCCAATTGCAACATATTTTAAATTCGTGGCTTTCACTATTGATAATAAAAGAGGTAATCCTAGCAAAGGTCCTATAATCTTGGTAATGATATTTTTAAAATTAATTTTTCCCAATATCATAAAATCTGCCAACATAACTCCACTCCACCAGATCCCAAAATACATTAACCATCTAATGAGTTGAAAAGGATAAAAAAAATATAGAATGGCACTAAAAGCAACAATTGTAATTGCAATAGTGTTCTTGTTTTTAAAGCTTGATATAGGAACAAAAAGCATATAAAACCACCATTCATAGGACAGGGACCACAAAGCAGTATTGCCATAAGTACCCACAATTGTCCCTGGTTTTAAGGATTCCGCATCTTGAAGCATCAACAAATTACCCAATAATGTTTTTACCTCAATAGGCAAGTGATATATAATTTTAAAAACTAAAATCAATAAAATTCCAAGAAAGAAAAGGGGATATATTCTAAAAAATCTTTTTAAAAAAAAATCTTGAAAGGAACTTTTTTTTCTTAACCCAGACAGTTCAATAACAAAACCACTCATTAAAAAGAATAAAATAACAGCCTCTTGTCCAAATCTAAAAAAAATGGACATTAAATTTGATTTAGCTATAAACGACCCTAGGATTAAATGACCTAAAAAAACATATAAAGCAGCTCCGCCCCTCACAGCTTCAAGAATATTTAATTTTTTAATCATGCTTTCTAGATTTTATGATTTTGGCAGGATTCCCTCCTACTATGGTATTTTCCTCTACGTCTTTGATAACTACAGCACGTGCAGCAATGACAGCAGAATTTCCAATACATACATTAGGTCCAATAAAAGCATCCGCAGCAATCCAAACCCCATCACCAATTTGAATTGGTTTTAGCACCAGAGGAAAATCTTTTTTGGTATAATCATGACTGGAAGCACACAAATAGGTTTTTTGAGAAATTACCGTATTGGTGCCTATGCTTATTTTCCCTTGATTATAGCAATCTACTTTAGGACCTAAACTAGAATTAGCACCCATTTCCAAATTCCAAGGAGCCCATATTTTTACGGATGCATAGATATGCGAAGACCATTCTATTTTTGCACCAAAACATTTTAGCACCAAAACCCTCCATTTTTTAAATAATCGGGTGGCAAATGGACGAAATAAAATTAACCAAACTGTATTCCATACCAGTCTCGAAATTTTGTTTTTTAAACTAAAGGAATGACTGTAGGTAGCTAAATCCAATGTGTCGTGTGTTTTAATTAAGAACTTTTTGATATAAATCGATTATTTTATGGGTCACCGCTTTTACCTCATACTTTTCCGTAACCAGTTGTCTTCCTTTCCTCCCCATCGTTTCCAATTCATTTACAGATGTATGGGTGACTTTTGTAATGATTTTTTCTAAATTTGAAACAGATAAGTTAATCCACCAACCACATTGATGTATTTCTAAATCTTCCCAAGGTGTGCCTTGTGTTGTTATTACTGGAACTCCTACTGCTAGAGCTTCGGCCACTACAATACCAAAATTCTCACTATGGGTGGGCAACACCATAACATCTGCTGATCGCAAAAAATTCCATTTGGCTTCACCATATTTTGCACCTACAAAATGAACATCTTTCAAATCCTGGGCACTCTCATTTAAGGTTACAATATAATTTTCATCACCATTGCCTGCAATTTCAAGTATCCAGCCATTGGTATTGGTGTTACGCCAAGCTTCTAATAATAATTCAATGCCTTTTTTAGGATGAATACGAGACAAAAACACCATTTTTCGGGTACCATAAAACTCTTTAATTCCTTTTACGTCATTCAAATCAATGCCATTTGGAATAATGCAAATGGGATTATTAAAACCTAAAGCTTGAATATTTGCGGCTTCCATTTGGGCAGTGGCATGAATATGTGCAGACCGTTGTATGGCTTTTTTTTGGTATAAAAAAAGGGCAATTTTTTTTTTCAATGGATTGTGTGCCATAATCCAAGGTTCCAGCATACCGTGAGGAGAAACAATCACTTTAATTCCTAGTTTTTGAGCCGCTTTTTGAAAACCCCAGTTTTGAGGACTCCAAATCCCGTTAATATGAACAAGGTTGGGCTTTTCTTTTTCTAAAAAAACAGAAAATTCTTTTATCAAGGAAAACCATCGTAAAACATTTGTTTTAAAAAATTTGATATTTACGCCACGAATATCTATCGGATGTTCTGAAATTCCAGTAACAATAATAAGTTCTGTATGCTTTTTTAACTCAGTACTTAATAACCGCATATACTCTGTGGTCCCTCCTTCGGTTTTATCTATACCGGCAATAAAATGAATTACTTTCATACAATTATTTCTTTATACATGGCTTCAATAGTATTTAAGGAGTATTCCGTAGTAAATTTTTGAGATTGTTTAAAAGATTTTTCAATCGCCTTTGTTAGTTGTAATGTATCCAGTGATATAACTTTTTCTAATACATTTGCTGCATCCTCTTTCCATTGTTGCCAATGTGCTGCATCTTTTGGTTTTTTGTCAATATAATAAGCTGCCTTTCCGCCTACTTCATTCATTGGAGCCTTATTCGTAGTTATGACGGGGCATCCGGAAGCCATTGCTTCAATAATGGGCCAGCCAAAACCTTCGTCCAAGGACGGAAACAACAAACAACTCGCCCCTGAATAAGCACTGTTGATATAGTCATCGGATAAGTCAGTTACGAAATGAATATCCTCCTTGAAAAGTGATTTCTGACGAAGGATAGCCAATTCATCCGAGGGTTTTTCACCAATCAAAACTAAAGGTGTTGTTGAATTATACATACTACGCCAAGTCTCGTAAATTTCTATTACTCCTATTCTGTTTTTATAGTACTGATTTCCACCGATGTGCATAATATAACCATTTGACAATGGGATATTTAACTTAGTTTCCAATAAACCGCGAGACACTACTGGAGATAAAGAATGAAAAGGACGACTTAAACCGTTGTAACAGACTACTGAACTTACAATTTTTCCTCGATGTAATTCATGTAAATCTTCTTGCGTTTTTTTAGAAATGGAAATAAAATACTTCCCTTTTGAAAAACCGTTCCTGATATAATTTTGATATTGCTTGCCTGTAAAAGATGTTGGATTTTCTGGAATAGTTCCCAATGCCGATTTCAAAGCCAAAAAATCATGACTATGTACAATATGTTTTCTGTTTTTTACCAAAGGCACCCAAGGCCCCAAGGCCTGATCTGCAAATACAAAAAGGGTATCAATTGAACAGTTGCGCAGTTTTAATTTTACCTCTAGTGGGAATACAAAATATTGATCGATATAGCCAAGCCATTTTTTCCAGGATCTCATCAAAGACAGTTTGTAAAATCGAGGTTTAGGAGTCCAAACGACTACCTCGTGTCCCCTTTCTTGCATTCCGTTCAATAACATATTTGCATAACGTGGCATACTTTGAGACCCTAAAAAATCAGGATGGGTAAATAAAACTATTTGCATTTCTATCTGTTTTATTTAATTCTTTTTATCAAATCCTCAAGACATTTACTATGAGCCCTTTTTTGAAAAACTCTGGAAATTTTAACCGAATAATTACTAAACTTTTTATGCAACACTTTTTCTTCCATTAACTTTGTGACCTTTGTAGACATTTCTTCAATATTACCAAATGGATACACATACCCATTTTTCCCTTCTTGAACGTCATCATTCTCTCCATAACTCCCGCATTTATCACTTAAAACAACTGGCAATCCCATAAAAATGGCTTCACTAATGGCTAATGAATGCGGTTCTATTCTAGCTGGATGCAAATACAAATCACTGGCCGCATAATATTTGGGTAAATCTATTGGATCTACAAAGCCGGCAAAATGAACCACATTTGATTTTAGTTTAGCAGCTTTGGTTTTTAATTCTTCCAATGTAGTGCCTGTGCCTAAAATAATTACATGTGCTTTTTTACCTTTACTTTCCAAGTTGTCCAATAAATCAATCAAATGCGATTGATTTTTCCATTCTACCAATTTACCAACGACACTGATTACAAATGTGTCCTGAGGAATTCCGAATTTTTCTCGAATGGTTTTTCTGTGAAATTCTTTTTCCTCAAATATCTTATTGTACACTTCTATATCAATAGGATAATGCATCCGGATAAATGATTTAGGATTTACCCCATACAATTTATAATAATCCTCATTGGCATTACCAACTGTAAAAAAGTAATCTATCTTTTTAAAATACCATCTTAAAGCAAAAAATTTGACAAAGTTTTTATACCATTCGCGATGCTGTCTGTTTTCAGCGTCTGTTATATAAACAAGCGGAACACCTTTACTATTGGCCCATTTATGACAGGCTCTCTGAAATTTTTGAAAGTAGCCATATGTTATAATCGCATCAGGTTGAAAAGCTTCTAGTTCATATTCAAGAGTTGGGGCTTCCAGATTTTTATCACCCGGTAAAACTTTATCCTCATTCATAAATACATGCTTAAACTCATCAATACGCAAATTATTCCATACAATTTCATTACCGAAATTCTCGTCAAAATAGCGTTTGTAACCCAGCATAGATGCAAAAAAAACCTTGACATTTGCGTTTGGAAACTTACTCAAACTTATGTATTGCGGACAAAAGTGTTGTATAGGATGTGATACTACAATAGCAATGTTTAAATTATTGTTTTTCATTTGAAGATTAGATTTGTTTTTTGTGGAATATGGTATAGCCATTGTTCTATCCAGTTTCTGATTTGGAATTTGGCGATTTTATTATTCATGTATTTTTTTATTAATTTAACCTATTGGGTGTAATTCAACTTGTCTATTTTTTAAACACATAGAAACATAGTTTTTAAAATTTTTGAAAGACGTTTCACTTTATTAAAGAAAACCATAGGCTATGTGAACCCTCGAATTGGGCTATGCAACTCTTTTTTTCTATGATTCTATGTGTTTCAATTTTTCTTTTTTTCAAAATTTAATAATTGCACCCAATAGGTTAATGTAGTTGGGAGTCGTACTCATCAAATTTTTGTATACAAATTATTGCTCCAAAACAAAACCAAAAATAAATCGCTATTGGAGGTTGAATTGTCAATGTTCCTATTAATCCCTGGACAAGTACATAAGCAAACAGAAAAGCCGCAGCACTATAAAAATCTTTGTTTTTTATGGAAAGTAAAATTCTAAATGCGGTAAAAATCACGAACAGTCGAAAACCATACCAAACAACTGTTAAATACAGACCTCCTTCCCAAACAATGGTACTAAAATCGGTTTCTGTCCAGAAACCGGAATTCCGAATGGAAGCTGCATAGGAACTAACTTGATCTGAACCGTTAGTCATTACACCCAAACCATGTCCAAAATAGGAACTGCTCGTAAGCTGGACAAATGGTTCCAAGACTCTATCCAAGATTCCATCATTATTAGTTCCACTACTTCTTTCGGTATAGGCTGCAAAATATTCTGGTTTCCAAATTTTTATAATAGGAAAAACAAACAAAAAAAGTAGTACAGGGATAATTATTTTTTTGATAGCAAAAAAGAGATTATTCAATCCAATACAAACAAACCCAATTACTATTATTGTTACAATTCCTAATACTGCTGATCTTCCTCCAGTACTAAACCCTCCAACCATTAGCAACAAAAATGTTCCTGCTTGAATCAAAAAGAACAACACAGTACTATTTTTATTTTTAACGTTTATAAAGAAAAAAGCTAGAAAAACGGCACAAGCAAAAACCAAAAAAAAGGAATATTGAGCTGTAAAAGAGAACGTTGAACTTATCCTTAATTGCCCTGCAGCACTAAAATTTTCTAATGATTCCCCTCCCACAGATCTATTCAACCAATGTGCTGAAGGTAAATTTAATTGCAAAATTCCGGTGAGAACTGTTGTCACAATTAATATTGCAAAAAGATTTGAAAAAAATAAAAATCTATTTTTATAATCTGGCGGAAATGCTATCGTCATCAAGACAGCAATAACAAAATACAAGAGATATAATTTTCCTCCCCATACAATCAATATGGGATCTATAAATAAATTATATAGCAGCAAGGGATAGATCAAAATAATCGCTGCCTTGAATACTCGTGCAGTTTTTTGAGATGTGGCTGAAAGTTTTGTATTTATAATAAAATACAATCCTATCAAACACAAAATATCCTTTAAAAAAAAGATTGCAATGCCCAAAAACGGAAATGTTTTTCTTAATACACCTTCAAAAACAAGTAGTACTAATAAGGCATAAATCAATTTTCTTGCCTTTGCTTCCTGATTTGTTATTTTTTCCAACTCTTTGTATGTTTTAAATAAACAGCTTCTAATTGTTCACAGAGAATATTTCCACTTGCCTCCCATCCGTTCATACTTGCTGTTTTCTCTAGTGCTGCTAATTTCATTTTAATCAGCAATTCACTATTAGATGAAAGCAATTTCAATTTTTCGTAAATCGCCAACGAATCTCTGATTGGTACAATAAAACCTTCTATTCCTTCTGAAATCAAATCAAGACCGCCAGAATTAGTGGTCGTAATTAGAGGTAATCCATAAGATAATGCCTCTCCTAAAACTAAACCATATCCGTCTTCAATGGTGGGTAAACAAAAAACATCAGCCAATTGGTACTCCTTCTCTAAATCCGCGCCTTTCAATACTCCAATAAATTCGATATCATCCGTAAAATCTATGTCTTCAATACCTGAAATTTGAGCTATGGGTCCTACAATAATTAATTTTTTATTAGGTATTTCCAGCATTTTAAATGCTTCTATCAAATAGCGAATTCCTTTTCGGACTGATACTGAACCTACATAAAGGACATTAAAAGTTGTATCGTCTTTTATGTGGCTACTGCCTTTTTGAACTGGGATTGTAAAGCCATAAGGGACTTTTAACAACTTCTCTTCTTGAAAACCTTTTGCCAAAAAGCTTTGTTTGACAAATTCTGAGGGAAGCAAAATGTAATCTGCTTCATCATATTCTTTTATTCTACGTTCTTTATCTTTGGTATGAAATGGTTCCCAAGGAAGATTCAGACTCTCGTGTTCTTCCCGCAACAAGTCTTCTTGATATTCTACATGGGAATTAACAACTTCCACGACCGTTATTTTTCCAATTTTGTTAGCATAATTACAGCTTGACAATCCGTTACCGTTGTAGAATACAAAAACATCAGCTTCTTTTAGAAATTTTTTACAGGCAAAATCTTGCTCAATTTTGGCCAAATAAGCCAGATTATCGCTCATTTTTTTGGATGCACGCATTTTTAGACTTAGCAAATAGATGGTTTGAAGAATATCGGCACGATACAATTTTTGCTTTAGTTCAATCAATTTAGCTCTTGGACTCAGCCTTGGAAAACCGCTTACAAATGCCAATAAAAAGTTGGCTTTATTCAAACTGGAAGCATATCGATAATGGTGGGCTCTATTTGGCGCCGTATAAACTACCTTCATAGTTTCAAGGCATTTGAAATAACATCAAAGTTGCGCTCACTGACTATTTTTTCGGTGTGCAAACTTAAATGTGCTACCGCAAATTCTCGCAAATTCTCCTGTTTTTCTTCATTATCTAAAAGCTGAATAGTTGTATCAACTAATGAAGAAAGTGAATTTCGTTCAAACACTACACCAGCTTTTCCAACCGCATCAGGTAATCCTCCTCCGTCTGATACTATAGGAATACAACCGCAAGCCATACCTTCAAGCGCCACAATTCCAAAAGGTTCTTCCCAACGTGAAGGAACCAACAAATAACGGTGCTCATTTAGTTCCTTGGCTATAGCCTCTGCTGGCAAAAATCCTAGAAAACGAATCTCATTCGTTAGATTGTATGTTTTGGCTAACTCCTTAAGTTTTTTCATTTCAAGACCATCACCAATAATTGTCATGGAATATTTTTTTTCGTTAAGTTTATGCAACTCATTCAATAATTCAATGCACATATCTGCTCCTTTATCGGATACCAATCGACCCACAAATACAAAATCATACTTTTTAATTACCGTATTTTGTTGAAAATTATTAGAATCGTATGGATTTCCTATAACTATGGCTTTATTGAAAGTGAAAGTTTTAATTTTATTACTGCAAGCCGTAACTACATTATAATCACTTAATATTCTTTTTTTTATTCGTTGCTGAAAGGTTTCCTTTTCGTTTGGAGCAGCAATCCAGGTTTGCAAACCTACTATTTTAGGTTTTCGTATTAAAAGATTAGGCCAAGACATCCCAAAACAAGGATTGTTTTCATAAACCACATCGCACCATTTTAACAAAGTAGTGATGTCATTTAATGACGGATTTCTAACCACCTGAAAAGGAAACAACTTACTCCCTTTTTCTTTGGTTCGAGTAACTACAATTACGGAAACATCTTTCCGCTTGTCAAAATTGTTGGCCAACATTAAGGAGATGCTTTCTATACCACCAATATTAGGGTAAAACGAATGACTGAATAAAAGTATCTTCATATTGAATTAGGATTGTATTTTTTTTGTAAAAACAAGTGATGTTGGTTTAAACTCTTTTGGTCTTTTATTTGTCAAAGGAGTTTCGAAATAAACAAACAACCATTTAGAAATAAGAATGGTGAGGACAAAACCCAAAGCTTTAACGGATAATTTCATAAAAAAACTAGTTGCCAAGCCCTCTGTCAAGTAATACAAAGTAAATAATATAGGAATGTGACTTAGATAAATGGAATACGACCACAAACTTAAATTAGTAACTGCACTCCTTATGAAATGAAACTTGTTTTCTGGAAATTTTATTCGCTCTATTGTTGGGAGCAGAAATGAAAAGGACAATGGAATTAGGAAAAGGAGCAAAATATTTTCACTGGAATCCTTTTTTGAAAACATCATTAAACCTAGATTTAACACGAACAATAACACACCCAATAAAGATAATGCAATTGCTTTTTTCTCGTCAAAATTTAATTTGATTACTGCAACTAATACTCCCGATGTAATTGAATCTAGTCGTCCCAATGCTACCATTCTTAAATTATGTATGCCTGATGCTAAAAGATAATTTTTAACGATAAAACACGACACATAAAATAGTAGAATGGTAAAGCAAAATGCATTTATATTTTTGAAACCCAATTTTCTGAATAAAAAGATTGGAATTGGAAATAACAAATAAAACCACTCTTCTACACATAAACTCCAAGATATACCATAAAAACCACTTGATTCTTTTAATAAATTTTGACCAAAATAGAAATACTCACTAATTACTGACCAATCTATCTGATCCTTTTTTATATAAATATGAAAAGGTATCATTAAAAATAAAAACAAAAAATAATTTGGTATCGTCCTAAACCATCTTCTTTGCCAAAAATTAAACACTATTTCAAGAGAAGACCCTTTGTCAAAAATCCTCCACATTATTTGACCCAATAGATACCCACTTAGGGCAAAAAACAATTCTACTCCAAAAAAGCCTAAAACCTCAAAATTTTGAAAAAAATGAGATACTAAAACGAGAAGTATTGCCATTGCTCGAGCAAAATCTAAACCAAAAACTCTCTTCTGAACCATTTAAAAATTTAATTGTGAATCGATTTCAAGAAAACATCACACACATTGCTTAAACTATTCATCCCGGTATAGGACGGTTTAATTAATCTTAGTTTTTCTTTTCGATACTGAATAATATCATCAAATGAAACCGAAACATCCTCTTGGTCAATCCAAGGTTTAGCCACACTTATTACAGCCAATTGATGTTCTCGCATTGCAGCCAAAACGCCGCTTTTATCTGAAATTTTGTACGGAGTGGAGGAAATCCCATAATCACTATTTATCAAAACTTCTGATATTTTTTCCTCGCTAGATGAACCTAATAATTCATAATCAATTGCATAAAGTTCCAAGATATTGGTCCAAGTACCCAACATGGCACCATGACGTCCTATAAAAACAAATTTTGATTCTTTGTGAAGGTGCTCCAACTCTTTTTTTAAGTCTATAATGAAATCTTCAAAAGGTGCCTTGTCATGAATGGTTGCAAAAACTACTATTTTGACCAATTCAGGTTCCTCGTTCTTGAAAGCAGTGACTGATACATTACCAAAAAGCGGTAAATAATGAGATTCAATCGCTATTTTAGATAAATAATGCTGATAAATTTTGGATTGCGTATGCACCACTTTTGGGGCAATACTATCTTTAAGTTTTTGAATTATTCTTTTTTGTAAAAACCCAACACATTTTTTTTTGAATGTTGCTTCTCGCTCTATTCCTATCCATAACTCATGAAACATAAAATGCCATTGATGTGTTCCTCTAAGTTTATTTAAAAATCCAGGTAGCCAAAACGGCAAACCTTTAGTATGAAAACTATAAGGTACAAATTGCAAGCTAACCCAATCAACTTGTACTTCATTCAAAACTTCTAAAGTCCAAGCTAACTGTTGATTGTAGGAACTGTAAATGGGAATACGACTTACAGTAACAGGGCTGCCTTCAATCCATTGAATTTCTGTAAAAAAACGACCTGCATGTTTATCGCAAAGAGAAAGAATCTTAGCCTTATGTCCAGTTCGCAATAATTCACCACACAAACGTCGGATGTAATCGCCCACACCATCTTTACCAGGTTCTGCTGAGCCACAAATGAAGAGAATATTCATAATATTTTGTGTATAAAAAATTAAACTTTATAAAACCTTCCTAGAAACTTACTAAGCTTTATGGCTATGTCTTTTCTGCTTTTTTCGCCTTTAGTATGAGCGAAAATAGGATGAACAGCATACTGCCAATAATATTCGTCGACAACTTTTGGTGACCTTCCCAGCAAAGCTCTTTGTAAAAAATTAACATTCCAAGGTTTGTTGCTTCCCAATGCATGAAACATGATTGCTTTGCCTGGACCAAATCCCATCCCTTCTTTACCGATGTAACTAATAGTTCCGTTGTATGCCTCAATAGTTGCGTTTAGTGCGTCTTGATCTGATTTGTCAAAAATCTGAAATCCCTCCATTTTCAATATGGTCGAATTGTATTTTTGTTTTGAAAAAATGGATTTATCAAGACCTCCTATCGCATCCCCCATACTCTCTTGTAGAGTAATCCACAAATTCAAAAAAGAAATGTCTTTTTTGAGAAGTCCAACAAAACCACCATTGACATAGATTTGATTTTTAAAGTGTAAATCTATATTGTGTTTTTTAAAATAATTTCTCCATCCAACCCGAATCGGATGAAATTCTTGAAAAGGAGAGTTAATATCTTCGCAAAGTGCAACGCCACAATTTACCCATTGTTCGAAACAAGTCCAAGAATCATCAACAACAATATCTGGGTCAAAATAAAATAGCGCTGCTGCATCTTTTGCGGGACCTTCCCATAATTCCAACATAAAGTCGGGCTTGTAATTAGTTAAGCTATAATTAGTGATTAGAGGCAAAAAAACAAGTTGCATTCCTTCAATCGGAGTCAATGTAACTGCTTCTTTCCATTTATCAATTGACTCTTTTTTTCCTTTTAATGCCCAGTTGGGTAATTCTCCACGATAGCCAACATAGATGGTTCCGCGAAAACCTTGTTTGTAAAGCGAGTTAGAAAGTGTAGCAACTCCATAATGGTAATTCCCCTCAAAAAGAGTACAAATTGCTGAAATCATAGTGTTGCTATTTTACGATTTAAGTACCTTTTAACTCGCTTAATTTGATCCCTTACATAAGTGACTAAGAATAAATCTGTGCATTGTATTTTAAAAAAAAGCATCATCCGATTTTTACTCGTTTGATTTGAAAATATTAATTCATCAATTGGTTCACAACCCAATCTATCTCTGCCTGAATAATGTAAATGGCTTATGAATTCTTTCTCGGTTTGTGCCGAAGGCCGTTCTTCATATCCTTGAAGAGACAGAATTAAATCCAAGCTATTTTTATAATCTCCTGACCATGTACTCAACCAATTGTGGGGAGCCTTGCATAAATTAAGTAGCTTCCAGCCTCCCAGCAAAGCTGCAATATGTATTAAGGTTTGGTCATGTTTTATGGGTATTTCAGGATTTTGATTAAACCAATTTACGGCAGCATTCATATCGCTAATCATTTTTGGATTTTTTTTCACAAGCATATGTCCCGCTGTAATTGCTGAATTTAAACTGTCCTTTCCAAAAATTTCTTCCACCCTTTGAGGTTCCAAATAATTATAAATTCCAAAAGTGGTGTATTCTTTATCGGCATGAACCAAGTCATAACCTTCTGTAAAATCAAACAAATGTTCCCAATTCATCAAAGCAACAATATCGTTATCCGCATAAATAAATTCATCCCAATCTGAAAACCAAGCTAAAAAACGGTATAAATATCCCATAGGACAATCTGTTAAAACCGTTCTTAAATTATTTACAAATGCTTTTGCTTCTTCGGAAAAATCAGCTTCAGTCAAAAATTCAACCTCATCTAGAATGTATTTTGAATTTACTTGTTCTCCCCCAAAATGAATTAATCGAATGGGTAAAGTACAAGCACTTTTCCGGATGGAATAAATTAAATTTTCACAGTATAATTGGCTTTTTAAATTAGCCACTAAAACAATCCCTTTTCTCATTTTATCACTTTTAAAAACCAAAATCGCCCTTTTAATTTTTTTACCAATATTTTATTTTGAACAGATATTATATTCTTTTTTTTATAAATCGTGCGGGAACCCCTGCCCAAATCTCATATTCTGGTATTGACTTATTTACTACTGATCCAGCTCCAATTACAGCACCTTTGCCTATTGTAATTCCTTGTAATAGAACCGATGATGTTCCAATCCAAACGTCATCTTCAATAATAATTTTTGCAGTTGTTATGGGTTGGTTTTTTATTTTTGAATGTTTTGCAAATTCATGACCTGTATCATTAATGGTTGTGTTACTCGCTATAAAACAGTCATTCCCAATTTTTATATTTGTACTACACACAAACTCGCAACATCGACCAATAAATGCTCTATCTCCAATAGTTATAGAACAATCATTATTAAAAGGAGAACCAATCCGAAAATCAACATTATTTTGAATATCACATTCACTTCCAATGAATAAATTATTAGGCCATTCACAAGAAATCTTCCCTATACGAGTTCCTCTTTTTACTTGAAGACCCCTCATTTCAAAAAGAATAATTCTAAATTTATTTGAGAAATAATTTAATTTATTAAATAAAAATCCTATCCTAGTTGGATTCATTAGTTGCAAATATTTGATTATACAATTCTAAAAACTGTAAACATTGTTATGGTTGTAAAAAACAGTTTTTGCTTATTACTTTTTAAGAATTGTATTGTATAAAGCTAGGTGCTGTTTTGAAATGATATTCCAATCCAACTGTTCCAATGCAAAATTCCGTTGTTTTACAGCAACACTATTTCTAAAATCGGAATCATTATAATACTTTGTAAAAAGGGCCGTCATGGCTTTAAAGTCATTTCTTTTAATAACCTCAAATACTTCCCCTCCTCCATAAGATCTTATTCCTCCTATGTCTGTGGTTATAATTGGCAATCCTGTCGCAATTGCCTGAACAATTGCAGTATTAGCGCCAGAATCAATCATTGGCATTAACAATAAATAACTGGTTTGGTAAAATTCTAGTAGTTCTTCATCGCTTAAACCTCCGTGAAAAAATACTGTTTTTGAATTAACAATATTGGCCAATTCAGGGATTGCTCTAAAAGCTACCGGTATAATAAAATGAAATTCAAGTGTTTTTCCAAAATCACTATCTAACAGTAATTGATGTACCTTCATAAACATTTCAAAATCACGTAGAAAATGTCCAACAAACAAAATTTTATTCTTTATAACCAAATTAGGATCACCCGGTTTAAAAAAATCAATACCAACCCCATGTTTTATAATATGAATTTTTTCTCGAGATATATATTTACTAAATTCATCGATTTCTTCTTCGTACAAAAGGATGGCATTATCTAAATAAGTTAATTTCTGAAGCCGATCTTCACTCCACTGACTAATTGGTAAATGAATTGTAGCTACGGTTTTTTTTTGCTTTTTTTGTATTATAGGCAGAATATGAAGGTGACTTTCCAAATAAAGGATATGGGATATATTCTTATAAGACATCTTGTTGATAAAACTAAATTCTGCAAAAATTTCTGGAGTACTTATTCCATTCCATTTCCTGTATTTTTGAATCAATTTACCAAAAGCTTTTTGAAAAAAATGCGCTTTGGACCTAGTAATTTTTAAACTTACACTTTTAGGAAAATATTCGGTTAGACATTCATAACCCGAGAATTTCCCAAACCAACCTATCTTGTTGCTGAGTATATTTAATTTCATTTTTTTACTTATTATTTAGTATCAGATTTGGAATAGGAAAAACATTTTAATTATTTTTTTTTAAGTTATTTAGGCTGTAAAAAGCAAAGCCAATATTAACTATGAATGAATACGCAGCTAAAAACAGGTTGTAATATAATGCGCCAACAAGGGTCGTTAATTTAAAAAATAGTGCTCCTAAAATAATTCCTAATGCACCAAGTGGTATTCCAATAATAGGATTGAATGCCCAACCTCGGCAATTGTATAATGAAAAAACTATTCCGGTCATTAATCCAATGCAACTTCCCACAACACTCAAAAACAACTCAAAGGGTAATCCTTTATAAGCATCGCCAAGAAGCCATAAGATTGGAGTTGGAAATAAATAAACTATCACGACAACTATACTTAATAAAAAAACCAATAGTCCCAATATTTGCATAAAGCGTTGCAATAAAAGATATTTATTAGCTTCCAATTTTGCAAAACGAGGAATAATCAAAGTGGTAATTATTACGCTAAATAGTGAAAGCAACATATTTAATCTTCCCAATGCTCCCAATTGCGCGATAGAATTAGTATTGCCAAAAACAGAAATTAACCAAATCGTAATTTGTCCCGATACGCAATAATAAATAGACGTTGGCATAATCCGCTTTACTAACGATAAAATCTCGGTACGGATTTCCTTGTCTGGCTGTTGATTCTTGTCTGCGAAATCATAACCTATTTTGCTCAATTGTACATTACCCCAAATACGTGGTAAACCTGCCGTCAAAATGGCTATAAAAGCCCAAGGAAATACAAACATTGTCAATCCCGTTAACAATAATCGGCCTAAGCCAACACCAACTTGATTTTTTTGTAAGGGAAGTATTGTCTGATGCAATTTGGGCACTATTTCCAACAATGAATCTGACAATGCAGCATAAAAAGCAGGAATCAAGGCTAATGCAATAAGCAAGGTCGTCACTAAACTTGCACCATTGTGCATTAAAAGATAACACAAAATAGGCAGTGAAACTACTAAACTCGCAATGCCAAATTTTTTCCTCAAATCGATACCCGTCGCTAAAACGGCACCCAATTTTTCCTTGTCTTTCCATACCTTTCCTCCTTGAGCCATAACTCCTGTCGAGATTCCGCTATCGGCTAAAACCGTCATCGTGCCCAACATAGTATTTGCCAAAGTATAGAAAGCATATTCCTGAACCGGTAACAAGCGAATGATAAGAATCCCGCAAGCAAATCCAACAGCCTGCACAATAATTTGCGCACTTCCTGTTATTGAAATTAATTTCCCCCAACTTACGACTGTATCGTATTTGGGATGTTGTTTGAGCCTAATCAAAGTATCTTTCAAGAAATTGAATTAATACAGTTAAAAAAAGATTTATTTCGAAATCGAAAAACTTAGCCTTTACCAATTCCTTTGACCTCAAAACCAATTGCGTTTAATTTTTCTACATCCAAAATATTACGCCCATCAAATACAAAAGCAGGTTTGTACATATTGGAATAAATGTAATTCCAATCGTAGGTTTTAAATTCGTCCCATTCGGTCAAAACAGCAATTGCATGCGCTTGATCGAGAGCTTCCATTGGTGATTGATACACGAAAATTTGTTTTATTTTGGATGCAATTCGCTGGTCTGTAAGTCCGTTTAATTCCCACAAATAGCGCATATCGGCTATAATTTTTGCCTCAGAAACTTTGGGGTCAAATACATGAATTTCGGCACCATCTTCAATGAGGTGTTCCGCCACATAAATAGCAGCCGATTCCCTAGTATCATTGGTATCCTTTTTAAAAGCCCAACCCAAAAAGGTTATTTTCTTTCCGCTAACGGTATTAAAAAGAGAACTAATAATTTTCTTTGCAAAACGATATTTTTGGTAGTCGTTCAGTATGATTACTTGCTCCCAATAATTAGCCACTTCAGGCAAATTAAAATAACGACACAAATACACCAGGTTTAAGATATCTTTTTGAAAACAAGACCCTCCAAAACCTACCGAGGCTTTAAGAAACTTGGGACCAATTCGGCTATCCGTTCCAATGGCATTGGCTACTTCATCAACATCGGCTTCCGTGGCTTCACATAAAGCAGATAAGGCGTTAATCGAAGAAATTCGCTGTGCCAAGAATGCGTTGGCCGTTAATTTTGACAATTCAGAAGACCAAACATTAGTGGTTAAAATCTGTTTTGGTGACAGCCAATGTGCGTATATATCAACCAAGGATTGAATCGCTTTTTGACCACTTTCTGTTTGTTTTCCTCCAATTAAAACACGGTCAGCATTAAATAAATCTTCGATAGCTGTTCCTTCGGCCAAAAACTCTGGATTGGAAAGTACTTCAAATTTGACACCGTTTCCAGTTCGATCTAAAATAGTCTGCAAGGTTTCGGCTGTTCGTACTGGAAGTGTCGATTTTTCGACTATAATTTTATCATTCTTGGCTATTCTGGCTATTTGTCTGGCACATAACTCAACAAATTTTAGATCGGCAGCCATTCCTTTTCCTTCACCATAGGTTTTAGTTGGCGTGTTTACCGCTATAAAAATCATGTCCGCCTCCTCAATTGCACTCTCCACTTCAGTAGAAAAAAACAAATTACGTCCTCTTGCCTCACGAACCACTTCGGCAAGTCCCGGCTCGTAAACGGGTAATTTATCTAAATCTTCCTCATTCCAGGCCGCAATGCGCGCTTCATTTAAATCGACAACAGTCACTTTAATTTCTGGACATTTCAAAGCGATAACAGACATTGTGGGACCTCCTACATAGCCGGCTCCTAAACAACAGATATTTTTGATTTTCATTTGAATAATTTTTGGTGAGGCAGAAAATTGTATGCTAAAGTTATTTTTTAATGATTTCCTTTTATCGGCTACTCGAAATAATTCAAAGTAGTGTAACCTCCCTCTTTCAAATATTGATCTTTCTTCATAAGGTTTATATCAGATTGCATCATGTCTTTCACCAATGCAGCCAAGTCGTATAGACATTCCCAGCCCAGTTTGGTTTTGGCTTTTGTGGGATCACCAATCAGTAAATCTACTTCTGTAGGCCTAAAATATTTGGGATCCACTGCTAAAACTTCTTTACCTATTTGAACCTGATAATCAGGGTTACTACAGGATTTCACATAGCCTTTCTCTGCTATTCCTTCCCCTCTAAATTCTAATTCAATACCCACTTCGGCAAAACTCATACGTACAAATTCACGAACTGGAGTAGTTGTTCCAGTGGCAATTACCCAATCTTCGGGTTCATCAGCTTGCAAAATCATCCACATCATACGTACATAATCTTTGGCATGTCCCCAATCGCGTTTGGCATCCAGATTTCCCAAGTATAATTTGTCTTGCAATCCCAAGGCTATTCTTGAAGTCGCCCTGGTAATTTTACGCGTCACGAAAGTCTCTCCACGAATGGGTGATTCATGATTGAACAAAATTCCATTACAAGCATACATACCATAAGCTTCTCTATAATTTACGGTAATCCAAAAGGCGTACATCTTGGCAACCGCATAAGGCGAGCGCGGATAAAAAGGGGTTGTTTCTGATTGTGGTACTTCTTGTACTTTACCATACAATTCTGAAGTTGATGCTTGATAAATACGGGTCTTTTTTTCCAATCCCAAAAAACGAACTGCATCCAAAAGTCGCAAGGTTCCTAATCCATCGGCATTTCCTGTATATTCGGGTGTTTCAAATGAAACTGCTACATGACTCATCGCTGCCAAATTATAAATTTCGTCAGGCTGGATTTCTTGAATCAAACGAGTCAAATTTGTACTATCCGTCATATCACCATAATGTAAAATGAAATTCCTGTTTTCTATATGAGGATCTTGATACAAATGGTCAATTCGATCCGTGTTAAATAAAGAAGAACGTCTTTTTAATCCGTGTACGATATATCCTTTTTTTAGTAAAAATTCACTTAAATAGGCTCCGTCTTGTCCTGTCACTCCAGTAATGAAGGCTGTCTTTTGTATTGGATTCATATTGTAATTATAAGGCACAAAGGCATTGTGGCGCAAAGTCGCAGAAATTATAAAGTCTCGATGTGAAAAAATTTGGAGGGTGATGAGTAAAAACTATCAATAGCTAACTTGTTTAAAATTTTTAATGTTCTCCAAAAACCAATTGTAGGTTTTTTGGATTCCTTCTTCTAAATTCACTTTGTGTTTCCATCCGATGTTGTGCATTTTAGAAACATCCATTAATTTTCGTGGTGTCCCATCGGGTTTGGTGTCGTCCCAGATAATATCTCCGGTATGACCCACTATTTTTTGAATTGTGGCAGCCAATTCATAGATGGTTAAATCCTCTCCTGTCCCTACATTATACAAATAATCTGGAAGTTGATTTTCTAATGCAAAAACTACCGCCGCCGCCATATCGTCTACAAATAAAAATTCTCGCATAGGTGTACCAGTTCCCCAAAGAACCACCACGGCGTTATTGCTTAGTTTGGCTTCATGAAATTTACGAATCATGGCGGGCAAAACATGCGAACTGTTCAAATCAAAATTATCGTGTGACCCATATAAATTGGTTGGCATCAAACTCACGAAATCTTTTTCGAATTGCCTGCGTATGGCTTCACAGGCTTTTACTCCAGTAATTTTTGACAAAGCGTACCATTCGTTAGTGGGTTCCAATGAAGCAGTTAGTAAATACTCTTCCTTTAATGGTTGTGGTGCTAATTTTGGATAAATACAAGAACTTCCTAAAAAAATGAACTTATCTACACCCAAACGATGGGCTTCATTAATAAGGTTATTTTGAATTTGCATATTTTCCATCAAAAATTGATACGGATAATCGTTATTAGCCAAAATACCTCCCACTTTTGCGGCAGCATTTATAATAACATCTGGTTTTATTTTTCGGATATAATCTCGAACAGCTTTTTGTTCTCTTAAATCCAATTCTTTGCTTGAAGCCCCAATAAGATTAATGTAGCCTTTTGCAGTTAAGGTTCTCCAAATGGCACTTCCAACCATTCCCTTGTGACCTGCTATGTATATTTTGGAGTTTTTATCAATCATAAGATTCGTGTATTAAATAGCTAAAATGCATCTCTAAACCAAAAAAGGAAGACCTAATAGACACAGTCCTTTATTTATCATTGGTTCAAAATAAAAAGGCAGTCTTTTAAAGAGCCTGTTCGTTAAATGTTGGTATAGTAAATTTAAAATAACTCCCTCTTCCAACTTCACTTTCAACCCAAATTTTACCGCCATGTTTTTCTACAAATCCCTTTACCAGTAATAAACCGATACCAGCTCCTTTATTCTCTTTTCTAGCATTCGAAAGTTTCTTCATTTGCGGAGTAAATAGGTTTTCCTGCATTTCTTTTGACATTCCAATGCCGGTATCCTTAATTTCAACGATTATTTTATCCTCGCTTCTTTTGGCTGATAAGGTAACTTTTCCACCAGAAGGAGTATGTTTTATAGAATTTGAAACAATGTTTTGAAGTATAGAAAGCAACATTTTATCATCAGCAAAAACAAATATGCCTTTTCCAATTTCGTTATCTATTTGGATATTATTTGCAGTCGCATTTTTATTTAAAACATTCAAAACTTTCTGCACATATTGGCCCAGCATAATTTTTGATGGAGTAAAAGCTTCCGAAGCATATTTTATTCTTGCCCATTCTACCAGGTAATCAAGCATATTTAGTTCTTCAGTCGAAGCTTTCAATAGGACGTTAATCATCTCCTTAACTTCACTTGGCTCCATATTATCAAAATCCGATTTCAGATAATCAGCAATACCAATAATGTTGCCTAACGGGCTTCTTAAATCATGCGATAGTGTAGCAAGTACGCTCTCTTTATGGGTGTTAAGTACCTCAAGATCTTTAACATCTTTTTGAACTACAATTAACTCCGCTGCCCGTTTTGCTTTCTCTTCATTAGCAATGACTAATTCTGCTGCCCGTTTTGCTTTCTCTTCGCTAGCAATAACTAATTCTGCTTCACGTTTTGCTTTCTCTTCGTTAGCAATGACTAATTCTGCCAAACTTTTCAGGATACCCGAAATTTGGTCGAGAGGTATAACAAAATCAGCAAAGCCTGCTGCCTGAACACTTAGAGGCATAGAGTCAACTTCGGCAGACATGTCCTGGGCAAAGGTTTTTCCTCCGTGTTCCTGGATGTGCTTGCAGCCCTCAGTACCGTCGCCATCATATCCTGACAGTACAATGCCGATTGCACGCATGCCCATTGCTTCTGCTAAAGAAATAAAAAATAAATCTATCTGTTTGTTCCTACCAGAACGGGGTGAGATGACTTTGAAGGTGTAATTTTCAATGAGCAAATCTGCATTCGGAGGAATTACATAGACATGATTCGGAAGGATTGGCATCGCCTCAGAGGCAACCGTTACAGTCATTTTCGTATGACGCGACAGTATTTCAGCTAACAGACTATGGGCGGTGGGGCTCATGTGAGAAATAATAACAAAGGCCATACCTGTATTAGATGGCATTGCATCCAGAAGCGCCTTATAAGCGTTAAGCGCACCGGCTGACCCACCAATGCCAACAATTAATTTAGGATGCAATGTTCTCATATCTACGGCAGTTATCCCCCCTTTTTTTTATTTATTCGCCTTTATCTTGTTTGCCTAATTTTTGACTTTCAGAAGCATTTTTACCTATCTTTTTTTCCACATTGGCTATCACTGTAGATTGACCATTCATTGGCATCAATTTAATTCCATCATCACTTAAAATCAATTTATGCACATCACTGTCGTGGTCGGTGCCACGAGACTTAACAATGAAAAGTCCTCGAATGCGTTTTTTGCTTAGATCTTCTTCTAATTCTCTTACTACGATCCAGGTGTCAATTAAAGAGGATACACCGATTTCTCCGCTCGTATCATTTTGTGCGGCAGAAGAAACAAGACTTGTAAAAAAACTGGTGATGCCATTTGATTTTAAAAGATCAATCATACGGGTGATCATTGATCGGATTTCACGTTGGTCACCCTCCCCAATAAGACTTGTCAGAGGATC
>JACMLU010000014.1 GCA_014379405.1 Flavobacterium sp. | reverse complement strand
AAAGCTTTCCCTTTTTCCTCTCCCGAATGCAGTTTTAGTCAATATGTGAATCAAATACACATCAACTTCAGTAATTCTCATTTTGAAAAAAATAGAGTATTAACCCCGATTTTGGAATTCAAAATATAGTACAAAGTAACTAGTTTTTTAGCCAGAGGCAATGGCTCAAAAAACAGATGGAGCCAAAAACAAGTATAAATACTTAAGAAAATAGAGAAATTACCTGATAACGCACGGAGGAAATCCAGTTCATCGTTCGGTTTTAATTGAGGAATTCAAGGGAAATAAAAATTTATAATTGTTGTCAGATGATGTAAAATCGGTGAGTTAAAAATCCGACAGCGCGTCAAGTTATTCAAACATGGCACACTTAGCAGCGACCGTAGAAATTCCTGAATTAATACAATTTTTACGGTCATCATTACATGACTTACCGGATGAAAGGAAACCTGGGAATAATACGAAATATCAGGTAGAAGATGCAATGATGGCAGCATTTTCCATCTTTTTTACTCAGTCAGAGTCTTTTTTAGGCCATCAAAGATTAATGAAAAGTAGCAAGGGAAAAGATAACGCAGAAAGTTTATTTTCAATTGGGAAAATCCCCTGTGATAATCAAATAAGAAATTTGTTAGATCCGGTGCCAGCAGCTACTATATTTATGGCTTTTCAAGAAGTCTATGAGTGGTTAAATAAAAATGGAGTGTTGAAAAAGTTTCTCTACTTAGATGAAGAAATTTTAATCGCTTTAGATGGCACAGAATATTTTTCATCCAAAAAAATTAATTGCCCTCATTGTAATTGTCGTAATCATCGAAATGGAACTACAACTTATTTTCATGGCTGTGTCACACCTATTATAGTTTCTCCTAATCAGAAACAAGTAATTAATTTAGAGCCAGAATTTATTAAAAAACAAGATGGATATCAAAAACAAGACTGTGAAAATGCGGCTGTTAAAAGATGGTTAAACAAGAATAATCAAAACAAGTATGGCTATCCTGTAACGCTTCTAGGGGATGACTTGTATTCTCGCCAACCTATTTGTACCTTGCTGCTAAAACAAGGTTATAATTTTATTTTTGTTTGTCTGAAAACGTCACACAAGACTTTATATGATTGGCTAGAATTCTTAGAAAGAAGTGGAGAAATTAAAACCATTGAAAAGCAACAATGGGATGGGCGAAAAAATCTAATTTATCGTTATCGTTATACTTCTAGAGTTCCCTTAAAAGATGAAGAATCAAGTCTCGAAGTTAATTGGTGCGAAGTGACAGTTATTAATAAAAAAACCGAGGAAATTATCTACCAAAATAATTGGATAACTAATCATAAAATCACTGAAAATAATGTTGAAGAAATTGTCAAAGCTGGGCGCAGCAGATGGAAAGTTGAGAATGAAGGCAATAACGTTCTGAAAAATCACGGTTATAATTTAGAGCATAACTTTGGTCATGGTCAAAATCATTTATGCGAGTTCTTATTGTCTTTAAATCTACTAGCTTTTTTATTTCATACTGTTTTAGATTTAGTTAATTACACCTATCAAAAAATTCGTGATTTATTAGTAACTCGGACTTCTTTCTTTAATGATATTCGTACTCTATTAAAATTTTTATGGTTTAAAGATTGGTCGGATTTCTTCTCATTTATTCTCAGGGAATATGTCCCATTCAAAAAAGTAAATTCTAGTTGAAAAATGTCAATATATTGAAAGAGGAGGAGAAAGTTATTTATCAATAAAAACTACAAAGTTGGTTAGAATTTCAACTGGATTTAAGAGTTGAAATCGATTTTTAATGGACAGATTTTTAAAACCCTGTCTATCTCTGCTGTTGGATGATAATTATTTGTCAAAAAATGATGGTTCGACACAAGTTCTCTATTTAAACAAGAGAATTTTATCTGATTTTT
>JACMLU010000013.1 GCA_014379405.1 Flavobacterium sp. | reverse complement strand
TGAATTGCTTCAAAAATTCATCGGATAATAAATCTTCCTTTTTCATAAATGTGTAAAATATTAAAATTAAGTAAAAAAAAAGTATTAGAGTTTACACAAACCCTAATACTTTTTTACTTACACACTTTATGGGATACTACCTTATATTATTTGTTTATTCCAGATAATTGATCCCGTTTTGTTATTATTTCTTCGGCTTTGTCTTTTTCTCTTATTGCTGCAAAAGAATATGCAAAACGTTCATAATATTCAGTATCTATAGTATTTTTAAATAACTCTCCATTCCATTTAGCCGCTTTTACGTAGTCTCCATCAAAAAAATAGGCATTTCCCAATTTTTGAAAGATTTCTATCGATTTATATCCTTTTTCTGCAATCCTTTCATAGGTTTTGATCAAGTTTACATAGATATGCTTTTCACTTACTTTAGAAACATCAATTATTGGATTGTCATAAGTTTTTAATAATTCCTTGATAGTATTTTTCAATTGATACTGATTTGGATGTACTTTATCATTAAGTTTGTGATTGAAAACTAGTATTTATAGGCTCTATTTTATTTTTTATTAATTGCTAATCAAACATAGTGATTGGTTTTACCAAGTTTTTGTTGGTTTCAATTTGGCTATTGGAAAGTTGTTTTACTTCTCCGTAACGCGAAGTTATAACTATGGAGTTGTTAGGTGCTATATCATATTTGTCAATAAAGGTTATGTGTGTTGCATCATAAGTCATCGTATAACCTTCAAACTTCTGATTGCTATTTTCTTCTACATAATAAGATTTTATGCTTTTAATAAGATTTGATTTTGATTCAATAAGTGTGTCAAACTCTTTTTGAGTAGTTTTTATGTTTTTACCGATTTGAGGTATTTCTACTTTCTGTGCGAAAGTATAGTATGAAAATACAAATATAATAGTTATATGAATGGATATATTTTTCATAATACTAATTTTTATGATGCATCTTATGCATCCATTTTTAATTTTTGAAGAGCATTATTTTCATCCTATTTAAGTCCAGAAGTTTTTCTTTTGATTTAGATAATGGAATAGTTATATTCTAAACAGTTTAATTTGTTGTAAAAAAGAGTTTTATGACTTTGATGTAAGTTTATTTAGATCAGATAATTTTGTGATTTATTAAGAAGAAAAACCTCGAAAGTTGATTCTTTCGAGGTTTAAAAAAAAATAGTTGTATAATCTAAGTAATCTAATTCAATTAAAGTGCAGTAATAATAAATTCGCTACGTCTGTTGAGTTGATGTTCATCCTCGGTACATTTTACGTCGTCTGCACATTTGTTTACCAGTTGGGTTTCGCCGTATCCTTTACCGGTTAATCGGCTTGGGTCAACGCCGTTTTTCACTAACCAGCTGATAGTTGATTTGGCTCTGTTATCAGACAAGACTTCATTGTATTTAAACGAAGCACGACTATCGGTATGGGAACGAATATCAAGTTTCATTGTTGGATTTTGGTTCAAGACATCCAATATTTTTTCCAAATCTAATGCCGCTTCCTGGCGAATGTTGTATTTGTCCAAATCGAAATAAATCATTTTGATTCCAAAACATTTTCCTAAATCATCCCCAATGGCTACCTGGCATTTTTCTTTTTCCAAGGCAATGTCCAAATTGGTTCTGCCGTTGTTTTCTTTTGCGATGGTAACTTTGAGTTCTTTGGTGGTATATTCAGTTTTTGCTGCCCTCACATTATAGGTTTTGCCACATTCCACGGCGAAAGTATAATTACCTTTTGCATCGGTAACATAGGTATTGATTAAATTATATTTACTGTCAAACAAGCTGATTTTGCTGTCAGGAAGTATTTTCCCTGTGGCCAAATCTGTCACGATTCCATATAATTCTTGTTCACATTTGATTCTTCTTGTTTCCAGGAATTTATAGATATCATCATAACCTTGTCCACCACTTCTGTTTGAGGAAACAAAACCTCTTCTGGATTTGGTGTCGATCAAATAGGCAAAATCATCTTTTGGAGAATTAACTCCGTCACCCACGTTCTGGATTTCTCCAAAACTGCCGTCAGGATTCATTTTGGACACAAATATATCTAAACCTCCCAATCCAGGATGCCCGTCCGAGGCAAAATAAAGTTCGTCTTCATCAGTGACAATTGGGAACGTTTCCTTTCCT
>JACMLU010000012.1 GCA_014379405.1 Flavobacterium sp. | reverse complement strand
TGATGGTCGTTTGTACTCTGCACAAGAATTGTCAGCTATGACACTTCAAAAAATGAAAAAAACTGCTGAAGACTATTTAGGTCAAACAGTTACTGAAGCAGTTATTACTGTTCCTGCTTACTTTAATGATGCACAACGTCAAGCTACAAAAGAAGCTGGTGAAATTGCAGGACTTAAAGTTATGCGTATTATCAACGAACCTACTGCAGCTGCACTTGCTTACGGTTTAGATAAAAAAGGAGTTGATCAAAAAATTGCTGTTTACGATTTAGGTGGAGGTACTTTTGATATTTCTGTTCTTGAATTAGGAGACGGAGTTTTCGAAGTATTATCTACTGATGGAGATACTCACTTAGGTGGAGATGATTTTGACCACGAAATTATTGACTGGTTAGCTGACGAATTTAAAGCTGAAGAAGGTATTGATTTGCGTTTGGATCCAATGTCATTGCAACGTATCAAAGAAGCTGCTGAGAAAGCAAAAATTGAATTGTCATCTTCTTCTGAAACTGAAATCAACTTGCCATACGTAACTGCTACGGCTTCAGGACCAAAACACTTAGTTAAAAAATTAACTAGAGCTCAATTCGAAAAATTAACTGACTCATTAGTAAAACGTTCTATGGCACCAGTTGCTAAAGCGTTGAAAAATGCAGGTTTATCTGTTTCTGATATCGACGAAGTTATCTTGGTTGGAGGTTCTACTCGTATTCCAAGAATCGTTGAAGAAGTTGAAAAATTCTTCGGTAAAAAAGCATCTAAAGGAGTTAACCCTGATGAAGTTGTTGCAATTGGAGCAGCTATTCAAGGTGGAGTTCTTTCTGGAGATGTAAAAGATGTATTGTTACTTGACGTTACACCTTTATCTTTAGGTATCGAAACTATGGGTGGAGTTATGACTACATTAATTGAGTCTAATACAACTATTCCAACTAAAAAATCTCAAGTTTTCTCAACTGCTGCTGATTCTCAACCAACTGTTGAACTACACGTTCTTCAAGGTGCTAGAGCAATGGCTGCTGATAACAAAACTATTGGTCGTTTCAACTTAGACGGTATTCCACCAGCACCAAGAGGAGTTCCACAAATTGAAGTAACTTTTGATATTGATGCTAATGGTATCATCAAAGTTTCGGCAACTGATAAAGGAACTGGTAAATCTCACGATATTCGTATCGAAGCTTCTTCTGGATTAACTTCTGAAGAAATCGAAAGAATGAAAAAAGATGCTGAAGCTAACGCTGAATCTGACAAAATCGCTAGATCAAGAGCTGAAAAATTGAACGAAGCTGACGGAATGATCTTCCAAACTGAAACTCAATTGAAAGAGCTTGGAGCTAAATTATCTGACGAAAACAAAGTGGCAGTAGAATATGCATTGACTGAATTGAGAATGGCTCACCAATCTCAAGACATTCCAGCAATTCAAACTGCTCTTGACAACATTAACGCAGCTTGGAAAAAAGCTACTGAAGCGATGTATGCTCAAGGAGAACAAGGTCAACAAGATGCTCAACCACAAGGTGAAGCTCAAGGA
Organism: Flavobacterium sp.; assembly: GCA_014379405.1. Lineage (GTDB taxonomy): Bacteria > Bacteroidota > Bacteroidia > Flavobacteriales > Flavobacteriaceae > Flavobacterium. The sequence goes on along the minus strand of JACMLU010000012.1, from coordinate 229,628 downwards.
GACAATGTTGAAGACGTTGAATTCGAAGAAGTAAAATAATTACTTTTTAAGTTATAAATAGAAAACCGAGTCAGAAATGGCTCGGTTTTTTTTGTGGTTTGATAATTGTAAATAGTAAACCCGACAGGTTTTTGAAACCTGTCGGGTTTGTTGTTGATAAAAAATACTATCATACCTAAAAAAATGAAATTACTTATTTTATTAGTAGTAAATAGTAAACCAACAGGTTTTAAAAACCTGTCGGGTTTGTAGTTGTTTACAAATTCAAATATTTTTCTAAATCATTAAATTTTTCATTTTGATTATGTGATTGTATTAAATCATCAATATTTCCGAATAATGAAATTACTTTTTCACGTTTTAGTTTAGTTGGTTTTTCTGAAATACAAGTCAAATAAGAACTCCACGGATATTCTATTGGATGTTGGCAAAAACCGTGATTTACTGGATTGTAATGAATGTATTTTATAACGTTTTGCAAATAAGCATCATTATCGATATGTTTTCTTTTAAATGGTCTTTCAAATAGTGCTCCGTGTCTATTAAAACTCTTGTTGATTGATTTTATGTAGGCATTAAATAGGTTTCCAAATGATTGATGTGGAGCAATAATTTTTTTAATTTCATATTCTTCGTGAGTTTGCAGAATTTCTTCAAAGGTTTTAATTCTAACCAACAAATGAAAATGGTTTTTCAATAAGCACCAAGCCAATGTTTCGGCAATTGAATCAATGTGTTTATCGTAAAGTGATAAAAAATGCTCATGATTCCGGTTTTCTTTGAAAAGATTCTCGCGATTGATACCTCTATTATAGATGTGGTAATATTTTCCGAATTCTAGAGGTTCAATTTGTTGCATAGTTTAATTTTATTAAACCGACAGGTTTTAAAAACCTATCGGGTTTGTTTAGGTTAAAAATAGTAAAGTTTTTTAAATTATATATGATATTTACGGGATTATAAACGGCTTGTTATCAGGTTTTCAATTATTAAACCCGACAGGTTAATGAAACCTGTCGGGTTTGTTGTTAATTAAAAGGAAGGTATAAAAAAAACTATTTATTCACTTCAATTTTTGACTAAGCCAATGATTCCCAAACCCTATCGGATTCGTTTTTTTTAAACTGTTTTTTTTAACTTATCACATTAAATACTTCGGCTGTCGCTATTTCTTCATTTTCAATAAAATTGTACTGTTTGCTGGGGATTTTGGCACTTCTTATAATAATTTTATTTGTAATAATCAAATGATTAATCTCATAAAACTACTTATTATTTATAAATAACTTTGCCCTATGTAAGAAATAAGCGAAAACGTTTTTGTTTCTAGAAATCAAAATCAGTAATTGAGGTTTAGTTTTTAAAAGATTTTCGTAATATTACTACATAAAACGATTTAGATGAGAAAGATTAAATATAAGAAAGGCAGAAAACTCCAACCTTATAATCTGGAATATACCGGAATTCATAAAAAAACCGATTCAGAAATGCAATTGTTTGTTTATGATGACGCCAAGGTCTTTGAATATGCTGATTTTAAAGTTTCTGGTTTAGAAAAATGTATTGATACCCAAAAAACAAATTGGCTCAACATACACGGTCTAAACGATCTCGATTTGTTGAAAATTATCAGTGGGCATTTCAAGATCGACAACTTTATGCTGGCCGATGTTTTGAATACCACCAGAAGGACTAAAATCGAAGAGCAAAAGGACTGTTTGTTTTTTAACATCAAATCATTGTTGCCCATAGAAGATTCGGACAGCATTAGGGTAGAGCAAATTAGTTTTTTGATAAGAGACGGAATCCTGATTTCTTTCCAAGAAAAACGTTCTGATTTTTTCACACACATCAGAGAGCGAATTAGAACCCATTCGGGGATTGTAAGAACTAAAAAGGCAGATTATTTGCTGTATATTCTTCTCGATGCCATTATGGAAAATTTCTATATCACCATCGAAAATGAAGAAGATAAAATCGAGGAATTAATTGATTCGACCAAAAATAGTGCCGACCCAATAATTCTGGAAAGAATAGAACAACATCGGGATAATTTCAATTTTTTGAAACGTTCCATCATTCCGCTTCGAGATTCTTTGTATGATATTAAGAGTATCAAGGATGACAATGTGTTTGATGTGATTGAAGCAGAAAACTTCACTTTTTTTGCCAGATTACATCAAAAAAGCTTGGAGCTTTTGGAACAAATAGAATCGGATATGGGTTCGTTGGAAAGTGCTTCTAATTTCTTCTTTTCGGCGCAAACGCACAAGATGAACGAGATTATGAAAACCTTGACCATCGTTTCAGCCATTTTTATTCCGCTTACTTTTATCGTGGGAGTTTATGGAATGAATTTTAAATATATGCCGGAATTGGAATATGAAAACGGCTATTATACCGTCGTAGGAATGATGGTTTTCATTGTTTTTGGGATGATTTATTATTTTAAAAGACGGCGTTGGTTTTGATTTAAAAAACAAAAGGAATTAAATAAAATTCCATTGAAATAAATTTTAAAATAAGAAAAAATGAATAAAGCTATCTACATAGCTACTAGTGAAGAAAGTAGTGGTAAATCGATTATTACCTTGGGATTGATGAGTATGCTTATTGGCAGAACAGCCAAAGTAGGATATTTTAGACCCATCGTAGAAGATTTTGAAGAAGGAAAAATGGACAATCACATCGAAACGGTTATCAATCATTTCGGATTGGATATTTCATTTCAAGACGCTTACGCCATCACCAAAAGCAAGTTAATCAAGAAGAAAAATAAAGGTAAAATAGGAGAGGTAATCGACTTGATTATCGAGAAATACAAACGTCTGGAAGAGCGATTCGATTTCGTGTTGGTAGAAGGAACCAGCTTTATGGGCGAAGGAACGGTTATCGAAATGGACATGAACGTTCTAATTGCCAAAAACTTAGGGATTCCAACCATCATCGTGGGAACGGGAGAAGGAAAAAATTTGGACGAATTCGTGGACAGCCTTTATTTGGCTTACGATTCTTTCAAGATGAAAGAGGTTGAAGTCTTGGCCGTGATTGCCAATAAAGTGCAACCCGAAAATCTGGAATTGGTAACCGAACGTTTGAAAACCAGTTTGCCCGAAGAGGTAATGATCAATTCGATTCCGGTAATTTCAAGTTTGAACAATCCAACTATTCAAGAAATTGTAAAAGAATTGAATGCTAAGGTTTTATTTGGAGCAGAATTTCTAAACAATCAAATTGGAAGTTTCAGCGTAGGAGCGATGCAGTTGCGAAACTATTTGTTGAATCTGAAAGAAAATGGATTGGTTATCACACCTGGCGACAGAGCCGACATCATTTTAGGTGCTTTACAAGCCAATGAATCGGTGAATTATCCAACTATTTCGGGAATCGTTTTGACAGGTAATATTGTACCGGAAGATAGTATTTTGAAATTAATCGAAGGACTTTCCACCATTGTGCCCATCATTGCGGTAGAAGGCGGAACTTATAACATCACAAATAAAATAGGTTCAATAAAACCTAAAATTTATGCCAACAACAAACAGAAGATTCTAACTTCTATAAATACGTTCGAGAATTATGTAGATTTGGATAATTTGACCGAGAAATTCATCAAGTTTGAAGCCGAAGGAATGACACCAAAAATGTTTCAATACAATATGGTGAAAAGAGCCAAAAAGCACAGAAAACACATCGTCTTACCTGAAGGGAATGATGACAGGGTTATCATTGCGGCTTCTCGATTATTGTCGATGGACGTTGTTGATATTACGATTATTGGCGACAAAAAACAAATCGAAAGCAAGGTTTCAGAACTAGGATTAGCTTTCGATTTTTCTAAAGTCAACATCATTAATCCACGAAAAGACGAGAATTATGATGATTACGTGAATACCTATTATGAGTTACGTAAAGCCAAGAAAATGACTCTCGAAATTGCCCGAGATTTGATGGAAGACGGTGCTTATTTTGGCACCATGATGGTGTACAAAGGTCACGCAGACGGAATGGTTTCTGGTGCAGCACACACTACTCAGCATACTATTTTACCCGCTTTGCAATTCATTAAAACCAAACCAAATTGTTCTATAGTTTCATCCGTATTCTTTATGTGTATGGAAGACAGGGTTTCTGTTTTTGGTGATTGTGCCATCAATCCAAACCCTACTGCAGAACAATTGGCAGAAATCGCCATTTCATCAGCTGAATCTAGTTTAGCTTTCGGAATTGAACCTAAAATTGCGATGCTTTCTTATTCTTCTGGTACATCTGGAAAAGGAGATGAAGTGGACAAAGTGAGAGCAGCAACCGAAATTGTTCGTCAAAAACGTCCTGATTTAAAAATTGAAGGCCCAATTCAATACGATGCAGCCGTTGATCCAGTAGTGGGACAAAGCAAAATGCCAAATTCGGAAGTGGCAGGACACGCCAGCGTATTGATTTTTCCTGATTTGAACACAGGAAACAACACCTACAAAGCCGTTCAAAGAGAAACTGGAGCTTTGGCAATTGGACCAATGTTGCAAGGATTGAACAAACCGGTGAATGATTTGAGTAGAGGTTGCACCGTTGACGATATCATCAACACAGTCGTGATTACTGCTATCCAGGCACAAGACATGTAAAAAATAAAAATTACAAAAACTTTGAGCTTTCGTGCTAAAAGCAAAACAAAAACTTAGTGACTTAGCGCCTTCGTGGCAAAATATAAATACAAATGAAAATAGTAATAATAAACTCGGGGAGTTCTTCCATAAAATACCAATTAATCGAAATGCCGGCCAAAGAAGTTATTTGTTCCGGGATGATTGACAGAATTGGATTGGAAACTTCAAATTTTAGTTATGTGACCAATACGGTAAAAGTAGAGGAGACGTTGCCTATAGCCAATCATAAAATTGGACTCAAAAAAATAGCCCAACTGTTGATGGATGACGAAAAAGGGGTAATCAAAAGCACCAAAGAAATACAAGCTGTCGGACATCGTGTAGTGCATGGTGGTAGTTTGTTTTCGGACACGGCATTGATTACCAAAGAAGTAAAAGAAGAAATCAGACAATTGTGCGATTTGGCTCCTTTGCACAATCCTGCACATTTAGAAGGCATAATTGTTGCCGAAGAAATTTTTGCCGATGCTAAACAGGTAGCCGTTTTTGATACCGCTTTTCATCAAACGATGCCTGCAGTTGCCTACAAATATGCCATCCCAAATTATTTATTGACCGAAAATAAAATTCGTGCTTACGGTTTTCACGGAACTTCACATAAATATGTTTCGGAAAAAGCCATTGAGTACTTAAAATCAGTTAATAATCCGTATAAAAATATTATTACCATCCATTTGGGTAATGGTTGCAGCATTACCGCCATAAAAGACGGAAAATGTATCGATCACTCTATGGGATTCAGCCCTGGGAATGGATTGATTATGGGAACTCGGAGTGGTGACGTGGATCAAGCAGTTATCTTTTATATGATAAATACTTTAGGATATTCTCCTAATGATGTCAACACCATGTTGAACAAACAAAGCGGAATGTTGGGTCTTACAGGTTTCAGCGATTTGAGAGATATTGAATCGAATGCCGCTCAAGGGAACAAAGAATGCCAGTTGGCTTTAGATATGAATGCCTACCGAATCAAGAAATTTATTGGTTCTTATGCCGCAGCTTTAAACGGTTTGGATGCGATTGTTTTCACGGCTGGAATTGGAGAAAACTCTTCCTTTATGCGAAAATTGGTTTGTACGGATATGGAGTATTTTGGACTTGAATTGGACGAGGCCGTAAATGAAATCCGTTCTAAAGAAATCAGGGAAATCAATTTACCACAGGCGAAAGCCAAAATTTTGGTTATTCCAACCAATGAAGAAATCGAAATTGCCAATCAAGTACATCATTTAATGTTGAGTTAATATTTTTTTGAGAAAATAGTTATCCATAAAAAAGCCTGCAATTTCACTTTGCAGGCTTTTTTTATCATTTGCAATCATTTCAAACCATATCCTCTGGTTTTACCCAAGCATCAAAATCTTCGGCAGAAACGTATCCCAATCGTATGGCTTCTTCTCTTAAAGTGGTTCCGTTTTTGTGTGCCGTTTGGGCAATTTCAGCTGATTTGTAATAACCGATTTTAGTATTCAAAGCCGTAACCAACATCAAGGAATTGTTGACCAATTCTTCGATGCGTTTGTAATTCGGTTCGATTCCGCTGGCGCAATGTTCTTCAAATGACAGGCAAGCATCGCCCAACAATCGCGCCGATTGCAGGAAATTGGCCGCCATCATTGGTTTAAAAACATTTAATTCATAATGGCCTTGCATTCCTCCAACGGAAATTGCCACGTCATTTCCTATCACTTGGGCGCAAACCATCGTCAAGGCTTCGCATTGGGTGGGATTTACTTTTCCAGGCATAATCGAGGAACCCGGTTCGTTTTCTGGAATATGAATTTCGCCAATTCCAGAGCGTGGTCCAGAGGCCAGCATCCGAATGTCGTTGGCAATTTTGTTCAAGGAAATCGCCAATTGTTTCAAAGCACCGTGCGTTTCTACAATGGCATCGTGTGCTGCCAAGGCTTCAAATTTGTTGGGAGCAGTTACAAAAGGATGTCCTGTGAATTTCGCAATATATTCAGCGACTTTTATGTCATAACCTTCGGGTGTGTTTAAACCAGTTCCAACGGCAGTTCCACCCAAAGCTACTTCTGATAAATGTGCCAAAGTATTTTTTATCGCTTTCAATCCATAACTTAATTGGGCTGCATAACCCGAGATTTCTTGTCCCAAGGTCAAAGGCGTGGCATCCATCAAATGAGTACGACCTATTTTTACTACCGCCTTGAATTCGGCAGCTTTTGCCTGAAGCGTATCTCTTAATTTTTCGACAGCTGGAATTGTTGTTTCCAACACCATTTTATAAGCTGCAATGTGCATTGCAGTAGGGAAGGTGTCATTGGAAGATTGCGATTTATTCACATCGTCATTTGCTTTGATGAATTGTTCGCTTTCGCCAATGGCAAATCCTTTTAGAACTTGGGATCGATTGGCAATTACTTCATTCACGTTCATATTGCTTTGCGTTCCAGATCCTGTTTGCCAAATTACCAAGGGAAATTCGTCTGACAGTTTGCCAGCCAATATTTCGTTGCAAACGGCAGCAATGGCATCACGCTTTTCAATGGAAAGGACTCCCAAATCACAATTGGCGTAAGCAGCCGCTTTTTTTAAATAAGCAAAACCTTCAATGATTTCTTTCGGCATTGATGCCGATGGTCCAATTTTGAAATTGTTTCGGGAACGTTCGGTTTGTGCTCCCCAATATTTATCGGCAGGGACTTGAACTTCGCCCATCGTGTCTTTTTCTATTCTGTATTTCATTTTATGGATGGTTTTATTTTGGGATTATTTGCTTTCTATAAACAAGTATAATGTTGGTAGCTAAAATAATGACATTCAAATATTTTTAAAATTACAAATTAGTTCTGTTTTTAAAGAATATTATTCGTTATTTATTGGTAAAAAAAAATATTAAACATATATTTGTCGCTACATTCAAAAATTCCGGAAAACATGTTTGAATTTCAACAGTATTTAGGCTTTTTACTTTTCTTGACCGTCCTTACAATAGGATTCTGGTTGATGTTTTTCTTGGTTGGTTTCGTATCTTATTGGGTAGGTGGAGCAACTTGGGAAATGTATAAAGAAAAGAAAGCAAAAAAGAAAGAATCACTTTAAAATTGATTCTCCAATAAAAAAGGATTCGTGAAAACGAGTCCTTTTTTTTATGCTTAAATTTTTCCTTTTTTTATCTCCTATTTCTTGGGTCTTTTTCTTGAATAAAAAATCAATTTTCAGGTTGATATAGTATTAGTTTTTGTTGAAATAATATTATAAGCACAATCATAATAGGATTAATTTTAAGATTGTTATTTTTATCTTATAAAAATATGCTGATTTGAAAAAAAATATCATTTTTATTGCAGTTTTTGTTTTTCTGGGATAATGGAGAGATTATTTTCTTTCGCTTTTTAATGTATTAAGAATCCTAAAAATTAATTTTAAAAACCAATGAGTAAACCACCAAAAGTATCACTATTTTTAGTCCTTTTTTTTAATCTTTTAATCACGCCAAAAGCTACAGCCCAAATACAAAATGCCGATGTACTCAATGCGCCCATCGACATTAGCAAAGATTTCGAAAATTACCTGAATACTTTTTATTTTGCCGACGAGCTTGCGGATTTTGACCCACAAACAGGTAAAGGATCTGTAAAATATTTGAGACATATCTACCAAACCCGCCAAGCATTCAATAATATTGAGATGAAACCAACCGAGGTTGTCGCCAACGAATTTCCTACTACCGAATATGAAGCTTCACCCGTATTGCCTTTTCAAATACAATTTGTTTCGGATAGAACATTGAGAATTAAAATGACATCTGGACCACAATTTCATCCCGAAAAAGAATCCTTGATGTTGGTGGATGGAGTAGCTCCCAACCATCCCGAATTATGGAAATATGCCAAAATTGAAGGCGGATATAAATTTACCAGCAAACACGGTTCGGTAGAAATCCAGACTAAGCCTTGGCACGTAAAAATTTATGATGAAAAAGGCAAATTGCTTACAGGGACTCTTCATAATTCAGACTTTAAAAACACTTACACGCCAACCCTTCCATTTTCATACGTTCGCAGAAACAGCGATTATTCCAGAAGTATGGGGGCGGCTTTCAGTTTAGAACCGGACGAAAAAATATTTGGTTGTGGAGAATCATTCACCCAATTCAATAAACGTGGCCAAAAAGTAGTTCTTTGGACGGATGATGCCAACGGAATCCAGAACGAAACAATGTACAAACCGGTTCCGTTTTATATGAGTAGCCGTGGTTACGGGGTTTTTATGCATCATTCAACACCCATCACGGTCGATTTTGGAAAATATTATGGCAGTGCCAACGAAATGTATATTGGCGATGACGAAGCCGATTTGTTTTTCTTCATTGGAGAACCCAAAGATATTTTGGACGAATATACGAATCTTACCGGAAAAGCCGCAATGCCACCGCTATGGTCCTTTGGATTCTGGATGAGTCGCATCACTTATTTTTCTGAAAAAGAAGGTCGTGAAGTGGCGAAAAACTTGAGAGCCTATAAAATTCCAACGGACGTGATTCATTACGACACGGGCTGGTTTGACGTGGATTGGCGCAACAATTACGAATTTGCCAAAAAACGTTTCGAAGACCCAGTAAAAATGATGTCGGATTTAAAAGAAGACGGATTCCACGTTTGCTTGTGGCAACTACCTTATTTCTCACCAAAAAATACTTTGTTCAATGAAATTGTGGACAAAAACTTGGCCGTAAAAGATCGCAAAGGAAACCTTCCGTATGAAGATGCCGTATTGGATTTTTCGAATCCGGCAACCGTGACTTGGTACCAAGCCAAATTGAAAAGCTTGTTTGATCAAGGAGTGAGCGTTTTTAAAGTGGATTTTGGAGAAGCAGCTCCGCCAGAAGGAATTTATTCCAATGGACGAACTGGATTCTACGAGCATAATTTATACCCATTGCGTTACAACAAAGCAGTTGCCGAAATCACCCAAAAAGAAAAAGGTTATACTTTAATTTGGGCCAGAAGTACTTGGGCAGGAAGTCAACGTTATCCTTTGCATTGGGGTGGCGACGCCGAAACTTCAAACGGGGCAATGTCTGCCGAATTAAGAGGTGGACTTTCCTTGGGATTGTGTGGTTTCAGTTTCTGGAGTCACGATGTGGGTGGATTCGTGACCAAATCTCCTGAAAACTTGTACCGTCGTTGGGCACCGTTCGGAATGTTTACTTCGCACGTAAGAAGCCACGGTGAGCCTCCACGCGAACCTTGGTTGTATAGCAAAGATTTGTTGGAAACTTTTCGAAATGCCGATAATATGCGTTACGAATTGATGCCGTACATTTATGCCCAAGCCAAAGAAAGTTCCCAAAAAGGATTACCGATGATGCGTGCCTTGTTCATAGAATATCCAAATGATCCGGGTTCTTGGTTGGTGGACAATGAATATTTATTTGGTTCCAGTATGTTGGTTGCTCCTTTATTTGAAGAGGTTACAGGAAGAGACGTTTATCTTCCGGAAGGAACTTGGATTGATTATCAAACCAGAAAAGTATATCAAGGCGGATGGCATAAAATTGAAGCTGGCGAAGTTCCCATCATTGTTTTGGTTCGAAACGGTTCAGCAATTCCACACATCAAATTGGCGCAATCTACCAAAGATATGGATTGGAGCAAATTGACGCTTAAAGTCTATGCCGCCGAAGGAACCAATACGGCAACTTCCAAAGTTTTTCTTCCAGAAGGAGAAGGTGTAAAAACGGTTTCTCTATCTAAAAAAGGAACTGATTTCAGCATAAATGAAAATCCATTAAGCAACAAAACCACGTTCAAAATTGAATGGATAAAATAATTAGTTTGGTTAGTTGGAAATCGGGGTAGTGTGTTAGTCTATGCCCCGATTTTTTATAAAAAATAAATAGTTACAATGATAAAAAAACTGATACTTCCCGCCTTATTACTATCCTTAAGTATAAGCAATGCCCAAGGCAAAAAAGCAAAAAATTATGAATTGACTTCGCCTGAAGGAAAAAACAAGATTCAATTTGAATTAGTGAACAATGCTCCAAAATATGCCGTTTCGCACGGAAAAACGGTGGTAATTACGCCATCGGATATGGGGTTTCTGTTGAAAAACAACGAGGACTTTAGCAGTAATTTTGAAGTTTTAAAAGTAGAAAACACCACTTTCGATGAAACTTGGGAACAGGTTTGGGGAGAAAAGAAAAAAATCAGAAACCACTACAATCAAATGGTGGTAAAACTGCAACAAAAAAACAAAGAAAAGCAACAACTCGAAATTCAGTTTCGTGCTTTTGATGATGGAATTGCCTTTCGATACGTATATCCAAAACAAGGTACCAAAGACAGTATTTTTATTATGGACGAAAAAACGACTTTCAACTTGAAAGACGAAGGAAAAGCGTGGTGGATTCCGGCCAACAGAGAAAATCGTGACGAATATCTTTTTAAGGATTCACTGGTAAGTAATCTCGACACGGTTTTAACACCTTTGACTATCGAAAGTAAAAGCGGATTAGCCTTTAGTTTTCACGAAGCCAATTTGGTAGATTTTGCCAGTATGACCTTGGTAAATACAAAAGGTACACAACTGAAATCTGACCTTGTACCTTGGGCTGATGGAGTAAAAGTAAGGGTGAAAGACACTTTTACCTCTTCTTGGAGAAGCATTCAAATTGCCGAAAAACCTACGGATTTGATCACTTCTTATTTGATTTTAAATCTAAATGAACCCAATAAATTAAAAAATACAAGTTACTTCAAACCTTATAAATACTTCGGAATTTGGTGGGGAATGCACATTGGAAAATATTCTTTTTGGGAAGGCGAAAAGCAAGGAGCTACCACCGAACATGTCAAACAATACATTGATTTTACTGCCAAAGAAGGATTTCATCATTTATTGATTGAAGGCTGGAACAAAGGTTGGACACCTGCTTGGTATGAAAACAAAATGCATCAATTTAGTTTTACAAAATGTGCCGATAATTTCGACATCGAAAAAGTGGTAGAATACGGAAATAAAAATGGTGTTGCACTTATTGGCTACCACGAAACAGGATCCAACTTAATTAATTACCTAAAAGAAATTGACGAAGGTTTTGCTTTGTACAAAAAATTAGGAATGCATTCGGTCAAAATTGGTCACGTAGGTTCAAAATTGAATATGAAAGAATGGCATTTTGGTCAATTTGGAGTGAATTATTTTAGATACGTTTTGGAAAAAGCAGCCCAATATGATTTAGCAGTTTTATACCACGAATCCATAAAAGACACGGGAGAACGCCGAACTTTTCCGAATATGGTTTCAAGAGAAGCGGCGAGAGGACAAGAATATAATGCTTGGAGCGAAGGCAATCCACCCAATCATTTAACGATTATTCCTTTCACCAGATTGCTTTCTGGTCCAATGGACTTTACACCCGGAATTTTTGATGTAGAGGTCAAACAAGGATATCCTGGCAAAAGGGTTCACGGTACAACTGCCCAGCAATTGGCATTGTATGTAACCATTTATGCACCAATCCAGATGATGGCCGACCTTCCCGAGAATTACGAAGGGAAACCTGCCTTACAATTTTTGAAAGACGTTCCAACAGATTGGGAAACCACCAAAGTATTGAATGGAGAAATCGGGCAATACATTACCACGGCTCGTAAAGACAGAAACAGTGAAGATTGGTATTTGGGAAGCATCACCAACGAGAAATCGAGAGATTTGGAGATTCCATTGTCTTTTTTAGATGCAAAAGCCACTTACGAAGCACAAATTTATGCCGATGCCGAAGGTACAGATGAAACACACAATCCATCAGCTGTGGCGATTTCTAAAAAAACAGTAAAAGCATCAGATGTATTAAAATTGCATTTAGGCGGAGCAGGTGGAACAGCCATTCGATTTAAGAAATTGTAAATTATTAAATGAATTTTAGTATTATTGACAAATCTTTTATGCTTTACCAACATTAAAACATTTAGGACAAGAATCGAATTATAAAAGTTGATTTTAATAAATCAGCAGACGAATTGTATACAATGTTCAAAGAATGTATTTGTGTAGGACTTTGTATAATTATATTTTAGAATTTCAAGAAGTAACCTTAGGTTGAACTAGTTTTATACTATCAGCTTTGGCGAGTGGAAAACAAACCATTTTTTGGTTGGAAGACAATGTTACTCTACCCAAAGATTATTAAAAACGGCAAAAACAGAAATGGTGTTAATGACTGATATTATTATGCAAAAAAATATTCATCTCATAAAAAATAACAAAAAAAATCTGAAGTTGATTATGCGGAAATCAAACTTTTCAACAAATAAAATTTCCATACTTTGTTATTCAGAATTGACGATTGGGAAATGATTACCGCCAATGAAAAATATAAAAGTGAGCAAGTAATTTTAAAAATCAAAAAAAAGAATGGGAACAAAACATTTCAATAAACTATTTCTAGTTACCTTTTTCACCTCTTTTTGTGGAATAATTTCTGCTCAATCCGACCATATTCTTTGGTACAATCAACCTGCTAGTTTTTTTGAAGAAAGTTTGGTTTTAGGAAATGGAAAGTTGGGAGCAACTGTTTTTGGAGGAGTTGATTCCGATAAAATTTATTTGAATGATGCTACTCTTTGGACTGGAGAACCGGTAAATGCAAATATGAATCCTGAAGCTTATAAAAATATTCCAGCAATAAGAGAAGCTTTAAAAAATGAAAACTATAAACTCGCCGAGGAATTGAATAAAAAAATTCAAGGCAGCTTCTCTGAATCTTTTGCTCCACTGGGTACGATGAATATAGTTCATTCTGCTAAGGGGAAAGAGGCAACTTACTCTAATTATTATCGAGAATTGGATATTGCAAATGCTGTTTCTAAGGTAAATTACACCATTGATGGTGTAAAATATACTAGAACATATTTCGTTTCAGCTCCTGATCAAATTATGGTTATCAAACTCACATCCAGTAAAAAAGGAAGTTTGAATTTTGATATTAACTTCGAGAGTTTGTTGAAATACAATACCACGACACAAGATAATATTATGCAAATACTGGGCTATGCTCCAGTCCATTCTGCTCCAAGTTATGTGAAGGAAGAAAATCCAATTGTCTTTGTTGCAAATAAAGGAACTCGTTTTGCTGCTGATATTCAAATAAAGAATACGGATGGTACAGTAACTAAAACAGAAAATACTATTGGTCTAAAAAATGGTACAGAAGCTATTATTTTTGTTTCCATAGCAACAAGTTTTAATGGTTTTGATAAAAATCCCGCAACACAAGGATTGAATTACAAAGCGATTGCCTCTGAAAATTTAAACAAAGCAATTTCTAAATCATTTAATAATTTAAAAGAATCCCACAGTAAGGATTATCAAAAGTTTTTCAATCGGGTCAAATTAAATTTAGGAAAAACTGAAGCTCCAAATTTGCCTACCGACGAACGTCTGTTGCGTTATTCCGAAGGAAAAGAAGATAAAAAGTTAGAAGTTTTATATTTTAAATACGGACGTTATTTATTGATAAGTAGTTCCCGAACGCTTGGAGTTCCAGCTAACTTACAAGGTATTTGGAATCCGTATATGCGTCCACCGTGGAGCAGTAATTATACCACAAACATCAATGTTGAAGAGAATTATTGGCTAGCCGAAAACACTAATCTTTCGGAGTTACATCAACCTCTTTTGAGTTTTATAAAAAACATTTCTGAAACAGGTAAAATAACTGCCAAGACATTTTATGGAGTGAATGGCTGGACAGCAGCTCATAATTCAGATATTTGGGCAATGAGCAATCCTGTTGGTGGATTTGGTGGAGGAGATCCTTGTTGGGCCAATTGGAATATGGCAGGAGCTTGGTTGAGTACCCATATTTGGGAACACTATGTTTTTACCCAAGATAAAAATTACCTAAAAAATGAAGGATATGAATTGATGCGTGGAGCGGCTCAGTTTTGTTTGGAATGGTTAGTTGAAGACAAAAAAGGGAACTTAATTACTTTACCATCGACCTCTCCAGAAAATAAATTTGTTACTCCTGACGGTTTTATTGGTGCCACTATGTATGGCGGAACAGCAGATTTGGCAATGATTCGTGAATGTTTCGACAAAACCATTAAAGCTTCAAAAGTCTTAAATGTGGACGCCGAATTTAGAGGAAAATTGGAAACGGCACTTTCAAAAATGTATCCGTATCAAATTGGAAAGAAAGGAAATTTGCAAGAATGGTATTTTGATTGGAACGATGAAGATCCGAAACACCGCCATCAATCGCAATTGTTTGGGCTTTTTCCTGGAAATCACATTTCACCATTAAAAACGCCTGAATTGGCAAATGCAGCAAGAACAACTTTAGAGATAAAAGGAGATGAAACTACAGGTTGGTCAAAAGGTTGGCGTATTAATCTTTGGGCAAGACTTTTGGATGGAAATCGAGCCTATAAAATGTACCGTGAATTACTTCGTTACGTTGATCCTGACGGGAAGAAAACAGAGACTCCAAGACGAGGAGGAGGGACATATCCCAACTTATTCGATGCGCATCCACCGTTTCAAATTGATGGGAATTTTGGAGGAGCGGCGGCTGTTGCAGAAATGTTAGTTCAGTCTAATGAAACCGAAATCAACTTGCTTCCTGCCTTACCCGATGCTTGGGAAAGTGGTTCTGTAAGTGGAATTTGTGCCCGTGGAGGATTTGAAATTGCAATGGATTGGAATGCTAAAACGCTAAAAAAAGTGACTGTTTTTTCTAAAAATGGAGGAAAAACAACACTTGTCAGCGGCGATAAAAATAAGGAAATCACTTTGAAAAAAGGACAGAAAATAGAAATAAATTGGTAAAGTTTTAATGCGGTAATTGAATCAAAATCAATTTGAAGTGTATAATGATTGATGATGAGCCCTTGCTGCTGAATAGTCCAACAATTTTATGTTTGTCAGTACTGAATACGAGAATGTCAAAATTAATTATGCAGATATTTTGTTTTGTTGAAGGCTTGAATTCATTGTTCCTATATTGTCAATTTGGCACACATTAAATCTATTCAAAAAAATAAAGTAAAAAAAAAGGATGTGTCATTTTATTTTGGCACATCCTTTTTTGATTATTTTTAGTTATTAATGACCACCGCCTTCGCTTTCGATATGATTGATTCCTTGTCTTTTTAATATTTTAGGGCAATAAAAACCGTAGAATCCTAAATAAGCAAAACCAATAAGCGGAACAATATAAGAGAAGTGAGTCCAAGTAATACCAAAAATTCCATTTGGACTAGTAGAATCAATATCGCAAATACTTCCTTGAACAAGAGGAATTATGCCTCCTCCAAGAATCATCATAATCAAGAATGACGATGCTTTTCCAGTGTTTTTACCTAAACCAGCAATAGCTAAATCGAAAATTGAAGGCCACATAATAGACAAGAATAGTCCACCCGAAATTAGAAAGAATTTAGCAATTTCAGTGTCAGGGCAAACCAATCCGATGAACATCATCAGTAAACCAGAAAGACCAAAAAGCATTAACGTTTTGCCTGCATTTTTTCCACCAATAAAGCTAACTCCAATAAATATCAAAATCCAAATTGGATAAACATAAAAAGCAGAAACATCGTGACCAGCAAATATATTGGCGCCAATAATAACTCCAAATCCTAAAGCAGGAACAATAAATTTTAGAGCAATATTGACTGCTTTTGAAGTATTAAATACATTGACACCACCATTCCAACGGCCAATCATTAAACTTCCCCAGTATAATGCAATAAATGGAGAAATGGCATCTTCCATGATACTGCCAAATTCAGAAGTTTTTAATAAAGCAGGTAAGTTACTGATTATAGTTACCTCAGTTCCCACATAAATAAAAATGGCCAACATTCCTAAATATAGCTGTGGATAGTCTAAAATATTGAATTTTTCGTGAACGTGTTTAATTTCCGCTTCTTCTAGTTTTACAGGGTTTTCAATTTTAGAGAAGTTCATAAATATGGCTACTACTATAAAAGCAAGTCCCAAAATAATGAAAGGTAATTTAATGTCTTCTAATGAAAGTGCCGTTTTTTTATCATCTCCCATTCCGAACAAAGCAATTCCCAATAAAATAGCTCCAATAGTAGTTCCAAAAGAATTTACACCTCCTGCTAGAGTCAAACGGTGCGCTCCAGTTGATGGGCTTCCCATTTTGATGGCTAAAGGATTTGCAACAATTTGTTGAATAGAGAAACCTAAACCTACAGTAAATAAAGCGGTTAAAAAGAATGGAAAACTTTCCATTGTAGCAGCAGGAACGAATAAAAAGGAACCAATGGCTGAAAGAATTAATCCAGCGGAAAGCGTTTTCTTGTACCCGAATTTTTGTAAAACATCAATTTTTAGTGATACTAAAAAGAAAATTATTGAACCTACGAAGTAAGCTGCATAAAAAGCCCAGGCAACTAATTGTGATTGCACTTGGGATAGAGTAAATACTTTTTTGAATACGGGGATTAGAATATCGTTGGCCGACCCAACAAATCCCCAAAAAAAGAAGACGATTATCAGTGAGATAAATTGTCCCCATTTGGTTTGAACATTTTCTGAATACATAATTTAAATTTGGTTAATAGTTTTAGGTTAATTTTCTTTTTATATAATTAAAATCGCAGTAAATGTATTCTTTAAAGTATATATATAAAACAATAATCGCAAAAAAATACCAAATACATATAAACAAAATTATTTGCTCAACAAAGTGTAATTTTGAGTGAGTAAAGTGTAAATAATTTGAGATTAAAATTCCAATTATTCCAAAATTTTAACCTTTACACCTTTACTGAAGTTGTGTCCAATAGGGATGGTATAAGTGTGAATTTGAATTCGGTTTCCTTCAATGGATTTTACTTTATCCAAAGCTATGGTGTAGGATTTGTAGATTCGCATAAATCGGTTTGCAAGTAATTCTTCCGATTGGGAAGTCAATGATTTGTGCGTGATATAAGTTTTGTCGTGAGTGACAAACTTGATGGATTCTTTCATCCCTTCGATAAAAAGGATTTTATCATAAAGGGCGTGACAATGGAGGACCCAGACTTTGGTGGGATACTACTGGTGCCAATTTCTAAAATAATTATTAAATTTGAATGGTATAAGTAAATCGTTTATTTATACCATTTTAAAAATATTTTTCAGTAAATTAGTAAAATTCAAAAGACACGCTATATTGTACCATCAATATCAAAATGATCGAGTGATGTTCCAAGGAAATGACTCCAGAGAATTTTGGATAAGAGCTGAAGATGGCAACAAACATACCTCAAAATTGTACAATGATTTGGGACTTGCCGAATATGTAGCCATCGAAGTCTTCAAACGTTTTGAATATTAAAAAACCATCATTTATTATCCAATAATTAACTACACTAAACAATATGAAATACATTTTTATTCTATTGATTTCAACTTTTCTGACTAATGCTCAGGTAAAAACGGATCAATTAAATCTTATGCCTTGGCCACAAAGTATAAATTTGAATGAAGGAGCTTTTGCCTTGAGCAAAGATTTTAAAGTCAATATTACCGGAAATCCCAATTCTCGAATTTTCAATGGTGCAACCCAGTTTTTAAGGCGATTGGATGGAAGGACAGGCTTGTTTTTCAACCAAGGATTTATAACAGGTTTGAACGAAGTTCCCAACGCCCAATTGCAGATCAATTGTGAGCAAAACGGAAAAATCGGAATTTATGAAGATGAAAGTTACCGTCTTGAAATTAGTTCTGGAAAAATAACGATAAATGCCGCATCAGATATAGGTGCACTTCACGCATTGGAAACTTTATTGCAAATGTTGCAAAACAACAGCACTTCCTATTTTTTTTCAACAGTTGTTATCGAAGATTTTCCAAGATTTAGTTGGAGGGGCTTGATGATCGACGCAGCCCGACATTTTCAGCCAGTGGATGTTATCAAGAGAAATCTCGACGCGATGGCGGCAATGAAAATGAATGTTTTTCATTGGCATTTAGTCGACGATCAAGGTTGGCGAATCGAGATGAAGAAACATCCAAAACTAACACAATTAGCTTCAGATGGAGATTTTTATACCCAGGAAGAAATCATAAATATCGTAAAATACGCCGATGAAAGAGGGATTCTGGTTGTTCCTGAAATAGATGTTCCGGGTCACGGCTCGGCAATACTTGCCGCTTATCCAGAAATTGGAAGTAAAGTTGTCAAATTAAATTTGAACTCGGGCGAGAAAGAACAACAGTTCACGCAATTACAATCGTATGCCGTAGAAAGAAATGCTGGTGTTTTTACGCCAACATTAGATCCATCCAATCCGAAAACCTACCAATTGTTGAGCGAAATTTTCGATGAGGTTTGTCCATTGTTTCCAGGAAAATATTTCCACATTGGTGGTGATGAAAACGAAGGGAAAGACTGGGATGCCAATCCTGAAATCCAGGAATTCAAAAAGAAAAACAAGTTGGCAAACAATCACGAGTTGCAGACTTATTTCACGATGCGGTTGATTCCAATGTTGAAAAAGCACAACAAAGAATTAATGGGTTGGGAAGAAATAATGACAAAGAATATGTCCAAAGAGGCCATAATCCATTCTTGGAAAGGAGAAACCAAGGCAGGAACAATAAGTAAATCACTTGTAAATGCAGTGAAGAGTGGCCACAAAACCGTTTTGTCCAATGGCTATTATATTGATTTAGTTCAAGGTGTCGAAAGTCATTATTTGAATGATCCACTTCCAAAAAACAATACTCTTTCTGCCGAAGAAAAAGCACGAATTTTGGGAGGAGAAGCCACAATGTGGAGCGAATTGGTATCACCAATGACGATTGATTCCAGAATTTGGCCAAGAACTTGTGCCATTGCCGAAAGATTATGGTCGAATGAAAATATTAGTGATTTGGTCAGTTTGCGAAAAAGACTGAAAACTATTTCGTTCCGATTGGAAGAAGTGGGAATTACTCACATCAAAAACAAAGTGGTTTTGTTGCGAAACATCAGCAACAATCAAAAAACTCAAGATTTGGAGGATTTCTCCAATATTTGTGAACCTCTAAAAATCTATTCCCGAAATATCAAAGGAACAGAATATAAAATGTATTCGCCCTTGACGCTTTTTGCCGACGCCTGTACGCCAGACGCCACTGATGCTCTGGATTTTGACACTGCTGTAAATCAATATTTAAAAAACAAGAGTTTGGAAAATCAACTTTTAATTACTGATTTCTTGAAAAAATGGATAAACACTAATGCAAGTTTACTTCAGCTAAGTACCAATGCTCCATTGGTTCAACCGCTTTTGCCCTTGTCAAAAAGTTTGGCAGATTTGTCGGCACAACTGTTATTGAAGATTGACAAAAAACAAACCGTGAATCCAGCGGTTCTAAAGGATTTATTGGAACAATGTAATTCGAAAAATCACGCCGATGTGGAGTTGGCGGTTTATAATAGCTTGAAAAAATTGATTCAAGCATAAAAGTAGTTTAGATTTAAAAGAAAGTAATGTACTGAACCCGGCATTTTTGTCGGGTTTTTCATTTTATATTATGAGTAAGATATCTTAGTAATCGTGTTTTTATTTAGGTTCGAAAAATCTATTATTTTTTGTACTTTTGCACAAAATTTTATAAAACAATTTATGTTATCAATCAATAATTTATCAGTTCAGTTTGGCAAAAGAATTTTGTTTGACGAAGTAAATACGGTCTTTACAAACGGTAATATTTACGGCGTTATTGGAGCAAACGGAGCTGGAAAATCTACTTTTCTAAAAATAATTGCTGGCGAAATGGATCCTACTTCGGGACATATTCATTTGGAGCCAGGAAAACGTATGTCGGTTTTGAACCAAAACCACAATATGTTTGACGATCATACGGTTCTGGAAACGGTTCTGATGGGAAACAAGGTTTTGTATAAAGTGAAAACCGAAATGGATGCCTTGTATTTGGATTATACCGATGAAAATGCTGATAGAATAGGGGAGTTACAAGTGCAATTCGAAGAAATGAACGGTTGGAACGCCGATTCTGATGCAGCCTCAATGTTATCTAATTTAGGTATTACCGAAGACAATCACTATACATTAATGGGTGATTTGGAAGGAAAAATAAAAGTACGAGTGCTTTTGGCACAAGCCCTTTTTGGAAATCCAGATTTGCTGATTATGGATGAGCCTACCAATGACCTGGATTTTGAAACTATTGCTTGGTTAGAGAATTTCTTGGCCAATTATGAAAATACGGTAATTGTAGTTTCTCATGACCGTCACTTTTTGGATGCGGTTTGTACCCATATTTCCGATATTGATTTTTCTAAAATCAATCACTATTCCGGAAACTATACTTTCTGGTATGAATCCAGTCAATTAGCGGCTAAACAGCGTGCACAGCAAAACAAAAAAGCCGAAGAAAAGAAACAGGAATTAGAAGAATTTATTCGTCGTTTTTCTGCGAATGTGGCCAAATCCAAACAAGCTACTTCTCGTAAGAAGATGATTTCTAAATTGAATATTTCAGAAATAAAACCTTCAAGCCGTCGTTATCCTGCGATTATTTTTGATCAGGAACGTGAAGCTGGTGACCAGATTTTGAATGTTCAAGATTTAAGTGCTTCTGTTGATGGGGAGCTTTTATTTAAAGGCGTTGATTTGAATATGGCCAAAGGCGATAAAATTGTGCTTTTCTCTAAAGATTCTCGTGCTACAACTGCATTTTATGAAATATTGAACGGAAATCAAACTGCCGATTCAGGAATTTATGATTGGGGAGTTACTACTAATCAAGCGTATTTACCAGGCGATAATCATTCGTTTTTCGAAAATGATTATTCACTTGTGGATTGGTTGCGTCAATGGGTAAAAACGGAAGAAGAGCGTGACGAAGTTAACATTCGTAGTTTCTTGGGAAAAATGATTTTCTCTGGAGAAGAAGCTTTGAAAACCTGTAATGTATTATCAGGAGGAGAGAAAGTACGTTGTATGTTGTCTCGAATGATGATGGAAAGAGCCAATGTCTTGATGCTCGACGAACCAACAAACCACTTGGATTTGGAGTCGATTACGGCTTTCAACAATTCATTAAAAAACTATAAAGGTTCCGTGATTTTTACCACACACGATCACGAGTTTGCTCAAACCGTAGGTAACAGAGTGGTTGAATTAACACCAAAAGGTGCCATTGATCGTTATATGACTTTCGATGAATACTTGGATAACGAAGGTGTTCAGGAATTAAGAACAAAAATGTATTCTTAAATATACGAATTTGTCATTGTGAGGTACAAAGCAATCTCATATAAGATTTCCCGCTGCAATGCAGCGGGATTTTTTATGCCTTATTTCTTCCCCATAATTTTGCTTATAATGAAGGCGATTACCGCCAATACAACAACTACAAGAAATATTCCCACACCCATTCCTGCTTGAAATATATCACCAATGATTTCGCAACTTGTGAATAATAGTGCAACTAATGACACCATTAACATTCTTGTAGCTAAATTTTTCATACTATTTATGTGTTAAATTATTTTTCTATTTTATCAGCGGCATCAATATTAATATGTGCCAAAGCTATTTGAGTTAAGGCAACATCTGCATTTTTTTCTTCTTTTAAAGTTTCTAATAAAAGTCTGGATACATCATCTTCATCTAGTGCAGTTGCAAAAGCATACAAAGTTCCATAAGTAGCAATTTCATAATGTTCTATTTTTTGAGAAGCAGCAATAATTCCGGCATCACGAACATCACCAATTTCAGTTTCCTCCATAATGATACTTCCTTCTTCAATTAATCCAGTCATTGCATCACATTTTTTAGCTACAGCTTTTTTACCTATTAATTTAAAAATTTGTTCCAATCGGTCAATTTGTTCATTTGTTTCCTTAAGATGATTTTCAAAAACCTTTTTCAATTCTGGTGCTGTGGCATTTTTCGCCATTTTAGGTAAAGCTTTTGTTAATGCTTTTTCTGCCCAATAAATATCTTTTAAACTATCTTCAAATAAATCACGAAGGTTTTTTGAAGCTGCTGGTTTTGCTTTTGTTTTAGTTTCCGATTTGTTAGCTGTAGTTGTTTTTTTTACTGCAGCTGATTTTGTATTTTTATCTAAAGTTTCTTTCACGACAGAAGGTTTAATTTTTTTTGCTAAATCTTTATCTTTAACAGTAGTTTTTTTTGTTGCGGTTTTTTCTGAAGTTTTCATATTTTTTATTTTTGATTGTTCCTATTACAAATTTGCGTAATACTCTAAATTAGTCTGTTATATAATTATGGGTTATTGTTATGTAATTTAAAGTTTTAAAGAGATTTATAAATAAAAACATTAATCAAACTTTATATTTTTATTCATAACAGCGATTTACTATATTTGCTTCACAAACAACACTTCATTATGAGTCAAAAAGTATTGCTCACTTCAAAGGAAGTCAATATCATTCTGCATCGTTTGGCCTGTCAGTTAATTGAAAAACATCTTGATTTTTCGGATACTATTTTAGTTGGTATTCAGCCACGGGGTACTTTCTTGGCAGAGCGATTAAAAGATTTATTGGAAAAAGAATATAAGATTTCAAAGATTGCTTTGGGCTATTTGGACATCACTTTCTTTAGAGACGATTTCCGAAGAACCAACAAACCATTGGAGGCCAACAAAACTCAAATAGATTTTATCGTCGAAAACAAGAAAGTCGTTTTTATAGATGATGTATTGTATACTGGTCGAAGTATTCGGTCGGCATTGACTGCTATTCAATCCTTTGGAAGACCATCGGAAATTGAATTATTGGTACTTATTGACCGTCGTTTTAGCCGTCATTTGCCTATTCAACCCGATTATCGCGGTCGTCAGGTGGATGCCATAAATGATGAGAAAGTAAAAGTGTGTTGGAAAGAACAAGACGGGGAAGATGCCGTTTATTTAATTAATAAATAAAAGTAAAATGAGCGAGTTAAGTGTAAATCATTTATTGGGAATAAAATATATCAACAAGCAAGATATTGACCTTATTTTTGAAACAGCCGATCATTTTAAAGAAGTTATCAATCGTCCCATTAAGAAAGTGCCTTCACTTCGAGACATAACCATTGCCAACATCTTTTTCGAAAACAGTACCAGAACCAAACTTTCTTTTGAATTAGCCCAAAAACGTTTGTCGGCTGACGTGATTAGCTTCTCGGCGGCACAATCATCGGTAAAAAAAGGAGAAACACTCATTGATACCGTAAATAATATTCTTTCGATGAAAGTCGATATGGTAGTAATGCGACATTCGAATCCGGGAGCGGCTCATTTCTTGTCGCAAAATGTAAAGGCAAGCATCGTAAATGCTGGAGATGGAGCACACGAACACCCAACTCAAGCTTTATTGGACAGCTATTCCATCAGGGAAAAACTGGGTGATGTAACAGGAAAAAAAGTGGTAATTGTAGGTGATATTTTGCATTCCAGAGTTGCACTTTCTAATATCTATGCTTTGAAAATGCAAGGTGCCGAAGTTAAAGTTTGTGGGCCAAAAACATTGATTCCAAGATATATAGAATCACTGGGAGTAACTGTGGAGCCTAATTTGCGTAAAGCATTAGAATGGTGTGATGTAGCGAATATGCTTCGGGTTCAAAACGAAAGAATGGACGTGAATTTTTTTCCATCCACTCGGGAATATGCCCAACAATATGGACTCGACAAAACGTTGTTAGATTCACTCAATAAAGAAATTGTAATTATGCACCCAGGACCTATCAATCGGGGGGTTGAGATAACATCAGACGTGGCCGATTCGAAACAATCGGTGATTTTAAACCAAGTAGAAAATGGGGTTGCGATTCGAATGGCGGTTATCTATTTATTGGCTTCAAAAATTCAGTAAATTTTGTATCGTTTACCTTGTCGTAATTAGAATATTCTTTGTAAATTAGCAATAACCTAATTTTTAATGTTATGAAAGTAGAACAAAAAGGACATACTGTTACGATAAAAGATACGCAGGGTGATTTGGTTTCATTTCGTATGAAATTAACACACGAGTATAAAACGTTTCAAAAACACAATATTATAGTTGATATTAGGCCGCACAAAATCCTTTCGATAAATGAAATTGATAGTTTTTTGCCACTTTCAAAAACACACAAAAAATCCAAAAAATCATTTGTCATTGTAACCTCGGAACTTGATTTTAATGCTGTTTCACACAAGTTGGCTGTTGTTAGATCCTTGCAAGAAGCCCACGACATTATTGAAATGGAAGAAATAGAGCGCGATTTGGGTTTTTAGATTTCTGAATGAAGAGTAACGATTTTTGACCCGAGTGAAGCGAACTGACGAAGCATTTCAGATTACTACAACTGAATACTGCGACTGACCACTGAAAACTAATAATGAATTTAACCATCCTCGGCTGTTATGCGGCCACACCACGAACGTTTACCAATCCCACTGCACAGGTTTTAGAAATCAGGAATCGATTATTTTTAATTGATTGTGGTGAAGGTACGCAGGTACAATTGCGTAAAAACAAAATCCGTTTTTCGAAAATCAATCATATTTTTATTTCGCATTTGCACGGAGATCATTTTTTTGGTTTAGTGGGCTTGGTTTCGACATTTTCATTGCTAAATAGAACAACCGACTTGCATATATATGGACCAAAAGGAATCCAAGAAATTATAGATTTGCAATTGAAATTATCGAATTCTTGGCCTGGTTATGACTTGTTTTTTCACGAATTGGAATCTAAAGAAAGTGAAGTTATTTTTGAAGACGATAAGTTAATTGTGAAAACAATTCCTTTAAAACATAGGGTTTACACCAATGGTTTTCTCTTTCAAGAAAAAATTAAAGAACGCAAATTGAATTTGGATGCCGTTCAAAACTATGAAATTGACAAATGTTATTACCAGAATATCAAGAATGGAAAAGACATCACTCTTGAAGATGGACGCGTCATTGAAAACAACAAGTTAACTTTTGATCCCGTTCCGCCATTAAGTTATGCTTTTTGCTCGGATACTGTTTATAATGAAAATATTATTCCTATTATAAATGATGTCGATGTTTTGTATCACGAGGCCACTTTTTTGGATTCTGAGGAAACTTTGGCGAGAAAAACAATGCATTGCACGGCAAAAGAAGCGGCAACCATAGCATTAAAAGCCAATGTAAAACAATTGATTTTAGGACATTATTCCACTAGATACGATAGTATAGCACTTTTTAAAGAGCAAGCCGAAACTATTTTTCCGAACATCCTTTTGGCAGATGATGGCAAATCATTTGAGTTTTGATACCTCTAAAAAAAGTAAATTGCCACGAAGACGCAAAGCCGCAAAGAAAAAAAAGGTTACAGAAGATACTAATAATGATTCCAATAAATTTGGGACTCATAAATATCTTTTTTAATTAAAACTTTGTGTCCTTGTGTCTTCGTGGCAGAAATTAACGTTGTGTTTATGGGGCTAATAGTTATAAACACAGTAATTTTGTATTCAATAAATTTAATCCAAACAAATGAAAGACATAGGTAATTATAGAAAATCGTATGAAAAAAGCGAACTTCTTGAAACGAATATTCCGGAAGACCCCATCAATTTATTCAACAGATGGTTTCACGAAGTCGAAGATTTTGGAGGTGTGGACGAAGTCAATGCAATGACGGTTTCGACCATTGGATTGGATGGTTTTCCAAAATCAAGAGTAGTTCTTTTGAAACAATTTACTTATGAAGGATTTATTTTTTATACCAATTATAATTCCGAAAAGGGTAGGGCTATTAATAATAATCCAAATGTTTGTCTGTCTTTTTTTTGGCATTCACTCGAACGCCAAGTTATAATTAAAGGAATTGCCGAGAAAACTTCGGAGAATATTTCCGATGGCTATTTTGATTCCAGGCCAACCGGAAGTAAGTTAGGGGCTATTGTTTCCAATCAAAGCGAAATTATTCCGTCCCGAACTGTTTTGGAAGAAGGTTTGAAACAATTGGAGAAAGATTTTGAAGGAAAAGACATTTCAAGACCCGAATTTTGGGGAGGTTATTTAATCCGTCCAGTTGAAGTGGAGTTTTGGCAAGGAAGACCTAATAGATTGCACGATAGAATCCGCTACCATTTGCAAAATGACTATTCTTGGAAAATTGATAGACTTTCTCCTTGAGATAAATTTATTTATAAGAAAATTACAGATATTATTTTTAAATTTGTGTATTTAATCGGTTTTATTTGGTTTTTAATCGATAATAGTTCTATATTTGACACAAGGAATCAAAGTAATATTGTTATAAATTAAAAAATATATTTAAAGAATTGTCCCCACAATTACTTTCATTATATTTCAATCTAATTTTAAAAAAAAAAATATTACAAAGATTTAAAAGAGTTTGCCCCACAATCTACTTTAAACTTAACCTGTTAAATTAAAAAAAGTAAGAAATTAAAAGAGTTTGCCCCACAATCTGCTTTAAAGACTTAACCTACTAATTTAATAAAAAATAGAGTTTTTCAAGTTGTTAATTAGTTAGAAAAACCATCACGCAAAACGTGATGGTTTTTTTTATTTAGAGCGATTTTTTTTATTTTTTATAATTTGAATATCTGAATTTAGTGGTAGATTTACGCACAAGATATATTATCGCTAAATTTAAGCCTACACTATTATGAATATTAAGAATCGTCTAACGCTGATGAGTTTTCTTCAGTTTTTTGTTTGGGGAGCTTGGCTAATTACCGTTGGAAATTATTGGTTTGGAACCAAACAATGGAGTGGAGCAGAATTTGGCGCCATATTTTCAACTTTGGGACTTTCTTCCATTATAATGCCGGCGTTAATCGGAATAATGGCCGATAGATGGGTGAGTGCCGAAAAGTTATATGGAACGCTACACATATTAGGAGGTTTAGCGCTGTGTTACATTCCGCAAGTGGATAATCCTACGACATTTTACTGGGTTATTTTTGGTGCGATGCTGTGTTATATGCCTACGATTTCCTTATCCAATTCAGTGGCTTACACGATTTTGAAAAATAATGATTATGATGTGGTCAAGGTTTTTCCTCCTATCCGGGTTTGGGGAACTGTTGGTTTTATTGCTGCGATGTGGCTCACTAATTTATCTGGAAGTAAAGCTTCTGCCAATATGTTTTACATATCTGCTTTTTCGGCATTTATACTTGGAATATATTCCTTTACCTTGCCTAAATGTCCTCCGCAAAAACTAATCGAAAAAGGATCTTCTTTGAATCAAAAACTTGGTTTGGATGCCTTTAAATTGTTTGGAACATACAAAATGGCTATCTTTTTTATATTCTCGATGTTTTTGGGAGCTGCCTTGCAATTGACCAATATGTATGGTGATGTGTACTTGTCCGAGTTTGGGAAAATTCCAGAATATGCAGATAGTTTTGTGGTACAGAAATCGACCTTGATCATGTCTATATCCCAATTTTCGGAAACAGCGTTTATCTTGGCCATTCCTTTTTTCTTGAAGCGATTTGGAATCAAACAAGTGATGTTGATTTCAATGTTGGCCTGGGTGCTTCGTTTCGGATTCTTTGCTTATGGCGACCCTTCTTTTGGAGGAACAGCTTTAATTATTATGTCGTGCATCGTTTACGGAATGGCATTCGATTTCTTCAATATTTCGGGTTCATTGTTTATCGAAACTACAACCGACCCAAAGATTCGTTCCAGTGCGCAAGGATTGTTTATGATGATGTCCAATGGTTTTGGTGCTTTCTTTGGCGGAATCATTAGCGGACAGGTTATTGATGCCTTTTTTACCCACGATGGCGTGAGAGATTGGCACAATATCTGGCTGAGTTTTGCCGCCTATGCCTTGGTAATCGCGATTGCTTTTGCCGTTTTGTTTAAACACGAACACAATCCCGAAGAAGTGGCGAAAGTGAGTCATTAGGAATTATTTTTTATACAACAAACCCGACAGGTTTCAAAAACCTGTCGGGTTTTTTATTGCTGCATATAGTAGTGATAGAAATTCGGCAGACTTCTCCAGCAGGATTATTCCCTTATTTCGCTTCACTCGGGAAGAAATCGACATTTTCGGTTTGTAAAATATCTGTTTCGCTCATCTTGCTGCATTCAGTAGCACATTTGCGACAGGCTTCTGCACATTTTTTACAATGTTCCATATGCGCGTGTTTTTCGCATTCGTCGGCGCAAGCATTACAAATCTCTGCACACAAGTTGCAAAATTTGTTTACAAAACTGAAGGTGTGTTCATCTGACCTTGCCATAAAAGCGGCAGCCATACGGCACATATCCGCACAATAGCGGTCTAGCTCAATACATTTGGCTTGCATCGCAGCATCGGGTTCGTTTGAACAAGCGGTAGCGCAATGTTCGCACTCAGCAGCACAGTCGTTGCAGGCATCAATACATACTTTAAATTTTTCGTGACTCATCTTTACTTAATTTAGCGTTGCAAATTATTTTTTGTAACTACACAAAGGTGAGTGTATTAACGAGGGTGATTGTTATACAACTTTAGTAATAAGTTGCATGATTTACATATGGCTTACATTTGAATTTCGGCTTTGTATCTATTTCAAAAGGCAATAAACACGAGTTATTGCTAAAAAGTTGTAGCGGTATATTAGTGGGTACAGCAGGGTGCTTTACTAGTGTTTATGGGCACGGTTTGCAAAACCGCGCTAGCCGTAAGCGAGATGTTTATTGCATATTCGAGCGATCGGGGTCATAAGAACCTTTGGGGATTTCAGTAGCTTTTCCATTAGGCAACTCGATAGTAACTCTTGGCTGCGCCGGATGGCTTTGTTCTTGTGCAAATGTTCTAAAACTTTGACAGAACACAATAAAAGTAGTTAATGCCAATACAAATGTTCTTTTCATTTTTATTTTTTATTTGAGTGACTAAAATTTGTTTATAAACTGAATAATTATGTCATTTAGGCAATTATTTATTTAATTTTAAAAAAGTAATTCTTGAGTCTTTAATGTCTATTTTTTTGCCCATTACAGTAATTTCAGGAATAGTACCCAAATAAGATTTAATGGTCGCTTTTTTCAGTTGATGATTCTCCCACTCCATATCAACTTCATAATTACCCCTCGCCCTCAATCCAAATATTTTACCATTGCTCCAAGTACTTGGCAATGCCGGCAAAATATCTAAATCTCCAGTTTGACTTTGCAAAAGTAATTCAGCAAATCCTCCAAAAGGCGAATCGTATATCACAGGATATTTTAAACTTAAAGATGCTAAAGCTTTGTCACCATCCAATAATCTTGCCCACATCCCAGCCTTATCTGGATGATAACCTCCATTACCTCTTAATTCTAAAGATTTACGGGCTGCTGTCAATAATTCAGGGGTATTTTTATTAATTTGGTTTAAAGGCCAAACTGAAATAACATGAGAAATATGGCGGTGATTGGTTTCCCATTCTTTTAGGTTTTCCGAATAATCAAACTCCCATTCATTCAATTGCCCTTTTGAACCAATTTTAAAAGGCAATAACTGTGGTAGGATTTGTTCTAGCTTTAATCTAAAATCATGATCTGTTTTTAATATATTAGTGGCAGTTATGCAATGCTGGAAAAGGGATCTCAACAAAGCCATATCTAATGTACTTCCCTGACTAACAGCTACACGATTTCCTTTTTCATCAAAAAAATGATTTTCAGGAGAAGTTGAAGGAGAAGTAACTAAATATCCGTCTTTATTGGTTACCAACAAGTCCAAGGCAAATTCGGCAGCTCCTTTTAATATTGGATAAGCTGTGTTTTTTAAATAGGTCTTATCCCTATTGAAATCATACTTATCCCAGACATTTTCACATAACCAAATACCTCCCATTGGCCAAAGAGCCCAACAAGGATCTCCAGTTGCCATGGTTGTCATGGCCCAGATATCTGAATTATGGTGAGCTACCCAGCCATTAAAACCATAATTAATTTTAGCAGTTTCAGCACCATTTTTTGCTAGATCACCAACAAACTTAATTAACGGATTGATTACTTCACTAATATTGGCTGGTTCTGCAACTGCATAATATTTTTGTGGATTTTCATTTAATGTGTAATTCGATGCATAGTTTGGAAACATTTCCCTGTTCCAAATTCCCTGTTCATTTCTTGGTGCAATACTTGTAGCTCTTGAACAGGCAATTAAGTTATACCTTGCCCATTGATAAGCTAGCGCGTATTTATTAGGTTGATCATTGTTTATCTCAACCCAAAGTCTTCTAAATAACGATTGATAATCTTGCAAGTGGGCAGTCAACAATTGCTGATAATTTTTTTTAATTGCTTTATTTAAATAAGATGTAGCTAATTTATTTTCTTTAATCCCGGCTGTTCCTGCTTCTTTATCTATTCCATTAAAACTAGTCGCTGCAGAAAAATATATGACGGCCGTATCGGCTGCCATAACCATTAAAGAAGAATCTTTTACAATCTTAATTTTACCTCCTGTCGTTTTAATAGATAATCTTGCCTGAAATCCAATTCCCTTTTTTTCGTCCCATTCAACAATTTGCTTTTTAGTATAGTTATCAATATGAATAGGTGCTCTTCCATTCATAACCAAAGTCTGCCCTTCTGTTTTTATCTTGCCTTTCAATTGGGTGTCCATACCTGTTGTAAAATTTACAGCCCCTTTTTTATTACTGTAAATCCGCATAATGATAGTCTGATCAGGATAACTAACAAAAATTTCCCTAGTGTAACTAACGTCTTTTATCTGATATTTAATAGTAGCTACTGCCATATCAAGACTTAACTCTCTTGAATAGTTGCTATAGTTTTCTGATTCAGAAAAATTAAGATAAAGATTTCCTAGCGGCTGATAGGCCTGGTTGTTTTTTCCCTGTAATTGTCTGGCTAAAGAATCTGCTTTTTTATATTCCGATACCGCTAATGCTGCTCTAACTGCATTTAAGACTTTAACATTTTTGGTTTCGTTATAAGAACGAGGAATTCCAGACCACAAAGTTGCGTCATTTAAATTGATGATTTCTAAAGCTACACCTCCATAAATTTTAGCTCCTAATCTCCCATTTCCTAATGGGATTGCACTTCCAAAATCCTTTTGATCTGTTGGCGCATCATACCTTAATTTTAAAGAATCCCAATTAATATTTTCACTATTAATTTGAGATACAGCTATATGTGAGTTTAAAAAAAATGCAACAAGCATTAAAAGAAAAGGAAACTTGATTTCATTTGTTATCATAAACTTCACTTAATGTTTTTTATAAATTTATTTAATTAGGTAACTGAAATAATCCACATCTAAATACCCCGAATCAGATTCATTGTTGTAGGTATAAATACCGATTCTATCTCCTCGGTAGGCACCCCACATCAGTTGGTATGGTTTTCCAAATGGTACATACTTTATTCCATCAATGCTATAATAAAACTGACTTCCACCATCTAATCCCCAAGTAGATTTAAGCCATAATTGATTCTTTTGAATCGAATCACCTAAAACAATATTACCTTTAGTATTATATTCTATTCTTTTTTCAACACCATCAAATACAACGCCTAAGGTTGCATAATTTGGAGAACCAAAATGCGTCAAACCAGACTTTTGTCCTTTTGCCATTCCAGCTAAGTCCAATTTAACAATTACCTCATTAAATGGAGACCTTAATGAGCGTTGTGTAATTGTATTTCCTGCTTTTAATAAATTGTTTATTTCAATCGGTCTAAAAGCTTTTAACCTTAACCAGCCTTTTCTTTCTGTTAAATTCCATTTTTCTGCTCTCGGTTGGTAATTCCATTCCCATTGCTGTGCTAATGTTTTATTATTAAAATCATCACTGGTTTGTGGAATGGTTTTCTTTTGGCCTTGAATGGGTTTTCTTGCATTCCAAACCATTGAACCAATTTTATCAGCATCAGGATTTCCTAAAATTGGCCAATTTTCAATCCAGGTAACAGGTAGTAAACTCATTATTCTTCCAGACCAATCACCAGAAGATCCGTGATGGGTTAAAAAATACCAATCTCCTTTTTGAGTTTGGACAATGCCTCCCTGATTGGGTTCATGATATTCTTTCTGAGCGTAACTTAGTTGTTTTGGTCCTTCATAAGGACCATATATGTTTTTGGATTTCTCCATCATGACTACCCTGCCACCTGCTTTTACTTCAGAAAAGAAATGATAATAAGTATCTTTTACTTTAAAAAGCTTGTTAGCTTCACTTCCTTTAGATTGATAAATAACTTTATCTGATTCTTTGATTAATGATTTTCCATCGGCGGTCATTTTAAAAAGATGAATTTTATAATTATCTGCAAAATTGGTTCCTATGAAATAACCTTGCCCATCATCATCCCAAAAAGGGCATCCATCATCCCAGCCTTTTGCATCCAAAATTTGGTGAACAGTTTCCCATGGCCCTTCTATCTTTTTAGATGTTGTCATGAAATAACCCCGATCAGGATCACCAAAATAAATCCAAAATTTGTTATTGTGATATCGAATTGCACCGGCCCAAATACCTCTGCCGTATGTGTTCATTTTATCCCAATTCATTTCTGCTGATATTTTTGAAATATCATTTACAGCATGACTGATGATTTTCCAGTTTACAAGATCTTTTGAATGCAAAATCACAAATCCAGGAGAATATTGAAATGTTGATGATACAGCATAATAATTACTGCCCACCCTTATGCAGTCCAAGTCGCTATAATCCGCAGGAATTATGGGGTTTTGATAAGTTCCGTCATTTTGATCTCCCCAAGTTTGCCAATCTCCCCATTTTATTTTCGTTTGCGCATAAGATTGTTCAAATACAGAAAGCGATAAATAGAGAAGAATTATTAGCTTCCAACTAAATACATTTATAACTTTAACTAAAAATTGTTTGCTGTTCATTATTTATTAATGCTGATAAATTTTCCAATAAATCCTCCTTCAGGATTTAGCCTGATTTTAATTTTAGATTTTGAAGTTACCTCCAGTTCATCGGCAATTCCTGCTGCTTGTTTTTCCTCGTCATCTTTAACACCATTAAGTTTATAAGTGCCCTTTCCTAAAAATGATAAATCAATCGCTAGAGATTGTTGATCATGAATTCCGTTTATGGCGGCAATAAACCATTGATTGCCATTTCTTCTGGCATAAACCACAAGTTCTCCAATTTTACTTTGTGATAATACAATGGTTTCATCCCAAACTGGTGGAATACTTGTGACCATTTCCTTAAACGGAAAATCGATTAAGCTTTGCGGTCCAACTCCAAAACATAATAAAGGAGAAGTGAAAATGACCGAACTTGCAATATGGTGAGCCCACGTGACCTCACCAATACGTTCTCTTAAATTTATTGGAGTGTAATCTGCATGACCGGCCAGATATCTGGTAAATGGTAAAATCGTATTGTGTTTTGCCCAAGGAGGACGATTCTCCAACCCTTTGATTGCTTCTCTTGACATTTCATTTGGCCATGTTCTGGTTTCTCCTGTTGGTTTGTTGGCACCATGAAAATTTAGCATCAACTTATAATCCGCAGCATCTTTTAAGGCTGCTTGGTAAAATCGAATAATCTCCTGTGATTCTGAATCAAAAAAATCAATTTTTATACCAACAATCCCTATTTCCTTACACTTGGCAAAAAATGCTCTTCTTTTACTTTCATTCTTAATGCCCTCTATGCCTCTTCTATCAGGATATGCTTTCCAAGCCCATATTTTAACTCCCTTTTTTACCGAATAATCGACTAGTTCTTTCATTAACGCCCAGTGATCTTTTTCACCATCTTTCCAATTGCCCCATCCTTCATCAACCAAATTATATTCAAAACCTAATGCAGCTGCATTATCGGAAAACTTTTTCATGTTTTCAAAAGAAACAGATCCTTCTCCAGCCAGCCAGGACCAAACACTTCTGCCGGGCTTAATCCATTCTGTATCATATCCTTTTGGAAATAGCTTTTCATCATACTTTTGTGAAACATTGGAGATAATGTCTGAATTGACCAAATCATTTAGTGTTTTTCCAATTTCAACTACACGCCACGGTGTTTCAAAAGCACCGGTTTTCTTAGTATTACCTGATAAAAATGAATGAAAAATTCCTTTATCGTCTGCCACTAAAGACATTCCTGCAAAATCTGTTAAACCAGCTTCGGTAATGGCTAAATATAATTGAGGTTTTGTTAGCTGAATAGTCGCAGGCGGACCTAAAATTTCATCTTTTTTAAATGATGATACTATTTTGCTTGTGTACCAACCTTCATAATGTTTATTGTTCGGTTGTGACCATACCATTGCATCTGCCGGAAGTTGGAAAGTAGTTAATTCCGTTTCAATGACTGATGTTTCCAGACCATTTATTAAGTACCTGAAAGCAACCCCATCATTAAACACCCTAACATCTAATATAATTGTTACTTCGTTTTCTATAAACTTTATTTTAGCCCCTTTATAATTGTTTTTTGCTAAACTGTGAACCCCTCTGGTTACATAACTCTCCTTTTTTTCATATTTATCAATAGTGGAAATAGGAACATTGAATTCGATTTGTTTACCGGTTAAAACCAATCCTAAATTTGATTCTTTAATTACTTGATTTTCATCATAACTAATTGTGTAATAATATTTATCCGCAGATTTATTAAGGGAAAAAGCAATGTGTTTATCGGGACTAAATATTTTTACAGTTTTTATTTTATCAATTTTAAACGCCCATGCTTGATTTAAAGTAAGGGTTAATAAAATGATGAATGTAACATATCCTTTTTTCATAGTATTTGGTTCATTCAAATTAGGTTAATTTATTAAAAATCAAATATAGATTTTTTTCTTACAAAATTTTGAAAGGTTTGTTTTAATTTTAAGCATGTATTTGTTCTGGTTGTTGCTAAAAAGTTGTAGTTGCCCATTTTAATGGTGAGAAGTTGTGAAACTTCGTCAACTTGGGGTTTATTTTTCAGGCTGGTTTTTACCTTTTATTAAAAAGTAAATAGATAGTACAAATACAATTAAATAAAGAATATCCAAAGCAGGCTCTTTCAACGTGAAATTTTTAAAGTCTATGTGTTTGAATAATGTCAAACCTAAAGTAAATGCGATAAATGCAAAAAACCAGTTTATTCCTTTTTTATTTTCCATATTTTTAAATGTTTGATTAACAAGTCAATTTATGTTCTGTTTGGTTTACGATTCCTATGTATTGGAACCCGACTTTGTGAAGCAGAGTTAATTTTCTTCTTGATAGAATATTTTGTAAAACTTACGACCATTTTCATCAACACCTTGTTCAATAAGATCCTTGTTTCCGTGAATATAAATATGGAAATTTTTATCAAGTTTTAATACACTTTTAAAAACTCTCGCTTGTTTTTTTACGGCTGGTACTGATATTTCAAAATTATCAGTTAATTCAATTTCATTTTCTTTTCTATATGTTTGATCAAATTTTCGAAATGATTCAATTAAATCACTGTCTTCAAAAACTTTTTCTTCAAATTCCTTCTTGTCAAAAATGTCATTATTTTTGAAGTAATCAACTGAACGGTTAAGAAAGTCAATTTGTTCAGCTTTACTTAATTCAAAATCCTGATTTAATTGTTTTGTAACAAAGTTTTTTGTTATTGAAAGAAAATCTTTGGTGAAGGTATAATTATCACTAGCGGGTTTTATACTTAGAAATTCGTCTTTCCAATATTGCGTATCATTTGATTTATTTGAGTCAACTATACATACTTTATACCCATTTTCTTCTTCTAAATTAAATATTAAACATCCTTTATCTAATTTATCAATATTAACTCCGCTCTCGTGTCCAATTTTTGAAGAATTCAGCTTTAAAAAAATATCTTTCTTTTCAGACTTAAATAAGCCTATTGCATTTATTTTTTGACCATCAAATAAACAATCTTTAAAATAGCATACACAAAATTCACCTCCATTTATTTTTGGATGTGAAGATTTTTCATACAAATGCTTTGAAATATCTATTGATAAGTCATAAAAATTTTCTGGATTTGCAAAAATCCTTTTGGCAAAAATATAGGTATCATTAAGATTTAGGTCAGTCGGATAATAGAAATTATAGGTCTCATTATTGCTAAATGGCGAAAGAAAATATCTTAATAAATATTTTTTCGTGTCCTCGTTTCCTAAACTTAGGTTTCTGTCAGAGACTTCAATTCCTTCATCTCTTAGTTTGTTTCCAACTTTATGAATACAAATAGATTCAAGTGTTATTTCGGTAAAATCAATCATTTTATTATATTAAATAATTTTAGTTTTTCAAGTTTAAGATTCTCAATTTCCTTTCCTAATTCCTTTTCAAGATTTTCAATACTTGATAGGGACTTTACAGAATTTGTTTTTATGAGATAGGGAGCAGACTTAAATACCCCATCAAATTCTAGTTTGTTTTTCAAAGCATTTGAAAAATTGAAAGTAACCTTGTATAACCCATTTTTTATATTTAAAAAATTGAATTTATAAAGAACTTTCATTTCTTCTAGAAAAATAGAGCCTTTTGCATTTTGCTCGCTTAATTCTGTTAATGTTTGTAATCCTTTACCTTCGAAGTTTATAACCAAATCCTTATCCACTTTATCACGATAAAGTTCAGGTATTTCAGTGTTTTCATCGAACTTGAATTTTATCGATTGAATATCTGCTTCGTGAAACATCACTGAAGACGCAATATTACTAAAGCTAAGTAAGAAATTTACCCTTTCTGTATTTGAGTTAAAATTCTTGAACATTACTTTGATTTTTTCTTCTTCAATAAAATCTATTCTTTTAAATTCTTCTTCAACAAGTTTTACTAGGCGGTTTACAATATACTTGTCTGCTTTACTAATCGTGTTTTCAGTTACCACAACCAATTGGTTGCCATTTTTCTTAATTACAACTTCTGCTTTTCCTGGCTTAGTATTAACTAACAAACTGCTTGTGGGATCTTTGGTTTCTGTTATTAATGTTAATTTATATTCATCTTTAGTAGGACTAGCTTCAAATTTTAAATTATCTGAATTAATGATTTTTACATCTAGACCATCAGTCAAATTATCGGTATTTATTTTTATTTTTTTAAAAACAGATTCTAATGTTTCATCTTGTTTAATATTGAAAAAGGCATCAGAGCTATTTACCGTTTTTCCTTTTACATCAATATATGATTTAAAGTCTTCAAGTTCTTTCGGGCTAAAAAGCAAAGAGCTCATTAATTCTATTAACTTTTTGATGTCTGCATTTTTTGTAAAAATACCCTTTTTAGAAAGAAAGAATTTAATATCGTTTGCTGTTATTGCATCTGTTTTCAGAAAAGGTTTTATAATATCTCCATAAGGCAGTATATTGACAAAAGCTTCATTTAAGTGTTGAGAATTAACTAACGATGGCTGATTGTCTCCTTCATATTTTTCATTTTTACTAGTAATTACCTTTGTATTGGATAATGAATCCAATGCTTTTGCATCAATGCTATTATATTTTAGGATTGTAACTTTCTCATCTAACAATTCTTCATTAAAAGAACGAATAATTTCAAGAGCCTCATTTTTATCTTGAGTCTCATTATAATCGGGAAAATAAAGAAGATATTCATTTCCATAACCACTTGTAAGGCTAATCGTTAGCCAAATAAGTTTCTTTAAGGCTTCTGGAGAGTATGGGTCAGAGCAAAAGAGAAGGAAACTTATTTTTGATTTACTTTCCTTAGTGATTGGAATTACAGAAGAATTAATAAATTGAGGAGGGAGTTTTAACCCTCTTTCTCCGATATGCTTTGGACTTTGATTGGCTTCAGTAATGGGATATGCAAATTTAACAGGAACATCTGGTCTGTAATTTTTTGCAGTTGTTATACTGCTAATCAAAAAGTTTGCTTTGTTGTTATCAATTAAAAAATAGTTTATATTTTCATTTAGTGCGTTTCGTTTATAGTTTTCTTTGGTGTAATAAATAAAATCAGTAGAAACTTCGCTATTATCTGTTGAGAGCCAAAATAAAAGACTATAAACATCAGTAGATTCATATCGCTTTATTGGGATTTTCTTTTTTTCTTCCAAATCTGAATATACAATATCTGTATCATTTAGATATTTAGCTATTTCACCCTTAGATGAGTCAGGATATTTAAGTGAGTGAAGGGAAGAAATCATTACCAAGTCTCCTGAATCTTCTTTTAGTTTGCTATCAAAATCTCCAACAAAATTTACAGAATGTATATCATTTTCTTCCGTTTTTTCATTGAAACATTCGACCGTATGATTCTCTCCAAACTGATGCCAACCGATAAGTTCTAATACTTTCTTCACTATTCTGTGATCAATCGTTACATTATGATTTTCAGATGGTGGAGCTAATGATGCGAAAGGGTTTGTGTCTATTTGAATTTCAACTGCACTAATCCATTCTAAAAGCATTTTATCAAAATCTTCTCTTAATATCTCTTTTCCAACAATGGAACTTGTACCAAATTCTAAACTTAAACATTTAACTATCAATTCTCTTACTTGTGAAGAAATTTTCGGTTTATTTTTACCTTCGTAATACTTGTCTATTTTTGTTGATGCTTGGTCAATTAAGACTTGTGTATTTAATGGTTTAATTTCACCTATTTGGACATTATCAATTTTCCCAACTTTTGACAGTTTATCATCAACACTCCCAATTAAAAGTAATTCGTATTCTGTAGCATCGGGAGAATGTGATTCTAGTTCTTCACACCATTTTTTAGCTGATGCGTGCCGGATTAGATTTTCAGAGGATTTTACCTGACTGAGTTTTACTTTACTATCAGAATACTTCCATCTAATATCAACTTTTTCAGACTCGTCTAACGGCTCTAATGTTACAGATAACCAGTGATTATCTGTGTTAAGTGCATCCAATACACAAATAATAGTTTGTATTAGATAACCTCGAATTCCTGCATTTCCTCCCATTTTTTTTAAAATTATTCGTTATTTCTATAAATCTCACTTCATCCGATTTATTCAGAATTATATCTGAAATTTATATATCAAGATGAAAAAATTTGCTTGTCAGATTGCTAATATCATACAAATAGTTGTTAAAGATTTATTATGAAACAGCTATTAGTGAAAAATTGGATAACATTTATTGTTTTATATAAGCTTCAAAAATACATTTTTTTTCTTACAAAAAATTTAAAATTCAATTTTTTATTTTACACCAATGCTTTGATTTTTAGGATGTATTTGTTCTGAAATGCCAAACGTCATTACTAGCCCCGATTGTAGCCGATATCCTCGTAACGCAGTGAAGAGATAAAGGCGAAAAGCGGGAGCAGAGGTCATAAAAACCCAAAAAAGTCCTGCTCCTAATAATCAATCGATTATCTCTGGATAAATATTTTGCAGATAAATAAAAAAGAATTACTTTTGCACACCTTTTGGTGAATAGGAGTTTCCTTTAGGTATCAATAAATTATACAAACAACTTCTGTTGTTTTCTAGCACGTTATGAAACTCGAGAGAATACAGAATACAAATTTTTAATCAGCATGTCTGAAATTTTAAAATCACAAGAAGAGTTTTTAGCAAATTTTAACTGGCACAACTTCGAAGAAGGTATTGATGCAGTAGATGAGAAAAACTTACAAGAATTCGAAGACCTAGTTTCAAAAACTTTTATCGCGACAGATCAAGAAGAAGTAGTTGAAGGTATCGTTGTTAGAATTACTGATAGAGACGTTATCGTTGATATCAACGCAAAATCGGAAGGTGTTATTTCATTGAACGAATTCCGTTACAATCCAGCATTAAAAGTAGGTGACAAAGTAGAAGTATTGATTGACATCCGTGAGGATAAAACAGGTCAATTAGTATTATCTCACAGAAAAGCACGTACTATCAAATCATGGGATAGAGTTATTTCGGCTAACGAAACAGGTGAAATCGTTAATGGTTTTGTAAAATGCAGAACTAAAGGTGGTATGATCGTTGACGTTTTCGGAATTGAAGCTTTCCTTCCAGGTTCTCAAATTGATGTTAAACCAATTAGAGACTACGATGTATATGTAAACAAAATGATGGAATTCAAAGTGGTAAAAATCAACCACGAATTCAAAAATGTTGTTGTATCTCACAAAGCGCTTATTGAAGCGGATATTGAAGTACAGAAAAAAGAAATCATCGGAAAATTACAAAAAGGACAAGTATTAGAAGGTGTTGTTAAAAACATTACTTCTTACGGTGTGTTTATTGACTTAGGTGGTGTTGATGGATTAATCCACATTACTGACCTTTCTTGGTCAAGAATCAACCACCCATCTGAAGTTCTTGAATTAGACCAAGTTCTTAACGTGGTAATCCTTGATTTTGATGATGAGAAAACAAGAATCCAATTAGGATTGAAACAATTGAACGCTCACCCTTGGGATGCTCTTGATGCTAAATTAGCCATTGGAGACAAAGTAAAAGGTAAAGTAGTTGTAATCGCTGATTACGGTGCATTTATCGAAGTTGCTGAAGGTGTTGAAGGTTTGATCCACGTTTCTGAAATGTCATGGTCAACTCATTTACGTTCTGCTCAAGATTTCGTAAAAGTTGGTGATGTTGTTGAAGCTGTTATCTTAACTCTTGACAGAGATGACCGTAAAATGTCATTAGGTATCAAACAATTGTCTCAAGATCCTTGGACTGATATCACTGCTAAATACCCAGTAGGTTCTAAACATACAGGTATCGTTAGAAACTTTACAAACTTTGGAATTTTCGTAGAATTAGAAGAAGGAATTGATGGATTAATCTACATTTCTGACCTTTCTTGGACTAAGAAAATCAAACACCCATCTGAATTTGTAAATGTTGGTGAAAAATTGGATGTAGTTGTATTAGAATTAGATGTTGACGGACGTAAATTATCTTTAGGTCACAAACAAACTACTGCTAATCCTTGGGATCAATATGAAGATTCATTCGCAGTGGGAACTATCCACTCAGGTGAAATCTCTGAAATTGTTGACAAAGGAGCTACTGTAGAATTCGGTGATGATATCGTTGCTTTCATTCCTACACGTCACCTTGAAAAAGAAGACGGAAAGAAATTGAAAAAAGGCGAAACTGCTGAATTCAAAGTAATCGAATTCAACAAAGAATTCAAAAGAGTAGTGGCATCTCACACTGCTATCTTCCGTGAAGAAGAAGAGAAAAATGTAAAAGCTGCTGTTGAAACTTCATCTGCTGCTTCTACAAATGCACCAGCTGCAACTCTTGGAGACAACAATGATATCCTTGCAGGTCTTAAAGCCCAAATGGAAAAAAACGAAAAAAAGAAATAATCTTTTAATCGTTTGAATATAGAAAGTCCCGAGCAATCGGGATTTTTTTTTGCTATCATTTGGCTAAATTAGGAATTAAATTCCTAATTTAGCCAAATGATAGCAAGAACGATTACTCCCAAAGTTTTAGAATTATTAGAAAAGTTTCCGATAGTCGCCATAACTGGACCTCGACAATCAGGAAAAACTACCTTGTCTAAAATTGTAAAACCCAATTATAAGTACGTTAATTTGGAAAATTTAGCAGATAGGGAATTTGCTAAAACTGACCCAATGGGTTTTCTACAAACTTACCAAAATGGCGTTATAATTGATGAAATTCAAAATGTTCCGAGCTTATTTTCGTATTTACAAGTGGTTACTGATGAAAGGAACATCAATGGTGAATACGTAATTACAGGTTCACAAAATTTCTTGATGATGGAACAAATTTCGCAATCACTTGCAGGAAGAGTGGCATTGTTTACACTTCTGCCGATGTCTATGCAAGAATTGGAAAACACGGTATACAAGCCTATATTATGGGAAA
Source organism: Flavobacterium sp. (assembly GCA_014379405.1). Taxonomy (GTDB): domain Bacteria; phylum Bacteroidota; class Bacteroidia; order Flavobacteriales; family Flavobacteriaceae; genus Flavobacterium. Next base: position 187,198 of record JACMLU010000012.1, on the reverse strand, counting down.
ATTATGCTCTTTCAGGATCTTATCCGCGAAAAATAATTCAGAATATCGATGCATCTGATTATTATGAAAACTATATTAAAACCTATGTGGAAAGAGATGTTCGATTGCTGAAAAATATTTCGGACCTCGATTTATTTCAAAAATTCATAAAACTATTGGCGGGTAGAGTAGGACAACTATTTAATCAAAGCAGTTTGGGAAATGAGCTGGATTTAGATAACAAAACAATCAATTCGTGGTTTACGCTTTTAGAAACTTCTTTTCTTACTTTTAAGCTTCAACCCTATCATTCTAATTTTAATAAGGTGATTATAAAGACCCCAAAAATATACTTTCACGATACAGGTCTATTGTGTTATTTATTGGGAATTCGAAATAAAGAAGATTTAGAACTTCATTTTGCCAAAGGAAATATTTTTGAAAATTTAGTAGTTTCGGAAATGTATAAGAATAGTATAAATAATGCAACAAAATCAAAAAATTATTTTTGGAGAGATAAATCTCAAAACGAAATAGATTTGATAATTGAAACAGGATCAAGACTTGATGCAATTGAGATTAAATCTGGAAAAACCATAAATCAAAGTTTTTTTAAATGCTTGGATTATTTCAAAAAATTAAAAATGGATACAAAACTTCATTTGATTTACGGTGGTAATGAAAATCAAGAACGGACAAATTATAAAATAAGTTCAATTTTTAACTTACCAGATTTTAAATAGCCTTACAGATTAGGAATTTAATTCCTAATTAGCAAGAGAAGAAAAAGCAGTTGCATCTACAATCAATACTTTGGTTTAACCTCTTTGAGACAACAATAATATTCTTGAAGGTCTTAAGTCCAAATAAAGAAGACAAAAAAACAAGCTGATTTCTTAATTTTTGAATATAGTAAGATCCTGAGTAATCGGGACTTTTTTTGTTATTATACGTTTTAAATGGTTGATTTCTAATGTTTATTGAAAGTCAGCTATTTTATTTTTAGTTTTTTAAATCCAAAAGTTATTTAATACCGTAAATGCTTGTATAAATAACTTAAATAAATAAATTTATGAAAACTACAAAATTTTTATCAGTTGCATTTTTTGCATTAGTATTTGGAGCGACTTCTTTTGCCCAGAAATCGGTTATGGTTGGCGGAGCGCCAATGTATCCATCAAAAAACATTATTGAAAATGCGGTCAATTCAAAAGATCACACCACATTGGTTGCAGCCGTGAAAGCAGCCGGTTTGGTCGAAACTTTGCAAGGAAAAGGGCCTTTTACCGTTTTTGCCCCTACAAATGCGGCTTTTAACAAATTGCCAATGGGTACAGTGGATACTTTATTGAAACCGGAAAATATGAAAATGCTGCAAACTATTTTGACTTATCACGTTGTTGCAGGAAAAATGAGTGCTGCCGACATTGACAAAGCCATTGCAATGGGCAAAGGAAAAGCAATGATGAAAACCGTTAGCGGTGGTACATTGACGGCTTGGAAAAAAGGCAAAAAAATGTACATCACTGATGAAAAAGGTGGAATGTCAGAAGTAACTATTGCTGATGTGAATCAATCGAATGGTGTAATTCACGTTGTGAACGCAGTACTTTTGCCGAAAGCATAAACAAGAAGCTTTTTTATAAAAAAACTCCCAATTCTAATTTCAGAATTGGGAGTTTTGTGTTTTTAGATTATTTTTAAAAGGCATCAAACTTAAATGACCTTAATTGCCTTATATAGTTCAAAAGATTACCTCAAACTAGCTCCCAATTCGGTTTCTAAGTTCTTTTGCAACTTGCCCATAATTTTGTCAATTTGAACATCGGTCAAGGTTTTGGTATTGTCTTGAATCGTGAAACTCACCGCATAGGATTTCTTGCCTTCAGGAAGATTTTTGCCTTGGTAAACGTCAAATAAACTGATGTCTTTCAACAATGATTTCTCAGTTTGTCTCGCCAGATTGTATATAGCATCAAAACTAACGTTATCATCCAGTAGCAAAGACAAATCTCTGCGAACTTCGGGATATTTAGGAATTTCGACGAATTTTATTTTATTGGAAAGTAATTTCAAAACCAATGCCCAATTGAAATCGGCAAACAAAACTTCTTGCTTGATGTCGAAATGTTTCAGGATTGATTTTTTTACGACACCATATTCTACAAGAACATCATTGCCTAAACTAATTGCAATTCCTTCTGAAAATACATCAGAAGTCACGGGAAGATTTTGTGTTTTTTGGATTCCCAATCTCGAAAGCACGGCATTCACATAGCCTTTAAATAAAAAGAAATCGGTAGGTTTTTGTGCATTTGCCCAATTTTCTTGGTTTCTATTTCCGGTTATGAACATCGTTAAATGCTTTTGTTCTTCGTAACCAGAAGGGAATTTATGATAGGTTTTTCCAAATTCGAATAATTTCAAATCTGAATTCCTGCGATTGATGTTATACGAAATCGCTTCCAGACCAGAGAATAACAACGATTGTCGCATTGCAGCCAAATCATTGCTCAATGGATTCAACATCAGTACATTGTGTTCTTCTTTCAGCATTTCCGACAATTGAACGTAAGAAGAAGTTGTCAAGGAATTGGCCATCATTTCGTGGAAACCTTGTGAGTTCAATTGTGAAGCCACTACGTTTTGCACTTTGTAATCTTCGGTTCTTGGCGCATTCGAAACCGTGGCATTCAATTTATCCGAAAATTTGATGTTGTTGTAACCGTATACTCGAAGAATTTCCTCGATTACGTCAATTTCTCTTTGCACATCCACACGGTAAGCAGGAATTGTCAATCCTAGACCAGCATCAGAAACGCTGTTTACTTTGATTTCCAAGGAAGCCAAGATGTTTTTAATGATTTCTTTGGGTAATTCTTGACCAATGATTTTCTTTACATTATTGAAATTCAAAACCACTGGAAAATCAGCAATTTTCTTTGGATAAATATCAACAATATCGGAAGTGATTTCGCCACCTGCCACTTCTTGAATCAACAAGGCCGCACGTTTCAAAGCATATTCCGTGATGGTTGGATCGATTCCTCTTTCAAAACGGAAAGAAGCATCGGTATTTAGTTGGTGTCTTTTGGCACTTTTTCGAATGCTCACCGGATTAAAATAAGCACTTTCCAAGAAAATAGAAGTGGTGTTGTTTGTAACTCCTGAATCTTTTCCTCCAAAAACACCTGCGATACACAAAGGTCCTTTTTCGTCACAAATCATCAAATCTTCTTCGTGCAAGCTTCTTTCGATATCGTCGAGTGTTGTAAATTTAGTTCCATCAGGAAGTGTTTTTACAATTATTTTTCCATTAATTTTTGAAGCGTCAAAGGCGTGAAGTGGTTGACCCAATTCGTGTAAAACGTAATTAGTAACATCTACAATATTGTTTTTTGGATTTAATCCAATAGATTTCAATCGGTTTTGCAACCAAGCTGGGGATGGTTTTACGGTTATTCCAGAAATGGTCACACCGCAATATCTTGGTGCCAAAAGGGGTTTTTCGACACTGACATCGATTTTCAGGATTCTTTTGTCTACTCTAAAATTACTCACTGACGGCGAAAGTAATTCCACTTTAACACCCGTTTGCAATAAACCTGCTCTTAAATCTCTAGCTGTTCCAAAGTGGCTCATAGCATCGGCACGATTGGGAGTCAATCCAATTTCGAATACTTCGTCGTTTTCAATCTTGAAAACGGTAGCAGCAGAAGTTCCCGCTGCAATGGCGTTGTCCAAGACCATAATTCCTTCGTGACTTTCGCCAAGACCCAATTCGTCTTCGGCACAAATCATTCCATAACTTTCTTGTCCGCGAATTTTTCCTTTTTTGATTTGAAAAGCAACGCCTTCTTTGTCATATAAGGTGGTTCCAATAGTGGCAACAGGTACTTTTTGTCCCGCAGCAACATTAGCTGCTCCACAAACAATTTGAACTGGAACGCCATCGCCTAAATCTACGGTGGTAACTTTCAAACGGTCGGCATCAGGATGCGGAACACAAGTAAGAACGTGACCTACAACAATACCTTCGAGTCCTCCTTTTACCGATTGGTATTTTTCGACTACTTCTACTTCAAGACCTAAATCGGTCAATAAAGCGGCAGTTTCATCGGATTTCCAGTCTATTTTTATGAATTGTTTTAACCAGTTGTAAGATATTTTCATATGAAGATAATATTTGTTTTTTAGCGGAATATGGTATCGCCATTCTTTATTTCCATTTGTGATTTGGAATCATGGCGATTTCATTTGAGAATTTTAATGAGAGTGCAAATATAAGGATTGCAGTTTGGAGTAGGAAACAATTTATTTGGTTTTTTGGTCGGTATATGTTTATTTCTAAAAAATAAATTCATAAAAAAAACCATCCCACTTTTTAATTGTGAGACGGCTTATTTATTAATAATTTGTATTGGAATTTTCCTTGTATTATAGACAGTGATTAGCTTCAATATATGTTCCTATTGCACTTCCAGCTGCTTTAACTTGATCCTTTGTATATCCACCTGAAAAATTTGGAAGAACAAAATCACCGTTGACAATAGTACCAAATACATTAGTGCTTATTGCGCCAAAGTAGGCATCAATAACGGCAGCATCCGCAGCAACTTCACTTTCGGCTCCACTCAATCTAACAGCTCCAAGTTGAAAGAATGCATTTAAAGTAGTATCCTTTCCTTTTCCGTTATTGGTCGTCCAAGCCAATTGTCCTTGAGCTTGTGTATAATTAAATCCACCAATGATAAGTCCGTTTGCCCATAATGCACTTGCTCCATTATTTACTGCTCCATTTGCAAAGAAAAAGCCTTGTGAAAAAGAACAACGATCTTCTTTTGGACAACCAGGAGCAGGAACCACACCTTGGTTACAAGAAGAACCTGCTTTAAGCCAGGCAGTGCCAGTTTGCAAAATTTCATAACCACGGTCAAACTTTATCACCAATGTCCAAGATGATGCAGCTGAAAATTCAGGAAATTTTATAAAGTTGGTAGTAGTAGCTTGTGGATTGCAACCTGTTCCAGATCCTTCTATAGTGGAAAGATCAGTAGGTATTGCATTCACTGAAGCTGAAATAACATCACTAAAAGTAGCACTATTTTCTCCACAGTTATCGAGACTGATGATGAAGTGGCTTAGGGTTTTGGCATTTGTTTTAACCTTGGTAATCAAGTATGTCCATTCCGAACCATCAGGACTTACTGTAACAGCAATAGTGTAATCTGAAAAGTTGCTGGTGCTGGCTGTAGAAGCAGACTTTGCAGTTGATGCAGTTTTTGCAGAGGAAGCAGAATTGGTACCGACAACAGATTCAGTGCTTAAAGCAAAAGGCTCATTACTACAACTAAAAGCAAAAAAAGTAACAACTAATAACAAGGTGAATTTTTTCATAATATTAACAAGAAATATTTTATAATTTATTAAACTTATTGTAAATATTATACGATAGATATTACTAAAAAATAAAAATCGTTGAAATCGTTTTTAAAATCGTTTAAGTGTAAAATAAGCACTTATTGTATTTTAAAAACAGGACAATTTGGTATTTTTTACAAACATTTAGATTCTATGTTGCGCCGTATATTCTTCTTTCTGTAGTTTGCAATATAATGAGTAATCTTGATGATTTTTTAGTCCTGCATTGATTGTTGGAAAGGATTAGTTTCATTAAACACTTTGCTAAAAGCGTTTAAGTTTTGAGGATGGTAGTTTACGGAATTATTTTTTCAGTACTTTTCATTGTATGGTTCCAATAATTTCTTAGTCAAACCAAGTTCGGTTGAACCATCCGTTTTAATGTTCAAGAAATAGTTTAGTTGCCAGCTTTGGGTTTTCTCGGCTTGCTTGCTTTTTGGTATGTCCCAAGGCGGATAAACCCGAATGCCACGTTTTCCTGATTTGCCGTTTTGGGTTATAATTCCTCTATCGGCCAATACTTTTTTTGGAAAAATAAATTGCCCAAAGTTATCTCCACTTCTTGCCGTAATAATGACAAAATTTATTTCATCATTTATATCCAATGGTTCGGTAATTCCGTCTTGGTTTCTTTTCCAAATAGTTACAAATTGACCTGTTTTTGTGGGTGTAATTTTAGAAACTCGATGTTGAATTTTATTGCCATCAAGTTCAAAGGAACAAGCACCATATTCAATACTTTCGGCATTCCAATTTAGATTGCTAAAGCTTAAATTACATTGGTCATAAACCAATTCCTTCGCTATTTTTAAGTCGCCGTGAAAGGGGTTTAAGTTTGTCATAATTGTTGTGCTTTTTCCAAAAATTAAATCAATTCCTCTACGTGTTTTTTGATGTTTTCCGATATTTTTGTAGTTGGTAAGTCGTTATCATCATATCCAAAAGGTTCTTCAATTTCTTCTGAAATTAATTCGATGCTGGCTAAAACAAAAAAGATAAAAGTCACTACTGGAATTACATAATATCCTAAAGTAAAAGCATAAGGAAAGGGGAGTGTTAAAACAAAGAAAAGGATAAATTTTTTGATGAAAGTACTGTAAGAATAGGGAATTGGCGTGTTTTTGATACGCTCGCAAGCACCGCAAATATCAGTAAAAGATTGTATTTCGTTATTTAAAACTATGAGTTGATCTCCAGTTATTTTTTTAGAAACATACAAATCATTTATTTTTTGGAACAGCATTTTGGCAATTTGATTTGGTCTATGTTTGTGAAGATCTAAATCTAAATCAACGTGATCAAATAACTGCATACTTGTCTCTTCGTCTTTCAAATGCTTGTTTAGCATCGAAGCATAACTGGGAATTAATTTTCTAAAATAAGCCAAATCTTTTTCCTCCTTTAGTATTACAGAAAGTTTGATGGCTAAATTTCGGCTGTTATTGACCAAAGCTCCCCATAATTTGCGCCCTTCCCACCAACGGTCGTAAGCAGAATTGATTCGATAGGCTAATAATAAAGAGATGACAAAACCCAATGTTGTATGAATCACAGAAAGGTTTTTGAGAGGACTGGTTTCTGTTAATTTGAAATATTCAATTTCTAAATAAGCAACAATGCCTGAATAAAAAGCAATCAAAAACAATACGGGCAATAATTCCCTAATAGTATCCGATTTTTGAAAACGAATAATATAAGTGAACCAAATTTTAGGATTGTATGAAATCATTTTGTCTTTTTTGGACAAAAATAAACTAAAAACTCATATTTCCAGCCAATTCTTTTAAGGCAATTTCAGATAATTTGGCCTGAAATTGAGCATTGCTGTAGCGTACTTTTGCATTGATGTAATTCAATTGCGCCACTCTAAATTCTAATGTTGTTATTGTCCCAATGCGAAATTTGTCAACCGTAATACTTAGATTTTGTTTGGCAATGGTTTCGTTTTTTTCTTCTAAATCAATCAATTCCAAGTTGGTCAAATAGGTTTGAAAAGCCATTGTTAATTCGGAATTTAGCAAAAGGCTTTGTTGTTCGATAGCAATTTTAGAATTCTCAATTTGAATTTTTGCTATTTTTTCGTTACGATTTTGAGCTAAACCATCAAAAACGTTTAAAGAAGCCCTAAAACCATAATTGAGCCCGCGAGCCGAAGATTCCGAGGTAAAACCCAGACTAGATTGGCTTTCGAAAAAATTATATCCCGAAGTCAAGTTTAAAGTGGGATAGCGTTCACCCTTAATTTGTTTCAATTGTAATTCGGAAACCCTTTTGTTTATGATTTCAGATTCCAATTGTGGATTTTGCTTTTCAGCCAACGCCATTAATTCAGCTAGTACTAATTTATCGTCAACCGTAACTTCGTCCACTACTTTAAAATCGACTTTGGAATCTCTGGCCAAAATTTGATTCAAGACTACTTTTTGATTAGCGTAGGATTCTTTTTGACGCAAAAGAGTTACTTTGTCTGTGTTTAAATCTACTTGGGCATTCAAAACTTCCAATTTAGAAGCTTTCCCAATGTTAAAACGATTTTGTGCCAATGTCAATCTTTGGGTCGAAATCACGATGGTGGTATCTAAAGCCGCCAATTGTTGTTGCTGCTGCACCAAATCAAAATAAACAGCATTCACGGCGCTGATTTTCAGTATAATGGTACGTTTTAATTGGGCTTCTCCTAATTTTTGTAATTCTTTTAATTGATCTAATTTGGTAAACATTTTGAAACCATCAAAAACCGTCCAATCCAATCCAACGCCGTAATTCAAGGAATTATTTTTGGCATTATCAAGAGCCGTAACCGTCCCGTCTTGTCGGGTTTGCGAGCTGTTTTGAATGCTATTGGCATCGACCAAAGTTGCGGTAACTTTGGGTAACATTCCCGCATTTCCAGGGGCTACATTGGTTTTGTCAATAGTCAAATTATTGGAAGCCATTTTTATTTCAAAGTTGTTTTCCAATGCTATTTTCAGGGCATTTTCGATCGTCAAAACTTCTTGAGCATTAGTTTTTGTTATGCAAAACAGAAATAAAACGAGACTTCTTAATGTGTTTTTAGTTTTCATAAAATGAATTATTCTGTGAGTTTTCAACAAAACCCGACAGGTTTTTAAAACCTGTCGGGTTTTGTTAAATTAAAATCTACGATTTACTTTCTTTTTCATATTCTTCAATATGGTCAAATTCGGGATAATGTTTTCGGGCTTTTGACCACATTAAATAAATGGCAGGAATTACAAAAAGCGTCAATGCCAGCGAAAAAATAGTTCCTCCAACGATGACAACTCCCATTCCAATTCTACTGGTAGAAGCTGCTCCAAGCGACATTGCAATTGGTAGCGCTCCTAAAGCAATAGCTAAACTTGTCATCAAAATTGGACGTAACCGAGCTTCGGAAGCTTCCATAATGGCATCGTATTTAGATTTTCCTTTTTCTCGTAATTGATTGGCAAATTCTACAATCAAAATTCCATTTTTAGTTACCAGTCCAATAAGCATTACGGTTCCAATTTGGCTAAAAATATTCCAGGTTTGACCAAACAACCATAAGGAAAACAAAGCTCCAGCAACTGCCATTGGCACGGTCAAAATGATGATTAATGGATCAATAAAACTTTCGAATTGTGCTGCCAAAATCAGGAATATTAATAATAATGCCAATCCAAATGCGAAAGAAGTATTCGAACTACTTTCGACAAAATCTCTGGATTCTCCGCCTAAATCTGTAGTGAATGTGTCGTCCAACACTTTGGTTTTTATTTCATTCATAGCATCAATTCCGTCGCTCATACTTTTTCCTGGAGCAAGTCCCGCAGAAACTGTTGCTGACATATAACGATTATTGTGGTACAATTGTGGAGGGTTACTTTGTTCCTCTACATTCACAACGTTATCCATTTGAATCAATTCACCTTTATTATTTTTTACAAACATCGAAGTTAAATCCAATGGTTTTGAACGGTCCTTTTGATCAAATTGTCCAATAACCTGATATTGTTTTCCATTTCTGATGAAATAACCAAAACGTTGACCACTTAATGAAAGTTGTAAAGTTTGTGCAATATCAATAATCGAAATTCCTAAACTTTCAGCTTTCGCACGGTCGATAGTTACATTTATTTCAGGTTTATTAAATTTTAAATTTACATCAGTAGTTGAAAAGACATCACTTTTGCCCACTTCCTCCATAAAAACCGGAATTTTTTCTCGAAGTTTTTCAAAAGTTGGAGCCTGAATAATGTACTGAATTGGTAAACCACCCCGTCTGTTTACGGCAATTGTAGGTTGCTGATTAACGGATGTTTTAGCGTTTGGATATCGTTTGGTCCATTTGGTCAACTTATCTGCTATGTCTTTTTGAGATGCTTTTCTTTCGCCAACATCTTTTAATGCAATTCTAACAAAACCACTATTAACGGTGTTAGAACTAAATCCTGGCGAAGTAATTACCAAACTTACTTTTTTCTCTGGTATAGAATCATCGACCAATTTCGAAATCTCCTGCATAAAACGATCAGTGTATTCATACGATGATCCTTCAGGAGTAGCCATACGCAATGTTACTGCACTACGATCGTCATAAGGAGCCGTTTCTTTTGGAAGAATAGTAAAGAACAAATAAATTATTCCAAAACAACTAATTATAATAGGAAAACTAATCCATTTTTTATTCATAAAACGTTTCAGCGAATCTGCATAACCGCTGTTTAATTTTTCGAAGAATGGTTCTGTCCTAATATAAAATTTAGATTTTTTCTGCTCGCCACCTTTCATCAAATAGGCATTCAACATTGGTGTTAAAGTCAATGATACAAATGCGGAAATTAATACGGCAGCACCAATAACGACCCCAAATTCTCGGAATAGTCTCCCTACAAAACCTTCCAAGAAAATTACAGGTAAAAATACCGCAGCCAATGTTACCGAAATCGAAATTACGGCATAGAAAATTTCGTTAGAACCTTTTATTGCCGCTTCAATTGGCGACATTCCTTCTTCGACTTTTTTGAAGATATTTTCGGTAACCACGATTCCATCATCAACCACCAAACCAGTGGCTAAAACGATGGCTAAAAGTGTTAAAACGTTAATCGAAAATCCAAATAGCCACATAATGAAAAACGTAGCAATTAAGGAAACGGGAATATCGATTAAAGGTCTGAAAGCGATTGCCCAATCTCTAAAAAATAAATAAATAATAATGATTACCAAAAGAATTGAAATCCCTAAAGTTTCAGCAACTTCAATTACCGATCTTTTTACGAAAATAGTATTGTCTAGTGCAATAGATATTTTGATGTCCTTTGGTAAATCTTTTTTTAAGGCTTCGAATTTTTTATAAAATTCCTTCGAAATGTCTAAATAATTAGCTCCAGGCATTGGAATAATTGCTAAACCAATCATTGGAAGTCCTGATTGAGTCAGTTGCGTTTCGATATTTTCAGCACCCAAACTAGCATTTCCTACATCACTAAAACGAACAATTTTATCTCCATCTGTACGAATAATAATATTATTGAATTCTTCAGGTTTTGATAGATTCCCAACAGTTTTTACAGTCAATTCCGTATTGTTACCAGTCAATTTTCCTGATGGTAATTCCACATTTTGTGCAGTTAAAGCATCTCGAACTTCGGAAACAGTACAGCCATAAGCAGCTAATTTTATTGGATCAATCCACAAACGCATCGCATAGCGTTTTTGTCCCCAAATTTGAACGCCACTAACGCCTGGAATAGTTTCTAATCGTTGAGAAATAACATTTTCGGCATAATCGCTTAATTCCAAAGAGCTTCTTGTATCACTTTGAAGCGTCATCGAAATAATGGATTCACTATCGGCATCTGCTTTAGAAACTACGGGAGGAGCATCAATGTCTTTGGGTAAATTTCGAACCGCTTGTGAAACCTTGTCACGAACATCGTTTGCAGCACTTTCAAGGTCTTTGTCTAAATTAAATTCGATAGTAATATTGCTACTACCTTGATTACTCGAAGAAGTTATATTTCGAATACCATCTATAGCATTTACAGCTTTTTCGAGCGGTTCAGTAATTTGAGATTCAATAATATCCGAATTGGCTCCAGTGTAGCTGGTTTTAATCGAAACTTGCGCAGGATCAATCGAAGGGAATTCTCGAACTCCCAAAAAACTGTATCCAATCAAACCGAATAATACGATTAGAAGATTCAAAACTATTGTTAAAACAGGTCTTCTTATACTTGTGGTGGATAGACTCATTATGATTTATTATTTTTTGACTTTATAAAAAGATTTTGGAGTTCAGATTCTTTCTAATACTCGAATCTTTGTAGTATTAAAATCTATTTTACTTTAACTTTTATAGGAGCATCATCTTTTAATGACATCACACCACTAGTTACCAAGGTATCTCCAGCTTTTAATCCAGAAAGGATTAAGATAGAGGCATCGGTTCTTGTTGTTGCTTCCACCATAACTTCTTTGGCTTTACCCATATTTGAAATGAAAACTTTTTTACCATCTTGGACAGGAACAATTGCTTCTGTAGGTACAACGATAGCATCCTTAATAATAGCTAAAGGCAATTTCACATCTGCGAAAGTTCCCGGAAAAAGTTTTCCATCAGTATTATCGGCAATCGCACGAATTTGCAAAGTACGAGTTGATACTTCAACTTCTGGCTCAATAGCATATATTTTTGCAGTATAAACTTTGGTTGATCCTGAAACTGTAAAATCTATAATAGAACCAGATTTTACTTGTGTAGCGTATTTTTCAGGAATAGAAAATGTGATTTTTATTTTACTGGTATTAACCAATTTTGCGACCAAAATAGAAGGAGTGATATAGGTTCCAGGTGAAATAGAGCGTAAACCAATTTTTCCGGAAAAAGGAGCTTTTACAGATGTTTTGGCAATTTGGGCTCTTACTAATTGAGTTTGGGCTTGAGCCGAAGAGTGATCTGCTCTAGCAACATCAAATTCTTCCTGACTAATCGCTTCTTTTTGTAGTAGTAGTTTGGCTCTTCTTTCGTTTTCAGCAGTCAAACCTTCTTTGGTAGAAGCTTGTCTTAATTGTGCTTTTAATTCAATATCATTTACTTTGAAAAGGATTTGGCCTTTATTTACATAACTTCCTTCTGTAAAATAAATCCCTTCAACAATTCCGGAAACTTCACTGCGAATTTCTATTTGTTCATTGGCTTCAATAGATCCTGACAAAGATAAATTATTATCAAAAGTGCTAGTTTTTATAACAATTCCAGTTACAATAGTTGGAGTACCTTTATCACCAAATTTTTTAGATTCTTCATTTTTACTCTTGTTAGAGACTATTCGATAGGCTATAAAACCGCCAATTGTGATAAATAATAAGGCGTAGATTAGATTTTTTACTTTCATAAATTGAATTGAAAAGTGATATTTGATTTCTTAATTTTTGGGTTACAAAAAAGACAAAATTAGGTTATAGGATTTGGAAAAATGGTGGTTTTGTCAATTATTTAACAACTGATTAACAATGAAATTTAATACTAAAAAAAGCACGATTCTATAAGACTGAAAAAAAAATAATTGGTTTAATATAAATTTAAAAATAATCGTTTTAACAGTGTCTTTATGAAGAAATCCGTTTTATCAGCGTACAATTTGATTCACTAACTAATATAATTCCAGATGTTTTTCTTTTTGGTTAATTCAATATAAGTCGCTCTCAAAACAGCATTTTCTGGCTTTTGCATTGGCGCATCGTCTTTCAGGATTTGTAAGGCATAATTACGGGCTAATTGTAAAATATCTCTATCACGAACAATATCTGCAATTTGTAGATTCAGAACACCGCTTTGTTGCGTTCCCATCAAATCGCCCGGACCTCGGAGTTTGAGATCTACTTCGGCTATTTCGAAACCGTCATTGGTTCCTACCATCGTTTCCATTCGGGTTTTGCTATCGGCACTCAATTTGTGGCTTGTCATCAAGATGCAATAGCTTTGCTCGGCACCACGGCCCACACGACCTCGAAGTTGGTGGAGTTGGGATAATCCAAAACGTTCCGCACTTTCTATAATCATTACACTGGCATTGGGAATATTCACACCCACTTCAATCACGGTCGTGGCGACCATAATATTGGTTTTGCCTTCTGCAAAGCGTTTCATTTCAGCATCTTTGTCTGCTGGTTTCATTTTTCCGTGCAGGATAGAAATAGCATATTGTGGCAATGGAAAATCACGGGAAATGCTTTCGTAACCGTCCATCAAATCTTTGAAATCTATGGTTTTCGATTCTTCAATTAGCGGATACACAATATAAATTTGTCTTCCAATGGCTATTTCGTCTCGAATGAATTTCCATACTTTCAATCGATTGCTGTCAAATCGATGTACAGTTTGAATGGGTTTTCGTCCCGGCGGCAATTCGTCGATCACCGAAATATCCAAATCTCCATACAAACTCATTGCCAAAGTTCTCGGAATAGGAGTGGCGGTCATCACCAAAACGTGTGGCGGAATATGTTCCCCTCCATTGGAGGGGTTAGGGGTGGACTTCTTCCACAATTTCGAGCGTTGTTCCACTCCAAAACGATGTTGCTCGTCAATCACGGCCAAGCCCAAGTTTTGGAATTTTACCTTGTCTTCCAACAAAGCGTGCGTGCCAATTAGAATGTGTAAACTGCCGTTTTCGAGTTCTTCGTGAATGATTCTTCGATTTGCAATTTTGGTTGAACCTGTCAGTATTTTTATGTTGATATACAGTTCTTTAGCTAATTCAGACAAGCCATTGAAATGTTGATTTGCCAAGATTTCCGTTGGAGCCATCAAACAGGATTGAAAGCCGTTATCCAAAGCTATAAGCATACTCATCAAGGCCACGATTGTTTTTCCCGAACCCACATCGCCTTGCAGCAATCGGTTCATTTGGGCGTTGCTGCCCATATCGATTCGGATTTCCTTGATGACTCTTTTTTGGGCATTGGTCAATTCAAAAGGCAGGTGGTTTTTATAAAAATCATTGAAATATTCACCCACTTTTGTAAACGGATGTCCTTTGATTTTATGCTTTCGAATCAGGTTTTTGGTAATTAATTGCAATTGAATATAGAACAATTCCTCGAATTTCAATCGGAACTGGGCTTTCGCCAAAGCTTCGGCGCTTTTGGGAAAATGTATGTTGAACAAAGCCGCATTTTTCGGAATCAGTTTTAATTCGGCTGTTAAATAATCGGGCATGGTTTCGGAGAATTTGGCTTGGGTTTCCAAGAACAATTGCTGCATCATTTTATTGATTACTCGATTCGAAATTCCACGATTGGCCAAAGTTTCGGTCGAAGGATAAACGGGTTGCATTGCCGAGCGCAGGCTTTCCTCGTGTTCTGTCATCAGCTCGATTTCGGGATGCGCCATATTGAAAGTATTCCCGAAAGAGGTACATTTTCCGAAAATCACGCATATTTCATTGAGTTTTAAACTCTCCCGAATCCATTTGTGGCCTTGAAACCAAACGAGTTCCATTTGTCCCGTATCATCGACAAAAGTGGCGACTAATCTTTTCTGGTTTTTACCAAATTCTACTGTTTTTACATTGATAATTTTGCCGATGATTTGGACTTCGGCAACATTGTTCTGTAATTCGTTTATCTTGTAATACCGCGTTCTGTCAATGTAGCGATTAGGGAAAAAATTGAGCAAATGGCCATACTTGTGGATTCCCAATTCCTTGCGCAGCAAAGTGCCACGGTTTGGACCGACGCCTTTGAGGTATTCAATGGGAGTTTCTAGTAGGTTTTGCTGCATACTGCGAAGATAGTTTTTTGTTTGGGAAATTAAAAACTCCGAAGTCATCTATGTGATTTCGGAGTTTTTATTAGTCTATCTCAATTAATTTTAAACGATGACAGACGGATTTAATTTGATTAAAATCTAATTCCTGCACCAACTTGAATAACTTGATTTTTGGAACTAGTATTTTCAGTCAATTCACTTAATCCAGTTATGTAA
Organism: Flavobacterium sp.; assembly: GCA_014379405.1. Lineage (GTDB taxonomy): Bacteria > Bacteroidota > Bacteroidia > Flavobacteriales > Flavobacteriaceae > Flavobacterium. Next base: position 171,822 of record JACMLU010000012.1, on the reverse strand, counting down.
CGACCATCAATGAATAATCCTAAGGGTAAATTAATGGACATTCCAAAGGCCCAAGAAGTATTGAATGTGTTATAATCCGGGTTTATGGGGCCACTTGTTTTGTCACTTATCAAAAAACCAAATTGAGGACCTGTTTCAAAACTAAAAAGTTTCAATACATATAGTCTGGCAAGAATGGGAACTTGAATGTAGTTTAAATCAGTACTACCCGTTTCAGTTTCAAATCCTTGGCTGGAAAATTGTAGTTCAGGCTGAATATAAAGTAATTTTGGCACTATCCCAAATTGCTTGTATAACCCACCGTAAAAACCTGTTTGGCTTTTGACATCACTATCAGATAAGGTAGAAAAATTGGCTCCTCCACGAATTCCCCAACCTTGTGCATGTATTGAATGCCCTGCTAAAAAAATAAATATTGCAAAAAAGAATGTTCTTAGTAGTTTCATTTTGTGTGATTTAAGTTAATAAAGTTTTTATTGTCAGTATCAAAATTAAGAATTTATTATTGGAAATTATTTGATTGAACGTAATTATATATGATAAAAACGCTAATTTGAATTATAAATTAATTGACATTGCAGAAATTGGTGGTACAATATTTAAATTCAATTTTTTTTAAAGGTTTTTCGGATATTAAAATTAACTTAAAAATTAGTGAATAAAAAGGTAGAAATAAAAAAAAAGTTAGTTTTGCGGATTGATATTTTTATCATTTTTCTAAAAATCGACTATCTAAAAGGATTGATTCTCATTTTATGACAATAATTAATTGGAAACTATTTATTTAGAAGTTGAAACAAAAAATTATACCCCAAGCATGATTAAACCTGAAAAGCATAAAAACGAAGAAGAAAGGATTAAATCTTTAGAATCCTATTTAATTTTGGATACACTTCCTGAAGAGGATTTTGATAATATGGCATTGTTAGCAGCTGAAATTTGTGGTACACCTATTTCTCTTGTTACTTTTATAGATGAAAAACGTCAATGGTATAAGTCCCGTTTTGGCATAGAAGCAAATGAAATAGACAGAGATTATACTTTTTGTGGACATGCTATAAATTTGCCCAGCGATATTTTTATTGTACCAGATAGTAGAGAAGATATCCGTTTCTATGATAATCCAGCCGTCACAGGAGAATTAAATGTTGTGTTTTATGCAGGAGTTCCATTAATAGCTGAAAATGGTTTGCCTATTGGTACTTTATGCGTAGTTGACCAGAAGCCTAGAGAGTTAACTCAGAATCAAATTCGTTCTTTGAAAGCACTTTCACTTCAGACGATGAAGCTATTGGAATTGCGATTGAATAAAATGGAGATGGAAAAAATAATGGGAAAACTGAAGGATAAGAATCTAGAGTTAGAAAAATTTGCCTATATAGCGGCACATGATTTAAAATCCCCGTTGGCTAACGTATCGGGACTTGCCGATCTTTTTTTGGATAATTATAAGACAATAATTGACGAAGAGGGTCATGGAATTATATCTTTAATCAAGAGCTCTTCGGACAAGTTGAAAGAAATGATTGACGGTCTGCTAGAATACAGTAAAACAGATAAAATAGTAACGGATAATAAAACAGAAGTGAATATTGAAGTTTTAAATAGAGAGATTTCAAGTCTCTTTGTTTTCAAAAACAATTGTTCCATTTCATTTGAATCTAATATTGATTCTATAAAAACCAATAAAACGGCAATAGAACAAATATTGATTAATTTGATAGCTAATGCAATAAAATATAATGATAAAGAAATTGTCGAAATTGAAGTTGAAATACTTGAAGAACAGGGTTTTTACAAAATTTCTGTTGAAGATAATGGTCTTGGTATCTTGAAAGAGGATTATGAAATTATTTTTCAAATATTTGAAGTAGTATCCAACCAAGATCGTTTTGGAAAAAAAGGTAATGGAATAGGATTGGCTACAGTAAAAAAAATAGTTGAAGATTTAGGAGGTACTATTTATGTCGAATCTGAAATTGGAAAAGGGGCAAAATTCGTATTTACAATCAGAAAATATTAATTGACTAAATAAAGACTCTTAAATTATAAACACAATATCTTCGCAAAAAATAAATAAAATGACAACTCATCTCGCATTGCTTCGTGGCATAAATGTTTCAGGTCACAATATGATAAAAATGGAGGCTTTGAAAACAACTTTGGAAGCCATTGGTTTTCAAAATGTGCAAACCTATATCCAATCAGGAAATGTTTTTGTCGATACCGAGGAAGAAAATCCTGCCGCCGTTGGTTTCAAAATTAAGCAGGAAATATTCAAGGTTTTTGGTCACGAAGTGCCTATCGTGGTTATTGGCAAAGCCGATTTAGAAGCCTGTTTAAAGAATAATCCTTTTTTGAAAGAGAAAGATTTAGATATTAAAAAATTGTACGTAGCTTTTATTTCTACTGTATTGCGAAGCGATAGTATCAATGATTTGAGAATCAGTCAATTTAAACCCGACGAAGCCAGTATTGATGCGAACAGGATTTATATTAAATATGCCGTCGGCGCAGGAAAAACAAGGTTTGACCAGAAATATATCGAGAAAAAATTGAACGTGACGGCAACCATCAGAAATTGGAATACGGTGACGCAATTGCTTCAACTTTATGAGGAACGATAGATTTTATCATTTCAAAAATATAGTTACACTTTGACGCAACCTTTTCTAATTGTAAGCATCTTATGGTTAACTCTAAAAACTTAAATATGAAATGTCTTGCCCTTATTATCACTTTTCTTACTGTTTTTTCCTCTTGTACAAAAGACACTGAAGAAGCAACAACTACAGCCGAATATTATGGAAAATGGACATTGGTAAAAATGTCGGGGAGCATAATTAATTCAGTTAGAACTGGAACCGCAATGGAATGGCAAGAATATTATTTGTTCAAAAATGACGGAACATTTGAAAAACACAGAATTAGAAACTCGGTTGAAACAAAAGCTGTAGGAACATATACCAGGATTGATTATCAAGACGGAAAGTATTTGGAATTATTATATGCCAATAACAGCGAGATCATAGGAAGCTGTTATGGGAATCTAAACGAAGAACTTTATTTTGCAACTGATACTACATTGTCTAGTTCTTGGAATGCCTGCGATGGACCTGGATTAGAATACCAAAAGGAAGATTCCAATTTCAATTAAAAAAACAAAATAATAATAATTTCACATCATATTTTAGTTAGTATGCTAATTTATTTTGTCACCAAATCACAATACCAAAATCCATAATCAAATGCATCCGATGGCGAAGTATCGCAAACGGTATTGGAAGAATCTTCTTTTTTGGGTCTTTCATATTTGCGATAGACTATTTCTCCAATTTCAAATGAAATGGGTTTAGAAAAAATGGGGCCATCAAAAGTAAAGGTGTGGAATTCCCCGTTTTCGCCACAAACATCTACATTTTCGGGTAAATCATTGATAAAATCCTGATCGATAATCCGGCCCACAAAACTCTTGTCTAAAAATCGTTCGTTGACACAAACCACAATAGTCTTGAATCCTAGTGCAATAAATTCCTGAATTAAATCCTTGGTTGGGATTTTCCAAAGTGGAAAAACAACTTTGAAATCTATTTCGGCTAATTTATCTTCCCTGTATTTTCGCAAATCTTCCAGAAAAATATCTCCAAAAATGGAATAAGTAATTCCTTGTTTTTTTAATTTGGAAAGGGTTGTTTGCACCACGGTTTCATACGCTTCCATCGTAGGCATCTCGGGAATTTGCATAATTTCCAGTGGCAGTCCCATACTTTTTGCTTGTTGTTCTAATAATTCTACCCGAACGCCGTGCATTGAGATACGTTGAAACTGTTGGTTGACACTGGTTAGTAAACAACTGATTTCGTATTCATTATTTTGCATTATTTTGTATAATGCCAAAGCAGAATCTTTACCGCTGCTCCAATTAAACAAGGCTTTTTTTACCACAATTGCCCCACTTCATTTTTGATAAAAGCTAAAGCAGCACTACTTGGCGATTGTTTTTCCAATAAATCACTCAAAATTAATTCTCGTAATTGATTGGCATCAGCCACTTTTTCGCTTTTGGTTGCCAAACGAATCATTTGAATCGTGGCATTTTTGGCAGCAGTAATGATAGACCAACATTCATCCGAAATATAGATTTGTTGGGCTAAATTATGCTCGAATTCTTGCTCCACTTGTGCAATCACATAGTTGGCATATTCGTTTTTATCCTCGGAAATTGGAGTGATTCTAATCAAAAGTTGACTTGGATTGATGCGTTCCATAAACAAAGTCATTCTTTCGAAAGCTTGTAAACGCAAGGGCAAAGTATCTTTTCGATTGTCTTTTTGTAACAACCAGCGTCTTGTATTTTGTTGGTCTTTGAAATAAGAGTTGAATAAAAAATAAGCGACACCTCCGGTAATTAATGAAGGTAACGTATAGGCAAGTATTTCCAATATTTTTGTAGAATCCATTGTGTTTGTTTAATTTTTTTTAACCGAAGACAAATTAACGAATAAACCAATAAACTTATATTACATTTGCTTAAATTTTCTAAAAAATGGAATCTTACATTCTAATTTTGCTTTGCCTTGCCGCTTTTGTGGCAGGATTTATCGATGCCATTGTGGGAGGTGGAGGGTTGATCCAAACGCCGGTTGGGTTGATTTTATTGCCCAATCTTCCGGTTGCAACTGTGATAGGAACTTTGAAAGTACCTGCTTTCAGCGGAACATCATTTGCCGCTTATCAGTACCTCAAAAAGGTGGATATGAATTGGAAGTTACTTGCCATTATGATGATTTTGGCATTTCCATCGGCATTTTTAGGTTCAACTTTGTTGACTTATGTGAGCAATGATTTTATGAAACCCTTATTGCTTGTTGTACTTTCGTTTTTGGTTATTTATACTTATGCCCAGAAAAATTTCGGACAACATATCGTTAAAAGTCATTCTGCCAGAACCCAAATATTTTATGCTGTACTCATCAGTTTCGTAGTTGGTTTTTATGATGGCTTTATTGGGCCTGGAACAGGAAGTTTCTTGGTTTTGGCTTTCATTGCCTTGATGGGTTTTGATTTTTTACACGCTTCCGCCAATGCCAAAATGGTCAATCTGGCGACTAATTTTGGTTCTATTTGCTTGTTTATGTTGAAAGGAAAAATAATTTGGGCTGTAGCAATTCCAATGGCGCTGTGCAATGCTTTTGGTGGTTGGATTGGCGCAAAATTAGCTATAAACAAAGGGAATAAATTTATCCGAATATTCTTTTTGGTGGTTGTCATTGGTACCTTGATTCGGTTTGGGTATGATGTTTTTTATAAATAGAAAAGCGCTCTTGTTTTAATTCTTAAATCCTTATTTTTGCATTCAACAGAAAATTTTTATGCAGAAATACATCGACCAACTTAACGAAGCCCAACGCGAACCCGTACTCCAAAAAGACGGACCAATGATTATTATTGCTGGTGCCGGCTCTGGAAAAACACGTGTATTGACCATTCGGATTGCTTATTTGATGAGTTTGGGCGTGGATGCTTTCAGTATTTTGTCCTTGACTTTTACCAATAAAGCGGCACGTGAAATGAAAAAGCGTATTTCCGATATTGTGGGTTCCAACGAAGCCAAAAATCTTTGGATGGGAACTTTTCACTCGGTTTTTGCCCGAATTCTTCGCTCCGAAGCCGATAAGCTGGGTTATCCTTCAAACTTCACGATTTATGACTCCCAGGATTCTGTTCGAGCGATTTCAGCAATTATCAAAGAAATGCAATTGGATCGAGATGTTTATAAACCGAAGCAGGTTTTAAGCCGAATTTCAAGTTATAAAAATAGTTTAATTACTGTAAAAGCCTATTTCAATAATCCCGAATTGCAGGAACAAGATGCGATGAGCAAAAAACCTCGTTTGGGCGAAATTTATCAAAATTATGTAGATCGTTGTTTCAAGGCAGGTGCAATGGATTTTGATGATTTATTATTGAAAACCAACGAATTATTGACGCGTTTTCCAGAAGTTTTGGCGAAATACCAGAACCGTTTTCGTTATATTTTGGTGGATGAGTATCAAGATACCAACCATTCGCAGTATTTGATTGTTCGTGCTTTATCGGATAAATTCCAAAATATTTGCGTCGTGGGCGATGATGCGCAAAGTATTTATGCCTTTCGTGGTGCGAATATCAACAACATTCTGAATTTTCAAAAGGATTATGAAGGCGTGAAAACCTTTCGATTGGAGCAAAATTACCGTTCGACCAAAAATATTGTGGAAGCAGCCAATACCATAATTGACAAGAATAAAACCAAACTTGACAAAATTGTTTGGACAGCCAATGATTTTGGACCCAAAATAAAAGTACATCGCAGCTTAACTGATGCTGAAGAAGGACGTTTTGTAGCCAGCACTATTTTCGAACAAAAGATGCAACACCAAATGATGAATGGTCAATTTGCTATTTTGTATCGAACTAACGCTCAATCCCGAGCAATGGAAGATGCGCTTAGAAAACGTGATATTCCGTATCGAATTTATGGTGGTTTGTCTTTTTATCAAAGGAAAGAAATCAAGGATGTTTTGTGCTATTTGCGATTGGTTCTTAATCCAAAAGACGAAGAAGCCTTGGTTCGTGTAATCAATTATCCAGCGCGTGGAATAGGAGATACGACGGTCGAAAAATTGACTGTTGCCGCAAATCATTACAAGCGTTCGATATTCGAAGTGATGCAGAATATTGATAAAATCGACTTGAAACTGAACTCGGGAACCAAGCAAAAACTACAGGATTTTGTGACGATGATCCAGAGTTTTCAGGTTATTAACGAAAACCAGGATGCTTTTTTTATCACCGATCACGTGGCCAAAAAAACGGGCTTGGTTCAGGAATTAAAGAAAGATGCGACTCCTGAAGGAATGGCGAAAATCCAAAATATTGAGGAATTATTAAACGGTATCAAGGATTTTACCGAAGGTCAAAGAGAGATAGATGGAGCTCGTGGTGCTTTGTCCGAATTTATGGAAGACGTGGCTTTGGCAACAGATTTAGACAAAGATACCAGCGATGAAGATCGTGTGGCGTTGATGACCATACATTTGGCCAAAGGACTGGAATTTCCACATGTTTTTGTAGTTGGAATGGAGGAAGATTTGTTTCCAAGTGCAATGAGTATGAGTACCCGAAGCGAACTGGAGGAAGAACGCCGTTTGTTTTATGTGGCATTAACACGTGCGGAACATCAGGCGTATTTGACGTATGCCCAATCTCGCTACCGCTGGGGAAAACTGACTGACAGTGAACCTTCGCGTTTTATAGAAGAAATTGATGGGCAGTATTTGGAATATTTAACTCCCGAGGAAAATAATTACCGCTACAAACCAATGATTGACAGTGATATCTTTGGCGATGTTGATAAATCTAAGTTGCGATTGGCAAAACCAGTAGCAGGAACGCCACCAAATTACAGTTCGAATAACGAACCTAAACCGGATATCAACATTCGAAAATTGAAACCCGTTTCGAGTAATTCATCTTCTGGAGCAGCTAATTTATTTGATAATAAACTAGTCGCTGGGAATATCGTAATGCACGAACGCTTTGGGAAAGGCGAAGTATTGAACCTTGAGGGTTCCGGAGCCGATAAAAAAGCGGAAATCAAATTTGAAGTAGGTGGGATTAAGAAATTGTTGTTACGATTTGCAAAATTGGATGTGATTGGGTAATCTTTTTATTTAAGTTACGTCACGTCTGTTCGAGTGTTTTTTGTGGAGAGAAACGGAACAAAAAATGTATCGAGAACTTTTTGTTTATAAAGCTTCTCGATACAATTTTTAATAGTAAAGCTGTCGCATTACTATTAAAAGTCACTCGAAGAGACGGAGAGATTTAAATAATGATGAATTAATAAAAGTTCGTCAGTTCGAGTGTTTTTTAAAGCTAAAAAAATTTTGATGAATAAAAAATACGTAAAGCTTTAAAAATTGTAACGAGAACTATTTGTAACAAAAGTTGATATTGGAAACAGAAAATAACTAATATGAAACAGTCCTATGTATATATTTTAAAGTGTTCTGACAATTCGTATTATACTGGAGTTACAAGTAATTTAACCCAAAGACTTTTTCAGCACGAAACGGGTTTTTATCCTGATTGTTACACTGCAAATAAAAGACCAGTTGAATTAGTTTATTATTGTGAATTCACGGATATTAATTTTGCAATTGATATTGAGAAAAAAAATAAAAAATGGTCAAGAACAAAAAAAGAAGCATTGATAAATTAAGAGTATGACAAACTTCCTAATTTAGCAAAGAAAAAGTTTTAAAGATGTTTGATGAATCAAGAACCTATGCATTCATAAAGCTTCTCGATACAATTTTTAATAGTAAAGCTGTCGCATTACTATTAAAAATCACTCGAAGAGACGGTTAAATAATAAAATAAATAAAATGGCACAATTCATAAAAATATACGAAGACAAACCCAACGAAGCGGCAATTGCCAGAGTCGTGAAAGTTTTGCAAGACGGCGGTTTGGTAATTTATCCAACGGATACTGTTTATGGTTTGGGATGTGATATCACCAATACCAAGGCTTTGGAACGCATTGCCAAAATAAAAGGAGTGAAGTTGGACAAAGCCAATTTTTCCTTTATTTGCCACGATTTAAGCAATCTTTCTGATTATGTGAAGCAAATTGACACATCAACTTTTAAATTATTAAAAAGAGCTTTACCTGGGCCCTATACTTTCATTTTGCCAGGAAATACTAACCTTCCAAAGGAATTCAAGAAGAAAACCACGGTCGGAATTCGTATACCAGATAATTCAATTGCCTTGGAAATTGTTCGCAAATTAGGCAACCCAATTGTTTCGACTTCGATTCGGGACGAGGACGACGTAATTGAATACACTACCGACCCAGAACTTATTTTCGAAAAATGGCAAAATCTTGTAGATGTTGTTGTTGACGGTGGTTATGGGAATAATATGGCTTCAACTATTATCGATTTGTCAGGCGACGAACCTATAGTTGTGAGGGAAGGAAAGGGTAGTCTGGATATTCTTTAAAAGAGTATTCGGTGATCAGTGATCAGTTCTAACTACAAAAAAAACGTCTCGATTTCTCGAGACGTTTCATATTATAATCAAACTGAATACTAATTACTGTTCACTGAACACTGCTTACTATTTCGTTTGTTTTTTCATTTCTTTTTCAACCATTTCATAGAATTGGTCAATTTTAGGCATTACATAGATACGAGTTCTTCTGTTTTTTGCTCTATTTTCAGCTGAATCATTTGACACTAAAGGTACAAATGAACTTCTTCCTGCAGCGATTAATTGTGCAGGGTTAACACCTAATTGTGCTGATAAAACACGAATAATTGATGTAGAACGTTTTACACTCAAATCCCAGTTGTCAATTATAACTCCATTTCCGTTGTAAGGAACGTTGTCCGTATGACCTTCTACCATACATTCAAAATCAGGTTTGTCATTCACCACCTTGGCCACTTTAGCCAAAACTCCTTTAGCTCTGTCAGTTACATCATAGCTACCGCTTTTGAACAACATTTTATCAGAGATAGAAATGAAAACTACTCCTTTATCTACATTAATTTCGATGTCTTCGTCGTTCAATCCTACTACAGATTTCAAACTAGTAACAACAGCAAGAGTAACACTGTCTTTTTTGGTTAAAGCATCTTGCATTCTAGAAATTTTCAAATCTTTTTCTTTGATGGATTCTAATGCTTTTTCAATGCTTTCAGCACCTTTTGTTGTTAACACTGTCATATCTTTAGAAGTATTTATTAAAGTTTGATTATGTTCTTTCAAACCATCAACAGTAGCTTTAAGTCCAGCTTTTTCTTCCAAACAAGAATTTAATTTAACGGTGCAAGTATTTAATAAGTCTTGAGTTTCTTTGTTTCTGGCTTCAAGATCCGCATATTTCTTTTTAGAAACACATGAAGTCATAAACACCATTAGAGATAGGGCAATAACAATTTTTTTCATAGATGATAAAATTTAATTAAACGTGAATTACAAAGTTAGTTTTTTAAGATTAGAATATGGTTCTAAAATTATGAAAAATTATTTTTCAAAAACCTTGCCATCTTTCACAAAATATTCGAAAACGATGCTTCTAATTTTATAGTATTTTTCGTCTTGAAAATGAGCTCTTTTCTTATAATGCACAGTAACAAGTGAATAAAATGAAAAATGGGCTTTTAGAATAGCTAAAAAATGTTTGAACTTTCCTTGGAAAAGAAATTGTATTCCGGCGACTCCATCCAGAATTAGACGAGTGAAAATAATGGGGATTAATTGTTTTTTAGGCAGATTTTTCAACAACATCAACAATGAATTCCTGAAATTCAGAAAAGTTTTCTTTGGATTTCCTTGTTGCAAAGTCGCTCCGCCCACGTGATACACCACTGATTGTGAATTGTATTTAATGATATAACCTTTATTGAAAGCGCGCCAACACAAATCAATTTCTTCCTGATGGGCAAAAAAATCGGCATCGAATCCTTTCAATTCTTTGTAAACCGAACTTCGGATAAAAAAACAAGCACCCGAAGCCCAGAATATTTCACGATTATCATCGTATTGTCCGTTGTCTTTTTCCAAAGTTTCAAAAACGCGTCCACGACAGTACGGATAGCCATATTTGTCTAAAAATCCGCCAGCCGCTCCTGCATATTCAAAGTATTCCTTGCGTTTGAAATCTAAAAGTTTAGGTTGGATTATGGCTGTTTTTGGTTCTTTTTCGAAAGTTTCGATAATGGGTTTCAACCAGTTTTCTGTCACTTCAATATCCGAATTGACCAAAGCATAAATCTCAGCATCAATGTGTTTTAAAGCTTCATTATAGCCTTGGGCAAAGCCAAAATTACTCTCGTTCACCACAATTTTCACCGTTGGAAAATTCGTTTTTACAAAAGCAACAGAATCATCGGTCGAAGCATTGTCTGCAACATAAATGTCGGCTTCGGGAGAATAGTTTACAATTGAAGGCAGAAACTGTTCCAATAATTTTGTTCCATTCCAATTGAGTATGACAACGGCTATTTTCATTTAAATCTTTGTGTTTTTCAATTCGTAATCTGGCAATTTGCTCAAAAACTCATATTTCTCATTCTCAAAATCCATTTGGCAAAAGTAATGATTCAAACCATTGGTCACCATCAAAAATTGGGCTTTCAAAGTCATGTTATAACGGGCAATTTGGTCAAAAGTGGCTTGTGCAGTTTTAATTTCGGGAGCTTTGCATTCCACCAAAACAAAGATGGATCCATCGGGATTGAAAACCACGACATCATATCTTTTTCGCAATCCGTTGACGTTCAAAACTTTTTCGACGTTGATCAAGGATTTTGGATATTTTTTCTCTTCCAATAAAAACCGAACCACGTGCTGGCGAACCCATTCTTCGGGAGTGAGAATGATGAATTTTTTCCTGATTTCGTCGAAAATAGACACTTTATTTTCGCTATTTTTGAAACGAAAAGAATATGAAGGAAAATTGAGTTGCTGCATAAAGCAAAAATAGTTATTTTGTTTTTAGTTTATGATTGTTGTTTCGCAAATAAACAACAAACCATAAACTAAAAACTATAAACCAAAATAGAATGGACGAAGTTTTAAAAATAGTCAATGACATCAAAGCGGGCAACATCAAACCCATCTATTTTTTGATGGGAGAAGAGTCCTATTATATCGATAAATTATCCGATTATATTGAAGATAAAGTGTTGACGGAAGACGAAAAAGGTTTCAATCAAACGGTTTTGTACGGTCGTGATGTTTCTATAGAAGACATTGTTTCGACAGCTAAACGCTATCCAATGATGGCGGAACGTCAAGTCGTTATTGTCAAGGAAGCCCAAGATTTATCGCGAACGATTGACAAAATCGAAAGTTATGCCGAAAACCCAATGCCATCAACGGTTTTAGTTCTTTGTTACAAATACAAAACCTTGGATAAACGTAAAAAAGTAACCAAACTTTTAGCTAAAAATGGCATCGTTTACGAAAGTAAAAAATTATACGAAAATCAAGTAGGCGATTGGATCAAACGGGTTTTGGCTGGAAAAAAATATTCGATTGAACCCAAAGCCAATGCGATGTTGGTCGAATTTTTGGGAACCGATTTGAGTAAAATCAACAACGAATTAGAAAAATTGCAAATCATTTTGCCGAAAGGCAGCACGATAACTCCGCATCATATCGAGGAAAATATAGGTTTCAGCAAGGATTTTAATGTATTCGAATTACGAAAAGCTATTGGTGATAAAAACCAATTGAGAGCTTACACCATCGCTGATAATTTTGCACAAAACCCGAAAGATAACCCGATGGTTGTGACTACGAGTTTGGTGTTTAGCTTTTTTGTTCAACTGTTGAAATACCACGGGTTGAAAGACAAAAACCCCAATAATGTTACTAAAGTATTAGGCGTTAATCCTTTTTTTCTAAAGGATTATGACATTGCACTCAAAAATTATCCTATGCGAAAAGTGAGTCAGATTGTAGGTTCGTTACGGGATATTGACGTAAAAAGTAAAGGAGTTGGGGCGAATGCTTTGCCTCAATCGGATTTATTGAGAGAAATGCTTTTTAAAATATTTAATTAGCCATAAAAATAACCGATATTTGCTTATATAATAAATACCACAATTATGGGAATGAATAAGAATACCATTTTAGGATGGGCAACTTTGATAATGATTTTAATGGGTTTACTTCTAATAGGTTTAGGTGCCTTTAGATATGATGATGTGGCTGGCTGGGGGTTTGCTGCAGTAGGTGTGGGTTTTCTAGCTAATGCATGGGTTTTTAGTTCATTAAAAGGAAGGGTGTAAAGGAAAAAAAACAAAAGAGTACTATTTTAATAGTGCTTTTTTGTTTTATAAAAATATTTTTAAGTAAAATTAGAATTTTATATGTGGAAAAAATTATCAGTTAAATCTCAATTAATCTTAATTCTATTAATTCCTTTCTCAGGGTTAATTTATATTACTATATCAAATATAAATTACTCTGTAGAACATTATCAAAATATCGACGAAAGCTTAGAGAATATAAACAATATAGCAACGCTTTCAGACGGAATTGAATTAATAGGTACTGAAAGAGGATTGTGTAATTATTCTCTTTTTGATTCAGCAATAAAAAGTGAATATAAAGAAAGTAAAGACAAAACGAATAGTTGGTTTTTAAAAGATTATTCTAAAGATACTTTAATATTTAGTGAAATCAAAAAGCTAAATTCTACTCTTTTTAATCTTCATAGTAATATAGAAAATAAAAGAGGAACTCCTTCATCTTGGTTTATTGATTATTCAGTAATTAATGAAAATTTATTTAATCTAATTGACAGAGAAGTTATTTATATTAAATACCCTAAGATTACAGCACTTGCTAATAATTATACCAATTATACTTTATTAAAAAGATCAGCTTTCCTAAAGCGGGGAGTAGTTTTACAAAGTTTAATTGATAAAAAAAATAATGCAGGTTTATTAGATTTGTACTTTCAATCAAAAGTATATGTAAGAAGTGTTGATTTTAAATTATCAAATTTTACACAAGTTTCAATCAATAGCGGTTTATTGCAATTTAAAAAATCTAAATCATATTCTAATTTTAATAATGATGCTCAAAGTATCATTGACGGTAAAATGCAATTAACACCTAGACAATGGTGGGTAAATTCTAGAGAAATAGTTAATAGTATTTCAAAATTAGAAAAGGATAATTTAAATTATATAATAAATTATGCAAATGCAGAAAAAGAAATTGCTTTACGAAATGTGATAATATTAGTTTTATTTCTACTATTATTTTTATCAATCTCTCTTATTTTATTCTATAAATTAGTCAAACAATTATCGGGCTCTCTGCTATTTATTTCAACAACAATAAAAAAGATATCCGAAGGGAAAATTATAAAAAATCCAATATTTTCTGGAAATTCTGAATTTATGGATATTAGTAATTCTTTTAATCAATTATTGGATGGAATGAAAGAACAGTTTGATTTGGCTTTAAAAATAAGCTCTGGCCAATACGGTTCTAAAATAAACCTAAGAAGTCCAAACGACACAATCAATAAATCGATGAATACCATGTCTTTAGAATTGAAGAAGATGGATGAAGAGTCATTGGAGATTAATCGAATGAAGGAAAGAATTAGTGTGATTAATAATACTATTTTAGAATCAACAGATTTAGATAAATTTGGTAAAAATATTTGTAATGTTCTAGTGAATCAGACCCAAGCTTGTCAGGCTAATTTTTATATTATTGACTTAACTGATAAGAATCAACTTTATAAAATAGGCAGTTATGCTGATCATAAAAACACACCAACAGTAATAAATTTTGGAGAAGGTTTAGTAGGAGAGGTTGCAATTTCAAACCAACAAAATTGTTTAAATAATTTGCCCAATAACTATTCCTATTTAACATCATCATTAGGTGAAGCCCCTTATTTTAATGTCTTAATTACGCCTATTACCTATAGAAATAAAGTGATTGGAGTTATCGAATTAGGCTCTCTAATGAATTTTGATGAAGATCATAAAACCCTTTTAAATACGGTTTCTGGAACCATAGGAAGCGCTCTTGAAGTGTACATTCATAATGAAGAACTAAAAAATTCTCTTAACGAAATTAATCGTAAAAATAATATTCTACAGGTACAGGAAGAAGAACTTAGACAAAGTAATGAAGAGCTCAATAAACAAAGTATGTTGTTACAGCAGTCTGAGGAAGAACTCAGGAATCAAGCCTCGGAATTAGAACAAACCAATGCTTATCTGGAAGAAAAAGGCAGAGAATTAGAATATAAAAATACTGAAGTTAACGATAAGAATAAGGAATTGAGTATTGCTCAAGAAGAGTTAAACATTAAAGCTAATGAAATTGCTCAAGCAAGTAAATACAAATCAGAGTTTTTGGCAAATATGTCGCATGAGTTACGAACTCCTTTAAATAGTATTTTGATTCTTTCAGAACTTTTAAAAGAGAATAATTTAGGTAATTTAACAGATCCGCAAATTGATAATCTTTCTGTCATCAACTCATCTGGTAAGGATTTATTAAATCTGATTACAGATATTTTAGATATTTCTAAAATAGAGGCAGGTAAAGTCGAAATTTTTACTGAAGATTCCATTATTGAAAGAATATATTCCGATATGGATGACTTATTTAGAGCTCAAATGGAAAAGAAAAATGTGGAGTTCACTACAATTATAGCTGATGACTGTCCAAAAAAACTACATACTGATATTGGAAAGTTAGAACAAATTCTTAAAAACTTTTTATCTAATGCATTGAAGTTTACTCCAGTGGGAGGAAAGGTTTCATTGCATTTTTTATCAGGGACTGCTGAAAATAATTTTAGTTCGGAACAATTAACAAAATTAAAATCAGATGAGATTTTGTCTGTTTATATTGAAGATAACGGAATTGGAATTTCAGAAGAAAATAAAAAGAAGCTATTCCAAACGTTTCAACAAGCAGATAGTTCTACAAGTCGTAAATATGGAGGAACTGGATTAGGTTTGTATATTTCTAAGGAATTAGCTCAAATGCTTGGTGGAGAAGTAGCATTTAAAAGTGAATTAAATAAAGGAAGTATTTTTAGTGTTCATATTCCCATCACTTTTCAAGAAGATTCAGTTGAAGAGGCTGAAAATGTAGCTACAACGGATAAAAAAACAGAAACTAGAAATACTGAAATTCCAAAACCTTCAGATTCTGATTTAGTTGTTGACTTATCAGAAAATCTAAATGATGATAGAACACTTGTTTCGGTTGATGATAAAACAATACTTATCATTGAGGATGATACGTCTTTTGCAGATGTTTTGTTGAAGGTAGCCCATGAAAATGGATTTAAAGCAATTGTAGCCTATCAAGGAGAAACGGGCTATCAATATGCCAAAAAATACAAGCCAAAAGCAATTATTTTGGATATGAAATTACCTGGAATTGATGGTTGGACTGTTTTAAAATGGTTAAAAGAAGATAAAGAATTACAACACATTCCGGTACATGTAATGTCAGGAATGAATAGGGAGAAATTGGCCAAAGAAATGGGCGCTTTTGATTTCCTAATAAAGCCTATAACTACTGATAAACTAAAAAGTGCTTTTGAGTCAATCGATATTCAAATAAACAATGTGTTTAAGAAAGTTTTAGTTTTGGAGGACGATGTAAGTCTCAATTATTCTATTAAAGAATTAATTCATAGTTGTGATAGAAATGTTATGTGTATTCAAGCGCATACCTTCAAAGAGGCAGAATATATTTTGATGAATGATGATATTGATTGCGCTATTATGGATATTGGCCTGCCAGATTCTAAAAATATTGCCAATATCGCTGCACTTAGAAAAGTATCAAAAAATCAAAAAATTAATATAATTGTCAATACAGGTCAATCCTTGTCAGATTCAGACCAATTGGAATTACAAAATAGTGCTGATGGAATTGTTATAAAAACAACTAATGTCACCGAAAGATTAAAAGATGAATTGCTTTTATTTTTAGATACTGTAGAAACTTCAAATAAAAAAGCAAATAAAACGGTGCAAAATTTATTAGGCGGAGAAGTTCTTAAGGATAAAAGTATTTTGATTGTTGATGATGATATTCGAAATATATATGCACTTTCGAGTGCATTAACTTCAAAGGGGGCTATAATTTCAACAGCCTTTAACGGTATTGAAGCCTTAGAAGTTTTAAAAAACAACGAGACCATAGATATTGTCCTTATGGATATTATGATGCCGGAAATGGATGGATTTGAAGCAACCAAAAAAATAAGAGAAAATCCAAAATGGATAAATCTTCCTATTATTGCGCTTACAGCTAAGGCTATGAAAGGGGATAGAGAAGAAATTTTAAATGCAGGTGCTTCAGATTATCAATCAAAACCAATTGATATACAACAGCTTATTTCGTTAATTAGTATTTGGGTTTATAAATAAATGATAGAATTTAGTGATCTTGACGAAATAGTTTTTTTAATAAAAAAACAATATGGATACGACTTTGAAGGATATTCTAGAGCTTCATTCTTAAGGCGAATCAATCGTTTTATGGAAATATCTGAATTGCTTACCATTGTAGATTTAAAAAAGGAGTTGGTCAATTATCCTGAAAATTTTAATGTATTTGTAAATGAGATTGTGGTTAATGTTAGTGAATTTTTCAGGGATCCTAATTTTTACAAATCTTTAATAAACAATGTTTTTCCTTATTTAGAGAGCTATCCCAGAATTAATATTTGGAGCGCAGGTTGTTCATTTGGTGAAGAAACCTATTCATTGGCAATTTTATTAAAAGAAATGAGTTTGTTAGATAAATCAAGATTATATGCTACGGATATTAGCACAAATGCCTTAGATAAAGCCAAAAAAGGAATTTTTTCAAATAGAGATTTTAAAGAATATTCAAAGAATTATTTTGATTGTGGTGGTAAAGCATCTTTAAATCAATATTTTGTTTCGGATGGCCACAATTCAATTATTAACTCTGAGTTAAAAAAAGACATTTTGTTTTCTAGACATAATTTAGTTACGGAAGGTGTTTTTAAAGAATGCCAGCTAATTTTATGCCGGAATGTTTTAATTTATTTTAACGAGGAATTGCAAAATAAAGTTTTAAAACTATTTTATGAAAGTTTACCAGTCTATGGTTTTTTAGCAATTGGAAACAAAGAAACTTTACGATTCAGTTCAGTAAGTGATAAATTTAAAATTATTGATAGTAAACAAAAAATTTATCAAAAAATAAGATAAGATGAAATTGGTAATTATTGGTGGGTCAGCAGGATCTTTTAATTTAATATTATCTATTTTGAATGAATTAGATAGAGATATGGAAACGCCTATTGTAATTATTTTGCACAGATTAAAAAACACCAGTACTATTTTGGAAGATTATCTGCAATTACAATCACATTACATAGTAAAAGAAGCTGAAGATAAAGAGTTTATTAAAAATGGACATGTTTATTTAGCGCCATCAGATTATCATTTGTTACTAGAAGAAAATTTAAGTTTTTCATTGGATACATCTGAAAAAGTTAATTATAGCAGGCCATCCATTGATGTTAGTTTTGAATCCTTTTCGTATGTATTAAAAGAAAACTGTTGCGGAATACTTTTATCTGGGGCAAATGCAGATGGTGCAATTGGACTAAAAGTAATAGCCCAAAATAAAGGTATTTCAATTGTTCAAGATTATAATGAAGCCGAGTATAACACAATGCCTAGAGCAGCAATTGAATTATATAAAGAACATACTGTTTTAACAGTAAAAGATATTATTAAAAAAATAAATAATTATGGAAAATAAAAAGCATACTCTTTTGTTAATTGATGATAAGCCAGAAAATTTGATGGCTTTAAAGAGTATATTAGATCTTCCTGAAAGAGAAATTATAAGTTGCTTATCTGGAAATGAAGCCTTACAAGTTTTACTCAAGAAGAAGGTTTCTTTAATTCTTGTAGATGTTCAAATGCCAGGTATGGATGGTTATGAATTTGTCGAAATTATTAAGGGTCATCCTGATATGGCATCTATTTCAACAATTTTTGTAACTGCAATAAGTAATGAACATAAATATATAACTAAGGCTTATGATTTGGGTGCTATAGATTTTTTATTTAAACCTTTAAACATAGAAATTACTAGAAAAAAAGTGGCTTCTTTTTTGAAAATATGGGATTATGAGCAACAATTAAAAAAGTTAAATGATACTCTAGAAGATAAAAATAAAGAATTAGAACAATTTGCACATATAATTGCGCATGATTTAAAAACCCCTTTGGGGAATATCAATGCATTAATTAATGTAATAGAAGAGGATTATCTTTCAGATTTCAATAGTGAAATTGCGGAACTATTTGATATGGTAAAAACATCTTCAATAAATATGTCTAAACTAATTGAAGATTTACTGCATTACAGTAAAAATGTTCAAAATAACGAAGGAAAAGAAGTTGTAAATGTAGGTATAGCTTTTGAAGAGGTTTTAAAACTAATGAATCCTTCTGCAAATGTACAAATCGAAAAAGTAAATATGAATCATAATATTTTATTTCAACCCATTGCGTTTCATCAAATAGTATCTAATTTACTTTCGAATGCAATAAAATATAATGATAAAATAAATCCAAAAATAATTGTTTCATTTGATCCAAATAAAGCAGAATTATCAGTATTAGATAATGGACCTGGAATAGAAGAAAAATACCATGATAAAATTTTTGATATGTTTCAAACACTTGGTAATAAATCCAATGGGGAAAGTAGTACAGGTATTGGATTAAATTTGGTCAAAAAATTAACTGATAGAAACAATGTAAATATTAAAGTTAATAATATTGAAAATATTGGAACTGAGTTTGTCATCTCGAATCTTGTGTTGGTCCACTAACAATTAAGTTGGGCGATAGACTTTATATTATCGTTTAATGATTGTGTATATCTATCAATGATTAGGACAAAATAGAATATATTTGCATTTTAAATTTTATAGGTATTAGTCTTATTCGAATGAGAGAGTAAATAGATATCGGTAACGTTTAAAATAGAAAAGTGATTAAAACAAATTTAATGTATTATGTCAGACGATAAGAAAGTAATATTCTCAATGCAAAAATTGAGTAAAACCTATCAAGGAGCAGATAAACCAGTATTAAAAAATATCTATTTGAGTTTCTTTTATGGAGCTAAAATTGGTATTCTAGGTCTAAATGGTTCTGGAAAATCTTCACTTTTAAAAATCATTGCAGGAGTTGATAAAAACTACCAAGGTGATGTTGTTTTTCAACCGGGTTACACTGTGGGTTATTTGGAGCAAGAGCCAATTTTGGATGATTCTAAAACCGTTATCGAAATTGTTCGTGAAGGAGTTGCCGAAACAATGGCAGTTTTAGAAGAATACAATAACATCAACGATTTGTTTGGTCTTGAAGAAAACTATTCTGATCCAGACAAAATGGACAAGCTAATGGATCGTCAAGCGGCTTTGCAAGACAAAATTGATGCGCTGGGTGCTTGGGAAATCGATACGAAACTAGAAATTGCAATGGACGCCTTGCGTACTCCAGAAGGTGATACGCCTATCAAAAACCTTTCAGGAGGAGAGCGACGTCGAGTGGCTTTATGTCGTTTGTTGTTGCAACAACCCGATGTTTTGCTTTTGGATGAGCCAACCAACCACTTGGATGCAGAATCTGTTCTTTGGTTAGAACAACATTTGGCACAATATGCAGGAACTGTAATTGCAGTAACGCACGATAGATACTTCTTAGACAATGTTGCTGGCTGGATTTTGGAATTGGATAGAGGAGAAGGGATTCCTTGGAAAGGAAATTATTCTTCTTGGTTAGACCAAAAATCAAGTCGTATGGCATTGGAAGAAAAAGTAGCTTCGAAACGTAGAAAAACCTTGGAACGTGAGTTGGATTGGGTTCGTCAAGGAGCCAAAGGCCGTCAAACGAAACAAAAAGCACGTTTGCAGAACTACGACAAATTGTTAAATGAAGACCAAAAACAATTGGACGAAAACTTGGAAATTTATATTCCGAATGGTCCAAGATTGGGAACCAATGTTATTGAAGCCAAGAATGTTGCTAAAGCTTTTGGAGATAAATTATTATACGACAACTTGAATTTTACTTTGCCACAAGCTGGAATTGTTGGAATTATTGGGCCAAACGGTGCCGGTAAATCCACTATTTTCAAAATGATTATGGGAGAGCAAAAAACTGACAGTGGAGAATTTACGGTTGGAGATACTGTAAAAATCGCTTATGTAGATCAAGCGCATTCGAATATTAATCCTGATAAATCCATTTGGGAAAACTTCGCCGATGGACAGGAATTAATTATGATGGGCGGAAAACAAGTAAATTCAAGAGCTTATTTATCCCGTTTCAACTTTGGTGGTGGCGAGCAAAACAAGAAAGTTTCGATGCTTTCGGGTGGAGAACGTAACCGCTTGCATTTGGCAATGACATTGAAAGAAGAAGGAAACGTACTTTTATTAGATGAACCAACGAATGATTTGGACGTAAACACGCTTCGTGCTCTAGAAGAAGGTTTGGAGAATTTTGCAGGTTGTGCCGTTGTGATTTCGCACGACAGATGGTTCTTGGACAGAATTTGCACACACATTCTAGCTTTCGAAGGTGATTCAGAAGTGTATTATTTCGAAGGTGGTTTCTCTGATTATGAAGAAAATAAGAAGAAACGTTTGGGTGGTGATTTAACTCCAAAACGTTTGAAATACAGAAAGTTGATTAGATAATAATCATTTCTGATTGTACTAAAAACAAAGAGAGGATATCTATACGGATATCCTCTTTTTTTTGTAATCTTATTTTTTTGGATTTGTCAATATAACAACGATTTCAATTAAACCAATTATTACTAAACCAAAAACAACTATTACTAAAAATGAAACGCTTTAACAGTATTATAGTTGACAAATATCCTGTGATTATTAAGATTAGTCAAATGTAAGACTACTATAGAGTTTAGGATATGATAAATATCATATTGGCACATTTTTTTACAAAAATTTTGATTTTAGTTCGGGAGTTGGTATCAGGCAGCTTTCTTTTTTACCATACCACTTGTACCTATTCTTTGCAATGTAATCATAAAGTTGGTTGCTGATACCAGTTGGAACAATCCTAAAAATAGATCCCAAGTGCCAAAACCCGCCCAAACTTCGTGCAATTTGCAATGCCGCCGAAGATTTGTAATAATAAGCAACTCCAGGCTCGTACAGAATAACACTGTCGATGTTCTTTAAATTTATTCCAATATGTTTTAGAATTTCTTGACCCAAGTCCGATTGCAAAGCCACGAATCGAAAGACATCTTTCTTGTCGTGCTGAATTACGAATTGCACCGCCGAATCGCATAAATTGCAAACGCCATCGAAGAGGATTATTTTTTTGTTGGGTGGGAGGTTTTGCATATTCAGGTCATTGCGAGGAACGAAGCAATCTCATTTGTTGCTCAATTTTGCTCTTTGTGTTATTATGATTTTTATTCAGTCATTATATCTTTAATTTCTTCAAATAAATCTTTCCAAGTTGGATTTATTGAACGAATTAAATCGTTTTTAGCTTCTCTTGAACCAGCTTTTATTTGTTTTTCTCTAGCTATTGCATCTTCAATCCATTGAAATTGTTCATAATAGACTAATATGTTCAGATTGTAACGAGCAGAAAATGAATTTGGATACCTTTTCTCTTTATGCTCCAAAATCCTCTGTGGAAGATTGGACGTAACTCCTGTATAAACTACAGTTTGATATTTGTTAGTGATGATATAAATAAATCCGGGTTTCATCATTTTGTTAATGTTTTGTATTTGGGCATCGTTCCACTATGTTGCTAAACTTGTTTGCTCTTGTTAGTGGGATTGCTTCGTTCCTCGCAATGACATACTAACTATTTCTTAACCGCTTCCACTAATTCCAATTCGTCTAAACTCACTTTCGAAGTAAACATTCCGTAATTGACTGTGGCTTTATTTTTCTCAATATTATCAATGCTTCCAACGGCTTTTCCGTCTAACATTCGCACTCTGTCGCCGACTTTTAGAATTGGTTTTGGTTTTTCGATAACAGGTTTTAGTTTCTTTTCTTTCTTTTCGATCCTGATTTCTTCGACTTTGACCTCTATTTCCTTAATGACTTCTTTTTTCTTTTCAATAATGGCTTTAGCCTCTTTAGGTGTGGCTTTCTTGCGTTTGGAGTTTTCGATTTCCACCAATTTCAAGAATTCGCCAATTAGGTCTTTTTTGTTTTTATTGTTGTAATATTTCTCGGCAATGTCTTCTATTTTTTGTCCAATGTAAATGGTCTTTTGGTTGCTGTCGTACAATTCCTGGTAGCTTTCCAGTTTTTGCTTGATTTTGACATTGATGTTTTCCATTTTTTTGCTCTCTTCCCGCGCTTTTGTTTCTTCTTCTTTCAAATTGATGGAAGTTTTTTCCAATTTGGAACGTTCTTTTTGAAGGGTGGCAATGGTTTTGTCGAAACGCACTTTTCCGACTTCTATTTTCTTTTTCGCGCGATTGATTAAACTGAACGGAATTCCGTTTTTCAAAGCTACTTCAAAAGTAAAAGAACTTCCCGCTTGACCTAAAACTAATTTATACATCGGTTCTAATGTTTTCTCGTCGAATAACATGTTGGCGTTTATGGCAAAAGGCAATTCGTTAGCCAGAATTTTTAGGTTCGAATAATGCGTGGTTATAATTCCAAAAGCTTCGCGATGATAGAATTCCTCCAAGAAAATTTCGGCCAATGCGCCTCCCAATTCCGGGTCGGAACCGGTACCAAATTCATCAATCAAGAACATCGTTTTCTTGTTGCATTTCTTCAAGAAGTAGTTCATGTTCTTGAGTCGGTAACTGTAGGTGCTTAGATGATTTTCAATGGATTGATTGTCGCCAATATCAGTTAGGATTCTGTCGAACAAAAAAGTTTCGCTGCGTTCGTGAACGGGAATCAACATTCCAGATTGCAACATTAATTGCAGTAATCCAACGGTTTTCAAGGATATGGTTTTTCCCCCGGCATTGGGTCCAGAAATCACGATGATTCTTTTTTCTTGGCTCAACTCAATGGTTTGGGGATGTGTAATTTCTTTTTTTTGTTTGTTGTTCAAATACAAAATAGGATGGAAGGCATCTCTAAAAAACAATCGTCTATCTTCTGTAATTGTTGGCAAAATTCCATTGATTTTATTGGCATATTTTGCCTTGGCAGCAATGACATCAATGTCGCTCAGGAAATCCTGATATTGAATAAGCAACGGTAAAAACGGTCGAATTTGGTTGGATAATTGTTTCAGGATTCGTGTGATTTCCTCTTTTTCTTCGTATTCTAAATTGCTTAATTCACGGGAATATTTCAAGGTCAATTCGGGTTCGATATAAGCAATACTTCCTGTTTTGGAACTGCCTAAAATGGTTCCTTTCACTTTTCGACGATACATCGCTAAAACCGCCAAAACCCTGCGATTTTGAACAAAACTTTCTTTAATATCATCTAAATAACCTAGGGAATTATATTGCGTCAAGGCGACTCCAAAACTTTGGTTGACCTTGCCGCGAATGAGATTCATTTCCCGTCTGATATTCGATAATTGCGGAGAAGCATTGTCTCTAATCTCTCCATATTTATCGACCACGACATCAATCAAACTGCTGATTTCCTTGGTGATTTGGATTTCGGAAGCTTTTCTATTCAAGTAAGGATAATAATCGTCGAATTTTTTCAGGAAATTCAACAAGAAATTGGTTGTATCCGATATAGTGGCAATTTTTCGGAATCCACCCACTTCCAGAAAACTGTCTTCAATTCCCAAGAACTTGATTTCATATGTAATGGCATCAAAACCGTGATTAGGAATGGCGTTGTTATTCTGGAAAGACGAAACGTATTCCGAGGTTTGCATCAAGGCATTCATCAAAGTTTCCTTGTCCCGAAATGGCGTGATTTCCAGTGCTTTTTGCTTGCCAATATCGGTATTGCAAATCTCCGAAATGGTTTCGAGAACGGTTGGGAATTGTAAGTCTTGAAGTGTTTTTTCTGTAATGGATATCATTTTTGTGTCGAAAGTCAAATGTCAAAAGTCCAAAGTTACAAAGTAAAAAGTCAAAAACCATTTTCTTGCTACTCTTTGGTAAAACTTTACGAACTTTGCGACAAAATATATTTATGCAACCCAATCTCAATACCTCTTGGCAATCCATTTTATCTGATGAAATCCAGAAACCTTATTTCAAGGATTTGATGAATTCAGTTGATGAAGAATATCAGAACCTTACTTGTTTTCCTCCAAAGGAATTGATTTTTTCCGCCTTTGATTATTGTTCGTTCGATGATTTGAAAGTCGTAATTATTGGCCAAGACCCGTATCACGGATTTGGAGAAGCCAATGGTTTGTGTTTTTCTGTGAATGATGGGATTAGAATTCCTCCTTCTTTACGCAATATTTTTAGGGAAATGAATGACGATTTGGGAACTATCTTCTTTCCCAATTCTGGTAATTTAGAACGTTGGGCAAAGCAGGGCGTTTTGCTTTTGAATGCTTCGCTTTCTGTTCGAATGGACAATCCCAACAGCCACAAACACCTCAAATGGAATCTTTTTACCGATGCTGTTATTCAGAAAATCTCAGACGAAAAGGAAAATGTGGTTTTCTTGCTTTGGGGAAGTTTTGCCCAAAAAAAAGGTTCCAAAATTGACAGAACTAAACATTTGGTTTTAGAATCGGGTCATCCTTCGCCAATGAGTGCCAATCAAGGAAAATGGTTTGGGAATAAACATTTCAATAAAACTAACCTATATTTGGAGGAAAAAGGAATAAGTCCTATCGAATGGAATTCCAATATTTAATTTTAAGCCTATAATAGATGAAAATTTACCGTATTTTTATTCTAATCACACTGATTTTTTTGGAGTTAGGATGCTCTGTAACAAGGAAAAATATACTGAAAGAGACTTTGGCATCTGATAATCCAAAGATCAAAAACGTGATGTCAAATCCCGAAGCGTTAGAGCTTCAAATTATTTATACCCAAATTTATCGGGACAAAAATAACAAAGTTAGTTTTAAAGATTTCACTTATCATCTGGATGCAGAGAACTATTTTTATCCTGCAAGCACGGTCAAATTTCCTATTGCAATTTTGGCTTTGGAAAAGTTAAACACTATAGATAAAACTTCAAAAGATACCCAATATATTATCGAAGGGAATCCAGAAAAACTTCGGTTTTCTGAAGAAATTTCTAAAGTTTTTGCTGTAAGCGATAATGAGGCGAGTACTAATTTATTGGAGTTTGCAGGATTCGATTATGTGAACGAAAGTATGGCTGCAAAGGGTTTAACGCCTTTTAAATTGTCCCATCGTTTATCTTCTTCAAATCCTGGAGACTCAAAAACCAAAGCCGTGACACTTTATAGAGACGACGCTACAATCGTAAATCTGCCAGACTACACGAATAAATCAAACGTTGCTTTAAAATTGAATAAACTCAAAAAAGGCGTTGGCTATTTGAAAAATGACGAATTGGTTAAGGAACCATTTGACTTTTCGAATAAGAATTATTATCCTTTGGAAACACTTCACAATACGATGAAAAGAATTGTTTTTCCGGAAGCTTTCAATGAATCGGAACGATTTGAAATATCAGAAAAAGACAGAGAATTTATTCTGCTTTCAATGCAAAATCTCCCTAAAAATGTTGGTTACGATCCAGTAAAATACCCTGATGGTTACTGTAAATTTTTTATGTTTGGCGATACAAAGGAGAATATCCCGACTTCGATAAAAATTTACAATAAGGTAGGAAATGCTTATGGAACGCTGATTGATTGTGCTTATATTGTTGACGCTGAAAACAAAGTTGAATTTATCGTTTCGGCGACAATTCTAGTTAACAAAGACAACATATTTAACGACAATAATTATGAATACGATACCGTTGGTTTGCCTTTTTTGGGAGAACTTGGAAGACAGCTTTACGCGAAAAACTTGAAAAAAGCGAAATAATTGGAGTTGAATTAAAACTAAACCAAATTGTAATTTTCATTTTCCAGTTGATACCAATTCCAAGAAATGCCATCCTCTAAATATTGTTCGGTCATTTGCATTCCGATTTTTTGAAGAATTCTATTGGAAGCTATATTGTCAGTATGAGCAGCTGCTTCCATAATTTTAACTTTCATTGTTTTGAAAGCATAGTTAAGCCAAACAAAAGTTGCTTCGCTTGCGTAGCCTTTTCCCCAGAATTTTTCGTCCAATCGGTATCCGATATCGTAAAAATTAACTTTATTATTTACAATTTCTGTATTGTATTTTAATCCAGCCCAACCTATAAACTCATTGGTTTCTTTCGAAATCATTGCAAATCTGCCAATTCCATTTTCGACATATTGCTTTCTAACAAATTCGATGATTTCAATAGTTTCTTCTATTTTTTGAACAGGTTTGTTCCATAAATATTGGTGAACATTGGGATTACTGTCCATTTCAAAAAAGGCTTTAGCATCAGAAAGCTTTAGTTCACGAAGTAGGAGTCTGTCTGTTTCGAGGATTAAATTCATTTGTTTTCTAATTTTTCAAGCAGTAATATTATCAATACAATAACAATTATTCCCGAAAAAAAGTTTTTGTTTTGTACCGAGAAGCCATTTTTATCTATTTTATTGCTTTTATAATCAATGTAATAGTCTAAATCTGTTGGGTATTTTTCATAGTATAATGCATTATAAGATTGAAATACAAACCATCTAGTGATTCCACCAATTCCTAAAAAAAAGCGCTGTATTATCCCAACAAATAGGTGAATTATTATACTAATCATAAATTTGATTTTTTTACTCCGCCAATTTCTCCAAAGCATAAGCAATCAATTCATCGACTGCTTTGTATGGATCTTCACTAAATGTTCCGTTGGCACGATTGGCAATGATGGCATTTAGCGACAAACAATGGTGTCCCAATAATTTTCCCAAGCCATAAATAGCACCTGTTTCCATTTCGAGATTTGTCATTCGAGTTCCATCATAATTGAAGCTGTCCATTTTTGAATTCAAGTTTTCGTCCTGAATGTTCAAGCGCAAAACTCTTCCTTGTGGACCATAAAATCCGCCAGCAGTTCCTGTAATTCCTTTGAATATTCTATCACTTTCCAACCGTTTTTCCAGTTTTTCAGAGCAAGAAATTACATAAGGACGACCTTTTTTTAAATCCCAATTGGTGTGTTTGATGAAAGCATCTTCCATTGCGATTTCCGAGATTTCGTCAATCAAGTAGGAGCGGAGCATGTTGTCCAATCCTAATCCAAATTTTGCCATCACGAAACTATTTACAGGAATATCGGCTTGCAAGGAGCCTGAAGTCCCAATTCGGATGATGTTTAAGGAAGTTAATTTTTCTTTTGGTGTTCTGGTTTTCAAATCAATGTTGACTAAGGCATCCAATTCGTTCATCACGATGTCAATATTATCGGGGCCAATTCCGGTTGACATTACCGTTATTCGTTTGCCTTTGAAAATACCCGTTTGGGTTTTGAATTCTCTTTTTTGCATAGAAAACTCAATACTGTCAAAGAATTGCGTGATTTTTTCGACACGATTTTGGTCGCCTACAAAGATGATGTCTTGTGCAATATGTTCTGGGAGTAAGTTCAAATGATAGACGCTTCCGTCTGGATTGAGAATCAATTCTGATGATTGTATCATTGGTTTGTTTTTGCCACAAAGGCACAAAGGCGCAAAGTGATTTTAATATTTTATTATATTGTTTTGAAATTATTCAATTTTAAACTGAACACTGTGACTGAACACCGCCAACTAATTTATCCTCCGACACGTTTTACTTTGAAGCCTTTTTCTTTGAGTATTTGCATAATTTTATCGCGATAATCCCCTTGAATGATAATGGAATCGTCTTTGAAAGTGCCGCCAACGCTTAATTTGGTTTTAATTTCTTTGGCCAGAATTTTAAAATCTTCATCTGATCCCTCGTAACCTTCGATTATGGTGGTGGCTTTACCTTTTCGTTTTTCGAATTTGCAGATCATTGGTTCTTTTTGAATGAAAAGTACGTGCTCTTCTTCCAGAATTTTTTCTGGTTCCGATTCGATATGGTCGGGAAATAAATTTTTTAATTGCTCTTGTAAGTCCATTTTTTATTTTTTTTGGACACGGATAAATCGATTTGATACTATTTGTTCTTGCTATTTGTCACGCTGGAAGCGTCTAAACTATATTGCTCTCGTTTGTTGAGACGCTTTCAGCTTGACAAATGATACTAATACAATGCAATTTTACAATTGGATTCTATTTAATATGCATTCAGTAGAAAATCCATATCATCCGTGTTCTGTTTTTGACTAAAATCAAAAAAGACATCAAGCAAAAACTCAATGTCTTTTTACAGTATAAATTTATAATTTATTTTTTGATTAATCCCAAATCTACCAATCTTTCGTATAGGTATTCTCCAGCGGTAATTGCTTCGAATTTCTTTGGGTTTTCGGCATCAATACAATTTTCCAAACAATCTAATTTCATATCACTCACCGGATGCATAAAAAACGGAATGGAATAACGAGAGGTTCCCCACAATTCCCTTGGTGGATTGACTACTTGGTGTATGGTGGATTTCAATTTGTTGTTGGTGTGGCGGGACAACATATCGCCCACATTGATGACCAATTCGTCTGGTTCTGCAATGGCATCAATCCATTTGCCGTCGTGAGTTTGCACTTGCAGTCCACGACCTTGCGCCCCCATAAGAAGTGTAATCAAGTTTATGTCACCGTGGGCTGCGGCACGAATTGCATTTTCGGGTTCCGTGGTAATGGGCGGATAATGAATAGGACGTAAAATAGAGTTGCCTTCTTTGGCGTATTCGTCAAAATAAAATTCATCTAAACCCAAGTGCAAAGCCAAAGCCCTCAATACATAAACACCTGTTTTTTCAAGCATTTGGTAGGCTTCTTTTCCCACGATGTTGAAACGGGGCAATTCTTTGACTTCTACATTATCGGGATATTCTGAAGCGTATTTTGAATCTTTTTCCACATATTGGCCAAAGTGCCAAAACTCCTTCAAATCACCTTCTTTTCGGCCTTTGGCGTGTTCTTTTCCAAAAGAAACATAACCTCTTTGACCGCCAATGCCGGGAATTTCATAACTGTGTTTGGTTTCTAATGGCAAAGCGAAAAAGTTTCTAATTTCGCCATACAACTCTTCGACCAATTGGTCGTTTAAAAAATGGCCTTTTAGGGCTACAAAGCCAATTTCTTCAAAGGCACTTCCGATTTCATTTACAAATTTTTGTTTACGTTTCGGGTCATCCGAAAGGAAATCACGCAAGTCAACACTAGGAATGTTTTGCATAGTTTTATTTTTTTAAACAGGATAAGCATTGGCTTTCCAACACAAATGTAGAAAATTTATTTTAATAAAAATGTTGGGTTTGAGCAGGGCATTTGCTTTTAAAAAGATTGACCACAAATTGCACAAATTATCACAAATTCTTGAAACAACTAAAATTTGCGGCCTGAATGGAGTATATTGGCGAAGCAAATTCAATTTTGAATACTAATAAAATTTGTGATATTTTGTGCAATTTGTGGCTAAAAAAATAAATGCTATTGTCCAGTTATTTTGACAACAATTCAATAAAACGGTTCAGTTCGTTAATTTTGTACTTCAATTTGTAACCGTTTTAAATATAATGCGACCTATCTTTGTCTCTCATTGAAATTATATAAATGGATCTCTATCAAAATAAGGTTGCCCAGTATACAGAAGCTTTAGAAAAAATTAATACCAAGTACAATACTATCAGTATTTTACGCCTTTTAAGTGTTTTTGCTTGTTTGTTTTTCTTGTTTTATTATATCAAGACGAGCCAAATGGGTTACGTGGTTTCCGCTTTTTTGTCTTTTGTCTGCTTTGTTTTTTTGATGCGGATTCATTCTAGTTTGTCTTTTCAAAAGCAATTGACTTCGGCACTTTTAAAAATCAACCAAAACGAGATTTCTTATCTAAAAAGAGAAAAAATCCCTTTTGAAAACGGGGTTGAATTCAATGATTTTCATCATCCGTATGCGTATGACCTGGATATTTTTGGTGAACATTCCCTCTTTCAAAACCTGAACCGGACGGCGACTTTTATTGGAAAAAAAACATTGGCCAACCAATTGTTGACCTTAAATGACAACGAGGCCATTCTTGAAAACCAAGAAGCCATAAACGAACTCAAAACCAAGATCGATTGGCGTCAAGAATTTTTGGCTTTGGCTAGCATCAGCCAGGATTCCAAAATCGCTTATGATTCGCTATTGCATTGGAATAGAATTAAAAAAACTCCTTTATCGAAAGTGTTACTAACGCTTTCTTATGTGATGCCGGCCTTGTTTTTGGGACTTTTGATAGCTTATTTTATAACCGACAAAATCGTTTTACTTGCCTATTTGTCCTATGTTTTTATTGCCAACACAATGGTTTTGGGGATAGCGATCAAGAGAATTAAAGCCGAAATTGCCCAAGCGGAGAATATTGACAATATCATAAAACAATACAGTCTATTGGTACAGCAAATTGAAACCGAAACCTTTCAATCCAAAAAACTCAATGATTTGCAACAGCAGTTGTTTTTCAAGAATGCGAAAGCCAGCCAACATTTGAAGGCGTTGTCGGAGTTGTTTTCGAGCATGGATACTGTTGGGAATCTTGTTGTGGCCACTTTGTTTAATGGTACTTTTTTATACCACATCCACGTTTTGAAAGCACTCTTGAAATGGAAGGAAAACTATTCGACGGAATTGGAAGGCTGGATGGACGTGATTGGCGCATTTGAAATGTTGAACAGTTTGGCCAATTTGGCGCACAACAATCCCGATTTTGTTTTTCCTGAAATCAATTCCGAGTATAAAATTGGGTTTTCGGATTTGGGGCATCCGTTGTTGAATCCAGTGAGCAGGGTAGGGAACGACACCCATTTTTATCCCCAATCATTTGTGATTTTGACAGGTTCTAATATGTCGGGGAAAAGTACTTTTTTAAGAAGTTTGGGTATCAATATGGTTCTTGGAGGTATTGGTTCCGTGGTTTGCGCTTCGAAAGCCAGTGTTCATCCTTTGCCAGTGTTGGTTTCGATGAGATTGTCCGATTCTTTGTCCGACAGTGAATCTTACTTTTTTGCCGAAATTAAACGTTTGAAACAAATCATGGACGTCTTGGAAGAAAAACCGGCTTTTGTCTTGTTGGACGAAATCTTGCGCGGCACCAACTCCGATGACAAGCGCAACGGCACGATTGAAGTGGTGAAAAAGATTATTGCCCAAAAAGCCATTGGCGCCATTGCCACCCACGACATCGAAGTTTGCCTGACGACCAATGCCTATCCCGAAATCTTGACCAACCAATGTTTTGAAGTGGAAATTCGGGACAACGAATTGTATTTTGATTACAAACTCCGAAACGGCATTTGTCAAAACAAAAGTGCCACTTTTTTGATGCAGAAAATGGGCGTGATTTAAACTTATAAATGAATAGCATACCCTAATTAGTTTAAGGAAAAGCGGGTCTTTTTCGCTCTCATTTTCTGGCTATTCCTTTCGACGCTTTAAACTTACCATTTCACCTTTTTGTCAATAAAGCGAATCAATTGATCAGCCATTGCCTGTTGCTCCATTTTATTGGGATGGCCGGGAGTGTTTTTGTACGGAAAGAAAACGGAATATATTTTCCCGTCGTTCAATCCAGCAATGGCTTTTTCGATATATCCCGGCCATTTTGATCCGGTTTCCGTGGCATTCATGTTGCCCAAGGCACAAATAATATGGGCTTTGGGATATTTAACTCGAATGCTGGCAACAAAATCTTGGTAGGATTTTATGATAAAGTCTTCTGTCGGTTTTGTCGTTCCAAACCTTCGTTTAAATTGTTCGTGATTTGGATTGTTGGTGAGCCAATAATCATTTTGGAATAAGTTGATCACGACGACATCTGGCGTGTATTGGCTGAAATCCCATTTGCTGTTGGGATCGGAAGAATCTAGGCGGTCATAGATTTCAGGCATAATTTCTGGAAACCAGCTGACCATAATACCGATGCCACTCCTTGCCACGATGGAGGATTGTGCGTTTAAATGTCTGGCAGTCAAGGCGGCATAGGTGTAATAGTTGTTGAAATACTCTGGTATTCCGGATTCCTTCATTCCTGTCGGTACGTCCACGCCATGTCCGGCAGTAATGGAATTTCCGTAAAACTCGATTTTTCGTTTGGGCAACTTTGAAGGTTTGCTCAGTTTTGCCTTTCCACCAATTTCAAAACCATACAAAATATTCGCCGAGGTGTTGTTGGACAGTTTATACAGTTGCAACGAATGCTTACCGTCCGGAAGGTTGTCTGCCAAGGTAACCGTTTTTTTTGTGTTATCCGAGCCAAATTTAAACGCTTTTGTCGCATCGTTATCTACAATGGCATAAAAAAAGCCATCCTCATGGAGAGATTGCATAGTGGCTTTTATGCTTGTGCCGAAGAAATTAATCGTGGCATAACTACCCGGCCAGTAAAAAGTTGCCGATTCTTCGTTTAGGGCCACTCTTCCCATATAGGTGATATTCTTGTTGTTGGGCTTTACTTGCAGTTGGCTAAAAGAAGTTAGGCAAATCAATGCAAACAGTAACGCCAGGATGTATTTTGAAAAAATATTCATAAATGATAATTCTAAAAGTTTATTTATTGATTAGGAGGGTAATATGTTTGTAGGCACGAGTGCGTTCAATTTTTTATGGTTTGTTCTTTTGCTATTTTAGTATTGTGTATTAAATGTTGTCTCAAAAAACCGCCAAACATTAGAAACGAAATGCCAATGACCAATCTGTACTGATTTAAAAATTCCGATTGGTTTGTAATTGCCATCACAAGAACTATAAAGTTCCCGAGGGTCATTGTCAATAAAAAAGCTAAAATTATTTTTCTCATTATTAGAAATTTTCATTTCTGATTGGATGTTATTGGGATAAGGTGGTTTTGTCTGCTCTCGTTTGTGGGCACAGTTTGCAAAACTTCGCTAGCCAACAAGAGAAACTTTATATATATCTGAAATGTCTAGGTTTATTGCATATCCGAAACGTCTGGGTTTTATATATCAACAAAATCTATTTCATTCACAATAATATTTTGTACTGTTAACATTTCAACATTACTCGCGGGAAATGTATAGCTTGCTTTTTGACGAATCCCATTTGGTTTTACTCTAAAAAGTTCAAAAATTTGTGTTTGATATTTATCAATATAAATTCTTGCAGTTGTATTTTGATTTGAATTTATTTTGGATAAATTATAATACAATGTTTTGTTATGGCTCGGTGTAATTGGGAAAATTTGAATGTTATTTAATTGTATATTTACATCACAAGGGAATAAATTATATAAATTTATATTATTTAATTCTAGTTCTTTTCCAATTATTTTTGAATTATCATTAGATTCAGATAAATCATAAGTAAAGGGCTGCCAAAGTAATTGTGGTTCATTTGGTTTTGTAAATTCTCCTATTTCTATTCTATAAAAATTTCCCTTACCAGTTGTTTGAAATGTAAAGTCGTAATTCCCCTGATTATCTGTATAAACTTCTTTTACAAATTGTATAAATTCCATTTTTGTACTCCCAAAACCACTTGGATAAGTTGCACCACCTGTTTCTTTATATTCTCCAACTTTTATTATAACATTTGATGCAGGATTTTTATTAAAATCCGAAAATTTTCCATGCAATCTTGTGCTAATTCCAGCATTTGTTAAATTAACATTATCTCTGTCACAATTAGCTAAAATTGAAGTAAAAAGAATTAAAATTATTGTTCTAAATTTCATATACATAATTTTGATTGTTGCGAAGCCTTTAATTGTCCAGTTTAATTTTTCCGTTGAATTTTTGTTCAAGTTTGCAAAACTGCGCCATCCAACACAATAAGATAAGTTTATACATATCCGAAACGTCTGTGGTTTTCGTTATTGTTTTAATTGTCCAATTTTGATAAGTGTTTCGGTCAGTTCGTCTGGCTTGTTCGTTCCAATAAGTATTTTTTTGGTGTCTGTAAATTCAAGTTGTAAACCTTTGTTGCCTGAAACATTATAGGCTGTACCATTTCCAAAAAGTCCAAGTCGTAAACCCCAACCACCGTATTCAGTAATTGGTGAATATTGTCTAACAAATGATTTGGTCAGTTTGTCCCAAGTGTAATGTTTGAACTTCAAGTGAAATGGAAAAAAGCGAACATATATTCCGTCTTTTTTAATTGCTGTGTCAAGGCGAAAGTTTACAAACAAAATTGTCAAGATAATGGTTGATCCTGTAGCTATTAAAAGTTCTAAGTTACTCATTGGTTTGTCGCCAAATTGTTGTCCACCGATAATTTGTTTAAATACTCCAAACAAAAACAGTCCATTAATCCCCAACAGAATAAACCACAACCACCATTGCTTAAACTTTTGTCTTTCCGTGTATAAAATTTCGTTGTTCATTTTCTTATAGTTTGTGTTTCTGTCGTCTTATCCTAAATGCTAATGTTATGGTATTGCAGCGAAGTAGTTACTACTTTCTTTCCAATTCTTTGTTTATCAATTCCTCCGGATCATTTTCATTTATGACTCTCCACTTTTTTACATTTGATGGAAATCGATTTTCTTCAACATATTTTATAAAAGAAATAAATTGATCTGCATCGCTTGCACTAGGTTGAAGTCTAATGTATTCTTTTGAAGTTTCAAGCATTCGACTCGTCTCTTCGTAAGTTAAACCTTCAGTATATAACAAGTTTCTATATGATTTTCCAATAAAGAAGTTGACAGCAAAAAACTGTGGCGAAGACTTAGAAATGAAAGGATAAGCTTTTTCAAAATACATAACCGCTTTTCTAAAGTTTTTTGCATTTTGAAAATTATTAATTCCTGAATACCAAAGTGCTGCAGTATTGTTCGGATCTTTAGACAAGACTTTTTCAAGTTGTTTTTCAGCTTCACTATATTTTTTTTGATTTATTAAAGATAACCCAAGTTGGGTTTGATAAATTAAATTATATTTTTCTGAATTTAGCGCTTCTTTAAAGATTTCCTCCGCTTCCTTATTTTTATTTTGACTTAGTAGTTTATTGCCTTCGTCGAGATAGTTACGCTGTGCAAAAGTTATAAATGGAATTAATAACGCGAAATAAATAAGTTGTTTCATAGTGTGAGTGTTGGAGTAATTACCGTTATCGTTCACTTGTTAAAAGGTTTGGGGTTAAATTATGCTCATTATTCGGATTTGCCAAATCATCCCAAATGCAAAATAACTTTCCATTATGACATTGCCCAAATATTGCCAAACGGCTTTTAGTAAAAGTTTTAATTATACATCTTGTTCCAAATTTCTATATGAACTCGTTCTTTTGTATCTAGTTCATTATACTTTTTCATTACACCTTCAAATGAGTTGCACAGAAAAATACACAGTTTAGCCGTAATTATTGAATTTATATTTAAAGCCAAAATAGTTTCTTCTAATGTTGATTTATTAATTTTATAAATTGAATTAAATTGTCTATCACTGATATATTCACTATGTGCATAATTTGAATACAGAGCCCACATTTCATCTATTCTGCTTGATTCGAGACCACTTTTTGTAAGTAATTCTCTGGATAAATTAAGCATTGCTTTTTTTGGATTTAACATTTCTTTTTGTTGCTTTTCAGAAGAATTTTTAAAAGTTTCATATTGAGTTATTTTTTGTTTAATTGTTTCTATTTCTTCTAATATTTTATTTTTTTTTCCAATGCTTATTTCTGTTTTAACTTTGAATTTACTTTGTTTTATTAACCCGTTTAGTTTATAAATATCGTATCTAAAATCTTTTTCAGTTGCAGTTACACCTTCGTAAAATAGATAAAACATTAAAGCATACGATTCAATTTGCATTCTGGTGAGACTAAAAATAGAAAATAGGTCGGTTATTTTTATATCAAGTTCAATTAATTTAAATTTATTCCCGCCCATTAATTTTGCAATACTTTGATTTGCAATGCCATACCTGAAATATTTATTTTCTAATTCTGTATAAAAATATTTGAATTTCTCATTGTTGTCAAATAAACTTTGAGTCAGTTTGAACAATGAATTAGTTATCATCTTGAAGTCAGATAATTGAGTGACAATATCTTTAGTTTTATAAGCGTTTCGTAATTCTTTCAAGTATTTTACTCTTTCGTCCATAAAATGTTTTTTAACTTGTAATGTGTACGATTGAATCATACAAAGCCTCCAATTTTGAGATAGATGTCTATGTTTGTATTCATACTTTATTCTTTATCAAATATATAAAAATCCAATCACTAACCCTCTAAAAACGATTTTATTTCTTACAAATTTATCAGCCACCAAACACTCATAAAAAATCCCTAACCGCTACTGCAATTAGGGAGTCTATGGTTTGGAAACAGTTTTTTTATTTCGAAGGTCAAGACGGGTTATCAATTATTTTAATCCACAGGAATCTGGGATGCATTTTTGGAAAGCCATTGATCAAAATTTTGCAATTTTGGGTTTAATTCCATTGAAACTTTTTCATTTCTCGTTCCATTAAAGTCGGTATTGAAATCTCTTTTGAACTGGAATATGTTTTCCAAATCATCAGTTCCCGGAATTTTGCTAATGTTTATGGTTATGCAAATTTTTATTTTCTTTTTTATCAAAGGGGAAATAATCAACAACATCATATTTCCAAACGTTAGTTGGAAATATCACCACAAGATTTGCCGTTTTTTTTCCAATGTTTTTAAATGCATGCGGTACCATAGGAGGGATATTAATTATGTATGGGGCTTTTACGGTAAATATGGTATCACCCATTGCATATAGTATTTCTCCTTCCAGAAGCACATGAGATTCTTCTCCTTCGTGTGTATGCATAGGTGGAGCTCCACCTGGAAATGTTTCAGTAATGCCAATTACCAGGTTTTGGTATCCGTTTTTTTGACCTTCCATCACATGAACATACTCGCCAGGACCAGGATTAATAACAGGCAGCTCCTCAACTTTTTTGACATAATTCTTCCAATATTTCATGTTGGAAGTTTCATAACCTATTGGGATAGTCCTTCTTTCAAGTACCTTATGAGAGTGGTGTTGTGCATGAAGATATTCGATGACTGAGTCAGGAACAGTTTTGACTTCCTCTACCAGATTCGCTATTGAAAATGTTTCTTTAATGGAGTCATTAAGATTCGTGTCTGTATTTTTATTATTCTCCTTGTTTGAACAAGAGTTAAGCAATAATCCAGAGGCGATTCCTGCTATTAATAATGTAGATTTATTCATTTCATTTATTTTTATTGGTTGTCTCTTATCTAAGAATTAAAAATATAAATGTTCGCATCCCAATGAGTTGCTTATAACTCATTTATATGTGTTACAAAATCACGCAAAGTCCTCCAATTTTGGTAGATTGTAGTGACAAACGTCATGCGTTATTTCATTTCAAATACATACAATTCTGATTGCAAACCACCAAAAAACGATTTTATTTCTTATAAAATTTTAACTATTAACAGCCTGTAAAAATCCCTAACTGCAGCTGCAATTAGGGAATTATTTTGTTTGGAACCGTTTTTATTTCGAAGTATTAATTGCTTTAATCCACAGGAATCTGGGATTTATTTTTGGAAAGCCATTGATCAAAATTTTGCAATTTTGGGTTTAATTCCATTGAAACTTTTTCATTTCTCGCTCCATTAAAGTCGGCGTTGAAGTCTCTTTTGAACTGGAACATATTTCCCAAATCATCGGCTCCTGGAAAACCAAAACTTCGATAGGTTTCGGGACTTACATTATTGTAATTCACGTTTATTCCCATAGCATTGGAGAGTTTTTCTGCCATTTCAGCTCCGTTTAATTTTTCGCCAGCAATACCAATTGTTTTTCCAATGGTTTCGCTTCCTTTTTTGAATATTCCATAGGCACATTTGCCAATATCTTCTGCAGCAATTCCTGCCAATTTTTTATCATCCATAGGCAAAGTGATATAGTAATTACCGTCTTCCCCTTTTTTGGGGCCCATACCAAAATGGATTAAATTATCCCAGTAAAACGAAGTCCTTAAAAATGTTGTAGGCAAGCCCGCATCAGTAAAGAATTTATCCGCTTCGCCTTTGCCGTCAAAGTGTGGTACTTTGTATTTTCCTTGCAAGGTTGGCATTCTGTTGTCGTCTAGAGCCATCCAGTTTCGGGTATCTTCCAATGTGGACCAAATAACGTGTTTTAGATGCGCTTCTTTTGCAGCTTTAATAAAGTTGGCTACTTCTTGTTGTTCTTTTTCGACGGAGAAATGTTCCCAAAAAAAAGTGACAAAGTAAGCGCCATAAGTACCTTCTAATGCTTTTTTTATACTTTGAACGTCATCAATATCCGCTGCTACAATCTGTGCACCTAATTGTGCCAACGCTTTTGCTTTTTCAGAATTGGCATTTCTCGTTACCGCCCTTACTGAAAAGTCACTGTTTTTATCTGCCAAAATAGCTTTGACCAAACCTCCTCCTTGAGCACCAGTGGCTCCAAATACTGTGATTATTTTTTTGTTTTCCATTTTGAATTTAAATATTATGGTTACTATTAATTTGATATTATTCGAAATACTTATGATCAATCCAAACAAACCTTATGTCTATATCAAACGAATTGAAAATAAAACGCAAGTATTTTAATTTTTTCTTGTCGTTTTTTGATTCAGGTTTATAATGGATTAATTATTTTTTGAATTGAAGCTTATCTTTATAACACAATATATTTTGGCAAAACAATACTTAAATGTTTGAGGCAATAAACATTTTTTTTAGTAGAAAATAAAAGTACAAAAAAATAATAAATTAATTTTAAAAAAAAAATAATTAATTTTTATTAATCATCTAGTAGTTAGTTATTTAAATTTAATTTACTGTCGTGTTTACTTTAAATAATAGCACAAAAAAATATGTTTTGCTTTCACAAAATATATTTTTATTTTAAGGAAACAATCCAATTATTTCTTGGGAATGGGCAGGTCAGAATTATAGCAATCCCTGAACATTCGCC
This sequence comes from Flavobacterium sp., assembly GCA_014379405.1. Taxonomy (GTDB): domain Bacteria; phylum Bacteroidota; class Bacteroidia; order Flavobacteriales; family Flavobacteriaceae; genus Flavobacterium. The sequence goes on along the minus strand of JACMLU010000012.1, from coordinate 132,134 downwards.
ATTTTCCGTCTTCCATTTTGAAAAGTTCAATTGATTTTCCGGAGTCCAGTATTTTTCCATCTTTATCAGAAAAGGCCCATTCTTCTTCGGCCGCCATCATTTCTTCGTTGCCCCATACGGCTATGGTTTTCATCGTGAAGGTTGGTATTCCGCCTTTAATCCAGCCGCTGAACACTTTTTGAATTGCTGGTCTTCCAACGACCGCTTTTTCATTTGGTCCCATCATTTTGGCATCCGTTGTATAACAATTGGCCAGCGCGATGGAATCACCTTTGTTCATAGCTATAACAAATGTTTGTCCAGCAATTCCTATTGCGGCTTTTGCTTCTTCTAAATTAAATGTGGATTTGACTTCAGTCGTGGCTTCCGTTTCTTTTTTGCAACTAATGCTTACCAAGAACAGGGCTACTAAAACAACTTTGATTAGGTGTATTTTTCTCATAGTATAAAGGTTTTGGTTAAAAAATCATTTAAAGATATAAACAATTGATTTTCAATACACTTGTGAATGAGGTAATTTATTAACAAAAAAAATCCGCTTTGCTTTCGCAAAACGGATTGATATTTATTTCAGTCTGCCAATAGCGACTGAACACCGAAAATTAATTTTACAAGTGAATCACTTCGCCATAAGCATCAGCAACGGCTTCCATAACGGCTTCGCTCATTGTTGGGTGAGGGTGAATCGATTTCAGGATTTCGTGTCCCGTAGTTTCTAGTTTACGTGCTACAACTGCTTCAGCAATCATATCGGTAACACCAGCACCAATCATGTGGCAACCTAACCATTCGCCGTATTTGGCGTCAAAAATTACTTTTACAAAACCATCAGAATTTCCAGAAGCTTGTGCTTTTCCAGAAGCTGAGAATGGGAATTTACCAATTTTCAATTCGTATCCTTTTTCTTTAGCTTGTTTTTCAGTCAAACCTACAGAAGCAATTTCTGGAGTTGCATAAGTACAACCCGGAACGTTTCCGTAATCGATTGGATCTACGTGAAGACCTGCAATTTTCTCCACACAGTTAATTCCTTCAGCAGAAGCAACGTGTGCCAAAGCCTGACCTGGAGTAACATCACCAATAGCGTAATATCCTGGAATATTGGTTTGGTTGTAAGCGTTTACCAAGATTTTATCTCTGTCAACAGCAATACCCACTTCTTCCAATCCGATGTTTTCGATGTTGGTTTTGATTCCAACCGCAGACAATAAAATGTCAGCTTCTAAAACTTCTTCTCCTTTAGCTGTTTTAACGTATGCTTTAACTCCTTTTCCAGTAGTATCAATTCTTTCTACAGAAGAATTTAACATCACAGTGATTCCTGATTTTTTCAACGATTTTTCAAATTGTTTTGAAATATCTTCGTCCTCAACAGGCACTACATTTGGCATAAATTCTACAATAGTAACTTCTGTTCCCATAGAGTTATAAAAATGTGCAAATTCAACTCCAATAGCTCCAGAACCTACAACAATCATCTTTTTAGGCTGAGTAGGCAAAGACATTGCTTGTCTGTATCCAATTACTTTAACCCCATCTTGAGGCAAGTTTGGTAACTCACGAGAACGTGCTCCTGTAGCAATAATAATATGGTCTGCACTGTATTCAGTAACTTTTCCGTCTTTATCGGTAACGTCGACTTTTTTACCTGGTTTTACTTTTCCAAAACCATTGATAACGTCGATTTTATTTTTTTTCATCAAGAAAGTAACCCCTTTGCTCATTCCTTGTGCCACTCCACGGCTACGTTGAATCACGGCAGGGAAGTCTTTATCAAAAGATGAAACAGTCAATCCATAATCAGAAGCGTGTTTTAAGTAATCAAAAACCTGTGCTGATTTTAATAATGCTTTGGTAGGGATACAACCCCAATTCAAGCAAATACCACCAAGGCTTTCTTTTTCGATTACGGCAACTTTAAAGCCTAATTGTGAAGCTCTAATGGCAGTTACATATCCGCCTGGGCCACTTCCTAAAACTATAATATCGTATTTCATTGTATGTTTTTTTCTAAATTAATTTCAGTGTGCGAATTTAAGGATTTATTTTATTACAAGGAAGTTTCGGCTTTAAAAGTTTAGTACGATGTTACTTAAAATTGTTAGAAATTTTACAACCAATATTTGGGCGTGACCACTTTTGCAAAAGGGGGCACTCTTGTAAGTATTCAGTTCGCCCCCTTTCACAAAAGCGGTCGGGCTATCCGCGCTACTTCGGTAGCCAGCTTCAAACGAAGTTCACTGAACTCCTATGAAAATAAAAGCATAGTGAAGTAATCCCTCACGCGCACTCGTAACTCCGAACAATAAGAGTGTAGTACGTCAGTTCGAGTGTTTTATTAAAAAAATGCGATTAGCTTTTTTTAATAAAATGTATCGAGAACTTTTACGTTGTATGCTTCTCGATAAAATTTTGAATAGTAAAGCTGTCGCATTACTATTCAAAATCACTCGAAGTGACGACGTATTTTATTCCAATAAAATTAAAAGTAAAAGGATCTAATTTAATACTCCACAGCAAACTGCGAATCATACAGGTTTTTATAATAACCACCTTCTTTAGTAACTAATTCCTGATGTGTTCCTTGTTCTACAATCAGCCCTTTGTCCATTACTACAATTTTATCAGCATTGATGATGGTGGCCAATCGGTGTGCAATCACTATCGATGTTCTCCCTTTGGTAATCGTTTCGGTAGCTCGTTGAATCAATTCTTCAGAATACGTATCGATAGAAGATGTGGCTTCGTCCAAAATTAAGATACTCGGATTACTCACATAAGCACGCAGAAAAGCAATCAATTGACGCTGTCCGGATGAAAGCATTACGCCACGTTCTTTCACGTCAAAATCATAATTGTCGGGCAAACTCATAATGAATTTGTGTACGCCAATTTTCTTGGACGCAGCCAAAACCTGTTCCCGAGTAATATCAGGGTTATTCAGCGTGATGTTGTTGAAAATCGTATCGGCAAAAAGAAAAACATCCTGTAAAACCACGGCAATTTGCTTGCGTAGCGAACTCAAAGTATAATTTTCGATATTGTGATCGTCAATATAAATCGTTCCACTATTGATTTCATAAAAACGATTCAGCAAATTGATAATCGTAGATTTTCCAGCTCCCGTTGCACCAACAATGGCCACTGTTTTGCCTGCTTTTACATCTAAATCAATGCCTTTTATCACTTCTTCATTGGCAATGTAACCAAAATGAACATCCTTGAATTGGATGCTTCCTTTAAAAATAGGGGCTTCAACCGTTCCTGTATCTTGAATTTGATCCTTGGTGTCAAGAATGTCAAAAACACGATTGGCGGCAATCATTCCCAGTTGCATCTCGTTGAATTTATCTGCAATTTGTCGTAGCGGGTTGAACAACATTCCTATGAACATTGTGTAAGCCGTCATTTGTCCTAAAGTGGTAAATGTATTTCCGTTAATAATTTGAAGACCTCCATACAATACTATAAAACCAAGGGTCAAGGACGAAATAATATCGGCAATAGGGAAGAAGATGGAGTTGTACAATATGGTTTTTATCCAGGCTTTATTGTGTTTTTCGTTGATGGATTTGAATTTTTCGGCTTCAATGTTTTCTCGATTAAACAGTTGGACAATTTTCATTCCTGTAACTCGTTCTTGCACGAAAGAATTCATATTGGCAATTTGTGTTCGCACTTCTTCGAAAGCGATTTGCATTTTCTTTTGGAATATTCGCGTAAAAAAAACCAATATGGGCATTGCTAGTACTACAATAATGGAAAGTTGCCAATTCATCCAAAACATAATAATTAAACAAACAATCATTTTCATCACGTCACTGGCAATCATAAACAAACCTTGACTAAAAATACGTGCAATTTGTTCGATATCTGAAACCGAACGCGTTACTAATTGGCCAATAGGCACGTTGTCGAAGTATTTAATTCGAAAACTCAACATGTGTTTGAAGAGTTTGGTACGAATGTCTTTTACAATATCCTGCCCAAGCCAGTTCGCCCAATACACAAAGAAAAATTGGAAAATTACTTCTAATAATAAGGTAACTCCCATCAAAGTTACATACAGCAATAGGCCATAATTGTCCTTGGGTTTGATATAGGTATCCACAGTTCCTTGTAAAATTAATGGACGCACCGCCGCAAATACCGACAAAAAAACAGCAAATGCAATAACGCTATTGAATCGCCATTTATAAGGCTTAGTGTATTTTAATATTCTTTTGAATATGGTGGTATCAAATGCTTTTGCTTTCATATAATTTTAGGAGTCTTATCCTGATGTCAATGTCTATTCTCTTTATTCTTTGCTCTTTCTTCTATTTTCTTAATACTTAATTCTTTTTCTACAAATAATCGTACTCAATTTTTGTCAAATACAATCCGTGAGCAGGAACCGAGAAACCAGCTTTGTCGCGGTTTTTGCTTTTAATGATTTCGTTGAAATCGTCCAAGGTGATTTTTTGCAAACCCACATTTACTAATGTGCCAACAATGGCGCGAACCATATTGCGCAAGAATCGATTGGCCGAAATCGTGAATACAATTTGGTTGTTCTCTTGTGTCCAATGTGCTTCAAATATAGTGCAATCAAAAGTGTTTACATCCGTATTTACCTTGGAAAAACATTGAAAATCAATGTGGTTAAACAACAATTTTGAGGCTTGATTCATTAAGTCTAAATCCAACTTCTGATGAAAATACCAGCTTCCGTCTTGCAAAAAAGCATCCTTAAAAGTATTGATATGGTATTCATAGGTTCTTTTTGTAGCGTCAAAACGCGCGTGAGCTTCGTCTTTTACGGGAATAATATCATAAACCACAATGTCTTTGGGCAAATAAGAATTGAGTTTATGAACCAAACTAGAAGAATTTATTGGAGTTTCAAAATCAAAATGAGCATACATTTCTTTGGCGTGAACACCAGTATCGGTGCGACCTGCACCCATAAGATTAATTTCTGTATTCAATACAACAGAAACTGCTTTGTTCAGCGTTTCTTGCACAGACGAAGCATTGGGTTGGTATTGCCATCCGTGATAATTGGTTCCGTTATATGCCAGTTTTATAAAATACCTCAAGTTTAGTGTTCAGTATTCAGTGTTCAGTATTCAGTCATTAATGCTGAAAAAGTGTCCAGTGAACGAGTTAATATTGGCAAATTTACAAAGATTTAAGTTTACTATACCTTTAAAGTTTTCCCAAAACTCAAATTAAAAATCGCTAATTTATCATCTTAAATAATAACTTTGCTACGTTGAACTTTTGTGATAAAAAAACTTCGCGACTTAGTGCCTTTGCGGTGAAAAAATATGAAAAAAATCCTCCTGCTTTCCGATACCCACAGTCATATTGACGATACGATTCTTAAATATGTAGCCCAGGCTGATGAAGTTTGGCATGCCGGCGATATTGGTGATTTGGTCGTGACTGATACCATAAAGAAACTGAAACCCTTACGCTGTGTTTACGGCAATATTGACGACGACAAAGCCCGAATGGAATTTCCGTTACACAACCGATTTATGTGTGAAGGAGTCGATGTCTGGATTACACATATTGGTGGTTATCCCGGAAAATACAATCCGAATATTAAAACTGAAATGATGGCTAATCCTCCTAAGTTGTTTATTTGTGGGCATTCGCATATCCTGAAAGTGATTTTTGACAAGAAACACAATCTTCTGCATATGAATCCCGGAGCGGCTGGAAAAAGTGGTTTTCATCAAGTGAGAACGATGCTGCGTTTCGTGATTGATGGCGACAAAATAAAAGACTTGGAGATTATTGAAATAGGGAAGAAATAGTTTTAGTCATCGGCAAATCTAGATATTCTTCAGACCTGACAGGTTTTAAAAACCTGTCAGGTATAATCAGTGAAAAATAGCCACAAAAAAACCCGAACTTTCATTCGGGTTTCCTTCGCACATAAACTAAGATTATAGGATTATCTCAACCTATCCACAGATTTTACAAGATCTTCATCCTTCTTGATGGCCTTATTAGCTAAAACTAATAATACGATAGCAACAATTGGTAGAAACATCCCAATACCTTTCTCAGAAACAGCTAGTGTTTCTCCAGATACATTTAGTGAACGATAAACAAACAAGCCTAATAAAATTAAATTTAATATTATGTTCAATCTGCCAATAACAAACTGATTTTGTCTTTTTTTATAGGAAATGATACTCAACAACGAAAGCGTAGTACTCAGCCCTAAAACCACAACATATACTTGATTTTGCATAAAATAGTAGTCTTTGCCATCTGCCATTGTCCATAACGGAATGAAGAAAGGTAAAACACCGGTTACCACAAAAGCAAGAAGTAAATATATGGTTTGAATTCTTTGTATCATTGTTTTGATTTCTTTGACAAAAATATATTTTCTTTTTAATAAATACTATTGTATCCTAAAAATTATTCGTATTATTGCATAACAAATCCGTAAGTACTTCATTCTTCGGTGAATTCAAAATTAAAAATTTACTACACACTTTTATAGTATTCCCAAATTATTTAAACTCATAGAACATTTATGTTTGACATTTCTGCATTAAAAGAAATGAAGCTTTCCGAGCTTCAAGAAATAGCTAAAGCAGCTAAAACAATAAAATTTAACGGAGTAAAAAAAGAGGCATTAATTAGCCAAATATTAGAACTCCAGTCGACAAGCAAAGATTCGGCTCCAACTACTAAAAAGACCGAAACTAAAACACAGGACGACAAACCAAAAAGAGCTCGAATTGCACCTGAGAAAAAAGTAGCCATTCAGAAGACTACTAATGCTTCCCTTTTTGCAGAAGAAGAAACTCCAGAATCAATAGTTGCTCCCGTTGAAGTAAAAGAGATTACTGAAGTTGCAACACCTGAAAAAGTAGAAAAGGAAATAGTTGAAAAGAAAGTAGGCAAGGTGATTAAATTCAATAAATCTGCTTACGAAAAGAAGATGGCTTTGCAAAAGCAAAAAGAAGAGGCAAAATTAGCCAGCGGAGAAAATGAAGCAAACGAAACAAACGAGGAAAATTCCGAAGCTGAAACTCCTGAAACTCCTGAAAATGTAGAAAATACAGAAGTTAGCGCTCCTGCCAAAAAAATAAACCCCAACCAATTACATAAGCAAAATCCAAATCAAAATCCCAATCAAAACGGTAACGGAAATGGACCCGAGGCGCAGCCGAACAGGGCGCAGCCAAATGGAAACGGGAATGTAAACCCAAATTTCAAAAACAAGAAAAACAATTTTAGAGATTCTGACTTTGAATTTGACGGTATCATAGAAAGTGAAGGTGTATTGGAAATGATGCCTGATGGCTATGGTTTCCTTCGTTCTTCTGATTATAATTACTTGGCTTCACCAGATGATATTTATTTATCGACTTCACAAATTAGATTGTTCGGACTTAAAACCGGAGATACCGTAAAAGGAGTGGTGCGTCCTCCAAAAGAAGGCGAAAAATTCTTTCCTTTAGTTCGCGTTTTAAAAATCAATGGACACGACCCGCAAGTAGTTCGTGACCGTGTATCTTTCGAACATTTAACTCCAGTTTTTCCATCCGAAAAATTCAAATTGGCCGAAAGACAAAGCACTATTTCTACCCGAATTATCGATTTGTTTTCTCCAATAGGAAAAGGACAACGTGGTATGATTGTAGCGCAGCCTAAAACAGGTAAAACAATGTTATTGAAAGACATTGCCAACGCCATTGCTGCCAATCACCCAGAGGTTTATTTGATTGTATTATTAATCGACGAACGTCCAGAAGAGGTTACCGACATGCAACGAAGTGTTCGTGGTGAAGTTATTGCTTCAACTTTCGACAGAGAACCACAAGAGCACGTTAAAATCGCTAATATTGTTCTTGAAAAAGCAAAACGTTTGGTAGAATGTGGTCACGATGTTGTAATTTTATTAGATTCTATTACACGTTTGGCAAGAGCATACAATACCGTTCAACCTGCATCTGGTAAGGTATTGAGTGGTGGTGTGGATGCCAATGCATTGCAAAAACCAAAACGTTTCTTTGGAGCTGCTCGTAATGTAGAAAATGGTGGTTCATTGAGTATCATCGCTACAGCATTAACAGAAACTGGTTCTAAAATGGACGAAGTTATCTTTGAAGAATTCAAAGGAACTGGAAATATGGAATTGCAATTGGATCGTAAAATTGCCAACAAACGCATTTTTCCTGCAATTGATTTAACTTCTTCGAGCACAAGACGTGATGATTTGTTATTAGATCCTAAAACATTACAAAGAATGTGGATTATGAGAAAATACCTTTCTGATATGAACCCTGTAGAAGCAATGGATTTTATTAATGATCGTTTCAAGAAAACCAAAAATAATGAAGAGTTCTTGATTTCGATGAATGATTAAAAAAGATAATAGAAGCAAGAATAAAGACTAACTCATTAAAAAACCTCGAAATATTTTCGAGGTTTTTTTAGTCCTTTTTTTTAAATAATTAAAATATTAATACCGATTGGTATATTTTGATTATATTTGTATAAATTAATACCCTTTGATGATGTCCAAAGCTGAACGTACCAAACAATTCATAATCGAAAAAACGGCTCCAATATTCAATGCAAAAGGATATACTGGAACTTCAATGTTTGATATAACAGAGGCAACAGGCTTAACTAAGGGCAGTATTTATGGTAATTTCGAGAATAAAGACGAAGTAGCATTAGAAGCATTTGATTATAACTACAACCTAATTGTTACTTATTTAAGAAATCAAATAGAAGCTCGTCCCAAAATGATTGACAGACTTTTGGTATATCCTGAAACATATAGGAATTTTTTAGAACTCCCTATTTTAAAAGCGGGATGCCCCATACTAAATACATCAACAGAAGCAGATGATACGCATCTCCTGTTAAGAGCAAAAGCAATTAAAGCGCTTCAATTTTGGAAAATAGCTGTTGTAAAATGTATAGAAACGGGGATTGAAAGAAATGAAATTAAAGTTTCGACAAATGCCAATGAGTTTTCATTCATTTTAATGTCTTTGATCGAAGGAGCTGTAATGCAAGCTAAAGTTACGGGGAGTCCAGAAGTACTTAATGTTACTATGAATTTTTTAGAAAAAATGATTTACGATTTAAAGGCATAAAAAAATTTAAACAAATAAATACCGATTGGTATATTGTATGAAGTATTAATACCTAAAACTAAACAAAATGAAATTCGTACTAATTATTCACGAAGTGGAAGATTACATTGCTTGGAAAAATATATTTGATAATGCTTCTGGAATTAGGAAAGAAGCTGGAGAAATCTCTTATCAAGTTCTTAAATACGAAAATGAACCAAATAGGATTGTACATTTATCAGTTTGGTCTTCTTTAGAAAAAGCAAAACAATTCTTTGAATCCCCCAAACTTGTTAGGATTAGAACAGAAGCAGGAGTAAAGTCACCTGATTTTATATATTTAGAACAACTAGAAACTGGAATATTATAATTACCTAAATGCAAATACGATGAACACAGCTTATTTAGAAAGTGCCAAAAAGCAATTTGAGTATTACAAAATGCTGGGCGATAAAACGATGGTTCAATTGCCAGATGATAAACTATTTTGGCAATACAATGACGAAAGTAACAGCATAGCCATTATTGTACAACATTTGAGTGGGAATATGTTGTCCCGTTGGACCGACTTTTTGACTTCAGATGGGGAAAAAGAATGGAGAAACCGTGATGCAGAATTTGAAAATGATATCACGACTAAAGATGAATTAATTAAAAAATGGAAAGAGGGCTGGGATTGTCTTTTCAACGCATTAAATTCCTTGAATGAAGATGATTTTTCAAAAACAATCTATATCCGAAATCAAGGACATTCAGTTATGGAAGCTATCAATCGGCAATTGGCTCATTATCCGTATCACGTGGGACAAATGGTTTTTATCGGCAAAATGATTTGCAACGACAATTGGACTTCTCTTTCTATTCCAAAAGGAAATTCAAAAACCTACAATGCTGAAAAATTTGCTAAAGAAAAACACAAAGAACATTTTACCGAAGAGTTCTTGAAAAAGCCCAATAAAGATGAATAAAAGCGAACTAATAACGAATCTCAATACGACTCATTTTGCCTTTTGGGACACGGCAATTCATTTGCCAAATCCAACCATTTCCATAAACGGTAAATGGTCAGTGGCTCAAAATGTAGAGCATATAAATATTGCTTTAGGGCGAGTAAACAACTATTTATCGCTTCCTAAAACAAGTATAGAATCTAATTTTGGTTTCTCTAACAGAGAATCAATTAGCAACGAAGCGCTTATCGAAAAATATCTGAATGCTTTGGCAAATGGCACAAAAGCGACTGCTCCCTTTATTCCTGAACTAAATATAAATTCTAATATCCAGGAATTGGTCCATCAAGGTAAAAATAATCTCGAATCTTTTATTTCTAATTTACAAAATTGGTCAGAAGAAGAATTGGATAAATACAATTGTCCGCATCCCGCTTTGGGAAAAATTACCGTCAGGGAAATGCTTTATTTTACTATTTATCACGTGCAACATCACAATAAAATCATCCAAAAATGAAATGTAATCTTTGGTAAAAAATCTGGTAAATCTAAAACGACACAAAAAAAATCGGAACAGAATGAATTCGGTTCCGATTTAACTAATTTTAGAAAAATACAGGTATTATTTTTAGGACAACTAAAAAAAATACGAGTCTATTTCTTTATAATGTCTTTCAATACTGCTTTTTCAGAGTAGTTGATAACTTCTAGCGTAATTTCTTGGTTTTTAACGGTTTTTCCGTCTATAATATATAGCTTTCCGCTTCCTACTGCAATATTACTTTTGTCAAAATCAACATCGCCAAATTTCAGGCAGTTTTTAACATCACTGGTGTCAATCCATTTTTCATTCAATATTTGGGAAGCTTTGTCTGAATATTGAAAAGGTTTGTTTCTTAGATCATTTAGAACCCTGGCATTAGGAAAATAATTGCAACGGGTGTCTTTTCCACTAAATACGGCAGCAACAAAAAAGCATCCCATTATTAATCCTAAAAGGTAATAGGCGAAACGATGTACAAATTTCATAAATGTAAAATATAGTTGTTATTGGTCATTTATGGTATCGCCACTTTTCATAGGGTTTTGTCTCCAACAATCCCATTTTGTTTGGTGATTTCATAAATTAAATTTTCGGCAAAGATAAAGGAAAGTTTGTTTAAAACACGATTAAATTAATATCGCTGTTGGGCAAATCGAACCAATCACCAATCGCTTTATTCGTAACGATTCCATGGTATAAATAGACCCCATTTTTCAGACCGTGGTTGCATCTGATGGCGCTTTCAATTCCACCATCTTCAGCAATTTGCAATAAGTAAGGAGTGAGAATATTGCTAATGGAAAGGGAAGCTGTTTTGGAATACCTAGAAGGAATATTAGGAACGCAGTAATGCAATACGTCATTTTTGACAAAGGTTGGTTTTTCGTGAGTGGTTACTTCTGACGTTTCAAAACAGCCGCCAGTATCAATACTCACGTCAACAATTACAGCCCCTTTTTTCATATGTTCGACCATAGTTTCGGTCACGATAATCGGACATCGTTCTTTGCCACGCATAGCGCCAATGGCAACATCACATCTTCTTAGGGCTTTTAGTAAAGCTTTGGGTTGAATGGTAGAAGTGAAAATACGTTGGGGCAAATGGTTTTGCATCCGCCTAAGTTTGGTAATAGAATTATCGAAAATTTTAACGCTGGCACCTAAACCGATGGCAGTTTTTGCGGCAAATTCTCCAACAGTTCCTGCACCAAGAATAACAACATCGGTAGGAGGGACTCCAGTAATGTTTCCGAACAATAATCCTTTTCCGAATTCATTTGTAATCATCAATTCGGCGGCAATTAATATCGAAGCTGTTCCTGCAATTTCACTCAAGGATTTCACTGCTGGATAGGAGCCGTCTTCATCTTTGATGTATTCGAATGCTAGAGCTGTAATTTTCTTTTTGGTTAAAGCCGTAAAATAAGATTTCTTTCTTGTTTTTAATTGAATAGCCGAAATCACTATGGATTCAGGGTTAATCATTTCAATTTCTGCGAGACTTGCTGGTTCAACTTTTAAAATTATCGGACAACCAAATACTTTCTTGGTATCGCTAGTGATTTCGGCACCTGCATTGGCGTATTCTTTATCAGAATAACTTGAACTTTCTCCAGCACCAGCTTCTATCATCACCCGATGGCCTTGATAAGTCAACGAATTTACAGCATCAGGAGTTAGGCAAATGCGACGTTCTTGAAAACTAGTTTCTTTGGGCACGCCAATGAAAAGTTCGCTTTTGTGTCTTGTTATTTCAAGTTTTTCTTCTTGAGGTAATAACTGCTGCTTTGTAAAGGGGGTGATTGCCATTGGTGCTGTAAAAATTAAAAGTAAATTTACGTAAAAAGTTTAGAAATCGATTATGTTGTTGAAGTTAAATTAATGTCAAAGAACGTTTGCCGTCGGGAAGCAAGCTGATGGTAATAACCGAATGCTCTTCTGGGATGAGACTCGAAATTTTTTCGGCCCATTCAATAAAACACCAATTACCAGAATATAAATATTCATCGGCTCCCATATCTAAAGCTTCCGTTTCCTTGTTTAATCTATAAAAATCAAAATGATAAACGGTTTGGTTGTCAGTAGTTTGATATTCGTTAACTAAAGAAAAAGTCGGACTACTAGTTACGTCATTTACGCCAAGGGTTTTGGCTAAAACTTTGATTAAAGTAGTTTTTCCAACGCCCATTTCTCCGTGAAAAAGAATAACTTTATTCGGATTTTGTTCCAAGATTTGCTTTGCAACTGCTTCGAGTTGATCTAACGAAAAGCTTATTTCCATTCTTTAAAAGTTTATGGTTTGTTGTTTAGAGTTTGTTGTTTAGAGTTGACCATAAACAACAAACCCTAAACTAAACCTTTTTATTTCGGGTTAAAAACTAAAAACGGGATAATCATTTCTTCCAATGAAATTCCGCCATGTTGATATGTGTTTTTATAATAACTCACATAATGATTGTAGTTGTTGACATAGGCCAAAAACAAATCATTTTTTGCAAAAATATAAGAACTACTCATATTTATGGTAGGTAAACCAATATTTTTTGGGTCTTTCACGGCATAAACATCTTTCTGCTCATAGGTCAAGCTGCGTCCTGTTTTATAGCGCAAATTAAGACTCGTGTTTTTGTCACCCACTACTTTCGAAGGATTTTTCACGTTTATCGTTCCATGATCCGTGGTCAAAATCAATTTGAAACCCAGTTTTTGTGCCTGTTGAATGATTTCCAAAAGAGGGGAATTCTTGAACCAACTCAAAGTCAACGAGCGATAGGCTTTGTCGTCTGATGCCAGTTCTTTGACCACGTCCATTTCGGTTTTGGCGTGCGAAAGCATATCTACAAAATTATAAACCACAGTAACCAAATCATTGCTTTTTAATGATTTGAAATTTTCTGCCAGTTTTTTTCCGCCAGCAAGATTGGTGATTTTAAAATAATCTTCCTTAATATTCAATCCCAATCGTTTTAATTGGGCAGTCAAAAACTCGGCTTCATACAAATTTTTTCCACCTTCTTCAGGATCATTTTTCCAATATTGCGGAAACTGTTTTTCCATTTCAAGTGGTGTCAATCCTGAGAAAATGGCGTTTCTCGCATATTGGGTAGCCGTTGGTAAAATAGCGTAATACGGAACTTCTTTTTCCAGTTTGTAATGATTTCCCACCACGTTTTCAAAGACTTTCCATTGGTCGTAACGCAAATTATCAATCACGACAAACAAAATAGGTTTCTCCTTTTTTTTAAGTTCAGGAACTACTAATTCTTTAAACAAAGTGTGGGATTGAACCGGCTTGTCCGCTTTTGGAGCAAACCAATCTTCATAATTACGCTCGATGAATTTTCCGAATTGCGAATTGGCTTCAGCTTTTTGCGATTCCAATATTTCAATCATCGCTTGGTCGTCTATGTTTTCGAGTTCCAATTCCCAGAAAATTAATTTTTTGTACAATTCAACCCAGTCTTCATAGGAATTGACCATCGACATTTCCATTGAAATTTTGCGGAATTCCTTTTGGTAATCCAGCGTAGTTTTCTGCGAAATCAAGCGCGAATGATCCAAATTCTTTTTCAAACTCAACAAAATCTGGTTGGGATTGACGGGTTTTATCAAATAATCGGCAATCTTGGAGCCAATGGCTTCCTCCATAATATATTCTTCCTCGCTCTTGGTAATCATAATCATCGGAACAGAAGATTTTTTTTCCTTCATTTCCGAAAGCGTTTCCAATCCGCTCATTCCAGGCATATTTTCGTCCAGAAAAACAATGTCAAAATTGGTGTTCTCAAAAATATCAATCGCGTCACGCCCGTTATTGCAGGTGGTCACGCTGTAATTTTTCTTTTCCAGAAATAAAATGTGCGGTTTCAAATAGTCGATTTCATCATCGACCCAAAGTATTTTTATATTGTCCATAAATTTTATATAATGTATTCAAAAATAATAAATCATTATGCCAAATTACTTTTTTTAAAATGAGAATTCTCCATTATCCTGATAATTTAATAATATTTTAAGGTATTGGAACCGAATTGAAATTTGGATTTTTATTGAGGCATATTAAATGTCATTAAGTTAAAGATTGAAAAGACCTTGGAAAGGTCAAATGTTTATAGCAACAAAATTCGTTTTGCAAAGTGACCCCAGCTGGAGTATGCCAAATTTCATTAAATTAAGGATTGAAAAGACCTTGGAAAGGTCAAATGTTTATAGCAATAATATTGTTTTGCAAAGTGACCCCAGCTGGAGTATGCCAAATTTCATTAAATTAAGGATTGAAAAGACCTTGGAAAGGTCAAATGTTTATAGCAATAATATTGTTTTGCAAAGTGACCCCAGCGGGGGTATGCCATATTTCATTAAATTAAGGATTGAAAAGACCTTGGAAAGGTCAAATGTTTATAGCAACAATATTGTTTTGCAAAGTGACCCCAGCGGGGTCGAATGTTTTCATAAATAATGCAACCCCGCTGGGGTTGGTGGTGCGTGGTAATTTGTTTTCTATAAGTATTGAAATCCGCAGGATTTCTTTAGAAATAAGAGGTTTTTAAGTAGGAAATATAAATAGGAAATATAATGTTTTGTAGGAATTATTTAATATATTTGGAAGGAATAGAAAGCGAAAGAAACCTTCACTAATCTACTCAAATTTGGTTGTATATACGAAGGTTTGTTGCACGTTTATACAAATTAGCAGCAAGCTCTCGACACTTATAGAAAATAGAAAATGAATCGAATCTACAATTTTTTAGAACTCTTCAGAAGAAAGGAATTTTATTATTCCGAAGATATAGAATTTGTTGGTAATGCACATTTTAAAAAACTTGGTAACGAAAATATATTAGACATCACAAAATTTGTTGCTGAAAATATTACGGAAGTAAAAAATATTTCAGACCGTAAAAACAGGTTGAAAGAAGAAAAATCAATAGAATGTATTTCACTCGATTCATTGGTGTTGGAAATTAAGAAAACTATTGATTTGGACAAAGTCACTTCGAGCCAAAAGTATAATGACTTTACTTATTTTATAGATTTATCTATTAAAAACCGTGAAACGCTTTGGGTTTGTAATGCAATAAAATCAAATCCATCAGAAAGCATAGTTTACCCAATAATGTTTATTAGAAAATGGAATGGAAAGTATTATTGTTGGAATACTAAACTTGAATTATGAGCCAGTTATTCACAGCTGTTTGGCGTAATATCTCGTTTATATTTCTCGGAAAATTCTCCAAACATTAAAATTTCTTATTATATTTTTTATTAAATTACCACCACTGCGCGAAGCTGCGGAACATTATGTGCAAGTTACCAACGAAAACAACTAAGAAACTATGAATAAATACTTCTACATTTTATCAATTGTAATTTTGATAGTAAGTTGCGGAAAAGAAGTTGAAATTTTTAAGCCGACAACAAAGCTCGAAAATATATTGAAAAATGAAAAGCTTGGCAAAGTATATTATGAATTTAGGAAAGAAAATATTTATTTGACACTCGGAATTGATACGGTAAAGAGCTTTAAAAAGTTTGTGGCACAAACATCCATTAAAGAATTAATTTCCTTGACAGAATGTGACCGTCCTGTTGTCCGTTGTATTGCTTTCAAAGCTTTGCTAGAAAAAGATTATCCTGAGATTAAAAAAATATTATACAGACATAAGTATGATGAAGAAACTGTAGAAGAATTTCATGGTAATTGTATCAGAATGAATATTCCTGTAAAAATTTATATGCTAAACATACTTAGACCTTTTGCGAGCTACAAAAACAAAGAATACTTAGAAATGGAAAAAGATTTTATGGAAAACTAAGGGTATAATAACCCGCTCTACGAAGTGTTCTTTAAAAACAAACGTTCTTAAACCTTATCAGTAATTAAAAATAGCGTTATAAACCATAAAAGCAATAAAGAAGTAAATGGATAATTTATCGAAACAAGTAGATTTCATAAAAGAAATAGACAAGCTAAAATACATTCAGCGTAAAACCAAACTATTCAATAGCGAAAGGAATGAAAATGATGCCGAACACAGTTGGCATTTGGCAATGATGGCTATCGTTTTGGCCGAACATTCCAACGAGAAGATTGATTTGCTTAAAGTGATCAAGATGGTGTTAATCCACGACATAGTGGAAATTGATGCTGGTGATATTTTTCTTTATGATACCCAAATGAATCACAATAACACCGAGGAAGAGTTAAAAGCAGCGAAAAGGATTTTTGGGATGCTGCCGGAAAACCAAGCCGCGGAATTCATTCAAATTTGGGAAGAATTTGAAGCAGGCGAAACCAATGAAGCTAAATTTGCCAAAAGTATGGATCGATTTGAACCGCTGCTGCAAAACACTACGAATAAGGGAGGAACTTGGAAAGAATTTGATGTGGATTATGAAAAAGTGTACGAGAAGAAAAAAGCCATTGATAAAGGTTCGAATACCATTTGGAATTATGCCAAAAACTTGATTAACGAAAGTGTTGAAAAAGGATTTCTTAAAAAGAAATAATAAAAAAATGGGTTCACAAATAATAAGCTAAAATTATTTTCACATACCAATTCTCTCCAAATTTTTAAATATATTGATTAGAAAAAAATGAAAATTTAAATTGAATTAAAATAGAAAAATCATATTTTTTTGTTTTAGAATCAAACATTTAGAATTGTATTAAAACTTATTTCAGAATATTCTTTAACTTCGCCTTGGCAGGGTTTTCACTCGACAACACAAATTGATTATCGAAGGTCGGAAACATAAACCTAATTAAGCAGATTCTTTATCTGAAATATACTAAACTTATGGATGTAAAGGATTATATAAAAATATTCGAACAATCTTCGGAATTGTTGGTTGTCATCGATACCAACTTTGTTATAGTGGCGGCGTCTGACGCATTTTTAAAAGCTACAACAACTGTAAGAGAAAATATTGTGGGGCGTAATGCCTTTGATGTGTTCCCTGATAATCCTGATGATAAAACCGCAAATGGAGAAAGTATTGCACGGGCTTCTTTTAACCGGGCAATTAAAAATAAAACCAAGGATGTATTGCCGGTTGTAAAATACGATATTCCAAAACCGGAATCGGAAGGTGGAGGTTATGAACTGAAGTATTGGCAAGCAACTAGCTCGCCTATACTGGATGAGAATAATAATGTGAAATATATTATTCACCGGACTGAAGATGTTACAGAAAATAAGATACTGATAACGCAGCTTGAGTTTGATAAAAAAGCGTTGAAACTGCTTGAAGACAGCGAAAAACGCTACAATATGATGCTCATGCAATCGCCATTCGCTTTTGCAATATTGAAAGGTAAAAACAAAGTGATCACATTTGCCAATGACAAAATAAAAGCAACTTGGGGAAAGGGAAACTACGTAGAAGGAAAAGCATTGATTGCCGTTCTTCCGGAATTAAAAGACACGGCATTTCCTAATTTGCTTGATGAAGTTTACAAAACAGGAATTCCTTATTATGCCAATGAAGTCCTCGCCCCGAAGTACATTAATGGACAAAAGGAGGATGTTTATTATAATTTTGTTTATCAGCCCTATCTAGAAGCTGACGAAACTATTTCGGGAGTTACCATTATTGCTGCCGAAGTAACCGCTGCTGTGAAAGTAAAAAAAGCATTAGAGGCGCAGCACGAAGTGGAGCAAAAAGCGTCGAAACAGCTTGAAGACAGCGAAAAGCGATACAATATGATGCTGATGAAATCCCCTTTTGGTTTTGCCATTTTAAAAGGTGAAAATATGGTGATTACACTTGCCAATGATAGCATTAAAACATTTTGGGGGAAAGGCACGGACTTGGAAGGAAAGCCATTGTTTGAAGTGATAGCTGAACTTAAAGATTCTGAATTTCCCAGTTTGCTCAATAAGGTTTACACCACAGGTATTCCGTTTTATGGAGATGAGCTTCTTGCTCCGGTTTTTCGCAATGGAAAACATGAAGAGGTGTATTTTAATTTTGTTTATCAACCTTATCTGGAAGCAGACGAAACTATTTCGGGCGTTACCATTATTGCTTTCGAAGTAACCGCTCAGGTAATTGTAAAAAAAGCATTAGAAGCTCAGCAGGAGGCTGAGAAGAAAGTCTTGAAGTATGTAGAATAAACCAATAAACGCTACTATAGTATGCTTATGGAATCGCCATTTGCTTTTTCTGTTATGAAGGGAAAAGATATGGTGATTACACTCGCCAATGATTTGATAAAAGAATTTTGGGGAAAAGGGAATCAAGTCGAAGGCAAAGCACTCATGCAGGTGCTTCCCGAAATAAAAGACCAGCCATTTCCGGCTATGATAGACAGCGTTTACACCACCGGTATTCCAGTTTACGCCAACGAAATTCTTGCGAGGTTACAGCATAATGATAAAATGAAAGAACGATATTTTAATGTTGTTTTTCAACCTGACTATAATGCAGACAGGACAATTTCAGGGGTTGTGACTATTGCTTATGAAGTAACAGAAATGGTACTTTCCCGAAAAAAAATAGAAGGAAGCGAAAGAAATTTAAGGCGAGTGTTAGATACTATGCCTCAAAAAATTACCAATGCCGACACAGAAGGTAATGTGATTTATTTTAATCAAAAATGGCTTGACGATACAGTCCTGAAGTTTGAAAAATTAAAAGGATGGGGATGGGAAAAAGTAATTCACCCCGATGACGTAGAGTTGACTAAAATAAATTGGACAAACTCCTTAAAATCAGGAGATGTTTTTGATATGGAATGCAGGATCTTAAATAAAGAAGGTGACTACCGCTGGCATTTGAGTAGAGCATTACCTATTAAAGATAAAAAAGGAAGAATAAAAATGTGGGTGGGTACTAATACCGAAATTCATGAGCAAAAAGAAGCGAAAAATAAAGCTGAAATTGCTTCGCAAATAGCTGAGAGCGCCGTAAAAGCAAAGCAACAATTTTTGTCGAATATGAGTCATGAAATAAGGACACCAATGAACGCCATCATCGGATTTACAAATGTGATGTTAAAAACAGCATTAAGTGAAAAACAAAAAGAATATATAAATGCTATTAAAGTTTCTGGTGACGCTTTGATTGTTTTAATTAATGATATTCTTGACATTGCTAAGGTAGATGCCGGAAAAATGACCTTCGAACAAACTCCATTTGCATTATCCGATTCAATTTCTACAACACTTCATCTATTTGAACCAAAAATTCAGGAAAAAAATATAGAATTAATTAAACATTTTGACGCTGCTATTCCTAAAATTTTACTAGGCGACTCGCTACGTCTGCGTCAAATAATATTAAACTTATTGAGTAATGCTGTAAAGTTTACAGATGAAGGTAAAATTACCCTAAGTGTTCAGAAGCTTAAAGAAGAGGCAAACGATGTAACCATAGAATTTTCAGTATCCGATACAGGAATCGGGATTCCAGAAAATAAACTAGATTTTATTTTTGGCGACTTTCAACAAGCAACAGATGAAACATCCAAATTATATGCAGGAACGGGCTTAGGACTTTCTATCGTTAAGCAATTTGTAGAGCTGCAGGGTGGAACTATCTTTGTAAATAGTAAACCAAGAAAAGGGTCAACCTTTGGTTTTATTTTGAATTTTAAAAAAGTCATCGCAGAAACAACAGAAATATTAAAAACAACAGAACCTGAAAATAGAGTAGAATTAGTCGAAAGAATTGAAAACATAAGGATATTGGTTGTGGAGGATATGCCATTGAATCAACTTTTGATAAAGATAATTTTATTAGATTTTGGATTTGATGTAGATATTGCAGACAATGGAAAAATTGCTATCGAAAAGCTACAAGAAAACAAGTATGATATTATTCTGATGGATTTGCAAATGCCTGAACTAAATGGCTTCGAAGCCACAGAGCATATTCGCCGCAAAATGAATTCTCAAATCCCCATCATTGCCCTCACAGCTGATGTCACAACAGTTGATGTTAATAAATGCAAAGCTGTAGGAATGAATGATTATATATCTAAACCTGTTGACGAAAATGTATTGTATCGCAAAATCATTAAGTATATAAAAAAAACCAAATGAACAGTCTACTCAAAGTCATAATCGTTGTTTTTGACTTCCATTTTAGACTCTATTTTCTCTCCGATTAAATTTCCTTATATTTGTTTCCCAAAAAGAAAATTATAGTGAGCGAAATCAACAAGCTAAAAATATTCAATGATCCCATTTATGGGTTTATAAGCATACCAAATGCCTTAATTTACGATTTAATTCAGCATCCTTATTTTCAGCGATTGCGACGCATTTCCCAAATGGGATTGTCGTATTTGGTTTATCCAGGTGCCAATCATACCCGTTTTCATCACGCTTTGGGCTGCATGCACATTATGCAAAAAGCCGTCGATGTGCTGCGTTTCAAAGGTATTTCCATTTCTCCAGAAGAAGAAAATGCCTTGTACATTGCCATTTTGTTGCACGACATTGGTCACGGCCCTTTTTCGCACGCCATGGAAAGCAGTATTGTCGAAGATGTGCATCACGAAGCGATTTCATTGTTGTTTATGAACCAGTTGAACGAGGAATTTGGTGGTCAGCTGAGTTTGGCTATCCAGGTTTTTAAAGGAGATTATCACAGAAAATTTATGCTCCAATTGATTTCCAGCCAACTAGATATGGATCGGATGGATTATTTGAAACGCGACAGTTTTTACTCGGGCGTGGCAGAAGGAAACGTCAATTCCGAACGATTGATTCAAATGATGAATGTCGTGGATGATGTTTTGGTTATTGAAGAAAAAGGGATTTATTCAGTAGAGAAATTCCTGATGTCCAGACGATTAATGTATTGGCAAGTGTATTTGCACAAAACCAGTTTGGTGGCCGAATTAATTTTGACGAAAGTCCTCAAACGCGCCAAAGAATTGACCCAGAAAGGAATCGTTTTGCCTTGTAGTGAACCCTTGCTGTTCTTTATGCAAAACAAAATTACTATGGAGACTTTCGATAGCACAACTTTGGACTTATTTTCTCAATTAGATGATTTTGATATCATTAGTGCTTTGAAATCTTGGCAAAAACAAGATGATTTTATCTTGTCGTCCTTGAGTAAAATGATTATCAATAGAGATTTGTTAAAAATAAAACTCACCGAAGAAAAGCCTTCGTCAGAAGAATTACATGTGCTGAAAGAACGTTTTGCCCTGGAAAATAACATTAGCTTGGCAGAAACCAATTATTTTATTTTTAAAGGTAAAATCAAAAATCAGGCTTATAGCAAAGTAGCTGAACCAATACGGATTTTGAAAAAAGACAAAACAATTGAAGACGTTGTCGATGCCTCTGATCAATTGAATTTGAAGTCGTTATCTAAATCGGTAACCAAATATTATATATGTTTTCCAAAACAACTTGTATAAAAACGAACATTTAAAATCTATTTTTTATATTTTTGTCGGGATGAAACGAACCAGTATCTTTTTTTTGAATACAAGCAGCACCTTTTATAGAGAGTTCCATCTTATTCCTATGAAAAATACAATCCAATAAGATGAAATTTACAGCAGAACAAATAGCGGGCGTTTTAGGAGGAGAAGTCGTTGGTAATCCTAAAGCCGAAGTATACAAACTATCTAAAATAGAAGAAGGTTCCGAAGGTTCCATCAGTTTTTTGGCAAACCCAAAATACTTACCCTACATTTATACCACCCACGCAACGATAACAATAGTAAATACCACTTTCGTTCCAGAAGGAGAATTATCGACAACATTAATAAAAGTAGAAGATGCCTATTTGTCTTTTACAAAATTATTAGAGTTTTACGATCAAGCCAAAAAAGCAAACAAATCAGGAATTGAACAACCTTCTGTGCTGCCAGAAAGTGTAAAATATGGCGCCAATTTGTATTTGGGCAGCTTTTGTTACATTGGTGAAAATGTGGTTATGGGCGAAAATGTAAAAGTATATCCGAATAGTTATGTGGGCGATAATTCGGTTATAGGAGATAATGTCACTATTTTTGCTGGCGCAAAAGTATATTCGGAAACCGTAATTGGCAACAATTGCACGATTCATTCTGGAGCCATTATTGGAGCTGATGGTTTTGGCTTTGCGCCAAATGCCGACGGAACATTTTCCAAGATTCCCCAAATAGGAAACGTTGTTATAGAAGATGATGTAGAAATAGGTGCAAACACGACCATAGATAGAGCCACGATGGGTTCAACAATCATAAGAAAAGGAGTGAAGTTGGACAATCAAATTCAGGTGGGACATAATGTAGAAATAGGAGAAAATACCGTAATTGCAGCCCAAACAGGAATTGCCGGTTCCACAAAAATTGGCAAAAACGGAATGATTGGCGGTCAAGTAGGGATTGTAGGTCATTTGATAATTGGCAATAATGTTAGAATTCAAGCCCAATCCGGCGTTGCTCGTAATATAAAAGACGACGAAATATTGCAGGGAAGTCCAACATTTGGATACAATGATTTTAGTAAATCGTATGTTCATTTTAAGAATTTACCAAAAATTGTTACAGAAATAGAAGAATTAAAAAAAGAAATATTAAACCAAAAAAATGAAGACAATGGTTAAACAGAAGACCATCAATACAGAAATTTCACTAACTGGAGTTGGATTACACACAGGAAAAGAGGTTAAAATGACTTTTAAACCTGCACCAATCAATAATGGTTTTACCTTTGTTAGACTTGATTTAGAGGGACATCCTATTATTGAAGCTGATGCAAATTATGTAGTAAATACCCAAAGAGGAACTAATTTAGAAAAGCTAGGTGTCAAAATTCAAACACCTGAACACGTTTTGGCTGCATTGGTTGGTTGCGATTTAGACAATGTTATCATTGAATTGGACGCTTCAGAACTTCCTATTTTGGATGGTTCATCTAAATACTTTGTAGAGGCCATCGAAAAGGTAGGTGTTCTTGAACAAGAAGCGAAAAGAAAAGTATATGTGGTAAAAGAAGTGATTTCGTTTACAGACGAGGAAACAGGTAGCGAAATCATGGTTATGCC
The DNA here is from genome assembly GCA_014379405.1 of Flavobacterium sp. Classification (GTDB taxonomy): domain Bacteria; phylum Bacteroidota; class Bacteroidia; order Flavobacteriales; family Flavobacteriaceae; genus Flavobacterium. The sequence goes on along the minus strand of JACMLU010000012.1, from coordinate 108,534 downwards.
TAGCGATAGTTACAGTGTAACTGCAATGGTTGATTTTGGCACCAAAGTTCTTGGAACGCAAAATGCAACGATGAAAAACATCGCCGAGTTTAAAACGGAAATAGCGCAATCTAGAACTTTCAGCTTTTTGCACGAACTAGAATCTCTTTTAGATAATGGATTGATAAAAGGTGGCGATTTGAATAATGCTATCGTATATGTTGACAAGGAAATTTCCGAAAAAACAATGAATAGCCTTAAAACTGCTTTTGGTAAAGACGAAATAACCGTTAAACCAAATGGTATTTTAGACAATCTGACTTTGCATTATCCTAATGAAGCCGCAAGACACAAATTGCTGGATGTAGTTGGAGATTTATCTTTGATTGGAACCAGAATTCAAGGAAAAGTAATAGCCAATAAACCGGGGCATTTTGTCAATACGCAGTTTGCTAAAAAGATGGCTAAAATTATAAAAATCGAACAAAGAAATTATGTTCCTGTTTACGATTTGAATCAAGAACCTTTGATGGATATCCACAAAATTATGTCGGTTCTTCCTCATAGACCTCCTTTTTTATTTTTAGACAGAATCATCGAAATGTCTGATAGTCATATTGTGGGCTTGAAAAACGTTACAATGAACGAAGGCTTTTTTATAGGTCATTTTCCTGGAGCTCCAGTAATGCCGGGTGTTATCATTGTAGAGGCTATGGCGCAAACTGGTGGAATTTTGGTATTGAGCACTGTTCCAGACCCAGAAAATTATTTGACTTATTTTATGAAAATAGACAATGTCAAATTCAAGCATAAAGTATTGCCAGGTGATACCTTGACTTTCAAATGTGACTTAATAACTCCAATCAGAAGAGGAATTTGCCACATGCAAGCAAATGCTTACGCCAACGGCAAACTAGTAGCTGAAGCCGAATTGATGGCTCAAATAGCTAAAAAACAGTAGGTTAATTGTTTAATCGTTTAACTGGTTAAACGATTAAACAATTAACCAGTTAAACGAATAACCAGTTAAACGATTAAACTAAACACATGAATCAACCCTTAGCATATGTTCATCCCGGTGCAAAAATTGCAAAAAATGTTGTAATAGAACCTTTTACAACTATTCATAACAATGTTGTCATAGGTGACGGAACTTGGATAGGTTCAAATGTAACCATAATGGAAGGCGCAAGAATAGGTAAAAATTGTAATATTTTTCCAGGGGCAGTAATTTCTGCCGTTCCACAAGATTTAAAATTTGGGGGAGAAGATTCATTGGCCATCATTGGAGATAATTGTACCATTCGTGAATGTGTAACCATCAATAGAGGAACAATCGCATCAGGACAAACCTTGATAGGTAATAATTGCCTTATAATGGCAGCCGCACATATTGCCCACGATTGTCATATTGGTGATAATGCCATTATTGTAAACGGTGTGCTTTTAGGTGGTCACGTAACTATCGGAAATTATGCCATTATTGGAGGGTTGTCGGCAGTACATCAATTTATTAGCGTAGGAGATCACGCCATGATTTCGGGAGGTTCTTTGTTGAGAAAAGACGTTCCTCCTTATACAAAAGCGGCAAAAGAACCTTTATCATTTGTTGGAATAAATTCCGTTGGATTAAGAAGACGAGGATTTACACCTGAAAAAATAAGAGAAATTCAAGATATTTACAGAATTCTATATCAAAAAAATTACAACACGACACAAGCAATCGGTATCATCGAAGCGGAAATGGAAGCAACTCCAGAGCGTGACGAGATCTTGGATTTTATCAGAAACTCATCAAGAGGAATTATGAAAGGCTATTCAGGAAATTCATAAAATCCCTAACAATAAACATAAACAATAAACGAAATTAACAAATAAAGATAAATGGCATCAACATCAGACATTAAAAACGGATTGTGTATCAAATACAATAACGATATTTATAAAATCATCGAATTTCTTCACGTAAAACCTGGAAAAGGACCAGCTTTCGTTAGAACCAAATTGAAAAGTTTATCTAACGGAAAAGTTTTGGACAACACCTTTTCTGCAGGACACAAAATTGAAGAAGTACGTGTGGAAAACCACAAATTCCAATTTTTATATCCAGAAGGCGATTTATTTCACTTTATGAATGTAGAATCTTTTGAACAAATATCATTAAACAAAAATGTATTGGATTCGCCAGATTTGTTGAAAGAAGGTGAAAATGTTATGATTGCCATCAACACGGAAACTGATTTACCTCTTTCTGTAGATATGCCAGCTTCAGTTGTTCTTTTAGTGACTTATGCAGAGCCAGGAGTAAAAGGAAATACAGCTACAAATGCTACAAAATCAGCTACGGTTGAAACTGGAGCTACTGTAAATGTTCCTTTGTTTATCAATGAAGGCGACAAAATCAAAATTGACACAACTTCCGGAAATTATATGGAGCGCGTAAAAGAATAGTTTGCGGTGTTCAGTATTCAGTTTACAGTCAAGCTGAATACTGGATGCTGAACACTGAACACTAAGTTTATGAAATTCCCCAAAACACAAACACTACAAGATATTGCCGCAATTTTGGATTGCGAGTTTGTTGGCGACAACAACTTTCCGGTTTCTGGAATGAACGAAATTCACGTGGTAGAACCGGGTGATATTGTTTTTGTAGATCATCCAAAATATTACGACAAAGCCTTAAATTCTGCGGCAACAACCATTTTGATAAACAAAAATGTGGACTGTCCCGAAGGAAAATCCTTGTTGATTTCTGATGATCCTTTCAGGGATTTCAATATTTTAACGAGACATTTTAAGCCTTTTCAATTTTCTAATGTGTCCATTTCGGCTTCCGCCAAAATAGGAGAGGGAACAGTTATTCAACCTAATTCATTCATCGGAAATCATGTTGTCATTGGGAAAAACTGTTTGATTCATTCGAATGTTTCCATTTATGACCATACGGTAATTGGAGATAACGTGATTATTCACGCTGGAACCATCCTTGGAGCAGATGCATTTTATTATAAAAAACGTCCTGAAGGTTACGACCAATTAATTTCGGGAGGAAGAGTAGTCATTAAGGACAATGTGGGCATTGGCGCACTTTGTACCATCGACAAAGGAGTTACAGGTGATACAACCATTGGCGAAGGAACAAAATTAGACAATCAAGTGCATGTTGGACACGATACCATTATTGGAAAAAAATGCTTGATTGCTTCGCAAACAGGAATTGCCGGATGCGTAATTATTGAAGACGAAGTTACTATTTGGGGACAAGTGGGAACCACAAGCGGAATAACAATTGGTGCAAAAGCAGTAATTCTGGGTCAAACAGGAGTAACAAAATCGGTTGAGGGTGGCAAAAGTTATTTTGGCACACCAATAGAAGAATCTCGCGAAAAACTGAAACAATTGGCCAATGTTAAAAAAATACCAGAAATTCTGGAAAAGTTGAAAAGCGTATAAATATTTTTTAGCTACTGAAGGATAGCTAAAGTTCGGGTTGTCAATTAAGAATCTATAAAAAATTCAATATGAAACCAAAAGATATTGTTCTCGATTTTTACAAATCTGATGTTTTCTTGGATAAGAAAACAGTGAGTGAGTTATTGCATCCAGAAGTCATTGTTGACTGGAATAGTAGCCAGGGTTTTATCCAAATGAATTTTCAAGATGTTATGGAGCTTACCGACGAAATGGCAAGATCTTATATTCGATCCAAAATTAGAATTAGTCACATTCTTCAAGAAAACAATCTGGTTTCTTTGCGTTTTTCCCATTTTGCTAAGACAATTGAAAACCCAAGAGAAGATATGCTATTGGGGAAATTTTTCGTTATTTGGGAAATAAAAGACAATAAATTATTTAGAGGTTATCAAATGAGCCAATTATAACAATTTTGTTTTAAAATACTAAAAAATCAATACAGTTTACTGTTTACTATTTTATACTTTTGCAACACCAATTTAAAAAACAACAAAAAAATATATATTATGAGTGTTTTAGTTAATAAAGATTCCAAAATTATTGTTCAAGGATTTACAGGTAGCGAAGGAACTTTCCACGCATCTCAAATGATTGAATATGGTACAAATGTAGTTGGTGGTGTTACTCCAGGAAAAGGTGGTTCAATCCATTTAGATCGTCCAGTTTTCAATACAGTAAAAGATGCTGTAGATCAAGCAGGTGCCGATACTACAATTATTTTTGTTCCGCCGGCTTTTGCAGCCGATGCTATTATGGAAGCTGCCGATGCAGGTATCAAAGTGATCATCGCTATCACTGAAGGAATTCCTGTTGCCGACATGATTAAAGCCAATAATTATATTAAAACTAGAAATTGTACTTTGATTGGTCCAAACTGTCCAGGTGTAATTACTCCGGGAGAAGCCAAAGTAGGTATTATGCCAGGTTTTGTTTTCAAAAAAGGTACTGTTGGAATTGTTTCTAAATCAGGAACATTAACTTACGAAGCTGCTGACCAAGTAGTAAAACAAGGATTGGGAATCACAACTGCTATCGGAATTGGTGGAGATCCGATTATTGGAACTACAACAAAACAAGCAGTTGAATTGTTGATGAACGATCCAGAAACCGAATGTATCGTGATGATTGGAGAAATCGGAGGTCAATTGGAAGCAGATGCAGCCAAATGGATAAAAGCTGATGGAAATCGCAAACCAGTAGTTGGATTTATTGCAGGTGAAACTGCTCCAAAAGGAAGAACTATGGGACACGCAGGAGCCATTGTTGGTGGTGCTGACGATACAGCCGAAGCCAAAAAACGTATTATGAGAGAATGTGGTATCCACGTTGTTGACTCTCCAGCAGAAATTGGAAAAAAAGTAAAAGAAGTTTTAGGATAAGCCTAAAGTTGCTTTAAATTATAAGTACCAAAAAGTCTCAATATTGTGTTGAGACTTTTTCTATTTTAATGTCAATAAAAATAAACACTTTGCCTTACTATCTTAGTGGCAAAAAAACTAAATAAAATGTACAAAGAATTAAAAAAAATCAAAGTCAAAAATCAGTTTATTTTTTCGACTGAGGACAGTTTAGAAGAAGTTTGCAACGCATCAGAAACAGGAAGTGGAATCTTTCTTGTATACGCTGTTGATGGCGAAGAGAAAGAATTGATTATGGTAGGTTCTACTGGAACAATCCAAAATGATGGAACTTTGAAAAGCAAAAACGGTGGTTTATTCGACAAAATCGTAAACGGTCATCAATTTGCAAAAACAGGAAGAAAATATTCTTGGCCTGCACAAATGAAAGTAGAAAATATAGCCCAATTGGAAGTCTATTGGTACGAAACATACAACGATAAAAACAAAGTAATTCCAACTTTCTTGGAAGGACAAATTTTACAAAATTTCTTGGACGAAAACGGAAAATTACCAAGATGGAACGTAGCTTTTTAAGCTATCGCATCCATTTATTATAAAAATAGCTCCGCAATTTGTGGAGCTATTTTTATTTTAGGCTAGTATACTATTCTTTTTTTAATGTAGAAATATCCTTTATTAGTTGCTGTATTTCCAACTCTAAAGTGGCATTGTAAATACCTCTAATCTTTTTGTTTTTATCTACCAATAGAATATGTTCGGTATGCAAGAATTCAGAGGTGTCTTTTGAAAATCCTATATTTTCTTCAGCAAAATAGCTTTTTCGTGCCAGCTCATAAATTTCTTCTTTTTTGCCAGTTAGCAAATGCCAATTTGGCGATGTGATTTTATATTCTTTTGCGAAACTTTTTAAGACCGGAACATTATCTTTCCATGGTGTAACACTATATGAAAATAAAACAATGCTTTTGTCTTTTTTTAGGATGTCCTGAACTGCAATTAAATTATTTGTCATTTTAGGACAAATGGAACCACAACTGGTAAAAAAGAAATTGGCGACGTGTATTTTGCCTTCAATATCTTTTTGGGTTATGGTTTGATTGTATTGATCGGTCATGCTGAAATTGGCTATCGTATGATTGATTTTTTTTTCGGCCTCAATACTACTCAAAAATTGAGGATCAAAATTGGCTGTGTTGTAATAAGGCAAAGCATTTGTAGCACTTTTGTTTTCACAACTTACTATAAATAAAATGCAACTAATGGCTAAGGCTGTCTTTAACATTTCTACAATTTTTTGTTCCTAATAAACCAAATCTTCTTCCCTTGATAATTACATAATTTGACCTGATGGAGCCGTTGTCATAAAACAGTTTTTGGCTCCCGTCTTCTTGCCCGTTTTTGTAATGAAAAAATTTCACTAAAAGCCCATCTCGATTCCATTCCTTGAATTCTCCTGTATATTCGTCATTTGAAATTTGATATTCATATTGTCTCTTTCCGTTATCCCACCAAGCTCTGTGAGTTCCCTCTTTCTTGCCATTGATGTAAAATCGCTCTTCGAATAATTGTTTGTTGGGATACCATTTTTTATGAAGGCCTTCTTCCAAACCATTCAGGTATGATTTTACAAATGAAGTGTCTTTGGTGTTGTACATTTCATAAACATAGCCATCAAACTTTTTATTATTGTAGTAAACAATGTCTTGATTTTTTTGCAATGCACTATTGTTCACTTCAATGTAAAAGTGAGGAATAGGTCTATGTTTTAAGATTTTTTCCTTTTTGGAACAACCAAATAAGAGAAAGCATACTGCAACAAACAACAGATTTTTCATAAAATTACTGTGTAACTGTACCCGGTGTGCCGTAGAAACCACTGCCGTTTATATATGGATCAGTATTGTTAATATGGTAATGATAAATTCCATTTGGATAATCTGCAGTAACTCCAGTGTGACCATGATAGGCATCCAACATAGCATTTGTTATTGCTGCACCATTTTCTTCAGGTCCATAAACAGGAAAACCATCTAATAAAAAACCTAGCAAAGATGATTTTGTTACTTTGACAGTCGTTAAAAACAATGGTTCAACATGGTAATGATAACTACCGGTAGCAGTTGGATGTCCATAATATTTGTCAAAAGACATCACTTCATTTGTAAGTGGTTGATTGGGTCCTGCATATTGATTATACAATGGAATACCATTGATGGCAACTCCCATAGCTCCAAGTGGTGTTGCGGCATGATTGGTACTTACTTGTGGGTTTAAAGGAATTTTGAAAGTATAAGTTCTTGCTGTTATAGTATTTGGATTTTTAACAAAAGTATTTCCTCCAAAAGTTGTTCCGCTAAAAGATTCATATAAAGCATTACCTGAAGGGTAGTATACACTCACATGATCAGGTTGACCTGTTGTCTTGATGGTGATGTAAGTTCCGTCACTTGTTATACTTGTAGCGCCATAGATTTTATTATAAACAGCTGGAACAGCTACTGTAGCTGGAGGCGTCACAGTATCGGATGAAGAATCGTCGCTACTGCAGCACACTAATAAAATTACTGCTAGTATTGAAAAAACTAAACTAAAAAAGGGTCTTTGTTTCATAATAGGGTCTTTTTAATTAATAGAATTATTGTTTTTGGTTTTTAAAGTATTTTACGAAAGTAATTGAATAATTTATAATCGATGGTACTCGTTTATTCTTTTTAGATGTACATTCGTGACTTGTTGGTGGTTTTAATTATTTTAAAGTAAAATTCAGTATTTAAAAGAATTAGAAAATTAATACTTCTTAAATAAGAGCGATTATTTTATAAATGGTTTAATTGAAAGACTATTTTTTTTCAAACCCACAATTATTGTTATATTTGACGGACGTAAAATAGCCCTGATAGTAGTGAAAATCCTTTTATGTTTTTGCTGCCAAAAATATAAAAGATTGTAACGGATAGCAGGAAATAGCTCAAAACAAAAATAAAATTAATCATTAAATATGAAATTACTCGAAGGAAAAGTAGCCATCATCACTGGCGCAAGTCGCGGAATAGGAAGAGGAATTGCAGAAGTTTTTGCAAAACACGGTGCAAATGTGGCATTTACCTATAGTTCGTCTGTAGAATCAGCACAAGCTTTAGAAAACGAATTGAATGCAATGGGCATTAAAGCCAAAGGGTATCAATCGAATGCAGCAGATTTTAACGAAGCGCAAACTTTTGTTGATGCTGTTTTGGCTGAATTTGGAACAGTAGATATTTTGATAAATAACGCCGGAATTACCAAAGACAACTTGTTGATGCGTATGTCCGAAGCTGATTTTGACCAAGTAATCGACGTGAATTTGAAATCGGTTTTCAATATGACCAAAGCCATTCAAAAAACTTTCTTGAAAAAACGTGCAGGATCCATCATCAATATTAGTTCAGTGGTTGGAGTTTCTGGAAACGCAGGTCAAACCAATTATGCAGCTTCTAAAGCGGGTGCTATTGGATTTACAAAATCTGTAGCATTAGAATTAGGTTCACGTAACATTCGTTGCAACGCCGTTGCTCCGGGATTTATCGAAACTGAAATGACTGCAAAATTAAGCGAGGATGTGGTAAAAGGATGGAGAGAAGGTATTCCTTTGAAACGTGGCGGAACAACTGAAGATGTTGCAAATGCTTGTTTGTTCTTAGCTTCTGATATGAGCGCTTATATTACAGGACAAGTTTTGAATGTTTGCGGAGGAATGCTTACTTAAAAAGTTGGCAGTATTCAGTTTTCAGTAATCAGCTGAATACTGAACACCGAACACTGAACACTAAAAAAAATATGACAACAAACACCATTCTATTATTATTGCTTTCTTTATTAATAGCAGGCGGTTTGTCGTTTTTTCAATATTTTTATAAAGCCAAAACCAAGTCGAAAGTGAACTTGGTTTTGGCTTTTTTGCGTTTTATATCCATTTTCGGGATATTATTGTTGTTGATTAATCCAATAATGAGCCGAAAAACACTGGAAACTATCAAAACGCCTTTGCCAATCGTGGTGGATAATTCGAGTTCGATTATGGCTTTGAACGCCAATGATGCGGCTCTGGAATCATATAAAAAACTTTCACAAAATAAAGATTTACAAGATAAATTTGACGTGCAATCCTATCGGTTTGACAGTGATTTTCAACAATCGGAGGTCCCGATAGCTATCGGGATTGATTTCAAAGGAACTCAGACAAATCTCGATGAAGTTGCCAAAAGCCTGAAAAGCATTTATAAAAACACCATTTTCCCAACGGTTTTGATTACCGACGGAAACCAAACTTCTGGGAATGATTATGTGTATTCTTTTGATGCTAATAACAAAGTTTATCCTTTGGTTGTTGGTGATACAACCACCTTTTTAGATTTGAAAGTAAGCCAGTTAAACGTCAATAAATATGCTTTTCAAAAGAATAAATTTCCCGTGGAAGTATTTTTGAATTATTCCGGTAACAAAAACATAACGGCTGATTTTCGTATTTCGCAAGGAAATTCAGTTTTGAGCAAGCAAACTGTTTCATTTTCTCCATCCAAAAAATCGGTGATTTTGAATGTTTTGCTTCCAGCTGACAAAGTAGGTTTACAAGTTTTTAAGGCGACAATTTCGTCTAATCAAAAAGAAAAAAACACCTATAACAACACCAAAAATTTTGCGGTTGAAGTCATTGACCAAAAGACAAATATAGCGATTGTATCGGCAATAAATCATCCTGATCTTGGTGCTTTGAAGCGAGCAATTGAAACTAATGCACAACGAAAAGTAACAATAGTTAAACCAAATTCAATCAATTCGTTACAAGATTATAATATTTTAATTTTGTATCAGCCAACAGTAGAGTTTAAATCTGTTTTTGAGAAAAATAAATTAGCAGAAATTAATGCTTTTATTGTCACGGGAAACAGTACAGATTTCAATTTTTTGAACCAACAACAAAGCAATTTGGTTTTTAAAATGAGCGGTCAGAAAGAAGATTATTTAGCTGAATACAATTCGCAGTTTAATCTTTTTGCGATTGATAATTTAGGCTTCGAAAATTTTCCTCCTTTGCAAAATCCTTTTGGAACGGTAACCACTAATGGAATACTTTCGACCTTGCTTTCGTCCAAAATCAGGAATATTGAAACGAATTCACCTTTATTGGCTTTCGCCGAAAATCAAGGCAAACGTTCGGCTTTTTTATTGGGAGAAAATAGTTGGAAATGGCGTTTGCAAAGCCACATTGACAATCAGTCTTTCGAAAAATTTGATATTTTTGTGGACAAAATCATTCAGTTTTTGGCTTCGAATGATTCAAAAAAATCATTGGTGGTCAATCACGAAAGTTTCTATAACTCTGGAGAAGCTATCGAGATTTTGGCGTCTTACTTTAACAAAAACTATGAATTTGACGAGAAAGCTCGTTTGACGATTTCCGTAACCAATACCAAAACGAAGCAAACCAAAAACTACGATTTATTGAAAGGAAATAATTCTTTTAAAGTCAATCTTGATGGACTTTCGGCTGGTTCTTATAATTTTTCGGTAAAAGAATTGAATTCAAAAACTAGTTATTCCGGCCATTTTGAAATTTTGGATTTCGACATCGAAAAACAGTTTGTCAATCCTGATGTGGAAAAATTGAACCAATTGGCTACTCAAACCCAAGCTAAAACTTTTTATCCAAATCAAGTCGATGCTTTAATTAAAAGCCTGTTGGAAAACGAAAATTACAAAGCTATTCAGAAAGAAATCATTAGTAAAACGCCTTTGATTGATTGGATATGGTTATTAATCATTATAGCTATTACATTGGCTTCGGAGTGGTTTTTGAGGAAATATAACGGAATGTTGTAACCCTTTATTTATGAAGTGTTTTTCGTTTAATCAAATGAAATTTTAAACGAAAATAATCATACCATTGTGCACCAAAAAGACATAATACAGCAATAAAAAGTGTTTTCATAGCTAAAAATTGATAGATAATTCCACCAGAAAAACAACCCAGAAAAAAGAAGGTTATGATGGATAAACGCAAAAAGATACTGGTTTTTAATTTTTTTACTTCCTCAGTTTTCTTGTAAAAAAACAACTGCGATATTTCTATCCCCAAATCGGTAAAAAGACCTGTTAAATGGGTAGTTCGAACGGTCGATCTAGAAATGTTGGTCACCAAGGAATTTTGGATTCCCATAGCAAGAAGCATAAAAAAGGCAGTCAATTTTCCTCCTAAAGTGAATAAACCAGAGCTGGTTCCGAAAATCCCAACAGCTATTAAAATAACCATTTCCAGCGTAATTGGAAAAATGTGTGACAGGTCAGGGTTTTTTAGAGAAATTAATTCCTCTAAAAAACTAGACAGAAATGAACCCAGCAGAAAGAAAAGGGTAAAAACTAGAAAGGTAATTGCAGTAGTATAATCGTGTTTCATTATCTCTTCTGCAAAAAAAGCAAAATGACCCGTTACATTAGTGGTCAATGTTTTTAAAGCCAAAACTCCGGTAATATTGACCAATCCCGCAACAAAAGACAGCAAAGTCGCTAATCTTAAATTATGTGCAAAAGTCCGGTTCTTCCCTTTGTGACGAAACATAGTGGTTATATTTATCAGATTCAAGTTATGTAAGTAGCTTGAATATAAGTTAGTTTCAATTGGATACTGATAAACCTGAACAAGCAAAAGACATAATTGATTTTCAGAAATACAGTTTTAAAAGAATTATCAACTGGCAAAAAGCAAGATGAGTAATTGTGCGACCAAAATTCTGCTGATGGTTACCAAAGGATAAACAGTGGCATAAGATTGGTTGGGTATATCTGAATCCAAGTATTTAGTACTAAAAGCCAAGGCAGCAGGATCAGTATAAGAACCGCTCATAATGCCCACCATTTGATAAAAATTGAGTTTAAACACAAATCGGCTGATTAATACCAATATGGTCAATGGAATAAAAGTAATGTAACAACCATAATAAATCCACATCAGACCGTTGTTTGCAACAAAATTGTCATAGAAACCATGACCCGCTTTGATGCCCACGGCGGCAAAAAACAAACAAATTCCAAAATCCTTCATAAAGTGAATCGCACCATTGTTGATGTAAGAATGAATGACTCCAACACCTCCATACCTACTGATGAACAGAGCTGCCAATAGGGGTCCTGCTGCCAATCCTAATTTTAATGGTACTGGTAAAGAAGGGATCAGAATGGGAATGGAACCAATAATTACTCCAAAAATCAATCCACCAAAAAGGGAAAGAAAATCGGGTTCCAATAGGATTTTTTTGGAATTTCCAATAATTTTTTCAGCTTCTTGGATAGCATGTCTATCGCCAACAACCATTAAAGTATCGCCATAATAAAGTTCCAAAGTGGGTTGTGCCAATAATTCTAAACCGGAACGAATCACCCGGGTAACTCTCACATCAAATTGGTTGTACAAATCCAATTGTGCCAATGTTTTATGTGTAGCCGTTTCTTTGGTTACACTAAGTATTTTTGTTGTAACATCATCCTCAGATTCGATGAATAAATCTGTTGAAACTTTCCCCACAATATTGATAAATGCATCGATGTCTTTTTGTTTGGCTACCACCATCAAAACGTCTTTTTGTTGTATTATGGAGTCTATCGATGGGGAGTAAACTGCTTTTGTTCCGCTATGTTTTTGTCTAGAAATAATTACATTATCAATATGAAATTCTTTGAATACTTGTTTGATTGTTTTTCCAATAATTTCAGGTTTGGTAACCCTGCATTTTTGACGCACAATTCTGTTTTCTGAATCCTTGTTTTTTTCATTGAGCAAAACTGCTTCTTTTGACAAATCAATTTTCAAAATATTTTTGGCCAATATTATGATAAGAATTATCCCGAAAACACCAACAGGGTAGGTAATAGCATAAGCAATAGCCGGATCAGAAAAGTGATCGGCAGGAAGGTTTAATTGCTTTTGAATTTCAATAAGAGTTGATTTTGCAGCTCCCAATCCCGGGGTATTGGTAACCGAACCTGACATTAATCCTACAGCATTTTCAATTTTCACATTGACCAATAAATGGATTAAATAGGTAATAATACCTCCCAAAAAAACGGTTCCAACTCCCAAGGCATTAAAAATAATTCCTTCCTTTTTGAAAGAAGAAAAGAAAGAAGGTCCCACTTGAATTCCAATGCCGTAAACAAATAGAATTAAACCAAATTCCCGCACGAATTGAATTAATTCCGCATCCATACTATATCCTAAATGTCCTAAAAAAAGGCCCACAAACATTACGGCGGATACTCCCAGTGAAACGTTCCCAATTTTGATTCTTCCAACGAAAAAACCGACACTTATGGCCAAGAATAATACGATTAATGCCTGTGTCATTTCCGGCTCATCAGTCGGAGTAAACAATATTTTAAACCATTCAAACATAAGTACTAAATTTAAATTGTTAAGTAATCATTGATAATACATAAAAGAGTTAAGCTTTAATTAGATAATTCTATTTTAAATAGAAATTACATTTTAGGCGTTTTTTACAAACAACTTTTTAATCAATACATTCAAATCTTTTCCTTTCACGGTATAGGATTTGAACACAATTATTGGAAATGCAACTCCAAAAGCAAGAGCAAAAAGAATGAAAACGGTACTAATTCCATAAGATAAAGTTTGGATAACTTCTTCAACAGATGGTTTCTGGCCTTTGTCATTGCTAATCCAATCAATCATTCCCATCATAAACTCGTAACTAAGCAGCCCAGGAATCATATTGATAACAGCCGGAATCATAAAAATAATAGGAGGTGTATGTGCTCTGTGTGCAAAATACATTCCAGAGATTCCCACAAATGAAGAAGCTACAAAAATGGACAAGATTAGGTTGACATCACATTCTTTAAACAAAAGGTATTTGATGTAATAACCTACGGCCCCGAGTATGAAAACGGTCCACATCGCTCTTTTTGAAGTGTTGAAAATCAGCGCAAATCCCAAAGAGGTAATTCCTCCAAAAATTAATTTGGAAGCATGCAACATTATTCCTGTGGGTTGATACGCTTCTACTACTTGGGCTTGTAAATTGGAAAAATCAAAAGCACTAATAGTATTCACAATAGGGATGTTAAAAATCAAATTGGATACGAAAAAACCAAATGCCAGCATAAAAATAGCCATTGAAAAATAGATAAATCGAGCCGTACCCGATTCGAAATAACCTTCTAAATAATCAATGAAAGAATTAATCATCACGACACCAGGTATAAGATACAATATCGAAACAATTAAGGCTTCTTTAATTTCGACATTGAAAAGTAGACCTGCCAAATGTATGATAGATATAGAAATAGTTGAAGCAACGAAAAAAGCCATTAAATGATTGTGATGCCTTAGTACCATATTTCTTCTGGCATAAAACCCTATAAATGTTGATATATAAACAATCAAGGATTGAATCCAGTCTCCGTCAAATAACATACAAAGAGCCACGCTGGCAAAGGGAGCCCAAAAATAAAGTTGAAAATCAGTATATACTTTTCTTGTCCGTATCTGAGCCAATCTTGACTTAATCTCGTCAATTGAAATTTTATTTTCCAACACATCCCAAGACAAAATACTTATTTCCGAAATCGTTTCAAAATTTATTCCTTTTGATCGAACGGTTCTGGCAAGCGTATGCGCCTTGTGTTTGTTTTCTTTGTAAATCGAAATTACAATTCCAGTATATGTTAAAACTAATTCACAATCGTAACCCAAACCTTTGGCAATCCTTTCTAAATTTCTAATAATTCTGGCAGTGTGAGCACCGCTTGTCATCATCATTTCTCCTATTTCAGTAAGTAATTCCAGTACTCTTGGGGTTTCTTTTTCTTCAATCATTTTTTGAGGTTCATTTGTCATTGCATTACAAAAAAAATATATTTAACTATTCAAATTCTATTTTGAATTTAGATTTATTTTCTTACTGTCAAATTTAGTGAATTATTATTAAGCGAATATGATATTTATCATAAAAAAACCTCGGGAACCCTTATGAATAAAGATAACGTTTTCGTAAAATTAATTTTATAATTGATATTTAATTGGGTTTATAAGTTGCTATTTCTTAATTTTGGTGAATACTAATTAGTAAGAATTATATAATATTTTCAATGAAAGAAATTATCGAAGCTAAAGGAATCCAAAAAACCAAGGACGATCTAAAATTTGTAATTAGTTGTTACAAAGAAATGCTCGTTGACTTATATGAGAATGACATAGCGAATCTTTTGCAACAGTCCAGTTATGATAAAATAGAGCAGAAAAGCAAAGAAGTTTCAGATGAAAAATTGATACAGGCTTTGAGTATTTATTTTCAATTAACAAACTTAGTAGAAGAAAATGCAGCAACACAATTTCGCAGAAATTTAGAAAACGAAATTGATATATCTGCCATTCGGGGTTCATGGGGAGAAACTTTCAAAATCTGGAAAGAACAGGGAGTCAGTGAGGAAGAAATGTTGGACGTATTGTCAACATTAAATGTAATGCCAGTGCTAACGGCTCACCCTACAGAAGCAAAACGTGTTTCAGTATTAGAACTTCATAGAGAGCTCTATTTATTGTTGGTTAAAAATGAAAATAACATTTGGACTAAAACAGAGAGAAACACAATTAAGGAAAAAATTAAAACACTTTTGGAACGTTGGTGGCGTACTGGTGAGGTATATTTAGAAAAACCTGATTTAATTGCAGAACGTAATAATGTGATTTATTATTTCAGTAAAGTATTCCCTGTTGCTTTGCAAAAAAGTGATGAAAAATTAAAAAATTCTTGGGTTGCTATGGGTTTAAATCCAAAAAGCTTAACTCAACCTGAACAATTTCCGCTTTTACATTTTGGAAATTGGGTTGGAGGAGACAGAGACGGACATCCGTTTGTAACGCCAGAAGTAACAAAAAGCACATTACTTTTGCTCAGAAACACTGCATTAAAAATTTTGCATGAAAAAATGGTGGCACTGGGCTCTAGTATGACTCTGTCAAATACCAATAATCTTGTTCCAAAAATTTTAGAAGAAGCCATTCAAGAAAAAGCAAAACATTTAGGGAAATCTGGAGATAAAGCTGTAAAACGAAATCCAATGGAACCTTGGAGACAATATATTAATTTATTAATTATTCGTCTCGAAAATACTATGGGGGGTAAATTTGACGATACAAACACTTTCTATGAGACACCTCCAGCGCTTCAGTCTGACTTAAGATTACTTAGAAAAACTTTACAAGAAATTGGTGCTTTCAAAATTGCGGAAGATTTGCTTTTTCCTGTAGAAAGACATTTACAATGTTTTGGATTCCACCTAGCCAAATTAGACATTAGACAAAACAGCAATTATTATGAAGTTGCTATAAGTCAAATATTAAAGATGGTAGGATATGAGGATAATGATTTTTTAAATTGGGACGAAAACAAACGTGTCCTATTTCTAAATAAAGAATTACTTACCAATCGTCCATTTGTTGTATCAGGAACAAGTTGTGGATTAGAGGCAGATAGAGTATTGGGATACTTTAGAATACTTCGCCAACATATTGATTTATATGGCACTGAAGGTATCGGTACATTAATTGTTTCTATGACAAGACAATTAAGTGATTTATTGGTGATATATCTTTTCATGCGTGAGGTAGGCATTTTAGACCAACCTATAAGAGTAGCTCCATTATTAGAAACTATCCAGGATTTAGAAAATGGAAACGAAATTTTAGATACTTTTTTAAGCCATCCTATTACCCAAAAACGGATGCAATTGATGCCTGAAGTTCAGGAAGTAATGCTTGGTTATAGCGATAGTAATAAGGATGGTGGAATTCTAGCAAGCCGTTGGAATATTCACAAAGCCGAGAAACGTCTTACCGAAATAAGCGACAAACACAAAATAAAATTATGCTTCTTCCATGGTATTGGAGGTACAATAAGTCGTGGTGGTGGGCAATACAATCGTTTTATGGAAAGTATGCCGTCTAAGGCGGTTAGCGGCAATGTAAAATTAACCATTCAAGGGGAAACTATTTCACAGCAACTCGCAAACCCTTTGAATGCAACTTATAATTTCGAAATGTTGCTTTCAGGATCAGCAAGACAAACAATGAGAGGACGAACAATTACAAAAGCAAGCGTTTTCCCATTTGAAATTCTAGAACGTCTTGCAACTTGGTCAGCAGATTATTTTCAAAGTTTAATTAATCATCCTGATTTTATTACTTTCTATGGAGAAGCAACCCCAATTGATGTTTTAGAACACAACAAAATAGGTTCACGCCCTGCTAGACGTACCGGAAATCGTTCTCTTGCTGATTTAAGAGCAATCCCATGGGTATTTAGTTGGAATCAATCTCGTTTTAATTTAACGGGATGGTTTGGAATTGGTTTTGCCATTAAAAAACTTCATGACGAATCACAATCAGACTATGAAACCTTTAAAAATTCATTGAATGATTGGCCATTCTTAAAATATATGTTGATTCATATTGAAACAAATTTAATCATTGCCGATACCTCTATAATGCAAGAATATGCTGCATTAGTTCAAGATTCCGTAATTAAAGACCACTTCTTGGGGATGATCTTGAAAGATCACTCGGAAGGCATAAAACAAATCGAAGGGATTTTCGGTGAACCATTGGAAAACCGAAGAATAAATCAGTTAGAGAATTTGCATAAAAGAGAAACTGAGTTAAAGATTCTTCATAAACTTCAAGTTAAATACATTAAAGAATGGAGAGAAATCAAAGATGAGAATCCAGAAAAAGCAGAAAGGCTATTAACCAAGCTTCTTTCCCTTATCAATTCGATCTCTAGTGGATTAAAAAGTACCGGTTGATATTACAACATTTAAAACACAAATTCAGCTATAAAAAAAACAGACATATCATATTTAGATTTAACAGACGAGCGATTGTTCGATAGAGGTTCTTCTATTGTCAATCGATTGTTTGTTAATAGCAAATTATTAACTGCGATAATTTGCAAATGTAGACCTTCTGAAGTGAAAATATTCTATACCTTTTGCAAATGGATATTTCTAATTGATTGAGTGATAAGCTTAAAAACCTGTAGCAAGAAAATAATATGTTAAGTTATAGTTAGTCAAATATTAATGATTTTAACCAAAATTAAAGATTTTAACATCATATCTGTTAAATATCCCCAACTTCATCAATTCTATAATAATTCATTGTAAACGACTGAAAAATAAGATATCGATTGCGTAGATTTACAAAAAATATGATAATTATCAGTTTATTTTAATAAATATTCTCTAAATTTAGTTAGTGATATAATCTAAAATAATTAAAAATTTATACGATGAAAAACATTAAAATTATCCAAGAATTACATGATTTGGGAATTACAGGTTATCATGAAGTAGCTTACAATCCTTCTTACGAAGAATTGTATCAAGCAGAAGTTTCCCATAGAAGAAGAGGTTATGAAAAAGGAGCTTTGACTGATACCGGAGCTGTAGCCGTAAAAACCGGAATTTTCACGGGGCGTTCCCCAAAAGACAGATATATTGTAAAAGATGAGATTACTAAAGACACTATTTGTTGGGATAAAGAATCAGGAATCAGCTCTCCAAACTATCCTACAACAAAAGAAATTTGGGACGATTTAAAAGCCCTTACATTAGAACAACTTTCAACTTCACCAAAATTATATGTAGTTGATGCTTATTGCGGAACAAATGTTGACACAAGACTTAAAGTGCGTTTCGTAATGGAAGTAGCTTGGCAAGCGCATTTTGTTACCAATATGTTTATCCGGCCTTCTATTTATGAATTGCAAAACTTTGGTAAGCCAGATTTTGTTGTAATGAACGGTTCTAAAGCAACAAATCCAAATTGGAAAAAACAAGGTTTAAATTCAGAAAATTTCGTGGTATTCAATCTTACTGAAAAAATCCAAATTATTGGTGGAACTTGGTACGGAGGAGAAATGAAAAAAGGGATGTTTGCTATGATGAACTATTACCTTCCACTAAAAGGGATGGCTTCTATGCACTGTTCAGCAAACGTAGGAGAAAAAGGAGACGTAGCCGTATTCTTTGGCCTTTCTGGAACAGGAAAAACTACTTTATCTGCCGACCCAAAAAGATATTTGATTGGTGATGATGAACACGGATGGGATAACAATGGAGTATTTAATTTTGAAGGAGGTTGTTATGCAAAAGTTATTGACTTGAGTGAAAACAACGAACCAGACATTTGGAGAGCCATCAAAAGGGACGCTTTATTGGAAAATGTTATCGTTGATGAATATGGAGAAATCAACTATTATGACCATTCCATTACCGAAAACTCTAGAGTTTCTTATCCAATTTACAATATCAATAAAATTGTGTTGCCTTCTAAAGCCGGACACGCAAGCAAAATCATTTATCTTTCAGCTGATGCTTTCGGTGTATTGCCTCCAGTATCTATTTTGAACGATGACCAAGCGCAATACCACTTCCTTTGCGGATATACTTCTAAATTAGCAGGTACCGAAAGAGGAATTACGGCTCCAGAACCATCTTTCTCTCCAGCTTTTGGTGAAGCATTCTTGACATTGCATCCAACACAATATTCTAAAACATTAATTGGGAAAATGAAAGAACACGGAGCAAAAGCTTATCTTGTGAACACGGGTTGGAACGGAACAGGGAAAAGAATTTCTTTGAAAAACACCAGAGCCATTATCGATGCCATCATCAGTGGAGAAATTGATACAATGGAAAAAAGAGAAATTCCATACTTGAATTTAACAATTCCAACAGTTTTGCCAAATGTGAGCGAAGGAATTCTTGATCCAAGAGATACATATGCCACCGAAGAAGAATGGACAGTTAAAGCTAAAGATTTAGCTTCTCGTTACATCAAATACTTTGAGCAATATACCAATACCGAAGAAGGAAAACGTTTAGTTAGCGCCGGACCTTCATTGGAACCTAATGTTGTTGAAGTACTGTAAAACTTTTTAACAATTAATTGAAATTAAGTTAAATTAAAAATTGCTTTGTAATTATATTTTCCAGTATATTTGCATCCAAATCAAAGGATTTAAGAATTAAAAAGTTATGTTATCAATTCAATTGCATCACCATCATTTTCATTATTGCTCTCAAGCGATGTGTTAATGATATGTATGTAAATCATATTTAAAAACCCGTTTGAGTACATCAAACGGGTTTTTTATTTCCTAAATGTTGTATTCAAACAAAATTGTAAAACAACAACAAACAAACAACAAAAATGAGTACTTTAAAAATTGCAATTCAAAAATCAGGTCGTTTAAACGAAGAAAGCATTCAAATTCTAAAAGATTGTGGTATTTCCATCAACAACGGAAATGACCAACTCAAAGCCGAAGCTACTAATTTCCCATTGGAAGTTTTGTACCTGAGAAATTCTGACATTCCCCAATATTTGATTGATGGAGTGGTTGATATTGCCATTGTTGGCGATAATCTTTTGGTCGAAAAAGGAAAAAATATCAAAGTAATCCAGAAATTGGGCTTTTCTAAATGCAAAGTTTCCGTAGCAGTTCCAAAGACTTTCGAATATAATTCTATCAAAGATTTAGAAGGAATGCGTATCGCAACTTCATATCCAAACACCGTTATCGATTATTTTGGTTCTTTCGGAATGACTGTTGATATTCACCAAATCTCGGGTTCAGTTGAAATCGCACCAAATATTGGTCTTGCCGATGGTATTGTGGACATCGTTTCTAGTGGAAGTACGTTATTTAAAAATAATTTGAAAGAAGTAGAAGTGATTTTCAAGAGCGAAGCCGTTTTGGCCGTTTCTCCAAAAGTGACTCCAGAAGTTCAAAATATAATTGACACCCTTCAATTCCGAATCGAATCTGTTTTGAGAGCCAGAAAATCAAAATACATCTTGATGAACGTTCCGAATGACAAAATTGAAGCCATTGGGAAAATATTGCCTGTTTTAAAAAGCCTTACCGTTATGCCATTGGCAGAAGAAGGTTGGAGCAGCGTTCACTCGGTAATTGACAAAGACACTTTTTGGGATGTTATCGACCAATTAAAAGAAGCTGGAGCCGAAGGAATTCTGGTTTGCCCAATCGAAAAAATGGTTTTGTAAAGTGAGATTTACAAAATCGAAGATATGAGGTTGTTATTATTCCCGAAATCTTTCAATTTTTGAATCATTAAATCTTTCAATTAAAAATTAAAATGAACAAAATATTCAATCCAAAACCCGAAACTTGGTCGGAAATCCTAAAAAGACCGACTCAAACTATCGATGATATTGAAGTTACCGTGAAAGAAATTTTCAAGGAAGTTCAAAAAAAAGGGGATGAGGCTGTTGCCAAATATACTTCACTTTTTGACGGTGTTACATTTGAAAACATTGAAGTTTCAACATCCGAAATTGAACAAGCCATTGCAACTATTCCGTCAGCATTGAAAAATGCCATTCAATTGGCAAAATCGAACATAGAAAAATTTCATTCGGCTCAAAAAACCGCTAAAATTGAAGTAGTAACGACAGAAGGAGTAAATTGTTGGCAGGAAAAAAGACCCATACAAAAAATTGGTTTGTACATTCCTGGCGGAACAGCACCTTTGTTTTCGACCGTTTTGATGCTTGCAGTTCCAGCCAATATTGCAGGTTGTAACGAAATTGTTTTGTGTTCGCCACCAGATAAAACCGGAAACATCAATCCAGCCATTTTATACACTGCGAATTTATGCGGTGTTACAAAAATCTTGAAAGTGGGCGGAATTCAAGCCATTGCAGGAATGACTTTCGGCACCAAATCAATTCCAAAAGTGTACAAAATTTTTGGACCTGGAAATCAGTTTGTGACTGTGGCGAAACAATTGGCAACCCAATTTGGCGTAGCAATAGATATGCCAGCTGGACCTTCTGAATTGTTGATTGTGGCCGATGATACTGCTGTTCCCGCTTTTATAGCTTCCGATTTATTGTCGCAAGCAGAACACGGAACCGACAGCCAAGTAATTTTGGTTTCTACTTCGCTAGAATTGATTGATGAAGTGGAAGATGAAATTCAAAAACAATTGGAAGTATTGCCAAGAAAAGCCATTGCCGAGAAAGCCATCGCCAATTCAAAATTAATTTTTGTCGAAAATGATGAAACTGCTTTACAATTAATTGATGAATATGGCCCGGAACATTTTATTATTTGTACCAAAGACGAAGATTTTTATGTACGTAATATTGGAAATGCTGGTTCAGTTTTCATTGGTAATTATACACCAGAAAGTGCAGGAGATTATGCTTCCGGAACCAATCATACTTTGCCGACTAATGGTTATGCAAAGAATTATAGCGGAGTGAATCTCGATAGTTTCAATAAATCAATGACTTTCCAGAAAATTTCTCCAAAAGGAATCCAAAATATTGGAAAAGCGATTGAAGTTATGGCAGAAGCCGAGGGATTGCAAGCACATAAAAATGCAGTTACTTTGAGATTGAAGAGTTTAGAATAGAGAATAGAGAAAAGAATCAAGAGTAAAGATTAAAAGAATTTGAGGACTGAATTTAAAGTCATTCTTCTAGCATCTTTCTTCTTATTTCTAAAAAATTAAAAAAATGAAAGATTTTAATATAAATAATTTAGTTCGTGAAAACGTCAAGTCGATGAAGCCCTATTCTTCGGCACGTGACGAATTTGAGGATTTTGATACAGCGGATATGATTTTTTTGGATGCCAATGAAAATCCGTTCCAGAATGGCGTGAATCGGTACCCAGATCCACAACAAAGCAGTGTAAAAGTGGTTTTGGCAAAACAGAGAAATGTAAATCCAAACCAAATTTTATTAGGAAACGGAAGCGACGAAGTGTTGGATTTGATTTTCAGGGCTTTTTGTGAGCCGAAAGAGGACAACATTATTTCATTGCCACCAACTTATGGAATGTATGGCGTTTTGGCCAATATCAATGCTGTAGAAAATAGAGAAGTTTTACTTTCGACAGATTTTCAGCCACAAGTGGAGAAAATTCTAGAAACGGTTGATACCAATACTAAAATTATCTTTCTATGTTCGCCAAATAACCCTACAGCCAACTCATTTTCTACTGAAAATGTGGTGAAATTGCTAGATAATTTTAAAGGTTTAGTCGTGATTGATGAAGCATATATTGACTTTTCGGACAAAGAAAGTTGGTTGGCTAAAATAGACGAATATCCAAATCTGGTTATCACTCAAACACTTTCAAAAGCGTATGGGTTGGCGGGAATCCGATTGGGAATTTGTTATGGTTCAGCTGCGGTAATTTCGGTTTTAAACAAAATAAAACCACCTTATAACGTGAATGAATTGACGCAATTAAGAGCTTTGGAAAGATTGGGTAATCCAGATAAAATCAAATCTGAAATAGCTTCCATTATTGCACAAAGAGAGGAATTACTTAAAGTTTTGGTTGATGTCAAATTTGTCGAAAAAATCTATCCAACGGAAGCCAATTTCATCTTGATAAAAGTGGATGATGCCAACAAAAGATACGACGATTTGATTGCCAAAGGAATTGTAATTCGAAACAGAACGACACAACCTTTATGTGAAAACACCTTGCGTTTGACTATTGGGACGGAACAAGAAAATAAAAAATTGATGGAGGCATTGGCTTCCTTACTAAAAGTTTAAAAAATGAAAAAAGTACTTTTTATAGACCGAGACGGAACAATGGTTTTAGAACCACACGATTACCAATTAGACAGTTTCGAAAAATTGGAATTCTATCCAAAAGCCTTTCAATATCTAGGAAAAATTGCTGCCGAATTGGATTTCGAATTGGTGATGGTAACCAATCAAGACGGTTTGGGAACGGATTCGCATCCAGAAGACTACTTTTGGCCAGTGCATAATTTGGTGATGAAAGCTTTCGAAAATGAAGGAGTTGTTTTTAGCGAAGTTTTTATTGACAAAACATTTCCACACGAAAACGTCCCAACTCGCAAGCCGGGAACGGCTATGCTTACGAAATACATCAACAATCCTGAATACGATTTAGAAAATTCATTCGTAATCGGAGACAGAATAACCGATGTGGAATTGGCGAAAAATTTGGGTTCAAATGCAATTTTTATCAGCAAGGACGAAGAATTGGGAAGTGATGAAATCTCTTCAAAAAGACACGAACTGGACGCTGTTATTGTTTTGCAAACCACAGAGTGGAAAACTATTTACGAGTTTTTGAAATTGGAAGAACGTTCTGCTTCGATAACCAGAAAAACCAATGAAACCGATATTTACATCAACTTAAATCTTGATGGAACAGGAAAAAGTAAAATCGATACCGGTCTTGCTTTTTTTGACCATATGTTAGACCAAATCGCACGTCACGGACAAATGGACTTGGAAATCATTGTAAAAGGAGATTTGGAAGTTGATGAACACCACACGATCGAAGATACTGCAATTGCTTTAGGTGAAGTTTTTGCCAAAGCTCTAGGAAACAAACTAGGAATAGAAAGATATGGTTTTTGTTTGCCAATGGATGACTGTTTATCACAGGTAGCTATTGATTTTGGAGGTAGAAATTGGTTGGTTTGGGAAACGGAATTCAAACGTGAAATGGTGGGTAAAATGCCAACAGAAATGTTCTATCATTTCTTTAAATCCTTTTCGGATGGGGCAAAAGCCAACATCAACATCAAAGCGGAAGGAACCAACGAACACCATAAAATTGAAGCTATTTTCAAGGCTTTCGCCAAAGCAATAAAAGTAGCTGTAAAACGTGATACGGAAAAGATGATTTTGCCAAGCACGAAAGGGATGTTGTAATGGCAATGAGCATTCAGCTATGGGCAATCAACTCAAAGCTCCAAGCTCAAGGCCGAAAGCTAAAAAAATGAAAATAGTAATCATAAATTACGGAGCAGGAAATATTCAGAGCATTATGTTTGCCATCGAAAGATTGGGGTACAAAGCAGTTTTGAGCAACAATCCTGATGAAATAAAAGCAGCCGATAAAGTGATTTTCCCGGGTGTGGGCGAGGCAAGTTATGCAATGAAAATGCTCCAAGAAAGTGGTTTGGATACTTTAATTCCAACTTTGAAACAACCCGTTTTTGGAATTTGTTTGGGAATGCAGTTGATGTGCAACTATTCAGAAGAAGGAGATACTAAAGGATTGGGAATTTTTGACGTAGATGTCGTAAAATTTTCTTCCAAAGTAAAAGTGCCACAAATGGGATGGAATAATATTTACAATCTTAAATCGGATTTATTCAAAGGAATTGCCGAAAACGAATATATGTATTTAGTTCATAGTTTTTATGCGCCTATTTGCGATGAAACGATTGCTACGACCAATTACGAGCTAGAATATTCTTCGGCATTGGAAAATGATAATTTCTATGGAACCCAATTTCATCCTGAAAAAAGCGGTGATGTTGGCGAGAAAATTCTTGGGAATTTTCTTGAATTGAAAAATTGAATGATTGAAAAATTTAAATAAAAAAATGAGAATAATACCTGCAATAGACATCATAGACGGCAAATGTGTTCGCTTGTCGAAAGGCGATTACAATACCAAAATCATATACAACGAAAATCCGCTGGAAGTAGCGAAATCATTTGAAGCCCACGGAATCGAATATTTGCATTTGGTGGATTTGGACGGAGCAAAATCAAGCAAAATTGTCAATTACAAAATATTGGAACAAATTGCTTCACAAACCAAATTGAAAATTGATTTTGGTGGTGGTTTAAAATCTGATGCTGATTTGAAAATAGCTTTCGAAAGTGGTGCCAACCAAATCACGGGTGGAAGTATCGCCGTTAAAAATAGAGCTATTTTCGAAAAATGGATTGCAGAATATGGTTATGATAAAATTATTTTGGGAGCGGATGCTAATAACGAAAAAGTAGCTGTTTCTGGTTGGCTAGAAGATTCTGATGAAGACTTGGTTCCATTTATTCAAGATTATCAAAACAAAGGAATTCAGTACGTAATTTGTACCGATATTGCCAAAGACGGAATGCTCGAAGGACCAAGTTTTGATTTATATGCTAAAATTTTGGCGGAAGCCAAAGGAATAAAATTAATTGCTTCAGGAGGAATTTCGACTTTTGATGAATTGCCTAAATTAGCTGAATTGGGTTGCGAAGGAACGATAATTGGCAAAGCGATTTACGAAGGAAGAATTTCGTTGAAACAATTGGAAAATTATATTTTAACAATGTAGAGACGTTGCAGTGCAACGTCTCTGCGGCGAAATAAAACAAAAACAATGTTAACAAAAAGAATAATCCCCTGCCTCGACATCAAAAACGGACGAACTGTTAAAGGCGTTAATTTTGTAGATTTGAGAGATGCCGGCGATCCAGTGGAATTGGCCAAAATCTATTCAGATGAAGGTGCTGACGAATTGGTTTTCCTTGATATTTCGGCAACAGAAGAACGCAGAAGAACTTTGGTTGATTTGGTTCGCAAAGTAGCTTCTACGATTAATATTCCGTTTACAGTTGGTGGTGGAATTTCGGCAGTTTCAGATGTGGAAGTATTGTTGCAAAACGGAGCGGATAAGGTTTCTATCAATTCATCAGCCGTCAAAAATCCGCAATTGATTAATGATTTGGCACAAAAATTCGGCAGTCAATGTATTGTTGTTGCGATTGATGCCAAGCAAATTGATGGTGAATGGATTGTGCATTTAGTAGGAGGAAAGGTTCCAACCGAAATCAGATTATTTGATTGGGCAAAAGAAGTGGAACAACGTGGAGCAGGAGAAATCTTGTTCACCTCAATGAATCACGACGGAACAAAAAACGGATTTGCAAACAAAGCTTTGGCAACTTTGTCGGAAATAGTTAATATTCCAATAATTGCTTCTGGTGGAGCTGGAAATATTCAACATTTTGTAGATACCTTTGTCGAAGGAAAAGCTGATGCAGCATTGGCGGCAAGCGTATTCCATTTCAAGGAAATCGAAATCAAGACATTGAAAAAAGAACTTAAAAATAATAATATAGAAGTCAGGATATAACTAACTATACCTGACAGGTTTTCAAAACCTGTCAGGTATTATCAATAAAAAAAATATGAACATAGATTTTTCAAGATTGGCACACGGATTAATTCCAGCGATAATTCAGGATAGCGAAACTAAAAATGTTCTGATGTTGGGCTATATGAATAAAGAAGCTTACCAAAAAACAGTTGAAACAGGAAAAGTAACTTTTTATAGCCGTTCAAAACAAAGACTTTGGACGAAAGGTGAGGAAAGTGGCAATTTTTTAAACTTGGTTGACATCAAGAATGATTGTGACGAAGACACTCTTTTAATTCAGGCAAAACCGGTTGGCTCCACTTGTCATACAGGAGCTGATACTTGCTGGCAAACGGAAAATAAGTCGGATTTTGGCTTTATTACAACTTTAGAAAACACCATCAAAACTCGCAGGGAAAATGCAGATTCTGAGAAAAGCTATGTAGCTTCTTTATTCGAAAAAGGAATCAATAAAATTGCCCAAAAAGTGGGAGAAGAAGCGGTGGAAGTTGTAATTGAAGCCAAAGATAACAACGATCATTTGTTTTTGGATGAAAGTGCCGATTTACTTTTTCATTACTTGATTTTATTACAAGCCAAAGGATTTCAATTAGAAGATGTTGTTAATGTTTTAAAAGCACGTCAGAAGTAAACTTATTTTTACTAAATTTTAGACAATAAAACCCAATAGTAATGCATTTGCTGTTGGGTTTCTTCTTTTTCTTTTATATCCAATACCAATCCACTATATTTACTTTTTATTACAAAATTTTGATACTACAATGCAAGAGATGAATACAAGGAATACCACTATTAAATCAGAAATAAATAACCTAAAAACAGGACTTCAGATTATTTTGAAAACGGATGAAGATGACGCTAGACCCGTTTATATTTCGGGAAATTTCAATAATTGGCATACGCAGGACAATAATTTTTTGATGCATAAAATCGAAGACAATTTGTATCAATATAAATTCGCACCGGATTTTGATTATCCCGAAGAGCTTTTATACAAGTTTACCAAAGGCGATTGGAGCGAGGTCGAAATTGACGTTCACGGAAACCGTACAGAAAATCGCTCGACCAAAAATCACACTGGACTACAAAACGAATATGTGGCAAGATGGAGAAAAAACTGGTTGCCATTCAAACAATCTTTTTTGCCACAAGTACAGTTGATTTCGGACGAATTTGAAATTCCACAACTCAACAAAACCAGAAAAATTTGGGCGTTACTTCCACACGATTACGATAAATCAGACGAAAGATATCCCGTAATGTATTTGCAGGATGCCCAAAATTTATTTAATGAATCAGCCAAACATGGCAATTGGGAAATCGACAAAAAACTGGCGGTAATGTCCGAGTATAAAATCGGAAAAATAATCATCATTGCCATAGAACACGCCGAAGAAGACCGAATAAAAGAATACAACGTGGGCAAAACTGTGCTCGGAAAAGGGCAGGGCAAAAAATACATTCGCTTTGTAACGGAAACCTTGAAACCCTTTGTTGATAGTAATTTCAGAACCAAAACAGAACGCGAACATACTGGAATAGGAGGAAGTTCGATGGGGGGATTGGTCAGCATTTTTAGTGGATTGCGAAATCCAGAAGTATACGGAAAATTGATGATTTTTTCTCCTTCCTTATGGGTAGTTCCAAAACTTAAAATTGACTCTAATTCAACAAATAATGAGGATACCAAGGTTTATTTGTATGCTGGTGGTGATGAAAGTGATACTATGATTGAGCACGTGCAAAGCTTTAAAAATGATATGATTTCAAGCGAATTCGTCAAAGACAAGTTGAAAATAAATTTGAGTATTAATATGCACGGAAAGCACAACGAAACTTATTGGAGTGACGAGTTTCCAAAAGCAATTGAATGGTTGTTTTTTAATTCAAAATAAAAATAAACAATGAAATGAGCATAACCGATAATAGCTGAAACACCAATGTTGATATGCGACTCGAGCTTCAGAGAACTGGCAAAGCAATTACATATGACCAATAAAAAACAATAAGTGTAACATATGAAAACAAATACAATTAAAAACCTCGATAATTTTACAGGAACTATTTTAATTCCCGTTTTTGAAACTTATTCAAAAAGTCTTGTTCCAATTGAATTTCACGGAGTTTCTGTTCATTCAAAAGTGTTTTATGGGAAAAAAGACACTCATTATGTAGTCGAAAAATACGATTGTACCCATATATTTATTGGGTTGGGAAAAGACATAGATTATAAATCTTTGAAAACCATTTTCCGAAGAATTTCTTCCAAACAAAAAGAATTTTTTTGCTCTAATATAGCTTTGGTTTTACCGGAACAATTCATGGCGGAACAAGTCGAAGCTACTATTTCTGGATTGTATTTAGGAACATATAATTTAGGGCATTTTAAAAAAACAGAAATACATCCCTTTTTGAAGGAAGGTTTTGAGTTGTCGTTATTGTCCAAAAAGGATTATTCTGAATCGGTGGCTAAAGGTCTAAAAATTGCAGATGCCCAACTTGAAATTCTTCGTTTGGTCGATTTGCCTCCCAATAAAGTTACACCAAAATATTTGTCAAACTGGGCAAACGAAACAGGAAAAAAATTTGGTTTTGAGGTGGAAGTTTTGGGTTTCGAAGCTTCTAAAATTGCCGGTTTGGGGGCTTTTTTATCCGTTGGAAAAGGGAGCGAAAACGAACCACAATTCGTTATCATGAATTATGTTCCCGAAAATGCAAATGACAAAACCAAACACGTTGGATTGGTGGGAAAAGGAATCACTTTCGATACCGGAGGTTTGAATATCAAGACTTCCGGAATGCTGCATATGAAATGTGATATGGCTGGTGGAGCGGCCGTTTTTGGAGCTATGCAGTTGATTGCCGACTTGAAATTGCCCGTAAAAGTCACGGCCATTGTACCTTGTGCCGAAAATGCAGTGGATGCCAAATCGTTTGTGCCTAGTGATGTTATTCATTCGTATAACGGAACTTCAATAGAAATTATTGACACGGATGCCGAAGGAAGATTGGTTTTGGCGGATGGATTATCGTATTTAATCAAAAATTTTAAACCTGAATATATTGTTGATGTTGCGACTTTGACGGGAAGTGCCGTTGGGACTTTTGGTTACGAATGTGCCGCCTTGTTCACCAGTAATGAAGTTGTTTCGAAGAAATTACAAGAATCTGGAGATGCTGTTGGTGAAAGACTTTGGCAATTGCCGCTTTGGGATTGCTACAAACCGGACATCGAAAGTGACATTGCCGACGTAAAAAATTATAGTGGAAAACCCGTTGCTGGAGCAATCAGTGCAGCCAAGTTTTTGGAATATTTTACCGAAAAACACAAAGCTTGGGCGCATCTTGATATTGCCGGTGTTGCCTTTGGCGATGACGAATTTGCAAAAAGTAAACACGCCACCGCTTATGGTGTTCATTTATTGACTAAATTCATTGAAAATTTATAAATGACCGCTAACAAATAAATTCCCGTATATGAAAACTGCTAAAACCTTCATTTGTGTTTCTAATTTTTTCAAGGGTGCCGATTTTTTGATTGAATTAAAAAAATTAGGCAACAAAGTGTTTCTCATTACTAGCGAGAAACTGCGGGATAAGCCTTGGCCAACCGAATATATTGATGAAATATTTTTTATGGAAGGGCAGGACACCGATTGGAATTTGGATCATCTTTTACTTGGAGTTGGCAATTTGATGAAATCCAATACCATTGATGCCATCGTGGCTTTGGATGATTATGATGTGGAAAAAGCAACTTATTTGCGCGAAAATCTTCGGATTGCCGGAATGGGACAAACTACAGGACGTTATTTCAGGGATAAATTGGCAATGCGAATGCGAGCCAAAAGTTGCGGAATTTCGAATCCTAATTTTTGTTCGTTGTTTAATGATCACGACATCAATACTTTTGCCGACACGATTTCGCCTCCCTGGGTTTTGAAACCGCGTTCCGAAGCTTCGTCTGTGGGAATTATAAAAGTGTACGACAAAGAAAGTCTTTGGATTCATATCAACGAAATGGTGAACAATCGGTTCAAATATTTAGTGGAACAATTCCGTCCCGGCGATGTGTACCATAGCGATAGTTTGGTTTTGAATGGCAAAATCTTGTTTAGCATCACTTCAAAATATTTGGCGACTCCAATGGAAATTTCGCAAGGTGGTGGAATTTTTAGAACTGCCAATATTCCATACGATTCCGAAGATGACAAAGCCATTAAGGCAGTAAATGAACAAGTAATCAAAGGTTTTGGATTGAAACACGGAGCAGCTCATTCGGAATACATCAAATGCAAGGACGACGGAAAAATTTATTTTCTGGAAACTTCTTCCCGAGTTGGTGGCGCACATATCGCCGAAATGGTTGCCGAAGCATCGAACATCAATCTTTGGAAGGAATGGGCAGCCATTGAAGATTCATTGGTTAAAGAAACCAAATACACTTTGCCAAATATCAAAAAAGAATATGCAGGAATTGTGTTGACTTTATCGAAATTTCAACATCCTGATTTATCCTCTTTTTCGGATCCGGAAGTTTGTTTTAGAGTTCCTTTAGATTATCACGCCGGATTAATCGTGAAATCTGATTCAAGCGAAAGAGTTTTGGAGTTATTGGATGATTATACCAATCGTTTGTCTAATGATTTTGCAGCAGTTGTAGAACAAAAGAAGGTTTCGAAATTGCATTAATCAGTAATTTTTACCTCAAAGACACAAAGTGATATGGTATTGTTTGGTTTTAAGGCCACAAAGGTTTTCAAGAAAATAATAATTTATAAAAAGTTTTTTTTCACTTTACGAACTTAAATTCAAAACTTTAGCGATAATTTTTTTCTTTGCGTTTTTGAGTTAAATAAATAACATGAAAAGATATTTAAGTTTTTTTTGTTTCTTCTTATTGCTTTTTAATGGTGTAAAAGCACAAGGACTTCTTGAAAATAAAGAAGAAATTTTCACGCATCAGGACACTTTAAGAGGAAGTATTACTCCAGAAAGAGCGTGGTGGGACGTGAAGCAATATCGTTTGGACATCAAGGTAAATCCAGCTGACAGTATCATTTCGGGTTCCAATACCATTTGTTACCAGGTTTTGAAGCCGTCCAATAGAATGCAGATTGATTTGCAAAAACCTATGGAGATTTACAAAGTGACACAAGACGGTAAAGAGTTAAAATACACAAGAGACGGCAACGCATTTTTTATCCAATTGAAGGCACCTCAAAATGTAGGAGAGAATAAAGAACTCATCGTATTTTATGGCGGTAAACCTAAAATTGCCGTGAACCCGCCTTGGGACGGAGGAATTACTTGGAAAAAAGATGCAAACGGAAATCCTTTTATTGCTTCGACTTGTCAAGGATTGGGCGCCAGCGTTTGGTGGCCCAACAAAGATCATATGTACGACGAAGTGGACGATATGCTTATCAGTGTGAATGTTCCCAAGGATTTGACTGATGTTTCAAATGGTCGTTTGCAAAGCGTAATTGATTTGAAGGATGGCACCAGAACGTTCAATTGGTATGTTTCTAATCCAATCAATAATTATGGTGTGAATATAAACATTGGCGATTATCTCTCATTTTCTGAAGTTTATAAAGGCGAAAAAGGCGATTTGGATTGTGATTATTATGTCTTGCGAGATAATTTGGACAAAGCCAAAACACATTTCAAGGAAGTACCACGAATGCTAAAAGCTTTCGAACATTGGTTTGGTCCTTATCCTTTTTATGAAGACAGTTACAAACTCGTTGAAGCGCCGTATTTGGGAATGGAACACCAAAGCAGTGTTACTTATGGCAACGGCTATCAAAATGGCTATTTGGGAAGTGATCGAAGCGAGTCTGGTTGGGGATTGAAATTCGATTACATCATTGTTCACGAATCGGGTCACGAGTGGTTTGCCAACAATATCACCTACAAAGATATCGCTGATATGTGGATACACGAGAGTTTTACCTGCTATTCCGAAAATCTTTTTGTGGAATATTATTACGGCAAAGAAGCTGGCGCTGAATATGTAAGAGGACAGCGAAACGAAATTGAAAACAAAAGCCAAATGATTGGCCAATATGATGTAAACAGGGAAGGCGCTGATTTGTATAATAAAGGAGCCAATATTTTACACATGCTACGCCAAATAGTGAATGATGACGAAAAATGGAGATCGATATTAAGAGGTTTGAACAGCACTTTTTACCACCAAACCGTTACCACCAAGCAAATCGAGGATTATTTAAGTCAACAAATTGGACTCGATTTGAAATCCTTTTTTGACCAATATTTGAGAGACATCAGAATCCCTACATTCGAATATAAAGTTCAAGGCAACAATCTAGAATACCGTTGGGTCAATTGTGTTCCCGATTTCAATATGCCAGTAAAAGTAACCTTAAACGGAAAAGAACAATGGATTAACCCTCAAGCAGAATGGATTGTTATGCTAAAAACACCTAAAAATTTGAAATTGGAAGTAGACAAGAATTTTTATGTGAATGTGGTGAAAAGCAATTAAACCCCATTTAAATCATTCATAAAAAAATCCTCAGTTGAGGATTTTTTTATGAATTATGAAGTCTATAATCTATTCTACTTCTTTCTGTATTCTTTTTTCTATTTGGTCTATACTTTCTTTACGTTCCAATAAAGCCATATAGAATCCATCAAAACCTGACTCAGAAGCCAATATTTTTTTGTCTTTTATAAAATCGAATTGTTTTCCAATTTCTGTAGTCAAGAATTTTTGAACCTGTTCTTGATTTTCTGAAGGTAAAACAGAACATGTTGCATAAACTAATTTTCCACCTGGTTTTACAATCTTGGAATAGCTTTCTAAAACTTCAGCTTGTACTTTACGAATATTATCGATAAATTCTGGTTGCAATTTCCATTTAGCATCAGGATTTCTTTTTAAAACTCCTAAACCGCTACAAGGAGCATCAATCAAAACTCTATCTGCTTTTTCGTGTAGTTTTTTGATGACTTTGGTTGTGTCGATAATTCGGTATTCGATATTAAAAGCACCATCTCTTTTGGCTCTCAATTTCAATTGTTTCAATTTACTCTCGTATAAATCCATAGCAATCAATTGTCCTTTGTTTTCCATCAAAGCGGCTATATGCAATGTTTTTCCACCAGCGCCAGCACAAGTGTCTACCACTCGCATTCCAGGTTTTACGTCAAGGAAGGCAGCGACCAATTGTGAATTGGCATCTTGCACTTCAAAAAAACCTTGTTTGAAAGCATCGGTCAAGAAAACGTTAGCTCTTTCTTTCAAAACCAAAGCATCTGGTTGATCTTTTAAATAGCCGGTTTCAATATTCAAGTCCATCAAGATGGCTCTTAATTGTTCTTTGGTCGTTTTAAGGGTATTCGTTCTAAGGATTACTTTGGCAGGTTGGTTTTGTGCTGCAATTTCTTTAGCCCATACTTTTTCGCCCAGTTCTTTCACTCCCAATTCGTCCATCCAATCTGGGATAGATTCTTTTAGTGTTCTAATTTTTGAAAGTTCGTCAAAACGTCCTTTTATTTTTCTTTCTGGAGTTCCTTCCAATTGACGCCAATCGGGGATAGGATAGCCTCTCAATACCGCCCAAACCGAGAACATTCTCCAAATATTATCTCTGTCGTAAGGTTCTTTTACTTCGGCAATTTCTGCGTATAATCTTTTCCAACGTACAATTTCATAGATGGTTTCGGCAACAAATTTTCTATCGGAGCTTCCCCAACGTTTGTCTTTTTTCAAGGATCTTGCTACCACTTTGTCAGCATATTCGCCTTCGTTGAAAATTGCATTTAAAGCGTCGATGGTGGTGTAAACTAAATTTCTGTGTAATCTCATTTTAAATAATTGAGGTGCAAAGGTACTACTAATTGATTTAATATTTTTTACAAAAAAAACACTGTTTATTTGACAGTGTTTTTTGAATTTTTAATAGAAAATCTTGCTTATTGAATCCTGGTTAAAGGAATATTTTCTGGAGCGTGAAGCACCATTGGAAATTTCTCTATTTTTACGGAACCACTATCCAATCCAAATGCACTTTCTTCAGACAAACTTACTTTTTTGATGAAGAAGTAGGAGTTCATTATTATTTTTTCGAAGAAAGTTAAATCACTGTCATTGGATAAATATTTTTCGGACAATACAAATTTGAAATCACCAATGATATTGTTTTTATTCAAAGATTCATATCTACTGGTAACATCAACTTCCCCTTTTTTCACCATATCCTTGATTACTTCTTTGAACATCAAGCTTATTTTTGTAGGTTCTCTAAAACCTAAATTAAAATCGACTCTAAATAAAGTATCATCAATAATTTCGGTTACTTTATATTCAGTTTTATAAGGTTCATTTAAAATATTGACGTGTACAAACCAATATATATCGGCTCTTTTTGGTCTTTTTCGTAATATGGAATACATCACTTTCTCCTCAATTTCATCTGTTCTGCCAGCATTTGTCATATATATTAAATGGGTGGCATATTTTGGAATTGATAAATCATCACTTAATTCCAATAATACTTTTTTGTAATCTTCAATTTTAACAATTTGGGTGTAGCTTTTGTTAATTTTCTTGGCATAATACCAAATGGTCATTATTGAAATAAGTATAGAAGCAATTATTAATGTAACATAACCACCTTCTGCAAATTTGGTGACATTGGCGATTAAGAAACCAAATTCAATGGTTAAATAAATGGTTATCAAGGGGGTCATAAAGTACAGTCTAACTCTTTTCATTATCATATAAAAATTGAGCAATATCGTGGTCATTATCATACACAATATGATGGCCAAACCGTAGGCATGCTCCATATTGCTTGATTTTTCAAAGTGCAAAACAACTCCGACACATCCAAGAAACAACAACCAGTTGATTGACGGTATGTACAATTGTCCTTTTAATTCTGATGGGTATTTTATTTTTACTTTTGGCCAGAAATTTAATCGCATGGCTTCATTTATTAAAGTAAACGAACCACTTATCAATGCTTGTGATGCAATTACCGCTGCCAAGGTTGCAATTACAATTCCAATGGGTTGAAACCAATCGGCCATTATTAAATAGAAAGGATTTCCGTTTTCGCCCCCTAAATCAATCAATGTTTTTCCTTCGTGGTGAATTAAATAGGCTCCCTGTCCAAAATAGTTTAAAACCAATGTAGCTTTTACAAAAATCCAACTGATCCTAATGTTTTTTCGTCCACAATGTCCCATATCCGAATATAAGGCTTCGGCTCCTGTGGTACAAAGAAATACAAAACCTAAAACATAAAACCCTTCTGGATGTATAGTCAATAAATGATAGGCATAATAAGGATTAAGAGCTTTCATTACTTCAGCATGCTGAACTATTTGCAAGATACCCAAAACTCCAAGCATACCAAACCAAAGAAGCATCAGTGGTGCAAAAAAGCGACCTACCAATTTAGAACCAAATTGCTGTATGGTAAACAATATAAATAAAATTCCAATGACGATGGGAACTGTGTTTATTTTTGGATAAAACGTCTTGATTCCCTCAACGGCTGAAGATACAGAGATTGGAGGAGTTATAATTCCATCGGCAAGTAAGGCGCTACCGCCAATGATTGCCGGGACAATCAACCATTTGATCTTTGTTTTTTTGACTAGGGCATATAAGGCAAAAATTCCTCCCTCACCGTGGTTGTCCGCACTTAATGTAATCAGTACATATTTGATGGTTGTTTGCAGTGTAAGTGTCCAGAAAACACAGGATATTCCTCCTAAGACGATATCTGCATTTATAATGTGGGTACCAATGATGGCCTTCATTACATATAGAGGAGAGGTTCCAATATCACCGTAAATTATTCCTAATGAAATTAATAAACCTCCTAATGTTAACTTACTGTGTAAGTCCCTATGCGAAATACTCATATTTATATCTATATAAAAAACTTGCCAAATTTACTCTTTTTAAAAATAGTATTGATTTATATATAAAAAAAACTTAATAAAAAAAACACGGTCGAAAGAACCGTGTTTTAAATGATGTATTAAAGTTGTTATGATCTTCTGTTACCGCCTTTTGAAGAATTATTACCATTACCAGAAGCTGAATTTCTTGAAGAAGAATTTCCATTATTGGATTCCATTCTTTGCGGAGCGGATACTCTTTGGGTTTCTGATCTGTTTTGAGAATAATCTCTTTGAGGTTGTGCTGCTGCTCTTGGAGATTCGGTTCTGTTTTGAGAATAATCTCTTTGAGGTTGTGCTGTTGCTCTTGGAGATTCTGTTCTGTTTTGAGAATAATCCCTTTGAGGTTGTGTTGCTACTCTTGGAGATTCAGTTCTGTTTTGAGAGTAATCTCTTTGAGGTTGTGTTGCTGCTCTTGGAGACTCATTCCTGTTTTGAGAATAATCTCTTTGAGGTTGTGTTGCTGCTCTTGGAGATTCAGTTCTGTTTTGAGAGTAATCTCTTTGAGGTTGTGTTGTTGCTCTTGGAGATTCAGTTCTGTTTTGAGAGTAATCTCTTTGAGGTTGTGTTGTTGTTCTTGAAGACTCATTCCTGTTTTGAGAATATCCTCTTTGTGATTCTGTTCTTTGTTGATTTGAGACTCTTGGAGACTCGTTTCTGTTTGATGAATATCCAACTTCATTTCTAGAACCTCCATTTCGAGAGTTTCTTTTTTGATCTAATTCATAACGATTGGATACATTAGAATTTCTTCTTTCAAAAGAATAATTAGGATGTTGTCTTTCATATCCATTAGAACGTCTTGAATTGTAAATATTTACCGCATAACTACTTCTTCTATAGTTTACGTAATTGTAGTTGTTGTAACTATAATAGGTATTTAGACAAAAATTAACATTATTTCTGTATCTGAAAACTGGGTATGGATTCCAGGCATAGTAATAGCTTGGGTAATAATTCCATGACCAAGAAGAATAATACGGACGATAACCGGACAACCAAAACGAAGCATAAATAAGAGGAGTAGCGTAATAAACGGGTTCGTAAATATAATTTGGACCATACATATAAGTATTTCCAACTACTTGAACATGTACTTTATTATAGTTGTCTTTTTCTACCTCAATTGTGGCTACGTCTTGATATACATCGCTATCCAGAACTGATTGTATGATAACGATGTGTGTTCTATTTTCTACAGACTCAATAACTCGCAAGTAATCAACTTGGTTGTCATTATTTAAATCTAAATTTGATATTTGTAATTTAGGGTCATTTAATTGTCTTTCAAAATCTTGAAGGTTTTTTGAATCTCCAAAAAGTGAAGCAACAACTCTTAAATCCAAATTATCACTAATTTCAGAGTTGGTTGCGTTTACGATGGTTCTGTTTTGCCCTTGCATTTGTGTTGCAAACACCGAAGTCATCAGAGTCAATATTAGTATTTGAGTTTTCATGATTAATAAGATTAAGTTATTTGATTTTGATTATCCAATTACTGTGCCAATAAAATATAGAGACAATCAAAAATATCTTTATGTATCTGTAAACACCTTTAAAATAGCAGTTTATTTGATTTTTAAAATTGTAAAATAAAAAATATGTATCGATATTAAATAAAAAAAACCAAGAAACAGTTTAAACTATTTCTTGGTTTTCTTTAATTTTTAAAAGAAGAAAAAATTATTTTTTGTGCCCTTTATCGCGATATTGCTGTAATAATTTTCTTTTAAAATCGTCCTCGGCTTTTTTTAATTTTATGATTTTTTTTGCAGGCAAAACTCCTTTTAGGTTAGCGACAAATTTTTTACGTAATACATATAAATCATCCTCGGTATTTTCCATTTGGGCAAGAAGAGCCGCAGCCTCTTTTTCGCTCATTTTGTCCAAAGCATCATCATCCATTCTGGATTTGAATGCTTTCATTTTTTGGTTTTTCAATTCATATTGTTTGTCATCAAAAGCGTTGTAAATAGGCCAAAATTTGGAAGCTTCCTCTGTTGTCAATGACAATTCATTGGTGATGAAACCCACTTTCAAGGTTCTGATTTGCTCTTTCTTTTCTCCCGATGGTTGTTGTGCAAAAGAGGGAATTGAAAGTAAAAATAATATGATAAGAAGTGTTTTATTTGTTTTCATTGGGTCTTAATTTAATATATAGTGTTCTAAATTGTTGTCTTGCGAAAGTTCATTTTCTATTAGCTTGTCATCAATATTCAAATCGATATTAATTTTTTGAATATCTTTTTCATTAAGAAGGTTAACTAAATCTACATCTGAAACAGTGGAATGATAGCTAATGTAATTCTCTAATGTTGTTTCATCAATTTCTGTTGAATGACTGTAAAAATTATTGTAAACAGGGATGGTTAAGGCTAAAACCAAAACTGCCGCTGCTGCATAAATCCAAGTTTTCCTTCTTTCAAAAAGAGAAATTGTTTTTGGTTCTTCTTTCGATAATTGTTCCATTACTCTTGCCGAGAAATTGTCAAAGTAATTCTCGGGGATTTTAAATCCGGATTCCATTTTCGGTTCGTTATCAAGTTTAAATGTTTTCATAATATTCATTAGACTTAAAAAAAGTCAAAAAGTTTAATTTGTTGTTACAAAGGCTTCAATTTTTTTTACGGCATGATGGTATGATGCCTTTAAAGCTCCCACCGATGTCCCTAGAATTTCCGATATTTCTTCATATTTCAACTCTTCAAAATATTTCATTTTGAAAACCAGTTGTTGTTTTTCGGGTAATTGTATAATTGCTTTTTGCAATTTGATTTGTATTTCGTTTCCATCAAAATAAATGTCGGCTTTTAAATTATCGATAGCTTTGCTTTGCAATGTCTCCGAACTAACTCCGCCGAGTTTTGCTTTATGGTTCAAAAAAGTCAAAGCCTCATTGGTTGCAATGCGATACATCCATGAAAAAAGCTTGCTTTCGCCTTTAAATTTATTCAAATTTTGAAATACTTTCACGAAAGTATTTTGCAAGACATCGTCAGTATCGTCATGATTCAAAAGAATGTTCCGAATATGATTGTAAAGCGGCTTTTGATATTCTTTCAAGAGTTTTTGAAACGCCTGATTTTGCGTTTTGGGATTTAATAATTCTTGAATAAATTCCTGTTCTTCTTGCAAGGTTATTATTTATAAGTTTAGAATGGAATTTTTTAAAAAGGTTTAATCGAAGTTAAATATATTAAAATTCGGAAGGAATTTCTTTTTCGATTTTAGCTTTTGGAACCACTTCTTCCTTTGTTGTCGGAATTACTGCAGCAGCATCAGCAGCAGCAGCAGGTTTTGCCACCGCTTTTTGTTTGATTGGATAATAAATTTCCGTAATCCATTTCGATGGATTATTTATTTCGTTTTTGCCTATCGTATAAATTTCAAGATGAGAAAAAGCGGTGTCTGCAGTGAGGTATTTTGAATGAAGGTAATCCACTGTTTTGTCCAATGCTTTTTGTGTATGGGAATAATCACCTTTCAAAGTTGTTTTTACGGCTTGGAACGGTTTAAGCGTTTTAGACGAAATATCGCTACCTTCAATGATGAAAATAGGATCTTTGATAGGTATACAAATTGACAATCGTGTTAGTTCTTTGATAGTGTCATAAGTATGATAAATAACAAACGGCTTACCGCTGATAATGATGTTGTTTTTTTGGCAGAAATCAGTAATCTTGCCGAAAACAATTCCTGAATTCTTGCCCACTTTTGAAAATTCGCTAGTAAATGTTTGTGATAAATAGAACGTTTCGGTTTTGTTCACCAAACCATCCACTTTTATCGAAAACGTATTTATTTCATAATCCAATTTTTTATCCAGATTAACCAAACTTTTTTCGAACATAGTACCAAATATTTTTCCAGCACCACCATTGAAAGCAGTCATTACCTTAAAAAGAAAACCCATTTGACCTTTTGCTTTCCAAGAAACTTTTGTTTTTCCCAAGGTGTCTTTGAAATGTATCGAAATATCGGCAGCGTTTCCGTTGAAATTCATTTTTTGAATAATACTGTCACTTTCTTTGGTATTTATAGTTTGTAAGTCACCGTCGCCTTCATTTCCTTGCCAAGAAAAAGAACTGCCTTTGCCGGAACTGATTTGCGTTGGGGTAATTTTTATTAGAGAATCTTCCACGGCCAATGAATTCCATTCTTTCCAATTATTAGAATCATTAACATAATTATACACCGCCGATTTGGGTGAATTTATAATTATACTTCTTTCAACTGTAAATTCTCCTTTTTGAGTGGCAACAAAAATGGACAATGCCACTAAACTAAGTAATAGTAAAAGAAAAAGATACTTTAGAATTCTCATAATTGCTTGGATTAATTTCAGTGGTAAAGTTAGAAATTTTATTAATACGTTTAACTGTCGTAAAAGTTTTATCTTTTTTTCAAATTCAATTTTGAGACTTCATTTTCCAAAATTCTAAAATTATAACTTAAGTGTCAGTAAATCAAAAATATATATTAGGATGTTTGATTTAATTGATATTGCTTCCTTTTTGTTATTCATAATTTTCTGCTAAATATTATGCATGCATTGTAAAATGTTTAAAAAACATATACATTTGCCGTATTATGTTATAAATAAAACAACTAAATATTCTTAAATCGATGAAATTACTTAAAATTGTAGGTGTTTTTATGACCGTTGGAGTTTCTTTTGCGTGTAATGCACAAACAGCAAAAACCACTGCCGTAAAAACAGCACAAAATGACCCTTTTGAATATGTTGTCGAACAATTCGCCGACATAAAAGTATTGCGTTATCAAATTCCAGGTTGGGAAAATCTAACGTTAAAAGAACAAAAATTAGTTTATTATCTTACTCAAGCCGGTTATTCGGGGCGTGATATAGGTTGGGACCAGCATTATAAAAACAACTTAAAAATCAGGAAAGCCCTCGAAAATATATATGTAAATTATAAAGGAGATAAAACATCAACCGACTGGAAAAACTTTGAAATTTATTTGAAAAGAGTCTGGTTTGCCAACGGGATTCATCATCATTATTCTAATGACAAAATCAAGCCTGCTTTTTCTGCAGCTTATTTAAGTGGTTTGATGAAAGCAACCAAAACAACTTTGTCTCCAGCAATAGTGGAGGTCCTTTTTAATGATGCTGATACCAAGAAAGTGAATTTGGATGAATCAAAAGGATTATTGGAAGGTTCTGCCATCAATTTTTATGCTAAAGGAATCTCTGCAAAAGAAGTGGAAGATTTTTATGCCAATAAAACAAGTCCTGATACAAAAAGACCTTATTCTTATGGGCTAAATTCTAAATTAGTTCGCAATTCTAAAGGACAATTAGAAGAAAAAGTTTGGAAAAGTGGTGGAATGTATGGCTCTGCCATTGATAAAATTGTGTATTGGTTGGAAAAAGCCAAAAACGTTGCCGAAAATAAACCACAAGCTGATGCTTTAGGATTGCTTATCAGTTATTACAAAACAGGAAGTTTAAAAACTTGGGACGAATATAATATTGCTTGGCTTCAAGCCACAGAAGGAAATATTGACTACATCAACAGTTTTATCGAAGTTTATAATGATCCTTTGGGGTACAGAGGTTCGTATGAAAGCATTATCCAAATCAAGGATTTTGATATGTCTAAAAAAATGGAGGTTGTTTCTAAAAACGCCCAATGGTTTGAAGACAATTCTCCTTTGATTCCAGAACATAAAAAGAAAAACGTAGTTGGAGTTTCATATAAAACGGTTGTTGTTGCTGGTGAATCTGGTGATTCATCTCCTGCAACGCCAATTGGAGTCAACTTGCCGAACGCTGACTGGATTCGTGCCGAACACGGTTCAAAATCAGTTTCATTGGGTAATATTATCGATTCTTATGCAAAAGCTGGAGGTAAAGGAAAATTGCAAGAATTTGCAAATGATGCCGAAGAAATTGCCTTGGCTGAAAAATATGCCGAATTAGGAGATAAAATGCATACTGCCCTGCACGAAGTGATTGGTCATGCTTCTGGACAAATAAATCCAGGTGTGGGAACTCCAAAAGAAACCTTGAAAAGTTACGCTTCCACTCTCGAAGAAGGAAGAGCAGATTTAGTTGGATTGTACTATGTTTACAGTCCAAAATTACAAGAATTAGGTTTGGTTGACGATTGGAAAAAACTAGGAATGGAGTCTTATGATGCCTATATCCGAAAAGGATTGATGGAACAACTGGAGCGTTTGGAACCAGGTACAAATATCGAAGAAGCCCATATGAGAAACCGTCAGTACGTGAGTGCTTGGGCTTTCGAAAAAGGAAAAAAAGACAATGTTATCGAGAAAATAACTCGCAATGGAAAAACGTATTTCAATATTACGGATTACGATAAACTACACGAATTATTTGGAGAGTTGTTGTGTGAACTCCAACGTATAAAATCGGAAGGAGATTATGAAGCAGGAAAAGCTTTGGTTGAGAATTATGGTGTAAAAGTGGATCAAAAACTACACGCTGAAGTATTAGAAAGATGTAAACAATTTGCATCGGCTCCTTATAGCGGTTTTGTAAATCCTGTTTTGGTTCCAAAATTAGATGTCAAAGGAGAAATTATTTCGATTGATGTAAAACAACCTAAATCTTTTGCAGAACAAATGTTGAATTATTCTAAAAACTATAATTTACTTCCATTGGAAAACTAATTTAAAGTCAATTAAAATAGAACAAGGATGCTCAACTGGGCATCCTCATTTATTATAT
Organism: Flavobacterium sp.; assembly: GCA_014379405.1. Taxonomy (GTDB): domain Bacteria; phylum Bacteroidota; class Bacteroidia; order Flavobacteriales; family Flavobacteriaceae; genus Flavobacterium. The sequence goes on along the minus strand of JACMLU010000012.1, from coordinate 65,016 downwards.
CTAACGCTTAAAAAATATTTTTATCACAAACAAAAGCACAATAAAAAGGGCAAACCCAATCAAAATTTTAAAATTTCCTTTGTAGAATATTTTGTGCAAATTGGCGTCTTTTCGATAAGCATAAATCATTGCGATTATAAAAACAACAACAAAAAAACCAGCAAACAGCATTTGTCCTTTACTAAACATAGTTTAAATTTTTTGGACAAATTTAGGGTTTTGTTTAGTAAAAGTTACTAATTTGCTCCCTCATTTAATCAAATAAAATTATGCAAAAGCAAATTAATGCCGTAAAGGAATTTCACACCGCTTTCAAAATTGGTCATAGTGAAAATCCAGTAGCCGATTTAGGCGAAAGCAAAAAAACACTTCGTTACAATTTGATGAAAGAAGAAAACGAAGAATACCTAGAAGCTGTCCAGAAGAATGATTTAATAGAAATTGCCGATGCATTAGGAGATATGATGTACATTCTTTGCGGAACCATAATAGAACACGGTTTGCAACATAAAATTGAAGAAGTTTTCGACGAAATTCAGCGCTCCAATATGAGTAAACTGGGCGAAGACGGACAACCTATTTATCGCGAAGACGGAAAGGTGATGAAAGGGCCTAATTATTTTAAACCTGATTTTTCTAAAATACTAAAGTAGTGTTCAGTGTTCAGTTTTTAGTTAATATAAAAAAGAGCGGTTTTCAATTTGAAAACCGCTCTTTTATTATTTATAATTTTGGAATAAGCACTAAAAACTGAACACTGCCAACTAAATTTTAACAGTCCAACCAAAAGGGTCTTCTGAAAGTTTATTTTGAAGACTGGTTAGTTTTTCTTTTAAAAGAGAAGCATATGAATTTTGCACAGTTGTCATTTCATAATAAACGTCTTGATAAGAGAATCCTTTGATAACACTTACTACTGCTGCTGTTCCAGCTCCAAAAATTTCTTTTAAGGTCCCGTTTTCGGCAGCTTCAACCAATTCAGAAACTAATACCGGTCGAACCTCGATATTGATACCTTCGCGTTTTGCCATTTCGATAAGACTTTTTCTAGTAATACCATCCAAAATTCTTTCGCTAACAGGAGCCGTCAATAAAGTATCATTAATTCTGAAAAATACGTTCATTGTTCCGGCTTCTTCCAATTTGGTATGCGTGGCATCATCCGTCCAAATTACTTGTTGAAATCCCTCTTTGTTGGCCAAATTAGTTGGGTAAAATTGGGCAGCGTAATTTCCTGCCGCTTTTGCAGCACCAATACCACCATTGGCGGCTCTACTGAAATGTTCTGCGATCAGTACTTTTACTTCGCCAGAATAATAGGATTTTGCTGGTGATAAAAGTATCATGAATTTATAATCTTCAGATGGATTAGCAATTACTCCAGTTCCGGTAGCAATCATAAAAGGACGAATATACATACTGCTTCCGTTTCCTTTTTGAATCCATTCTTGATCTAATTTCAATAATTCATTCAAACCATCCATAAAAATAGATTCTGGAACTTCAGGCATTGCCATTCGTATTGCAGAATTATTAAAACGTTTAAAGTTTTCATCAGGTCTAAATAACCAAACGTCATTATTGTCATCTTTATAAGCTTTCATACCTTCAAAAATAGCTTGCCCATAATGAAACACTTTTGCAGATGGATCCAACAAAAACGGGGCATAAGGCTTGACCACAGGTTTTTGCCATTCTCCATTTGTATAATTACATTCAAATAAATGATCGGTAAAAACTTCTCCAAAATGTAAATTATCAAAATCCACATCTTTTATTTTTGAAGTTGCGGCTTTTATGATTTCAATTTTGTTGGTCTGTGTTGCACTCATAATTGGTTATTCTATATTAAAACTATTTTTATAAAAAGTAAGATGATTCTATGCGAATTTACATTTGCAAAATTAAATAAAAATCATCAAATTACTTGTCAAAAAAACATTAATTACAGCATTTAATTGAGATTTATTTATCTTCCAAAAAAAATGTAAAATGTGGAGTCGATTTTATGAAATACATAAAAAATAGGAAACTTTGATGGTTATACATAAATGGTATTTGATTAAATTTGGCCGAATATTGCTTAGTTAATACCAAAAAAATCCTAAATTCACTTTGAAAAGAAATATAATTCAAACTCGCGACGGCTCAACCACCATTCATATCGAAGAATGGGACGAATGCTATCATTCCAGATTTGGAGCCATCCAGGAAGCCCAACACGTTTTTATTAAAAAGGGACTCTCCTTGTTTGAAAACAATTCGGTTTCTATTTTAGAAATTGGTTTTGGAACAGGTTTGAATGCTTTTATCACTTTTCTAGAAGCTCCAAAAATGAATCAATCCATCAATTATGTTGGTGTAGAAGCATATCCTGTTTCTATAGAAGAAGCAGTCTTGATGAATTATGTTGCCGAATTGGATGCTGAAAAGGAAAGACCCATTTTCGAAGAAATGCATGAATGCAATTGGGAAGAGAAAATTAGTTTCAGTGACACTTTTAATCTCACCAAAAGAAAACAATTTTTTGCTGATATTGATGATATAGAAAAATTTGACTTGATTTATTTTGATGCTTTTGGATATGATGTTCAACCCGAATTGTGGAGTACGGCTATATTTCAAAAAATGTATGATGCACTGAAACCAAAGGGCGTTTTGGTGACTTATGCCGCTCGAGGCGTTATTAAAAGAAGTATGGTCGAGGTAGGTTTCGCGGTAGAAAAACTCGAAGGCGCACCTGGAAAAAGAGAAATGTTTCGAGCCAGGAAAGGGTAATAGTTGGTGTTGAAAAATTATCTAATTATATAATAAAAAACTTCATAAATTATTGTTAATTTTTGATATTTTTTAAAAATAAAATCTTATTTTTACAATGTTTTATAATAAGATCTAACCCTAAATCTTGATTTATTATGTCTAAAATGATGTTCGATTATACAAAATCTGTTCTTGAAAGAGTCAGTTTCGATCCTATTCTTTTTTGTAAAGAACTCGAAAAAGCAATAAAAGCTTTGTTACCCTATGAATTGGAACAGTTACGGGAATGGCTTTTAACCTTTACCATCGAAAAGCCAGAATTAAAACAATGCTTGCTAATTGTAAATTCATAAAAATTAGAAATCGCCCCAAAAAATAATTTTGAGGCGGTTTTTTTTATTTCTTCTGAATTGGACTTATAATCTGTACGTTCTGGAAAGCTATTGCTCCCTTTACCACTCCCGAAATGGTACTTCTAAGGGCATCAATAATATGGATTTTTAATTCATTTTTGGGATAAATCAGGCTTACTTCGCGCGCTGGTTTGGGTTCTTTGAAATGTCTTAATTTTGATTTGTCTTTTTCTTTTAAATCCAAAGTATGTAAATAGGGTAGCAGTGTAGTTCCTAATCCTTCATCTGCCAATTTTATTAGGGTTTCAAAACTACCACTTTCCAATTGAAAAGAGTTTTTGGTAGAAACACTTTGATTTTTGCATAAATTCAAAATCCCGTCGCGGAAACAATGTCCGTCTTGCAGTAAAAGAATATCGTCCAGATTTAAGTCGGAAACTTCTATTTCGGTTTTGTGTGAAATGGCATAATTTTCTGGAATATAAGCCACGAATGGTTCATAATACAATACAATTTCTTTAATTTTTTCGTCTTCCAAAGGAGTTGCGGCGATGGCTGCATCCAAATGTCCATTTTTTAAGCGAGTAATAATATCATCGGTGTTCAACTCTTCGATGATGAGTTTTATTTTGGGGTATTTTTTGATAAAATTATTCAAGAACATTGGCAAAAGTGTTGGCATAATCGTTGGGATAATTCCCAAACGGAATTCGCCACCAATGAATCCTTTTTGGTGTTCTACAATATCCTTTATTCTGTCGGCTTCAATGACAATATTTTTGGCTTGGTTGACAATTTTTTGACCAATATCAGTAAGCTGGATTGGTTTTTTGCTACGGTCAAATATTTGAACATTTAATTCTTCTTCTATTTTCTGGATTTGCATACTCAACGTAGGTTGGGTAACAAAACATTTTTCGGAGGCAAGCGTAAAGTTTTTATGTTCGGCTACAGCCAAAACATATTGCAGTTGGGTAATTGTCATTGTATAGTATTTTGTGATGCAAATATAAAAACAATCAATTTAATTTATAGTATTTAACTTTGATATTTTTAAAAAATCAGACCAATTCAGACAATGATGCAATTAAAAAGTTTTGGATTGTTAGGTAAAGAACATTAGAGCCTAGTTCTAAATTGATTATATTTTTCTATTTTTGATAAACTAAAAACAATTACATCAATGAGCGATTTTTATAAAAAAATATTAGACAACAACAAAGAATGGGTTGAATCTACCTTGGCATTAGATCCTAATTATTTTACCGATTTAGCCAAGGGACAAACGCCGCCATTACTTTGGATTGGATGTTCGGACAGTAGAGTTCCTGCCAACGAAATTATTGGAGCAAAGCCGGGAGAAGTTTTTGTTCATAGAAACATAGCCAATATGGTCATTCACTCGGATATGAATATGTTGAGTGTTTTGGATTATGCGGTCAATGTTTTGAAAGTAAAACACGTGCTGGTTTGCGGTCATTATGGTTGTGGAGGTATCAAGGCAGCGATGAATAATGATTCAGTAGGTATCATCGATAACTGGATTCGTCACATCAAGGATGTTTATCGTTTTCATCATACGGAATTGGATGCTATCGAGGACGAAACAGAACGTTTCAATAGATTTGTTGAATTGAATGTTATTGAACAAGTATATGATTTAGCCAAAACATCCATTGTTCAATCTGCTTGGAAAAAAGGGCAGGATTTATCGCTACACGGTTGGGTTTACGGATTGAATTCTGGGTATGTGACTGATTTGAATGTCAATTTTAGTTCCGACAAAGATTTGGATGATGTGTATCAATTGAAGTTTTAAATAAATGAATTTTATAAACTAAAATTCAGTTGTTTATAAAATATTTATTAGCCACAAATTCTCTAAATAATTGGTGAATTCGTGGCTTTATTTTGGTTGCATATATCGATGAGTAATTTTCTTTAAACTAGACTTAATCCTCATTGTCCAAATTCTCGTTAAAAGCGGAAGGCAAAAGCGTTGGAATAAATTTGATAAAAATAGGAAGCAACAAACTTCCGCCAGGCAATAGAAAAATGGCTAATGACGGAATTGATTTGCAAACATCCAATAACTGTTTTCGCACTTTTTTCTTTTCTTTTTCGTCCAAATCTCTTCTGGTGGAATGCGCCAATAGGAGCATCAATTCCTTGCTTTGAACAATTTCCTTGACCAATCTGTTTTTGTTGCGGCCAATGAGTGTTACAACGGTTTGGGTGGTTTGGTCATAAAAATGCTTGACTGGATTGGAGTATTTGAAATAAGGAATTTCTTTTTTGTATCGGACAATAAATTCATTGGTTTTTTCGATGCTTTCCGTAACAAAATCGTCTGGAACCGTCATTAATTCAGCTAATTTGTACAGAAAATAAGCTTCGTTGTTTTCGATGATGCCGTCACTCCACAATGCCATTCCCGCCATATCGATCAGGTAGTTTTTCTCCAATTCATTCGTAAAATAATCCAATTTTAGTTCCTCTAAATTCTTGATATTTACTTTAGAGAATTTGCTGTAGCGAACAGAGGATTCAAAAAGTTTAATCAATAAATCATCGTATTTCGATTTGGTGGATTTGGTGGTTAGCGCCAGCGAAACGATGCTGATGATGGCTTCTTCAATTTTCTTTAAATATTTTTCTGGAATTTTGCCGTGAATCAAGTATTGGCGAAAAGCCAAAACATCTATAAAAAGCAACGCATTGGTTACAATATGCGAAAAATTTTTGCTAATGATATCGATATTGGTTTGCACTCTACTATCGATAATTTTTTCGAGAGTGGAAGAAGGGGAGTCATCCGGCAATATTTTCTTGAAAAGACTAAATCCTTGAGGATTCATTTGATTGTAAAAAGCTACTGCTTTTGCAATAAAATTTTCAGGATTATTATCGTTTGCATACAGTCCGTAGATTTCAAATAAGGTATTGAGAAGGGCAACTTTGGACGTTTCGTTTTGAAGCCAGCCTTTTGTATTTATCGGAAACTGTGTGTCAAAAGATACAATATGACCATAAATAAACCCAGTTTTCCTGACATTATTGTAAAATGTATTGGGTTGTACCTCAACAGGAGGCAAAGAGGATTTTTGCTTCAAGAAAAATTTATCTATCCAACCAGTTGCCGAAGGGTTAATCATTGCTTTATTTTGATTTGCAAAGCTATGTCTTTTTATGAATTTTTAGAAAAATTATGCTCTTGATTTTTTATTTTCGGAGCAAAGCTTTATAATTTCAATTATTCTGTTATTTCGAGTTTCTTGTCTTTTGGCCTGATTTAACCAATAAAGATAGCCTTTTCTATAGGATGGACTAAAATTTTTATAATTTTCAAAAGCAATTTCATTTTGCTCAAAGGCTGATTTTAAATCATCTGGGATAATTAAATCTTCAACGGAATCCAATGAATTCCATGAACCATTTTGTTTGGCGATTTCAATTTTGGACAATCCACTTTCGTGAACAAGATTCTCTTTCAGGAGTTTTTCGATATAGGTTTTGTTGAGTTTACTCCAAACACTTTTGTCTTTTCTGGGCGAAAAAACTTGTTTACGTCGTTCTTCATCCATCTTTTTTACGGTTGAATCGATCCAACCGTAGCAAATGGCCACTTGAACCGCTTCTTCCCAACGCATACTTTCGAATTCGCTGCCGACTTTGTAGAAAATTAGGCAAATACCCTTGGATTTATTATGGTTTTCATGCAACCATTCCTGCCATTCTTTGGCGTTTTTAAAATAATGATGTTCTTTTTGATCCAAATCGACGGTATTTATTTGAAACAATTTTCACAAATTTACACGAATTAATTGGCGACAATTTGTGAAATCTTTGTCAAAGTATAATTAGTACAAAACTATTTGATAATTGCCGAACAAGCTACTCTAGCTCCAGCATTTCCAGCAGGTTGAGATGTAAAATCATCTGTCCCTTGATGAACGATCAATCCTTTTCCAAGAATGTTTTTAGTTTCATCTTCTCCTCCAATAGACCATTCATCGGTTGTTAAAGTAATGGTTCCGTTTCCTTTTTCATCGGCGGTGAAATTGCCAATATCGCCTTTGTGGTATTCGCCAACTCCCCATTTACCGTGTTTTTTGAAGGTTGGATTCCAATGTCCTCCAGCCGAACTTCCGTCAGCGGCGGTACAATCTGATTTTTCGTGAATGTGAATGGCGTGAACCCCTGGCTTCAATCCCGATAATTTGGCCACAAAAGTCACTTTGCCTTTCTTTTCCGTAAATGTGGCGGTTCCAGTTACGGTACTATTGCTTTTGGATTCGAAAGTGAGGTTTAAATTCTTGGAATCATTGGAATTGCTTTTGGTTTTGCAACCAATGAGGATGGTTATAAATAACGCAGCAGAGAAGATTATTTTTTTCATTTTTTTAGATTTGATAGTTTTACAATATTAGGCATTATAAAAGTATTAAAAATTAAAGTTATCTTAAAATCGTGTTTGCCCAATTTTAAGGATATTACTTTGATAACAGTTTTAAACTTGGACAGAATGGATATAAATTATTAATACATTCTTTGTTTGTGTATAGCTATTTCAGGACAAGACAATTGCAATTGTGCCGTTTTATTTCACTAAAAAATTTGTTTTTATATTGACAGTTTCGGCCACTTTCATACTGATTACTTTTGGAATATCGATATCAAAGTCTTTGAAGTTGACATTAAAATTAGAAATAATTTCCAGTCCTCCATCCACTTTTTTTAGAAAAACACTGGTGGTAATTTCTTTTGATTTTCCATGCACTTCGAGAATCCCTTTCATTTTGAACTCTTTTGAAGTGCTTCCAATACTATTCCAATCAAAACTCATAATTTTGCCGTTAAAAGTGGCTTTTGGGTACTTGTCGCTTTCTATGTAATTCTCGTTAAAATGTTCCTCCATTAAAGCAATTTTGAAACGAAACCCTCTCATTAAGGCCAAGCTGGCAATTTCACCTGTTTTTATGTTCACGACGCATGTAACAGACTCGTTTTTTGCTTTCACTTCTTCAAACGAAGGAACCGAGGCTTCAAAAACTATTTTGCCGGTTTTAGTAATTTTTTTGTCTTGAGAAAAAGTCCTTAATCCCGTTAAAATAAGAATAGCCGATACTAATATGATTCGTTTCATAAAAATTAAAATTAATTATTCCGTAAATCCGGTATTTTTCCAATCTATGACTTGATTAATGCTGCTTTGCGGCAATTTGGTTCCTCCAAGCGGCATCATTCCAGCCGTTCCTTGGGCTCTTGAAATTCGGTCAATCAACCCTCGGGTTAATACGGCGTCTTTCACGTTTTGATAGGTAGTCAATGACATTGGCGCACCGCCTGAAGGGGTGTTTCCGTGGCAAGAAATACAATTGTTGTCTATTATTGATTTAATGGAATTGTTGTAAGTTACCGAGGCGGGAACGGAATTATCTATCAAATCTGATTCAGAATCGTTTGTACAACTCAGCAATAGAAACAATAAGGATACAATGGAAAAGATTTTTGATTTCATAAATTCAGTTTTTATATGTTAAAAATATAATTTAAAAATGAATTAATAATAATAATTTAGTTAAATTTGTTTTAATAACAAGTATAAATACAATGAAAATAAAAACAATACTAATATTATTTGTTTTGCTTATTGTAGCTGCCATAGGTATTTATATTTATACTTATAAAGAGCATCGGGACATAGCTACTGAAAAAGAAAGTTTTACTATTGCCGTGACCGATATGTTTTCAGAATTTCAAGCCAACGAAATTAATGCCAACAGCAAATATTTAGACAAAACGATTGAAGTTACAGGGAATTTGTCAAGCGTTGATGATGCGACAAAATCTATGGTTGTCGATGACAAATTATTTGCCACATTTAGAGAAGAGCCACCACAAAACCTTCAACTTAATGCCAAAATAAAAATTAAAGGACGTTTTATAGGATATGATGCTTTAGTCGAAGAGTTAAAGATGGATCAATGTGTTTTGGTAACCCCATAAATTAATCAAATATGAAGTGTTTTCAGGTAATTTTTTTCTTGTTTCTTTTTCAAGTGGGATTTTCGCAAAATGATATTTTTGACATCGCCAGAAAAGGTACAGTTCAGGAATTATATAATGCTATTCTTTTGAATAAAAAAGCAATTGACAGTATTGATTCGAGAGGTTTTACGCCTTTAATATTAGCTTGTTATAGAGGTAATATAAGTGTAGCAATCGAGATAATACAAAAAAGTAAATTGCTTGATTATGCAAGTTCCAATGGAACTGCTTTAGCGGCAACCGTAATGTCTGAAAAAATAGAACTAGCCAATGAGTTGCTTAAAAACAAAGCCAACCCTAATATTACAGATTCAAATGGAGTTTCCCCGCTAATGTTGGCAATTCAATTTCAAAAAACAGAATTTATCGAATTGTTTATAAAATATGGGGCATCAAAAACAACTATTGACAAAAGCGGAAAATCAGTTTTTGAGTATGCTGTTTTTTCAAAAAATGAACAAATTATTAATCTTTTAAAAAATTAAATTATGAAAATAAAATTACTTACGACAATTTTTATGCTTTCAGGAGTTTTATCACATGCTCAATTTTCTACTGGAACGGTTCCTTTATCAGGGTCATCCAGAACTATTAAAATTGATACCAATGCAACAACGGTTACTTTGACTTTGACTGGGCCAAGTACAAATTGGTTAGGCGTAGGTTTTGGAGGCAGTTCTATGTCCTCGGTTACGGATATGTTTATTTGGAACAGCTCTTCTAATAGGGATTATACTCCTACTGGGGGATATTCAGAACCAAGTCCAGACGGAACTCAAAACTGGACAATTAGTTCTGATAATGTTGCAGGTTCTGTCAGAACTGTTGTGGCTACAAGAGCATTGGCAACGGCTGGCGACTATACATTTACTAATAACTCAACTACCATTCCAATTATTTTTGCAGAAGGCTCATCCACTGTTTTGGGTTATCATGGTGCAAATCCTCATGATGCTCAAACTTTATCCAGAAGTGCTTTAGGAGTTGATGACTTTTCCTTGAATGCCACTCAAATTTATCCCAATCCTACAACAGGTGATTTTTTTGTAAAAGCAAAAACGAATCTTGAAAAAATAAATGTTTACTCACAAACCGGTTCTTTTTTGAAAACTTATGAGATCAAGGATGGTAGTAATGGCGTTGAAGTAAACATCAATGGACTACAAACAGGTATTTACTTGATTGAACTGGTAAATGAAAACGAGAAAATCTGGAAAAAAATAATAGTTACGAACTAATCCGTCATATGAAGAAATTATTACTTGCATTATTGGTTCCAATTTGTGTTTTTGCCCAGAACGATTTGTTGTCCGAAATTGACACTGCAAAAGTTGATACAAAGGTGGAATCTGCTTTTAAGTCTTTGAAAATTGTCAATCTAGAATCGACCAAACTTGCTGGAAAAGGCGACTTTTATTTGGTTATTGCCCATCGATTCGATTATGTTAATCAAGGTTTTGATGATTTTTTTGGTATTGACAATGCAAATACCCAAATCAAATTTGTATGGGGAGTGAAAGATTGGTTGACCGTGCATGTTGCCAGAAGCGGGTTTGAAGAAACTATTGATTCGGCAATAAAATACCGATTAATGGCGCAAGAAAAAGAAGGATTTCCTATTACCATTGTCGGTTTCAACAGTATTGCGGTCAATGCTGAAATGAAAAAAGAAAATTATCCTAAGTTGGAATTCGAAAACCGACTAAGTTATGTCACTCAACTATTAATCTCCAGAAAATTTACGGAGAAATTGTCGTTGGAAATAGCACCAAGCTATTTTCACGAAAACACATTAAAGGACATTTTGGACGAAAACAATAATTTAATTTCCCCTAATCCTCAAAACAATGATCAATTTGCCATTGGAATGGGAGGAAGGTATAAATTTGCCAAACGCTGGTCAGTCAATATGGATTATGCTGCGCATTTGAATAGGGCAAGCCAGTCAATATATACCAACCCTTTTTCAATTGGGGTGGATTTAGAAACTGGTGGACACGTTTTTCAAATGCATTTTACCAATTCACGTGCTATGCATGAAGCTGGATACTTAGGAAAAACTTCGGGTAGTTGGAGTAAAGGAGAAATCGCTTTTGGGTTTAATTTAGTTCGTGTATTTTGAAAATATTTAGTAAAGAAGTTGGTTTTAAGTATTTAATTATCTTCTATTGAAGTAACGGTACAATAAGCTGGCACATACATTTTACTTTTAATAAAATCACAAATATTGTCCGGTCTTTCGACACCAGCCAGTCCACTTTCAAAAATATAATCCGCTACTTTTTCAGCGACTTTCATCGATACTTTAAGAATGTCATTTACGTGGGGATAGATTAAACCTTTTTCAAAATCTTCCTTAGTGACTTGTTCTGCCACTGCTTCTGCAGCAGTCAACAGCATTTCATCTGTTACTCTTTTGGCTTGGGTGGCATAAATTGCCATTCCCAAGGCGGGAAAAATAAAGACATTGTTACCTTGTCCAGGCGTGAATATTTTTCCTTCATATTCTACTGGAGGAAAAGGACTTCCGCTGGCAAAAATAGCCTTTCCTTTACTCCAAACATAGGCTTGTTCGGCAGTACATTCTGAATGATCTGTGGGATTGGAATATGGAAAAAAGATAGGTCGCTCGTTCACGGCACTCATATTCTCGATAACTTGGTTGTTGAAAGCTCCTCCTACGGTACTTACGCCAACAATGGCAGTGGGTTTAATTTTGAGAATAGTTTCGGCAAAATTATCTGAAGGCTCACTGTTGTGGGCAAATATCAACTGATGTTCGGCCAAGTCGCTTCGGCTTTTGACTAACAAGCCATTGACGTCAAACATCCAAATTTGCTGCAATGCTTCTTCCTCAGTCAAGCCGTCTCTAATGAATTTTTTAAGCAACATATCGGCTATTCCGAATGCAGCTGCACCAGCACCCATAAACAAGAAGCGTTGTTCTTTAAACGCTTTTTTCATCAAGCGACTGATGGAGATAAAACCTGCTGTGGCAATGGCTGCCGTACCTTGAATATCATCATTGAAAGTGCAGATATTGTCGCGGTAGGTGTTTAAAATCCGAATGGCATCAACACCGGGAAAATCTTCCCATTGAATACAAACTTTTGGAAAGACTTCCTGCATCGCTTCGACGAAAGCTGCTACAAAATCATCAAATTCTTGGCCACGCACTCTTTTGCGCCTTAAGCCTGGATAAAGCGGGTCTTCCAGAAATTCTTGGTTATTGGTACCGGCATCCAGTACAATTGGAAGTGTATATTCAGGAGGAACGCCACCACAACTGCTGTATAAAATTAATTTACCAATACAAATTCCAATTCCATTGATTCCTAGATCTCCCAATCCCAATATTCTACCACCATCGGTTACCACGGTAAAACGGACATCTTTTACAGGCCAGTTTCTAAGGATTTCCTTGATGTGGTCTTTTTGATCGATAGAAATAAATAGTCCTCTTTGTCTTCTTGAAATATGCCCAAATTCTTGACAGGCTTGACCAACGGTAGGTGTGTAAACCAAAGGTAAAAATTTGGCTGGTTCACTGATAATGGTTTTAAAAAATAAAGTTTCATTAGTTTCCAGCAATTGCATCAGATATATGTATTTATTGATGGGTTTTTCAAAATTTTCAAGTTGTTCATCAACCCTCAGTATTTGTGTTTCCAGACTTTCAACTTTGTCAGGCAACAAACCTGTTAATCCGTATTTTTTCCTTTCTTCTTGAGTGAAAGCGGTTCCTTTATTATAACGAGGATTGCGCAACATGGTATAACCAATGCTATCTTCCATAATATTATTTTATTGTCTATTTTTCATAGCTAAGGTACTGTTTTTGTAGTGTTTAATGATTCTAAATTTGAAAATATATTCAGTTTTTTGTGCAATTGAATTTAGATTATAATGAACAGTTCGTTTTAATAATTTTAAAAAAGAATACGGTTATTATCTAAATTCAATTGCAAGAAAAATTGTCAAAAGTATTTTCTGTTCAACATTCTCTTCATTAAATAACTTCACTGAATTAATTATGGATTTCTCTATTTTGTAATAGATTAAATATAGAATTTTTATTATCAATAGACATATATTAAGATGTATAAAACAATGCAAACTATTAATAAACCAGATACATTATGTTATATTCCCACTCAAATTTACTTGTTTAAAATAATATTCAAAAAAATTATTACTTCTAAAATTTCAATATAATTATTTATTATATTTGAAATTAATATTGGTGGTTTTCAACTTCAAGATGCTTAAATTTTTATCTTGATCAATATTAATAATGCTCTTTTTACTTTAAATAATTACGCCCTACGGGTTATTTATATGAAAAACATTCTCACTTTAACTTCAATTATTGAATCCACAACTGGAATTACATTGTTAGTTCTTCCTTCCTTTCTAATAAAGATTCTGTTTTCTTCAACACTTGATACACCTATTACATTGATTGTTGCACGAGTTGCAGGAGCAGCAATATTTGCATTGGGAATTGCATGCTGGTTTGCCCGTAATGAAGGTCTGAACCCCGCCGCAAGAGGATTGGTCATTGCGATGTTGCTTTACAACACGGTTATTGCTCTAGTTCTCATTTATGCTGCATTAGGTTTATTATTATCAGGTTTTGGACTTTGGCCAGTTGTCCTACTTCATATGACAATGTCTGTTTGGTGCATTATTAATTTATCAAAAAAATAAGCTATAAATAATTAAGGGAATCAACTTCGGGATGGAATCTATGGAAAATCTAATTTGTAAATATAATAGCTTGCCCAAATTCAATGGAAAAATTGAATACAGAGCAATCTAAAGGAGATAGAATAATTTTTATATTAAAAAGAAAAAATTACTGCTTTGTTGATTTAGCTAAGCAGAATAAATAAAAATTAATTGAACCTATAAAAACACACGTTATGAAAAAACTATTTTTATTACTAGTAATCCTTTTTGGTGGAATTCAAGAAATTTCTGCTCAAGCTGATGTACAGGCAAACGTTGCCATAATCAAAAAAAACTTTGCTGATAGTAAGGCAAGTTTGAAAAAATTTGAGTGGATTGAGACTACAACTGTCTTTTTTAAAGGAGAACAGAAATCAGTGATACAAAAACAGTGTTATTATGCTGTAGATGGCAAACTTACCAAAGTAGAAACTGGAGGTTCGACCCAAGCTAAGCAAAAGGGTGGTTTGCGTGGTAAAATTATCGAAAACAAAAAAGAGGAAATGTCTGATTATGTTAAAAAAGCAATTGCTAAAATTCAAACCTATTTGCCGCCAGTTTCAGAAAAAATACAAAAAATCTACGGAGCCGGAAAAACCAGCGTTCAAATATTGGCACCCAACACCAAGTTTAAGCTTAGTTTTCCTGATTATAATGAACCAGGTGATCTACTTTCAGTTTCAATTAACAAGCCGAAACAAAAAATAATATCGGTAGATGTAAGTACTTCAGTAGATGATCCCAAAGCGAAAGTTGTTTTTAATATTACTTATAGTGATTTACCTGACGGAACTCAATATGCTGGAAAAACAGTACTTGATGCGCCAGAAAAAGATTTAAAAATAGTTATAGAAAATTCAGGTTTTAAAAATGCTGCAGGTAAATAATTCTGAATTATAAAAAGTTCATATACTTATTTGTTGTGTATGTTATCAAGAGATTAAGTAAAAATTCAATCACCTTATGATCTGTTTGGATTATGTAACTGGTAGTGGTGAAAATCGACTTATGTAAGATGTGGATACTTCTGGTTTTGTACTCGATTTGGTTTCAATTTTTAAGTTTCGATTTTCATTTTGGATGCAAAAAAAAACGAAATGCGAAGGTTAAAGATTAAGCTTAATCTGTACGATGTCGTTTTGATTATTAATTTGTTTTAGAGTAATAACACTTGAAAAAAAATCAAAAATTATAAAATGTCCATAGCTCTAAGTAAATTGAATTAATATTAAATATGATTTGGAAATACAATTTAAGGCTGACTTATTTATTTTTAATACTAAATTTTGGAACAACCCAAATTTGTATGGGACAAAATTCATCTCTTGAGTTCTGGCCAGAAACTGATATTTGGTACAGATTGAATTCCGCTTGGCGTCTCTCATCCTTTATACCATTAACAAAATACAATGAGAGTGAAAGTCGGGATATAAATTTCTATTTGAATATAGATTATGCTTGGGGTCATTCACAATTTCCAATTTCCAGAAGAATGCTTGACCAAGAAAAGGAACAAATATTGAAAGCCTGGATGGTTCGCGGTGGATTTATGAAAGGATGGAGTTTAGGTAATGATTCTAGTGAATATGCTGAAGACATGTTTTTTACAGAATTGCATCGAAGGTTACCTATAAAAGGGAACGTATTGCTTTCGCATCGGTTTCGAGTTGATACACGTTGGCTTGGTCAAGATAATGATTTTTCTTATCGGTTTCGCTATCGTCTGATGGTCGAGAAAGAATATAAATCTGGTAATTATTCGATAGTTCCTTATGTGAATATTGAACCTTATTGGGATTCCCGTTATTCGAAAGTGGTAAAGACTCGGGCAATAGGTGGAGTTACAACAAGCTGGGGAAATCGATTTGCGGTTGAAGGTAATTTAACCTATCAATATGATGAGACTTATGATACTGAAAACTTGTATGCGATAAATGTTATTTTGCATATTTTTCTGGAAAAATCTAAAAAAACGAAATAGCTTTTATTATGTTTCTTAATTATAATATTAAGATTTGTTAACTATTTATTGTAATTAAAGTAGACAAGAATTCTTTCAAACATATTAATTTTATATGCTAAAATTTAATTCAAAACTTCTTTCTCAATTATTTTGATTTGAAATTTAATAAATAGTATTTTTGTTTTAATTAGTAGTTTAAATATGATAAAAGTGATATATAAATAATTTAAATTTAAACCAATGAAAAACAATATATTGATTTTACTGATAGTCGTTTTTATAAGTATTCAAACTTACAGCCAAGTTTATACTGATAAAGTAGTAGGTAAAAAGAATGAAGCTGTTATTGATAGCCTGAAAACTAGCGAATATCCGTATTCACTGCCTATTTGGGGCGAAAAGGCTACTCAAAAAGGCTATCAATTACCCTATTCTGCGGGTATTTCGGTAAATTATTTTTGGCAAGAATCGAGTTTGATTATTGATAATTTATATGTTGGTTTTAATAATGGGCCTCAATATAATTTAGACCAAATTATTCGATTTAATGATGCAACTGCTTCAGCTAATGCTGTAAATATTAGGCCTGATGTATGGTTGTTTCCTTTTCTGAATGTCTATGGTATTTTGGGTAAAGTGAATACATCAACCGCTATTAATGCTGGACTTTGGGTTCCAGATGCTGAAAATAATTGGAGTGAAGTATATACATTTGGCTCAACAGCGAATTTCAATGGAACGACATTTGGTTTGGGAATGACTCCTACAATTGGTATTGGTGGCGGCTGGATGGCACTTGATATGAATGTGGCTTGGACAGATTTGAGTGGATTAGATAAACCGGCTATGAGTTTCGTTTTTGGACCAAGAATAGGAAAATCAATTAAATTAAATAAACCTGAAAGTAATATTACTTTTTGGACGGGAGCTTTCAGAGTGCATCTTAAAAGTGGGACAGCAGGTTCTTTAGCATTATCAGACGTCATTTCAGGAGGTGATACCCAAGCCAAAGTTGATGCTGGTTTTGTAAAAGTTGCTGAAAAACAAACTTCTGTTGATAATTGGTGGAATGGACTAAGCAGTGCACAACAAGCCAATCCTGTAAATCAAGCTAAATATAATACTGCCAATCAAGCCCTCGAAACGGCTGGGAATTTTTTGACCACTTTGGATGGTGCTTTGAGTACAGCAAGTAATTCAACTGTACAATATTCTTTAGAAAAAGCGCCCAAAGATATGTGGAATTTCCTTTTGGGAGCTCAATACCAATACAACAAGCATTTTATGATCAGAGCTGAATATGGTTTTTTAGGAAGTCGTAAACAATTTATGACCAGTCTTCAATACCGTTTTGGATTATAATACTATATCAATTATGAAAAAATATGTATGGGTTGTCATTTTGTTATTCAGTATTCAATCAGTGAATTCCCAAGTGTTGATTTCCTTGATTTTTGGAGATAAGCTTAATTCTCCAAAAGTGGAATTTGGTTTGGAGGGCGGCGCCAATTTCTCGACCATTTCCAATCTCGAAGGAGCAAAAAACAGGACTGATTTTAATCTTGGTTTTTATTTTGACTTTAAATTAAAAAATCCAGCTTGGATGATCAATACGGGAGTAATCGTAAAATCTTCTATGGGAGCTAATGGACTAGCTATATATTCCTTGGATGACGCAGCTTTAGACAATGCTTTTGCTGGAGGTCACGTAGACAGGAAGATAAATTATTTTAACGTGCCCATTATGATGAAATACAAATTTGACAACAATATCTATGTCAAAGCTGGAACACAATTAGGATTACTAAGTAAAGCTTATGATGAATTCAAGAACGATTATGGTGGTGAAAATTTGGAGTATAAAAATAAAATTAGAGACAAAATTCACGTCATTGATGCTGGCTTAGCGGTAGGTTTGGGATATCGACTAATGGGAGGAAACGGTATGAATATAGGCGTCAATTATTATTATGGTTTAGTTACTGTAATGAAAGGTGATTCCAGTCCCAACCAATACAACCGTTCTTTATACCTAACAGTTGGAATTCCAATAGGTAAAGGGAAAGCAGCGCAAAAAGCAAGTGAATAGAAACATCAGAAAATGACGAACAAATTATTGGTAAATAAAAAATAATCCTATACATTTGTTTAGATTTTTTCTAAAAAATAGACCAAAAACAAACAAAACTCAATATTAAATAAAACTAAAAACTATGAAAAAATTACTACTTATTACCGGATTTTTTTTTAGCGCATTAGGTGCTAATGCCCAAAATCAGGGAGATATAGGTCTTGACTTTTACGGAGGTTATACTTTTGGAGACAAAATATATAATAACTCCTCTTATGTTGAAATTCAAGATGCTTTCCAATATGGAGCTGGTCTTGAATTTTATGTAAGAAATACAAAATCTATTGAATTAAAATACCTTAGAATGGATACTAAAACTCCAATCTATGCACCAACTGTTGCTAATCCACTTCAAATAACACAGGCGAATGTGGGTAATGATAGTTCTGCTATCAATTATATATTAATTGCAGGAAATAATTATTTTCAAACCAGTAATCCAAGCTTAGTTCCTTTCGCAGGTTTAGGAATTGGAGTAGGTTGGGCGTCAGGTGACCAAAGTACTAGTGCGCGATTTGCTTGGGATGTAAAAGCAGGTGTCAAAATAAAAGCTTCGGATGTAGTTTCAGTAAAATTGCAGGCTTATTTCCAAACTATTTGGGGAAGTTATGGTTCAGAGACCTATTACTATCCAGGCTGGGGTACGGTTACTTATCCAAATAATTCATCACTTTACCAATTTGGTTTAGGAGCTGCTTTAGCTTTTGATTTCAAGCACTAAAAAATATTTAATTTGAAAAAAGCTGCAACACCAATGGGATTTGCAGCTTTTTTTGTTTCATTATTGAGTTTATTTATAGTTTCAAATTGTGAATTTTACTTTTAATAAATTGAGCTTATGTTTTACCAATTGAATAAACCTTTGTTTCCATTTACAAAGTTGAAAATAATTTTAACAATATTAATTTGCTTCCCTTTTCTTTCTGTTTTTGGTCAAGATCTTGAGCCGAGAGTATATGCCAATGTTCCAAAAGGGATTAACGTTTTAGCTGTTGGTTATGGTTTTATTACAGGAAATGTGCTTACAGATCCTGCATTGCCCATTAAAGATTTTAAATTGAACACCCAGAATATTGGAGTTAACTATATCCGTAGTTTTAGCATTGCAAAAAAATTGGCAAGAGTACAAGTGTCATTACCCTTTGCAGATATGCAGGGAAAATTAATTCAAAACGGTGAGGAAATTACAGGTTCCCGATCCGGTATGGCAGATATGCGCATTCGTTTTGGCATCAATTTGACAGGTTCTCCTGCTCTTGACAGAAAAGATTTTCGTCAGTACCAGCAAAAAGCAATTTTTGGGGTAAGCTTGGTAACCTCAGTTCCCACAGGTAGATATTACGAGGATAAAATAATAAATCTTGGAAATAATCGTTGGGCATTTAAACCCGAAATTGGTGTTTCAAGAAGATTTACACATCTTTATGCAGAAGCTTATTTTGGTACTTGGTTTTATACTGACAATACTGAATATCTTACCAATAAAGTGTTGAAACAAAATCCAACTGTAACCTTGCAAGCTCATGCCAGTTATTATTTTAAAAACCAAATGTGGGTGGGATTCAATACGAATTGGTACAAAGTGGGAGAGACAAGAATAGATAACGTTCCTTTGACCAAAATAATCAATGACTGGAGAGTTGGTGCGACTTTTTCGGCACCAATTTCAAAAGCACAGTCTTTGCGATTGCAATTTCACACTGGATTGATGTCAAACCTTGGCTTGAACTATGATTCGATTACTCTGGCTTATCAATATGTTTTCTTTTAGAAATAATACTGTTATAAAATAATTATTTAAATCAAAACTAGTATGAAATCGCCATTAACAAGAAGTTTGCGCAAGCAAACACCAATGAGTAAAAAGGCGATACCATATGTGACCGCTGAAAAATAAAATTTACACAATATGAAAACAAAATTCAATTACAGCTTGGTTAGTTTTATAATGCTAACTTTTATCAGTTTTTCTTTTACAAATGCAATTGCCCAAGAGAAAAGTAAGAAGCAATTAAAAGAAGAGGCTAAATTAGAAAAACAAAAACAGATAGCTACTTTGGTTGCTTCCAAGGAATTTGTTTTTTATCCACAAAGTGTTTCGCCACAAGGAGCTAGAACCATAAACATAACAGATGTTTCATATACAATGGAATTACACCCTGATTTGATCAAGAGTTACTTACCTTTCTTTGGCAGAGCCTATAGCGGAGTTGGATATGGTGGAGATAATGGGATGAAATTTGAAGGAAAACCGACAGTTTATACCGTCGAAAAAACAAAAAAATCCTATCTAATAAAAGTGGAAGTCAGGGGAGAACGTGATTCCTATAACATAATGCTTTCCGTATATTTTGAAGGAAATGCTTATCTTTCTATAAACAGCAATAATCGGAGTTCTATTTCTTATAATGGTAATATTAAAGCAATTCAAAAGAAGTAATTTTTAATTATATAAACCTAAAAGCAAAGTATTTTAAATAGTTATCCATTAAGTTTGGCACTTTTATTAAATTAAATACTTTTGTTTAAATAGCATTCTATGTTCAAAAAATCAACTATACTTGTACTGGTTCTTGTAGTACTTCTTGTAATCTTTAGGGTGTTTATTGTAGATAGCTGCAGTTCCAAAGAGGTAAAGTATACCAAAATTGTGACCAATAACAAGCATTATGTTGGAGATCAGTCCTGTAAAAAATGCCATACTACTGAATTTAAAGAATGGAAACAATCACACCACTATATGTCGATGTTGCCACCCAATGATTCAACAGTAAAAGGAGATTTTAACAATGTTACTTTCACAGCTGATGGGGTTACCAGCCGCTTTTATAAAAAAGGATCCCAGTTTTTTATTAACACAGAAGGTGATGATGGCAAAAATCATGATTTTGAAGTAAAATACATCTTCGGATTTACCCCATTGCAACAGTACTTGATTCAATTTCCGGGAGGACGTATGCAGGTACCAAGACTAAGTTGGGATGTAAACAAGAAAAAATGGTTCAACCAATATGCCGGACAAAAAATACCTTCACACGACTGGCTGCATTGGACAGGTAATGCTCAAAACTGGAATACGATGTGCGCCTCTTGTCATTCAACCAATCTAAAAAAGAATTATAATGTTAAGACAGATATTTATAAAACAAGTTATAATATAATCAATGTAAGCTGTGAAAGTTGTCACGGAGCCGGTAAGCAACACGTAGATTTCATAAACAGTGACGATTATAAATCTGGAGAAAAAGTAGCTGGAAGCTTCTTGAAATTAGCTAAAAATTCGGGACAAAAAGAAGAACTGAATACTTGTGCGCCTTGTCACGCTCGAATGTCTGAATTGGATGATTCTCATATCGATAGTAAAGAGATTATGGATAATTATATTCCTCAAATACCCGATACTGAATTTTATCACGCTGATGGACAAGTAGATGACGAAGATTATATTTATACTTCCTTTTTGCAAAGTAAAATGTTTCACAAAGGCGTAACCTGCAGCTCTTGTCATAACCCACATAGTACAAAATTAAAACGAATTGGTAATTTAACATGCACACAATGTCATGTTACTACCCAATACGATACGCCTAAACATACCTTTCATCCCAAAGGAAGTCCATCAGCTCAATGTATAAGTTGTCATATGCCTGGTAAAGTATATATGGGTAATGACTTGCGTCACGATCACAGTTTTAGAGTGCCACGACCTGATTTGTCCGTAAAGTATGGTACGCCAAATGCTTGCAGCAATTGTCATAAAGACAAATCGGAAAAAGTTTTGGCCGATGCTGTAATTAAGTGGTACGGTTCGAAAAGGAAATATCATTTTTCCGAAGATTTAATTCCGGGTAGTAGGCTAGACGCAAACAGTGAAAAACATTTGACAAATATTATTGATAACAAATTTGTTCCAAAAATCATCAAGGCCACCGCCACTTTTTATCTTGCTGATATTCCGACACAAACCAGTTTGAATACAATTTTGAAAAGGCTTGCAAGTAAGGAAGCGCAAATCCGGTATCGTGCCTTGAGAAGTTTAGCTTCATTTCCTGTAGATAATTGGCGTGATGCTGTCGGTCCTTTGCTTTCGGATAAAGTGAGGGCAGTGCGCATTGCCGCCGCCGATTTATACATTACGATTCCCGTAGAACAACTGTCAAGTCAATATTCAAAAGCATTTTCATTAGCCAAAGCTGAACTGGAAAAATCACTAATTTACCAAACCGATTTCTCGACAGGAAACGTGATGTTGGCCGATTATTATATGAAATTACAAGATTATGACAAGGCCGAAAAATTTTATTTGCGTGGGCTAAAAAAAGACAGCAATATGAATTACGCCCTCCTTAATTTATCTGCTGCTTATAATTCGCAAGGAAAGAACGTACAAGCATTGAAGACTTTAGAATTGGCTGTTAAAAACGACTCGAAAAATGAGCGGATTTTTTATAATATGGCCTTGTTACATAATGAAATGAATAATATTCCAGCAGCTGAAAAATCATTTGCCAAAGCAGTGGAATTAAAATCGGTAAACCCTAGAGTTTACTATAATTATGGATTGTTGTTGAATCAAAACAAAAAAATCAAAGATGCTGAAACCGTTTTGTTGAAAGGAATAATGCTTAATCCATCTAATCCTGAACTCTATTATGCGCTTACTTTTGTATATATTCAATCTAATAATAGGGTTAAAGCCCAGCAAACAGCCTCGAAGTTGAAACAATTAGACCCCAATAATCCTAATTATCAACAAATTTTCACCAACCTAGGGATTTAATAGTAAAATATTTAGATTCCAAGTTTATTAAATAGTTATTTGTTAATTAAGTAATCTATTAGCAATGTATTCCTTTTTTTAGTTTTTTTTATTCAAAAAAAAACTTTTTTTTTATAAATTTGGATTCGTATATTTACTTATTGTAACCATAAATAAAATCTTATGAAAAACACTAATTTTAATTGGTTTAAAAACCTATTAGTTCTGTCAATTGTTTTTGCATTAAGCAGTTCCAAAACAAATGCTCAAACATCAGACAGTTTGGCCAACCCCGAAAAGGAATTAAAAAACACGATTCGGTTCAACATCACAAACCCTTTGATTTTTGGTGGGCAATCCCTTATTTTTGGTTATGAAAGAGTTTTAAAAAATAATAAGTCTTTCTCCATCAATATTGGACAAGCTTCACTTTCTCCTTTTGATTTCTTTGATGATAGCGAATTGAAAGCAAAATCAATACTTTCAGAAGGAGGTTTTCATATTTCGGGAGATTATCGCATTTATCTGTCCAAGTTAAACAAATATAACGCTCCAAGAGGTGTTTATATAGGTCCTTATTATTCCTTTAACACTTTTAGAAAACAACATAGTTGGGAATTTACAAAAGATGGTACAGCTCCTCCTCAAGAAGTAGAAACTGACTTGAAAATAAATATTCATACTGTTGGTTTTGAATTGGGTTACCAGTTTGTATTTTGGAAAAGGTTTTCTGTCGATATGATTCTTTTAGGACCAGGTGTTGCTGGATATAGCTTAAAAGCAGATGTCGGAGGAAATTTAACCGATGAAGATCGACAATTATTTTTTGAAAAATTGAACGAAGCATTAAAAGATAAATTCCCTGGTTATAGTGGGTCGATTGGCAATGATAGTGGAGAGTTTCAAAGGAAAGGAACAAAAAGTGCGACCAGTTTAGGATATCGTTATATGATTCAAATAGGGTATCGGTTTTAAATAGAAATGAATTCTGAAAAATAAGCTAAATATTAAATACAAAACAAACATATATGAAAAACAAATTATTTTTATCAGCATTATTAATAAGTTTTTTAGTGTCTTGTGGACCATCGGTTACAATTACTAAAACTTGGACAGATCCATCATTAAATGGTGCCACTGCAAAACCATTCAGTAAGGTATTAGTTATTGCTCAATTGAAAGATGATTCCACCAGAAGAATCGCCGAAGACAAAATTGTTGCATCATCAACAAGAGGTAATTTTATCCAGTCTTACAATTATCTAAAACCTTCTGAACAAGAGGAGAAATTAGTTATAGCCAATTTATTAAATGATGGTATCGATGGTATTATCCTGATGCGTTTAACTGATGTTGAAAAAAGTACTTCTTATGTTCAGGGTACTACTTATTACGGTGGCTGGGGTTATCGAGGTGGTTATTACGGAGGTTATGGATATGGTTATGGTTCGCCAGGGTACTATCAAGAAGACAAAACTTATTATGTAGAAACAAATCTATATGATGTTAAAACAAATAAATTGTTATGGACCGGTACTGTATCTACAGTAAATCCATCTAAATTAGACACTACTTTAGATGCTATTATCGCGGCTGTTAGAAATGAGCTTAATAATAAAGGGTTAATCAAGAAAGAGGATGTTAAAAAATAAATAGTGCTTTTTTATTAAAATAAAGACAGACTCTAAACAATAATTTAAGTTTTCAGTCTGTCTTTTTTTTGTTTTAAAATGTTATTGTGTTACTATTTATTCAAAATTATCCATTAAGAAGCATCAATTAAATTACATTCATTTTTAGCTATAATTTTATAAATTTGCATTATGAATAAAAGAAGTAAATTTTGTTTTAGCTTATTGCTAATTATTTTTGTGCAATTTAGCATCATTGCCCAAACCGCAATTGATTCCCTTAATTATTGCCCTGAAAAATCCCTACCAGAACTTTTTAAAAAGAAAGACTCCGTTCTTGTTTTAAAACCAAAGAAAAATAATTTTTTTTTACTAATACCCGTTATTGGTTCACAACCTGCCACAGGTTTTTCGTACGGTTTTGTTTCTCAATATACCTTTAAGGGAAAAATGGAAAAAGACAAATATTCCTCAGTAAATATTGGTATAACTTATACCGAAAAAAAACAGTTGCTTGTCAATGCCAAGAATAGCGTGATGCTTAAAAATAACAAAATATTTTTAAGTGGAGACTGGCGTTTTTATATTTTTTCGCAGGCCAATTATGGATTGGGAACCGATATTATTCCTCGTTCTACTGAAAGTGACAATTTTGATTTAAACGATTTGAAGGAATCTATGGATTATAATTATTTAAAGTTCCATCAAACTGCTTCTTGGGAAGTCAAAAATAATTATTATGTGGGTGCTGGAGTACATATTGATTGGTACACTACCATAAACGACCTAAATCTGGATGTTGCCAATGGGCAATATACCAATCATTATAATTACAGTCAGAAATATGGCTATAAAAACAATGAATATTTTGTGAATGGGGTAAGTCTAAATCTGATGTATGATTCAAGAGATAATCAGATCAATACCAATAAGGGTATGTTTGCCAATATTAATTATCGATTTAACCCAGCCTTTAATGAAAACCAAAAGGCCAGTAATGTACTTTTTATGGAGTATCGTTATTTTATGCCGTTAAGCAAACTCAACAAACAACATGTTTTTAGTATTTGGGCAACCGGACATTTTGTAACGGTGGGAACGGTTCCTTATCTTAATTTGCCATCCATAGGCTGGGATCAGCGCAGTCGCAGTGGTAAAGGATATACTCAGGGCTTATTTCGCGGTCAAAAATTAGTGTATTTTGAAACTGAATATCGATTTCCAATCCTTTGCAGTAATTTAATAAGCGGAACCGTTTTTGGTAATCTGACCTCAGCTAGCGACAAAGATCGCAACATCCGACTTTTTCAGTATATTCAACCTGCAGTGGGCGTTGGATTGCGAATTTTAATTGATAAAGCTACCAGAACAAATCTTGTACTCAATTATGCTTGGGGGCGTCAGTCAAAAGCATTTTATCTAAACGCTGGAGAATCATTCTAGATTATTCACATAATTTAATATACTTGATTACTATAAAGTTATCAATGATTTAAATTTTGAATAAATTATTAAAACTATTTTTTTGATATTGAAAAAATTTTTAAATTTGATTGAATTTAACAAATTAACATTTACAAATCAATGATTATGAAAAAAGTATTTTTAATCTTATTGGTGGCATTGACTTCAGGTATTTATGCCCAAACTTCTGACAAAGAAGATCTTGAAATCATTCAAGGTGTTTATGGAAAATCAAAGAAAGAATTGGCTCAAGCTTATATGGCCATCCCTGAAGCGCAGACAGCCGCTTTTTGGAAAATTTATGACGAATTTGAAGTAGAACGCAAAGCTCTTGGTAAGGCTAAAGTTGGTATTATTAATGACTATGCGGCAAATTTTGCCAATCTTACTGATGAAAGTGCAGATAAAATTGCAAAAGCGGGTTTGAAAAACAATATAGATTACCAAAAATTGTTTTCAAAATATTATGATAAATATAAAAAAGCCGTAGGTGCAATTACTGCAGCAAAAATAATTCAATTTGAGAATTATATGCAAACTACAGTACAATCTGAAATTCAGGATTCAATTCCTTTTGTTGGGGAAATTGAAGCTTTAAAAACAAAATAGAAATTTTTTATTTGAAACTAAAAAGCGCAGTGAACTATTTTTCACTGTGCTTTTTTTTATCAAGTAAAAGCCGTTTTAAATTTTAAATGGATATTTTTAAATTTAAATTTTCTAAAAATTTCACTATTTTTATACTAACAAACTTTTATTGTCATTATTATGAAAACCATTATTTCAACACTTGTCATTTTATGCTTGACATTTACTTCCTGCAATTCGACTAAATCAATTTCAAAAGTAAACAACACCCTCGAAGGTGCTTGGAAATTAAACTATATTACGGGACCAAGAATTGCATTCGATGGTTTATACCCAAATAATAAACCAACAATTGTTTTTGACTTAAAAGGAAATAAAGTTTCAGGCAACAATAGTTGTAATCAATATTTTGGCGCATTACTTCTGGATGGCAACAAGATTAATTTCAAGGATGCCAAATTGGGTATGACTATGATGGCTTGTCAAGGCGAAGGTGAAAATGTTTATATGAAAGCGTTGGAAAAAATTGATTCTTATTCGATTTCCGAAGACGGGAAAATTTTAAACTTTATTATGGGTGATATTGCAATGATGCGATTCGAAAAAGTCACAATTGGCACTCCTAATTCGCAAAAGTATTAGACACTATATCTATAAATGAATCAAGCCCTGTACCGATTGTGGAGGAATTGAAAGTTAAAATACCTTGAAACTCGACTTTGCATATGTAATTAAAACTAAATACCTTGGCAAAGTGATACCTTATAACGGGGTGAATTATAAATTTTAGCAACTATTTTCAAAATAGTATTGGCGTCAAACCAAGTATTCTATTACAATTATCTTTTTTTTGGGGTTGTTTTGTATCAATTTTGGGTATTAGGCCTAGCTTTGTCTATAGAATAATATTCCAGTAAAATACAATCTTTTAAGATACTATAAACAAATGAAGTACAAAGAATCTGCCTTAATTAGTTGGAATTTGTTAAAGAAGACCTACCAAGAATTTGATGATGACAATGCCATAAAGCTCAGTGCTTCGCTATCGTATTATACCTTGTTTTCACTGCCGCCGTTGTTGATTATTATTATGTCCATCTTTAGTGTTTTCTTTGGGAGGGAAGCTGTTACCGGAAGATTTTTCGGTCAAATTAATGGAATGGTGGGTAATGACGCAGCACTCCAAATTCAAGAAACGATCAAGAATATTGAATTGTCCGATAGCAATACCTTTGCCGCGATCTTTGGAGGAATTATGTTGCTCATCGGGGCTTCGGGAGTTTTTGCCGAAATTCAAAGTTCAATCAATTTTATTTGGGGTTTAAAGGCAAAACCAGATAAAGGTTTAGTTAAATTTATTAAAAACCGATTAATGTCATTTTCAATGATTGCTTCAGTTGGTTTTTTATTGTTGGTCAGTTTGATGATAAATACCGTAATGGATGTCATCAATACTCGGTTGCTTATTTATTTTCCTGATTCAACCATTTATTTGTTTTATATACTCAATATTTTGATCTTGTTTGCTACGACGACGATGTTGTTTTCTATTATTTTCAAAACACTTCCTGACGGATATATTGTATGGAAAGACGCCTTGATTGGTTCTAGTTTTACTTCTTTTTTCTTTATGATTGGTAAATTTGCCATTGGTTTTTATTTAGGTAGTTCAACCGTTGCCACAGTTTATGGTGCTGCGGGTTCTGTTATCATCATTTTAATTTGGGTGTATTATTCAGCCATAATCCTGTATTTTGGAGCCGAATTTACTAAAGTTTATGCCAATGCTCACGGGGATAAAATAATTCCAAATACCTATGCCGTTTCGATTAAGGTGGAAGTTACGGAGCTTCCAAAGAAATAAATTGTTTTTTTTAGATTTCAGAAAGTTACTTTGACTTAAAAAACCTTTAACCAATGTCAAAACATTTCCAAAAAAGGAATCATTTGGATTGATTCCATTTTAATACTAAAGTTTGTAGGTTTCTCATCTTAAATTAACATAATAATTAATTAAATATTAGACGTTTATTCTGACTATATTTTAGAAAAATATTTTTTATTTTATCCGAATTGGTTAAGTTTGTAGTTAACTAAGTTTTTTTATTATAATAAATCCTTTTAACAAATTAATTATGAGCGATATAACGGTTAACGGAGAAAAGAAAAGTTTTAAAGAAAAATTCAAAGAAGAATTTATAGAATATTGGGTTAATGTTTTGTATTTGTCCATCTATTTTGGAGTGTTTATTTCATACAAACGACTAATTTTAGCCCATTATGATATTGACTATGAGGAGTATGGAATTGCTTTTATTAATGCTTTTATTTTGGGGAAAGTTGTCTCAGTAGGAGGTATGATGAAGTTGGGCACTAAAATGGATAGTGGTCCTTTAGTTATTTCAACTTTATTCAAGAGTTTTGTTTTTACCATTTGGTTAGCGGTTTTTAATGTAATTGAAGAACTGATTTCAGGTTATTTCAAAACAGATTCACTACAAGGTGCAATTGATTCTTTAAGTCATCATATTAAATCATATGAATATTTAGGTAGTTTATTAGTTGTTTTTACTTGTTTTATTCCATTTTTTGCTTTCAAAGAAATGTCCAGAGTTTTAGGACACCATACTATTTTAGAGCTTTTTTTCAAAAGGAAAGAAACAATTTTATAAAAAGATAAACTGTTCTTATAAAATAAAATAGAAGGAAAAAGTTGATGAGTTATTGCAGCCTAAAAAATATTGAAACCAAATGGTTGTCATTGACATTCCTATATATTATAATAGGAACAGGCTATGCACAACAAAATACCAATCTAAATGCTGTTAGAATCATAAAATTGGATGAAGCTCTTCAATTAGGAATTCAAAACAACAATCAACTTAAAATAGCTAATACTGATGTTGCTATTGCCAAAGAAAATGTAAGTCAAGCCAAAATAGCCAAAACTCCTTATATCGGTTTGAATATGGGTTATAATTATATTGGTAATCCAAAGATTTACGATGGTTTTTATGATAAAAGTATAACAGTTGATTATTTTAACCATCAATCGTCTGCCAATATTATGGGCTCTGTGCCTATCTATAATGGAGGTATAATCGAAAACAAAATCGCTCAGCAGCAATTGATAAGCACTATGAAGGAATCAGTGGTTAAAATGACTGAAGCTGAAATCAAATTGGCAATAGTGCAACAATATTTTACTCTTGAAAAATTATACCGACAAATAGAGGTCACCAAACAAAATATTGTCAATACCGATTTGCGTATCAAACAACTCCAATCGAGAGTTTCCAATGGACAAAATCTTAAAAGCGATTTATTACGAACTGAATTGCAACAATCAAGGTTTAAAGTTTCGGTTTTGCAGGATACCAATAATATTAAGCTAGTTAGCAATTATTTGGATATTTTGATAGGTATTCCAACAGACACACTACTCCAACCCGATGTTTCAGAAGCTTTGATTCCGACAGAAACGGTTAATTTGCAAGAAAGCCTGTCTGAAGCCTATAAAAACCGAATTGAAATCAAGCAATCTGAACTTGGAGTGCAATTATCCGAATCCACTTTGAGTATAACAAAAAGTGGATTTAAGCCCAATGTAAATGCTAATTTATTTTTGAATACACAATATCCAGCTCAATGGCCTAATTATCCCAATATTCTTAATTATTGGGCAGCAGGAGTTTCTTTAAATTGGGATGTTTCTAGTTTTTATAATTTAAAACACCGAATAAGTGCCAATAAATTTGAAATTGAAAAAAGTAATACTGTTTTGGCTGTGACCAAAGATCAGATTGACAAAGATGTGAAAACTGTTTTTGTCCGTTTTCAAGAAAGTAAAGAAACCATAATTACTTATAAAAAAGATGTGGAATTATCGTTGAGCAATTATAAAATTGTAAAAAGCAGGTACGATAATGATTTTGCATTAATAAGCGATATGGTCGATGCCGAATTACAAGTAAACGGTGCCAAAATTTCCCTGATAAATGCCAATTTAGATTTAATTATTCAATATTATTCTTTGCAATATGCGATGGGTAAACTATAAAAACATACTATTATGAGTGAGGAAACCGCAAATAATGAAGCTATTCAAAATACAGAAAAAAAGAGAAATACCATCTTGACCATTCTTTCTTTTATTTTTTTGCTTGCTGGTGGATTATGGATTTTAAGTCTGTTTTTTGATTTTAGCCGATACGAAACTACCAATAATGCTCAGGTTGATGCGTATATGAACTACATCGCCGCACGAGCAACAGGTCATATTACAACGATAAAATTCGAAGCCAATCAATTTGTACATCAAGGGGATACATTGCTAATCCTGAATGACGAAGAATACCGAATCAAAGTAAAACAAGCCGAAGCTGATTTGGCCATAGCAGAAGGAAATTTGCATTCGCTTCAACAAACCATAATTACTTCTGGATCAAATCAAGCAGCAACTCAAGCAAAATTAGAAGGGGATTTGGCTGATCTTGAAAAAGCACAAAAAGATTACGAAAGATTTAAAAATATGTATGCAGATTCTGCTGTAACTCGAAATCAATATGATCAGGTAGTTTCCAAGTTACAATCAACAAAAGCGTATCTAAAGGCAGGCAAAAATGAATTATTAGCTAGCAGTTCCGTCGCCAAACAAAGTTTAACGAATCTAGAAGCAGCTAGAGCAACAGTGACCCGAAAACAAGCCGATTTGGATGCTGCAAAATTACAATTATCTTATACTATAATTAAAGCCCCAATTGATGGCTTTGTTGGCGAACGCAACTTGTCTGTAGGCGATTTGGTGAGTACAAATCAGGTCGTAGCTTCGATTGTTTTAAAACAAAAATGGGTTACAGCCAATTTCAAGGAAACCCAAGTGGAAAGAATCAAACAAGGGCAGGAGGTAACCATTACCATAGATGCATTGGATGACAAAGAATTCAAAGGTAAAGTAGTGGGATTTTCTCCAGCAACTGGAGCCAAATTTTCTATGGTAGAACCGGATAATTCAACAGGAAATTTTGTTAAAATAACGCAACGTATTCCTGTAAAAATAGTTTTTGAAGCTTCGGCTGAAGCTCTTGAAGAAGTAAAACCTGGAATGAATGTAACGGTCGAAGTAAAAAAATAAAATATGTTTGCAGGGAAAAAAGGAAACATTTTTACTCTTGTTGGATTATACATCCTTACGATTCCTTTTTTTAATGCTTTGAATGTTACGGCTTACGACAATTCTCAAATTTTAGGACACTTTGGCGCATCCACAACCGTTTTTGCCTATTCCAGCTATATTCCAGTATTTGTAATGTTGGCATTTCTGCCTTTGGGAATGAGACTTGGAAAGCAAATTAAAGTGCGTACAATGATTCTATCGGCGAGTTTCTTGGCGATACTATTTAATACGGCTTCTTTATACACTACTAATATTATTTGGTTTACATTTTGGCGTTCTCTTGTGGCCATGATTTCTATTATTGGAATATTCGCTTCGATGATTCCCATTATATTAAAATACAATCCAGCCTTTAATATGGCTATAATGTATGGAATAATCCAATTTATTCTCCAGGGAAGTCAGCATATTTACAAATATCTCGGCGCAAGATTTACTAGTATTCACGATTGGACTTTCAGTATTTACTTTTTGAATATCAACTTTTTGATAGGCATTGTTTTGGCTTGGTATTTTTATAAAAAAGACGTGGCACCGCTGAAATCCAAGTTCCAATTTGATTGGAGGGGTTGGGTTATTTTTATTTTATTTTTCACTGTAATCCTTTTTATTTGTGCCGAAGGGCAATCTAGAAATTGGTTTTCCGATCCAAAAATAAGCATAGCTTTTGCGTTTTTGCTGATTCTCATAGGTATTTATTTACTGCACGTTCGTTTTACAAAAGACCCAATATTGGATCCCGACGTTTTCAAATATAAGAATGTAGTTTTTGGTTCGATCCTCTTCTTTTACATTGGTATTATGAATGGAACGGGAAGCATCGTTACAGGATTTATGTCGGGAGTACTAGGTTTTGATAGTATTTATCAGGCTGAAACACATTTAGCGATATTAATTGGAGTTTTTATAGCTATTCCGTTATCGACTTTTCTTTTGTATAAAAGAATTTATATGGCTACCATTTGGATTGCTGGATTCGCCTGTTACGGAATTTATCATATAATTCTATTTTTTCTGTTTTATCCAGAAATTGAACCATCTGATTTTTTATTGCCATTTGTTTTCAAAGGATTGGCCATTGGATTTTTGTATCCTATTTCGGCACTTTATATTGCAGAAGGAGTTCCTCAAAAATTAGGCGATTCCCGAATGATGAGCGGGGTGGTTTCCCGTGTAATTTTTGCTACTTTATTAGGTGGTGCACTGCTAGGAACTTTTATTTCGAATACTAAAGCACAACACAAAACGGGTTTAAGCCAACAATTATCGGCAGTTAATCAACAGGCAGTCAAAAAGTTGTCCAATACCAAAAATTATTATTTATATCAAGGATTATCAGAAGTCGATGCGCAGATAATGGCGGAGCGAAGCCTTGGTAACCAAACCTCACAAGCATCAATATTACTGGCTTATAAAGACATTTATGTAGTAATGTCGGCTATTTGTTTTTTGCCTATATTTATTCTACTGTTGTTTAAACTCGGAAGAAGACCAATTGGAAGGGTAGAACTTGAGCCAATTCCAATTTAAAAATTAAGTGCAATAGTTATGGAGAAGCAAAATAAATTTAGTTTATTCAATCATTTATGGAAAAAAGAAAGCGGACTTAGCAGTATGTTAATTTTACTTTTTGTGATGCACTTTGTATTGATTCCAATGCTTGGGAGTTATTCCTCTTTTTTGGTGGTGCTTAATATCTTTTGGATGCTATTTCTTTTGGCAGGTATTTTTGCCTTATCCAAAAGCAGAAAGCAAGCAGTACTAATATCCATCGTTCCCATTTTGTTTAGTGTTTTCGGTTGGATTAGTGCATTTAACCCCACTCCATTCACGGTATTAATGGATCTCATTCTTTCAATAAGTACCTTCTTGCTGTTAATTATTTTAGTATTGCTTAAAGTTTTTGAACCCGGACCAATCACATCCTACAGAGTAATTGGTTCTGTAGTGGTCTATATGTTGATGGCCAATCTTTGGGAAGTTGTATATCTTTTTTTTTACCAACATATCGAGGGTTCGTTCCAAATCACTTTACCGCCATTTCAATCGAATAGTTTAGATGCCAATTTTATGTATTTCAGTTATATAACCATTACAACAACGGGTTTTGGCGAAATAGTTCCGCTTCATCCAATGGCTCGTGCATTGGTACAAGTCGAAGCTTTAATAGGTGTTTTATATCCCGTAATTCTTATAGGTCGTCTGGTTTCAGACGCCAATAAAATACAACCGGAGAAATAATAATTATCTGGGCGTGCCACCATAAAGAAAAGGAGCCAACTCATTATACTAGTGGGTCGGCTCCTTTTCTTTATGCTGTCGGGCTATCCGCGCTACTTCGGTAGCTAGCTTTTATCCCTCACGCGTATACAATGACATTAAATTATAATCAGAAACAGTATTGATTTTCACTTACTAATTTAGTTGTAATAGTTTCCCTCAATCCAATGATATTAGGCATATTAGTGTATTTTGTAAAACGACGTAATCCCATCAGCATTATTCTTTGCTCGTCACCTTCAGCAAAGGAAATAATACTTTCTTTTCCTTTTTGAGTGATTACGTCAACGGCTTTGTATAAGTACAATTTTGCCATAGCTATTTGTTCTAGTACTTTGGCTTCACCTTCTTTTTTGGCCAATTTCTCGGTTCTTAGGATGGTCGATTCTGCCATATAAATTTCGATTAAAATATCGGCAGAAGCCATCAATAATTGTTGGTGTGCATCTAAATCTGGTCCGTATTTTTGAACGGCACCGCCAGCAACCATTAGAAATGCTTTTTTCAATTTACCCAACATCTCTTTTTCTTCAGAAAACAATTCGGAATAATCAGGAGTATCAAAGGATGGAATTCCCATTAATTCTTCCTGAACTTTTGTGGCCGGTCCTAATAAATCAACGTGACCTTTGAACGCTTTTTTAATCAACATTCCTACCGAAAGCATTCGGTTGATTTCATTCGTACCTTCATAAATACGGGCAATTCTCGCATCACGCCAAGCACTTTCCATTGGAGTATCTTCCGAGAATCCCATTCCTCCCAAAATTTGGATTCCTTCGTCAGCACAATTTTGGATATCTTCAGAAACGGCCACTTTCAAAATAGAACATTCTATGGCAAATTCTTCAATACCTTTTAGTTCGGCTTCTTGATGACTTTCACCATTGGCTTCACGGTCTTTGATTTTATCTTCAATATCTTTCGCAGCTCGGTAGGTGGCACTTTGCCCAGCATAACAAGAGGCTGCCATTTCGGCTAATTTGTAACGGATAGCCCCAAAATGCGAAATGGGAGTATTAAACTGAACTCTTTCATTGGCATATTTTGTTGCATTTGAAATTACTCGGCGTTGCGCATCTAAGCAAGCGGCAGCTAGTTTAATTCGACCTACATTTAATGCATTCATTGCTATTTTGAAACCATTTCCTCTTTCGGAAAGCATATTTTCCACAGGAACTTTGGTATCTGCAAAGAAAACCTGTCGGGTCGAAGAAGCGCGAATTCCGAGTTTGTGTTCTTCTTCATTCATCGTAATACCATTGTTAGGATCGTTTTCAACGATAAATCCCGTAATGTTTTTATCGTTTTCAATACGTGCAAAAACAATGAATAGGCTACAAAATCCCGCATTGGTTATCCACATTTTTTGTCCCGTAATTTTATAATGTGTTCCATCTTCTGATAAAACAGCCTTTGTTTTTCCTGAATTTGCATCCGATCCTGCACCTGGTTCGGTCAAACAGTATGAACCAAACCATTCACCAGAAGCTAATTTGGGAACATATTTTTGCTTTTGTTCCTCGGTTCCATATAAAGTTATTGGCAAAGTACCAATTCCGGTATGTGCTCCAAATGCGGATGAAAACGAACCCGTAGCTCCCGAAATATAATCACAAACGAGAACGGTATCGACAAATCCCATACCCATTCCGCCATAAGCTTCTGGAACCGATATACTTAAAAGTCCCAATTCGGCGGCTTTATGCATACATTCAACCGTAAAGGCGAAATCTCGTTTTTCGAATCGGTCTTTATTAGGCCATACTTCTTTATCAATAAACTCTTTTACAGAGTCACGCATCATTATTTGATCTTCGTTGAAATCTTCGGGAGTGAAGACATCTTCGCATTTTGTTTCTTTTACGATGAATTGACCACCGCGAGTTTTGTCGTTCATATTTTTAAAGATTTAGAGGTTTTTAGATGAATGATGAAAGAATCAAGAAGAAAGATTGTTGTCTAACTTATTTATGAAACCTGTTGTCATCTTTTGAAATTCAATTAATTTATTTTCTAATTCGGTTGTTTTTTCTTCTGATAAATAATTGTTTTGAAAAGCAATCAACAATTGAGTTTGTAATTCAAATGATGATCCCAAACTAATATTTAAATAATGTTGAAAATGTTTATTTTCTCTATTAGAATCTTCAGCAATATTAGAAGGCATTGAAACAGAACAACGGTTCATTTGACTCGCTAAACTATATACTTCAGATTTTGGAAAAGTTGAAGTTAATTTGTATATATCATTGGCAATATCCATAGCAATAATCCAAATTTTCAGGTTTTTAAAATTATGTATCATTTTTAAAATTCTTGTTTCTTTGCTCTTGTCTCTTTGCTCTATTTTCTTCTAAAGTAATTCATATATCCCCGCACTTCCTTGTCCAGTTCCCACACACATACTTACGATTCCGTATTTATTTCCTCTGCGTTTCATTTCGTCGAATAGCTGAACTGAGAGTTTAGCTCCAGTGCAACCCAAAGGATGTCCTAATGCAATCGCTCCTCCGTTAACATTCACAATATCAGGATTGATTTCCAATTCGCGAATTACAGCTAATGATTGGGAAGCAAATGCTTCGTTTAATTCAATTAAATCAATTTCTTTCAGTTCTAGTCCCGCTTGTTTTAAGGCTTTCGGAATGGCTTTTACAGGACCTATTCCCATTATTCTAGGTTCAACTCCAGCGGAAGCGAAGCTGACCAAACGGGCAATAGGAGTGAGGTTTAATTCTTTGACCATTTCTTCATTCATAATCATAACAAATGCTGCTCCGTCACTCATTTGCGAAGAATTTCCCGCTGTCA
The DNA here is from genome assembly GCA_014379405.1 of Flavobacterium sp. Lineage (GTDB taxonomy): Bacteria > Bacteroidota > Bacteroidia > Flavobacteriales > Flavobacteriaceae > Flavobacterium. The sequence goes on along the minus strand of JACMLU010000012.1, from coordinate 28,315 downwards.
CACTTCCATCGGCAGCAAAAACAGGTCTTAATCCAGTCAAAGCTTCTACCGAAGTTCCAACTCTTGGTCCTTCGTCTTTGTTTACCACATAAGATTTAGTTTCTTTTTTGCCATTTTCATTGATGAAGGTTTGCTCAATGGTGATAGGAACAATTTGTTTATCGAATTTACCATCGGCTTGCGCTTTCAAGGCTTTCATATGGGATTGGTAGGCAAACTCATCCTGATCTTCTCTGGAAACATTGAATTGCTTGGCAACGGCTTCGGCAGTCAATCCCATTCCCCAATAGTAATCTTCGTGACCTTCATTGGCAACTGCATAATCAGGTGTTGGTTTGTAACCACCCATTGGAATAAAACTCATGCTTTCGGCACCACCAGCAATAATACAATCGGCCATTCCAGACTGGATTTTGGCTGTCGCCATCCCAATAGTTTCTATTCCTGAAGCGCAATAACGATTCACGGTTACACCGGGAACATCGGTCACTTTTAATCCCATCAAGGAAATTAATCGTCCCATGTTCAATCCTTGTTCGGCTTCCGGCATAGCATTTCCAACCATTACGTCATCAATGCGTGTTTTGTCGAAATCGGGCAATTCATTCATCATAAATTGAATCGTTTCTGCCGCCAATTCATCAGGACGTTTGAAACGGAACACGCCTTTTGGTGCTTTGCCAACGGCAGTTCGGTATGCTTTAACAATATAGGCTGTTTTCATTTTCTTTTAGATAATAGAAGAAAGAAGAAAGAGAAAAGATGAGTATAGTTGTATCTTGGTTCTGACTTCTAACTTCTTGGTTCTTATTTTTCTAGTTACGAAGTGGTTTTCCTTTTGTCAACATAAATTGAATACGTTCTAGAGTCTTCCGTTCCGTGCAAAGCGATAAAAACGCTTCTCTTTCGATATCCAATAAATATTGTTCGGAAACTAAAGTTGGTTCAGACAAATCTCCGCCAGCCATAACATAAGCCAGTTTGTTGGCAATTTTTTTATCATGTTCCGAGATGAATTTTCCCGCTACCATTTGGTCGGTTCCCACAAGAAACATTCCCAAAGCTTGTTTGCCCAAAACTTTGATGTCATTTCTGCGAATCGGTTGGGTGTAACCGGCTTCTGCCATTAATAAGGCGTGTTTTTTGGCTTCGGCAATTTGACGGTCTTTATTGACTACCACAACATCCTTTCCATGTTGCAAAACTCCCAAATCAAATGCTTCATAAGCCGAAGTCGAAACTTTGGCCATCGCCACAGTCAGGAAATATTCTTGGAGCACATTCAATTCCACATCATTTTTACGAAATAAATCGGAAGCTCTCAACGTCATTTCTTTCGATCCGCCACCACCAGGAATTACGCCAACTCCAAATTCAACCAATCCAATATAAGTTTCTGCTGCAGCAACCACTTTGTCGGCGTGCATACTCATTTCGCAACCGCCACCCAAAGTCATTCCGTGAGGTGCAACCACAACTGGAATTCCAGAATAACGCACGCGCATCATAGTGTCCTGGAACATTTTGATAGCCATATTCAGTTCGTTATATTCTTGTTCGACAGCCATCATAAATATCATTCCAATATTGGCACCCACGGAGAAATTTGCTCCTTGGTTTCCAATAACCAAACCTTGATATTCTTTTTCCGATAAATCAATGGCTTTGTTGATGGCTTGCAAAACATCGCCGCCAATCGTATTCATTTTCGACTGGAATTCTAAATTCAGAATTCCGTCGCCTAAATCTTGGATAATCGCTCCGCTATTGCTCCACACTTTTTTGCTTTCGCGAATGTTGTTTAGGATGATAAAAGCATCTTGACCCGGAACTTTGGTCTGTGTTTTATTTTGAATATTATAGAAATAAGTAGCGCCTTCTTTAATGGAATAAAAACTTGAAGTTCCGGAAGCCAACATATCACTAACCCAGGTTGCTGGAGTTAATCCTTCAGCTTTCATTATTTCGATTCCATTGGCTATACCAATCGCATCCCAAATTTCGAAAGGACCGTTATCCCAACCAAAACCGGCTTTCATCGCATCGTCGATTTTGTATAATTCGTCTGATATTTCAGGAATTCTATTCGAAACATAAGCAAATAGTCCAGCGAAACTTTTTCTGTAGAATTCACCTGCTTTGTCTTTTCCTTTTACCAATACTTTAAAACGATCAATAGGTTTATCAATAGTTTTTGTCAGTTCTAAAGTGGCGAATGAAGCTTTTTTGGCAGCACGATATTCTAAGGTATCCAAGTCTAAAGAAAGAATGTCTTTGTCGACTTTTTTGTAAAAACCTTGTCCCGTTTTACTTCCAAACCATTTATTCTCCATCATTTTGTTGACGAAATCCGGTAATTTGAATAATTCGTGTGCTTCGTCGTTGGGACAGTTTTCATAAATACCGTTGGCAACGTGTACCAAAGTATCCAATCCAACTACATCCACAGTCCTAAAAGTAGCCGATTTTGGTCTTCCAATAACAGGGCCAGTCAATTTATCCACTTCTTCAATCGTTAATCCCAACTCTTTTACCAAATGAAACAAGCTTTGGATTCCGAAGATTCCAATTCTGTTTCCAATAAATGCAGGAGTGTCTTTGGCCACAACCGAAGTTTTGCCCAAGAATTTCTCTCCATATAGAGTAAGGAAGTCCAAAACTTCGGCTGAAGTTTGTGGACCTGGAATGATTTCGAATAATTTTAAATAACGGGCAGGATTAAAAAAGTGTGTACCGCAGAAGTGTTTCTGAAAATCTTCGGATCTTCCTTCGCTCATAAAATGAATCGGAATTCCAGAAGTGTTGGATGTGACTAAAGTTCCCGGTTTGCGGTATTTTTCGATTTGTTCAAAAACCAATTTTTTAATATCCAAACGTTCCACCACCACTTCAATAATCCAATCGACATTGGCTATTTTTGCCATATCATCAGTGGTATTTCCCGTCGTGATTCGGCTTGCGAATTTTGGGTGGTAAATAGGAGAGGGTTTCGATTTTAAAGCATTTTGGAAGTGTTCGTTGACCAAACGATTGCGAACAATTTTGCTTTCCAGAGTCAATCCTTTTTTTGTTTCAGACTCGGTAAGTTCGTTTGGAATAATATCCAAAAGCAATACTTCGACCCCGATATTGGAAAAATGACAAGCAATTCCCGATCCCATAATTCCGGATCCAATTACTGCAACTTTTTTAATAGATCGTTTCATTTTAAACGGTTTATGGTTTTTATTTTTTGGTATACTTTATCTAAAACTAATCCTCAAGACGAAAAAAGTATAGAATTAAAATATTTTCTTTTCGCAAATTAATTTGTTGATGGTTTCAGAAACTTCCATAAAATGTTCTAATTTTTCTGCCGATACATTTTGTTTGACAGTTTCGTTGAATTTCAACACGGTCTCTTTAGATAGTTCTCTTTTTTCTTTCCCGAAGTCGGTCAAATAAATAAGGACACCACGACCATCAAAAGGATTTTTCTTTCGTATAATCAAGCCTTTTTCTTCCATAGATTTCAAGGTTCTGGTTAGGCTTGTAGCTTCCATTCCCATTTTGGGACCTAATGTTGTTGAAGGAGTTCCCTTGTCTTTATCGATCGATAACAAGGTAAAACCTGTAGCCATAGTTGCCCCGTAATTGGAGGCTTCTTCGTTGTACATCCTGGCGACGGCTTGCCAAGTGGCACGTAGTATGTAATCTATTGTTTTGTCTTTCATGCGTAATAGTTTAGTTAGTTTTGGTTTTCCAAATATAGTGAAAAATGCTATGCACGCATAATAATTAAAAATATTTTTTAATTTCATTCATTATCAAAAAAAAACTCCCCAAAATATTGAAGAGTTGATAAGCGGATAAAATGGGTAAGAATTAAACATTAAAAGATTAATTCAATTTGGAATGTTTTTAACCATAAATTTTTTGGAATAAATCTTTATATTTTTCCAAAACTATTTTTCGTTTCAGTTTTAGAGTAGGAGTAAGATGTCCGCCTGAAATAGACCAAACATCGGGTGTTAATTCGAAACGTTTAATTTTTTCCCAATTTCCAAATTTTTCATTCAAAACATCTATTTCTTCCTTGATGCGTTGTTTAACTTTTGGATTGGAAGCAATTTCTTCATTGGTTTTGTCAACTGGAATTTTATGCAGTTTCTCCCATTCTCGGACAAATTCAAAGTTGGGTTGAATAAAAGCTCCCGGCATTTTTTGTCCATCTCCGATAACCATGATTTGTTCGATGAAACGAGATTGTTTCATGGCATTTTCCAACAATTGTGGAGAAATATATTTACCACCCGAAGTTTTAAACATTTCTTTTTTTCGATCGGTAATTTTAAGAAAACCTTCGCTGTCAATTTCGCCAATATCGCCCGTATGGAAATAGCCGTCTGCCAAGGCTTGATTGGTTAACTCTTCGTCTTTGTAGTAACCTAACATCACGTTGGGACCTTTGCAAAGGATTTCTCCGTCTTCGGCAATTTTGACTTCCACATTATCAATTAATTTCCCCACAGTTCCCACCTTGAAACCAAAATTCCGCATATCGTTTACAGCAATCACGGGAGAAGTTTCGGTCAATCCATATCCTTCCACTACGGGCATTTGTGCGGCGGCAAATATTCTGGCAAGTCTTGGCTGTAAAGCGGCACTCCCCGAAACTAATAAATCCAAATTGCCGCCCAAACCTTCTCTCCATTTGCTGAAGATTAGTTTTCTGGCAATTTTTAATTGCAATTCATACCAAAAACCATTGGCTCCATAAGGTTCATATTTCAAGCCTAAATCAACCGCCCAAAAGAATAATTTTCTTTTCAATCCAGTTAATTCCAATCCTTTCGAGTAGATTTTATCATATACTTTTTCGATAAGCCTTGGTACTGCTGACATTACAGTAGGTCTAACTTCTTTGATGTTGTCGCTGATTTTTTCGATCGATTCTCCAAAATATATAGAAACACCGTAATATTGGTATAAATACAAAATCATTCTTTCGAATATATGGCAAATAGGCAAGAAGCTCATAGCGCGGCTTTCTCCTGCGGTAAAAGGAATTCTGGATGCGCTATTCAATACATTTGACACAATATTTTTATGAGAAAGCATAACACCTTTTGGTTTCCCGGTTGTTCCAGAAGTGTATATTATGGTGGCTAAATCTTCTGATTTTATACTGTTTTTTCGGTCTTCGACAACATCTTGATTGCTTTGGTCTTCGCCAATGACAAGTAAATCTTTCCAGTTTTTGCAGCCTTCAATTTCATCAAAAGAAAATACTTCCTTTAGATTTGGCAAATTGGTTTTGATTAGATTTACTTTTTCCAAGACTTCCATATCGGATACAAAACAATAGATCGCCCCTGAATGATTCAATACAAATTCGTAATCCGTTTCAGAAATGGTGGGGTAAATGGGGATTGTCTGCGCTCCGGTTTGCAAAATACCGATGTCCATAATATTCCATTCGGTTCTATTATTGGTAGAAATCAGGGCGATTTTATCGTCTTTCTGAATTCCCATTCGCAATAAAGCCCTAGAAACTGTATTGGCTTTAGCAATATATTCCTCTGTTGATGTTTTAATCCAAACACCATTATACTTGGTTACCAAAGCATCCTGAATGTTGTAATGCTTTAATTGGTAGTAAGGAAAATCAAATAGTCTGGTGATTTCGGTCATTTTAAATAGTATTAATTATATGCAAATTAGTAAAAATTATGATTTCTGCACTATTAAATATAAAAATATGGATAGCTTAACGACATTCACAAAGTGTTGAATTGAAGTGTCTAGTTAATTTAATCTTTAAACGATATAATAAATTTTGTCCCCACATTAACTTCACTTTCCACGGCGATGTTTCCTCCCAAACTGTTGATGTGATTATATACCAAATAGAGTCCAATGCCTTTGCTGTCAATGTGATTGTGGAATTTTTGGTGTAAACCAAAAATTTTGTCTTTTACAACATCCAAGTCAAATCCAAGTCCATTATCCGAAAAAATCAATTGGCTTATTCCATTAGTTTTTCTGGAGAAAATGGAAATAAGGGGAAAACTACCAGGCTTGGCATATTTAATCGAATTTGTTATTAGATTAAGGAATATGCTTTCTAGATAGGCTTTGTTGAAATTAATTTTTTCTAGTTCAGAAAAATCCACTGTAATGGTTGTTTTAGAATTTTGAATTAGTGAATTTATAGAACGTGATACTGTATTTAGTGAATCATTTAAATCTAATTCTTCAATTTGGGCAACTTTGCTTTCCTCCAGTATCAAAATATCTACATAATCATTTAAAGCTTGCCTCAAACTTTCACTTGTAGATTTTAGCATATCAATGAATTGAACCGTCTCGGGATCTTCAATTTTGGAAACATCCAAAAGGCTAAAAATAGAAAGTAAATTGTTTACTGGAGATCTCAAATCGTGAGAGCTGGTAAAACTTAATTTTTTAAGATCTTTATTGATTTTTGCGAAATTAGTAAGCAGTGTATTGCGTTCTTCTTCAAGCTTTTTGTTGTGCGTAATATTTTTGGCAATGGCATAAACAATTTTTTGGTTTTCTATTGGCATTGATGTCCACGACAACCACACGATTTCACCACTTTTTGTAACGTATCTGTTTTCAAAATTTAGCAGTGGTTTATTTTTGGTAAGTTCGTTTCGATACTTCGAAGTGATATCTCGGTCGGTTGAATAGATAAAATCACTAATGGGTCTTGAAAATAATTCTTCGTTGGTATACTCCAATAATTTAGAAACGGCCGGATTTATTTTTTTGAAATAGCCATCATACCCAGCAATACAAAGTAAATCGGGAGATAACTCAAAAAAATGTTCCAATAGAAATTCATCCTTTGGAATTAAATTATGTTTTCCAGTCATTTTATGTTCTTTGTCTTTTTCTTACTCCGAAATTTAGTGAATTGAAATTTAATATTTGGAAAATTAGTCTAATTTTTTTTTTTACGGTTGTGACTGTTTAGTTTTCAATGTAGAAAAAGATAATTTGTATTAATTTTTAATTTATTTCAATCACAAATTGCATATTTAAAGCTTTTGATTTTCAGTTGTATACCACTATTTTTTTTCTTTTAGGCCTGTTCTGGGATAATAGGCGAGCCTATTCTGGCACATTTTTTGTTTTTATTTATTTGGAAACATCTAGTAATTATATAACTTTTACTACATATTGTGTAAGATGCTTTCCTAAAAACACAACCACCTTTGTGGTATAATAAATATTGCGCATATAACCCTAAATCTAATAATATGAAAAAAGTAATCATAATGATCGCTTTCGTTACCATCGCTGTAACAAATTCTAATGCACAAACTACAACCACAACAGATAATAGAGAAACATTATCTTTTGGATTAAAAATAGGTGCCAATTATTCCAATGTGTATGATTCCGAAAACCAAGATTTTGTTGCTGATGGCAAATTTGGATTTGCTGGTGGTGCATTTGTTGCTATTCCATTCGGAAAATTTATTGGAATTCAACCTGAGATTATGTATTCTCAAAAAGGATTCAAATCTTCAGGAACGTATTTGGGAAGTACTTATAGTATGACTAGAACAACCGATTATATTGATGTGCCATTGTTGTTCGCGGTTAAACCAATTAAAGAGGTAACCTTATTGTTTGGACCTCAATTTTCGTATTTGATGAAACAAAAAGACGATTTTACGGATGGAAACATTAGCTCAACCCAACAGCAAGATTTCAATAATGACAATATTCGTAAAAACACCTTTTGTTTAACTGGTGGACTCGATTTTAATATGAACAATCTGGTTCTTGGTTTGAGAACTGGTTGGGACGTGAAAAACAATGATGGAGATGGAAATACTACAACACCACGTTATAAAAATATGTGGCATCAATTAACAGTGGGTTATAGATTTTAATGATTTATCAATCCATAAAAAAAAGCGTTCCGAATGTATCGGGACGCTTTTTCCATTTTATAAAGTCGAAATTACTGTTTTTCAATCCACAATCTAGCATTCACAAAGGCTTCGTGCCAAGGAGAAACTTCGTCGTTACGGTCTTTTGGATAATTGGCCCAGTTCCATTGGAAAGTCGAACGCTCAATGTGAGGCATCATCACCAAGTGACGACCTGTGGTGTCGCATAACATTGCTGTATTATAATCGGAACCATTTGGATTTGCTGGATAGCTATCGTAACCGTATTTTCCAACGATGTTGTAGTTTTCTTCTCCCATTGGCAAATTGAATTTTCCTTCACCGTGCGAAACCCAAACTCCTAGAGTGCTTCCCGCCAAAGTAGACAACATTATTGATTTGTTTTCTTGTACTGTTATCGAAGTAAAAATACTTTCGTGTTTGTGGCTGTCGTTATGAAGCATTTTTCCGTGAACTTTATGCTCAGGATTAACCAATTCTAATTCCATAAACAACTGGCAACCGTTACAGATTCCAACAGATAACGTATCTTCTCTTTTGAAGAAGTTTTTCAATGCCGTATTTGCTTTTTCGTTGTATTTGAATGCTCCGGCCCAACCTTTGGCAGAACCCAAAACATCGGAATTAGAGAATCCTCCAACAGCTCCAATAAACTGAATATCTTCCAGATTTTCACGTCCCGAAATCAAATCGGTCATATGGACATCTTTCACATCAAAACCTGCGAGATACATCGCATTGGCCATTTCACGCTCGGAATTACTTCCTTTTTCACGGATGATGGCTGCTTTTGGTCTCGGTTTAGATTCGTCAATCACCGGTTTTTTTCCTGTAAAATGAGTTGGAAAAGTATAATTTAATACTTGATTTTTATAATTGTCGAAACGTGCCTGAGCAGTTCCGTTTTTGGCTTGTTTTTGATCCAACAAGAAAGAGGTTTTAAACCAAATATCTCTGTATTTGGCAATGTCCAATTTACAAGGACCAAAATCTAAAGTTGCTTCAGTTGTTGCGTTTCCTAATTTGTAGAAAGTTACTCCTTTGTTATTCAATACCGTTTCCACCAAAGTATCGTCATTGGCTTGGAAAACTACCGCAATATTTTCAGAGAATAAATATTTGATGATGTCTTTTTCTTCAAAAACGGAGAAATCAATTTTAGCTCCTAAATTCACATCGGCAAAACACATTTCCAATAAAGTGGTAATCAAACCACCACTTCCAATGTCGTGACCCGCCAAAATTTGATTGTTTAAAATCAATTCTTGAATAGTATTGAAGGCATTCTTGAAGAAAGCAGCATCTTTAATCGTTGGTGCTTCGTTTCCAATGGAATTCAAGGTTTGAGCCAATGAAGAACCACCTAATTTGAAGTCGTCTTGCGATAAATTGATGTAATAAATAGAACCTCCATCTTTTTGTAAAACTGGCTCCACTACTTTTCTAATATCGGTACAGTTTCCTCCAGCCGAAATAATTACCGTTCCTGGCGCGATTACTTCGTCGTTTGGATATTTTTGTTTCATCGAAAGTGAATCTTTTCCAGTTGGAATATTGATTCCCAATTCGATGGCAAAGTCGGAACAAGCTTCAACGGCATCATATAAACGAGCGTCTTCGCCTTCGTTTTTACAAGCCCACATCCAGTTGGCCGAAAGAGAAATCCCTTTCATTCCTTCTTTGATTGGAGCCCAAACAATATTCGATAACGATTCGGCAATAGCGGTTCTTGTTCCAGCAACTGGGTCAATTAACGAAGCAATAGGAGAGTGCCCGATTGAGGTAGCAACTCCTTCTTTTCCTAAATAATCCAAAGCTACCACACCGCAATTATTCAATGGCAATTGCAATGGTCCAGCACATTGTTGTTTGGCTACTTTTCCACCCACACATCGATCGACTTTGTTGGTCAACCAGTCTTTACAGGCAACGGCTTCCAATTGTAAAACTTGCTCTAAATAGGTTGAAATATTTTTTACATCATATTCTAATCCAGGATAATTATAAGTAACGGTTTTATCCGTCATTACCGTTTTTGGGGAGCTTCCAAAGAAATCTTCCAAAGCATAATCCATTGGTTTTAAACCAGTAGTCTTAGATTCGAAAGTAAAACGGTGATCGGCAGTAACATCACCCACTTGGTACATTGGAGAACGCTCACGTTCCGCAATTTTTTGAAGTAAATCAATGTCTTTTTTGCCAATAACCAATCCCATTCTTTCTTGGGATTCGTTACCAATAATTTCTTTAGCCGAAAGGGTAGGATCACCCACAGGCAATTTATCCAAATCAATCAATCCTCCAGTTTCTTCAACCAATTCTGAAAGACAGTTCAAGTGTCCACCAGCTCCGTGATCGTGAATGGAAACAATTGGATTATGGTCACTTTCCACCAAACCACGAATGGCGTTGGCAGCACGTTTTTGCATTTCTGGGTTCGAACGTTGTACGGCATTCAACTCGATTCCAGAACTCATTGCTCCAGTATCAGCAGAAGAAACAGCTGCTCCACCCATTCCAATTCTATAATTTTCTCCACCAAGAATTACGATTTTGTCGCCTTCTTGTGGTTTGTATTTGATGGCTTGATCCAGTTTTCCGTAACCAATTCCCCCCGCTTGCATAATTACTTTGTCGTAACCCAGTTTTCTACCCGTCACACTGAGCTTGTCCAAGTGTTCGTGTTCGAAAGTCAAAACCGAACCGGTAATAAGTGGTTGTCCAAATTTATTTCCAAAATCAGATGCTCCATTCGAAGCTTTTATCAAGATATCGATTGGCGTTTGATACAACCATTTTCTTTCGGCTACGGCATCTTCCCAAGGGCGATTTTCTTCCAATCTTGAATACGAAGTCATATAAACCGCAGTTCCCGCCATTGGTAATGAACCTTGTCCACCAGCCAAACGATCGCGAATTTCCCCTCCAGAACCTGTTGCAGCTCCGTTGAAAGGCTCTACCGTGGTTGGAAAATTGTGTGTTTCTGCTTTTAAAGAAATAACCGAATCAAATTCTTTTATTTCATAAAAATCAGGTTTGTCAGCAGTTTTTGGGGCAAATTGCTGTACTCTTGGCCCTTTTACAAAAGCCACGTTATCTTTGTAAGCCGAAACTATATCGTTAGGGTTTTCCTGTGATGTTTTTTTGATTAATTTAAAAAGAGAAGTTTCTTTTTCCACGCCATCAATAACAAAAGTTCCGTTGAAAATCTTGTGACGACAGTGCTCTGAATTGGCTTGTGAGAAAGCAAAAATCTCGGAATCCGTTAATTTTCGACCTAATTTGGTAGCCAAATTATCTAAATATCCCACTTCTTCAGCGCTCAATGACAAACCTTCTGATTGGTTGTAAGCGGCAATATCGTCAATATCCAAAATCGCTTCGGGTTGGATGTGAATCGTGAAAATATCTTGATTCAACTCGGTGTATTTTTGCGAAAGCATTGGATCAAAATCATTGAAATCTTCCGTAGCTCTGTAAAATTCTTCAATACGTATAATTCCAGAAATCCCCATATTTTGGGTAATCTCCACGGCATTAGTACTCCAAGGCGTAATCATGGTGGCACGCGGTCCAACAAAAAAATCCGACAAAACGGATTTTTCTATTTTATTGGCATCTGCAAAAAGCCAGTTGAGTTTTGAAATGTCTTCAGTCGAAATTTCGTTTTGCGTTTGTACTGCAAAAACAGTTTTACTTTGGTTTTCAAAGAAATGGATCATTGTTGTGTAGTTTGTTGTATTGCGGTGCAAATTTAGTTTAAATATATAGTAAGAGCAAATGTGATAAGCAAAGTCTTAAAAAAAATTAACAAGTAAAAATCAAGTGAGCGACAAAATAGTAGTGCATTGGATAATTTATAAGAAAATAGTTTATATTTGGGAAGAACAAATAAAATACAGTATCAGTAACATATAAAAAAAACAGACTTTTTGGATTCACGAATTAAAATCAACCAATTTCAATCATCTATTACGACAACCGAAATTAAGACTCCATACTATTACATTATAATGGTTGACGGGGATTCTTCTTTTTCTGTTGACTTTACGCAATATGAATCCACAGGTAGACATTTACTTTTTTTAGCTCCCTATCAATGTTTAAATTGGCATGATTCTTCAACTGCATTTACAAATAGCATACAATTCCACGGAGATTTTTACTGTATAGAATATCATAAAAAAGAGGTTGCGTGCAATGGGATTTTGTTTAATAATATATATCAACAGCCTTTTGTGACGGTTTCGGAACTTGTTTACGATGAGATCAATACGATTATCCAAAAGATGCAAATTTTGGGTCTCTCGGAGTTGAATTCTGATATCTCAATTGTTAAATCCTATCTCCAACTTATTTTAGCTCTATGTAGTAAAGAGAAACTGCTAAATGAGACTTATTTTGTAAAAGAACCGGCTAAACATTACGAGATTTTAAACTTCCAATCTTTATTGGACAAACACTTTCTAGAATCAAAAGAAGTGGAGTTCTATGCTTCCAAATTATGTTTGTCGAAAGACGCGTTTAGTAAAAAAATCAAAAAACTTTTTGGAAAATCTCCGTCAAAACTAATTCAGGATCGAATTGTGTTAGAAGCTAAAAAGCTATTGCATTTAACCTATAAGCCCATCAAGATAATTGCAAGTGAACTCAATTTTGAAGACGAATTTTATTTTAGCAGATACTTTAAAAAAGGAGTTGGTGTTTCTCCAAAAAAATTCCGGGAAGATGTTGGGATTTCTATTGTGGCTAAACAGTCCATATAAAACCCTATTTAGTCCATTCTTGTATTCGAAATTGTTATGGAACTTTGTATTCTAATCAAAAATAATTAAGAAATGAAAAGTATTATTAATTTTTTTGCTTCAGGGCAAGGTTTTTTTATAGATTTTATTAGGGTTGCAATATTCGTTGTAATGGTTTGGATTGGAGGCTTGAAAGCTTTCAACTATGAGGCCGATGGGATAGTGCCATTCGTTATAAACAGTCCTTTTATGAAATTCTTTTATCATAACACGGGCAATACGACCAAAAATGATAAAGGAGAAACTGTAGCAGAATACAATTTGTATAAAAATCTAGAAGGTAAAACAGTACAAAAGAATATAGATTGGCATAAAAGTAATGGAACCTATACTTTTTCTTATGGTCTGGGATCGGTTATCGTAATTATCGGGCTATCTGTATTGCTGGGTATTTGGTTTCCTAGAATAGGATTTTGGGGAGGGATTTTAACAGCTGGTATGTCAATTATCACGCTAACATTTTTAATAACAACTCCAGAAGTTTACGTTTCAAATTTAGGTGGAGATTTTCAGACTCCTCAATATGGTTTTCCATATCTGTCTGGAGCTGGACGTTTGGTAATAAAAGATATAATTATGCTTGCTGGAGGATTAATTATCGCATCCGATAGTGCTAAAAAAATCATCAAGCTCTTCTATTAAATCATAAAAACCACCATTTCCGATTTTATTTCGGAAATGGTTTGTTTTGATAGGCTCCCAAATCAGGTGGTAAAGTTCGGGTTTTTCCCAGGATATCCAACGGAACTAAATATGTTGCATTGCCTTTGGCGAAAGCCGCTGAAGTATCGTCAATATTCAGTTTGTTATCTGCAATTTTAAAGAAGTTAGGACTTTTATTTTGAATGATGGCATTGTAATGAGTTGGATCTGTCGCAAATTGGTATTCAGGATGATTCGTGTATTGATTGGATGTGTTGTCAAACTTAATTAAACAATTGTTAAATTGGTAATTGAATGCGGCTCCCGTTCTTTTATTCAAAATCATTTCATTGGAATAAGAGCCATAAATAATGCAGTTGTTGAAGTTGGCTGCAGTCAAATCTTTCACTTCTGGAATCGCTCCTACATAATAATTATTGACTAAAAGAGAAACTTGGCTGGAACTGTTCCAATTGTTGTTGAAAGTAGAATGGGTAAATTTATAATCCCCGCCATAAGTGCAAGCCAATCCTGCCAACCCTGCACTGTTGATAACCAAGTTCTCTCCGCTAATCTTGGCGGTTTGAGCCAAAATTCCATAATTGGAAGAGTCGTAGATTTGTGTGTTTTTTATAGAAACAGTTGAACCGTTGTTGTGCTGAATCAATAATCCGATGGTTGCATTTTTAATGGTCAAATGATTGAATTTGTGGTTGGTACTGCCATCGGTAAGCCAAATGGTTCCCCATTGTCCAGGAACATCCGAGTAATCGGGTTCCAGTCGATCGCCTTCAAATATCACTTCGTTTTCAAGTTTGGCGGTAGTAGAAATTGCTCCATTCACGTTTACGGAAGCATTGGAAGCCACAATAAGTCCTGAATTGGCGTGAAAATGGACTCTTGTTCCTGCATCAAAAATAGCGGTTTTCCCAGAAGGAACGGCTGCGTAACCATAGATTACATAGGGTTTCTTGTTGGTGAAGTGGAGCTCATTACCATTAATAGGGTCATTGCTGTCTAAAAAGAAACCGTAAATTTCTTCATCACCAATTGGAAGTGTCTCGGTGATACCATCCCCAAACTTTTTAGGATAAAGAAAAACAGCATCTTGAATAAGTGTCACTAATTCTACCTTTTGAAGATTGCTTCCTCCATCAAACAATATCTGATCGGTGTGTAAAAAATCAGTTGGGTTGGCATCGGCAATATTGGCGGTGGTTTCCACAAAAATATACAAGCTGTCTTTGGCCAAAAGCGTCACGTTTTCAAATATTTTCCCTTGATTGCCCTGCATTCCGTCCACCGTCATTCTGTATTTAGAACTCAATCCCTTACCTAATTTTATGCTCGGAATATTGATGTCATTTTTACCGTGATTGTACACTTTTAGCGTATAAGTACTCGAACCAATGTTCGTAAAAACAGTATCTAAATAAATTGTGTCTCTCGAAAAGGCTAAATTCCCAGTGCTTGGCACGGTTTCAAAATCGGTTCGACAGGAGCTGACAGTAATAAGGATTCCAATAAAAAACAGAAAAGTAAGCTGACGCATTTGTTATATTTTTTGTAAAAATAGGAAAAAACTAGTACGTATCAAGAGCGATTGTTAATTTTGAATTTTTAACACCAATTGTTTTAGCCATCTTTTCCATAAATTTACATTTTTAAAACAAAACACATGACATTCGACAAAGATACAGTCCTTCAATATTGCAACGAAATTTCGAAAAATACTCTAATGCAAACGCTGAATATTAAATATGTCGATGCTGGTCCTGATTATTTAGTAGCAACAATGCCTGTAAATCCTTCCGTGCATCAACCGATGGGATTACTGCATGGTGGTGCTTCGGTGGCTTTGGCCGAAAGCGTGGGCAGTGCCGCTTCTTTTTTGTATGTCAATTCAAAACATAGTGAAGTCCGCGGAATTGAAATCACAGCCAATCATTTGAAATCCAAAAGAGATGGAATTGTAACGGCTACGGCAAGAATTATTCACAAAGGAAGCAGTATTCATTTGTGGGAAATTCGAATTACAGATGAAAAGGACGCACTAATTTCGCTTTGTAAATTGACTACGATGGTATTGCCAAAGAGAAAAATTGAAAATCAAGAATGAAACTAATTTTAGAAAAAGCTGTCCAGCAATTGGGTCAAAACCTTCCATTTGTTATTTATAAAAAACCAAATCACACTACTGTTAACGGTATTTTTCAACGAAATGACAGCCTGTTTGAAGCAACCGACTTTGCCGAAAATGGCTTTGTTTTTGCCTCTTTCGACGGAAGTAAAACACTATTGATTCCCGAAAACCAGTCCGAACGAATCAGTGCCGCATTCCAAAAAAAGGAAATTACGGTTTTGGATAAAGAACTAGGTTTAACAAATATAACATCCAAAAATAATTTCGAAACTTTGGTTGCCAAAGGCATTCAAGCCATTGAAAACAAGGAATTCAAAAAGGTAGTTTTGTCGCGAAAAGAAACCCTGAACTTGGTCGATTTTGATTTAGTTTCTGCTTTCGAAAAGATGGCTCAGTTGTATCCAACTACTTTCGTCTATTGCTTTTACCATCCAAAAGTAGGCAGTTGGTTGGGTGCGACACCAGAACAATTGTTGAAAGCAAATAATACTGAATTCAAAACAATAGCTTTGGCAGGAACGCAAAAAGACAAAGGTTCCGATGAAGTGGTTTGGCCTAAAAAAGAACAAGAAGAACAGCAATTCGTCACGGATTACATTGTGGAAAAATTAAAAAATGTCGCTTCCGAAGTGGTCGTTTCCAAACCCTACAGTCTAAAAGCAGGAAGTATATGGCACATCAAAACTGATATTTCGGGTACATTTAATTCGAGTTCCAGTTTGAGGGAAGTTGTGCAGTTATTGCATCCAACACCTGCAGTTTGTGGCTTTCCAAAAGAGAATTCAAAAGCTTTTATATTGGAAAACGAAAATTACGACCGCACTTTTTACACGGGTTTTCTCGGGGAATTAAATATCGAAGACCAAACAGATTTGTTTGTAAATTTGCGCTGTATGGAAATTGGTGATTCTCAAGTGCATTTATTTATGGGTTGCGGCATTACAAAAGACAGCATTCCCGAAAAAGAGTGGGAGGAAAGCAGCAACAAGTCGGCAACAATGAAAAAGGTTTTAGATTTTAGATTTTAGATTGCAGATTAACGATTTTAGATTTTTTCATTGCCATTGAAATTGCCATTGAAATTGCCATTGAAATTGTTATCACTATTAAAGAAAACTTAAAGAAGATAGTAAATGAAACTAGACATATTAGCATTCGGTGCGCATCCTGACGATGTAGAATTAGGCTGTGGCGGAACACTGGCCAAGGAAATCGCTTTGGGAAAAACAGTGGGAATCGTTGATTTGACACGTGGCGAACTCGGAACTCGTGGTTCTGTCGAAATCAGGAATCAGGAATCCGCTGCGGCTGCCAAAATATTGGGTATTTCCGTTAGAGAGAATTTGGATATGCGTGACGGATTTTTTATTAATGACGAAGCACATCAATTGAAAATCATTGAAATGATTCGCAAATACCAGCCCGAAATCGTGATTTGTAATGCCATTGACGATCGTCATATCGATCACGGCAAAGGCAGTAAACTGGTTTCGGATGCTTGTTTTCTTTCGGGTTTGATGAAAATCGAAACAGAACACAAGGGCGTAAAACAACAAGCTTGGCGACCTAAATTGGTATACCATTATATGCAATGGAAAAACATTACACCCGATTTTGTGGTGGACATTACAGGTTACAATGATAAAAGAATAGCATCTATTTTGGCTTACGGTTCTCAATTTTACAATCCAAATTCCGACGAACCCGAAACACCGATTGCTTCAAAAAACTTCCTGGACAGCCTAAATTACCGCGCCCAAGACCTGGGAAGATTAATTGGCGTTGATTATGCCGAAGGTTTTACGGTCGAAAGATATTTGGGAGTCAATAGTTTAGGAGATTTAATATAATTTTTTTTTATTTTTGTTTGCAAAAGCAAACTTTAGTGCTATATTTGCACTCGTTAAAAATGGTGGTTGTAGCTCAGCTGGTTAGAGTATTGGTTTGTGGTGCCGAGGGTCGCCGGTTCGAACCCGGTCAGCCACCCAGAACGCAAAAGCTTCGAAGAAATTCGAGGCTTTTTTTGTGGGGTAAAGTTTCATGGGAGAAATAATATTTTTTGTAAATTAGCCAAACCATCAAAGAGTTGTAAAATGACACCAGAAATATTTCCAACAAAGCCAGAATGCGAAATTGTCAGTTCCCGAATTGTTAATGCTTCTCAAGAGCTTGTTTTTTCTGCTTGGACTGACCCAAATCATTTGAAAAATTGGTGGGGACCGGCTGGTTTTACCAACACGTTCAACGAATTTGACTTCAGACCGGGCGGCAAATGGAGTTTTATCATGCACGGCGCCGATAAAGGAAACTATCCCAATGAATGCGAATTTTTAAAAATCGAGAAACCGAGTCTTATAGCCTGGAAGCGTATTTCCAAACCCCTGTTTCAAGTGGTGTTCACTTTTGAAGCAATAACCAGCGAAAAGACCAAAATTGTTTTTAGAATGATTTTTAATTCTCCTGAAGAATGCAATAAATTAAAACCCTTCGTGGTGGACAAAAACGAGGAAAACTTCGACCGGCTCGAAAAGGTATTAATTAGAATGGCATTGTAATCGCAAAAGCTTCGAAGCCATTCGAGGCTTTTTTTATTGGCTAAAGTCCGTTGAGTTGTCTGATTAAAGATTATCCTATATTAGGAAAGCTTATCAAAATTAGATAATTAATTAGGCTTTGTCCACAACCAAATAAAGTGGATCATTCATAATATTCACGTCTATAATCGCTTCGGCATTTTTTAATAAAGTGATGCAATCTTGGCTCAAATGGCGCAAATGCACTTTTTTACCCACTTTGTGATAGCGATTTGTTATTGCGTTCAATGCTTCAATAGCCGACATATCCACGACACGACTTTCTTTGAAGTCGATTATCACTTTGTTTGGGTCATTCGACACCTCAAACTTTTCTTCAAAAGCGGTCACGGAACCAAAAAATAAAGGCCCAAAAATCTCGTAATGCTTCACGCCGTTTTCATCTGTAAATTTTCGGGCACGGATTCGTTTGGCATTGTCCCAAGCAAAAACCAAAGCAGAAATAATCACGCCAATCAAAACTGCCAATGCCAAATTGTGAAGGAAAACCGTAATCAGCATCACCACAATCATCACAAAAATGTCGGACATCGGCATACGTTTGAAAATTCGTAAACTAGCCCATTCAAAAGTACCCATTGCCACCATAATCATCACTCCAGTCAAGGCAGCCATTGGTAGTTTTCCGATCACCGGTGCACCAATCAAAATAATTATCAAAATAGTCAGTGCAGCCACAATTCCCGAAAGTCTTGCTCTCGAGCCTGCTGAAAGATTCACCAAAGTTTGTGCAATCATTGGACAGCCACCCATTCCGAAGAAAAAGCCATTCAAGATATTGGCACTTCCTTGAGCCAAACATTCCCTGTTGCTGTTGCCTTTAGTACCTGTTATTTCATCCACTAGATTTAAAGTTAGCAATCCTTCGGTCAAACCCACGGCGGCCATTATCAAACCATAGGGAAGGATAATTTGAAAATTTTCAATGGTAAAAGGGAAATTGGGAATGTGAAACGGAGGCAAACTACCATTCACGGCAGCGATATCTTCGACTTGCTTAGTATCAATATTAAAAATTAAAACCACGGCAAATACAATCATTATCGCCACCAAAGAAGCTGGAATAGCTTTTGTAATTTTGGGCAACAAGACAACAATGGCAATGGTAAGCAATACTAAACCTGCCATAATTAAGAAAGGAGCTCCTGTCAACCATTCGGTTTGTCCGTTAATTATGGTTTTGAATTGTTCCAATTGCGACATAAAAATGATGATTGCCAGTCCGTTGACAAATCCGAACATAACGGGTTGCGGCACCAATCTAATGAATTTTCCCAATTTGAACAATCCGACCAGAATTTGAATCACTCCTGCCAAGGCTATGGCGCCAAACACAAATTCAATTCCGTGCGATTTCATCAAAGCGATTAAGACAATTACGGTTGCACCAGCTCCGCCTGAAATTAGTCCAGGACGACCACCAAAAACGGCGGTAACCAATCCCATAATAAATGCTCCGTAAAGCCCCACCAACGGAGGAAAACCTGCCAAAATTGCAAACGAAAGTGATTCAGGAATCATTGTCATGGCAACGGTTAATCCCGCCAATATTTCGGTTTTGTAATTTACCTTTTGCGATAAATCAAATAAATTGAATACTTTTTTCATATAGAATCGTAGTAGGCTTTTGATGTAATTCCAGTTGTTGAAACTAAAAAAAAATAGATTTTGATTGAATGTTTTTCAGACTTAAAAGCTATAAATAAAGGGGGGTATTTGTTTAAATGAAGTTGCAAATTTAGTTTTTAAAGTTTAGTATAACAAACTAACGCAGTCTTAGCCAAGTTGTTTTTTTTATGCGTTATTTACTCATACACCATTTTTCAGTAATATCTTTTACTTACTTGTCAACTATTTTTTAACATTTAAAATTTGTCTTAAATAAATATATATCGTAATATTGCAATATAAAAATATAACAATGGGGGCATCCAAAACAGATCAATTTACAGACCAACAAAATGAATTGGCCGTTCTAGCCAAAGCATTGGGACATCCTGCACGAATTGCCATAATTGAATACTTGCTCAAAGTGGATGCCTGCATTTGCGGCGATATTGTCAGCGAGTTGCCATTGGCGCAGCCTACTGTTTCGCAGCATTTAAAGGAACTTAAAAACGCGGGGTTAATCAAGGGAAACTTCGAAGGAGCTTCGATTTGCTATTGCATCGATGAAGTGGGATTCGATAAAATAAAAGGCTTATTCCAGGATGTTGCCCAACATTTAGAGAAAAGAAAAAACAATTGTTGTTAACTTAAATTCATACAAATGAAACTATCACAAGCAAAAAACATCTTGAAGTCGGTGGAAACCGTAAACTTCATTTTGCAGGACGGCACTTCGGTACCGGAGCATTTTCACGTAACCGAAGTGGGGTTGATTACCAAAAACTTCATTGATTGTGGTGGAACGGTTCGTAAAGAAACCGTGGTCAACTTCCAATTATGGGATGCCAACGATTTTGAACACCGTTTGAAACCTCAAAAATTATTGAATATCATTGAATTGTCTGAAAAGGTTTTGGGTATCGGCGATTTCGAAATAGAAGTGGAATACCAAGCACAAACTATCGGCAAATACGATTTGGATTTTAATGGAAATGATTTTGTTTTGCTAAACAAAAAAACCGCTTGTTTGGCGCAAGACCAATGTGGTATTCCTGCTGAAAAACCAAAAGTAAGATTATCAGATATAAAAACAGAACCAAGCAGCTGCACGCCTGGAGGAAGCTGTTGCTGATTTTTAGACTATATAAAATCAAATTTAACCACATAGAAAGATAGAAAAAGTGCTTAATAGTCCATTTGCTTCGCCTGTTCGCTATCGCTCGGGTCTTTGGTTCACAACTTGTCCCGCCTCTAGCGGGATAGCTATGATTCACTATCACAAAGTGAAACGCTTTTAAAAATTAAAAAACTATGTCTATGTGTTTAAAAAAAATATAAATTATAAAAATTAAAAAATGACATCAACCAAAACCATCCTTTTTCCAAAAATAGAAAATGAAATTGCCACTTTAAACTTTAAAAGCATTTCCAATGAACGTAAAATAATTTTGCAACCACTTATTGATTTTATTCAAGGAAAAGCTAGTAACCAACAAGAAATAAGACTGAACTTGATTTGTACCCACAATTCCAGAAGAAGCCATTTGTCGCAAGTATGGGCACAAACTGCGGCGGCG
Source organism: Flavobacterium sp. (assembly GCA_014379405.1). Taxonomy (GTDB): domain Bacteria; phylum Bacteroidota; class Bacteroidia; order Flavobacteriales; family Flavobacteriaceae; genus Flavobacterium. Next base: position 7,015 of record JACMLU010000012.1, on the reverse strand, counting down.
CATTACGGAATTAAAAATGTGTTTTGTTATTCGGGTGGAACAGAAGCTACGGCTATGTTCCCAATGGCGGCTAAAACATTGGCCAATCAAGGCTTTCAAATCAAGACCATTGCCGAAGGAAGCAATCCTGTTTATGCCATAAAATATTCAGAGAATGCACATCCAATTATTGGTTTTTCTAAAACTTTTGACGACGATTTTAATCCACAAAGCGAATTTGCAGCCATTCTAACATGTTCCTCTGCCGATCAAGGTTGTCCGTTTATAGCCGGTGCCGAAGTGAGAATTCCAATAACTTTTGAAGATCCAAAAGCTTTTGACAATACCCCGCAACAATCCGAAAAATACGAGGAAAGAAGCCTGCAAATTGCCACCGAATTGTTTTATGTATTCTCCCAAATCAAACTATAAATATGTCAGCAAATAATTGTGCACCAGTGGTAGAAAGAAAGAAATTAAGCTTTCTTGATAGTTACCTTACACTTTGGATTTTCTTGGCAATGGCAATAGGCGTTTTGATTGGGTATTTTATTCCTTCGAGCGGTAATTTTATCAATTCTTTTTCGAGTGGAACAACCAATATTCCGTTGGCAATTGGCTTGATATTAATGATGTACCCGCCTTTGGCTAAAGTGAAATATGAACAAATGGGCGAGGTGTTCAAGAATACCAAAGTCCTTGGCGCTTCCTTGTTTTTGAACTGGGTTGTAGGCCCGATTCTAATGTTTTTCTTGGCCTTGTTGTTATTGAATGGCTATCCCGAATACATGATTGGCGTAATCCTTATTGGTTTGGCGCGTTGCATTGCCATGGTTGTCGTTTGGAATGATTTGGCCGATGGAAACCGGGAATATGCAGCAGGTTTGATTGCCTTGAACAGTATTTTTCAAGTGCTACTTTATAGTGTTTACGCTTATGTTTTTATTACGATTTTACCCCCTTATTTTGGTTATACCGGTTTTGAAGTCAACATCAGTATTGGGCAAATTGCCGAAAGTGTTGGTATTTATCTAGGAATTCCATTTGCTTTGGGAATCATCAGTCGTTACGCTTTAATAGCGTTGAAAGGTTCGGAATGGTTTGAGACCAAATATGTACCGTTTATTTCGCCAATAACCTTGATATCCTTGTTGTTTACAATTGTTTTGATGTTCAGCTTGAAAGGAGAATTAATCGTTCAAATTCCTTTTGATGTCTTGCGAATTGCGCTTCCGTTGGTCATCTATTTTACGATAATGTTTGTCTTGAGTTTCTTTATCGGAAAATATTTTGGTGCCGATTATTCGAAATCAACGGCCATTGCTTTTACGGCAACGGGAAACAATTTCGAATTGGCGATTGCCGTTGCCATTGGTGTTTTTGGCATCAATAGTGGTCAGGCTTTTGCGGGTGTGATTGGCCCATTGGTCGAAGTCCCGGCCTTGATCGCCTTGGTTAATGTAGCCTTTTGGTTCAGAAAAAAATACTTCTTGAATCAATAAAAACCAACTAATTTCAGACACGAATTTCACTAATTAGCACAAATTAATCTGTGTGAATTTGTGAAATTCGTGTCTTTTTTATGTATAATCAATTCCTGCTTCTGTCCACAACGGGACGATTTTCTCGGTTCGCCAATTCCCAAACAATGGTAAAGGCCAGTTGGGTTCTTTGGGCTAAAGCATCAAATTCAATTTTATCGACATCATCGGTAGCTTTATGATAATCGGCATGTACACCGCTGAAAAGGAAAACGGAAGGAATCCCGTTTTTGGCAAAATTATAATGGTCGGATCGGTAATAAAAACGATTGGGGTCGGTTCTGTCATTGTATTTATAATCCAAAAAAAGTTTAGTGTAGTTGGTATTAACTGCTTCACAAATGTTGTATAAATCAGATGAAAGATAATTAGAGCCTATTATATACACATAATTGCTGGAATCGTTGTGGAACTCGTCGTGACGGCCAATCATATCGATATTGACATTGGTAATGGTGTTGGTCAAAGGGAACAATGGATTTTGGGTGTAAAAACTGGAACCCAACAGACCGTGCTCTTCGCCGGTAACGTGTAGAAATAAAATAGAACGTTTCGGACCGTGGCCTTCTTTTTTTGCTTTGGCAAAAGCTTGGGCTATTTCCAGCAAAGCCACCGTTCCGGAGCCGTCGTCATCGGCACCGTTGTACACTTCTCCATTAATGACGCCAATGTGGTCGTAATGAGCTGAAATCACAATAACTTCATTAGGTTTTTCAGATCCTTCAATATATGCCCAAATGTTTTCGGAATCCAGTAAATTGTCGTTGATAATTGCATTTAGGAAAGAAGCCGGAATTCTTTGGTAATAATCCGTGGCACCTTTTGGAAAGGAAACCGCATTGGTTTTGTAATGGTTGATAAGATATTCCCCTGCTTTTTTTTGTCCAATCGAACCCGTTTCTCGACCTTCCATTTCGTCCGAAGCAACAATCTCGAGATGCGTTTTCAAATCAGCTGCTGTAATGGTTTTGAGGTAGGGAGTGGGATCTGTACTGCTAACTTTAGCTATTTGGCTGGAACAACTTATTGTTAAAGCAGTTAGTATGCTTAAAAAAAATGATTTCTTAATACTAAACATATGCGTGAGTATTTGATTTATGGTAGTTTCCTATTTTTTCAGCACTTCATCCAAGAAAAGTTTCAAATGCTCCCAAGAACGTTTTGCTGCTTTTTCGTTGTAGGCTGCACCTTTTGAATTGTCTTTTCCAGCCTCTGGATTAGTGAATGAATGCACTGCATTGGCATAATAAATCATTTGCCAATCGGCTTTGGTGTCACGCATTTCTTGTTGAAAAGCTGTGATTTCTTCCTTGGATTCATAAGGATCATCTGCTCCGTGACAAACCAAAACTTTTGAAGTTATTGGTTCTATTGGTCTTGTGGCGTCTTTACCTAAACCACCATGAAAAGAAACAACTCCTTTTAGGTTCATATGGGCTCGTGCCGCTTCAATAGCTCCCGTTCCGCCAAAACAATACCCAATAACCACAATATTATCTGGATTAGCACCTGATTTTATCAATTGATCCAATGCCAACGCAATTCGTTTGTGGTAATCCTTGTAATTGGTCTTGTAAAAGCCTGCATTTTTTCCGGCTTGAGCATAGTCTTTGGGATAATTATCTTCTCCATAAATATCGGCCACGAAAGCATAATAGCCTAACTTTGATAAGCTTTCTGCTGTATCTTTCGAAAGCTGGTCAATTCCCATCCAAGCGGGTAGAATTAGAATGCCAGGTTTTTGGGCACTTTTTTTCACAGGTTGAATTGTAAAACCGTTCAAAACTTGGCTTCCATCCACATATTTAACGGGTTTCAATTGGGCAAACGAAACGGAAGAATACGACAAGAGAGCTAAAAATAAATAGCAGATATTTTTCATAACGTGATTGTTTTACACAAATATCTGAAATAAAACAGAATAGTCGTTGGTGAACAGTTGTTAATTAAGTAAATTTTAATAACTAAAAGAGCTACTGGAATTTTACCGCAAAGTCGCAAAGAGTTTTTTTTTAATCAAGCTCACAAAGATTATACTTTGATTATACTTTGTGGACTTAATTATATACTCCAACAAGAAAAACAAATCGTCTTCGCGCCTTTGCGGTAAAAAAAAACATTACAAACTCACATTTCGCTTAAAAGCACAACCTAATTCCATAATAGAATCCGTTTTGGCAATACCCGGAATATTGTCGATTTTTTCATAAAGAATCTTGCGCATGTGTTCGTGATTTTTGGCGATGATTTTGATGTAAAGCGTGTACAAACCCGATATATAATAACATTCCGTGATTTCGGGAATTTTTTTCAATTCTTCGATAATTCGGGTCGAATCTTGGTCTTTGTTGAGGGTAATTCCGGTGAAAGCACCCCAATCAAAACCAATTTTCTTTTCGTTCAAAACAGGTTTGATACCCAGTAGAACACCTTGTTCCATCAATCGATTCACGCGCTGATGCACCATCGTGTTCGAAATTTTCAAATTGGCGGCAATGGTGGAATAAGCCATACGGCCGTCTTTTTCCAATTCCTTGATGATTAAAACATCAAATTGATCTAGTGTTTCCATTTGTTTTAAAATTAAATTGACTTTAATTTATATATAAAAAAGTAATATGACTTATTTTAGGTAAATGTAAGTCAAATAATGCTATTCATTACCGCTAAATAAAAAATAATATTATTTTTGTAATTCAATATTTTAAAATTTAGATTATTATGCAACCAATACAATCCAACCTTTCGCAAAAAGCATCAGCAACGATAGACAAAGAAAATAAATACGGAGCCCACAATTACCATCCATTACCCGTGGTTTTAAAAAGGGGAGAAGGAGTCTATGTTTGGGATTTAGAAGACAAAAAATATTTCGATTTTCTCTCGGCTTATTCGGCGGTGAATCAAGGACATTGCCATCCCAAAATCGTGAATGCAATGGTACAACAAGCGCAAACCTTGACCTTGACATCCCGCGCTTTCTACAATGACCAATTGGGGAATTACGAAGAATACGTGACCAACTATTTTGGTTTTGACAAAGTGTTACCAATGAATACCGGTGCCGAAGCGGTAGAAACATCTCTTAAATTATGCCGAAAATGGGCGTATGAAGTCAAAGGAATTCCAGAAAACCAAGCACAAATTATCGTTTGCGAAAACAATTTCCACGGACGAACCACAACCATTATTTCCTTTTCGAATGACGAAACGGCTCGCAAGAGTTTTGGTCCTTTCACTTCTGGATTTATCAAAATTCCGTATGACGATATCGAAGGCTTGGAAAATGCTTTGCAATCCACTCCAAATATTGCTGGTTTCTTGGTAGAACCCATTCAAGGCGAAGCGGGAGTTTACGTGCCTTCCGAGGGTTATTTGGCTAAAGCCAAGGCACTTTGCGAAAAACACAATGTCTTGTTCATCGCTGACGAAGTGCAAACTGGAATTGCCCGAACCGGAAAATTATTGGCGGTGCACCACGAAAATGTACAACCCGATATATTAATTTTGGGAAAAGCACTTTCGGGTGGCGTTTATCCTGTTTCGGCAGTTTTGGCCAATGATGCGATTATGAATGTGATAAAACCGGGACAACACGGTTCTACTTTTGGTGGAAACCCAGTGGCTGCCGCCGTTGCCATTGCCGCTCTCGAAGTTATTAAAGACGAAAAACTAGCCGAAAATGCCGAACGTTTGGGAATCATTTTAAGAAAAGGACTGAACGAAATCGCCCAACGAAACTCCCTGATTACCTTGGTTCGCGGCAAAGGATTGTTGAACGCCATTGTCATTGATTGCGACGAAGAATCCGATTTGGCTTGGAATATCTGTCTAAAATTCAGTGAATACGGTTTATTAGCAAAACCCACTCATGGCAACAAAATTCGATTGGCACCGCCATTAGTCATTACCGAAACACAAATCCAGGAATGTTTGACTATTATCGAAAAGGCGTTGAATGATTTTAAATAATTTGAATGTATTGAAATATAAGATATTTTGTATCTTTTTATAGGGATTTGTTAATACATTTGAAGATAAATGAAGTATGATGTTTATCAAACAACTTTATACATTCATAAAAATTTCAAAAACAAAAAAATGAAAACAATCATTTTACTTTCAGTTTTTTTTTTGAGTTTAGTAAGTTGTACAAGTGAGGAATCTAATTACATCACTGTAAATGGAAGAGTAGAAAGAGAAATCAGTGGAGAGGGGGTTTCAAATCAAATAGTTCATTTAACTATGAATCAATACCACGGAACGGGTTATTGGTCTTACAAAACAGAAATTGATTCTAAACAAGTTACAACAGATGCTAACGGAAACTTTAGTGTATCAATGAAAAATGATGATAATTCTTTGGTCGCAGTTTTCAAACCCCAAGATGACAATTATACAGCTTTTAAATTGTTTAGTTTTGAAGCAAATAAGAATGTTATCTTAAAAATAAATAAATTTATAAAGTTCAAAATTTACGTAAATAACAACAATCCTTTTGATGTTAATGATTTTGTCTCTATTAGTTTTGCGTCAGGACTTCAACAAAATTTTAGAACAAAAATTGAAAATTTTGGAAATACCAATACCATTCATCCTGCTGAAAATCTTCCTGGAGGAGGAGGGATTGCAGCTTATGAAGATGCATCTTGGAAAGGAACAAATGTAAATTCTATTGTTTATTATAATGTTTCTGAAAATGCAGACAAACATAAAATAGTTTGGTATAAACGAAAAAATGGAATTGAAACTACAGGTGTTTCCCCTGAAATATTATTTCAACCAGATCAAATAAATGAATATCACTTTGAATATTAAAGGTAAACTATTCATAACCCCGCTTTACGAAGTCTCCCATCTTCATACCCATTGCTATTTTCAATTAAAACTAGCAAATTAAAATAATTATAAAGGAATAATGGAATAGATACGAAGTCGTGAGACTTAGCCCAATGTAACACCAGAACCTTAGCGGTAATTGTAAAAACAACACACGAAATTGGATTGACAAAAACTTAAAATATGAGAAAAGTAATTGCAGCAATCAATATGACACTTGACGGGTTTTGCGACCATACAGCAGGTATTCCAGATAAAGAAATACATCAACATTATACGGAATTATTAAATGAGGGAGATGCAATTCTTTATGGTAGAATAACCTATCAACTTATGGAATATTGGCAACCTCTATTGAAAAATCCTTCAGGTGAAAAAACAATGGACGACTTTGCAATGGCGATAGATAAAATTCCAAAAATAGTTTTTTCCCACACGTTGAAAAATATAGAATGGGAAAGTGCAAAGTTAGCAAACCGGGCCATTGAAGAAGAAGTTTTAGCACTCAAGCAACAACCAGGTAGAGACATTTTAGTTGGCAGTCGGAGTTTAATTATACAGCTAATGAAACTTAATTTGATTGATGAATACCAACTTTGTGTTCACCCTGTTGTTGCAGGAAGCGGTTTGCCATTATTTGAAAATATAAACGACAG
>JACMLU010000011.1 GCA_014379405.1 Flavobacterium sp. | reverse complement strand
AGTGTTTCAGTCAATCGGTTTTATACGTTGGATTTTTGTAATGCCTTACCTCACCCAAACTTATTTTGAGCAGCCGGCTGCCCAACAGACTGTTTCAATGCTTTACGAAATGCTGAACAGGTATGCCGGTGAAAGTATTGGTGAGCACCTGGGTTTTATTACTATGGGGTTCTGGACAATCGTTTTAGGCGTTTTGATAACAAGTGTAAATGGTTTTAAAAAATGGCTTGGTTATACCGGTGTTTTAACCGGGGCGTTAATTATAGTAAGTGTTGCGGAACATTTTGGTGGTAGGTATGCGCCTGTTTTTGGTTCAATCAACTTTGTCGCAAATGGTATTTGGTCAATTTGGTTAATGGTATTGGCCATTCAGATAAAAATAGGCAAAGGTTTTACTGTAATTGACATTTCAGGTAGCCAGAAGCATAACCCAGTCATATCCTGAAAAGCCATTCTGCATAATCGCATTGTATTGTGCAGCATTTATTTTACCTGGATAGTTAATTATTGGTACAGTAACAAGGCACTTCTTTTTTAGCCATAAATAATTATAAAAATGATTCGCTTTTGTAAGCATGGGTATTATTTTTCATCAACTCATTTTTGAACTATGTACAACTACGCTAAATGCAGCCTATTAAATATTTTGGTTTTCAAAGTGTAGCGGTAGAAAATGCGGTAGTAAGTATTACGGAAGGGTTAAGGAACCTTGATGGTAGTATTATTTGGGATACAGCAAATAAAGTAGTTTTAGCTGAAACCAACAACGGTAATCTTCCCGTACAATTTAGACGGGGCGTGTATTTTGACCCAAGAATATTTTCAAATCCATTGCTTGCCTTAAAAGGAAAAGTTGGAAAAGCTTACTTATTACAAATACTGGCAGGAGGTAAGCAATACAGTGCGGTTACAACGTTATTAACACCAATACCTGTAGATAGTATTACTTCAGGCTTTCGAATTGTAAATGATAGTAATCAAACAAAAGTGAGGATTACCAATAATTATAAAGATCCGGATTCCATTGGGAACAGGCAGTTTTATTATTGGCGTGATAGTAGCAACAGAAATAATTTCGGTTGGGGCGGCCTTACTAAAAGCGGCTGGCCGGGAGATGATAATTTTACCAACGGGGAATACATCCGGCTCATCCATTCCCAGGAATTTAATGTGAGAGATACTGTTCAATATTTTATGGCGAGTGTTACCCGGGAAGTGTATAATTTTTGGGACAGCTATAATAAAGCTGAAAATAACAACGGCCCATTTAGTACCCCGGTAAGTTTAATCACAAATATTAGAGGAGACAATGTAACTGGTTGCTTCAGCGGTTTAGCATTGAGTAATACAACTATCATTACTAAATGACATCAACCATTTTCATAATATTTTTATCTTTTAAATTTTCACGGTCAATGCTTTTTTTGATTCGCTTACGGTTGCCTACAACTAAGTACTATTAATTTTGCTTTCATCTTTTCTTAATCTTTTTTCATAGTTTCTTCATTAATCAAGTATTTAACGCCGCAGTTGTAAAAATACAATCCTAACTCCTTTCAGTTAACTCTTTAAGTTGTTTTTTCATAACATCCCTTATAAACGCCTCCCTCTTTTGTTTATTCATTTTGGCAAACTCTATTTGTTGAGGCATTGCTTCGCAGTATTTGCTGCCCCATAACATAATCTCAAAGATAATTGGATATAAATCAATTCCCTTTTCGGTTAGTTTATACTTAAATTTTGACTTACTTCCCACAAAAATTTCCTTAGTAATTATCTCTGCTTTTTCTAAAGCTACTAACCTATCCGCTAAAACATTGGTAGCTATTCCTTCTTCCATCTTTAATAAATCTCCATACGTTTCTTTGCCTAAATAAGCTAAATCTCTAACGATTAATAGAGACCATTTATCCCCAATAATATCCAATGATTGGGATATAGCACAGCTCGATCTAGTCTTTTTTTCGTCCTCCATAAAAAATATTTTTTATTTACTTGCAAATTACAAGTAAATGTATTTATATTGCACTTGTAATTTGCAAGTACAAAAGTAAACAAAAAAAACAATAAATAAAAGTTATGAAAACACAGTCAATTCTAATTACGGGCGCTAGCACAGGTTTCGGTTTTCTTGCCGCAAAAACACTAGCTCAAAACGGCCACAAAGTATTTGCAACAATGCGAGATATTATTGGTAAAAACAAAACTAACAAAGAACAACTATTACAATGGGCTGAAGAAAATGATGCCGACTTGCAAGTAGTTGAATTAGATGTAACCTCTGATCAAAGTGTAAACAAAGCGAAAGACGAAGTATTGAAATTAACCAACGGGTCGCTTGATGTTATAATTAACAATGCAGGCATTTATGGTGGTGGAATTCAGGAAACTTTTACAATTGAAGACTATAAAATGTTTTTCGATGTAAATGTTTTTGGTGGTGTTAGGGTAAACAATGCTTTCCTGCCGATACTTCGTGCTCAAGGAAGCGGATTGATAATCCAAATATCAAGTACT
>JACMLU010000003.1 GCA_014379405.1 Flavobacterium sp. | reverse complement strand
TGACGTTGTGCATCATTAAAGTAAGCAGGAACAGTAATAACTGCTTCAGTAACTGTTTGACCTAAATAGTCTTCAGCAGTTTTTTTCATTTTTTGAAGTGTCATAGCTGACAATTCTTGTGCAGAGTACAAACGACCATCAATATCCACACGTGGTGTATTGTTGTCCCCTTTTACTACTGAATAAGGAACTCTTTTTGCTTCTTCAGTGATTTCAGCAAAAGAATGACCCATAAAACGTTTGATAGAAGCAATAGTCTTAGTTGGATTAGTTACTGCTTGTCTTTTAGCAGGATCACCCACTTTAATTTCTCCACCTTCAACAAAAGCGATGATAGATGGTGTTGTTCTTTTCCCTTCTGCATTAGGAATTACAACAGCTTCGTTACCTTCCATTACAGAAACACAAGAGTTCGTAGTACCTAAATCAATTCCGATTATTTTACCCATTTTTAATATATTTAATTTTTATTATATACTCGTTTTAATAACTCGAGTTGCCATAGTCAATCATTGTGCCAAGACAAAATAACGCCGGCAATTGTCAGTTCATGTTAAAATTGGCGCAAAAAGATATGACAAGATGACATTTTAATTCCCCTTTTGAGGGGTGGCCGAAGGTCGGGGTGGTGTCATTGCGAGGAGGAACGATGTGGCAAACTAGGAGCTATTTCCCGCTATCCGTTACAATCTTTCTGTTTTTAAAGAAAAAACAGAAAGGATTTCCACTTCTATCGGGGCTAGGGCAATCGAGTGAAGTATATTATTTATTTTGATTAGAAAGCATCTGTGCTTGAATAATATAATTTATAAGAAAAAATAAATATATTTGAGAAAAATATAAACCGAAACTTTACTAATATAAACTATTCTGAGAGAATTGTCGATATAAAGTAACAACTATAAATATTGACAGTAATAATTAAAACAATCTTATGAATCTACGTTTATTTTTTCTGTTAATTTTCATTGAATTTTCAAGTATTATTATAGGGTTCTTTGGACTTCTTTTATTCTTCTTTCTCTATTTTGGATCAGGCGCAAGTTCTAGTTCTGACAAAGCAATATTAACTGAAAATATTGCTGTAGTTATTTTGACTTTATTGCCGTTCATTTTTGGAGTTTTTAGATATAGAAACTTAACCGAAAAAGAAAAAGCCAACAGTTATTTATACTCAGGTTTATTGGTAACAATAGTTAGTGGAATTTATTTTGGATTTACATATTAACACTATCCCAGCCACCCAAAGCATTCCTTTTGGAAAATAGGCACGAAGTCGAAAAACTTCGCAAAGCATATTTCTATGCAATCTCAACTTTTATTCTTAATTTTATTCCTCAAAAAAAAAAACACAATGGCTACATTTAGCAAACAACTGTCTTTTCGTTGGGCAGATTTAGACCCCAATTTTCACGTGCGTCACAGTGTATATTATGATTTTGGAGCGCAACATCGTATCGAAATCCTGGAACAACTGGGATTAACTTTAAGAGTAATGCAAAAAGAACATTTTGGTCCCGTATTGTTTCGGGAAGAATGTGTTTTCAGAAAAGAAATCAACCTCGCTGACGTAATTACGATGCAAACCAAAATGGCAAAAATGAATGAAGATGCTTCCCGCTATTCAATCGTTCACGAATTGTATCGAGAGGAGGTTTTATGTGCCGTTATCACTATAGATGGCGCCTGGATGGATACCAAACTCCGTAAATTGGCCTCTCCCACTCCTCAAATAGTGATAGATGCGCTAAATGATTTCCCGAAAACAACTACTTTTACGGCTTTATAATTAACCGAAATTCTATTCTAATTATGTTTACAATTGCTCAAATAAAAGAAGCGCATTCCAAAGTTAAATCTGGTGCAGACTTTCCTGCTTACATTCAAGATTTGATTGCATTTGGGGTTCAAGGTTATGACACTTTTGTCAATGACGGCCACGTAGAATATTTTGGTGCCGATAATTTTAGAGCAGTAGCAACGGAAACTTATAAGAGTATAACTGTCGCAACAACATCGAACAAAGAGCGCTTCATCGAATTTCTGGTGATGCACCAAGGCGGCCAAACGGATTATCTCACTTTTTGTAATCACGCGGCACAATGCGGAATCGCAAAATGGAGCGTAAATATCATCGAAATGACTTGCACCTATTTCGATCCATCGGATGCTGCCATTTTAATTGAAAAAATACCAAGTTAGGTTTATAGCGAATTCAATTTTTAATATACCGAAAGAGGCTGCCTAAAAAAATTAGACAGCCTCTTTTGGTATATATCTTTTAAAATTAAGAAATCAACTTCAATCCAACAAAAAACAGCATTATAGCCAATGCATTTCTAAGCAATAAATCAGGCATTTTGCCACTCAACATACTTCCGATGTAAATTCCAGGAAGCGAACCCAACAATAACTGTCCCAACAAAGTTAAATCTAAATTTCCCATAGTGGCGTGACCCAATCCCGCAACGAGAGTTAAAGGTACGGCGTGAGCAATTTCGGTACCAACTAATCTTGGTGTTGGCAAAAGTGGGTAAAGAAAAAAAAGTGTCACCGTTCCTAAAGCTCCAGCGCCGATAGAAGTAAGAGTTACAGTCACTCCCAACAAAACACCGATGGCAACTGTCAAGAAATTTTGTGTTTTGCTTTCTCTATGAAATTTATCTCCGGCGTGTTTTTGTGAAAACACCATAATCTTATGTTTAAATATAATGGCAACCGAAGTAAAAAGAAGTGCCCAACCCAAACTAAACTTGATAACATTATTCAAATCCGTGGTGTCGGTGTTCAAAACATGAAGTATGTATAATGTCAGCAAAGCCGCAGGTATACTTCCTAATGAAAGCCAACCTGTAATGGTCCAATTGATATTATTCTTTTTATTATGAACATATACGCCACCGCATTTGGTTATGGCCGCATACAATAAATCAGTTCCAACGGCAGTAGTCGGACTAATCCCGAACCACAATAAAATAGGAGTCATAAGCGAGCCTCCTCCAACACCTGTCAAACCAACAATAAAACCAACTACTAAACCTGCAATTACTAAACCTATTTGAAAATCCATAAAAAACTTAATTATTTGCAAAAAAATAAACAATGAGACAAAAAGGAGCCTTTTTACTTTTTCTGCTAACTTAAATATTTAATTAATTGTAAAAACTATTATTGAAATACTAAATCCTGCAACTAAATATCATTATTTTGGGTATATTTTTTTAAATAACACATCATAAATAACAAAACATTACCGATTCAATATAAACCCTATCAATTTAATAGAGTTTATAGGGCAAATGTAACTAAAATAAATAGTGTTATACAACTTAATCACTTAAAATTATTTATTTATTTTTTGAAGTTGTCCTCAAAAGTTGTTCTCAAAACAAAACCCTTTCCAAGAAGGTGCTTGAAAAGGGTTAATTCTATAAATATCTTGATTTATCTTCCTCCTTTGGCGCGGAGATCTGCAAGACACTGGGCATCTAACAGAGGTGCAGTGGCACCCGAACCCATACTTGAAAAACTTTTACCGGATTCTGATTCCCAATACATTAAGCAAGTCGGAACATTACAATGTTTTGGATGTGAAGCATCTTCATGATTCGTTTGCATAGGAGTTCCTAAATTGGTAAGACCAAGAATATGTCCAAATTCATGTGTGATTACGGTGGTTTCCACTAAACTTCTACTGGGCTCTAATGGACTATTACTCAAACCTTGAACGGTTTGTTCGAAAATAACAAAAGAAGTATTCCAATATGCCTGTCCCAAAACAACGGACGTACTGGTATCAATAGATGATTTTCCATCTACAAAAAGAACCCAAACCGCTATTTGGTCAGCGGTATTATATTTCGTTCTGTTGGCTTTTTCTATATCTGCAATTTCCGTAACCGTAAAAGTTGTTTTTTTTGGTGACGCCATCGACCTTTTAATAACACTAATCCCGTTAGGCTTGTAAGTTCTTGCTTCAATAAAAGACACAAAATTATTAATTGCTGCCGTTGATGGCTCAAAACCATCAACATAAACCAGCTCTATAACCATACTCTTAAATTTTGTATCTGACAATAAATCGTTGGATGAACTACCCGTTGTCTGCCTATTGGTAACAGGATTTACAGTATATCCAGAGGTGTCATCCTCTTTTGAACAGGAAACAAATAGGACAAGCCCTATTGTTAAAATTGCTAATATTTTTCTCAAGTTTCTAAGTAAATTAATTATGACTGGTTTTCTGTGATAAAATTAACTCAAAAAAATAGTACTTATTATAAATTACATTATTATTTAATTGAACCACTGCTTAATAAACAAAACTTACTAAAAACTTTTGGCATAGCTCAATAAAATAGTTTGCTTGTAATAAGGTTTCAAAGGGGTTTCTAACAAATCCCCTTTCAAAATCGCACGATGTGTGAGGTATATATTTTTAAAAATCCTAACTTTTGTAATAAACATTCCGTCCATTAAAACATTGATGTCTGTTTTAGAAAAATAATCCGAGGAAAAACCTAAACGATACTGCATTTCGAGCCATTTCTTGTATTTCCTGTCGTACCAAATATTAAGTTCAGCTCCCAATTGTTCAAAAACAAAGAGTTCATAGTCGCCATTAAAGTCATAAGTCTGGGTGTAAAATCCAGTATTGGCAATTTGCTGACTAGTCAATCCATACAAACTAACGGAATAAGGAGAAAGAGAAAGTCTGAAATAATCATTCGGTTGGTATTTTATCCCCGGCGAAAGCACCACCTGATAGGGACTCAAAAACCCTTGTATTTTTCCGTTGTTGTTGTAATCTTTAAAATAATCTCCATCATAAATGGTAAAAATAGATGTACCGTTTTTAACAATTAAATTGGCATTCCATTTACTGTTTTTGCTCAAGGTAAATGAAAAATCATGTAGGGTGGTAAAGTCGTCCGAAACCCTTTGAATGCGATCACTACCCGAAATACCCGATTTTTGAACTGCAAAAGTCCAATGGAGTTCGTTCGTCATAGCAAAGCGGTTGCCTTCTTTATAATAATCCATTCCCAAATCCAAAGTACTGGTTGCCGAAAAGCTTTTTTTGTCTGGTCCTGAAGGAGCATTAAACTCTAAAATATTACTCAAGTTTAAACCCAAAGCAAATGAATATTGATACGGTTTTACAGGCTCTTCGTTCAAAACAATCGAAGCTTCATCAGTAAAAAGTTTGTCTTCAACTAAATTCTTGTCGTATTTATTGTATTCCACATTTTCGACTGTCGATTTTAAAATAGTGGTCTTTTTTACTTTATTTTTTGAATTAAGAAAGGCAAAAGTGTACATTGAGGGCGTTTCCATCAGTATTTTACAACGTATGGTTATAGTATCTTTTTTATGCATCAAATCTTTTTGGGCGAATAGTGAATTCCCGAAAACAAGAAAAAAAAGAATTACATTATAAAATGGATACGATAAAAGTTGTGTAATTTTCTTCATATTGACAAAATGTAGGTTGGTAATAATAAAGACTTTGATTATTGTTAAAAAAAACAGGAAGCATCAACTTCCTGTTTTTAAATAACTTATTTTTTTGTAGTTGCTGTACTCTTTCCTCCTGGCAATCCTTTTTCATTGATAGCCATGCTCGTGCAAACTCCATCTTCGATTTCCAATAGAAAATCAACGGAACATCGACCTGAATTTGTTGCTCCCCAACTCCAGGAAGCCACCACGGTGCAAGTACCATTTGGACAGTCATCTGTTGAAATAACACATTCTCCATCTACAACAGACAACTTACTGCTTTTTCCTCCACATCTTTTTGTGAAACTAATATCTTGTACATCAACTTTAGAAAAACTCAAATCCTGTACATTAACTTTACCAGAACCTCCTTTTGCTGCAGTTCCATCAATACTTGATACTGATTCTGCTAATTTAGGGGAGCTTTTATCCATTTCTTTAGTCACACTCATTGGCTGATGCTGTCTTTTTCCTGTGGCTTGACCGCTGGCGGCATCTCGTGGACTTTTTACTTCTGTTACAGAATTATCTGTAGCACTTACACTAAAATCTGATTTTGCTTGATAATAATCGTATCCCCTTTTTCCTGATGATTGACCGGTTGCTACATCTTTTGGAGATTTTACACCATACTCAAATGCTAATGCACAACCTGTTTCAGTTTGAGTTACTCGACATTTTACATTTGCTTTTACATTATACCCTGCTTTTACTGCAGCCGCTTCTTGAGCAAATAATTGAGATGAGATACTAGTAACGGCCATAAAAGCAATCGTTACAAAAATTGATTTTTTCATAATTTCTAAAGTTTAAAGTGTTAGTTTTTTGTTGTTATAATAATAGATACATTGGGTTTAAAATTTGTTACCCTTTAATCCAATTATTATTTAGATTTCAATAATTTTAAATTGTCAAAAGAACTATTACATAGTTATATCAACTCAAAACAATAATTGTTACCTTTTAAACAAGTAATTGGGAATACCTAAACGAATATGAAAATATAACTGATTTGGATTAACACAATAAAAAGAACTAATACCTTTGAAAACAGATCAACAAACTGCCAAAAATTAAGAAACAATGAAAACTATTAGAGACTAATAACAAAAACAACTTTTCAAAAACCGAATTGACAAAAACAGCTTAATAATTTTTAAATATAATCATAAATTTAGATTTTTTTTGTTAATATAAAAACATTTGATTGATTTTAGGTTAAAATACAAATTATTAAACTAACCCAGTTATAATTATAATCCAAAAAAATCCTTTCAAAGATTGCTCTATGAAAGGATTTTGTTATTAAAAAAGACAACGGTCTCACGCTAGGCGAAGTCGCGATTAAAGAGAAATGAGTTCTTTCGACAAGATAGAAGTTTTTCGTAAAAGAAAAGTTCTAATTATTAAAATGTTAGCGATTTTTCTTCGCGTATGTTGTGCTGATTAGATGTTTATTTCAACAAAGAAAAAAAATTATATTAAATATGGTCAAAATCGTTTTAATAACTCCGACACAGTTGCCCAGATTCCAATGATTAAAATTATGATAGCACCATACAGCCTATTGTCAGTAAAAAAATCAAAATAGTATTCGTTGTCAGATTCTGCTTTCTTTTTATTATACCTTATCCACATAACAATTAAGAAGCCAATTATCATAGAAAATATAGAATACAGAACTAATGCGCTAGTACTTTCGTCTTGAATATATTTTGTAATTAATAGCATTCTGTTCTGGTTGCGATGAATCTCAATTAACTAGGTCTTAACTTTTAGATTCCTGCTATTGCTTTTATTTCATCAATAATTCGTAATGCCAAACCATCAGCCTTTTCTTGTGAAGCGGCTTCGGTATAGATTCGAATAATCGGTTCTGTATTTGATTTTCGAAGATGAACCCAGTTTTCGGCAAAGTCAATTTTTACTCCGTCAATCGTTGTTATGTCTTCGTTTTTATATTTTTCGGTCATTGCCACAAGAATCGCATCAACATCAATTTGTGGTGTCAATTCGATTTTGTTTTTGCTCATGTAATATTCCGGATAGGAAGCTCTCAAGGCTGAAACGCTCATCTTTTTGTTGGCCAAATGCGTCAAGAACAAAGCCACGCCCACCAAACTATCGCGACCGTAATGTAATTCAGGATAAATGATTCCGCCGTTCCCTTCACCACCAATAATGGCATTATTTTTCTTCATCAATTCTACCACGTTCACTTCACCAACGGCACTGGCTTCATAGCTTCCGTTATGCGAATTGGTCACGTCACGCAAAGCACGGGAAGAAGACATATTCGAAACGGTATTTCCTGGAGTTTTGCTCAACACATAATCGGCGCAAGCCACCAAAGTATATTCTTCACCAAACATTTCGCCGTCTTCACAAATGAAAGCCAAACGGTCCACATCTGGATCAACCACGATTCCAAAATCCGCTTTTTCTTCGACAACCAATTCTGAAATATCCGTTAAATGCTCTTTTAAGGGTTCTGGATTGTGCGGAAAATGTCCGTTGGGTTCACAGTATAATTTTACCACTTCAACGCCCATTAATTCCAATAATTTTGGAATAATAATACCTCCAGATGAATTTACTCCGTCAACAACTACCTTGAATTTGGCTGCTTTTATCGCTTCAATATCCACCAAAGGCAAGTTCAATACTTCATCGATATGAATGTCCATATAAGCATCATTTTCAACAATTTCGCCCAAATTATCAACATCCGAAAAATCGAATGCTTCGGCTTCGGCGATTTGAAGTATTTTTTCTCCTTCGATACCGTTCAAGAATTCTCCTTTTTCATTCAATAATTTTAAGGCATTCCATTGTTTTGGATTGTGCGAAGCGGTAAGGATAATTCCTCCGTGAGCACTTTCCAATGGTACAGCTACTTCAACAGTTGGTGTTGTCGAAAGTCCCAAATCAATCACGTCAATTCCCAAACCTACCAAAGTATTTACTACCAAATTATGAATCATTGGTCCCGAAATTCTAGCATCTCTTCCTACGACAACCTTCAAATTCTTGTTATCTTTGCCAATGCTGTTTTTTAGCCAAGTTCCGTAAGCCGCAGCAAATTTCACGGCATCGACCGGAGTCAAGTTATCCCCTACTTTTCCGCCAATGGTACCTCGAATTCCTGATATAGATTTTATTAAAGTCATTTATTTAATGTTTTTGAGTTCAAATTTTAAATTTCCGGATACAAATATAACAAACGATGGTTTATAAAAGTCATTTAAAATTCATAGATTAGTCGAATGAATTTTCTAGCCCACATATATCTTTCAGGAGACAATGATTTGATGAAAATCGGCAATTTTATAGCTGACGGTATTCACGGGAAAAACTTTGACGCTTTTCCGATGGAGATTCAAAAAGGAATCATTTTGCATAGAGCCATCGACACTTTCACCGATGCTCATCCTATTTTTCGACAAAGCACCAAAAGGCTGCACGCCAATTATCATCATTATTCCGGCATTATTGTAGATATTTTTTATGATCATTTCTTGGCAAAAAACTGGGAGAATTATTCGGATGAGCCATTAGAGAATTATACAGAACGTTTTTACCAATCTTTGAGAGACAATTATCATTTTCTTACTGAAAAAACTCAAAAAATGGTTCCTTATCTAATTGCTCAAAACTGGCTTTTGAGTTATCAAACCATTGAAGGAATAGAAAACGTTTTGGTTAAAATGGACAACAGAATGAAACGCAATTCGAATATGAGATTTTCAGTTGCTGAATTGAGAACTTTCTATTCAGATTTCGAAACCGAATTCACTACTTTTTTTGAAGAAATAAAAACCCATTCAAAACAGAAAATAGAAACTTTATAAATTATGCCTTTCATTGAATCATTAGAAACTGCTTTCCAAGAAAAAAATCAGCCCGAAAATGCTCTAGCAATGGCAAAATACATGCGGAATCATTTCTCTTTTTTTGGTCTAAAAACAGAAAATAGAAGATTAATTTTTAAAACGCTTTGCAAAGAAAACCAAGAAGAAATTGCCAAAAACCCAAGAGCAATTGCATTGGAACTTTTCGAAAAACCACAACGAGAATTGCAGTATTGCACCATAGAAATTCTGATAAAACAACTCAAAGGAAATTATAAAAAAGACGACATTCAACTCATTGAAAAACTGATAATCACCAATTCTTGGTGGGACAGCGTTGACACGATTGCCAAATACATTTTGGGAGAATATTTGCTTGAATATCCATTGGAAATAGATAACACAATCGAACGTTTTTCGAATTCCGACAACATGTGGCTCAACCGAAGTGCCATTCTTTTTCAATTGGGTTACAAACAAAAAACCAATTTCGATTTGTTGAAATCAGAATGCGAAAAACATAAAAATTCCAATGAGTTTTTTATACAAAAAGCCATTGGCTGGGCATTGCGGGAATATGCCAAAACCAATCCCGAAGCGGTTAGAAACTTTGTAGTTAACAATAATTTAAAGCCTTTAAGCAAAAAAGAAGCATTAAAAAACATTCTTTAATTTTGAAATAGGTTATTTTTGTAATCTCTTAAAAAAGTCAAATGTTCAAAAAATACCTCTACAAACTTGAAAACCTGATTGCTTGGTCACAAGATAAAATCTCGAACAAGCAGTTCATCTTTTTGTCGAGCGTATTGGTTGGTATTTCAGCGGCTTTTGCAGTAATTGTCTTGAAAACATTTGCACACAGCATCTTTACTTTCGCCACTTATGTCACCAATATTACAAGTATTTTCAAGTATGGATTCATAAAGGGAATGTTGCCTGTAATAGGGATTATGCTTACCGTTTTTGTAATCAAAAAATTCTTGGGAGGCTCGATAGAAAAAGGAACGTCGCAGATTTTGTATGCCGTGGCCAAAAAAGCCAGCATAATTCCTCCAAAACAAATGTATGCCCAAATTGTGACAAGTTCGCTTACGGTTGGTTTGGGAGGTTCGGCAGGATTGGAAAGTCCCATTGTGATTACGGGTGCGGCCTTTGGTTCCAATTATGCCCAACGGTATAAATTAGGTTATAAAGACAGAACTCTTCTGATAGGTTGTGGAGTTGCTGCCGGAATTGCCGCTGCTTTCAACGCACCAATTGCGGGTGTTTTATTTGCCATCGAAGTATTGCTGGTAGATGTGAGTATTTCTGCCTTTACCCCTATTATGATCGCTGCCGCAACCGGAGCACTTGTTTCCAAGATTGCTTTGGGGGAATCAATATTATTGACTTTCAAGCAACAACAAACCTTTGATTACCACAATATTCCTTATTATGTTTTACTTGGATTATTCACGGGACTTATTTCTGTTTATTATTCAAGAAATTTCCAAAGAGTCGAACATATTTTTAGCCGACTTAAATTTTCACCCTACAAAAAAGCCTTTTTTGGAGCTTCTATTTTAGCCTTGCTGATTTTTATTTTTCCAACTCTTTTTGGCGAAGGATATGAAAGCATCAAAACCTTGTCTGAAAATGATCCGGGACAATTGCTTGAAAACACCCTTTTTAAAGATTTCAGGAACAACAGCTGGGTACTTTTGCTATTTGTTGGACTAACAATGATGCTCAAAGCATTTGCAACGGGAATCACCTTGGGGAGTGGCGGAAATGGAGGTAATTTTGCGCCTTCCATGTTCTTGGGTTCTTATGTTGGTTTTTTCTTTTCCACATTTTTAAATTTGACCGGGCTTACCAAATTACCTGTCAGCAATTTTACGATGGTGGGAATGGCAGGAATTCTCAGTGCATTGTTTCATGCGCCTTTGACAGCGATATTTCTAATTGCCGAAATAACGGGTGGTTATGACTTGATGATTCCACTGATGATTGTCGCTTCCATCAGTTTCACCATTTCAAAACGATTTGAAAAACATTCATTGGACGTGAAAAATTTAGCTCGAAAAGGTCATGCTTTCACGAGCAACAAAGACGCCAACATCCTTTCGACCTTGGATACTAATAAAATCATTCAAACCGATTATTTGACCGTTACTGCAAATGAAAACCTAGAGAAATTGGTTGATTTGATTTCGCATTCCAATCAAGTCATTTTTGCTGTAGTAGACAAGGAAAAAAATATGCTTGGTGTAGTTCATTTCAATGATATAAGGGAAATAATTTTCAATCAATATAGAGTAAAATATACTTATGTAAAAGAAATAATGAGAACGCCGGTTGATATTATTTACCCAACTGACAGTATGGAAATCGTGATGAATAAATTCGAAAAAGCAAAAGTTGCCTTCTTGCCAGTGCTAAAAAACGGAAAATACTTTGGTTTTATTTCTAAATCAATGGCACTCGAAGCCTATCGAACCAAATTAAAATCAATGACAATAGAATAAATTCACATTTTTTAAATCATCATTATGCCAACTTTAGAAAACCTTTTTTTACAACTAGAAAACATAAAAGTTATTGATGATTCTATTCCTTACTCGAAATATACTCCCATAGATTTATCGATTTCGAATACCGATTTGTCAAAAATTGATATGACAGACTCCAAAGAATTTGAAGATTATATTGAGAATCATCTTCAAAAAAACGATGCAAAAGTCGCTTTTGGCGGATATAATGAAGAACGAAATCTATATAAATCAAGTCTCTTATTCAATGACGAAGAAAAAGAGGAACGCAATATTCATATCGGAATGGATTTGTGGATAAAAACCGGAACATCAATTTTGGCGGCACTTGACGGAATAGTTTATGGATTTGATTTTAATGCCGGCAAAGGGAATTATGGTCCAACACTAATCTTGCAACACTCCATCGAAAATCAGATTTTCTATACTTTATACGGCCATTTATCTCTGGAAAGCATCGAAAACCTTGAAATTGGAAACGTCGTAAAGAAAGGACAAAAAATAGCCACTTTGGGTGATGCAAGTGTAAATGGTGGTTATGCTCCACATTTACATTTTCAAATAATCAAAGAAATTAAGGATTATTTAGGCGATTATCCCGGTGTTTGCAGCAAGAATGACTTGGAATATTATTTGGATAATTGTCCCAATCCCAATTTATTATTAAAAATTCATTAAAACATTTTCTATATTCAATATTTTACAATGCATTTCATTGAAATCAAACAGATTATTATCTTTTTACCAAAATAGACTACAAAAAAAAATATATTTCTCACAAAAGATGGAAAAAAAATATTATTTTTACTCCTAACTTTTTTTTGAAATGACTGCAAACGAAGAGACTATCATTAAATTCTACACCGCATTTTCCAATGGCAATGCTGCTCAAATGTGTGAATGTTATCACGCCAACATTAAATTTAGTGATCCCATATTTGGATTGTTAAAAGGCAAAGACGTTTGTAAAATGTGGAAAATGTTGCTTGAAAAAAGCAAAGGAAACATAAAAATAGACTTCTCAGAAATAAAAGCTGACGATTATAAGGGATCTGCACGGTGGGTAGCCACCTACAACTTTAGTAAAACCAATAGAAAGGTTGTAAATTCAATTTATGCCCAATTTCAGTTTAAAGAGGGTTTAATCATAAAACATACCGATGATTTTGATATCTGGAAATGGACTAAACAGGCATTTGGCTGGCAAGGAATACTTCTAGGCTGGACTGGTTTTATGCAAAAGAGAATTCAAAATCAAGCCATTTCAACATTAAAAAATTACAAAAAATAAAACAATTCAACTCAAAGATTACAATTAACCCTACTTTATTCTCTCTAAAAAAACAAATATTTTTAGATTGCAAAAAAATAAATAAAAATCCATCATTAAACTGATGTATATCAGACCTTTTCTGGGTAATTAATATAATTAATTGTTTAAATTTGAGTAATATTTCCAATACCTGAAATTGAGTTCATTACAATTAAATCTTTCAGCAAAAAACATAAATTATTTAGTCTTTTAACAATATTTAAAAAAAAGCTGATTAATAAGATGTCAATTGGGAAAGTTCAAAAATCGGGAGACTAGAAAACGACATAATACAAAAGTATAAAGCATTTATGAGAGATAAAGAACCTCAAATATTTAAAATCATCGAAGACGAAAAACAATTTTTGGCACCTGCAATTGACATTAGCAAAAACATAAAAATGGAAGAAGAATTTAAAAAATCGCATTCCCTTTTACAATCTATCATCGAAAGTCAGGATGACATTATTGTATTTTCTATCGATGAAAGTTATAGGTATTTATATTTTAATAAAGCTCATTCAGACTGGATGAAATCCATATATAATTCAGATATTCAACTGGGTATAAACATACTGGATTACATCAGTTCTGAAAATGAATTAAATATTGCCAAAAAAAATTACGACCGTGCCTTGAAAGGTGAATCCTTTTCAAACATTAGTGAATTTGACTATTTTGGAATTACTTATTCTGAAAATTTCTTTAATCCCATTATAGTAAACAATGAAATTATAGGGATTACTTGTTTATCTAAAAACATCACAAAACGTATTAAAAGTGAAAAATCGCTTCGAACAAAAGAGGATAAATACCACACTCTTTTTGACAGTAACAGAGACAGTATTACCATATTTAGATTTAATCCTGATGGAAAACCAGACAATTTCATCAAAATAAATCAAGCTTCTACTGAACTATTTGATTATACTAAGAAAGAACTTCTAGCTATGAATGTTAGTGACTTGGAGTCTTTTTCAACAAAAACAATGAAGGAAAGAATAGAAACTATTCTAACTAAAGGGAAAATAGATTTTGAAACTTCCATCAGAACAAAAAAAGGAGAAATTAAAATTGTCGAGGTTGAATCACTGATTATAAATTATTTGAATGAACCCGCAGTAATGAACATTACAAGGGATATTACAGAACGCAAACAGACAGAACGAGATTCTGAAAGAGCGCATAAAAAACTAGCAACCATTCTACAAGCCCTTCCTGATTTGCTGTTTGAAGTGGGACTTGATGGCAGAATATACAATTACCACTCAAATCGCAATGATTTACTAGCGGTTCCTCCAGAATTGTTTTTGGGAAATTTTTTCCAGGATGTTTTACCCATCGAAGCTTCAAATATTTGTGTGAATGCCATAATCGAAGCCAACGAAAAAGGGTGGTCAGGAGGACACCAATATTCACTCGATTTGGAAAATGCTAAATATTGGTTTGAACTTTCTGTATCCCCCATAAATGAAAGCGATAATGTAGAAAGGAGATTTATTTTACTGGCACGAGATATTACAAAACGTAAAAAAACAGAGGAAGCATTAAGAGAAAACCAAGAAAAACTACAAGGAATTTTTAATGTAGCCAATTCCGGAATTGTAATGGTTGATAAAAATGGACGTTTTTTACTTTTTAACGATTGGTGCTGCGATATGCTTGGCTATACAAGAGAAGAATTCAGCAAATTGTCTAATTCCGAAATTACGCATCCCGATGATCTAATAAAAAACCAACAACTTCTAAATAATATAATTGAAGGTGAGATTAACAAATACCAAATTGAAAAACGCTATCTGAGAAAGGACAAATCCTTCTTTTGGGGAAAAATATCTGTATCATCCATCACGGATAAAAATAATAAAGTTACCAATGCCATAGGTATTATTACTGACATTACAGAGCGTAAAAAAATTGAAGAAAAGCTGATTGCCAATGATGCGTTTTTAAAGCAAACCCAGATTATCGCAAATATTGGTTCCTATTCTCTTGATTTTACTACCGGAAAATGGACAAGTTCAGCAGTTCTTGAAAACATTTTTGGCATTGATGCCAATTTTGAAAAATCGATAGAAGGATGGGAAATGATTATTCATCCTGAATGGAAAAAAACAATGATTGACTATCTCAACAATGGGATAATTACAAAGAAAAATGATTTTAATAAAGATTACAAAATCATTAGAATAAACAATAAAGAGGAACGTTGGGTGCACGGAATGGGAGAAATAGTATACAACGAACTAAATGAACCCCAACAATTAATTGGTACAATTCAAGACATTACTGAGCGAAAACAAACCGAGGAAGCTTTGCGCGAAAGCGAAGAAAAATACCGAAGTCTAGTTGAAAATTCTCCTGACGCCGTTGTTATCTACTCAGGTGAAAAAATTGTTTTCGTAAACGATGAAGGTATCCGAATGATTGGAGCTAAAAATAAGGATGAAATATTAGGTAAACCTGTATTGCAATTTATTCATCCCGATAGTCTTGAAAGTGTTATCCAAAGAATGGAAGAAGTCATTCGAGACAACAATGCATCCGAAATTGTGGAAGAAAAATTTATTGACTTATATGGGAATGCTATTGATGTTGAACTAAAAGGCATCCCAACTTTTTATGAACATAAAAATGCTGTTCAAGTCATAATTCACGATATTACAAAACGCAAGCAATCTACAATTGAACTAAATAAAATCAATAGGGTTTATTCGCTAATTAGCCAAATTAACAACTTGATTATCAGAATAAAAGACAAAAATGAATTATTTCAAGAAATATGTCGCATTGCGACTGTATATGGAAAATTCCGGATGAGCTTTATTGGAATGTTAGATGACAACAAAATTAATATTAACATAGTCGCATCATCTGGATTTGTAGATGGCTATTTAAATAAAAACAATAAACTTTCTGTCCTTGATGAACCAAATGGAAATGGACCAACGGGTATAGCGATGCGAGGAGGGAAATCTGTAATATGTAATAATATTGAAAACGATTCTCTAATGAAACATTGGCGCGAAAGTGCTCTAAAAAGAGAATATCGTTCAGTAATATCAATTCCAATTATCGTTTTAAATAATACTATTGGAGTATTTAATTTGTATTCAGATGAAACCAACGCATTTTCCTCCAATGAAGAAGTCGAATTATTGGAAAAAATCACTCAAAATATTGCTTTTACATTAGAATCAATTGCTTTTGAAGAAGAAAGAAAACAAACCCAAGAAAAAATCAAACAACTTTCGCAAGCCGTTGAGCAAAGTCCCGTTTCGATTATCATTACAAATACATCGGGTGAAATAGAATATGCAAATCCAAAATTTTCAGAAACATCTGGATATACCTTTGAAGAAGTTGTAGGTCAAAATCCCCGCATACTAAAGTCCGAACACACCTCCCAAAACGAATACAAAGAGTTATGGCAAACTCTAGCTAGTGGTAACGAATGGCACGGAGAATTTCATAATATCAAGAAAAATGGAGAATTATACTGGGAATCTGCATCCATTTCTCCAATCATAAATACACAGGGCACTACAACTCATTATATTGCAATTAAAGAGGACATTACTGAACGAAAAATTGTTGAAAAGGAATTAATCCTAGCCAAGGAAAAAGCAGAAGAAAGCGATCGTTTAAAATTAGCTTTCTTGGCCAATATGAGTCACGAAATCCGTACTCCTATGAATGGTATTCTTGGTTTTACTGAATTATTAAAAACTCCAAACTTAACAGATGAAGAACAACAAGAGTATGTTAGAATCATCGAAAAAAGTGGGATACGAATGCTCAATATCATCAACGACATTATCAGCATTTCTAAAGTTGAATCAGGACAAGTAGAGATTACCCTTTCCGAAACTAACATAAATGAGCAAATTGATTACCTTTATACCTTCTTCAAACCAGAAGCAAAACAAAAAGGAATACAACTTTTTACTAAAAATTCATTGACTTCAAAAGAAGCTTTAATAAATACGGATCGCGAAAAAATATACGCTATACTTACCAACCTTGTCAAAAATGCCCTTAAATTTACTGACTCTGGTTCAATAGAATTCGGTTATATTAAAAAAGGAAATTACCTAGAGTTTTTTGTAACAGATACTGGTTTGGGTATTTCAGATTCCCAGCAAAAAATAATTTTCGAAAGATTCAGGCAAGCCAACGAAACCATTTCCCGCTCCCACGAAGGATCAGGATTGGGACTGGCCATTTCAAAAGCTTATGTTGAAATGCTTGGCGGTAAATTATGGGTAGAAAGCAGTGAAGGCAAAGGAAGTTCCTTTTATTTCACCATTCCGTTTGATAAAAAACCAGAATCCGCAGAAAAAATTATTACTCAAAAAGTAGTTGTAGAAGAAAAAATAGTAAACGAAATTAAAGACTTAAAAGTATTGATAGTCGAAGATGACGCAATATCAAAATTACTCATCACGATTGCCGTTAAACCCTTCAGCAAAGAGATTTTGAAAGTAAGCACAGGTCTTGAAGCCATAGAAGCTTGCCACAATAATCCAGACATCGATTTGGTTATGATGGACATCAATATGCCGGAAATGGGTGGTTATGAAGCCACTGAACGAATTAGGAAATTTAACAAAAACTTGATTATCATAGCCCAAACCGCCAATGGAATGCAGAGCGATCGAGATGAAGCCATCGCGGCAGGATGCACCGACTATATATCGAAACCTGTAAATATCGCTGCGTTGAGCGGGTTAATACAAAAGTATTTCAAAAAGTAAGTATAATAATACACCGCAGATTCATAGATTTTTTAAATCATTTTATATGGAATTTGCGGTGTATTTTTAATATTTTACAGACTATTTCAAGTCAAAACCAAAATCCCAATCAATCTCTTTTTTGTACCATAATTTTCCTTGTGAAACCTGCAACGGACAATCAAAATTGTTGGTGTATAGTGCTCCAGTTCCGAGTCCTTGTGGCATTGAATTCTGTTGCAAAAATGTCCATTGCGCGATAGCATTTAGACCAATATTCGACTCCAAAGCCGAGGTAATCCACCAGCCAATTTTATACTTTTCAGCTAATAAAATCCACTCTTTTGTGCCTCGAAAACCACCCACAAAACTAGGCTTCAAAATGATATATTGAGGCTTGATTTTTTGTAATAAAGCTTCTTTTTCTGCCAATGAAAACACGCCAATCAGCTCTTCGTCCAAAGCAATGGGAATTGGAGTAATTTTACACAACTCTGCCATACTGTCAGGGTTGTTTTTTTGAATAGGTTGCTCAATACTATGTAGTTTAAAACCAGATAATTGATTTAATTTATCTAAAGCTAAAGATACATCAAAAGCGCCGTTGGCATCCACTCGAATTTCGACTTGATCGGGCGTGAAATGTTGGCGAATATAACGCAATAATTGCAGTTCTTGATCGAAATCTATGGCTCCAATTTTGAGTTTAACACATCTGAATCCTGCCGCCAGTTTTTCCTCGATTTGCTGCTTCATGAACGACTCCTGACCCATCCAAACCAAACCATTAATTCCGATGCTTTTTTCGCCATTGGTAAAATCCGAAGGAAAGAGTAAAAATGGACTTTCACTAGCCAAAGATTGGAACGCCATTTCGACTCCAAACTGTATCGAAGGAAACTCTATCAAGGCTTCCCAAAGTTGGTTTTCACCCAAGTGAATATTGCCGCAAGTCCATTGCAATTTAGCTTCATAATCCGGCCGATCGTCCGCACTTAATCCTCTCAAGATGCCGCACTCGCCTATTCCTTTTTTACCGTCCTTTTCCAGAACAATAAACCAAGTTTCTTTTTCGTTCATCACGCCTCGAGATGTTCCCGAAGGTCGTTTGAAATCAAGAATGTATTTGTGGTAAGTTGCTTTCAAGATTGTATGTTTATTTTTTAATTAATTTTGCAAGTTTTTCAAAACCTTGCAGATCTAACTGTTGTTTTTTTTAGTTACAAATCAAATTCAACCATCAATGGTTTATGGTCACTACAATGTGTCCAATCATTATAAAGTCCAACTTCAACATTAATAAGTTTTTCTATAAAATCAGCAGATGCAAAGCAATAATCAATATGGTAAGGTTTATTTTGATGTCTATACATAAACAAAGTTGGATGTTCTTCTTTTCCCTGTTCTTGATTGTAAAATTTATGATATGCACTAAAAATATTTTTTCTTGCTAATCTTTCAACAACTGTTGAATGATTTCCTTCTCGATATGATTTATCCCAAATTGTATTACTATTAAAATCGCCTGCTAGTATTGTTTTATTATCAAGTATCAAATTATCATAGTACTGAATTGCTTTCCAAACTTGAGTTATATACTGCCCATCTTTATCTTGTGGGTTATTTGCCCAAATTGCAAATAATGTAAAGTCAAACGGCCCACCAGTTACTCGTAAAGGCAAAATATTTTTCAGCTCAGGATTGTGAACTTCAAGTAACTCAAACTTATAATTACTGTAAGAGAAAACACCAAGACCTTTATTAAGATTTGTTCTGTGCCAAAAAACATTTGTTGGCAAAGGAGTTTCTTTTCCGAATTTTAATTTGTCAGGGTGTTCGCATTCAGGAATTATTAAAATATCAGGTTTATGAATTAATATAAAATCCGCTTTTTTACGAAATGCCATATTACAATTCCAAGTTATAATTTTCATTCCGTCAATATTTTTCTGTTTCGTTACGTTTTTGTTTTTTTTTCTAATCCTCCAACAACCTCAGAACCCTGTCAAAATCACCGCTTGGTAATCCTGCTTTTTGGAAGGTTTCGAAATCTTGTTTTACTTTTTGGGTCCAACTGAGACTGTCGTTCACGTTTTGGGATTTGTATTTTTTGTAAATGGGTTTGGCTGACCTAAAATCCTTGTTCAGCAAAAAAGCGTGAGCCAGATTCATTTGTATCAACAATTCCGAATCGTCGAGCGTTTCCCCTTCTTTGAGGAATTTGATGGCTTTTGCATATTGCTTGGTCATAAGGTAAGCGTATCCAAGATTATTGTAATCTGTAGCATTTGGTTTGCCATTAACCACGATAACGCTCAATTTATCGATAGCTTCGCCGTATTTTCCTTGTTTTGTCAAATTGGCTGCTTGGTTACGTAAATCCAAATAAATCTTATCAGAAGCTCCTGTTTCATTAAAACAAGCAATTCCATAGTCCTTGAAAGCTTTCGATTTTTCTATGAGAAGCAGTTTCTGGAATTCCTGAAACTTGTATTCTTTTTGTATTTTATTCAAAATGCAAACACAAAAGTCATCGGAATTGATAAGTTTCATGGCTAGATCGGATGCTTTGCATTGGTTGATGATGAGCTTTCGGTTCTCCAACGTCCAGCCACTGCTGAGTCTATTGTTGACCCAAGGCACAACTTCAAGAATTATTTTCTGGTTCATTATCCAATTCTTGCTTTCGAAACCAAACCACATCGCATTGGAATTCGGCAATAAACACAACGATTTATCGATAGAAAGTCGCTTGGCATCCTTACTCACAGCTTCTTCTTGCTCAAAACACGCATTATCTGTGTCTCCGCTTTTTTTGTATTCGGCAGCTGAAGTTTCATTAGAAAAAACGGCATATTTGCATTTGTCATCGCCCGAAATTTTTGACATCAGAAAAACGGCTCCAGCAGATCCTTGACTGATTCCTGTTGGGTCGGGAATGGATTTCAATATGGAAACCAAACTACCTGCCATTTGTTGGTTTTGGTCCAAAAGTGTGATTCTAAAAACAACTTCGGTGGTTCCAACGGGCAAGTCTTCGGTTTTGATGACGATTCTTTCTCGCGCCGAAACCACGATTTCTTTATTAAAAGCTCTTTCCTTGTCCCAATAGCCGTCTTTTTGGGCGAAAACAGAAGTGGATGAAATGCCAATAAAAAGCATCAAAAATATTTTGTTAAGATTCATTTTGTTAGGTATTGTGAGTCCTAGCCCTGATGGAAGCGACATCCTCTTGTGGCGTCCCGATAGCTAGGGAGCCACAAGAGATATAGCGTACAGCAGGAAACAGCTCCTGAAAAAAATTACAATTCGATGCTTTCGCCAATTTTAAGCAGCATCAAATCTTTTCCTTTGTCGAAAAACTTACGAATAGATTCTTCGTGATTGATGACGATATAACCAAAAGTATCATAGTGAACACCCAATATCTTGTCGCATTCGACAAAATCCGAAGCCACAATGGCATCATCGACATCCATCGTGAAATTACCGCCAATGGGAAGAATCGCTAAATCTAATTTGGTTCGCATCGGGATGAGTTTCATGTCCATCGTCAAGGCGGTGTCGCCGGAAATGTAAATGTTTTTATGCTCGCCTTCGATGACAAAACCACCGGGATTCCCTCCATAACTACCGTCGGGAAAAGAGCTGGAATGAATTGCGTTTACATATTTTACTTTCCCGAAGTCAAAATCCCAACTTCCGCCGTGGTTCAGTGGATGGTATTCGAAACCTTTGTTTCCGTAATGTGTGGCTATTTCGTAGTTGGAAACGATGACCGCCTTGGTTCGACTGGCAATGTATTCGACATCGACAACGTGATCGCCGTGGGCGTGGGTCAGCAGAATATAATCGGCTTCCAATTCGTTGATATTAATGTGCGAAGCGTTTGGATTGGCAGAAATATAAGGATCGACCAGGATACGCTTGCCACCGACTTCAATTCCCAATGAGGAGTGACCGTAGAATGTTATTTTCATTTTTTTCGTTTTTTTAGTGATTAGTAATTCGCTTTGAAATAGCTGTCCTAGTTAATCACTTTTCACTAATTGCCTAATTTATCTTCCTCCCAAAAAGACATTTACAACAAGGTCTTGAATAAGCGAAACCATACACAAAGCCAACAAGATTGAAAGTGCAAATGTACTTAGTGCCAGTTTTTTTAATTCTGAGTCTAAATCTCTAGGCTCTTGGTTTTTATAAACTGTAATTAAATGCTTAGTTAAAGGTATGTAAGCCAATACAAACAAGTATTGATCCAAGCGATATTCACTTAAAACAGCAAAAAACAACACCAAAACCATTGCCGAAACAATCAAAAAATAATGGTATTTTTTGGCTTTGGCTCCACCGATTTGAACGACAATTGTATTTTTATTCGACTTCTTGTCTGATGCTTCGTCACGCATATTGTTGAGGTTCAAAACCCCTACGCTCAATAATCCTATGGCGGTTGCAGGTAAGATTAATTGCCATTCAACTTCCTTGGAATATAAAAAATTGACCCCAATCGTACTTACCAATCCAAAGAAAACGAAGACAAACGCATCGCCAAAACCTCGATATCCGTAGGCTGTATTCCCGACCGTATAACGAATTGCCGAAGCAATGGCCAAGATTCCCAAGACCAAGTAAAACAAGGAATAACCAATATTGGTATCCCTGAAGGCAAAATAAATCAACAGCATTGCTGAAATCAAAGTTAATCCAGAAGTCAGGATAATAGCGCGTTTCATCGCTTGAGGAGTAATCGCTCCACTCTGAATAGCGCGCTTGGGTCCTATTCTATCTTCGTTGTCGGTTCCTTTCACCCCATCGCCATAATCATTGGCAAAATTGGACAATACTTGTAATCCCAAGGTAGTCAACATAGCCAAAGCAAATATTCTCCAACTAAAAACATCAGTCGGAGTTTCAAATTCTTCAGTAGGTCTAAGTGCATACATACTCCCCACAATTATCCCCGATACTGACAAGGGTAAGGTTCTTAATCGTGCGGCTTCAATCCAATGTTTCATTTTTGTTTCTATTTAAGACGCTTTTTGCCACGAAGGCACGAAGGCGCAAAGTTTTGTTTTTTTTTACCGCAAAGGCGCAAGGTCGCTAAGTTTTTTAATACTATTTTTTAATTATATTGCTCAACTGAATACTGCGACTGAACACTGCCAACTATTTTACGGTAGCCATTTTTTTTCGAAGTTGGGTTTTCTTTTTTCAAGGAAAGCATTTCTGCCTTCTTTTGCTTCTTCGGTCATATAAGCCAAACGTGTAGCTTCGCCGGCGAAAACTTGTTGCCCCACCATTCCGTCATCGGTCAGGTTCATTGCGAATTTGAGCATTTTGATGGATGTTGGTGATTTTTGCAATATTTCCTGCGCCCATTCATAAGCGGTATCTTCCAGTTCGGCGTGCGGGATTACGGCATTGACCATTCCCATATCCATAGCTTCTTGAGCAGAATAATTTCTTCCTAGAAAGAAAATCTCTCTTGCTTTTTTCTGGCCCACCATTTTGGCCAAATAAGCTGAACCATAACCACCATCAAAACTAGTTACATCGGCATCGGTTTGCTTGAAGATGGCGTGTTCCTTGCTGGCTAATGTCATATCACAAACCACGTGCAAACTGTGTCCACCGCCAACAGCCCAACCAGGAACCACGGCAATAACCACTTTTGGCATAAAGCGAATTAATCTTTGCACTTCGAGAATATTCAATCGATGCTGACCGTCATCACCCACATAGCCTTGATGACCACGTGCGTTCTGATCCCCACCGCTGCAAAAAGAATAAATCCCATCCTTGCTCGATGGACCTTCAGCCGAAAGCAAAACCACTCCTATCGAGGTGTCTTCTTGGGCATCATAAAAAGCTTGATACAATTCGGAAGTTGTTTTGGGGCGAAAAGCATTTCTCACATTAGGTCTGTTGAATGCTATTCTGGCGACACCATTGCATTTTTTATAAGTTATGTCTTCGTATTCTTTTACGGTTATCCAATCCATTCTATTCGTTTTAAATTTGCTGTGTAAAAATAGTCGATTTTTTACATTTATCCATTAAAACCAAAATTAAATCAAATGGGATTTTTTTAACAAATATTTTCATAAAGCATTATATATAGTTACATTTGGCCTCGATTATTTTAGAAACCAAAACATTATAATTTATTACTACTGTTTTTTTGTTTTTTGCATCATTCCATTCTATGTAAATCCAAGCAATTCAAACCGTATTTTTTAAATTTAAATTTCATCATGATTCGAACAAAGCTTTTTTTGCATTCTTTTTTATTGTTCCTTATTTGTACTGTCGCTTTTGCACAACAGCCCTTTATTAGTACTATAACAACTCCTGTTATCTCCAATACTATTGACAGCACTTCAATTAATTCAACTGAATCGAATGAAGTTCTTGTGGACACCGTTATAATAACAATCGACTCGATTGTCCCGCTCCAAAAGAAAGATTCCCTTGCTTATCCACCTCCATTTAGAGATTATAGAAGATTGGGCTACAACACCTGCATATATGTAGGTGCTACTGTTGTTGCTTTTGGTGTGCTATGGGTTATGCCGGAAAGTGCTACTAATTGGGACAAAGAGGAAATGAGAGAAAAAGGTATTTTATGGAAATGGAAAGAAAACGTAAAAGCAGGTCCTGTTTGGGATAAAGACAATTGGGTATTGAACTGGATAACGCACCCATATTGTGGCGGTATTTACTATATGACGGCCAGAAGTAGTGGCTTTACTGTTCTAGAATCTTTTGGTTATTCTGCACTAATGTCCACTTTCTTTTGGGAATATGGTATCGAAGCTTTTGCTGAAGTTCCCTCGATTCAAGATCTTATCATTACCCCTGTTTTGGGTTCTGTAGTGGGCGAAGGCTTTTTCTATGCCAAAAAAGCCATTATAAGGCACGACAAAAAAGTATTAAAATCAAAGTTCTTAGGAATAACAACCTTGTTTTTCATGGATCCATTTAACACCATTTTGGACGGATTTGGTTATCAATCAAAAGTCAAAACCCAAATGAATATCGCTCCTGTAGGGTTCAATCAATTCTCAAAAAACCCTGTATGGGGAGTTAGTTTCTCGGCCACTTTCTAATTGGATATTATTCTTTCCGCAATTTAATTCGGCATTCCTTACTCTAAAACAAGTCTTTTTTAAACTTTTTATAATAAATCCGAAATTAAATAATTTTGGAGTTTGCTTTTTGAAATAATTCAGAGTAACTTTATACTCTATTGTCTTATCTTTTATCCTTAATTGAATTGTTTTTCGCACACGTTTTTACATATCCATAATAAGTTTTTTTAGCAATTAATAGAATACAAAACTTAACATAATTCGAATGAAGACATTTTTTTGTATCCCATTCTTACTATTCATTGGAGTTGCTTCTTTTGCAAAACAGTCTGACGCCCCTTTTTCAGATAATCAAGCAACCATAATTCCAATTGATATTTGCTTGATTTACTCCAATGATTCGAATACAGAAATTAGAGATACAACGAATAATAGAACTTATTCAATTATTGATTCTACTTTTCAAATAAAACCTTCAATTGCATACCCACCTACTTCAAAAGATTTTAGAAAATTAGGAATACATACCGCTATGTATCTTGGAGTAATCGTTATTTCTTTTGGAATTTTGTGGACGATGCCAGAAAGCACGACAGGTTGGGACAAACAGAGTATGAAAGAAAACGGGATAACTTACAAATGGAAAGAAAACGTCGCTGCAGGACCAGTTTGGGATGATGACAATTGGACAATGAATTATTTAGCGCATCCTTATGTTGGCGGCGTTTATTATATAACCATCAGAGGCTGTGGATTTAGTGTTATGGAATCTTTTGCTTATTCGGCGCTAATGTCAACTTTCTTTTGGGAATATGGAGTAGAAGCTTGTGCCCAAATACCTTCTATTCAAGATTTAATTATAACCCCTGTCGTTGGCTCTGCTATTGGCGAAGGGTTTTTCTATGCCAAGAAAAGCATTCTTAAACACGACCGAAAAGTATTGAATTCAAGATTTTTAGGAGAAACCACCCTGCTTATTATAGACCCATTCAATACTGTGTTGGACGGAATGGGTTATAAACAAAAAGTAAAAACCCAAATGAATATTGCTCCAGTTGGTGTCAATCAATTCTCCAAAAATGCTGTCTGGGGTGTCAATTTCTCGGCCACTTTTTAATTTCCTGCTGTTTATCCTAACCATTCCCCCTTTGATTTCCGGCTATTCCACAACCAATCGAAGTGAATAATGTCAATTACCACTGTTTTACCTTGTCTTTTTACGGCCCACGTGCTTCCTTTTTGGTGTTCCAGATGGCTTAAAAAAAACTATAAGCAGTCTACAATAGAAGAAACCATACATTCCATTAAAAATAATCTTCTCTTTATTCTACTGCAACTAGTTTTTGTGCATAAGCATGAATTCCTCCAGCCGCTTTTCTTCCATCACCCATGGCAAGAATAACAGTTGCTCCACCTCTTACAATATCACCTCCGGCAAAAAGACCCGGGATGGAAGTCATCATGTTGTCATCGACTTTAATGGTGTTCCATTTGGTCACTTCCAATTCGGGCATGCTTTTCTGGATAATTGGGTTGGAAGACACTCCTACGGCAATAATTACACTATCCACTTCTATGTCGTATTCAGAACCATCAATAGGCATTGGACGTCTTCTGCCTGATTCATCGGGTTCGCCCAATCCCATTTTTTGGACTCTCATTTTATTTACATGACCATACTCATCCGCAAAATATTCTATGGGAGTGGTCAATGTGACAAATTCTATCCCCTCTTCAACAGCATGTTTAATCTCTTCGGCGCGAGCGGGCATCTCTTCTTGAGAACGTCTGTAAATAATCATTGCTTTATCAGCTCCCAAACGTTTTGCCGTTCTTACGGAGTCCATGGCCGTATTTCCGCCACCAATTATTACCACATTTTTTCCGGCATGCACTGGGGTATCAAATCGATCATCGGCACCCCCCATTAAATTTACTCGGGTGAGAAATTCGTTGGCGCTCTGAATTCCACTAAAATTTTCGCCGGGGATGTTCATGAAATTTGGCAATCCCGCTCCACTGGCAATAAAAAAGGCCACAAAACCTTCTTCTTTCAAATCATCGATAGTGGCTGTTTTTCCAACAATGAAATCGGTAATGAATTTAACTCCCATCTGCCTGATGGAATTGATTTCAAAGTCAACAATCGTCTTTGGCAGTCTAAATTCAGGAATTCCATAATTTAAAACTCCTCCTAGATTGTGTAATGCTTCGAAAACAGTGACATCATAGCCCAATTTTGCCAATTCACCTGCAACTGTTAACCCTGCGGGACCTGAACCAATAACCGCTATTTTTATTCCATTGGACTCCGCTATTGTTGGTATGGAAATCGTTCCATTTTCACGATCATAATCGGCAACAAACCTTTCAAGATGCCCAATAGCCGATCCTTCACCATTTAATTTTTTGACATACAGGCATTGGGCTTCGCATTGGACTTCTTGCGGACACACTCTACCGCAAATAGCCGGTAACGAATTGTTTTCTTTCAGCACTTTTGCCGCGCCAAGAATATCGCCTGCTTCAATATATTTTATAAATTTTGGGATATTGGTTCCCACGGGACAGCCATCAACACAAGTAGGCGTAACACAATCCAGGCAACGACGGGACTCCTGGAGCGCCAATTCCAGAGTTAATCCCTTATTTACCTCTATATGGCTTTTGTTTCGCACCAGCGGATCTTCCTCAATCATATGAATTTTTGGAATAAGGGTGCGATCCTTGCTTTTTATTTCTTTGCGCAACTTATCTCGCCAATCGGCCTTACGCTCATTTTTATAATATTCTTTGTTTAAATCTGATTCCATTTTATGGCTATTTTATAAGGTAACCCTTTTGTAATTATTTTAGTTTTGGAGAGACTTATTCCTCCAGATATTCTCTATAACATTTCGATTCTTTCTTTTTATACGTATTTAGCCTATTCATCATTTCATCAAAATTGACTTGATGCGCATCAAATTCTGGTCCGTCAACACAAACAAACTCTGTTTTGCCTCCCACGGTTACCCTGCAAGCGCCGCACATTCCCGTACCGTCCACCATAATGGTGTTTAAACTTGCCTGAGTGGGAATGTTGTATTTCTTGGTGGTCAAAGCCGCATGTTTCATCATTATGGTAGGTCCAATTACCATGGCTTCGTCTATTTTTTCCCTAAGAATTACTTCTTCCATCCCATGGGTGATCAACCCTTTTGTGCCTTTTGAACCGTCGTCGGTCATGATGATGAGTTCATCTGAATACTCCCTCATTTCCTCTTCCAGAATGATGAGCTCTTTGCTTCGGGCGGCGATAACGGTTATCACTCTGTTTCCGGCCTTTTTCATAGCTTGGACTATTGGGAACAAGGGTGCAACGCCCACGCCTCCACCGGCGCATAAAATGGTTCCTACTTTGGCTATATGGGTGGCCGTTCCCAATGGGCCTACAACGCCTGCCAGTTTATCGCCGGCATTCATGGCGCACAATTTGTGCGAGGACACGCCTACTCTTTGCACATACAAGGTAATTGTGCCTTTTTCGGTATCGGCATCTGCAATGGTTAAGGGGATTCTTTCCCCGTTTTCATCAATTCTTAAAATGATAAAATGACCTGCTTTACGGCTTTTGGCAATATAGGGTGCTTCGATCACCAATCTTGCCACGTTTTCTGAAAGAAATTCTTTTTCGACTATTTTGAACATGTTATATATAGATAATTTAAAATGTAATATATTAAGGATAATGCAATTATCACCCTATTTTTCACTACGAATTTAACGATTATATCACAAACGGGCTTTATGAATTATAACAGGACAAGTCGTAAATGTTAAAAATATCGTTTATTTTAGGGTAAATTGAAAACAAATTTTTACGAAAACCTTTGCGCTTGAAGTAACTCAAATCCTAATCAAAAAAAAGCGCACCAATTAACAAGCTTCAACATCCAAATTTTCCTTTTTGGAAACAAATAAGCGGCATATAATATCAGATTTAATTTTTAACTATTAGGGCAATATAGCTCTATTGCTTCCAACGGTTGAAACCTTGTTTATACATATTTTAAAAATCTATTATCGTGGTTTAATAAAGATAAAACCTATGTCAAAGTTCAAAACTTTGACATAGGACACAAGCCATTATTCAATGTAAGTCGTTAAAAAAAAGTTCGTTATCCTGCCAAATAAAAAAACCTATCAGGAATTGCTTCCCGACAGGTTTTGGTTTTATAAACAATCCCTCAACAGCATTTAATCAAATTCGCTGTTTGATGTTTTTTTTAATTGCATTATTCTTTCACCAAATAAATTCCGTCTTCCTTGATTTCGATTAGTTTTTCTTTGTACAAAGCTCCAATTGCTTTCTTGAAGGTTTTCTTGCTCATTTTCAAGACCGTTTTAATGTCTTCGGGATGTGAATTGTCAGTCAAACGCAAAAAGCCTCGACTGGCACGCAATTCGTCTAGAATCTTGTCGGCATTGGGCTCGATGCTTTGGTAACCCTGAATTTGGAGGGCAACATCTATTTTGTTGTCGGGACGAATGGTTTTTATATAACCGCGCATTCTGTCTCCAGTTCGAATCGCGTCATCATAAACCTCATCTTTATACATCAAGCCTTTGTGTTGTTCGTTGATGATGACATTGATACCAAGTTCAGTGATATGAGAAACGATCAAGTCCACTTCTTCACCTTTTTCAACCGTAAGATTATCGTTTTTCAAAAACTGGTTAGTTTTGCTGGAGGCCACCAAACGTTTGGTTTGTTCGTCCATATAAAGATAAACCAAGTAGCGTTTTCCTTTTTCCATTGGTCTGGCTTGCTCCTTAAACGGAACCAGAATGTCTTTTTCCATTCCCCAATCCATAAAAGCCCCCACTTGATTGACGTAATTCACACGCAAAAGCGCAAATTCATTCAATAAAATATAAGGTTCCAATGTGGTGGCAACCGGACGTTCTTCGTGGTCTAAATACACGAAAACTATAATTTCCTCGCCTATTTCCCATTCGTTGGGAACGTATTTATTGGGTAAAAGGATGTCGTGAATTCCTTCGGGATCTTTTTCGGGATTTCCCAAAAACAATCCTACTTTGGTATCACGTAATATAGTGAGCGTGTTGTATTTTCCTATTTCAATCATTATTTCTTTTCTAAAGAGCAAATGTACAAAGATTAAAAGTAGAATTGAAATCTATTTAATCTCTAATTTATCCTAAAAAAGCTTAATAACTAGTATCATCCAATTGTACTTTTCCATTAAATGTTCGGTACAAAAAGAAAAAATAAGCTCCCAATAAAGGCGCACCAATTGCCACAATGGTCAGCATAATTCCCAATGATTTTTGGGAGGAAGCGGCATTGTAAATAGTGACATTATATTGAGGATCGATGGTGGAAATTAAAAGCGTTGGGTACAATTGCAAGGCGACAAGAGTTAGCAAAAACGCCATTGTCAATGACGAAAACACCAACGCCAGCATATATCTTTTTTTGGAAACCAAACGAGGCACATTGGCTACAGCCAAAAAAGACAATATCGGCACCACAAAATACAGTGGCTTTGCCCTGAAATTAGCCGTAACTTCCGGTATGAACACCAAGGTGTAAAGTGTTGTTATTCCGAAGCTGATGATGAAAAATATCATTCCTTTTTGAAGCAAAAAAGTCAATCGAGCGTGCAATCTGCCTTCCGTTTTCAACAATAAAAAAATGGCTCCCTGGGTCATAAAAATGGAAAGCGTGGTAAGCCCAACCATAATGGCGTATGGATTCAGGAATGAAAAAAAGATTCCTCCTTGATACGTAAAATTGGGCCCCAAGGCCAAACCTTGCAAAATATTTCCCAAAACAACGCCTAACAAAAAAGCAATCATAATACAGGAAACGCTATAAGTAATATCCCAAGATGTTCTCCACCAAAGCATTTCTTCGGCACTTCTAAACTTGATTGCTGCCGCTCGAAGTACATTGAACATTAAAAACAACATAAACGGAATGTACATTGCGCTCAACATCGTGGCATACATCACGGGGAATCCGGCAAATAATGCGCCACCGCCAATCACCAACCAAACTTGGTTTGCATCCCAGATTGGGCCAATGGCATTTATGGCAATTCTGCGACTCAGGTCTTTCCTGAAAAACAAATGCCAAGCGCCGGCCCCAAAATCAAAGCCTTCTAAAATAGCATAACCCGAAAACAACAATCCGATTACTAAATACCATAAAGTGGGATAATCAATTCCTAAAAAAGTTTCCATAA
This sequence comes from Flavobacterium sp., assembly GCA_014379405.1. Taxonomy (GTDB): domain Bacteria; phylum Bacteroidota; class Bacteroidia; order Flavobacteriales; family Flavobacteriaceae; genus Flavobacterium. The sequence continues at coordinate 21,748 of JACMLU010000003.1, read as the reverse complement.
GCCTATATTATAAAAAATTTATTTCTGATGATTTTTCAAATTCATCAAATGGTCCGTGTTTTATTTTTTTATTGACCGAGTATAAAAACAATACCAACAACAGTGAATAAACTACGGTAAACAAAACCAATGAAAACACAATTTGGTTGGACGACACTTCTTGCGAAAATGCTTTATTGGTTCGCAACAGTCCATAAACTACCCAAGGCTGTCTTCCCATTTCGGCAGTAAACCAGCCTACTTGATTGGCGATTTGGGGCAAAATCACCGAGAAGGAAAAAATCCACATCAACCATTTGGTTTCAAATAATTTGCCGCGCCACCAAAGAAAACTGGCGTATATCGTTAGTCCAATCAACGCCATTCCTATGGCAATCATAATGTGGTAAAACTGGAAAACGGCATTGATTTGGCTTGGCCTGTCTTCGACCGGAAAATCATTCAAACCTTTTATGGGAGCCTTGAAATCTTGATGCACCAAGAACGATAATCCACCCGGAATTGCTAATCCTGTAACGGTTTGTTTTTCCTTATCCACCCAACCCACGAGATACAAATCGGCTGGAGCGTTTTTCTTGAAATGTCCTTCCATTGCGGCCAATTTTGCCGGTTGATTTACCGCAACTCCATCGGCGGAACTGTGTCCCGAAAGCAATTGGGTGAGTGAAAAAATGGTAGCCACGACCAAAGAAATCTTGAATGCTTTTTTAGATATTTCGACATAACGGCCTTTCCTGATGTAATAAGCGTGCACACTCAAAACCAAGAAGGTTCCCGCCAAAATAGCGCCTTGCCAAGTGTGAATAATTCGATCTACGCTGGAGGGATTGAAAACCATTGCCCAAAAATCGGTTACTTCGGCACGAGCGTGCAATCCTGTTCCAACGATATGATAGCCTGCAGGAGTTTGTTGCCAAGAATTTGCCACCACAATCCAAACGGCGGAGAACATCGAACCCAGAAATACTCCCAAAGTAGAAACAAAATGCACCCAAGGTTTTACCCGATTCCAACCAAAAAGCAGTATGCCTAGAAAAGTGCTTTCCAAGCCAAAGGCAAACAATCCTTCGGCCGCCAATGCGCTTCCAAAAATATCCCCAACATAGCGGGAATAAACCGCCCAATTGGTTCCAAATTCAAACTCCATAATAATTCCGGTTGCCACGCCAATTCCAAAAGTCAAGGCGAATATTTTTATCCAAAAGCGGGTCAGGATTTCGTAATCCTTGTTTCCGGTTTTAAGATATAGTCCTTCAAAAATAACCATTATCAGTCCAATACCGATGCTCAACGGCGGATAGATGTAATGAAAGGCAATAGTAAAAGCAAATTGTATTCGAGCCAATATTTCAACGTCCATAATATAAAAATTTATTTAAAAAAAAACTACACCAATTCCCTAAAATACTGCAACAAAATTTTGTTATTCTCCAATGTTGGAGTAAAAATTTCCAGAATACCAGGTTTGTCGTTTTGAGCGTATAAAGCGGTTAAACTATTTTTTAAACTCGATTCATCGCTGGCAATATTGTATTCGAAACCATACATTTTTGCCAATTGCTCACCAGTCAGGCAATGGGAAGTCTCGAAAAACTTGTTGAAAACAGGCGTTTCTTCGTGTCCGGGTAAAATCCTGAAGATTCCTCCTCCTCCATTGTTGATGAGGATAATCTTGAAATTTTTCGGAATGTATTCGTTCCATAAAGCGTTGCTGTCATACAAAAAACCAATGTCTCCTGCAATCAAAACTGTGGGTCTTTCATTGGCCACAGCCGCACCAATTGCAGTAGAAGTGCTGCCGTCGATTCCGCTGGTTCCGCGATTGCAAAAAACTTGAATCGAAGGATTAATGGTAATTAATTGAGCGTATCGAATAGCCGAACTATTGCTTAAATGCAACATAGAATTTTCCGGCAAGGATGGAATTATCTTTTCGAAAGCCTTGAAATCCGAAAAAGGAATCTTGGCTAAATATTCCTTATGTTTCTTTTCCCTCAATTTTGCAACAGCGTCGAAAGTCGAATAATAATTGCTCCTAATCGGGATGGTAAAAGGCAAGAATTGATTGAAAAATTGATTTGGATTGACCTTAAAATGCTTGGTCAAACATCCAAAAGTATCATACGCTCTCAAGGTATCGATGTGCCAATGATGAGTAGGCTTGTATTGTCGCAAAAATACTTTGATTCTTTTAGAAACCACCATTCCGCCGAAAGTCACCAAGATATCTGGTTGAAAATTTTTGAATTCTTTCTTTGTAAAAGGCGTAATTATGGTATCGATATTGTTCAAAAAGGAAGAATGCTGCAGATTGGAAGTTGTTTCAGTCATCACGACCACCGAATCATCTTTGGCAAAAGTCTCAATAATTTCAGTATTAATTTCGTCGGGTTTGTTTTCGCCAACGAGAATCAATTTCTTTTTGGATTTGTTCCAAATATTCGTGAACTCGACAATTTCATCGATAGAAATTTTGTGATGACTTTTATTGAATGCCGAAATGGTCACATCAACATCTAATTTGGAAACCGTTTGGTACAACGGTTCTTCAAATGGTGCATTGATGTGGACTGGCCCTTTCTTGGTAAAAGCCTTATTGATGGCTTTGTTAATTTTCAAATCATTTTCGACCGAAACTTCTTCAGTCAAATTGGCGTTGTAAAGCGAATGGTTTTTGAACACGTTTTCTTGACGAATCGTTTGGCCGTCACCAATGTCAATCTTGCTTTGAGGCCTATCGGCAGAAATCACGATCAGTGGAATCTGGCTATAAAAAGCTTCGGCAAAAGCGGGATAATAATTCAACAAGGCCGAACCCGAGGTGCAAACCACGGCAACAGGTTTCTGGATTTGTTGTGCAATTCCAAGGGCGAAAAAAGCGGCACAACGTTCGTCGGCAATACTGTAGCAATTGAATTCGGGATTGTTAACAAAACCTATGGTTAAAGGAGCATTTCTTGAGCCTGGAGAAATTACTATGTTTTTGATTCCTTTGGCAAGGCAAATTTGAATGATGCTTTGCGCAAGAGGTATTTTTGGAAAAGTCATTAAATTTTAGTTTAAAGTTTAAGGTTTAAAGTTTTAAAAACCTCAATGAGCAAAGTTACAAACTTGGCAACCGAAATCATCCAATCCGAACAACTTTTTCATACTTTTGAAGTAAAATATTTTAAAAAATGGAAATCAAGATTAGAGACTACCAAACGGAAGACACCCAAGCTGTTTTGGATATTATCAACCATAATATCCGGCATTCAACTGCTTTGTATGATTACCACATTCGAAGTTATGAGCAACAAAAAAATATTTTAGAGGAAAAAATAAATAAAAACTTTCCGGTAATTGTAGCCGAATTGAATGGTCAGGTGGTTGGTTTTGGAATGTATAGCGAGTTTCGATTTCGGGAAGCCTATAAATTTACGGTCGAACATTCGGTTTATGTCAACGAAGATTTTCATAGTAAAGGAATTGGAAAACTACTGCTTCAAAAGTTGATTAAATTGGCTCGGAAACAAAAACTCCACACAATGATTGCCGTTATCGATGCCGAAAATCAAAGCAGTGTGGAATTTCATGAGAAATTTGGTTTTAAAACGGCAGGAATCATCAAAGAATCAGGCTATAAATTTGACCGATGGCTGGATTCCGTTTTTATGCAATTGATTTTGGAGTGATTTAATAGTGATTAGCTTTTAGTAATTAGTGATTAGCCAATTCCTAAAAACGAATGACTTATATTTGCAGCTTTACAAACAATATGGACTTTACTTTGCTCTCCTCACCTTTACAAGGATTTACTGATTTTCGTTTTAGAAACGCCCAAAACAAACTTTTTGGAGGAATCGACACTTTTTATTCTCCTTATATTCGGTTGAACGGAAAATTGGAAATTAAAGCTTCGTATCAACGAGACCTTCTTCCTGAAAACAATACAGATTTAGAGGTAATTCCGCAAGTGATTACCAACGATGCCGATGAATTTATATTTGTTGCCAAATATGTTCGGGAACTGGGTTACAAAGAATTGAACTGGAATTTGGGCTGCCCCTATCCAATGGTGACTAAATCCGGGATGGGTTCCGGTTTGATTAAAAACACCGAAAAAATCAATCATATTCTGGAAAGAGCACACTCAGAAACCGATATCATTGTTTCGATGAAAATGCGTTTGGGTTATGATACTACCGAAGAAATACTGGATGTTTTGCCTATATTAGATAATTATCCTATCAAGAATATCGCCATTCACGCTCGAATTGGCAAGCAATTGTATAAAGGTGGCGTACATCTAGATGCCTTTCAACATTGTATTGACAATACCAAACACAAATTGTATTACAATGGAGATATCACTTCGGTGAAAAAATTTCACGAGATGCAGGAACGTTTCCCAACAATTGACCATTGGATGATTGGACGAGGGTTAATTTCAGATCCTTTTTTACCGAGTATGATTCGAAGCAATTCTTTGGAATATCCCAATAACAAAATGGAATTATTCTCTGCTTTTCACGATACTTTGTATGCCATTTATAGCGAATCTTTGTCTGGACAAACCCATATTTTATTGAAGATGTATCATTTATGGGAATACTTTTCGGCCACCTTTTCAAATCCGCATAAAGTGTTGAAACAAATCAAAAAAGCACAGAGTATTCGAAATTATGAAGCGGCGGTAGCAAGTATTTTCAAAAGCGAGAAAATATAGAACGCGGATTAACACGGATTGCCAAGGCAAAACACGGATAAAAACGGATTGAAAAATAGCATAAAAAAAAAGAGTTGCTTGTGCAAACTCTTTTTTAACTGATTACTAAAAACTGATCACTGAATACTAGCTTTTAATCCAATTCAATACTTCTGGATCTGTAGGCAAGGTTTTAGGAGCAATCACTTTTACCAATTCTCCTTTTTCGTTCAAAAGGTATTTTTGAAAATTCCAACTTACCTCACTGTCTTGCAATCCGTTTTTTGATTTTTGGGTCAGGAATTTGTATACTTCACTTATGTCATCCCCTTTTACAGAAACTTTGTCCATCATTGGAAAAGTCACTCCGTAATTCAATTGGCAAAAAGTGGCAATTTCAGCATTGGTTCCAGGTTCTTGAGATGCAAAATTATTGGCTGGAAAGCCTACAATCACGAAACCTTTGGCGGCATATTGTTTGTACAAAGCTTCCAATTCCTTGTATTGCGGTGTCAATCCACATTTTGAAGCCGTGTTGACAATCATTATTTTCTTTCCTTTCAAGGAAGCAAAATCAAATGTTTTTCCCGATAAATCTTCCACCTTGAATTGGTAAATGGTTTGTTTTTCCATAGTTGCTTTACTTTTTTTGTTCTGGCCTTGGCTTTGGTTGCTTATAAAAAGGAAAATTCCACAAGCAATAAATAATAGTTTTTTCATTGGTTTAATTTTTTTTTAAAATTAGTTAAAATGATTTTTGAAATGTCACAACAATTCCTAAATTTTTGATAAAAATTTCAACAAAATAACAGCCACTTCAATTATTTTATGAAGCAGCCGCTATTGAACAAAAACAAAACAATCTAAAATTTAATCAATCGCAATCATTTTAATTGCTCCTAAATTGATTTACGAGAATGCAGTATTTATAGTTTTAAAAAATAAAAATAATTTCTTAAAAATATATTACATTTATACATCCCAAAAAAAGATTCTATCGTATATGCTAGTAACAAAAACAAAAAAACAATGACACAAGAAGAATTAATTCCGTTAATCCTCAAGAAGGATGAGCGGGCCTTTACGATTATGTATGATATGTATTCTAAAAGTTTGTTTTCGGTGATATCCAATCTTTTGAAAGAGACAGAAGATGCCGAAGATGTTTTGCAGGAAGTGTTTGTAAAAATCTGGAAAAGCATTGATAGTTATGCTGAAAATAAAGGAAGATTATACACTTGGATGTTAAACATTGCCCGCAACACGGCAATCGATAAATTAAGATCGAAAGGATATAACAACAGTCAAAAAAACCTATCAGCCGATAATTTCGTACATCTGTTAGACGACAGCAATAAACTAACAAATAGAATTGACACTATTGGAATTCTTGAATTTGTAAAGAAGTTGAAACCAAAGTGCATCCAACTGATTGAATTGCTATTCTTTCAAGGATTTACACAGCAGGAAGCTTCAGATGAACTTGCTATTCCACTAGGAACCGTCAAAACACAAAACAGAAATTGTATTAATGATTTAAGAACTTATTTAAAAGTATAATGGATACGAAACAATATATAGAAAGCGGGATTTTAGAACTCTATGTTTATGGTTTGCTCTCTGAAACCGAAAACATGGAAGTCAGCCAAATGGCGATAGAACATCAGGAAATCGAAACCGAAATTATTTCAATTGAAAAGGCAATTGTAAATTTATCGACTAGTTTTTCTCCGTTTTTATCAACCGATAATTTTGAAAAAATCAAAGCTAAATTAGACTTGAAATATTCAAAAGTTATAGAAATGAAACCACGAAATAATTGGTCGCAATATGTGGGTTGGGCAGCAGCTGTAACGCTTTTGGTTGGTATTGGTTATCAATACACTCAATTGAATGACACCCAAAATCAAGTGGCAAATGTTACAAAAGAAAAAACGAATCTGCAAAGTGCTGTAGCCAGTTTAGAATTAAAAAATAAACAAACACAAACTGCTTTAACTGTGGTTCGTGACACCAAAAACACGGTAATCAACCTTGGTGGTCAAGCTGTTTCTCCTACATCTTCTGCCAAAATTTATTGGAACAAAGAAACCGAAGTGGTTTATGTAGATGCCAGCGGATTGCCAGAACCTCCAAAAGGAATGGTCTACCAAATTTGGTCTTTGAAATTAGCTCCCCAGCTTACACCAACAAGCATCGGATTATTGTCTGACTTTAGTGCCAATACCGAGAAAATATTTGCCGTCGAAAAAACAGGCGATGCTGAAGCTTTCGGAATCACTCTTGAACCTGCAGGTGGAAGCAAATCGCCTACAATGGAGCAATTATATACTTTGGGAAAAGTGTAAATCGATACTATTTTTAACCCAAAAAAGTCCAACGGAAATGTTGGACTTTTTTTGTGAGTTGTGTTCTTTTGTGTGCAAATATTAAATACAAGAACTAATTTTTCAAATTCTAGTTGGATTTAGTAACTTTTAATTCTCCGCTCGCACTTACTCCACTAGCGGTTCCCATAGCTCCATTTTTATTAACATAATTGGGATTTGAGTTTGTTTTTTTACCATTTTTAGTGACTACCGTAACGGCATTTACCGTTAAATCAGCACTTATATTATTGGTTAGATGAGTAGCATCAGCAGCTTGGGTAGCCGTTATTGTCGTTACTCCTGCCCCCACTATTGTAACTGTTGTACTATTAATTGTGGCAACATTCGTATCACTGCTTACGTAAGTAAAAGCTCCGGTACTGTCAGTACTGGGAGGTGTAATAGTAAACGAACCGTCATATAAGGTTTTTGAAAGTGCATTAAAATCACTTAACAATGCTGGTGAGAAAGGATTTGGTGTACTTCTTTCATAGCTAAATGCTCCCCCACTCATATTATCATCCCAAGATAAAATTTTAACATCTACATAAATATCATCCGTTATAAGATGAATCACAAAATCTTGATTTATTTGACATGGTGGACACCATTGCATTGCTTCACGCCAATTAGAAAAATATAAATTACTGAAATCAGCAGTAGTTCCCATTGCCCATTCGGTATCTGAAGGAGATAAAGAATTATAACCACTTTCATTTGCAATATTAAATATTCCTTGATTATTTTTTCTGGTAAGAACAACATTCTCGGTCAATAAATCTTGGTTGGCTTCCAATGTCCAATCAGATCCGGAAATTTTTTCGAAAGTAATTTTGGGACCATCCCAAATTAAAGGAATGCTTGGAGAAGCTGATATAATTGCAGTGGGAATACTTTGATTTCCTGCCAAATCTTTAGCCATTATTTTATAATAATAGGTTGTGTTAGCGGCTAAGTTGGTATGAGAATAGCTTGTTGTGGTTTTGGAACCAATTGTTGTTATTAAACTTAAAGCATTTTGGTCTGTTCCTCCATAAATCAAATATCCAGTCGCATCATCTGTATTTTGATTCCAATTTAATGTCAACTTGTATGTACCAATTGCAACATTAAAACCAGTAGGAGTATTTGGTGCCGTTACATCATCACAACCATTGGCAGGTTCTACAACCACACCAGAAAGAGTATTCGGACATTGATCTAGATAATTAGCCACTCCATCCAAATCATCATCTAAAAACTTCAAATTAGCAGTACTATTTTTTTGTGATGTACCTGCAATATTTGAAGAGGAATCATAAATAGAGATTAAAACTGGATTAACCGTAAACGTTTCTGTACCGTAAATTGTGCCTACAGTATTTATTCCTAAAACATACGTATTACCGCTAACGGAAATACTTGTAGGAGTGGAAGAACCAAGAGTCGCATTCCCACCGCTTAAGGCAAATTGAAAATCATTGACATCCAATGCTCCACTTCCTGCATTGGTATTAAAAACGGGACGACTCATTACAACAGTTATCGTACTGTTTGCTGATGAATGTGAAACCGATGTAATAAAGTTGTTTAAAGTATTGCCTGAAACTACTGCTGGGTTTCCTGTCCAATTTGTACCATTGTTGGTAAAAATATTATTGGAAATAGTAGTTTTAGCTTGTTCATTAGTGCTTCCTGTTGATATAATAGTACCTGTATTTCCCGTAAATGTGTTTCCTGTAAATAAATGTTGATTTGTACCCAAGGTTGCAAGAAATGTTCCAGATGAAAGAGTGGAATAGAAAGAAAAAAGTGTCGATCCATTATTCGTAAAAGTTGAATTTAATACCTGATATCGATTCAATCCTCTGAAAACACCTATCTGACTCGTATTGTTATTGAAAACACAATTATCTATTTTTACATATCTTTCCGTGTAAAAAATGGTTCCGGTATTAGACGAAAAAGTAGAACCTGTAACTGTTATCCTATTGCTATAATCAGTTTCGGCATCAGAGGTATTACTGGGTGTGGAACCATAATCACTGCCAAATAATGTCCCACTATTACTTATAAATGTAGAATTTGAGATAGTTATTGTTGAAGGATTATTGGTATAAAAAGCATAAGTTCTAGAATTCCCAGTGACTTTTATGGAAGTTGCAATTACCGAAGAATTACTATTGTCTGCCCTAAAGATAGAACCATTCGATGATGCATTATTCGTAAAAGTTATACCCGAAATAGTTAACACTACACCGCCAGAAACTTGAAACATATTATATGAATTAGCACCTGACATAGTCAAACTATTTATACCATTCCCCGTAATTGTCAAATTTCGAACAATATTTGGCAAATTAGAAGTAAGTGTTAATGTCCCGGTCAAACTAGAATCAAAATCAATCGTACTGGCCGTAGTACTTTGAATTCCATATCTTAACGTTCCTAAACTACCATCGTCGCTTAAACTCGTGACAGTATAGTTACCCTGTGCAACACTGATTAATGTGAAGAACAAAAATATTATTAAATAATTTTTTTTCATTTTTATATTAATTTGTACTGCTTAAAAAAAGATTTTCTTAGTTATTATAAAAATAATCGAACTGGATTCTGTCGTTTACAGTCAAGGCATAAGCACCATTATTGGCTGGATAATAGGTCAATGTTGTACTTGTCCAGCTATATGCGTTATTACTAATTCTAATTCCATTCACATACATTTTTACCTTACTATTAGCGGAAGGTGTTTGTGTTAGTGTAAAACTGGCTTGGGCAGCAGTAGCGGCAAATTCGTCAACTACTTCAATAACTGCATTAGAAATGGCCGTTGTTACAAACTCTGTTGTAGCAATTTGTGTCGTATTTGTTCCTGCTGTAGCAGTTGGTGAAATAGGTATCCCAGTTAACGTTGGCGATTCTAAAGGAGCTTTTAAATTTAAAGCCGTTTGAGTCGCAGTAGAAACTGGTTTATTTACATCGCTAGTATTGTCCACATTTGCTAATGCAACCATCGTTTTGGTAATACCCGAAACGGTTCCCGTAAAAGTTGGAGAAGCTAATGGTGCATAAGTACTCAAATCTTGGTCACCCGTATTGGTTCCTGCAATAGCTGCTAATTTTGTTTTCTCTGCATCTGTATAATCGTTTGCAGACAAGTCTTTTCCAGAAACTTTGTCCACTTTCAAGTTCAAGGCGGTTGTCAATGCTGAAGTTGTTGCCAAGGCAGTCAAGTCTTGGTCGCCTGTATTTGTCCCGCTTATCGCAGCCAATTTTGTCTTTTCTGCATCGGTATAATCATTTGCAGACAAGTCTTTTCCTGTTACTTTATCTACTTTCAAAGCTAAATTGGAAGCAAGTCCTGCTTCTACTGCTAAAGCTCTTGTTCTTTCAGTATTGATTGCAGATGCATTTGCCAATTCAGCCGCTCTTGCCGTTGTCCCTTCTGCCGTAATTGCATTTGTATTGGTTGTCTCTGCTGCTGTAGCTCTAGTTACTTCTGCATTCAAATTGGTCGTCAAAGTTACGTCTGTAGTTCCTCTTGTGCTGGCTTCGGTTGTGATACTTGTGGTCAAAACTCCTTCGGCTACTGTAGCTCTGTTGATTTCTGCAGTCAAGGCCGTTGATGCTGTTGAAGCATTTGCATCCACATAAGTTTTTACCGCTTTTTCTGTCGGGAATTTTACATCCGAGTTCGTGGTAAATGTACCGTCAATGCTTTTGTTGACCATGTTTTCTTTTGTGGCTTCTGCAGTCAATGCTCTTGTTGCTTCTGTCGTAATTGCGTTAGCGTTTGTCAATTCTGCAGCTCTTGCCGTTGTAGCCTCTGCAGTAATTGCATTTGTATTGGCTGTCTCTGCTGCTGTGGCTCTTGTAACTTCTGCATTCAAATTGGTCGTCAAGTTTGAGTCTGCCGTTCCTCGAGTAGTGGCTTCGTTTGCGATGCTGGTAGTCAAGACTCCTTCGGCTGCAGTGGCTCTGTTGATTTCCGTGTTCAATTCTGCAGAACCGGTTGATGCACTGGCATCAACATAGGTCTTTACTGCTTTTTCTGTCGGAAATTTCACGTCTGAATTCGATGCCAATGTTCCATCAGTACTTTTGTTGGCAGTGTTTTCTTTTGTAGCTTCTGCAGCCAATGCTCTTGTGTTTTCTGTTGCCAAATTACCTGTAACAACATTTTCCGCTGTCGTGGCTCTTGAAACTTCAGCAGCCAGATTCGTAGTCAAAGTTCCCTCTGCTGCTGTAGCTCTATTTACTTCCGTTGACAAATTTGTTGTCAATGTCGTAACCGCCGTTCCTCTTGTGGTTGCTTCAGTGTCAATGCTTGTCGTCAATGTATTATCGTTGGCCAATCGTGTAGCGGCTTCCGAATTTAGATTTGTAGCCAAAACGCCTTCGGCTGCAATAGCTCTGTTAATTTCTGTGGTCAATGCTGCAGAACCGCTTGATGCACTGGCATCAACATAGGTCTTTACCGCTTTTTCTGTCGGGAATTTTACATCAGAGTTTGAAGTGAATGTACCGTCAATACTTTTGTTCACCGCATTTTCTTTTGTTGCTTCCGCCGTTGTGGCTCTTGTTACTTCTGCATTCAAATTCGTCGTCAAGGTGGCGTCTGCCGTTCCTCGAGTAGTGGCTTCGTTTGCGATGTTGGTGGTCAAGACTCCTTCAGCAACCGCTGCCCTGTTAACTTCTGCAACCAAATTGGTAGTCAAAGTGCCTTCGCTTGCTATTGATCTTGCAGTTTCGGTTGCCAGATTTGTTGCTATTGTGGTTTCCGCAGTTGTTGCTCTACTTACTTCGGTAGCTATTGTAACCGAACCAGATAATGAATTTGCATCTACGTATGTTTTAACCGCTTTCACAGTAGGATATTTAACATTCGAAGCGCCATCAATCATTACATCTATACTTTTATTAACGGAATTCTCTTTTAAGTTAAGTTCCGTTTGAGTAGCTAAACTAATTGGTTTATTCAAATCACTCGTGTTGTCAACGTTTTCAAGAGCCAAATTAGTCTTTGCACCCAAAACCGTGATGGCATTGGTTCCTCCGTTTTTGATTGGAACGATACCTGTAACATTTTCTGCATTCAAGGCCGAAAAAGCCGAAGGCACCGATGTAAAAGCTTGGTTACTAATCTCAACAAAATTGGAGCATTTTCCGTTTATGTCCAATGCCACTTTCAAGCTTTTTTGATTGGTACTCCAATAAATATCCGAAAATGACAAAGCATAACCCCCCGATTGATTTCCAGAACCGATAATGGTATTTACCATTCCAAATTCATCAGTCGTCGTATTAATGGTTTCTTGATATTCTGTTTTAGATGCGGCATCGACAATCGTAAATTGCAAACAAATCTTTTTATTTGCCAATGGAACATTGGTATTATTTACCACAGATACTTTTCCTCCATTAGGATTAAAAATAACAGCCTGATAGGTTATACCGTTTGTTTGAGAATAAATAACCGATGAAACCAATAATAATAAAAGTAAAGTTATCTTTTTCATAATTATTTTTTAGTGATGTTAAAAAGAATTGAATATCTCATCCCATAAGAAGTCCCTGTAGTTCTTTGAAGTTGTGCTGCAATGGTTTGATCCGAAATTTTGAAAGTAAGCTTCCTAAAATTGTTCACAGCCAAAAAACAAACTTCTTGAAAAATCAATTTGCAGGATGTTACCAAAAAAGAAAACAGTAGGTAGTTTTTCATCATTGTTTGATAATTTTTGTATAATAATTAAAGGTTGTGGTGCTTAATCGTATCAAGAATTCGTTAGTGGGTAATGTTGCCAAATCAATAGACAAAATATTATTGGCAGGTTTTTTCTTTTGTTCGTATATCAAGCGTCCCAATACATCAAAAACTGAAATGGAAATTACATCAGTTACTGGTTTTGAAAATTTAAAATTGATGATATCAGTAAATGGATTTGGATAAGTTGTCGTTTTAATATCTTCGATAGCAGCGATATGATTCGAAGCAATGTATTTTCCCCAGAGACTTTGTTGAAATCCCTGCATTACTACATAATCTTTATTGCCAGAAGTGCCAGTAAAACTTTGCTGACCAATGGTTTGTCTGATTATCAAACCATCGGATGTCTTGGTTGACAATCCCTGAGAAGATATCATTTGATGGTGCAAGACTTGACCTTGAAAAGTAATGCTGAAAAGCAAAAATAAATATTTCATATGGCTAAATTTTCAACAATAATAAGTTAAAAAATCGACATACGGTTCAATAAACCCGATAAAATACACAAAACATAAAAATAATAAGAGTTTTTAGTTTTCAGTTACTATTACAGCCAAAATAATTCAATAAATAGTAATTTTTATGAGTCAAAAAAAAAGAATTCTTGCTCTATTGATTTAAAAGCAAATCAGTTAATTTTTAATTCTTTTGTGACTAAAAAATAGAATTACCAACATTCAATTAACAAAAAAGGTTCAACATATGTTGAACCTTTTTTGTTAATTTTATTTATTTGGTTTCTTATAATACTTTCTATATTTTGGATAGGTTATGGCACCCAAAATGGATATTGCCAATAGGGATTCCCATATCCAGCTCAATGATTTTGCCTCTCCACTAGCATACGAGTGCAAACCTACTAAATGGAAATTTACTCCGAAATAGGTAAATAAAATCGACACAAAAGCAAAGATGCTCATCAAGTTAAATACCCACTTCCCTCTTAAAGCAGGAACAAATCGAGAGTGAATCACGAATGCATACACCATAATACTGATCAAAGCCCAAGTTTCTTTTGGATCCCAACCCCAGTAACGTCCCCAACTTTCATTGGCCCATTGCCCGCCAAGGAAATTCCCGATGGTCAGCATTATCAAACCAATAGTTAAAGCCATTTCGTTTATAAAGGTGATTTCCTTGATATTCAACTTCATTTTTTCCTTGTTTTTTTCGTTGGTAAACAAAATCAACAACAAGGAAACCACGCCCAATATCATTCCCAAAGCAAAGGGGCCGTAACTTGCCACAATTATCGCCACGTGAATCATCAACCAATACGAGTTCAACACAGGCTGTAAATTTCCAATTTCAGGATCGATCCAGTTCATATAAGCCGCTGTCAATATCATTGCGGATACAAAAGCAGATGAAGCCACGGTCAACTTGGATTTTCGGTCAAATGCCAATCCGAAAAACATCGTTGCCCAGGCAACATAAATTATCGATTCATAAGCGTTACTCCAAGGTGCGTGACCCGAAATATACCAACGAGCTATCAAAGCAATGGTGTGTAAGCCAAAAAGTAAACCGATAATAACGTGCATCGTGTTGACCAAAACATCCAAAGACTTTCTTTCCTTGAATATTTTCAGGATGGTAAAAATGAGCATCAATATGGCTGCGTACATATACCAATAAGGTAATTTCTGGAACACATCATATTCGTTGTACAGGATTTCCGATGTGATTTTTTCCTCACTTGGTCTCACCTTGCTTCCGTATTTTTTCTGGAAACCGTTGATGCTTTCCAATAATCCTTCGGCTTGTGTGTAATCGTTGGAAACCGATGCTTGTTCCAATGCGGTAAAATACAACTGAAGAATATTATGGGTATAAGTTGCCGCCATTCCTTTTAAACCTGCATGTTCCAACTCTGGATAAGAAATCCATTTGTTGTTGGCATCATTCGGAATAGGAAAAATTTTCAAAATGCTTCCGCTTAGTGCTGCTTCCATCAAATTGACCTTTTTATCGGTTTCAATAAAATCCTTTTCAAATTGGTTTGGATTCGCATTTTTGTAGGCAGCGTCCAAATAAGGTGACAATTTGTAATTTCCAGTCTTGTCAAAAAAGTCAATAAAAGAAGCGTATGGCTTTTCGGCATCAATTCCGATAATCTTGCGAATACTATCGTTTCCAGCCTTGATATAAATCATTGGAATTTGAATCCAAATGTTTCCACCTTGGGTCATCGACAAAAATACTTGATCTGAATTCATTCCTTTATACGTATTCTGATGGCTCACTTTTCTCAATAATTCAGAAGAAAAAGTATTGATGGGCTTCATTCTACCGCCAGCATCCTGAACAATTATTCTTCCAAATTTAGCTGCGTGTGCTTCGGGTACTTTTCTTTTTTCAATTATGGAATCCAATTGTTTTTCATTAAAAAACTGGCTATTGTGGTTTTGTCCAAAAGCACCAAAACTCAAAAATAATATCAATAATGGCAGCAGATTTGCCTTTTTGATTTTCACTACTTCCAGTTTTCGTTTCAAATCGGCAAAACGAGAGTGTTTCGTAAACATAATGGCCATCATAGCAAAAAACAACATAAAATAACCAAAATAAGTCACCATAGTTCCCCAATAATCGTGGCTTACCGACAATACAGTTCCCATTTCGTCAGCATCGAACGAAGATTGAAAAAAGCGGTAGCCTTCATAATCCAAGATATTATTCATAAAAATTCGGGCATCAAAAACTTCGCTTTTATTTAGAACGGTAACCTGACTTTCGAAAGAAGAAAAACTTTTTTCGGTTCCAGGATATTTTTGGGCTATAAAATCATTTAGTTTCACGCTGAAAGGCAAAGTATAAACTTTATTTCCGTAGAAAAAGGTGTAATCTAGTTTTCCTATTTTCACAGATTTTGATTCTCCAGTTCTTCCTTTTGTTCCTATCAAGGTTACAGTTTTTTCTTGTCCTTCGGCAGTCAATTTTACTATTAGAGCATCGTTACCGTCTTTGGCCTTGAAATCATTTTTAGAATCGTAACCAATAGTTCCTTTTGTAGCAGGTTCTGGAAAAACGAATCGCATATCGCCTATCGAATACAAAGAACGCATCATCAAGGGTTGCACTAAATCTTTGGTCACTTTACCTTCGAGTTTGTCCGCCATTCGCATAAACTGTCCTTCAAATGGGGTTTGAATTGTGGAAGTATCTCCTTTCATCGTAATATTTATGGCACCAGGAGTTAATTTATTTAATGCAAAAAGGGTGTTATGAATGTTTTGGACTTCGCCTTCTTTCAAGAAATGTTCTTCACGACCACCTTCGCCTGCTTCGACCAATTTTATATAAAGACTTCCTTTTGCGTCAGATTTGATGACTTCTTTGGCTCCCATAATGAAGTTTTCGTAGTTGACTTCAAATTGGGTATCGGCAAATTCATCCGAAATAGAAAAATTGTTGTTGGTCACTGGAGAAAGCAACAATGGTTTTTCGAAAACGCGACGTCTAGTTTCGCCTTGGTATTCTCCGTCCACAAAAAGCGTGAGGTACATTTTATCAGAATAAAATACATTTTCGGTATTTCCTTCTCGAATTGGCATCATTCCTTCATAACTAATATAACGGGTGATAAATGCACCAGCAATTATAAAAACAAAAGACAAATGCAGCATCAATGTTGCCCATTTTTCTTTTCTCAACAAGTTGTAGCGTTTGATGTTTCCTATGAAATTGATCATAAAAATCAACATAATTCCTTCAAACCACCAGGCGTTGTAAACCAAAATGCGGGCCGTGTTTGTATTATATTTGCTTTCAATGAAAGTTCCCGCACCCATTGCAATTGCAAAAGTCACGAAAAGTATGGCCATTAATCGGGTGGAAAATAAAAAGGAGGTTAATTTATTATTCATATGTAAGAAATTACGTTTTATAAAAATGTGACAAAAGTACTTATAATTGTTGAGTTTAAGATTCGCAAAATTGTTAATTTAATCCAAAAATAAGCCTACTATAATTATTAAAAAATGATTTTTGACAGGTTTTATTTTAAAAATCAATTCCAATTCAATGTTTCACTTTTATTTTTTTTTGTTAATTTTGGCAAATGATTAAAGTGATTATTATTGGTTCTGGAAATGTTGCTCAACATTTGGTTCAAGCTTTCGACAAAAGCAAAAAAATCGATGTGGTTCAAGTGTTTTCTAGGCAAAAAGAAGCCCTAATCCACCTACTCGATTCCGATAAAATCACCAACACTTTTAATGACATAAAAGAAGCCGATTTATATATTATTGCCGTTTCTGACGATGCCATTGCTGCGGTTTCCTCAAAATTGCCATTCGAAAATAGATTGGTAGTGCATACCTCCGGAAGCGTCCCCTTGGATGCTTTGGACAAAAAGAACCGAAACGGAATTTTCTATCCCCTACAAACTTTTTCCAAAAAAGCCGAAGTCGATTTTAGTCAAATACCCCTTTGCCTGGAAAGCGAAAATGGAAGTGATTATGAGTTTTTGAAAAAAGTGGCCGAAATGGTTTCACATAAAGTCTATAAAATCAATTCCGTACAGCGAAAATCCCTGCATGTTGCAGCTGTTTTTGTCAATAATTTCACGAATCATCTGTATCAAATGGGCAGTGAAATTTGTCTTGAAAACAAGGTTCCTTTCGAAATTTTGCAACCTTTGATACAAGAGACAGCAAATAAGGTGATGAGGCTTTCGCCAAAAGAAGCACAAACTGGACCTGCTATCCGAAACGACCAGCAAACCATCGCTTCGCATTTGGAATTTTTGCAGAACGAAAATCAAGCAACTATTTATAAAACACTAACACAATCCATACAAAACAATGGCAAGAAGTTATAAAGAAATAATGAACGACATCACCACTTTTATCTTTGATGTCGATGGCGTACTGACCGACAGTTCGGTTTTCGTGACCAGTGAAGGCGAAATTCTGAGAACTATGAATATTCGTGATGGGTATGCCATGAAAGCTGCTGTAGAAAGCGGTTACAATGTTTGTATCATTTCTGGCGGTAGCAACGAAGGGGTTCGTGTG
Source organism: Flavobacterium sp. (assembly GCA_014379405.1). Classification (GTDB taxonomy): domain Bacteria; phylum Bacteroidota; class Bacteroidia; order Flavobacteriales; family Flavobacteriaceae; genus Flavobacterium. Next base: position 3,922 of record JACMLU010000003.1, on the reverse strand, counting down.
CGATTGAGAAATCTAGGCATCACCGACATCCATCTTGGAAGTCCAAACAAAGTAGAAACGTATAAAGAATACATCGAACTGTATGACATAAAACCGGAACAAGTATTATATATGGGCGACGATATTCCAGATTATCACGTGATGAAACTCGTTGGTTTACCTACTTGTCCGCAAGATGCCTGTCCTGAAATCAAATCTATTTCTACTTATATTTCGCATATAAATGGAGGAAAAGGTGCTGCTCGCGACGTAATCGAACAAGTAATGCGAGTTCACGGAAAATGGACGACCCACTTTGATGGAAAACTGGATTAGTGTTCAGTATTCAGTGGTCAGTGATCAGTAAAAAATTTACAGTAAAAAACAAATTTATGAGGTTCCAAGACTTGTTAGCTTACCAGAAATCATTTTCATTAGCAATGAAAATTTTCGAAACAACAAAATCATTCCCGAAAGAAGAAATGTATTCTTTGACTGATCAAATCAGACGTTCTTCAAGAAGTGTTCCGGCAAATATTGCAGAGGCTTACAGAAAAAGAATTTACCCAAAAAGTTTTCATAGCAAATTAACAGATTCTGATGCTGAAAATTCAGAAACTCAAGTATGGCTCGAATTTTCACTTAAATGCAACTATATCAATGAAAGTATTTATAACGAATTAATAAATGAAAGCAATGAAGTTGGAAAACTAATTAATTATTATGATTCTAAATCCGCAAAAATTTGGAGTAACTATATAATTGGTGGTAAGTTAGCCGAAAGACTGAACACTCAACACTCAACACTGAACACTGAATACTGAATACTAAACACTGAATACTAAAATAAATGACACAAACCGTAATTTTTGATATGGATGGCGTAATCGTAGATACGGAACCCGTTCACAGTTATGCTTATTTTCAACACTTTGCCGAACTAAACATTGATGTTTCCAAAGATATGTTTACTTCCTTTATGGGGAATTCAACCCGAAACACATTCCAAAAACTGAAAGAATTATTTCCTATTGATGGCGAAGTCGAAGATTTAATCCAGAGAAAAAGAACCCTTTTCAATGATGCTTTCGATAGTAAAGAGGATTTATATTTAATAGAAGGCGTCGAGAAATTAATACAGGATTTGCACAGCAACGGAATGCAATTGATCCTGGCTTCCTCGGCTGCAAAAGTGACTATTGACCGCGTATTTAAGCGATTTGATTTGCACCAATACTTCACCCATATCGTAAGCGGAGAAGATTTTCCCAATTCAAAACCACATCCAGCCATTTTTGAATATGCCGCTAGCTTGTCTATCGCACCAAAAGAAAATTGCATAGTCATAGAAGACAGCACCAACGGCATCAGGGCTGCAAAAGCGGCCGGCATTTTTTGCGTGGGTTACAACAGTGAAAACTCGAAACTACAGGATTTGTCGCTGGCAGATGTAGTCGTAAATCATCTTGACGAATTGAGTTTTGAATTGATTTCGAAATACTAATTTCGAATTAAGGATATATTAACATTTTTGAATCCTTGAATTTGTAATTTTGAAAAAATCTAAATTTTATACTATGAAAAAAATAATTTTTATTTTGGCTATGATGATTGCCAATTATGCCATTGAAGCACAAGTCAAAACGCCTCAAGCAAGTCCAAAGTCAACCTTGACACAGCTCGTTGGTTTGACCAATGTTGAAATTGTTTATTCTAGACCCAGTGCCAAAGGCAGGGATGTATTCAATAATTTAGTGCCTTTTGGTAAATTATGGAGAACTGGTGCCAATGAAAACACGACCATTTCCTTTAGTGATGATGTAGTTATAGATGGAAAGACATTACCAAAAGGTAAGTATGCCTTATACACCACTCCAAGAGCTGACAACTGGGAAATAATTTTCTATACTGCTACTGATAATTGGGGAACTCCTGAAAATTGGGATGAAACAAAAGTAGCTTTGAAAGCAACTGTCAAATCGGAGCATTTGGACAGATTTGCCGAAAGTTTCACCATTGGTCTCAACAATCTGGACAATAATTTTGCACATTTAGAATTGTCTTGGGAAAACACCATTGTTGCCCTAAAATTTGAAGTTCCAACCCAGAAAACGGCAATGGCAAGTATTGAAAAAACCCTGGCTGGACCAGCTGCTGGAGATTATTACTCGTCAGCACAATATTTTTACCAGTCCAATGGCGATTTGACAAAAGCTTTGACTTATGTCAACAAAGCTTTGGACATTAGCAAAGACAAACCGTTTTTTTATTATCGTTTAAAATCATTGATTCAAGCCAAACAAGGTGATAAAAAAGGAGCCATAGAAACTGCAAAACTGTCTCTTGCTGGGGCAGAAGCTGCTAAAAATCAAGATTATGTTAAAATGAACAAAGACAGTATTGCCGAGTGGAGTAGAATATAAAATCTTTCTGAATTGAACTATAAATCCTGTTTACTATGGTGAACAGGATTTTTTTTGTTTATACGTTTGTGCAATTCGAGACCTTTTCTTTTTGACACCTTGGTATTACTGGGGCAAAACCACTAAAATGCAAACCCATATAAGTACGAAAAGTTAGCAAAAAACAAAAAGCCCTTTTGAAGATTTGTACTATTTTTTAATATTAACTACTTTAGTGCAATAAAAAACTGATTATGAACTGGGAAGCCAAAATCATCACACACCGAAAAGTAAAAAGAATTGCCGTCTATTTCGAAAAGAATTCCGAATTGATTGCTCGCATAAAAAAGGTAGAAGGCTCACGCTGGAGTCAAACTATGGGCGTTTGGCACATTCCTGATACTGAGGAAAATCGGGTTCGGTTTAAAATTGTCCCCTTGTCACACAGCATTCCATCGACCGAAGGCATAGAAAATATTGAAAAATTCAAACAACGCCTTCGTTCCCAACGCTATAGCGAAAACACGATTACCACTTATAGCGAAGCCCTAAAATCGTTTTTGATTTTTTACCGAGAAAAAGCCATCATCGATATAAACAACGAAGATGTGATTGTTTATAACAATGAATTTATTTTAAAGAATAACTTATCAGCATCGTATCAAAACCAGATTGTCAACGCAATCAAGCTTTTCTTTCAAACCATTCGAGAAACCAAAATGATGGTAGACAAAATTCACCGACCAAAACGTGCCAAAGTTTTACCCAATGTGTTGAGCAAAGAAGAAATCAAATTGATTTTGAATGCCCACAGCAACATCAAACACAAAATGATGCTTTCGCTGATTTATAGTTGTGGTTTGCGTCGAAGTGAACTTCTCAATTTAAAACCTATAGATATTGATTCCAAAAGAGGAATCGTAATTATCCGCCAAGGCAAAGGAAAAAAAGACAGAATTGCACCTTTGTCACCTAAGATTTTAGAAATGCTTCGGGAATATTATGTAATATGCAAACCTAAAATTTGGCTTTTTGAAGGACAGAATATAGGGGAACAATATTCTGAATATAGTCTACAAAGTGTTTTAAAGCAAGCCCTTCAAAAAGTTGGAAACACAAAACCAGTAACACTTCACTGGTTGCGTCACAGTTATGCTACACATTTACTAGAAAGTGGAACTGATTTACGCTACATTCAAGAATTATTAGGTCACAACAGTAGTAAAACTACCGAAATTTATACTCACGTAAGTACAAAAAGGTTACAACAAATAAAAAGTCCTTTTGATGATTTGTAAATAATTATTTATATATTTGAAATTAAATAATGTGTGACGTTTGTCACACATATCTACCCTAAATTGGGTGGCTTTGTGTGATTTTGTCACACATATATACAAGTTAGCGGTCAGCTAAAAAAAACGAAACGGATAAAAAAAACACTCAAACTAAATTTTAAAGAAAAACTGCAAAATAGTTAATGGAAAAAACTACTCTTAAAATAAAATATTTAGGATTTTATCAATTAATCGGCGGAATAG
>JACMLU010000010.1 GCA_014379405.1 Flavobacterium sp. | reverse complement strand
TGAATTGCTTCAAAAATTCATCGGATAATAAATCTTCCTTTTTCATAAATGTGTAAAATATTAAAATTAAGTAAAAAAAAAGTATTAGAGTTTACACAAACCCTAATACTTTTTTACTTACACACTTTATGGGATACTACCAAGATACTGACTGTATCGGATAACTGCATCAGCAAGTGAATAATCATTTCCTTGATTTTCATCTGTTACGTTTTCAATTATTTCATTTCCAATTGTTGTAAATTCAATCGCATTCAACTCTTTTTCAAATGCAGTGCTACAAACACGATTCTTTTATAATAAATCGTTCCATATAAGGAATTGTAATTAAAAATGAGGCTGTTACGGCAAAGTCAAAATAAAGCGCAATCCTAAATCTAGGAATACAGCAAAAGAAGCCTAATGCCGGAATTAATGTGGTATTAGGTTTTACTTTTTAATATTATTTACAGGCTTTGCATCTATTTTGCTGGTTTTGAGTCATTCTCAATGTTTTTTGGCTGTCAAAGTGGGGTTTGTAACGGTTTATGTCTAACGGTTTTCCTGAAAAAGTTTCTTCTGGGGTGTTACCTTGCAAAGAATATTGTGGACGAATTGCATTGTAGGTAGGAACATCTTCCGCTAAAGCATTTATAAGTTGCTTTCTGTTTTCTAAATTTCTGGGCAATAAAAATTGATGTTTGATAATTTTATTGAACGCCTCAATTCTGGAATTCGAAAAGGGAATGTCTTTTTGGGCAATCAGGTGCTTTAAGTAAGCCTCCTGCAAAAGGTTTTTAATCGCTTTGGACTGGAACTGTTTTCAACGCTATAACCCAAAATCATCTTGGAATAATGATCCATCAAGAAATGAATGTAGTGTTTTTTTGTCGTCTGCTGTTTTCAATATCGTTACATCGGCACACCAAATTTCATTGGGCTTATAACTCGTCAGCGAGGAATATTTTATTTTAGGCTGTAAATGCCTTGATTTGTCATAGCCTAAAAGTTTGGAATATTTATAAAAGGTGGTCAAGCAAAAAGAGATTTCCTTGTTGCGCAATGCCAATAAATAGACGGAAGATTTAGACCAATGTAAATAGGCTGCATTTTCCATATAGTTTTTGATTTGGAAAATTTCCTTTTTCAATAATTGGTGCGGAAACCGCTTGACGCACCATAAAAAATAAGAAGCATCACATTTGTTAATGACAAGCGTTTTGTAGTTATGATAAGTGGCTCTCGAAATACTGAAAACCTGTACTGCCGTTTCAACAGGGATAAACTCTTTTGCAATTTCAATAGCATTGACAATCTTTTCTTTTTGTAATGCCACTTGTTTTCTAACTCCTTTGACACAGCCCGTAATTTCGTGATAGGTATCCGATAATTTAAAATAAGCTTCCATTACTTTTTTACTGTTTCTTGATGCTCCTACCCTTTTTATTAATTCTAATTCTTCTTGTATAAAAGAAGCTACTTCACAGCCTGTATATTTATTTTCAGCTTCACGCTCCCAGCGATACTTGTTCGTTTTTGGAATTTTGACTTTTATAGTATTAGGCAGATTATCGTATAATCCGTTTCGAATATAATGTTTAACATTGGTATCCCAAGAAAGACGGGAAAGCAAATAAGCCATATAAAGAATTGGGGGGATGAATAATCAAGCAATATTATGATAAATTTATCATAATAAAATAAAGAAGCATTTTGTTTTTTTACAAACTAATTTAAAGAATTAAAACAAAAAGACACCTTCATAATTACGGTAAAACATCCATTTTTAAACTAATTTTCGATTTTTATTTTACAATTTTGGTACAAGAAAACTAAAATCAGATTCTAAACGATAAAGGCGACCAATGTTAGACAGCCGTTACCAATTCAAATTATATGTTTTATTAACCTGCATCTGGCAAGCTAGCTACTGATTTACCCTGTAAACTATCACGAACCAATTCAGCAATAAAGTTTGCGAATGGAACAATATCCTGTTCTGCACTAGCTTTTTCCAATGTCTGCATATACTCATCACGTCTTTCTACAGGTATTACCGTCCAAGGATATCCTCCTGAAACTAACATCGCATTCATAAGAAAACGTCCCATACGTCCGTTACCATCCATATAGGGGTGAATGAAAACGAATATAAAATGTCCCAATACTACTCTTACAGAAGCTTCAGGTTCTTCTTCTAATAATTCAAACAATACAGGCATAACATCACGCATAGCATCTACACTTAAAGGAACATGCTGAGAATTACCTATATATACTTGATGATTTCTGTATCCAGCCAAATCTGAAGCTTTTAAAATTCCAGCAGCTACACTAGGATCAAACAATTCCCTGTACCATCTTACGTGGTCGATATCCACTTGCGTACCCGCATTTCTTCCTTGAAGTATCTCCTTAATACTTTCCTTAACAGCTTGGAAAGCCTGATAATAACCTCTAGCTGCCATGGCATCTCGCTGTTTACGGTCATCCTCGTTTTCCTTGGCATCCCACTGTCCAGAGCTTACTTTTTCAATAAGTTCTGGAGTTACACGATAACGTTCTATAGATAACGAGTGATAGGCATCCGTTATATAGATATCGTCAATATTCTTTAGGAAAGCTTCTTTATCAACAGGCAAACCTGGTGCAGCTTCAAATCGATCTATAATTACTTCACGCATTTGTAGCCACATTAACCTAATACGATTAGCATAGGGAGACCGCTCACGAACTGGCAATTTGATCTCCAGCTTACTTTCAAAAGGATCTTCTTCTCGTATATCATAATCTGCTTGTTTAAATGTATCTACTATCTGATTTGCAATTTTTTCACGCTGTATGTTTCGAAATGCTCCAGCAAGCCTTCCTGCTAATGTCGTATGACCATTTTCTAAAAGTATAGGTAATAGTTCTGACGCATCACTTACCAATGAAAGAGTTGTACGAACATCAATTGCATTTTGGGTGTATATAGTAACTGAGCTATAAATTAGTGCTGTTTGCAAATTATACATCCGAATACCATTTTTAACTACCAACTGGTTTTGCGCTGGCAAACTCGTTTTCATATTAAATAACGAAGTGTTATGAGGCAAAGCCGTAGGATTGTTATTTCCCTGTGGAGAACGAACAATCAACTGTTGGGGAATCGATTGATTACCTGCATGTATTAATAATGACTGATCAGCTGAAAGACACCAGTTATTGTTATACTTACGGTTCAAAAAAACAACAATAAAATCCCAATAAGAACTATACCAAACAGTGGTTTCGCCATCTTTTTCTTCGGGATTTGTAGCAATATACCATCCCTTTGTTACCTCTTTTATAAAACCGTTCTTAATAAGTATCTCTCGGTATTTACGATTAGGTATATCATCTGTATAAATACCTACGACTCCTTTACTCTGCAATTCATGAAGAAATTTAAGAGCTTCTACAAATCTTTCTTTTGGTGTTGCCATGCCTCTATCTTTTTACTAAATACTCCATAATAATCTTATTAAATTATGACGTGACAAAGTTAGTAAATATAGTTGTGGTATTTTTATTAAATTGAGTTGTGGCATTTCTATTAAACCGTGTTGTGTGAAAACTATTAAACTGCGTAATAAAAATTTAAAAAAGCTAACAATTAACTGTAAAAAATTACTATTAACAAGATTCCTTATTTATAAATATTTCCAATTAATTAATATAAACATCACTTAATGGTTGGGTTATAAAAAATCAAACTATACAAGTTTTAAATAAAAAACTCAAGTGAGGAAAAGGAGTGAGGAAAAGTAGAAAAAACGATAAAAACCAATTTTTACAAAAAATACAAAACACTAAATACCAGTAGATTAACAAATTAAAAAAATCAAATTTCAATTTTCATAACCCTGAGGTCCCGAGTTCAAATCTCGGTCTCGCTACTAAAACAAACCCTTAAACACCAATAGTTTAAGGGTTTTTTATTGGAAATATACTTCGGAAATATAGACTTCAAAACTCTCAAGTGAGGAATGGACTGAGGGATTTTATAAATTGGGATTCAAATATCACCAACCATTAAGCAAAAAAGGTGTAAATGAAAAGCTGTTTTTCATTTATACCTTTTAAAAATTAATCAAATATTTTAATTTCCAAAGCACCTTTTTTGATCACGGATAAAACTTTAGGGTCTAAATAATACTTTTTCAAGACTTCATCTGTTGAATGTGATGACAAAATCTTGGTATCATTACCCAAAACCAACAAAACAGATGCAAATAATATTAAAAAGTAAAACCTAAAGCTAGATAATTCCAGTATTAGGTTTTTATTAATTCACTCTTAAGTTAGGATTTTTGCTTCATTTCAATTTTATCGTAGCAGCCTCTTTTTTTTAATTACAATTCCATAAATGGAACGTTTTATTATAAAAGAATTGCGTTAGTAGCAGCTCTCCAACACCTTAGACGATAAATTAATAGAATACATCAATGCCTGCAATTCCACCTTAGATATTGTCATCTACAATTCCTATTACCCATCCGAAACAACCCGCATAGCAAGAGCCATCAATGCAGCTTATGCCATAGCCGTCCATGTCCGCATCATATACGATGGCAGCACCGGAAGCGTAATGATCCCTTTAATCAATCTAGCAATAAATACTTTGCCAAGCCCCAAAAGCAGTGCGTATGCCACTATGCACAACAAATTCGTAATCTTCGATACGAATCATTCCGACCCAAACCTCCCCAATAGTATTTCCACCTTTATTAATTCAATTTCCCAATTATAATTTATGCCATATTTCAAATTAATATTCCAATCTATCATTTTGATTTTTAATTATTTGTATCACTAACATCTCCATACCTTTCTATTTATAATTAAAAACGACATATCTAAAAGTGAAAATAATCTTTAGTTTGACGCAACCAACCTGCTTTTCTTGAATCTTAAAAACATACTTTATTTAGTCAGTAAAAAAATTATGGATTTTATTTGTACGGTGTATAAGGTATTTTTTTAACGTAAAATAGAAAATTATAATGCAAAAATCTGCTCATACTAAAAAAATTTTTCTTGAAACACACAATATTAAAAAGTTACACACTGGTTTTGGACAATTCAATTTTAATTTGGCAAAAGCTTTAAGTAACGAAACTGAATTTCTAAATGATCATGAAGTCATATTAAATTGTAATAATGACATTGTGAAGAAAGAGTTGGGTAAAAGTCTTTCTTATAACAAGTATTTCCCAATAACAAGATATCCTTTTTTTAGATTAAAAAAGAATTTCAGTTTATGGCATTCGGTTAATCAAAACACTAAAATTGAACCTGCTTCAAATACAATTCCCTATTTATTAACTATTCATGATATAAATTTTTTGGAAGAAGAAACTGGAAGCAATTTAGATTTTAGAATAAATCAATTAAAAAATAAAATAAAACGGAGCGATTCAATTGTTTATATTTCTGAATTTACAAAGATTAGTACCCATGCTCACTTTACCATTCCCAATATTCCTGAGTACGTTATATACAACGGGAATAATTTAAATCCTAATCACTCCAACAATTCTGAGATACTTTTTAATGGTTTTAAACCAAATAACCCATTTATTTTTTCAATTGGACAAGTCGTTGAAAAAAAGAACTTTCACACTTTGATTGAAATGTTACGATTTACAAATGATGTTCAATTAGTCATTGCTGGAGAAATGAAGACTCAATATGCTGAAACTTTGAGACAAAAAATAGAGCTTTATAAATTAGAAAATAGAGTTTTTTTATTGGGTATTATCTCAGAATCTGACAAAATATACTACTACAAAAATTGTCTCGCATTTGCCTTTCCCTCATTAAGAGAAGGCTTTGGACTTCCTGTACTTGAAGCAATGACTTTTGGCAAGCCTGTATTCCTATCTAATAAAACATCTTTACCAGAAATTGGTGGCCAATATTCTTTCTATTGGGATAATTTCGATCCTGAATATATGGCAAATGTCTTCAATGATGGCATAAATCAATTTAATGAAAATAAAGAAATGTATACCTCCGCCTATAAAAAGCATGCCCAAAAATTCACTTGGGAAACCGCCGCCAAAGAATATATGACTGTATACAAGAGAATTTTAAACCAATAACACCCTTTTATATTTATTAAATGAAAAATTTTAAACGATTTCTAAAATATCTAATTCCATACAAAAAATACCAAATTTTAAGCATTATATTCAATATTCTCTATGCTCTTTTTTCCTCCATATCGATGCTTTCATTGCTTCCAATGGTTAAAGTCCTTTTTGACGAAGGTGAAAAAATAAGAGTAAAACCTGTTTTTAATGGAATGAAGGATTTTGATTTACATTACATCGAGAATTATCTTAATTATTTTATAACTACACTTAGAGAATCTAAGGGACCATTAATTACTTTAATAACAATTGTTGGATTTGTTTTAAGCGCTTTTTTTCTAAAAAACTTGTTTAGTTATCTTTCCATTTTATACATGACTTACTTAAATAATGGAATTTTAAAAGACCTAAGACAAGATGTCTATAGAAAAGTAATTACATTAAACGTAGGATTCTTTTCTAATGAGCGCAAAGGAGATCTAATAGCACGAATGACTTCTGACATAAATACCATTAAGTCCTCTTTTATGAATGTATTAATGATGATTAGAGAACCTCTAACTATCCTTTTTACACTCATTGGGATGATAGCTATTAGCTGGAAATTAACGATTTTTGTTTTCTTTTTTATTCCGATTTCTGGATTTTTAATCTCAAAACTTGGAAAAGGCATCAAAAGCCAATCGGGAAATATTTTTGCATTAGAAGGGCATTTGATTTCTAATATTGAAGAAACATTAGGTGGCATTAAAATCATCAAAAATTTCACGTCCGAAAAATATTTTACAAAAAAGTTTAATAATTTCACCAATGACATCAATGACCTTAATAATTCAGTTGGAAAAGTAATGAGCTTATCTTCACCAACAAGTGAATTTTTAGGAATATTTGTTATCTCTATTTTACTTATCTATGGAGGATCTTTAGTACTCGTTGACAAATCACTAAGTGGTGGAGCATTTATGGCTTATATGGGTTTAGCCTATCAAATTCTGACTCCAGCAAAGGCTATTACCAGAGCGCTTCATGATTTACAAGGAGGAAGTGCAGCTTATGAACGAGTTGCTTTTATCTTAGATGCTGAAAATCCATTACTAGATAAACCCAACGCTAAACTAATTACTGATTTCAAACATGAAATAAAATTTAACAATGTATCTTTTAAATACAAAGACGACTATGTATTGAAAAATTTTAATCTTACTATCCCTAAAGGAAAAATTGTAGCTCTTGTAGGGCAATCAGGTAGCGGTAAATCTACAATTGCTAATTTGGTTACCCGCTTTTATGATGTGAATGAAGGCAGCATTACTTTTGATAATGTGGATATTAGAGATGTAACTACAAAATCTTTACGAGAGCAAATGGGAATTGTTGCCCAAGATTCTATTCTATTTAATGATACAATCGCTAATAATATATCCTTAGGTATTGAAGACATTAATGAAAATAAAATTATAGAAGCTGCCAAAATTGCTAATGCTCACAACTTTATTTCAGATTTCCCTAATAAATACCAAAATAACGTAGGAGATGGAGGAAGTCTTCTTTCAGGTGGTCAGCGACAGCGAATTGCTATTGCTAGAGCGGTAATGAAAAACCCTCCAATTATGATTCTTGACGAAGCCACATCTGCCTTAGATACTGAATCTGAAAAATTAGTTCAAGTAGCTCTGGAAAATATGATGGAGCATCGTACTTCTATAGTTATTGCTCATAGATTATCTACCATTCAAAACGCTGATTTAATAGTTGTAATGAATAATGGGATTATTATTGAACAAGGAAATCACGAAGAACTGTTAAAAATGGATGGTACTTATACAAAATTAGTATCCCTACAATCGTTAGAAGTTTATTAATACTTTTTAAAAATAAAAATGCAAACTCATAAACAAGGACTTAATATTATTGGTTACATAGATGGCATGTTTGGCCTAGGTGAAGCTGTGAGATTAAATATTAAAGCAGCCACAAAACATGGAATACCGCTTAGTTTGATAAATTATGATAAAGTAAAACGAAATATAAATTATGAATACTCATTCGACTATTCAATAAACTTGGTTCAAATTTCATTAAAAGACCTTAAATCATTCTTTGGTATAATAAATCCAAATATATTTAAAGGAAGATATACCATTCTTTATTTAGTTTGGGAATCTGAATATATTGATCCTGAACTAGCAGAAAACCTAAATCTTTTTAATGAAATTTGGACGACTTCAAAATATTGTAAATCAATATTTCAAAAAACATATAAAAACCCTATAATTATTATTCCACATCCTGTCGAAGTGAGTATTAAACCTCTTGATAATCCAAACACTTTGCAGGTTTTCAATGAAAAAAAATTTAGTTTTCTCTTTATATTTAGTTACCATAGTTCTATAGAACGAAAGAATCCTTTTTTCTTAATAGAAGCATTTAAAGCCGCCTTTAGGGATAATGATGATGTAGAATTAATAATTAAGACAGTAAATTCAGATCAATATAAAAAATCCAAAAACCGTCTACAACAATGTGTTTCTGATGCAAAAAACATAAAAATATATGATATTGAATTAGATAAAAACAGTTTGAACCAGTTAATAAACACTTGTGATGCTTATGTATCCATGCATCATTCGGAAGGATTTGGATTAACCCTCGCTGAAGCTATGTATTTAGGAAAACCAACTGTAGCAACGAATTATTCTGGTAATACTGAATTCATGAATCAGGACAATAGCTATCTTATTGATTATAAAATTAGTCTTATTGAAGAGCCTGACTTAAACTTTTGTGCTAAAACAATTTGGGCTAATCCTATATTGGGAGATGCAGTTGATAAATTAAAAGAAGTTTACGAAAACAGCGAATTAAGAAAATTAAAAGCTAGCAATGCAAGTCTTTATATTAAAGATAAATTATCATTTTATACCATAGGTTCAATAATTAAGAATCGGTTAAATCATCTCCATACAAAATTTGATGATTTAATTACAAACCAAAATCAAAATATCTATTTAATAAACCAATTACAGTTAGCAAAAACAGAAAAAGAAAAAATTCATAGAGAAATTCGAAGAATGAAAAAAAATATAATTATTCGTTTTATTCTTATTTTAAAAAATTCAACTAGAAAAATAAAAAAATCTAGAAGTAAACAGTAACCTCAACAAACTCGAAAATATGTTCCTAACGATAAAGAGTGGGTTCTATCGCATCTGTCAGAATCAAATATAAGAATTTAAGTAATTTAAAAGTTAATCAGCCAATTTACAGAATGATTTAAACATAGCTATCTCTAGTCCGATCATCTGATTCTTTCTCAACATATGGACAACTTCAATTCCGCTCGATGTTCGTCTTGCCGATTCAAAGCTTTTAAAGCCTAACCCGTTTTGTATCCTCCATTTTATAAATCGTTGGTCCTGTTCTACAATATTGTTGAGATATTTACACTGCCGGATTTTAATCTTTGAGAACGAACGTTTGTTATATACTTTGATCGGTGCGGTATTAGAACCGCTTTTATCAATGTTTATTACTCTTGGCCTGCAGTTGTTACTAATTGCTTTAATTAGAAATGACTGAGCACTCATTCTCTGTCTTTTTCTGGTCAAAAGAAAGTCTACTGTATTGCCTAATTTATCTACTGCTCGACATAAATAACACCAAATACCTTTTACTTTGATTTAGGTTTCATCCAATCTCCAACTTGTACCTACTTACCCTTTCTCTTCTTCAACTCTGACTCAATGAAAGGTGCAAACTTATAAACCCAGCGCTGAATAGTAGCATGATCAACATGAACTCCTCGCATTTTCATAATCTCTTCAACATCCCGTTAGCTTAATGTAAACCTAAGCATAAACTATACTGCCTGCAATATAATAGAATTCGGATAGCAATGACCTTCCGTATTCATGAGTTTAAGAATTTAAAAAAGGCAAAGATAAAACTTAGCTTTAGATGCGACAGAACCACTTTTTGTTATAGAAGAATCGTGATAGTAGTATGGGAGCAGCATAAAATGTACGAACATCCGCCAATGCAGTGGGCTTATAATCCAGTGAAGCACCTGCATTGGGAACGAAAGGCAAATAATCCTTGTCCTGGCGTCCAAAAACAGCATACGCTATAGGAGTGACAATACCTTTAGCACTTGCTGATTGTTGATATGCTACTTGCTTTCTGCGCTAACAAATTATTTGCTATTGATAGTAAAAGGATTGTGAACAAGAATAGTTTATTCATAGTTAGGTAAATTAGTTTTTAAAGAAGTATAGTATCAAAAGCGTATATAATAGTCTCATTGTAAACCTGTCCGGATTTAAATATTGTATTAGGGAAATGAGAATGATTGGGACTATCAGGATAATACTGGCATTCTAAACAAAGACCGTCAAAAGGTTCATAAAACTTAGAATGTTCGCCAATCGTTGTGCTGTTTAAATAATCTCCTGTATATAATTGAACTCCCGGATAGGATGTAAATACACGCATTATTCTTCCTGATTTTTCATCAAATAATTCACATACAACATCTTCATTAGCTTTGTCTCTATCAAAAATATAATAGGTATTAAGGCCATCATTATTTTGCATAACATCTGCTAGTTTATAATTACAAAACAAATGTTTATCGGCTGGCACTATTCTTCCTGTCGGGATGTAATCTTGAGTAGTTTCCAATATTTTAGTAGCTTGGATATTGAGTTTATGATTCTGTATTTTTTCGGTACAACCGGATAAATTAAAATACGAATGATTAGTAAAGTTTAAGGGAGTTGGTTCATCGGCAACAGCTAAAAACTCAATTTTAAGTTCATTTTTATCTGTCCAACTATAAATAACTTTAGTTTTTAAATTCCCTGGAAAACCTCCATCTCCACTCTCACTTTCCAAAGTAAAAATTACAGAATCATCTTTTACAATAAAATCAAATACTTTGTTGTTAAAACCAGCTGAGCCGCTATGATTGTTGTTTTCGCCATCATTTTTATCTAGACAATAGGTTTTATTTTCGATAGAAAACTCGGCATTATTAATTCGATTGGCAAATCTTCCCACAGTCGCTCCTATATAGGATGTATCATTCAAATAACCATCTAAATTTGGAAACCCTAATACTACATCTTCTCCAATTCCGTTTTTGTCCCGCATCACTATGGATTTTACTATGGCTCCATAATTAATGAGTTCAACGTAGTTTCCGTGAATATTTACAATTCGAAATTTAAAGACTTCTTTTCCTTTATAAGAACCAAAAGATTCGCATATAACCTCAATTAAAGGATTCATATTGTTTTTTTTTTAAATTATTAAAACCATCATTGTTACAATAACATTCCAAATATAACTCTGATTAATATCATCAAAATGGACATTTTTTTTAAAAATATGGATTAAATTACGAACTTTGAAAAATAGTATCAGAAAAAATGAAGAAAGCATTACAAAAAGAAAAGATAAAAGTAAGAGAAGGTTTTTTAGGACAACGTATGATCGTAATTCCTAAAAATATACTTTCAAGTATTAAGAAAAATGCTCTTATAGCTAGCTTATATTTTACCGACATAGGTGTTTTTCCTAATGCAAGTCACCATACCATGAAGCGTAAAAAGGGAAGCAAACAATATATTCTAATTTATTGTTATAAAGGAGAAGGTATTATTAGTACAGAAAATAAAACTATAACCCTTAAGCCGAACACCTTTTATATTATACCTCCGGAAGTATCACACGATTATTATGCTTTAAAACAAAATCCGTGGAGTATTTATTGGATTCATTTTACTGGATCACAAGCACCCCACTTTTATGATAAATTCATAACAGAACATCCTGACGCAGCGCCACAATTATCACTGGAAGAAGGAAGGATAGAACTTTTTGAAAATATTTTAGATGTTATGGAAGATGGTTACAGCCTCATCAATCTTGAATATGCAAATCTTTCATTATGGCAATTATTAAATACTTTTTTATTTGAACGATTTTTTATTAAAAAAAATAGAAAATTTTCAGAGGATAACACTATTGAATCTTCAATTGATTATATGAAAAAGCATCTGGATTCGTTAATAAAAATCAATGATGTCGCAGCCTACTTTAATTATTCATCATCTCATTTTTTTACTTTGTTCAAAAAGCAAACTGGGTATTCTCCTTTACATTATTTCAATTACCTAAAAATGCAAAAAGCTTGTCAGTATCTAAGCTTTACCACTATGAGCATAAAAGAAATAAGCTATACTTTGGGCTTTAATGACCCATTATATTTCTCTCGTATTTTCAAAAAAATAATGAGCGTTTCCCCAATACAATATCGAAAGGAATACAAACAATAATGCCATTCTTTTCGCATTTTAGCATACTGCACTAAAAATCAGATTATAGTCCATCTATTCAAAAAAAACATCCATAAATCTAAGGTTCCTATTCGGCTAAATTTACAGAAATTAAAAAACCTTTTTTATGAAAAACTATAATTATACTTTTCTATTATCAATTAGCCTTGTTGCAGCACTAGGAGGGCTACTCTTTGGTTACGACTGGGTTGTAATAGGTGGTGCAAAACCATTTTACGAAATTTATTTTGGTATTTCAGATTCTCCAGCTTTACAAGGCTGGGCAATGAGTAGTGCCCTTGTTGGATGTGTTATCGGAGCGGCCGTAGCAGGAAAACTTGCTGATACGTACGGAAGACGTCCTATGTTAATCGCTGCCGCAATATTATTCTCCTTATCTGCCCTTGGAACAGGAGCTTCTGAAGCATTTACAACATTTATTATTTGGCGTATTATTGGCGGTATTGGTATCGGAATTGCATCGACAATTTCTCCTTTATATATTGCAGAAATCGCTCCGCAAGAAACCCGAGGACTCTTTGTGTCCATTAATCAACTTACAGTGGTCATTGGTATTCTTGCCGCACAAATAACCAATATGCTTATTACCGAAGTTATTCCGGCAGGTTATTCTCATGCTGAAATTCTTGCTTCATGGAACGGGCAAACAGGTTGGAGATGGATGTTTTGGGCTGGATTTTTCCCAGCTGTTCTCTTTTTTATATTAATGTTCTTAATTCCAGAAAGTCCAAGATATTTGGCTAAAAAAGGAAATGATAATACTGCCGAAGACACACTTACAAAAATTGGAGGATTGGCATACGCCAAAGATGCAATCGCAAAAATAAAAGAAACATATGCATACGAAACTGAAAAAACTGAGTTCAAAATGTTGTTTGACAAAAAAGCATTTCCAATATTAATAATAGGAATTGTTTTGGCAGCTTTTCAGCAATGGTGCGGTATTAATATCATCTTTAATTATGCACAAGAAATTTTTGTTTCGGCAGGTTATAGCATCAATGATTTGTTTATGAATATTGTAATTACCGGAAGTATCAATCTAGTTTTTACATTGGTGGCAATGGGAACTGTTGACAAAATTGGACGTAAAAAACTGATGCTTTTTGGCTCCGGTGCACTTGCAGTAATTTATGCATTATTAGGTTATTTTTATTACACCAATGTTACTGGTTTTCCATTATTATTGCTGGTATTATTAGCCATTGCCATTTATGCAATGTCCCTAGCCCCTATTGTTTGGGTTATTTTATCTGAAATTTTCCCTAACCGAATCAGAGGAGTTGCAATGTCTATAGCCACATTTGCACTTTGGATAGCTTCTGCAATATTAGTACAAACATTTCCAATTTTTAACGAATATCTGGGCACATCAGGAACTTTCTGGTTGTACGGTATTATCTGCATCTTAGGATTTGTGTTTGTACTTAAAAAACTTCCTGAAACCAAAAACAAAAGTCTTGAAGAGATTGAAGAACTTATGGTTTCTGATAAAAAATCAAAAAATATTCAATAATCTAAATTTCATTACATTATGCAAAAAGTAAATGTTTGGAAGGAAAAAATAATCCTACCAACCTATGAGGTGGGTAAACCTGAAAAAAATCCTGTATTTATAGAGAAAAGAGTTTATCAAGGAAGTAACGGATCTGTATACCCTTATCCGGTTATTGAAAAAATTGCCGATCAGAAAACGGACAAGGAATATCAAGCGGTTTATCTTGAAAATGAATTCGTTAAAATAATGATTCTACCAGAACTTGGCGGACGAGTTCATATGGCCTATGATAAAACAAAGCAACGTCATTTTGTATATTACAATCAAGTTGTAAAACCTGCATTGGTTGGACTTACTGGACCTTGGATATCTGGCGGAATTGAATTCAACTGGCCTCAACACCACAGACCAACTACATTTGACCCTGTTGATTTTACTATCGAAGAACATGAAGATGGTAGCGCAACAGTATGGTGCAGTGAAGTCGAGCGTATGTTTAGAACAAAAGGTATGGCAGGTTTCAGACTGTATCCTGATAAAGCGTATTTGGAAATCAAAGCGCAATTATATAATAGAACATCATTCCCGCAAACTTTTTTATGGTGGGCAAATCCTGCTGTTAAAGTAAATGATGATTATCAGTCCGTTTTCCCTCCAGATGTAAATGCTGTTTTTGATCACGGTAAACGTGACGTATCTTCATTCCCTATTGCAAAAGGAACCTATTATAAAGTAGATTACTCGCCGGGAACTGATATTTCCCGATATAAAAACATTCCGGTTCCTACGTCTTATATGGCCATTGCATCAAAATATAATTTTGTTGGTGGATACGAAAATGACTCCAAAGGAGGATTATTACACGTGGCAAACCATCATGTTTCTCCAGGAAAAAAACAATGGACTTGGGGACATGGAGACTTTGGTCGTGCTTGGGATCGTAATCTTACAGATGAAGATGGCCCATATATCGAATTGATGTGTGGTGTTTACACGGATAATCAGCCAGATTTCTCATGGATAATGCCTGGTGAACAAAAGGATTTTACGCAGTATTTTATGCCGTATCGTGATTTAGGTATTGTGAAAAATGCCACCAAAAATGCGATGGTCAATTTAGAAAACATTGACGGTAAATTAGTGATTAAAGCATATACAACTGGCGTTTATCCTGATACAACCGTTACTTTAAAAAATAATAACACGGTTTTATTTCAAAAACAATATGATGCCTCTCCATATAATTCTTTCGAAGAAACAATCGATTTTGAAGCTAATTCTAGTTTAGAAGGATTATCAATTTCTGTGACAGATGCTGACAATAAAGTTCTTGTCGATTGGAATTACGAAGGACCAAATGAAGATGAAATTCCTGAAGCCGCAAAACCGGCTCTTGCCCCTGAAGATATTCTGAATAATGAGCAATTGTTCCTAACAGCTCAGCATTTGGAACAATACAGACACGCAACATACAGTCCGATTCCGTATTACAAAGAAGCAATCAAGCGTGATTCTGGGGATATCCGTTCTAATAATGCGATGGGATTATGGTTAATGCGTAGAGCAAAATTTGAAGAAAGTGAGCCTTATTTTAGAGCTGCCATAAAAACATTGACGCAAAGAAATCCAAATCCATATGAAGGTGAAGCTTATTTTAATTTAGGATTATGTCTCAAATATCAGGAAAAATACAAAGAGGCTTACGATGCTTTTTATAAATCAACATGGAATGCTGCTTGGCAAAATCAAGGTTATTTTTATGTAGCGCAACTAGATGCCTTAAATGGTGATTATGAATTGGCCTATACACACATTCAAAAGGCTATATCTAAAAACACCAAGGATCATAAAGCTTTGCATCTGCAAGTTGTTTTCCTTAGAAAATTAGGACTACAAGCAAAAGCTTTACAACTTGCCAGTACTCATTTAGAAAATGATCATTTCAATTTTGGTCTTCTTTACGAGAAATACCTGTTAAGTAATGACAAAAAAGACATTGAAAATTTCAATTCATTGATAAGAAATAACATTCACACCTATATTGAATATGCATTAGATTATGCCGCTGCTGGCTTTTATGAAGAAGCTATTGGATTAATTAACGAAGGGCTTAAAGATGAAGAAACCTACCCAATGGCGTGGTATTATGCAGGTTCGTTTTATGAGAAATTAAATAATTTCGTTCAAGCCGAAAAATGCTTAAATATAGCATCTAAGTCAAAACCTGATTACTGTTTCCCTAACCAGGTAGAAGCTGCATTGGTACTTAAAAATACAATTCAGAAACAAACAAATGATCCAAAAGCTTTATACTATTTAGGTAACTTTTGGTACGCTGCAAAATTTTACGATGATGCCATTTCTTGTTGGGAACAATCTGTGGCCATAGATGATAATTTCCCTACGGTGCATCGTAATTTGGCGTTGGCTTATTATAACAAATTAGACAACAAACAAAAAGCACTTTCAAGTTTACAAAAAGCATTTTCATTGGATTTCAAAGATTCTAGAATTCTTATGGAGCTTGACCAATTATACAAACGCCTTAATACAGATTTGGTTTTTAGACTTGCTTTCTTAGAAAAACATCTAGAATTAGTTATCCAACGAGATGATGTATACTTGGAAAGAGTTACATTATATAATCTTTTGGGCAAACACGATAAGGCTCTTTCCCTATTACAAAACCGAATTTTTCATCCGTGGGAAGGTGGCGAAGGAAAAGTAAGCGGACAATATCTCGTCTCTCTAACTGAAATAGCCAAGCAACAAATCTCTGAAGGGAATTATGATAAAGCCATAGAACACTTAGAACAAGCTCAAATTTATCCAGACAATATGGGCGAAGGTAAATTACCGGGCGCTCAGGAAAATGACATTCATTATTGGATGGGCGTAGCTTTTAATAAAAAGAATGATTTGGAACAAGCCAATAATTGGTGGCATAAAGCTACTCAAGGATTAGAAGAACCAACTGCTGCAATTTTCTATAATGATCAGCAACCAGATAAAATCTTCTACCAAGGTTTAGCATTTTTAAAATTAAATCAACATGCCGAAGCCAATAAACGTTTTGAAAAGTTAGTTGCGTATGCACAAAAACATTTAAACGATCATGTGACTATTGATTACTTTGCTGTCTCGTTACCAGATCTAACAATTTGGGAAGATGGCCTAAACAAACGTAATAAAATTCACTGTTTATACATGCAAGGATTAGGCTTTTTGGGTCTCAATAAAAAAGCAGAAGCTGAGAAAGCTTTTACAACTGTACTTTCAGAAGAAAAGAGCCATTCAGGAGTTACGATACATTTATCGTTATTGAAGAATGAAGATTCAGTTTCTGTCTAAATTTAATTTTTTAGACTAGACAGGTTTTTAAAGCCTGTCTGGTTCTTTTGGAAATAAAAAAAGGTTGATGAAATTAAAATCATCAACCTTTTTTATTGGTTTTAATTAAATATTTGGTTTTTTATAATCCTCACCCTATACCTAAATTTTAGACCAGTCAGGTTTCAAAAACCAGTCAGGTTTCATTTAAAACTAATTATGATTACCCGTTTAGTTACCTATTAATTCATCCCATTGATGATTAACTCCTGCAAGTCTTTCCATTGATTTACCGTCAAAAATCTTCTATTGAATTGTAACAAAACTCATTTAGATAATTTTATAAAAAACAAAACTTATTTGCTTAACAAATTTACAATTAATTACTTAAAACAAAAATCCCAAACCATCATCATAATAATTTGGAATTCTTGTAAAGATCCATTTATAGAGTTGCGGTGCATCTCTTCCACACATTACCCTACGAGCGAATCTTCTGCTCCCATTTCCAAGCACTTGCCATGGCTTCGTCCAAAGTTGATTGTGCTTTCCAGCCTAAAACATCATTTGCTTTATCGGTATTGGCGTAGGCTTCTGTAATATCCCCTTCTCTTCGAGGAACAATCTTGTATGGCAGTTTTTTACCGCTTACTTTTTCGAAACTATGAATCACTTCCAAAACCGAACTCCCTTTACCGGTTCCTAAATTGAACGTTTCCACTTTATCAAGGTTTTTTTTGTTTAATAATCGCTGTAATGCAATTACGTGGGCTTTTGCCAAATCGACTACATGTATATAATCACGAACTGCGGTTCCATCAGGAGTTGGATAATCATCCCCAAAAACAGATAATTCAGCTCGCAAACCAAAACCGGTTTGGGTAATAAAAGGCACTAAATTTTGAGGAACCCCAATAGGCAGTTCGCCAATTTCAGCCGATGGATGTGATCCAATCGGATTAAAATAACGCAATAAAATAGCATTGATATTAGTTACTTTGGCAGCGTCAATTATGATTTCTTCCCCAATTTTCTTGGTATTCCCATAAGGAGACATTGGTTGTTGCACCGGTGCATTTTCGGTGATTGGCATTTTTTCGGCCTGACCGTAAACAGTACAAGATGAACTAAAAATGAAATTCGCATCAGGCTTTTTCTCTAATTCTTGTAAAATATACACCAACGTAGTAATGTTATTTTCGTAATATAACAATGGATTTCCAACACTTTCCCCAACTGCTTTTGAAGCTGCAAAATGTATTACACCCGCAACATCTTCATGTTTTTTAAAGAAACTTTGAACAGCTTCTTTCTCGCGTAAATCTATTTTTTCATATAATGGCGTTTTATCCGTAATGGCAACAATTCCTTCCAATACCTCTTCTGAGGAATTGGAAAGATTATCAATAATTACAACTTCAAAACCTTCGTTTTGTAATTCAACTACGGTATGTGAACCGATAAAACCGAAACCACCTGTTACTAATATTTTCATCTTATTTCTATCTGTATAGATGCAATTACATCCATAAATTAATTATTTTATATGCTTGTCCGTTTAGTTACCTATAATTTACAGCTTAGGCCTCCTTTTATTCATTAATAAATTGAATGATAAATCCTCCTTTTGGAGCTATGGTATAGGCCCAGCCAGAAGCTATCGGATAATTATTTACTTTAAATTGCATTAAAGGATCTTCCCCTTCTGTAATTATTCTAAATTTAGAGAAACCCTTTCCGTATTTAGCAAGATCTAGCTTAATTGGGAGTTCTTTATTAGTACCATTAATACCCACAATATAGGAAAGCGTCTCATACTTCCGAGAAAGCACTAGTATTTTACCCGGCTCGGCAATAACACTTTCCGTTTTATCCCAAGTGACAGGCATATCTTTGATTAAGTTCTTAACCTCAACAGGAAGTGAATCAAAAACTTCTTTTGAATCGGCAAAATGAATAATTCCCGAAGTAAGAGTCATGGCAGTGGAAAGCTCATGAATCGCGGTATTTAAACGGGGATACGTTCTCATCGTTAGTGCAAAAGGAGTATAATCTGCAGGACCAGCTACATTTCTAGTGAAAGGCAACACTGTGTTTTGTTCTGCAGCTTTTTCAGGGAATCTCGGTTCATAAAAATAACTTTCAGTTCCTAATATCGCTTCAGCCGTCATAAAATTCGGCCAGGTTCTGTGCCAACCTCTAGGAACGGTAGTACCATGAAGATTCACCAATAAATGTTCTTTGGCCGCATCCTCGAAAACTCCCTGTAAAGCCCCCATTACCTCTTGCCTGTCTGAACACCAAAAATCTATCTTAACACCTTTAACACCCATATCAGCAAGCTGTTTGAATCTTTTTTTTCTCGCTTCCGAATCAAAAAATGATGATGAATACCCCCAAACTAGCGGTTCAATTCCCTTAGAGACCGCATATTTAATAATCCCTGACTCCGCGTTGGCTTTTTCCCAGCCAGCATCAAAAAGTGTATACTTAAAGCCAAATGAAGCTGAAAGATCAGTAAACTCGTTATAAGTTTTGGCTGTAAAATCATCAGGATGCGACCACCATCCCCATGCGGCTTTTCCCGGTTCAATCCATGAAGTATCCTCAATTTTAGAAGCAGGTGCTAAATCTGTTATCAAGGTTGACACTAATATGTCTCCTGCTTGTTCTCCGATAATAATAACCCTCCAAGGCATAACCCACGGAAGATTTGATTCTGGATAAACGTTCTCTTTTGCAGGTAAAGGGAGAGTAAACTTCTCATCTTTCTCAGCAAATGCAATTTTATAGATTCCTCCCTCCGAATTTGGCTGCAAATGACAGCCAGGAAAAGAACCATCTGTTCCGGACTCAGCAATAAGAATCCAGTTTTTTTTATCATTTACATTAAAAAGCGCAGGCATACACCATCCATTAGATGGGTTACGGGAGTTAATAATCGGGTCTCCCGAATTTACGCTTAGATAGAAGTCTTCATAACCAGGAGTATAGTCTCCAGCTTTATTATAAGGCATAAGCCAGCCTTTTGCATTTTGTTCAATATGAAATCCTGTAATTTCATCTTTTACTAGGCGCACTTTTTTGTTCTCAACAGGGAAGCGATACCGAAAAGCTACACCTTCTTTACCTGCAATTAAATCAACTATCATTAATGCTCCAAGTTTATTTTTAAAAGTTATGCTCTTACTTTTAAATAAATGTTCTATTTTTTTATTATTCCCTACCTTCAATTCGTACTTTTCCTTTCTCACTTCTGTAGGTGAAATTTCAGCTACTGAGAGTCCAGATGTGAAATCCTGATCATCACATTTTAGCCCAAGAGAAGACTCTGAAATGAATGTTTTATCTCTGCGGGTTACTTTATAATTGAGTTTTCCCTCCTTATTTAAAGACAGTGTAATCTTATTTGAACCTTCTTTAGATTTTACGTGCAGCGATTTATCGACTGCGGTACAGCTTGTAAACAACACTCCAAGCACACCTAGAACAAGAGTGTGGAAAATAAATTTATTTTTCATCTTTTTGAATTGAATCATTATTTTAAACATTTAATTTTTCTGCTAAAGACTCCAATGTTATTATTAATAACCCGATCGATTCAATTATTAAAAACTAATTGAACCTTGCAGCTTATATTATTTAGAGTTTAGATGATGTAATTTCTTTTAATTCTCCGTTCACCTTCACTTTCACTTTTCTTGGGACAGCAGATAATATCTCATACTTAATGACTTTACCTTTTTTCCATTTCATATTTATTGTAAAATTCCCTTCTGCTTTAAGACCATTTACTTCACCCTCATTTAACCAGGCATCCGGCATTGCAGGCAATAGTTCAATAAATCCGGCATGACTTTGAATCAGCATTTCTCCAATTCCGGCGGCTGCACCAAAATTACCATCAATTTGAAATGGTGGCCCTGCAGAAAGTAAATTTGGATAAACTCCTCCTCCTGCTCCATAATTAATATTCGTCGCCAAAGTTGGTCTTAATATTGTTTTTAATAATCTATAGGCTTTGTTTCCTTCTTTCAAACGAGACCAAAACAACATTTTATAAGCTATAGACCAGCTTGGTCCATCATCTCCTCTTACTTCAAGTGTTTTCTTGGCTGCTTCTGCAAGTTCGGGTGTACTTTCTGGCGTAATCAATGACGCTGGATACAATCCGTATAAATGCGATACATGGCGATGATGCTCATCTGGTTCTTTATAAGGCTTTAACCATTCCTGAATTCTTCCGTCGGGGCTAATAACTCCCGGCGGAGGCAATGATTTTAATTGTTTTTCAAGATCATTACTCAAATCATAGTCCAATCCTAGTTTTTTGGACGCTGTTATAACGTTATTAAATAATTCGCGAACAATCTGATTGTCTATTGTAGGCCCCATACTAACGTGTGATTCCTGACCATTTGGCAACAAAAATGAATTTTCTGGTGATACAGATGGCGACGTTACCAACCAACCCGTTTCCGGATCTTTTACAAGCATACTTTTGTAAAACTGAGCAGCTCCTTTTAGTATAGGATAAATTTCGGCTAGATATGTCTGGTCATTTGTATACAAATAATGGTTCCATAAATTGTTGCACAACCATCCTGATCCTGCTTTTGCGATACCCCATGAAGCACTTTCGCCAGGCTCTGTAAATCCCCAAACATTGGTAATTACATGTGCAACCCAACCATTGGCATTATAATACGCTTTGGCTGTTTTTTCTCCATAGGGTACCATTTCTTTAACCAAATCTTTTAGTGGAAGATTTAATTCTGATAAATTAGCGGTTTCCAATGCCCAGTGATTCATCTGTACATTTACATCCAAATGATAATCTGCATTCCATGGTGTTTGCACCTGATGCGCCCATAATCCTTGTAAGTTTGGAGGCAATAACCCTACTCTTGTACTGCTGATACTTAAATAACGACCGTATTGGTAAAACAAAACCGGAAGTGATGTATCGGAATCTGGTTCTTTAAGAAAGGCATCTAAACGTTCGTTTGTAGGCAATGTTTTTTTTGCAGCTTTTCCAAAATTCAATTCCACGCGATTAAATAACTTTTGATAGTTTTCAATATGATTTTTCTTCTGATCCTGATATTTCTTTTGCATCGCTACATTCAAAATTTTATCTACTGAAGATTCGAAATTTTTATCTTTATAATCTGTTCCTGCAGATATAAACAACACAACTTCTGTTGCATTTTTTATTTCAATTGCATTATTAGTATATAAAGCATTTCCATCTGTTAATTGAGCTTTTACTTTCACTTTATATTTCATTCCTTTTCCGTCAGTTCCGTTGTTTAACTGACCAGTCATGACAATAGAATTATCAGTACTGTTCATGGTTTTAAAACGTTCCGACCTATCTAACTGAATGTTGAAATTTAGTTTTCCTTTCTTGCTTGAAGTAAGTCTGATAAAAACAGCATCATCACCAAAACTGGCAAAATATTCACGTTTGTAGGTTACTCCGTCGATTGTAAATTGAGTAGCAGCAACTGCAGTTTTTATATCCAGATTTCTAGTATAATTTACAGGTTGTGATTTGGTTTTATAATCAAATTTCAGCGTCATATCTCCCAACACCTGATAACATCCAAATTGTACATTTGCTCCATCACCATTTCCAGAACCTGGCCCTTTGCAGATAAAATTCTCATCGATTAATTTTTGGGCGTCTTTATTTTTATTGGCTAATAACAATTCTCTAATTTGAGGCAAAAAAGAATAGGCTTTGTAATTGTTGGCATCTTGCGAAGATCCACTCCATAAAGTAATCTCATTTAAAACAAATTTTTCGGTTGTCACTCCGCCATCAGGCATGATTCCTAAACGTCCGTTTCCTAATGGAAGTGTTTCTTCCCATTGAGATGCTGGTTTAGTATACCACAACTCTAACGGATTACTTTGTGAATAGCCCAAAAAAGGCAATAGTATAAAAAGCAGAGCTTTAAATTTTTTAATATTCATATTGTAGTTATAAAAGATTTTTAGATTCGATACTATTTATTGTAGGGAATGGCCTTTATAATAGGTTTTTCTCCATTTTTCAAGGCTGTTTCATCAAACTCAATCACTACTTCTCGGCTTTCACCTTTAAGCAGTGTAAAGTAATTGTCGCTCATAATAGCCGGTAATATCTGCTCTTTTGTAGCACTGTTAAGTGCTTGTACCCTGATACCAAATGCCAAACCTTTAGGGCTGCTGACTTTTATCGCTACATAATACTTGCCATTGCGTTTGGTTACTTTTTCAGATGTCTGAACCGTAACTTTAGGCAAATTATTAAGTTCCGTAAAGTCTTTCATGTTTGTACCGCGCCAATAAAAATTTTCGCTTAAGTGCTTGTCTGCTGCATCTTTCAGTTTAAGCTTGATAAAATGTACATTGCTTAACCCAGAAATATCGGCTTCGGCACTGTAAACTTTCATGTCAAATATTGAATATCCCCATCCTGAACCTCGTTTAATACCCTGCATCCTTACATAGCGGGCAGGAGTTTCGTTAAACGAAAGGGCTTCCGGGCCAGGTTTTCCCTGTTTTACAGTAATGCCGTCAATCCAGTTCTGGGCATCGGTGCTCAACTGTATTTTATATTCTTTTGCATAAGCGTTTTCCCAATTTAGTATCACGCGGTTTACCATGTGTACTGACTGAAGGTCAACATAAATCCACTCTTCGTCTTTGTTATCGGCAGACCATCGGCTGCTATCATTACCATCGTTAATATCACTCGATTTTCCTCCTCCAGTAGAAGATGCCACTACCGTTTTTTGATAGGCCAAGTCTTTCTGGTTACTGTAAAACGGAATCACAAAACTCTCTGTAGCGGTGTTTGAATAGGAATCAATTGTAGCCGACTGCCTGAACTTTGTTACTTCTTTGCCATCCATATTATACACGGCTGCTTCAGCCTGCAGGTTTTTATGATCAGTGGCACTGGTATTAACTATTTTTACCGAATTATTAGTAGGATCCCACAATATGTGCATAGGCTCACAAGCCGACTTAACACCCCAGTAAGCACCAGTAAGGTCATAATAATAATCATAAGTTTGCCATACCATAGATGGATAAGCACTTTGGCTCATCCATATCATAATACCCGAAGCGTCTTCCCACATATTAGCTAACCAGCCTTCATACATAGCTTTATTAGTTTCTATGTTAAGTAACTGGGCTTTTGCTGTATAGTCTTCAATGCCTTTTGGCGCACCATAACGTTCTGAAATACTTCTGTCATAATCATCAGGGGCGGCATTACCGGCATTGGTACCAAAATAATGCTTATTCCACATCTCATTGCGCGGCCACAAATCTTTTTCAGGCAGGAATTTTCTAAGGCTTTCCACATTAGGGAAAACCGCCGTACCTATTTCGGTCCGTAAGCCCCATCCAGGACCATCCCCAGTACCGGTGTAAGCAGCAGGATATTTTGTAAAATAAAACCTGGGGTCTTTATTTCCCCAAAGACCGCTACCACTAAGGTTTCCTGTATTTGAGCAGGGCTGGTAATAGCGGTCGGCATTATCAAATGTCTTGATATTTTCAGCCAACCAGCCGTTAAGTGGAGGCTGTGGCAAACCCTCATTATTACCACACCACACCGCTATACAGGCATAGTTGCGGTACCTCTTTACTTTTTCTACGGCATTGGCATTAAAAGCAGTGATATCAGCCGGCAGGGTTGGGTTGGCATTCAGCCAAAAATCGTCCCATACCATAATGCCATATTTGTCGCATGCCTGATAAAATTCCTCATCGGTAGTGCTGCCCAACCAGTTGCGAATAATATTGTAATTCATTTCCTTATGCAGGCGCAGCTTAAGATCATACTCCTCACCACGCGCCCGAAGCATATATTCACTCATGCCCCAGTTACCCCCTTTAAGGAAAACGCGCTTGCCGTTGATGGAAATATGCAGAACGCCACCTTCTGTATCATAACTGTACTTGCGGATGCCAAAACTTACCTTTTGTATATCAGTAATTTCATTGCCAAGCTTGAGCTTAAACTCACAGGTATACAGGTTAGGATTCCCATATCCATTAGGCCACCATAGTTTAGGGTTCGAAATGCTAAGTTTATGGTATTGCTCTTTGGTCAGGCTAACAGTAGTCATCCTTCCTGCCTCAACATCAAACTTTTTGCTAAAGGTAATGTTGCCAGGCATAATGGTACCAGTAAGCTCACCTTGCTGGTTTTGTGAAGAGACGTTTTTTACATCTACCTTTATTTCAATGTCCGCACGGCCATTACTTGGCAGGACAGTGCGAATCCACGGGTCTTCCATTACTATTTTGCCGGTATTGCTCAGATATACATCATCTACTATACCTGAGTTAAGACCCGGTACATACGGAATCCAGTCCCAGCTGGCGCTAGCCAAATAGGTTGGACTACCATAATTATTAAGTGGAAGCTTGGGAATACTAACCAAAACCGCCAAAACATTGGTACCACCGTAGTTTACAAGTTTTGTTATATCAAATTTGCCGCGCTGCATCATACCGCTAAGCGTGGCCAGTTTTTTACCGTTAAAGTATACATCACCCAAGCGATTGATACCCTCAAAATTTAACCATATTACCTCCTGCTTAAAATCGGCAGGTATGCTAAACTCAGTGCGGTACCAGTAGCTTCGGTCATATTTAGAACGATCTACATTGTGTATGTTATCGCCAAAGTTGGGGTCTTTTTCCATACCGGCAATAACATACGAGTTAAACACCGTACCTGGCACAACGGCATTAACCCAATTCTTATCGGAATAATCTGAATTAAAAAAATTAAAACTATCCTGACTCAACTCTGCGTCTGGTTTAACCTTCCAAACGATATCCGAAGAGTTTAAACTTACTTTATTTTGAGCATAAAAACTTAATGATAAAGCATTTAAAACAAACAAATAGATGCAAACCTGAATATTAATAAAATTCATATTGTTCACCTGATTCATATACAAAATGTTAAATATTAAACAAAAGAATGCCATCCTGGAATAAGTTTTTTTAACAGAAAACCCAATTAGTACTGCTATTACTTTATCCAAAATGGCATTACAAACCAAAACCGTGATTTTAACTAATCACATCATAAAAAAAACAAAAAAAGGTAAACAACTTTTAATGATATTAATATCCAGGATTTTGATCTTCCGGATTAATTTCATCATTTTGAAGAATTTCAGCCAAAGGAATTGCATATCTGGTATGGAATTCAGCAATCGTTCCATTTTCTTTTGCCCATCTATTACGCTCTTTTATTAATTGAACGAATTTTCCTGAACGAATAAGATCCATTCTTCTCCAACCTTCAAACGCTAATTCACGCATACGCTCATCCATAATTTGATCTCTGAAAGCTACTTGAGAAAGTCCGCTCCAAGCCAATGCTGGTGTCCATAATGTTCCAAAAGCACGTTGACGCACCTGGTTCACAATTCCCTCAGCCTCAGTAGTATTCCCTAGTTCATTTAAACATTCTGCATAGCAAAGCAATACATCGGCATAACGAATATAGGATTTATTTTTACCCGAATACCAAAATTGCTGGGTTCCGTCAATACGATCATCTTCAAACTTTTTGATGTGCGGATCCAATTCATCTCCTCCCATACCTGCAGGAAGAACTGGTGTTTTACCTCTGTATTTGAAATCATAACGAATGCTCGCAGCTTTACGAGTATCACCAGCTTCCCAGATTCCTCCCGCTGTTTTGTCTTTATAACAATACATAGTAGGAAGTATCAAATCATACCCTCCAAAAGTTGCATTTTGGCTAATATTAGCAACCGCTCTCGATCCGGTTTGCCATTGCAATTGGTTATTATCCGGCCAGTTGTTGTTAAACTGAAACTCATAAATAGACTCTGCAGAATTTGCAAAATTATAGTTAAAATTATTAGCATAACTAGGCAATAAGCTATATTTACCCGAAGCTATAACCTTACCAAACCATTCTTTAGCCTTTGTATAATCACGTACTCCAGATGCTTGAGGCGCATACAAATACACTTTACCAAGCAAGGCTTGAGCAAGATATTTTGTTGGAAAAGATTTATTTGATTGCGTTTCCGGCAATTTTGCTTCCGCTACAGTAAGATCTTTAATAATAGAAGCATATACTACGGGTAATGGCTGTCTTTTCCATCCTAATTCCTTAGTATGATCTTTGTCAAGAACAGGAACTTCTCCCCAATATTGCGTTAGTTCAAACATTACGCTTGCTCTAATAAAACTAGCTTCTCCCAACAATAAATCTCTTTTTTCTGTATCAGCTTCAGTGTTGAGGCTTAAACCACGTATAGCTAAAGCCGCACTATTTACAATAGGCCAACGGGCATTCCATTGTCCACCAATTGAATTATTTTCTTGGTTAAGGAATCCATTGTATTTATCTAAGCCCGCTTGTCCCGGATCAGACGTTACCTGGTATGCACCTTGTTGTGATTCATCCGTTCCCAAACTGAAATACAACCCTCCCCTGTCTTTTTGCAAATCTCTCCATGAAGTGAACATCCCAAAAACAAGTGGCTCTACAATATCCAATCTTGAATAAGCCTCCTCTTCCGTAAGCGAAGTCGGATCCTTTTGGTCTAAATACTCTGAACAGGAAGCAAAAAACATCACCAATCCTATTATTGTTAAAAATTTTACTTTCATAATTATTTTTTTTAATTAGTGTCTAATTTAGTATTATAGTGAAACATTTAAACCTAAAACTATTGTTCTTGCCATAGGAAATCCGTCTCCAGTTTCAGGAT
Organism: Flavobacterium sp.; assembly: GCA_014379405.1. Lineage (GTDB taxonomy): Bacteria > Bacteroidota > Bacteroidia > Flavobacteriales > Flavobacteriaceae > Flavobacterium. Next base: position 344,468 of record JACMLU010000010.1, on the reverse strand, counting down.
CCAAGCCTTTATATTTAGTAACTACAAATAAATTAGATCCTGTTACATAAAGACGCAGTTTATCAAGCTTTACTTTTTCCAAAACTTGGCTTGGCAAACTGTATGAGGCCGAAAGCGTATTCAAACGTAAGAATGAAGCATCTTCGATACCCGCTGATGTTTCATAAATACCATAACCTACACTACCATTAGCAACTCTAGGAATATTTGTATTGGTGTTCTCTGGTGTCCAAGCATTCAACAAATCAGTGTGAGCAGCACTCATCCCTTTAGAGCCCATATAACTTTGATAACCACTAAATTTTTTAGCTCCGTAAGAATAAGAGAACATAGCGTTAAGCCCAAAACCTTTGTAGCTAAATTCTGTTCCGAATCCCCCGTAAAAATCAGGATCTAATTTACCAATAACATAACGATCACTATCATTGATCTTACCATCTCCGTTTCTGTCTTTCACAACAGCATCACCAGGTCTAAGGTCTTTGTTTCTTCCTTGGTAATCCACTTGATTGAGAGTAGCCATATCTGATTGTTGCAGAATTTTATCAAACTCGTAAACAAAAATATTGTTCATAGATTCTCCTACAAAAAGATTTCCAGATTGCTGAACAGTTGAATTATTATCACCGCCCACATTCCATTTAACTTTCGTATCGCCATATAATGCCGTAACTTTATTTTTTGCAGTAGAAATATTTCCGAAAACATCCCAATTAAAATCTTTATTGTTTAAGATTTTATAACTGGCACTAAACTCATACCCTTTATTTTCCATCGATCCAATATTAGCCCACATGTTATAATATCCAGATAATTGGGTAAGGCCACGTATCATTAACAAATCGTCATTTTGAGTATTAAAATATTCTGCTGTAATGGACAATCTATTACCAAAACCAGTAAAATCTAAACCTAAATTAGTTTGGTTTTGTTGTTCCCATTTTAAATCAGGATTATCCATATACCCATCATTATTAAATTTAACCTGACCATTACTTACGCTAGGTCTGTAATGACTTACAGTTGCATAGTTTGCAATATTTTGATTTCCTGCAATACCCCAGCTAGCACGAAGTTTTAACAAATTGATTGCTTCAACAGATTGTAAAAATTCTTTCCCAAGGTCCCAGCCCAAAGCTACAGACGGGAAATTTCCCCATTGATTATTCATACCAAAACGAGAAGAACCATCTCTACGATAGGTCACCGTAGCGAAATATTTTTTATCATAAGAATAGTTTAATCTACCTGTATATGACATTAATGTCTGCTCTACAAAACCAGAAGCAAGGGAAAAATTCATCTTGTCCGCAGCACCACCTAAATACATATAAGTAAAGTCGTCTGAAGCAAAACCTCTAGCATCAACTTGTGTAAAATTTGACGAATTACTTTGAACAGAAATAGCGGCAAGTGCATTGAAATCACTTTTTCCAAACACTCTGTTATACGTTGCGGTATTATCCCATTGGTAATTTAGCTCACTCACTCTGTAATGATTTGCATCACCATGTGCTTTATTTCTAATAGATTGTCCACTACCAATTGGGTCGTATCTAAAGTTAGCCTGATCCATTATATCAACAGATAAAGTAGTTCTTAAATTTAATCCGTCAGTTGGCTTAACACTAATAAAGTTAGTAGTCATTAAATGGTTTTTAGAAGCAAGATTATCCATTGTCAAACTTACTATCGGATTATATGCACCCTGGTTAAGATCATCTCCATACTGAAGATACGGTCTTGTTGGATCAATTGCCAATAAAGGATTTCCGTTTAATGCATTGCCATATGCACTTCCATCAATATAAGTTGTTTCAACACGTGAAAAAGTAGTATTCGTACCAACTTGCAACCAATTTTTTACATCATGTGTCAAATTGATTTTTCCGTTAAATCTTTTATTACCCGAATTTTTAAGCAGTCCGTCTTGATCAACATAATTAAAACTCAAATAATGAGAACCTTTTTCACCACCTCCAGAAAAAGCAAGATTGTAATTTTTTTCTACACCTGTACGTGTTATTTGATCTAACCAGTTATAGCTTTCTCCATTTTTGTAAGCATCCAATTCCCATTTCGGAAATACAGGTTCTATCTTTTGGGATACTGGGTTAGGTGCAGAACCGGTAGCTTTAAGATTATTTAGATATGCCTGACGATCAGCCCCCGGATTCTTATCCATATATCCATTCGCAAAAGCGTCTGCTCTAAGGTTAAAGATCTGTTGACCGTTCATTAATGGCATTGTATTGCTAAACTCAGATAATCCAACCCAAGTATCAAACTCTACTTTACCTTCTCCTCTTTTTCCTTTTTTGGTTGTGATCACGACAACTCCATTAGCACCTCTGGCACCATAAATTGCGGTAGACGAAGCATCCTTCAAGACATCAATATTGGCAACGTCGTTTGGGTTTATAGCTTCAAAACCGCCCTCGATAATAAGACCATCAACAACAAATATAGGATTAGAACCAGCATATAATGAATTATTTCCTCTAATTTTAATGGATGCTGATCCTCCAGGAGTAGGGTTTTGCGAAATTAAAACACCTGACACACGTCCTTGCATTGCTTGCACAATATTTGCGGTAGGAGTTTCAGTAATTTTTTTAGCCGACATATTTCCTACAGCACCTGTAAGATCACTTCTTTTTACAGAAGCACCCACTACAACGATTTCATTTAATTCCTGTGTACTTGAAACTAAAGAAACATTAATAACAGACTTGGTTGCAGGAACTCTCATCCTATCAAATCCAAGGAAAGTGAACTCTAAAACAGATCCTGTTTCAACATTTGACAATGTGTAGCTACCGTCGAAGTTAGTTACAGTCGCATTTTTAGTTCCTTCCACCACTACGGTAGCACCTGGCAACGGCATTTTTTCATTATCCGTAACTTTACCAGTGATAGTTTGTGAATAGAGTGAACCGGCACACATCATAACAACTAAGAAGCATAAGTACCTTATTGCAATTCTCATAATAATTTGTTTTTTAATTAATAAAATATTGAGTTGGTTATTTAATATTGAGCACATAAAGTATGAAAAATCAATTATCTTATACTATACTATACTACTATAATACAAACATACAAACATACAACTATTTTTACAACCTCCAAATTTATGTTTTAAGAATTCACTATTTTTTTTTGTATTTTTTTAATCATTTGTATTAAACACTATTTTTTTTAAGAAAAAGAGAAAAAGGGAAGCAATCAAATCAAAAAAAATTTAGACTAAAGCATTCAATACTCCCAATAAAAATTGGGATTATGCAATTTTAAAGAAATTATTAGCATTCCAGATCTTGAATTAAAAGAAAAAAAAAACCAACAACTTACTCGATATTTATCGAATAAATATTAAGCAAAGAGGCTAAGTTTCAAATTGAATTATGTAAAACAATACGTCTTTACAAGTAAAATATTAGCTAAATTTATTATTTGAAGAAGAAGAAAAAACTCAACTATATAACAATCTAAATTAAGCAATACCCCATTTTGAGAATAGAATAAAGACACTAACCATACCAATTAAAAGAACACCAAAATACCAATATCGGTTTTTCCAAGTCGATAACTCAACAGATTCAAGTTTAATTTCGGTATAATTATAATTTGGATAAAATTTAGAAACCAGCAACATACATAAAGAAGTACACACAAATAATATGGCCAGCATATGTAAATAATGAAGTTTAATATTTAAAATATAATTAAAGATTAAATAACTTAAAATAAAAAATATCATACCGATTTTAGCGGCTTGTGGCGGTACTTTTTTTGACATAAAACCAACCAAAATAATAGTAAATATTGGTAAACAAAACATACCTGCAAGCTGTTGCAAATAGGTGTAAAAACCTGTTTTACTAAACATTATAAATGGAGCTGAAAACATTGCTAAAACCGAAACAATTATTTCGAATTTACGTCCGGCATATACTAAATGTTTCTCAGTAACTTCTTTATTTTTTTTCTCAAACCAAGGTTTATAAAGATTAAGAATAAAAAGAGTACTGCTACTATTCAAGCCTGCATTAAATGTACTGACAGCAGCGCCAAGAACAACTGCCGCTGTTAAACCAATCATTATACTAGGCAATGTATCTTTTACAACCAGAGGAAAAACCTCAGCTGTATTATCAAGATTTTTATATAAATGAACACCTATCAATCCAGGAATATTAATAATAAAGGGACATAGTAGCTTTCCTAAACAAGCAAGTCCCATCCCTTTCTGACTATGCGATAAACTTTTTGCCGAAAGCGCTTGCTGAACGATAAACTGTTCCATACCCCAATAATATAAATTCATAATGAACATACCCGTAAAAATTGTACTTAACGGTATTTCATCATTGGAACCTCCAATAGCATTTAAATGTTCTGTATGCTGAGAAAGTAAAATATGAACTCCTTTAGACCAATCGCCATTGCCCAGATATTTAAATCCATAATAAGGAAAAGCAATACCAATTGTTAATAAACCAATACTTAAAACGGTATCACTAATAGATATTGCTCTTAAGCCTCCAAGAACAGAATAAGCACATCCTGTTAATCCAATTAACCAAACCATAATCCAAATGTTTTGCCAATAGGTTAATTTTAAAGGATATAAGAAGTTGAACATCCCCGTGAGAGCCACTGCTCCACCATATAATACTGCAGGAAGCAAATTAACTAAGTAACTACATAGAAATATAATAGATACCAATTTCTTGGTAGAATCATCGTAACGTTTTCCTAAATAATCGGGAATTGTCATAGCTCCAGTACGAAAATAAATAGGCAAAAAGAACTCAGCAACAAGTAACATTGCCAACACCGAACTAACGCCCCATGCTATAACGCTCATATTATTTGTGTATATGGATTCGTTTTCGCCTATAAATTGATTAGCACTTATATTGCTTAACAACAATCCTCCTCCTACTATGAAAAAATTATTGTTACGATCTGCAAAAAAAAGGCCATTAATAGTTTGTACCTTTTTTCGACGCGTTTTTAATGCTGAAATTAAGGCAATTAGACCTGTAATTAGTAAAAAACTAACAATGGACAAAACAGTCATAAACTATAGCGAATTTCTATCAACAAGAATTGTTGGTATAATTTCCTGAATCTTTTTGCGATTCAAGACAAAGCACGCTGCTTTTTTTCCCATTTCAGAGAAATCAGTAGAGAAAGTGGTAACTCCATCGAAAATAATTTCTTTTACAATATCATCATTATGTGAAATAAAACCGATATCTGTACCAATCTTTAAACCTTTAACTTTAGAATCTTTAAGCATTTCCCAAAGTTCAAGATTGTGGATTGTGAAATATACTTTTCCTCTTTCGAGAGAGCCAGATATGTATTCTTCTTTGATGACACCTTTGATATTATAATCTTTCATGAATCTTTTAAACGAATTTAAAATTTCATCTGGTTCAGCAGATGATGGCTTAAAGAAGAAAATAATTTCGTCGTATTTTTTAATTTTATCTTTAAGCTGCACAAAAGCATTGTACGACGAATCGCCAAACTCTTGTGCAATATAATTGTAATCTTCATCAGTTTCTATGTAACGGTCTACCAGCAATACTCTGTTTGTTGGCAATTGTTTTAAAACAGCCGGAGTTTTTGCACTCGGAATCGGAGCGATAACAAACATTCCGTATTTTCCTTTTATATTTTGAATAATACTTTCGAACGTATCAAAATTATTGTGATGAAAAAAGACATCCAAATGAATATTTTTTCCAAGGCCTTTTCTGAAATTCTCATAAAACGTTTCTTGAAAAATATCAAATGCAAATATCAATAAAGCCACTTTTAGTTCTTGTTGGACATCATTTGTAGCAACAAAATAACCTAATCGATTTTTTGATTCGATAATTCCTCTGTGTACAAGTTCCTTATAAGCCTTGGCAATTGTTTGTCTAGCAAAACCTAATTCGTTTATAAAAGTATTTACCGATGGAAGTACGTCACCCTTTGTGACTAACTTTTCATCAATGGCATTAATTATCCCTTGAACCAGTTGCTCATGTTTAGAGAAGGAATTTATAGATTCAAGATTTTTTATCTGTTGAATAATTTGCTTCATAAAAACGTTTTAACAGGTATTTATTTAGAAATATATAATACAAATATATGCTAATGTTTGAGATTTAGTCTAAGCTTTAGTAATTTTTAAAACAACACTTGTATTTGTCGAATTTACATTCGGGTTAATACCAATCTGCATTAAAAAATCACCAGTGTAATTTACCGTTTCTACAGCTGTCTTTTTATCAGGATAGATATTGATTTCTTCGACTTTATAATTCTGTCCAGTTTGCAATCCTTTCAATTTTATTGGAAGATGTGTTCCTGCTTCATATCGGGAATTTAACAAATAGCTGAATACTACAGCCTCATTACCATTCTTATTCACGAACATTGCAGAAGCCACATCGTTACCCCAAGGATTTTGCAAACGATATTGATCTCCTTGCCAGATTGTATTACTCAATGCTCCGTAGTTTTTTATGGCTTTTTGACTGAAAGCTAAATCTTTTTCATTTAAATCTTTAACCACAATATCAAAACCCAATCTGCCCATCATAGCAACATCTGTACGATATTTTATAGGTTGTTTTCCCCAATCCGTGACGTGTGCCGCAATTGTAAGGGCTGGGTAAAAATACGAATATTCCCACTGCATATAAATACGTTCTAAGGGGTCAGTATTGTCACTTGGCCAGAATTCAGTAAAATATTTCAAAGCCGCATAATCAACTCTCCCTCCACCACCTGAACAAAGCATCATTGGTACTTTAGGATATTTAACACGAATACGTTCCAAAACTTCATAAAGTCCGTTTACATAATCTGTATAAAAATTAGATTGTTTGTCTTTTAATTTGCTAGAATACGCATTATAAATCACCGCATTACAATCCCATTTAATATAGGCCAATTCCGGATTTTCTGTAAAAAGATTATCAACAACTCCATAAACAAAATCCTGAACTTTTGGATTCGATAAATCTAAAACCAATTGATTACGGAAATAATGTTCCGCTCTTCCCGGTTGTTTTACAATCCATTCCGGATGTATTTTGTACAAATCACTCGCAGGATTTACCATTTCAGGCTCAATCCAGATTCCGAATTTTACCTGATTGTCTTTTGCCGTTTTTACCAAAGTTCCAATTCCGTTTGGTAATTTCTTTTTGTTAACATCCCAATCACCTAAAGCCGCATCATCATTATTACGAGGATAATTGTTTCCGAACCATCCATCATCTAATAAAAACATATCTACACCAAGTTTTTTACTATCGGCGATAAGCACTTTTAGTTTGTCTTCGTCAAAATTAAAATACGTAGCTTCCCAGTTATTTAGTAAAGTTAAACGACTTCCTTTTCCATCTAAAATTTTATAGTTTCTTGACCAATCGTGCAAATTACGGCTTGCATTTCCTTTTCCTTTAGATGATAAAGTGTACCAAAATTTAGGTGTGGTAAATACTTCATTTTTAGCCAATGAATAAGCTGCTGCTGCATTATTAATACCCGAAATAACTCGTAGATTATTTAAGGGATCCAATTCTAAATCTGTGCGAAAATTTCCTGACCATTCCAATCCTGCAAACAAAACTTTTCCTTCGTCTTCGGTAGCCGGTTTATTCAGAGAAACCATAAATACTGAAGGCTGAAATAAATTAGCACGAGCTCCTAATTTAGAATCCAGAACTTTTATGCCGTGAGTGATTTTGGTTTCTTCGGGCTGCATTTCTTTAGCCCAATCGCCATGATACTGATTCAACCAAAAATTACTGTACCCTTTAAGGTATAAATTAGCCGACGCATATTTATTTAAAGTGATATTTCCTTTTTCATTGTGCTGAATAGTAGTCCATTGCTCAATAACATCAGTATCATAATAAGCCTGAATAAACATATGAACCTCAATTGGATATACTGGATCTTTGAGTGTAATTTCTGTTTGTGAAATTCCTGTACCAATTGTTGTTGTTTTATGATTTACATATAATAAATCTAATGAGGTATTTCCGTCTGCATGTGTTACCGCAATTGCGGGTTCTAATAAATTTTTTGAACCAGATGCTGTATATGTTGCATTGTAAATACCTGAATAATCATTTCCTTGATGAAACTGACCTTGTATTTTTACATATTCAAAATCATTTGCTAATTTTTCTCCTAAGTAAATTGTATTTACTTCTTTCCCTGGATTTACTTGTAAAACAAGTGCATTACTTTTTGTTTTTACAGAGATTATTTGTTGTGCCGTAACTGGACTAAAATAACTTACCAGAATAAAAAGTGCGATCGCAAAAGACTGCCTTAATTTTGTAATTTGTTTTTTCATTTTATTATATATTAATTCTATTTCTTTTCTTGTGTAATTCCTGGCCAGTTATCTGTTCTAAATGATGATGCTGGTAAACCTGATGCATTGCTTAAATTTCCGTTAGGATTATCCGCCCAATTATAGCGAACCGCTACTGGATTTGGCACTTCAGGCGAATACACTTCAACCTTGCCGTTTACAATTTTTGCGTCGGCCCAATAAAACTTTTTATCTGATCCGGCAATAGAAAAACCTTTTAACCCAATATCATGACCTCTGATATTTTCATTAAAGTCAAAATCTATCATTACCACATTTGCTTTTATAGTATATGATTTATAAAGTGGCCCGGAATAATCAATTTTAGTATTATATACTTTTGCTAAAGCAATATTTGCCAAACGACTTCCAACTTCTTGTTTGTTTTTAGGATGTATATCTTCGCCGTTTCCAATATCTGTAGTAACAGCCATTCCGGTGTTAGGCACTAATTTCAAAGTATTGAATTGTGCTTCTCGCAGCTCTGCCCAATCTGAATCTCCAGGCATTTGTCTTTGCTGCTTATAATTTGCCAACTGAACAAATAAAAACGGCAAATCTTTATCCTCAAATTTATCTCTCCAATCATTTATCAACAACGGGAATAACTTTTGATATTGATACGCTCGTTCCGCATTGCTTTCTCCCTGATACCATATCACTCCTTTTATTTTATAACTTAATAAAGGTGCTATCATCGCATTGTATATCGAACTCGGTCTGTTTTGCCCCTGCGCCAGATAAGGTTTTGCAGGCAAATCTTTAATATCTGCACCAATATTATATTTCCATTCTCCTGCTAATGAAATAGATTCCTGTCCTGATTTTAGCGAGAAATTTTCTTCACCGTAAATACCGCCGTTCCCTGCCCCGTCAAATACTCTGATGGTTATTATATTTTCCCCCTTTTTCATAAATTTCGATGGAATAGTATAATGGCGCTCAACATTATAACCTTTGGTTTCACCAATATAATTGCCATTTACCCAAATCATATCGTCATCATCTGAATAATAACTTAGGCTAAAGTCAATACTAATTTCAGAGAGTGTTACCTTTTTTTGAAACCAAACTACTCCATCAAAATTTGGCAATCCTTTATTTTCAAAGAAAGCAGGCAATTGCATCGTTTTCCAGGAAGTATCGTCAAAATTGGCTGTAGACCAAATTGCCTTTCCATCCTGCATTCCCTTATCAGCATTAATAAGTTTCTTTTCCCATAAAACCATATCAGCATTATATTTTTGTTGCAATGCTTCCTTATTGGTTTCTGATTTCATCGCCTGAATTTCGGCTTCAAAATCTTGTATAGAGGATATCGCTCCTGAACTTGTCCAAGCTTCTATAAGCGTTCCACCCCAAGAAGAATGTATTAATCCAATAGGAATATGTTTCTCATTGAAAATCTTTTTGGCAAAAAAATAAGCTGTAGCACTAAAATCGCCAATCGTTTTAGAACTGCATACATTCCATCCGTCATGTTGGACTTGAAGCGTGTTTAACGGTAAAGTGCTTTCTAAATGTTCTGCCTGCAATAATCGTATCTGCGGATAATTGGCGTTTTCTATCTCTCCTTTATAATTATTAATTTTTCCCCAACCTTCCAATGGCATTTCCATATTACTTTGCCCAGAACATAGCCAAACTTCACCAATTAAAATATTAGTCAGCGTTCTTACAGCTCCGTCATTTATCGTAATTGTAAAAGGCCCTCCATAATTCGGGGTTTTGAAAACCACCTTCCAATTACCATTTACTACTTTGGCCGTATATGTTTTTTTATTCCAGGAAGTTACAATTGCTATCGATTTTTCGTTGCTTTTTCCCCAAAATGGAACTGAACTCTTTTGTTGCAGCACCATATTGTCGGTAAAAAAAGAAGGCAAAATTACAGTAGCATTTACTGCATTTGATGCAAGACTAAACAATGTCACAAAAAGGATTGTTTTCTTAAAAAAATGTTTTTTCATGCGCATTCAATTAACGATTTACTATTTTAAACAAACGAGCATCTTTGGGACCAAGATTTAAATTTATGGTATTGCTTTTTACATCAATATTTTCAGATGTAAAAAGATCCTGCAATTTATAGCCGCCCTTCTTTATCCCCAATCTTTCCAGAGGAATCGCATAATTATTGTTGGTCTTACTGTAATTAAAAACAGCTAAATACCAATCTTTACCGATTTTTTGTTCAAATAATTCGGTAGTTAATTTCCCTGTATTTCCTTCAACTGGACGGAATGCTACACCATTAGCAACAATTTCAAGCAATTCCTTATTCTGAAGCCAATCTTTTGCGCGTTTACTCCAGATCCCATCTTTACTGTAATCATCGCCCGTAATAAGTGTTCCCGTAATTACTGCCGAAATTAATCTGGCACGGTTCTCGCCTTCATTTACATCAGCAAAAACAACGTGATCTGCATCTATATAATCATAGGAGTATGTTTGCCACCAACCATAATTTACACTATTAAGAGTGTATTGAGTTTGTTCTATCGTTTTCCAGGCATCACAAGCAATGCGACGCATATGAGCGTAACGGGAAGTGGCCATATTTGGAGAAATCGCTGCATAAATAAGCATTTGCCCGTCAAGCGCGTTCACCAAATGCTCCATCCCTACTCTATATGCCTGCATTCCAGTAGTCACATTTTTATCGTAAAACGAAGTGGATTCGGCTGCAGCGTGCCCTAAAAAGTCAATTTTTATCATTTTAAAACCACATGCTTTCAACTTATTAATCACATAGTCCACACGCTTTAAAGTTCCCGGATGTGTAGGATCTATGGCTCGGGCACCATCAAAATCAAAGTAAGTATTTCCGGTTTTTGTCCACATTTCTCCAAAAGTATAATCACTTCCTTCGGCTTTACGGTTTGGACCATCTTTCCAACCCCAATCTGTAAAAGGAGCCCAATAAACTCCTGGTTCTAAACCTTTACTTTTACAATAATCTGCAAATTCTTTTAATTTACTGAAATCACCGGCAAAACCACCTTTTACCATATTATCCCAAAATGAATCAAGATCTATATAAGCCGTGTTTCCAACACGAAATTGCGGAATTGAATTGGCAAAAAAGTCGGCTGCCTTTGTGGTATTATCAAAATTAATTTTTTCCATTAAAACACCCCAACTATTCCAGCCTACGGGAGTTGGTTTATCCCAATTGAAAACAAAAGGTTTTTCTACAATACGATTTGTCTTTGCATACTCTTCCATCCCATTTCGCCAATCCGAGTAATAACCAACGAAGAATTTTGGAGAAGACACTTTATCTCCTTTTACAATTCCGTGAGCAATATTATCACGTGTTGTTTCTTTTTCAGAATATCCCGCCCAGGCAGAAAATAATGATTCTTTGTTTTGATTAATTGTTTTTACAGCACTTTTCCAAACAGTATGTTCAAGAGAGCCAACTATAAAACCATTACGAGAAGTATTATTGAATACTATTCCAACCTCGGCACTAGTATTTTGGGAAATACTATTCAATTTCTTAGAATTATAACTTATAAAAGCATCATTATCATAAGGAACAAAAACCGTCTGTAGATTTTCAATTTTATCAAAAGCAATTTTTCCTAAATCTAATGGAGAAATATAATTTGTTTCTATTTGTTGTCCGATGCTTATTATTTCGATTTGAGTAATAAAATAGGACTGATTGTTATAAGTATAAAAACTTTGGATTAGTGTTGGATTATTTTTGTCTTTATAGGTAAGCGTATATTTTAAACCTTTCCCTAAATCATCATTGAGGGATTCTTTTGCAAAAATAGCTTCCTCATAAGAATCTACAGTAATTATTGTACCATTGACCAAAACAGAAGCTTTTGCACCCGAAAAAATAATAGTACCAGAATAACTTACAGCAATTGTTTTTTGTTGAACGTCATAATTAATTGTACCCCCTTTGCCAAAAGTCATTTTAATGCTTTTTTGAGCTAAAGCAAAATTGCAAAAAATCGCAACAAATAAAAGCAATAAAAATATTTTTTTTAACACGAAAAAACTTTCTTTCATTAAATAAGATTTGAGCTATTATACTATTCTATACTACAATGGTACGAATTAAAATTAATTTCACAAAAATTTCAAAAAATAAAAAACCTGAAGACCTTCTCAAATCAACACTAAAACACACAAAATCAACATCTAATTACAAAATAAATATATTTTAAAAAAATAAAAAGCCTGAATTTTACAGCAACAACTTTAATAAATTGAAAAAAAAGGTCAAATTGACCATTACTTTTTGATTACGATGCGCCATCGCATTTTGCATAAAATTCAGCTTTAAAAATCTCCAATTTATTATACTTAAATTCATACGCAATTTTAAAAAAAATGAATTACTACAACCAAAATATCAAAGAGGAGTAAAACAAAAAAAGCCACCTTAGGAGTCAATTAAAGTCGAGAACAAATCGAACCTTAACAGAAAAAACCGCTCAATTGAAATATAATAAATCTAAGACACTGAAAATAGCGCAACAATTCACAGTTTATTTAATGATACCGAAATAGGCTGCCAAAATAATTTGTTGCTATAAACCGGAGTCAACCCAAGTATTTTGACCAAAATTCAAGTTTTAAATCCCTATAAAGAAGCGCATTCAAATTCATACTTACAAAATGCGACTGCAATTATAGCAGAAAAAAAACATAAAATAACCCAAGATAAACCATCTTCAAGTACAATAGATCGAGATGTTTATCCAATTCCAGATGCTTTTAGAAACAAAAAAAGTTTTTATTCCATTTTATCGACTTCGTTTAATTAGAATTTTAGTTATAATAACCTCAAATACTAAAAAAATTATTGCAATAATTAATGTCGAAATTTTAATTATCATCCGACATCAAAACACTACCATTCAGTACATTATGAACACTCTGTTATTTTTTTTCGTTCAAAAAAATTGTGGCTAGCAAATTAAATCATATATTTTTATCAGTATATTTATATTTTTTGTATTATTGTAGCACAGAATAGTATAGTATTATATTTTAAACTTTAACTAATTTATTATGAAAGAAAAAATTACTCAAAAAAATTTTTTTGTAAAAACAGGCCTTACCATGGCATTGTTATTAGCAGCGATGGCGGGTTCGGCTCAAACTTATGAGTTCGAAGCTTCCGATATTACATCAAATACATCCCAAGGGACTAATAACGCGGCGATAGACCTTCAGAACGACTTTTGGTATCGTTCGGGCACCGTAGTGAAGAATATTGGTAAATGGGGGGCTTCTGTAATGAATGTTAACGTGGCAGCGGCAGGTTGGTATAACTTGGAATTATCCTATGCTACTGGTGACAAAAATGCAGTTCTCCTAACTGTTAATTCAGACTATAAGGTACAAATTCCGCTTCCAAAGACTGGGGAATGGTATGAGGTGACTACTAAAAGTATAAGTATATACCTAAAGTCTGGAGCTAATGTCCTGAAATGGGGAGACTATCATTGCCCGAATGGAGAGGCAGGAAATTATAGCGAGTGGGGTCCCTATGCCTTAGATAAAATTGTTTTGACACCAGGAACGGAACCAACGACTAGAACTTATGAATTCGAGTTTGCAACTCGTCCGTCGACATTTGTACGCGAAGAAGATTTGAGCATAGTTCCTGCGCCGTTAACGACTAATAACGCGGCGGTAGAAGGATACGTTTTTAATTCTTCGGGCGCAGCGGTTAAGCAAGTTGGTAGATGGGGGGTTGTTGAGATGGTAGTTAATGTACCGACAGCTGGTATGTATGACATTGAAGTATCTTACTCTTCTGGTTACGGAAAGAATGGTGTTGCACAAGCAGTTCGCTTAGGAATTGATAACGCCGTTCTAGATGTTATGCTTCCTGCTACTTCAGAAGGAAATACCATGACAACTAAAACTATAAATGTACAGCTAATTGAGGGAGATAATTACTTCACTTGGGGTAACCATTGGTATCAAGCCTACGATGAGATGGGGCCTAACTTAGATAGAATTACGGTGAAGAAATCAGCGGCATTAGGCATTCTTGATAACAAGAAAACTATAGCAGGAAGTTTTATTTTCCCCAATCCTGCATCATCAAGTTTCAAGGTAAACTTCAACCAAGCTGTTAATGGCCCAGTCGCAATATCTGTGCACGACATGACTGGAAAACAAGTATGGAAAGGTAATGTTGTTGCTAGCGATATGATTAGTACAGAGGTACCAGTAAGCGGTCTTACTAACGGTGCTTATGTGGTAAAAGTTACAACAGCAGATAAAGCGGTACAAAGCTTTAAATTTGTTAAAAATTAGAAAAATAAATATTCATTTTAAAAAAATCCTGGTCTTCAATGCAAATTGAAGATCGGGATATTTGTTTTTATAGCTATTGCTATAAAAAATACTGTATATTGGTTTTTGTGCATATAGCTGTGTTGATATGTTTTGTGTAAGCATCTTGTGTGTTCTCTCCTGATTGGTATGGATTTTTTAGTTAAAGATATAGTTTGTCTACATTGTGGCCATTGCCCACGGTTTCAACCGTGGGGGACGTATTGTAAGTCCATTTTTTTTAATATTATTTCCCCTTGTATTGCGCCCAACAGTTGAAATCGTTGGCTATGGCGCAATTTTGGTTTCGTAACTTCCCGTCTCAGGACGTTTGGCCTGAATCCCTCAATTTAGGAAGGCTCATTGGAGAGTCGCTTAAACGGCAGATAATCATATAGTAAATTAACTAATAACAAAAAGTAGTTTAGTTTTTTTTCTGTTTTTTGTTTGGGTATCCAGATATTTTTCATAACATTGTAGCACAGTATAGTATAGGACTACGTCTTGAAAAATAAAATAAAATAAATTATTATGCAAAAAAATACAAAAAAAGATTTTTTTAGTAAACTGCGCTTTACCCTAACATTTTTATTACTAGCAATGTACGGTTCGGCTCAGACAATTTCTTTCGGCACGAACAACACCGTAGTTTACGATGCCAGTACAAAGAAGTACGACGTAACATTCAATGGCGTGAAGGTGATTTCCGCCGCAACAGCTCAAGCCTTTAGCGACCTAACGTTTCTGAGCACTAATTTCACTACGGCAGTCTACACATCAGAAGCCTTTTCGGATAATATTGGCAGCGGAACGAAGCACATTTTTACTTTAAGCAAAAGTACTTACACGCTGGGTATGCAACAAATTTTTTATACCTATACTGGTAAAGATTACCTAGCGGTACAGGTCGTTCTTACCGGTGTGGGGTCGAACTGTTATAAAATGTCGCCATTAGCAGGTGCTGTGGTAACGCCAGACTTTGGTAGTGGAGACACCAGAGCTTTAAACGTGCCTTATGATAACGACACATGGGCTCGCTATGATGCTTCCCCGCTCGCCACGGCCGATTTTACGTCTTCTGAGGTTACCAGTATTTACAACAATGACAGCCGCAAGAGCTTGGTTATCGGATCTATCGATCAAAGTCTATGGAAAACCGGTATTAATGTTGTAGGTGCCACTGCATCATCCGCCAATGTTTCGGTTATTGTGGGATGGACAGATCAAGCCGTGACCAGAGACAAACGCGGACACGGCTGGGTAGGGGTTGATCAAGAGAGCTGCGCTTCGCCTAAGGTGTTTATAGGCACTAACAACGACTGGCGAACAGGCCTTGAGGAATATGCAAGAGCCGACGCGGCTATACAGCCCAAATACATTTTTGACTGGACTAAACCTAAGCCTGTAGGCTGGAACAGTTGGGGTACCAATACGATGCAGCAGCATGTAACCTTAGCTAAAGTTATGGCTATTGTAGACTTTTTTTATACGGATTGTCCGGGATTCAGAACCGAAGACAACACACTGTACATAGATATTGATTCATTTTGGGACAATATGACTGATCCGCAACTGAAACAGTTTGTTGACTATGCAAAAAGCAAAGGGCTTAAAGCCGGTATTTACTGGACTCCATTTACGGATTGGGCCGGTCCGGGCTCTGACGGGAACGGGTATAACCGTCAGGTGGAAGGCACTCCTTATAATTACGCTTCGTGCTGGACGAGAGTCAATGGTAAGCCTTTTGCAATGACCAATGCTCTTGCTATGGATCCTACAGCTCCTGGAACTAAGGCTAGAATGAAGTATTATATAGATCGTTTTAAAGTGGCTGGATTTGAAATGATAAAACTAGACTTTTTGATCCATGGCAGTATAGAAGCCGACCAATTTAACAACTGGGAAATACATACCGGGATGGAAGCTTACCATGATGGTATGAAGTATTTAACAGGTCTTCTGAATGAAGCAAATATGCTGGTTGATGTGGCAATAGCTCCTAATATGGCAACGGGTCCATATGCGCATTTGCGTCGTATTGCCTGCGATGCCTATAATAAAATAGATTCTAGCGAATATACTCTTAACAGTACTACTTATGGTTGGTGGCAAAATCAAATATACGATTATTTGGATGCTGATAATGTGGTATTTGGCGAGGTTTATGGAGGAGTAGCTACTCCAGGAGAAAATCGTGCCAGACTACTAAGTTCTATAGTCACGGGTTATGTACAAAATGGCGATGACTACTCCCTTTTAGGGCCTCAGCAAGCTATAGCAAAAAATTTGTTGCAAAATAAGTCAGTTATGGATATTGCTCGTGCAGATGTGCATTTTATTCCTGCCGATGGTAACACCGGTACCACCGCATCTAATGTTTTCTCGGCAAAATACAATGGTGTTACTTACGTAGCTGTATTTAACTATGGCAATACTTCAGTAACCAATATCGTCGATTTAAGCCGTGTAGGCTTAGACTCGGGAAGTTATACGGTTAAAGAATTGTATTCTGGCAACACAGGCGTAGCACAGGGCACACTAAGCGTTCAACTGCCTGCAGCTGATGCCGCTTTTTATTCTATTCAAAAATCAATATTAGGCATCGATGACAATAAGGAAAATACAGCAACCAGCTATATTTTCCCAAATCCTACATCAGCAAGCTTTAGAATAAAATTCAACCACTCAATTAACGGCCCTGTTGCTATCTCTATATACGACAACGCCGGAAAAGAGGTAAAGAAAACTACTGTTGTAGCCGAAGATATGATTAGTTCCGAGGTAGCTGTTAGTCGTCTTAATAAAGGTGTTTATGTGGTAAAAGTTACGACTTCAGAAGGAGTGCAAAACTTCAAATTCGTTAAACAATAAGTACTTATATTTTAAAAATCTGATTTTCAATTCAATATGAAAATCAGATTTTTTTTATATCTGTTCCTATAAAGTCACCTGCAGGTCAAACGAACTACTCTTAACACGATTCTTTTATAACAAAAGGTTTCATATAAGGATTTGATCTATAAATGAAGTTGTTATGAAGTTCTCAATCTTCAAACAAATACATCCCTAGCACAGCAGGCCAAACACTGACTAAAAAACCGGCATATAGTTCCGGATTAAAGAAACTGCCCGTCCATTTTAAATCCAGAATGATTGGAATGATAATATCCTAATAATTGTGTAAGTCTTCAAACTAATTTAAACTTTAGCTAAGAGAGTATTTCTTTTATTTGTCATAAATTTTACGGATTTGTTTTATAGGGTAAAATTAAGATTATTTCTTAACTTTCCATGATTGCTAAGTTAACATGTCCAAAGTTCCTTTAGAACAATTGAAAGAAGCTAGGGAAAATCTAATTCATCTAATCAATTCTCAAATAACAGACAATGAAAAGAAATTTCTTTTATCCTTTAAAAACAAAAATCCTGCCTGGAATTTACTAGGGATAGAAAATATTGAAATCTCGGTCTCGCTACTAAAACAAACCCTTAAACACCAGTTGTTTAAGGGCTTTTTACTGTAAATACACTTCGAAAATATAGACTTCAAAACTCTCAAGTGAGGAACTCAAGTGAGGAATTTTATAAATTGGGATTCAAATATCACCAACCATTAAGCAAAAAAGGTATAAATGAAATGCTGTTATTCATTTTACCTTTTAAAATTTAATCAAATATTTTAAATAATAATTTACTTCTTACTTGTTTTGCATATTTGGCTTTGCTCCAACACACATAACCACTCCTTCAACAAAACCAAAGATGTAGATTCTTTATAATAAAAAAATAGTGGATATATTTATCTACTATTAAAAATAAATATTTACCTTTGTCTAGTAAAAATATAATATATGTTTTCAAAAGCTTGTGAATACGGAATCAAGGCATCAATCTACATTGCCGAACAATCTTTGATAGGAAGAAAAGTGAGTTTGAAAGAAATATCAGAGGCAATTGAATCGCCAACTGCTTATACTTCAAAAATATTGCAACACTTATGCCGAAGTTTCATTATTAACTCTGACAAAGGTCCTACTGGTGGATTCTCAATGGATATATTAAAAATGGAAAAGATAAAACTAAGTACAATAGTTTTCGCAATTGATGGAGATACTATTTACAATGGCTGTGGTTTAGGATTAAAAAAATGCAATGAAAAAAAGCCCTGTCCTGTACATAATCAATTTAAACTAGTCAGGGATGAACTTAAAAAAATGCTAGACACCACTACAATTAAAACATTGGCTGTGGACCATGAAAAAAAATTAACCTTTTTAAAACGATAAAAAAAATTAACTTAGTAGTGGACAAATTAGTCCAATATTTGAAATTAAATTATTAAAAAACCTTAAAATTATTAAAAATGAAAATTCAAGAAAATCAAATCATAGGAGAATTGGTAGCCAAAGACTACCGCACTGCATCAGTATTTAAAAAATATGGTATCGACTTTTGCTGTCAAGGCAACAGAACCATTAATGATGCTTGTGAGGCAAAAAAAATTGATGACAAATTAGTTGTTTCAGATTTGAATGCACTCATTCAATATCAATCGGATAATACAACCGATTATAAATCATGGCCAATAGATTTATTGGCAGATTATATCGAGAAAAAACATCATCGTTATGTGGAAGAAAAAACGTTGGAAATAAAACCCTACCTAGAAAAAATATGTAGAGTTCACGGAGAACGTCATCCCGAATTGTTTGAAATCAATGAGCATTTCAACGCTACTGCCGGCGAATTGGCAAAGCATATGAAAAAAGAAGAACTTATTTTGTTTCCTAGTGTACGCAAAATGGTTAAAGCAAAACAAGAAAATTCCAAGTGGAAGGCACCGCAGTTTGGCACAGTACAAAACCCTATTCAAATGATGATGGATGAGCACACCACTGAAGGAGACCGATTTAGAAAAATTGAAACATTGAGCAATAATTATACACCTCCAGAAGATGCCTGCAATACCTATAGGGTAACAATTGCATTACTCAAAGAATTTGAACAAGATTTGCATCTACACATTCATTTAGAGAATAATATTTTGTTTCCAAAAGCCATTGAATTGGAAAAAGAATTGTCACAAAAAAACTAATCAAAAATTATGAGTCAAGAAAAAAAATTATGGATTGGATTGTTATTGGTAGCGGTCTTTTCCTTTGGAGTTTTAGGGTATTATGGTTATGAAATTTACCAACAATCACCACCAGTTCCCGAAAAAATAATTTCAAAAAACAAGGAAGTCATTTTTACAGGTCAGGAAATAAAAGATGGCCAAAATGTTTGGCAAAGTATGGGAGGCCAAGAAGTGGGAACTATATGGGGACATGGTGCTTACGTAGCTCCAGATTGGACTGCCGACTGGCTTCATAGAGAAGCTGTATTTATATTGAATCGATATGCGCAGAAAGATTTCAATAAAAATTTTGACGCATTAGACAAGGAAAAGCAAGCTGCTCTAAAAATACGTTTGCAAGAAGATTTGAGAACCAATAGATACGATGAAAAGACAAAAACAATAACTATTTCTGAAAATCGGGTTTTAGCAATTCAATATTTAAGCCATTATTACGAAGGTTTGTTTATGAATTCTCCCGAATTTGACAAATTACGAAATGACTATGCTATTCCAAAAAATGCCATCAAAGACGTAAATAGAATGCACAAAATGAATGCATTTTTCTTTTGGGCAACATGGGCAACCGTTACAGAACGACCTAATTCTGATATTTCATACACACACAACTGGCCTGCAGATGAATTAGTAGGGAACAAAGCTACAACCGATTTAATGGCTTGGTCAGGAGTCAGTATTATTACCTTGATTTTGTGTATTGGATTATTGGTTTTTTATCATGCAAAATCCGGTGAAGGGGAAAGCTTGCCATTACCAACATCAGATCCCCTTTTAAAACAAGGAATGACCCCATCTATGTACTTGGTAAAAAAATATTTCTGGGTCGTAAGTTTACTTATGATTTTACAAATGCTGTTGGGTATCGTTACGGCGCATTATGGTGTCGAAGGCAACGGTTTGTATGGCATCCCGATTGATCAAATCCTACCTTATGCTGTGACTCGAACTTGGCACACCCAATTGGCCATTTTATGGATCGCCACCGCTTGGCTAGCCACAGGATTGTATATTGCTCCTGCGGTTTCCGGCAAAGACCCAAAATTCCAATGTTTTGGCATCAACTTTTTGTTTATTGCTTTGCTCATCATCGTTGTGGGTTCTATGATTGGTCAATGGTTTGGTGTGATGCAAAAACTTGACTTAGTTCAGAATTTCTGGTTTGGACATCAAGGATATGAATATGTAGATTTAGGTCGTTTTTGGCAAATCTTTTTACTCGTGGGTCTGTTCTTATGGTTGGCTTTGATGGTACGTCCTCTGCTGCCTATTTTAAAAAGAAAAACGGAAGAAAAAAATCTTATCATTCTCTTTTTAATTTCGTGTGCTGCTATTGCGCTTTTCTATTCTGCGGGTTTAATGTGGGGAAGACAAACCAATCTTGCCATTGCCGAATATTGGAGATGGTGGGTAGTTCACTTGTGGGTTGAAGGGTTCTTTGAAGTATTTGCAACAGTTGTAATTGCTTTCCTTTTTGTTCGTTTGGGTTTATTGAAAACAAAAACAGCAACATTAAATGTATTATTTAGCACTATAGTCTTTTTGGCTGGAGGAATATTAGGAACTTTC
Organism: Flavobacterium sp.; assembly: GCA_014379405.1. Classification (GTDB taxonomy): domain Bacteria; phylum Bacteroidota; class Bacteroidia; order Flavobacteriales; family Flavobacteriaceae; genus Flavobacterium. Next base: position 323,043 of record JACMLU010000010.1, on the reverse strand, counting down.
CATCATTTGTATTTTTCAGGAACACCCAGTGCTATTATGGCTTTGGGAGCTACATTTAGCGCTTTGGAAGTAGTACCGCTAACCCTTATCGGGTATGAAGCGTATCACAACTATAAACTTTCTAAAGCGACAGCCTGGGTTGATGATTATAAATGGCCTATTTATTTTATGCTTGCCGTATCATTTTGGAATTTCCTTGGAGCTGGTATATTCGGGTTTATAATTAATCCTCCAATAGCATTGTATTATGTTCAAGGACTGAATACGACTCCTCTTCATGGTCACACCGCATTGTTTGGCGTTTATGGAATGTTAGGAATTGGTTTGATGTTATTCGTGCTAAGAAGTTTGTACAGAAATACCTTATGGAATAACAAGTTAATTAAAACCACTTTCTGGTCACTAAATATTGGTTTGTTTTTAATGGCAACAATGAGCTTACTTCCAATTGGAATTTGGCAAGCGATCGAAAGTATTGAAAAAGGAATGTGGTATGCTCGTTCCGCTGAATTAATGCAAGATCCTACCATGATTACTTTAAAATGGCTACGTACCTTTGGTGATGTTCTCTTTGCAATAGGTATTATTTCCTTCGCTTGGTTTGTATTTGATCTCACCTTAAAAAACAAAAACAAGTAATAACAAGTAAAAGTTAAGCAAGTGCAATGTATTGGATTATCTCTAATACATTGCACTTTTTCAATTTAAAAATCAATCATTCTTTAGATATGCAAATAAAAACTGTACCTTAAGTTTAGCTACATTTTTGTAATTAATTTAATCCAAAGATCTTTAACTAAAACCAACCATTGCTAATACATCATTTTTTGTTTCAAATTTCGTTCGGTTTTAAATTCTCCAGAATTTGTAATAGTATTTTCTTTTGGCACCTGGTTTTTTTCGCCCCAAAGAACAGCTATAAATTTCACAGGATTGTTTAGAAAACTGTTTTTTGAAATTCCTACGTTAACAATCCCTGTCGTTTTTATCAAGACCCCACTTTTTTCTTCCTTGCCACAATTCGTAATTATGTTATTTTGGAAAACTAGGTTTCCTCCTATTGTGGACTCGTCATAGCCACCACGGTAATAATCCAGAATGTTGTTTTGAACATTATCAAATTTTGAATTCGTGATGTACACAAACTCGGTATTATATTCGCCAAGATCATCATTTTCATCTGCTAATTTCAATCCTCTTTTGCAGTTTTTAATCAGCGAATTGTCTATTGAAATTGTATCTGCAAAAGAATCTTTATAAGCATTTAAAACCACATCAAAATCGCTTATTTCCGTGTTTTTCACCTTTAGATTATAGGCTGAAAACATTTCTTTTTCATTGGTTGCAAAAGTATGTTGGTCTTTTTCACCTTTGAGAATAATATTTTCCAAGGTTAAATTTCCGCCGGCTCCCATCAAGAAAACTGGAGTATTGGCTTGACCTGAATAATGGATGGAGGCTCTTTTCTTTTGGTCTTTAGACTTGATCGTTATTTTCATGTCAATTATCAAAGAGGCAGAAATCTCGTATACTCCTTTTTTTAATTCGATAATAGTTCCAGAAGTTGCTTTAGCCAAAGCTTCAGTCAATTCATTTCCTGAAGCCACTCGAATTGTTTTTGGTGTTTCCTTTAGTTGTTCAGTTGAAAACCAATGCGCACCATACTCTTTTTTGTTGATTACACCTTTATTTTTGTCCACCGGTAAAACGATTGCTCCTGCTCCATTTGCAGTTACCCTGCTATTTGAAAAAACATCTTGTTTAATATTCTCAAATTCAAATCCGGCATACAATTCTTTTTGGTCCACTGTCGGCACGTACAACCAATCGGATAACTTTACCATTGCAAGGTTTTCTGTTTTTATGACGTCAGCTTTGACATCACTTTTGTTGTTGCTGTTAATTGAATTATTTTTAAACAAAACACCATCAACTTTGTCGTATGCCTTTATTGGAAACTCATCCGCTAAATTGTTAAAAATTATATTATTGGCCATAATCATTCTGTCGGGTCTTGCAGAACGTATTTCCTGAGCGGGCAAAACATCGCTTTTATCCATATTAGCTCCCACGCTAAACTGCCAAGGAGTCTTGCAATCTACAAAAGTATTATAGGCCACAACCACATCTGTTACTTGATTGTATCGGTTTTGAGGTGATTTTGGAACGCCATTCATTACTGCCAAAGCACTTCTAAATTCCTTTCCTTTAATTTTATAAAAATAGTTATTGGTTACCAGATGTCCTGTATTGATTACTCGAATCCCTCCCATAAATTCGGAGTTGTCATCGCCTATGAAAATATTACCGTCAATGGTGCAATAATTCCCGTGTCGTAAAACCAGCGAACCTTCGCATTTATAAAAAATGTTGTTTCTGTATTCGTTATTATTGGATTTGTTCGAAATAATCTCCACTTCGCCGTCGCATCGTTCAAAAAGATTATTGGAAACATTTGTATAAGATGGCGACATTGATGTATTGCTGTCTCCAATTTGCAGGGTTTCACCGTGCGGCCCTCCTTTTCTGGGTCTTGGTCCAAAATGATTGTTGGTAATCTGATGGTAGTTTTTGATATGTTCGTTTCCTTTCAAGGCCACCAAAATTGTGGGACCCGAATTAGATTTTCCCGCAATATAACAATGGTCTAATTGATTGTGTCTTCCCCAAAATTCAATCCAATGATCTTGTTTGTTTCTATTAGGCTGCGTAAAATTTTCAATAACACAATCCGATACTTTACAGTTATTGGCGATGTTTTTAGCATCAATGTGAAAATCAATAACAGTATTCGACGGCGTATATCCGTTTTTAAAATGAAGACCTCTCACTTCTAAATAAGTACCTGCCATTTTCAAATCAGAAACTCCTTCAATAGTAACTTTGCCTTCTGTTTCTGCCCGTAAAACAATCGGAGCTTCTTTAGTTCCATTTCCATAAAACCTGATCTGGACATCTTTCCAAATTCCATTGGCAAGAACAATCTCGTCACCAGCCACCACATTTTTGACAGCCGATTTTAACTCTTCCTGATTATTTACTTTAATAATATGTTGCTCTCGCTTAACCCCGAAGGAAAGTAATAAAAAAGCAACACCAAAAAACAACACATTTTTCATCAATTCTATTTCTAAAAATTATTTTTAAAAAGCCAAAATATTAAAAAAGAACTATTAATGATCCGTTCTAAAAGGTGGTGTGGCAAGTCCGTCTTTGTTATAAAGCATTACCTTTCCGGGAGCATCATCCCATAAATAGCGAACTTCTTTTGGTTCAGGAACTTTGTCGCTGCTCAATTTTATGGTTTTCATGTCGTTTTGCAAATAACCGTTTGCAGGATAGAATTTATTGTCGTTACCGGCAATCATAAAACCACTAATGCTCGATTTAGGTGTTTCGGCAGCAAATGTTCCATATTTAAATGTGACCATTATTGAATTTCCTTCCGTTTTGTATTTTTCAAAAATAGGAGCCGAAGCAGACAATTCTTTTTTACCATAAGCCAGATTTCCGGCAATTGTTGCCATTCTTTTTCCAACAATTTGTTTGTGGATTGGATGAATGTTGTCGTCAGTACCAACGTCAATCAGTACTGCCATTCCAGTGTTTTTCAACTCCAATGCTTTGGCTTGTGATTCACGAAGTGTAATCCAACGATTATTTTGGTTGGCATAATTGGGCAATTGGGCAAAAATAAAAGTGAAATCCGAATTCCATTTTTTTCTCCAATCGTTAATCATGTCTTTAAATAAATCGGCATATTCAACAGCATTTTTAGAATTTGATTCTGCTTGATACCAAATGACACCCTTGATCTTGATTCCCAAAAACGGTGCAACCATTCCATTATACAAAGATGTTGGATATAAATTAGGATGCTGTCTCACGGGAACTTCTTCGATGGTTTTGGTTCCTATTTCATATTTCCAATCGCCGGCCAAAGAAATCTTTTGCAACGCGGTTTGTAGAAACAGCGCTTCTTTGGCACTTCGGAAACCGCCAATGTCACCACTGTTTTTTACACGAATCGTAATCGTGTTTTTTCCAACAACGAACATGGTATTGGAAATTTTGTATAAACGATCCAAATCTTTTAATCTACTTTGACCAACAACTTTTCCGTTGATATAAGTAATGTCTTCATTGTCTATGCGACCAATGCTCAAAAGCAATTCTTTATCGGACAAATCTTGCTGGGATAATTCAAAAGTTTTAGTAACCCACACAATGCCATCGCTTGGTGTTATTTTTGCCGTTTCCCAAAAAGTCGGCACATTTAGGGTTTTCCACGATGATTTGTCATAAGTAGTATCGAACCATTTTTGCTGCGTTCCAACATCCAGTTTATCCGCTTTTGCTTCCCAGTTCTTAAAATCTTTGTAGTAATTTTTAATTAAATCCGAAAAATTGAGATTTTTCATTTCTGCAATTACCTTTTTGGCTGACTCGTGTCTCCCCATCATATCCTCACTCATCCAAGCCTCAATATTGGTACCGCCCCAGGAAGAATTTATCAATCCAATGGGAACATTATATTCCTGATACAGTTCTCTCCCAAAAAAATAAGCAACAGCCGAAAATCCTAAAGCATTTTTGGGAGTGCAAGATTCCCATTGTCCTTTCTCGATGTCCTTTTGTGGCAAACCAGCCATAGTTCTCGATACTTGCAACAATTTTATTTTTTCATAATTGGCTTTCGAAAGTTCTTCTTTTCCGTTTAAAGCATCTTCCAATTTCCAGCCCATATTAGATTGCCCGGAACAAAACCAAACATCTCCAACATAAACATCTTCTAAAATAATTTCATTGCCTTCGACAACGGTCATTTTATAAGGGCCACCTTCTTTTTGTGCCTTGAAATCAATAGTCCATTCGCCATTTGCATTGGCTTTGGTCTCTAAATTCTTGTTGTTAAAGTTGACTATTACAGTTTTACCGGCATCAGCCCAACCATAAATTGTTATGGGAGCATCACGTTGCAAAACCATATGGTTTGAAAAAAACTTGGGTAATGTTACTTTAGCAAAAAGGGAAGCTGAAGAAAATAATAAAAGAAAAGAAATAAGATGTTTCATGACCTATAAAAATTAAAAGCGTTAAAGCAAAGTATTAAATTGATTCCTCTTTTTTTTAAGAACCAATCCCAAAAAAACCGAAGCCTGCATCAAAAAAAACTTTAAATTAAACAAGTGTTTTTATTGCTGCAGGCTTTTAGCTTGTAATGTATTAATGATTAAAAATCAATTAGGCATTTTTTATATAATCCAAATTCAATTATATACCTAAAGCCTGACCTCCACCTATTTGGATAGTTTCAGCTGTTAAGAAGGATGCATCATCACTTACTAAGAAAGCCACAACATTAGCTACCTCTTCTGCCTCACCTAATCTACCCAACAAAATTGTATTTTTCCAAGAAGCAAATAGTTCAGGTTTAGTAGCTTTAATTTGTGCGTGAAAAGGGGTGTCTATTGTACCAGGAGAAACTGCGTTTACTCTAATTCCGTACTCAGCTAAATCTTTAGCTAAAGCTCTTGTGATAGATTGCACCCCACCTTTAGAGGTTGCGTAAATACCAGCTCCAGGACCAGCACCATTCCAAGCTGCATTTGATGTATAGTTTATGATAGAAGCTTTTTCTCCTTTTTTAAGAAAAGGTATAGCGGCTCTTGAAGCAAAAAATACTGAATCGAGATTCAAAGCCATAACGAATTTATATTCCGCTGTTGTCATTTCTTCAAATCTAGCTCTAATACCTATACCACCGGCATTATTTACCAGAACATCTATTTTTCCGTATTTTTCTCCAATTTTATTGATATTATCCGTTACAGCCTCATCATTTGTTACATCAAAACTATAGTACTCTGCTGAAATACCTTCTGCAGCAAGTTCTGCTACTCTTTGAGCTCCCGCTTCATCATCTATACCGTTTAAAACGACTGTATATCCATCCTTACCTAATCTTTTTGCTACTGCGAAACCAATTCCTCCAGTTGCACCCGTTATAACTGCTACTTTCCCTGTTAACTTACTCATCTTATTTAATTTAAATTTTGTTTAATTATTTTTCTACTGATTCTATGTTTCGTGCAAAGAAGTAAATTGCACCAATACCAAGAGGAACAAATACTGCAATGGCTATGAAAATTGGAGTATAGGATACTACTGCGATTTTAGGCACTAAAAAGTTCATGATAATAACCGAAAATACACCAACCATTCCACCCAACCCGGCCAATGAACCAACTGATTTTCCGCTAAACAAGTCACTTGGCAAAGTTTGGACATTTCCAATTGAAAACTGGAAACCAAATAGTACGACAAATACAATTGAAACGAAACGTTCTGGTGTCGTGGCAAACAAAACCGTTGCAATTAGCCCAACTAACATGATAACTCCTCCTATTAATATGGTGGTCTTTCTTCCTTTGTCGATAGAATTTGTTCTTGCTATAATTTTGCCAGAAACGTATCCTCCAGCTATGCTTCCGATGGCAGCGCCAACATAAGGCACCCAAGCAAACATCCCCACTTCTTTGACGTCAAAACCGTAAACATCAAACAAATAAATTGGCATCCAGCCCACAAACAACCACCAAATAGGCTCCAAGAACAAACGCCCGATAACAATTGCCCATGATTCTCTGTGCGAAAGGATTTCTTTAAGACTTAATCCTTTAGTATCTTCGGTAGCGTTTTGATCTGCTAAACTTTGTCCTTCTAAAATATATTTTTGTTCTTCCGTAGTAATCCATGGATGTTTTTTAGGTCCAGCTTTGTTTATAAGCAACCATGGTATTATCCACAGAATTCCGAAAGATCCCACAACCATAAATGTAATTCTCCAACCAAAAGCAACAAAAAGCGATGCAATAAATGGCGGAGCGATAACCGACCCAATTGAAGCTCCCGCATTAAACAACCCTTGCGCAATGGCACGTTCTTTAATAGGAAACCATTCGGCATTACTTTTTACGCCCCCAGGCCAGTTTCCCGCTTCTGATAATCCCAAAGTACTTCTGAAAAACGCAATTGAAAATAGGCCTCGAACCGTTGAGTGCATAAAGGATGATATTCCCCAAACACCAATGCTAATTACATATCCAATTCTTGTTCCTACTTTATCAAACAATTTTCCTGAAAAAAGTTGCCCAAGCGCATAGAAAACCATAAAAACATTTAGAATATTCCCATAATCATCTTTTGTAAGTCCCAATGATTGAGAAATAGAACCTTTAACATTTTCATTGCCCCACATAATAGAAAGCGCACTTCTATCAATGTAATTTATAACTGTGGCTAAAAATATTAGTCCAATAATCATCCATCTTAATCCTTTTACTTTCATTGTATTGTATTTTATATCGAGTAATTTGTTGTTTAAAAATAAGTATGAGAATTCCCTGTACCTCTATTTTTCAATAAGGTAAAATATGTTTCTGAAAATCTAAAAAATTATTAATTAGGAGATAATAGAGCTATGAAAAACTAAAAAATTGTTTTATAATTTATCCCCTTTTATTATTATTCAATGTTATAACAATACTGATAAAGTGCTTTAAAATGTTCTTTCATTTTTTGTTTTGCCAATTGTGGATTTTGGGTTATAATCGCCTCATAAATATCCGTATGTTCTTTGATCCCCATTACAGCTTGGTTCTCATCGCAGACATGATATTTTCCAAAATTCGTGATAATCTCGGGAGTTATGATTAACATCAAATTGTTTATGGTAGCATTTCCACTGGCTTTTGCAATAGCTAAATGAAAAAGCAAATCTTCTTGTACAGCATCTTCCCCGTTTAATACTTTTGTCGTGTAAGCTTGTAAAGCCGCCTTAATCTTTTTTAAATCATCTTCCGTTCTCCTTATTGCAGCTAGCCTAACTGTTTTAAGTTCCAGTAAAATTCTTGTTTCAACCAGAGATTTAAAATTGAAATCATCCAATTCTAAAATATCGTCTATTATCCCATTCATTGCAATTACTCCAATATTCGCAACAAAAGTTCCACTTTGAGGGATAGATTTTAGAATGCCATAATATTCTAATCTTTGTATAGCTTCACGAACACTACTTCTGCTCACTCCAAATTTTTCGGATAACATTCTTTCCGATGGCAGTTTATCATCTGGCTCCAAATTTTTGAAATTGATATAATCCTTAATTTTTGAAATTATACTATTCATAGCCTCGCGATGGTCTTTTTTAACGTGTACTTCTAATTTCATAATTTATAATTTTAAATAAAATTTGGTTAACCAGATTGGTTTGTGCGAAATTACAAAAAAATACAACATAAAATATAATATAAATTGATATGTAAAACCATCTAAAAATACAATCTCATTCCTGATTCAAAACTGGTTTACCAATTTGGATAACCAAATGTAGTTTGTTTTTTTTATTAAAAAAAATTAAATCATAAAAATTTTTAAAATTTCCTATTATGTCTCATTTTTATTCTGTTTAACCATTAATAAACACACCATTAAAGATAAAACTAAAAGCTATTTATTGCTTAATCACTTTATAATTCATTTGTTTTCCCTCTAGATTAATCCTTAAAAAATAAACTCCCGAAGACTGGTTGTCAAGGTTTAATTGAACCCTTCCCGAAACGACTGGATAATCTCCTTTTTTAATAACTTCTCCGTGAATATTAAATAATTCTACTGCTATTTCATTTTCCATCAAAGGCAGAACCAATTCAAAATTTCCTTTCGTTGGATTTGGATAAAGCAAGGCTGTTGGAGCAGTGGATGTAATAACAGAAAGGCTTTCTTCTGGTGAATTTGGACCAACATCGTTAATTGTTACAGGATAATAAGTAACCTGTTCAGTGCTGAAATTATCCGCTCCTGCATTGCTAATTGCCAATCTTGGTTGACCATCAATATCTTGATTTACGTTTAAATAAGGAACTGCATCTGCAATGACCGGAGAAGTATCTGTGGCTTTCCAGATGGTTCCATCCAAAGCTAAGTTGGGATTCTGGACTAAAACCTGATCCGCTGTAAACGCAGCACCACCAGTAATTAGTTGAGCTGTTCCTGTCGGATACATAATGTTGTTCATCCAGCTAACGGCTCCTTGTTGATCCGCATAATATTTAACTAAATTATTTTGTGAGCCAACAACCAAATTATTGGCGATTTTAATATCCATTAATTTTTTATTGTATGAACCATCTGCTTTTGTATAACCAAGTTCAATTCCGTAGGCATTATTGACCAATGTGTTGTAGGCAATTGTAATACGCTCTGGTCTAAAATGCAGACTATAATTTGTACTTGAACCCGTAATTACTTCACCTTGGGTCAATGTTATTGGGGCTTCCCAAACGGTTCCTTGCAAACCTTCGAAATAATTATTTATAATAATATGGTCTGTTCCGTAAACTCTAATACCGCCTGTATGAATTGTTTGAGTTCCAAACATAGCGTTTGGTTTTCCTCCTCCAAAGAAGTAATTGCCTTCTACTCTACTTCTATTGCCCTGACGAAGGCACAAAGTTCCGTGATTTCTGTTAAAGGTATTATGCCTGATAATATTATCATTTGATTTTACGGAAACAATTTCTGGATCGCCATCACATTCCTCAAATAAATTAAATTCAACGGTTGTAAAACCACTGGAATTGCATAACTGACTATTTCCTATCCTGATGGATTCTTTTTCATTTTCGGCTCTTGGAGAGTTATTGAAAAAATAATTATGGTCAATTCTATCATGTTGAGACTGATAATTTTCAGTTTTATCTTGGTTATAAGTTCCGTCAATCGTGATAAAATTCCCTCCAGTAAGTTTGTTTTTAAAGATATTGTGGTCTATTCTATTATGATGGCTTAACATTTGGAAAGTGTAATCATCATAAGTCCCCACAACCACTATCCATTTTACAGCAGCTGTTGCATTTTGTTCAAAAACATTTTTTGAAATTCGGATATTATTGGATGCCTCCAATTTTATCAAAGTACTATTACCCGTGCAATTAAACACGAAACCTTCAAAAATAATATAGGCTGATTTTTTAATTGCGAAATAAGAATTTCCAGTTAAAGTAACTCCTCCAACTGTTTCTGCTTTAATCGTAATCGGATTTTGTGCAGTTGCCACTCTAGTAAAGGATGCAGAAAAATTAGCGTAGGAACCATTTTTGACAATAATTGTGGCTCCTGGAGCGGCTGTATTTACAGTAGTTTGTAAACTCGCAGCTGTTGTAACAATTTGTGAATGCACATTCAAACTAAAAACGGTCATTGAAACCATTGTGAAAATGTATTTAAGATTCATCATCCTAAAAAAGGCATTCTGTCTAATTGGAGTAATTATTTTCATTTTTAAAAATTTAAAGTTTTTATAAATTTATTTTTGGTTTTTCAGATTGGTTTACCAATTTGGTTTTCCAAATATAAAATAAAATTTTCAAACTTTGGCCATTTATTATAAAAAAAATAAGCGAAAAAAAACATCCAATATATCAGTTTCACAACAGTATATTGGATGTCAAAAAAAACTTTAGTTAATTTTGAATTAGTATCCTGAATTCTGGGGGATTGTAATAAATGAATTGGTATCTATTTCGTATTGAGGAATTGGTAACAGCATATGATCTGAATCTGCATTTGCTTGTATCTGTTCTAACGTTAACTTTGGTTCTGGATAAAGTGTATAATGCAAAGGATACATTACTGCAAAGTGATCACTCAATATTTGCTCCGCCTTCAAAGTGGTAGATGTCGTGTTCAACCTCAATAAATCGAAAAAACGTTGGTTCTCAAAAGCCAATTCCCATCTTCTTTCGTCTGCCACAGCCTTTTCATAAACCGCTGTCGATACTGTGGTTGGCAAAGGTGTTAGCCCAGCTCTCACGTGAACTTGGTTGACTAATGCCATACTTGCGGGAGTATTTCCATTGGCTTCTGCCAACATCAACAAGACATCTGAATAACGAATTACTGGCCAATCATTCTCAGCATCTTTGGCAATAGCTACTACTGAAATATATTTTTTGACGTACAATACAGCTCTTGTACCAGTACCATAAACTCCTATGTTAACCGCTTTTCTAAGATCGGTGGCGGCATAGGAATTATTCAATTCCTGACTAGGAGTATTATTACCACTACCATCACCATTTATTACTGCAGAACCACTATTTAATGGTGCAAATAAATTAGGAAGCGTATTTCCCATACCTAATCCACCTGCTTTGAAACGAATGGTAAAAAGAATTTCTTTGCTCATTTCATTGTTAATGGAAAAAATATTAGCATAAGAACTTTCTAAACCATAACCGCTATTGGCAACAACATCGTTCAACAAAACTGCTGCTTCTGATTTTCTGTTTAAAGTAAGATATACTTTTGCCAACAAGGCTTTTGAACTCCACATGTTTGCGAGTCCAATGTCTTTAGGAGTAATGGCTCCAAACTTGGCACTTTTAGCGTTCGCTGATGCGTTTAACAAATCTGCTTCAATCAATTTGTAAATATCTGCCACAGAAGAACGGTTTAGTTTTTTTGCTTCTGCTGGAGATAAAGCTTCATGGACTAAAAATACCCCACCATACAATCTTACCAAATTAAAATAATGATATGCCCTGAGGAAAGAAGCTTCGGCAGCCAAGTTTTTACGATCAGCTTCAGTAACCGGAACTACTGCATTTTCATATTCAATTTTACCAGTATTCGGATTATAATTTGCCTTAAGGGCATCCAAAACAAGATTGACACTTCTTATATTGTTATAAGTATTTAACCAATAATTATAGATGCCTTGATGAGAACTTGACGGATAAAACTCATCCAAGAAACTCAAGTCATAATTCACTGATGAAGTAGATCCGTAAGCGCCCATTATTGAGTTGTCACTACGCAATTCCGACATTTTCCATTCCTCTAACAAAGGTTTTTGAAGTCCTCTATAACAACCAACCAAGGCAGTCTTTACTTCTTCATAATTAGAGTAATAAGTAGCGGTACTTATGTTGGATGTAGGATATAAATCGATAACATCGCTACATCCATTTAAACCTACCAAAAAGAGAACCATCATATATTTTAATGCTTTCATAATCAAGTTTGTTTTAAATTAAAAATTAATATCTATTCCGATGATTACTGTTTTAGGAATCGGAAAAGCACCTCTTTGGTATCCGGTAATTAAAGAAGAGGCATAAGGTCCTGTCAAGGAACGTCCTTCTGGATTAATCCCTCTGTATCCCGCAGCTGAATGGAAATACATGTTTTGTCCCGATGAATACAAGCGCAAAGAACTTAATCCTAGTTGTTTTGCCATATATTCAGGGAAATTGTATCCAATGCTAACTTCTCTAAGAGCAAAGTATGAAGCATCTTCCACCACATAATCCGTAAGCATCCAGTTGAATCCAGCCGTTTCGTAAGGCGTTTTTCCATCGCCAGGATACATTTCGCTCAACCAACGATTTGTGTTATAGTTTGTGTTACGTTGTTTAGTTTCATTGTAGTTTGGATCTCCATTAACCAAGTCTCCACCTTGTACCCCTTGGAAAGTAAAGCTTAGGTCTATCGATTTGTAATTAAACACATTTGTGATTCCCCAAGTAAAATCGGGATAAGGATTTCCTATTATTGTTCTATCATCGTTATCAATGACGTTGTCCCCATTCAAATCTACCAATTTCAAACCTCCGGGAATAAATAAATTAGCCAGTGAACTTGTCAAACCTGAGGCTTTGACTTCATTGATTTGTGTTTGTGAAAGCCATACTCCATCCGTTTTAAAGCCATAGAATTGAACCAACGGATCTCCTACTTTAGTTTGATACACTTCTGTACGTTCACCTTGATTTCTCAAATAAGCTTCACTTCCCAATTCTCTAACCTTATTTTCTGTATGAGAAAAATTGGCAGAAGTAGTCCATTTGAAATCTCTAGTTTTAACATTCGTGGTTGATAATTCCAACTCGTATCCTTTATTATTTAAACTTCCGATATTGTTCCAAAAAAGAGGAACTCCGGTAAATGCCATATTGGCTTGTTGCAATAATAATTCATTGGTTCTGGATTGATAAACATCAACGGATAGATTAATTCTACTTTTAAACAAAGAAAGATCCATTCCAAAATTGGTTTGATTGGTAGTTTCCCAAGTAATGTCTGGATTGGCAAGAATTGTCGATGTTGGTGCCTGTCCTGATGTAGAAGAACCTGTACCTGCTCCTAATGAATAGTTGGCAGAACTCAATAAATCAACAAAACCAAAATCAAAAATTCTATTATTACCAGATACCCCGTAACTTGCTCTAAAAGTAAGTTTATTTACCCAGTCCACCTTACTCATAAATTTCTCTTTAGAAACCACCCAACCGACAGAAGTTGCCGGGAAATTTCCCCATTTATTACCTGGTCCAAAATAAGAGCTACCATCTGCACGGAAACTGGCAGACAACAAATACTTGTCTTTATAGGCATAATTAAGCCTTCCTAAATAAGACAATAATCCAATTTGGTTTTCAGTACCAAAAGTTCCTGCTTTATCAATCAATAAAGCATTATTTAATGTTCTTATATCATCACTTGGGTAATCTTGACCTGTAGTTTGTGTTCTGCTACTTTTGGTTTTTTGCGCTGTATATCCTACTAAAGCATCAAAAGAGTGGTCTCCAAATGACTTTTTGTATGTCAAAGTGTTTTCTGATAATAAGTCAATATAATCACTATTAATGTAAACACCCTTATTTACAATTCCATCTCCAGTTGCGTTTCTATCCGCCCATTCAAATCTTTTTCCATAATTCATGTACACACTTCCCATAGTTTTAAAATCAAGACCTGGAAGAATGTTAAAAGTCAAGTTTGCACTAGATTGCAATCTAAATTCGTCAATGGTGATTTCCTGACTAAGAAGAGAAGCCATTGGATTATTTTGTGCCGAGTTAAACGGACTTGCCAATGCAGGTCCCCAATTAGTGCCATCTGGCATCACACCTGAATAATTCAATACATTAAAATGTCTTGGATGTGAAAAATCTCCCGCTTTTACATTTGCCCATTGCGGATTTTGCTGTACAAATGCGGCTGTGGTTTCATTGTGATAAATAGGTAAAAAACTTGGATAACGTATGAAGTTAGTAAAGTTTTCAGATGGCGATTCTTTCTTCGATAATGAAGGATTCAAATTGATGGAAAGTTTTACTTTTTTACTCAAATCAATATCCAACTTAGAACGAAAATTATATTTTTCGAAATCACTTTTAATCATGATACCTTCATCTCCATTGTAGCCTCCTGAAATGAAATAGCGAAGTTTACTAGTACCTCCTGTGGCACTCAACTGAATGTTTTTGAAATCACCTGTTTGCAATACCTCATCTTGGTAATCAATACCTTTTCCGCCCAACATTTGTTGTTCTATTACATAAGTAGCCCTATTATTACTTGAAATCGTATTGGTAGCTTGATTTACACTAGGATCTGTTGCCTTTAAATCACGTTCCGCAAACAAACGTTCTACATATTCCGTAGAAGTCATAATAGGATACGTGCTGTATGCTGATTTAAAACCACTTGAATATTTGAAACTATATTTAACTTTTTCAGATTTACCACTTTTAGTAGTAATCAAAATTACACCGCTTGCCCCACGAGAACCATAAATAGCTGCAGAAGCTGCATCTTTAAGCACCTCAACAGATTCTACATCGGCCATGTTCAATGCTGATAATCCATCTGGAACTGGTTGTCCATCAATAACAATAAGTGGACTTGCTCCAGCATTGATGGAACTGATTCCTCTAATTGTTATTTGAGTATCAGAACCTGCCTCTGATGAAGTATTTTGAACTTGAACCCCTGCAATTTTTCCTTGCAATGCTTGATCAATCCTTGATACTGCAACTTCGTCCAGTTTTTCATTTTTATATTTTGATACAGCACCAGTAACACTTGATCTTTTTTGTGTACCATATCCAATAACAACAACTTCATCAAGAGCACTTGCTGACTCTTTTAGAGTAACATCTATCGTTTTATTTTTTCCTACCACAACAATTTGAGGTTCGAAACCTATGAATGAAAACTTCAAAATTGATTTAGAACTTTTTACTTCGATAGAATATTTTCCTTCTATGTCAGTCGAAACTCCCTTATCTTCAAAGGTAACTGAAGCGCTTGGTATTGGCAACCCTTTTTCATCTACCACAGTACCTGAAACTTTAGTCTGTGCATATATAATTGAGGTGAAAATTAAGAGAAACAGTAAGATTGGTTTTTTCATAATTTATTCATTTTAATATTAATTGGTTTATAGTTAATCGTATTTTTAAATTGTTTTCTTGTTTTTTATTTCATTGAAGTTGTTCATTTATTTTTTGAAAATTGTTAATTTTTATTCCGTTTAGTAGGTATTTCTATGAAGTGCCTTAAAAACAGTATTTTAGATTATTTCGATAAATTATCATTAAACAACCTAAATTTGCTTTTTCAACGATTCAAAATTAAAATTCGCCTACAAACAATAATCCTTAAATTGGGTTAAAATTGTCCAATATTTTAGATTCATCCCTAACAACTTAGACATTCACGCTTAAAAATTAAATTTTTAGGTTCTCACTATTTAAATGAAAACTTAGATATATAAATCCCATTATAATTCTTGATTTTTTATCTAAATCATTCATTTTAAATCTGGTTAACCAATTTGGTTATCCAAATATAGTATTTATTTTTGAATAAAAAACAAATAGCATATTTTTTTAGGTGAATTTTTAAATATTTGAATTTAAAAGTGGCTTAAATAATATTAATACTGTTCAATGCCAATCAAACGTCACATTTATAAAGGGAAAGTTCGATAATGAATTTATGCTGAAAGATTATTTCAATCATTTTTCCAACCATAGGGATTTGAAATACCAATTATTTTTTAAGCATCTTGACTGTTTTGGTCGTTATTCCATTGTTTAAAAATTTAACTAAATAAAATCCTGAACTTAAATAAGAAAGATCTAAATTATTGGATGTAAGTTGTTGGGAAACCATCAATTTTCCATTGGTATTATAGATCTGGATGCTGTCATAATCCTGTACGTCTTTTTGGGAAAGCTCTAAATTATCCTGAACAGGATTTGGAAACAAAATTGTATCTTCAAAGTTTGAAGGAAACACATCGGTTGACAAAGTTTCTTCGGAAATGCTAAAATCAGAGAAACGAATGGAATCATCCCGAAGACTGGCCTCATTAAGTAAACTTCTATATATTCCCCATTTAGGACGAATAAAACTGTTGACAACCGCTCCAAGTCGGATGGTGGCGATGTTTGAATTGCTATAATTCAACAACACAGCCTCATTGTCAACTCTCTTAATGATAATGGAATATGTTCCAGATGTCGCTATTTTTATGGTTTCTGTTGCTTCTACCCAAATCCCTTCAAATAAAGACATATTTAAATTGGCATACTTGGTTGTTCCCGAAAAATCGTCTTTAACATAGTTAAGTTCTAATTTATTGGGAGTTCCTTTTCTTAGGGTTAAGGTAAAAATAGGATTGTCATCATCGCCTCCCACCGCTTTAACCTGATGAATATGTGTAAAATTAGATGACGGTTGAAAACCAACAGGTATTTTAAACCTCCATTTATAAGTTACCGTTTCGCCCAGGGTGCCTTTCAAATTATCTGGCGATGAATCATATGTTTTAATTTCAATACGCTGACGATCAAAGTTTATGCAACGGTCATTATCTGGCGTAACATGTATATAAAATTCGAAAACATTTTTACTTAATTCTGTATCATATACTTCGGCAATATGACGCCCGAAGGAACTATGGACACATTCAGGATCTTCCACGACATTATAACCTGGCGCAAAAACGCTATTGATTAATTCATAGGTATTTCCTGGACCATCGGCATTCAGGATAATTTGTGCTTTAGTTGAAAACAGATTTCCAATCAAAACAAGTGATATAAGTATGTAAAAGCGAGAATAATTAAGATGCATCATTTTAGATTTAGAAATAGTTAAAAAAAACAGAAGCTCAAACTTCTGTTTTTACTCGTATTGATTCCAACAAATTTATTTACCGGAAATAATACCTCCCGTTATGGAAAAATCAGCAAACCGAACTGCCTCATCTTTCAAAGCTTCAGCCTTTTTCAAACTGCAGTAAAAGAGAGGCAGCAATGATTGAATTATTTTATATTTTCATTTGGGATTAAGTTTAATCAAATAAATTAATGCCTTTTAAAAATTCAATTATTGATTTATTGATTTCATTGTTTTTTTCTTTATCAAATTTACCATGTAAACCTCCTGGTACAGTGATAAATTCCGATTTAACACCTAGTTTCTGAAGCTTCTTGTATAAATCTACAGATTGTTGGTAAGGAACCGTTGGATCTGAATCGCCATGCACTATGAAAATGGGTGGACTATTTTTGTTGACATAATAAATTGGAGAAACTGATTTAATAAAAGCCTCATTTTTTACATTATCTCCCAACCATAATTTAGGTGACGAACTTTTGCTTTCTGGACCAAAAGTCCAATCCGAAACATCTGTAATTCCGTATTTATCGATAATCGCAGCCACTTTTACATTTTCAACTCCGGGACAATTGGTGTCAAAACGATTATCATTAGCCAGCAATCCCCCCATCAAAGCAAGATGACCACCAGCGCTTCCGCCCATAATCACTATTTTGTTTGGATCTATGTTTAGTTCTTTTGCATTTTTTATCAGATAAATCAACATACAACGGGTATCTTCAACAGCAGCCGGCGCTTTAGCTTGACCAGACAAACGATATTCCATATTGGCGACTGCAAAACCAGCTTTAAAAAAGGTATTAAAACCACCTTGAGATTCCTTCGTGCCTGCTCTCCAAGCGCCACCGTGTATGTTGATAATAACTGGTGTTGGCTTGGAAGCAGTTGGATTAATATACAAATCCGTTCTGCCGTCCCAACCATTTACTTTTGTATAAACTTCATCTAGTTTAGCAACATATCCCGCTGGAAATACGACTGGTTTTGGAACTATGGCATCTTCTGTTTGTGCCATTGAAGCCAAAGACAGCATCGCTGCCATAATGGGTAATAAAATTCTTGTTTTCAATTTTAATTTATTTTGAAGTTAATGTCTATTGTTGTTGCAAAAATTATGCTATTCAAATTGTTTTCCTTTATTCAATAATCAGTTTTTTGGTCTCTAATTTTCCATCTTCAGTTATTTTTAAAAGATATGCTCCTTTGGCAAGAGTTGAAACATTGATTGCCCCAGAATTAGTTTTAGTTTGAAGCACTTGTTGTCCTAAAATTGTGTAGATGGCAACTTGCTTTTCACTGTTGCTGGCAGAGCTAATAAATAATGTTCCATTAGAAACTGGATTAGGATATACTTTTAAACCCTCGATTTCGTTTTGAGCAATTCCTAAAATTGTGGCATTGGTTTTAACTTTCAAATTATCTAGATAAGCACCATTAGTACCATTGTAATTGTAATACATCATCATATTGGTATTTGTAGCACTTGTAAAATCGGCATTAACAACAGAAGCTGGTGTAGAATCTACATACGAATTTGTCGTTGTAACTTCTGGATCCAATAATGATGAACTTCCGTCTGGTCTTACTTTTAGAGTCCAAGTATCTGAGGAAGGAGTATAAGTTACTATCACAGACATACCGTTGGCTACCGGTACATTCCCTACTTTTAGTAAACTAGTAAAAGTACTTGTCGGATTATTTACAGAGTCATAACTTAGTCCACCACTAAAAGTACCAAAACTAACACTGTTAGCTGTACTAGCATCATCACCAGATAATAAAACTGCATAACCATTGGCAAGAGAGCCAACAGTTTCAATTGCAACATTAGCAGCTCCATTAGTAGCTAAAATCACACCAGTACAAATACCAAAACCAGATCTAAGAGCTGAAGGCAAGGTAGTTAACTGTGATGATCTATTATTACGCATAGAAAATGACCATGTAATTACATCACTGTTAGTTTTTAATATGGGTTTAAAACTGCTATGAAAACTACTCATTGGCACTGAAATGATTCCTGTACCTCTAAAACTAACGGGTGTGGAAGTACTACTGCCTTGAATACTCAAATTAGTTGTGTATGTCATAGAAGTACTATTCCAAATACAATTGATACCGCTTGTACCATTACCTGAAGCTAAATACCAGCCAGCTGGAGCTGAATTAAATCCTGTATAAGTGTAAAGTGCAGTTGACACATTACTTGGAGAACCAGTTAAAGCTACATTAGCGGTAGCATCAGGAGTTGGATATGTCGCCGGGTTAAAATTATCGAAAAATAATGTTGTTTGCCCATAAGATGTTGAAAAGGCAAGTAAAATAAATAATTGTAAAGTTTTTTTCATAATAATAGTTTTTTGAAATGTGGAATAGCTTTATAGATAATTTATAAATCGTTAAATTTTTTATTTTATTCTGGATAACCAAATTGGTAAACCAAATTGGTTCTCCAAATGTATTATTTATTTTTGAATTAAAAAATAAATAATATGATTTTTTTATTTTAAGTTTTTAAAATATAATGCTTAAAGAATAATTCAAATTTAGTTGGTAATACAGTAATGAATATCCTAAAATAGGGATATAATAGTCCGATCCTACGACAATGACTTGGATAACTATTTAAAAGTTTTATAGCTGTTATGTGTTTTTCAAACCCTATTAGTATTATAAAACAAACGCTGTCCGAATCATCGAACAGGGTTTCAGTATGCGAAAAGGGTTTCTAACTTGCCGTGTTATAACAAACATCCGACAAACCAATTTCGTATTGAGTCATAGCATTTGTTTTATAGTTTAAACTTTCTTTTTTAACTGAATTTACCATAGAGATGGTTTCGCTTTTCGACCGTAAAGACACCTTTTTCATAAAAAAAGTACCATCTTTCAAGCATACTTTTAACCTATACCATTTATAATTATACACTTTTACAAAAACTGGAATAACCGTAAATAAAGCCACGAATAACACCATATCATATGGAAAATATTGAATGGAAAGAAATACAAGCAGAAATGGAAATAAGATAAATGCAAATTCAAATATTGGGCTCAATTTATAGGATTTGATATAAATGTTGTCTAGTTCCAAAAATGAAATTGCTATTTCACTCTTTTTCCCATTCTTCAAAATCAGCCCATTCTCGACGATGTTCAAGCTATCAAATTTAACTGTACCTACAATAAAATTAATAATATTCATATATTCTAATTTTTAAGATTGGATTCACTTGCTTTTCTATTGGGATGACCAAAATGGGGCTTTTCGGTTTTATTTATTTGAAAAAGTTAAAAAACAAACCCTGCCCAATGAACAGGGTTTATAGTACAAATTAGTAGGTTTTTGTGACGTTATTTTAATTGTGTATTTCCTTGTTTGGCAAGAGCCCTGAATCTTAGAAAAACAAAGACCAGACCTACCAATGCCAAAAACCATAAGTAATCATCAATTGGAGCAGCTGCAGTATCAGTACTTTCTAAACCAGTACCGTTGTCTTCCGCTCCAGGTTGTGCAAAAAGTGTAAAAGTTGAACACAAGTATAAGGCAGCTATATAATATTTTAATACATTTTTCATTTTTGATAATTTTAAAATTAATGATTTCGTCAAATTAAATCCCAGAGGCGTCGTTAATTCACTACTTTCTTACTAACTACTTTGTTGTCTTCAGACGTGATTTTAACAATCAAAACTTGCTGTGTAAACTTCAAATCCTTAATGGTGGCTGAATTCGCTTTCACATTCTTTTGTTCTGCAATCAACCTTCCTTGAATATCGAAAACTTTGATGTTACTGATTGTAGTTGAACCCGAGTTTACATAGAATGTTCCTTTGTTTTTATATACTGTAACACTGTTCTCGCTGAAAGCTGGCGCATCTATATTTAATGTTTTTTGGTATTTCAATGAAAATCTGGCGTTGTCTGTTCCAGCCACTGTCGTGAAAGTATAGGCTCCAGCTTTCAAATCTGTTTCTGTTCCAGTGGTATTATCTTTAAGAAATACGTTTTGACCTTCAGCAAACAAACCATCAACGTGGTCTAATCCAATAGTGTAATCACCGGCAACATCTGTTTTGAAGTTTAAGGCAACAACATCAGAAGGGTCAAATGGCAAGGCACGACCTTGGATAGTGTAGTCTTCATTGTTGATGCTGGAGGTCAAGGCAATTGGACTGTCATTGATGTATTTTCCATCAATTCCAGTATCGACACCTTGCGTGGCATCGGTCATATAACCCACTAGCGCTTGGCTAAAAAGACCAGTTGCATTGGTCAAGTTTAACCAAACACGGTTTCTTTCGACGCTGTTCTTGGTTTTAAAGAATTGGTTTGCTGTATTTGCAGTTCGCATTGCATTGGTAAAAAAAGTATTTATTATTGCAGCACTTTTAGCTTGTACGAAGAATCCTTGTCCCACTTGAATCGTTCCATTTGGCGCGGCACTAGTTGGCGTTGTAGTTGTCGCCCCTCCCGATGTATAAGTGGCATAAGCAGAACCAACAGCTCCATTTGTTTTTCTCCAGAAATACAAGGTGCTTTCTATGTTTGTCGAATTAGCCGCAAGAAATGTTTCTGCATTAATAGTCGATGGATAAGGATTTCCAACCATATTGTATCCGTGTGTGGCATCAACATAATTTAAAATTACAGGAATATCTCCATTATTTGGTGCACCTGTAAATACCCCAGAATAAGGTACTGCTACAGCCAATGGATCCAACACTTGGTCTACCCAATTGTCCGGCGTACGAATTAAATATCCAGCTGCAGTTGCGAATGGAGTGGTCGCTGGGCTCGATACTGCATTGTATAAGTTGGTGCTCGTATTATAGTTGTAAAATCTTGTAGGTAATGTTAATGGAGAGAAATCCAATAAATACTTGCTAGCGTTTACAACCGGCGATGACCAAATAGTATAATCTAATCTAAATAAAGAAGAACTATTTCTTTTTACGGTAATATCACCAGCATTGGCAACATTGTTTACCTGAATTAGGTTGGCTCCACTTTCGATGACAACGGCAGAAGCAGTTGAATTATTGGTTAATGCATTTTGAATGGTTAAGTTGGCACCTGAACTCAAGGTTAAAGAACCTGTGGTCAACGTTAGAGCACTTATGTTTTTAGTTGAATTTAAAGTAACGGCTCCTGAACTAATGTTAACAGTAGTGGCTACGGCACTTGAATTTGGCATTTCATAACCAACCGTTTTGGCGACTGAAGAATTATAGTTTAAGGTCAACGAAGTTCCAAAAATTGGTGCTACATCTAAACTACCTCCTGATCTTGAAATAATGGCACCATTCCCTAAGGTTATAAAACCACTATTAATAATCGTCCCTGCCGACAATCCCAAAGTTGTGGTGGCTGGATTTATATTTAATATAGTAACTGGTGTTCCTAAAGTGACCGAAGCATTTAATCCTGTTCTGTTTATAGTAAGGTTATTGGCAACCTGGCTACCAGTTGTAAAGTTTAATGTCCCTGCATTGCCGTCATTTGCCCCTCCAAAAGTGATGCTTGCGTTTGTATGTCCGCTGATTGTACCCGTTCCAGAAATAGAACCATTTATATTAAAAGTAAATGAAGATGCTGTCGTTAAAACGATAATTCCATTATTTACAACATTAATAGCGGTTCTTCCACCTGTAACCGTATAGGTAACTCCGCTATTAATTGTAAGAGTACCTACTTTTCCTGGAGTTGGAGAAGATACAAATTCATTACTATTTGACACTGTTGATCCAATGGTGACATTAATTAAATCTGTACCTGAAGTACCATACAAAACTGCCCCAGCTGTACTGGGAATAGGTGTGGTTGAAGTACCACTACGTTCAACTGTAGAACTATTCAACATTGTTAATGTATTGATGGCTGTTGGAGCGATAGCTGTAGTTCCCATAAATTTCAACAACGAACTTACCGTAATAGGAGCAAAAGGAGTTTTTGTACTTGTATTAGATAATATTAATGTGCTATAATTGTTAAAAAGAGTGGTACCAGGAATAGTGTAGGCGGTCGAACCCGATTGAAGAAATGTTTGAGTACCTGCCCTGCTATATATGACAGATCCATTATTTGTAAATGTAGTACAATTTATTGCAGGTGCAGATCCTGTCAATTCAAGAATACCTCCAGCGTCAATAGTCACGATGCCGCATACGACTGTACTAGAATTCCCAATTACTGTACTGGTGCCAGATCTGGAAGAAATCAATGTAGCACCACTTTTGATTGTTAGATTTCCTGATGAGGCCGATATGAAAGCATCGGTTGTAATAGTACCGCTTGAAAACACGACAGGATTAAATTTAACACCTACGGTATTAAGTGTACCTATAGCTCCTGAATCCAATGCAAATTCAGCAGCATTATTTGTTCCATTTGCATTCCATTCCCCAGCATTTGTAATATTTCTTGTTCCTCCCACAAATTTTAAAACACCGGGATTTATGGTTGTTATCATTGTGGCTGCAGGTGCCGTACTACTTGTCTGATCACTATAAAAAGCTCCATCATTAGCAGCAGCACCAATGACTACGCCTAAAGTAGTCGTGTATGCCCTGATTTTTCCGCTCACGTTGACTGTATTTACACCTATGGCAAGAACTCCCACTATATTTAATTGTAAATCTTTGCAATACACATTGGCAACATCAACGGTTACAGTGTGACCATTTTGGACATAAACGTTGTTGGTAGCTGTAGGGACAACGGCAGTAACCGCCCATGCGCCTGCAATTCTGGTTTCCCACATATCAGTATCACTCCAATTACCCGATACTTTGGCGGTACGATAATCTCCATCAGATGCGATTTGGGCTTGTACTTTTGCGGAATTTGCAAACAGCGCCATAAAGCACAGACTGTAAAAAAGGGTTGACAGTTTTTTTCTACTAAGTAATTGTTTTTTCATAATAGCTTTTTTGGTTTATTGAATAGTTAATAAATAATTTAGATATTTTCTAATTATTTTGGAAAACCAAATTGGTTAACCATTTTGGTTTTCCAAATATATTATTTATTTCCGATAAAAAAAATAAAACCAGAAAAAGATATAATGATTTGATTTTTATTTACATAGAATTGATGGAATACAATCCTTTAGGCCAATAAAACATTAGAATAATTTGTTTTAAAAATGTGAAATTAACTTACTAGAATAATTGGACGAAGTACACAACTTTTTGAATTTAAATCCAAAACAGGTGGTACAAATGCAAAAAAATAGCTCTGTAACCAAATTATTGGGTGCAGAACTATTTTGTAGTTTTACTTTGAGAAAAATAAGGAAACCGAAGTAGGAAGAATCTTTCTTAGGAAATTATAAAAACAAAGATTTTTTACCTCCTTAATTTCGCAAGAATTTTTTTTCCTTCAATATTCGTGTTTAAAAAGTCAATTGATTGCTATCTAATTGATAGTTTTTTAAATCAATTTTTTTAGCCAAAATATCATACTCCGGATTGGAATACTTTTTTGAGGCAATTTTTAAAATCCTAACGGTTTCACCAAAACCTATATTATGAATTTGCTCGTGCTCCCATTTTTTCTCTTTTTTTATGTAAGGCATTAACCAATCAACAGCCGATTTTATATTCTTCCCTTCCTTGGTTTGATAGTTCCAAAGATCGATTTGGTTATTTTCGGCCAATCGAGCTGCTATAAAATAACCATCCAAATTCATGTTGGCATAATTCCAGGATTTTGTCCTAACCAATTCGAAAGGCTGGCTTCCATCTGTTTTTAATTGGCTTTCCAACCTGTTTTTGAAAGTTTCAATTTCGGCTAAAGCAATTTCAGGACGATCCGTAAAAATGGCATAAGAAATTGCCTGAACGCTATAATGGGTTCCGTGGTTGTTGTGCTCATCGGCTTCATCTTTCCCTATTGGACTTTCCGTGAGCCAAGTCAAGTATTCCGAAAACCATTTTTTTAGTGCGAGATGATCTTCGCCAGACCAATTACTTGAACCTTGTATTAAAATGGCGGCATCGATGACACGGAACAATCCTCGGGTTTCGATTAAACCTATTCCCCTACCCGTATTTAACCCAGGAATGGCTTGCCCGAAATTCAGGTTTGGATTTTGCTTTGTTTCTGGATTTAAAAACCAAGTCTTAATTATTTTTGAAGCCCAGTTGGCATATTTATCTTCTTTGGTAAAATAATATGCCAAAGCCAGAATTTCTGTGTCATCCTCCACTTTATCCATTTCTTGAGAATCCGTGATTTCAAAATATTCTGGATTACGCAATCCATCTTTTCTGATATAAGGCAATCCATCGGGCTTTGTCGGGTCAGGCCACCAATACGGCCCTGTGCTCATATAATCGTGTTTGTCACCACTTGCAGGAACTTGTTTTTTATCCATCACCGAATATAATTTTGCCTCTTTCAGTATTTTATTGGCTTTGCTCAAAAGACTTTGTAATGCCGCTTTTTTTTCGGGATCGTTTTCAATTATTCGTTGGTAATTGTGTTGCAAAACTGCTCCTTCCAGAACAATCGTTTTGGGTAAATTGTTTGCGCATTTCTTTACATCTTGTGCCGAAACAGCCAAAACACCAGAAAAGAGTAAAAGAAACGTGACGTGTTTTAGATTTTTCATCTTGATATTTTAATTTATTGTTTTATGAGTATTATGAAAAAGCCCGAAATTTATTTTTTTACGACCAACTTAATTTTTTTTGAAAAATCTACTGTCCTAAAATGTATAAAATAAATCCCTTCTTTTAAATCGGATATGCTATATTTTGAGTCCAAAAGTTTTGGATCTGCAGATAGTGTTTTGACCTTTTGCCCAGCTGTGTTATAAACAATGATAGATATCGGTGTACCCATTTGAAGTGTTCTCGAGATGGTAATGGAATCTTTGGCAGGATTAGGATGTATGGAAATGCCAGTATTTTCATCCAATAAATTGCTGCTTTTGACAGAAAGCAAATTTGCTAACCGCTCGCTCAATTGTGCTTCAAATAAACTAGGAATGGCAGCGATGGGAGTTCCCTGAGATTCAACAATCCCCAATGATTCCGTAGCCACAGTTCCTACATTCGTGATTTGCGCGGATTTGCATCCAATAGCCCAATTGCGTTCATCACCCGGCGGATCTTGAAGTATCATCTTTCCCGCAGTACAGTTCCAGAACATAATTTGTCCTCCCGACCACCCATGACCGGAACCAGCATCCAGTCGATTTTGTACATCTTGACTGCCATTACCCATAATATTATCAAACAAAACCCCAGTTGACCATCGATGGTGAGGTCCAATATCACTATTTTGAATGGTCGCTGTATTGTTATAAAAAACATTCGGTCCGCAAGTGCGACTGCCATTCACATAATCATGTCGCCCATTTTTGGTAGTACAATTGGTTACAAGATTCCTTTGCCCATCAACATTAAAAGAATAACGCCTACTACCCGTAATTATTGATTTGGCATCCTGCATTTTGCAATTGTCCACCGTTATCCATGAAGCCGTACTGGTGATATGAACTGCCGAATACCCAAAATGATAAGCTTCCAAATTCCGAGCCCAACCATTGGCAATATTGGCAAAAGAAACAGCTGTCCATCCGTGTGATTCATCAGTATCGGAAGCAAAATAAGACGATATTCTCATATTCTCGATACCACATTTTTCAATTCGGCTGGAAGTATATTTCATCAATTCTCCAGTGGAATAAACCGGATCAATAACATCCATGATCGGTGCATCCAAAGTAATCACATTCCCACTAACCGCCATTACTTTTCTTTCCGAATATACATCATAGGCAGAAGCTACCCAATCAATCGCAAGTGGATCGGCCCACGATATTTTATCCATTCCCAACAAACTTATCCAAGCATCATTGGGAATTCGGTGAATCAAAACTTTGTCTCCAACAACAAAAGTATGACCTGATGCAACTGTAATTTGTTTCTTTCCAATGGGCACATAAGCATCCGTAATTTTTTTCGTAGACGAGGAAATAGCAGTTTTTCCTGATGCTCCCGCAAAATTAAATAAGGTGTGTTGAGACTTTTTAGTTGCCATAAAATTAGTGCCGCTACCATCAAAACCCTCGCCACGAAGTACAATTCCACCAGCAGTAATATTAATGGTATTGCCCAGTTCATAAGTACCACTTTTAAAAAGTATTGCGCCTCTAAAACCATTAGAATCTAGCGGCAGTGCTGCCACTTCATTAATGGCGTTTTGCACATTCGTCCAGTTATCTCCTACTACTGCGTTGACCGTTTTCACGACAGCAATCGTTGGAATTGAAGATTCACTGTTCATATAGCCAACCCCACTAAAATCTGGAACCATATTTCCTTTGCTGTCAGGGGTATAAACTAATTTCCCATCGGTTCCAATGGAAACAAGACTGGATGTTTGGGCACTTACCATATGTAAAAAGAGTAAAAGTAAGAAAGAGGTTATTTGATTATTTTTCATTTTAATTAATAGCTATTTGGGGATATTAAACTAATGCATTGATTAAATAAAGTAATGAATTTGTTTCTTGACTTTAATTAATCCATAAAAGCGGATACCGAACCGGCATATTCCGAATCACTTCTGGATTTGTAAAATCGGCCTTCAGGGATTTCCATAAATCAAGGTAACTTTTGTTATGCAATGCCATTCCTCCAAAAAGCAAACTCGATTGTCTTACTGGCCATTCCTCCCAATACATCACATCTTTTTGATAAGACCAGCTAGATTTGTTTGCTATGAAAGGCTTCATAAATTGTAATCCTAAATTTAAATTTAATCCTTCTTTAGTAGTAAATGTAAAAAGGTTGTCCTCTTTTGTAGATAGAATTTGGCAAATACTGGCCATCGCATCCAAATTAAACAAGGAATAACCATAAGGTTTTGTTCGTTTCAACTCCAATGGAAAACTCCCATTTTCAGCCATTTGATTCGGAAGAAGCGTGTTTTTGTAGATGTTCCTGCAAAACTCCATTGTCGCTTTGTCGTTTGTCAAATCGGCGAATGCTGCCACTTGCATTGTCCAACAAACGCTGTGATTGTTGCCGTTATCGCGTTCCGTAATTCCATATTCGTGGGTAGACAGCCATTTCAAATAATCGGAAAACCATAATTTAATGGTCGTCAAATCTGCTTTTGAAAGTGCCGATGAATCCTGGATCGCCTGAACTGCTTTGGCTACTTCAATCAAATGAATGGTGTCAATAATTCCAATTCCACGGCCAGTTGCAATTCCTTTTATGGCTTGCGCATACAATAAATTAGGGTTCATTTTTGAATTTTCATTGACAAACCAAGCTTTCAAATGAACAGCTAATTGATCCACATATTTCTGGTTTTTTGTCAAAATATAAGCCGATGCCAAAGCTCCCGAAATTTGACTAAAGCGAATCAGTGCTTCTCGGTGATTATTGAAATTAGCTGGATTTGTCAGGCCGTCTTTGCGGATATATGGTCCATCCGGATTTTGTGTATCGGGCCACCAATAATCGCCTTCGGAGTAAAAGTCATGATTTGTTCCCGCACTTCTGGTACAAAAACTGGCTGTTACGGTTTCGGGTTTCGCATTCAAATAGCCATCCGCATTTTTTATAACTCTATTCTTTTCAATTTCATTCAAATTAAAAGCCATTTTAGTACCGGAACAGCCTACAAAGGATATTCCTACTAACACTAAAATGGCCTTTAAAAGTTTTTTATTCATTTGGGGAATTTCTTTGAAACCTTGATTTTGATTTATATTTTTTTGAATTTTAAATACTCGCCTTTAAAATTTTGATTCAAAATAGTCATTTCAATCGAATCGTCTTTTTCGTTTGGAATAACTTCAATTGCAGCTTTTCCGTTAGACATTTTTATCGATTCACTTCCTGTTGGTGTGCCCTGATTCTTTAAAGTTTGACCACCCGACAAGCATTGGAAATAAACGCGATCTTCATAATCCAAACAACGCAAATTATTTTTGTCCACGGCAATTGCTGTCACGAGATAGTTTCCGTTCTTCAATTTTTCTGAAGACAATACCAATCCTGTTGCAGCTTCGTTTTTGGCAAAACGGTAATTAACATCAATTGTATCGGTTACCTTTTTTCCATCATTTGTTGTTCCAACAGCCACAAGAGTGTTTTTTCCTTCCGTAAAATTCACATCCCAAGTCAAGCCCGAAGCTGGGTAACTCTTAATGTTTCGAGTTTTTTCTCCCAAGGAAACTCCGTTATGAAAGAATTCCACTTTCGGACAATTACTGAAAACATTCAGGATACGAGTGGTGTTTTTTGGCCCTTGTCTCTCTGTCCAAGTGTGCGATTCAATGTAGGTAAAAGGCTTGTCGCTCCAGTAACTTTTAAACACATAATAAGCATCTTTTGGATTTCCGTTTCTATCCACCAATCCTTTTTGATTCATGTATGGAATGTCATCTTCCGGTCGCAAAGGTGTGCCAAAATCTTTAAAAGCCCATTGAACATTGCCCACAAATGTTGGATCGTTTTCAGAAATATGCAAATGCCAATCGAATAAATCAACAATGTAACTTTCGCTCCAATCTCCAATTTGTGCAATATTGGCAACTTGGGTCTGAACAATGGCTTCTTCCCATCCTTCTGATTTTATAAGGCCTTCACCGGTAATCGGATTTTCGGAATGACGCCCAACATGGCTGTCTCCACCATATTCTGCGTGGATGAAATGTTTGTAATCCAATTTATATTTATCGATTGCCTTTTTGTAACTTTTATAACTTCCGGAATACCAACCTGACCAAATGGAAGGCGAAAACACATCCACAATTTTAGAACCATCTTCGTATTTTCGGATGGCTGTTTTTCGGTTTGAATCAAGTTTGTGGGCTATATCATTGAGTTCCGTTAAAAAAACATTCGTTCTTTCCGGATTGTCTCCATCAGGAAAATCGGGCAACCAATTCATTTCGTTCCCCAAAGACCATATAATGATGGAAGGGTGATTGTAATTTTGATTAATCATTTCGGAAAGCAAATTTTTGGTATTGGTCTGCCAAACTTCATTTCCAATTCCTCCACGACACCATGGCAACTCATCCCAAACCAACAATCCCAATTCGTCACAGGCTTTGTAAATTTCAGGATCTTGTGGATAATGCGCCAAACGAACGAAATTGGCTCCCATTTCTTTTATGGACTCCATGTCTTTTCGATGTTGTTCGTTTGACATTGCCGCTCCTATGCCAGCGTGTTCTTCATGACGGTGTGTTCCGCGAATCAAGACTCGTTTTCCGTTAAGTAAAAATGGACCATTATCTTTAAATTCAAACCATCGAAAACCTACTTTGTCATCAATTTTATCAATTGCTTTTCCGTTTTCCAATAATGAAACGCTAACCGAATATAAATTTGGTTTATCAATGTCCCACAATTGTGGATTTTTTATTTCGTTGAATTCAATTGTTGTTTCGTCACCAGACAGGATTCCTTTTTTGGTGGCAACCACTTTCCCTTTTGGGTTCGTCAATTGTGCCAAATAGGAAAACCCAGCAGAACTTTTCTCCTTTTTAACCGAAGCCACAACAACTAAAGAGGCCGATTTCTCTGAAACTTTTGGTGTCGTAATTTTAATGTTGTCGATATGATTCTTTGCCGTCGACAGCAACCAAACATCTCGAGTGATTCCGCCATAAATAAAGAAATCACTTTTTTGGGACGGAATTATTTCTATGTTGTAACTATTGTCAACACGAACCAAAACTTCATTATTTCCGGCATTTATGAACTTTGTAATGTCAAAAGTAAAGCCGACATAACCACCAATGTGTTTTCCAACTTCCTTTCCGTTCACATATACATTTGTTGTAATATTGGAACCTTCAAAATACAATTGGTATATTTTATTCGCATCAACAGCAGGAATAACAAGGCTCTTTTTGTACCAACTGGCACTTCTTCTGTAACCGGCTTCATTATCCGTGGCATCTTGACTGTTCCAAGTGTGCGGTAAATTGATGTCAACCCAATTAGTTGTATTTTTTATTTCGGATGGATTTTTAGCATCATTTTCCAAATAATTCCAATCTGAATTGATATTGATTTTGCTGCGTTGCAAATTTTCTATTTTCTGGGCATTTATGGTACCAAAACCAAAGAGAATAAAAAGTACCAATAAATTTGTTCTGTTATGTAGGTTAAGTTTCATAAAATTAAAGGGCTTTTTTTCTAATTATTGCTTCCAAAAAGTAGTAATCCGCGTAAATGATTGGTTCGTCCATTTCATCTTTTTTAGGCCAGTTTCCTGTACTGTGATCCAAAATAAAAGGACCATTTACGGCGTCATTTAAAAGGTATTTCTCCGAACTCAACGTGTTTATTACTTTATTTGAATAGTTCAAATAGGCTTCGTTTTTGGTGTATTCATACAATTCAACAAGAGCGGAAGCCATCACTGCGGCAGCCGAAGCATCTCTTGGAGCATTTGGAATGCTCGTGTCATTAAAATCCCAATAGGGGATTCCGTCTTCGGGCATGTTTTTGTCATTCATGAAATAATTGGCGGTAGCCTCGGCCTGTTTGAGATAAGCAGGATCTTTGGTGTAACGGTAACACATCGTAAAGCCATAAACCGCCCACGATTGACCTCTAGCCCAAGAGGAATCATCTTTAAACCCTTGATGAGTCACTTTGGTTTTTGCTGCCCCCGAAATGGTGTCATACACAACAACATGATAACAACTTGCGTCTTTTCTGAAATGATTCTTTAAGGTTGTATTGGCGTGTTGGACAGCAATATTTTTGTATTTGGCATCACCTGAAATTTTGCTGGCCTCAAACAATAACTCCAGATTCAGCATATTGTCAATGATTACGGGAAACTCCCAGATGTCTTTATTGAAATCCCAAGACCTGATGGAACCCACATTTTTGTTAAATCGGGTAATCAGTGTTTCGGCACTTTTAACAACTATGGCTTTATATTTTGCATTGTCTTTCACTTCCAGTCCTTTTCCAAAACTGCAAAAAACCTTGAATCCCATATCGTGGGTTGCACCATTGAATTTTTCTTTTTCCATAAAAGCATTCCAAACAGCCGCTCTTTCCTTGAATCGGGAATCACCATTAAGTTGGTAGATTTGCCAAAGATTTCCAACAAAAAAACCACTGGTCCAATCTTTGGACGGCACTTTTTTAATAACACCTGTTTTTAAGGACATACTACGAGGAAATCCTACTGAATCAATTGGGTATTCCAGAAGTTTCTGGTACCGATTTTGAATAATTGCATTCACATCTTGAGTGCTCGAATTATTTTGTGTAGCAACATTAGTTTTACAAGCCATTGAAAGCATTGCAAAAACGGACATAACAATTAAATATTTGATTCTAACCATAGTTGTTTTTCAATAAAGTGTTACCTAAAATACTGGATAATAATTAGGATTTTTGGTGATAATTAATTTAAATAGATAACCAGCAGACTCGTGGCGATAACAAGAAACCCCAGAAGAATCTTAAGTGCCGTAATTTTGAATTTACTTTGTTTCATATTACAAATATAGAAATGAAGCAAGTTCTAAAAATTCAAAAAAGGGTATTCAAAAATCCAAAACAGCTGTGATCTAGCCAATAAAACAGGCATTTCCGCACAATTCTAGGAATCCTCCGAAAATTTGTTTGCATATTGAGAAGGAGTTTCTCCATACTTCTTTTGGAAACATTTACTAAAATATTTCGGGTTATTGAAACCTACTTTGTAGCTTATTTGAGAAACATTCATTTTGTTTTGTTCCAACAATTGAGCGGCACGTTTCATCCTTACTTCATGAATAAATTCATTGGGAGTAAAGTTCGTCCACGCTTTTATTTTGGTAAACAACATCGTTCGGCTTACGCCAAGTTCAGAGCTGAAAAACGGAATGTCAAATTGTTCATTGGCGATATTGTCTTCCACCAGTTTGAAAGCTTTTTTAAGCAATTGCTCATCCATAGAAGAAACGGTAATTTCGCCTGGAGAAAAACTATCATCGCTGGAGAATTTCGCTTTCAACCGTTGAGTGGAATCCAATAAGTTTTTGATTCTCAACTTAAATTCTTTCAGGTTGAAAGGTTTGCTGATATAATCGTCGGCACCATTTTCCAATCCTTCGATTTTATAAATCAAAGAGGATCTTGATGTAAGTAATATTACCGGAATATGACTCGTTTTTAAGTTTTCCTTGACTTTGGCGCAAAGTTCAGTTCCCACCATTTCGGGCATAATAACATCACTTATTATTAAATCCGGAACATACTCAAGCGCTTTTTTCAGTCCTTTTTTTCCATTTTCAGCTTCAATGATATTATACTCTTTTTTGAGAAGATTCTTCATAAAGGAACGCAAAACCTTGTGATCTTCGACAATCAAGATCGTGAGTTTGTCTTCGTTAACCACAAAGTCATTTACGTCATCCCCTTGAATCATTTCTGAGTTTTCCAATTGGGCCGTGTATTGACTGACATCGTCACTGATTTTAAAATCCAATAAAATTTCTTTTTCAGTCAGGTGTTCCTTTCCTAGCGGGAGGCTCACTTTAAAAACAACACCTTTTGTATCTTTATTTCTAACATCAATCGTTCCGTGGTGCAGTTCAACAATATTTTTGGCAATCGAAAGTCCTATTCCAGTACCTTTATTGTAATTAAGCTCAACATTTTTATGTGTTGGAATTTCGAAAAAGAGATCAAAAATCTTGTCTATGTTTGCCTCGGAAATGCCAACTCCTGAATCTTCAACTTCAATTACAATATCCTTTTCTTCTTTTTTAATATGTATCGAAATTACTCCTCCTTTTGGTGTATACCTGAAAGCATTGGAAATTAAATTATAGAAAACCCGCTCTAATTTATACCGATCATAATAAACCAAAATTTCCTCATCCGAAGTACTGAAAGTATAGGTGTAGTTTCCATCTTTTGCATACTCGGTAAACGACAAGAATATTTCGTTCAGGAATTTTACAATATTGCCTTCGGCTGATTCCAAAATGAATTGGTTATTTTCAAATTTTCTAAAATCCATCAATCTGTTGATGAGACTCAGAAGATGGTTGGCGCTACTTTCTATCACCAACAATTTTTTATACATCTCGTTGCTTCCATTATAATTGGAAAGTATTTGTTGTAACGGCCCCAAAATTAGTGTCAACGGCGTTCTAAACTCGTGCGAAATATTGGTGAAAAACTGCAATTTGGCAAGGGTATTTTCTTTATTTATTTCCCCTTCCATATATTCCAATTCCAATTCTTGTTTCAGGTTCTCCTTGGATTTTATAATCCAAATCAATCCGTAGAATGCTGATCCAATTAACAAGAAATAAAATAAAAATGCCCACCAACTTCTCCAAGGAGCTGGCTCGACAACTATATCTAATCTTGTTGGAGTCTTGTTCCAAACCCCGTCGTTATTGGCTCCTTTAACTTCAAATAAATAGGTTCCTGGTTTTTGAATCGTATAAACCGCTTCCGTGTTTGTTGTGGTGGTCCAATTGTTTTCCAAGCCAACCAATCGATATGAATATTGATTATTTGTAGAATTGATAAAATTTGGAATTGCAAAATTTATCGAAATATTGGCTTTGTCATAACTCAAGGTCAACGATTTAGTATAAGTAATACTTTTTTCCAAAATATCTTGGTCGGCATTTACATTTACAGACTCATTTTTAATCTTGAAGTTGGTCAATATTACTTGCGGAGAATAACTATTTAAGGCTATGTGATCGGAATCAAAATAGGAAATCCCCAAAGGTCCGCCAAAATAGAATTTATGCGAATCCAGCTGTAAGAGTGCATTATCATTAAACTCATTGCTGACCAAGCCGTCTTTTTGATCATAAACAATTACGGAATTTCTAGATGGATTGTATTTAATAATTCCATAATTAGAACTAAGCCATAAATTATTTTTTGAATCTTCTGAAATGGAATGAATCGATGTTACTGTTGCATTTCCAACACTAATATTGATCTTGTTAAAAGCTTTTCCGTTAAACAAATAAAGCCCTTTAGCCTTGGTTCCAACCCATATTCTATTTTTCTTATCTTGAAACAACGTAAGGATATCATCTCCTGAAAGCACCTTGTTATCAAAGAAAAAATGCTTTATTTGATAATTATTGTTATCAAAATCATTTAGATTTATGAGATTTAGACCGCTTTGGGTTCCAATCCAAATGTTATCTTTTTTATCAACCAAGAGTGTTCTAATTCTATTGTTCGATAAAAAATTATCTGAATAATTATCATTGCCAATGACCTGATAAGTGTTATTTGAACTATCATATCGAATCAAGCCTTTTCCAAATGTTCCTAACCATAAAATATCATTCTTCCCTTTTTTGATAACATAAACTCCCGATTCCTTGAGCAATTTTCTTAAATCTGGTAAAACATTCTCGTTGACAAATCTCTTGGACTTTATGTCATATGCTCCCAATCCTTCGGAAAAAGTACCAATCCAAAGTATTCCTTTGTCGGAAAGAAACATTGATTTAATATTATTTCTGGAAAGTTCACTGTTTTTATTGGTAGTTAGATAACTGGTAGTTTCGGTTTTGTTGTCCAGAACTGTTATTCCTCCTCCTTCAGTACCGAAATAAATATTTTTGTCCTTGTCGGCAACTATCGAACTGATAACATCAAAACTCAAGGCTTTCTTTCCCGAGTCTTGATTCAAATTGGTGAAATTGATATTGGAAATATCCCAAATATTAACTCCGTTGTAATAGGTCCCAATCCAAACTGAGCCTTTTTTATCCGTGAAAACAGATTTTATTTTGGTTATGTTCGTCTTTTTATCGGGATTGTTGAATACTTTCTGGATTGTTCCATCCTTTTGCATTACACTAACTCCGTTATAAGCACCTATCCACAAAGCACCTTTACGATCTATATCTATTGATCTAACGTCAACATCGATTCCGTTTTGCATTCCATTTGCCAGAAGCGAAATAAGCTTTTTAGAAACTGCATCGAATTTATACAATCCACTTGTTTTAGTTCCAATCCACAAATTACCTGCTGCATCTTCTTTGATGCTTTGTACAAAAAGACCTTCGCCATTATCCAGTCTATTAAACTGTTGAAATGAAAATACGCCATTTTTTCTGCTAATCAATTTGCACAAGCCTTTTGCAGTACCAATCCAAATTGCACCCTTTTTAGTTTCCAAAATCTTTAAAACAAAATTATTGGGTAAACTAGACGAATTTTGGCTTGAATTAAAAATCGAAATGAATTTTTTTGTTTTTTTATTGTAAATACTTAATCCTCTAGAGGTACCTATCCAAATCTCATTCTTTATTTCCTTAATATCCCAAACCGTATTGTTGCACAAAGAATTGTCGTTGTTGGCGTGGAAATATTGTTTGAACGAGTTTTTTACAGGATCGTAACAGTTAAATCCATTGTAAGTTCCCACCCACATATTCCCGGATTTATCTTCCTCGATGGCAAGAATATCATTGTTGCTTATAGAAGTGGAATCAGTTGGATCATTACGGTAAATTGTAAATCGGCTACCATCAAATTTATTTAAACCGTCTCTTGTTCCAAACCACATTTGTCCAATTGCATCTTGTTTAATTGCAATTACAGAACTTTGCGAAAGACCATCAACAGTAGATAAATTGCTCAGTCGATACTTATTGGTTTGCGAAAAAACACCAATAGTAATTAGTAAAAACGATAGAAAAAAAAGGGTATGTTTCATTCTAGTATTTCATCCGTATATAATTCCCAATGTGAAAAATCAATATTAATCCTAAGTGATAAAGGAAGTGAAAAGATTTAAAACTCTCGCTAAATAATCTAATTATTTATCGGTTTGTTGCTTCCTTCCAAAATATATTTTAATCGCTTTTTTAATTGATATTCATATAGTGAAGGCTCTTTTTGAATGGGTTTATTCAAAAATTCAATGTAGGCATCAGGACCATATTCTAATTTAAAATTTTGATTTCCGTGAACACCTATTATTCTAGCAAAAGGACCATCTTCCATTCCATTAAGCACAATTGGTTTTGATGTATCAAATTTCCCTGTAACATCCACATTAATATTCCAAAAAGTGCTAAAGGCTCCATGGGATGGTTTCCAATAATCGGCACCGCCTCCACCAAATAATAGATAAGTGTTGTCGGCCTTGGGTTGAAGATGAACAGTGATATTATCAAATAAATTTTGATGATTTGCACCGGAGTGTTGGTCTAAAATAGGATCCGCAAAGACCTCGCAATTT
Organism: Flavobacterium sp.; assembly: GCA_014379405.1. Lineage (GTDB taxonomy): Bacteria > Bacteroidota > Bacteroidia > Flavobacteriales > Flavobacteriaceae > Flavobacterium. The sequence continues at coordinate 285,761 of JACMLU010000010.1, read as the reverse complement.
TGATACACGTTTTTGGTTGAAAACGTATTGAAACTTAAAGGATGTACAGCGTTATTATACACTTTAAGATTTTTTACCAATACATTGTGGACACCTCCCAAAGTGACGGTATAATGTGCCATATTTTCCCCCTTGGTAACAATGTCTTGGATGGTAACGTTGGCTATTTCTTCGGTTAGAATGCCACTTTCAGCATTGTGAATTGAAACGTCACTAACCCAACTATTGAATATTCTTGTCAAAAAGAGGGCGTTATATCCTTGTTCGACGTGGTGCGCAACTCTAGGCGTATCGGGAAAAGTAAATCGAAGATGCTCAATTCCCACTTCCGACAAATGTTTCCATTCTACAAGTTGCGCCTGGTAATTTGGTTTTATTTCCAATAATAAAGGCGTTTTGATGGTAACCTTATTATTGGTAATTTTTACAATTTCTACTTGTTGTCTCACAATGGGCAAGGTTGGGAATTTCCAATGATGCGAACCCGGTTTTACGGCTGCATTATTATATAAAACTTTAATTATTTCTCCATTTTCTCCTTCTTTATTAAACAATTGCAATTCGACAACATCGCCAACTTTCAGTCCATTTACGTCCGAAACCGTAAAAGTATTTTCTCCCCTTTTACCAGATAAAACTTTAGCCACAACATTTGTTTTTGGATCATATTTTTCTAGATACGATTTTACCCTTTCGTTGGGAACTTGTGTCCAAATAAAACCTCCGGACCATGCATACTGCGAAAAAGGCAAGTCGATATTGTTTTCTTTTTCGCGCTGCCTTTTATCAAAAGTGGTGAGATATTCCCTCAATTCCGTCAATGATTCTGGATCTTTTAAATACATCATCGGTCTTGGACAAAAAATTTCGGTTCCATCCTTTCCAGAACCCGCTCCTCTCAACACAAAATTGCTGCGTTCGATGTACAAAATATCACTTAAAATGATTCGACCCGCAGGCAATTGCAAAACCACGTTCCCTTTGATGGAACTTACAGCTTTTATTGCTTTAATCAAGTTTTTGGAGTCATCCAAACCATCGTTTGCAATGACTCCATAATCGGTGGCATTGATAATTTGAGTTGTGATTTCTGGAAGTTTTACTTCACCAAAATGATAGCCAGCATAACTATAATCCGGAAGATAATTCTGGGCAGCTACTTCTTTGTTGGTAATTATTCGAGGCAATTCCTGTGAAAAAAGATTGTTGGACGAAAATAAAATTGCCACAAAAGTTGTGCAGATTAGAACACCCTGATTGAATAAATTTCTGTTTTTATTAGATTGGAACATACAAATGATTTTAATTCTTCAAATATAAAATAGGATGGTGATTCAAAAATCCAAAAATGGTACACAAATATCCAAATAGGTGTAAACATTTCTTTTGACACGGATAAACACATCAAATTATAGGCAAACCCTATTTCAAAAAGAAATTTTATATGAACATTGTCATTAGATTATTTAAAAGTGATGATTTATCAATTGGTTTTTGCAGTTATAATTCTAAACATACCAGTTATTGTATATTTGTATCCCATTAATGTATTTTTTTTCACGTTAAAAAAAAGCATCTTAAGTACATTTGAAAAATATATTTACAACTATTAAATAAAAATTATGTCAATAAACCTTTTTGATTTAACGGGAAAAACAGCCCTAATAACAGGTGGAGTGTATGGTCTAGGAATGGCGATGGCTAAAGGACTTGGAAATGCAGGCGCAAAAATTGTAGTAAACAATAGTTCTTCGCAAGAGGCTTTGGATAATGCAGTGGCAGAATACAAATCAATAGGAATTGAAGCTTATGGATACCAATTTGACGTTACCAATGAAGCCTCAGTGATCACCGCCATAAATAAAATAGAAGCTGAAGTTGGCCCAATCGATATTTTAATCAACAACGCGGGAATTATCAAAAGAACACCTATCATAGAAATGGAAGTTGCCGATTTTGAAGCCGTAATTTCAGTTGATTTGATTGGTCCTTTTATTGTTTCGAAAAATGTTGTCAAAGGAATGATTCAACGTGGTGGTGGAAAAATAATCAATATCTGTTCTATGATGAGCGAATTGGGTCGAGACTCCGTAAGTGCTTATGCTGCTGCAAAAGGTGGTTTAAAAATGCTTACTAAAAATATGGCGACAGAATGGGCAAAGTATAATATTCAAACCAATGGAATTGGTCCAGGATATTTTGCAACCAGCCAAACTGCTCCAATTAGGATTGACGGACATCCTTTTAATGATTTCATAATCAGCAGAACACCAGCTGCTCGTTGGGGAGATCCCGAAGACTTACAAGGTGCTACCATCTTTTTATCCTCAAAAGCAAGTGATTTTGTAAACGGTCACATCCTTTATGTAGATGGTGGAATTCTGGCAACAATAGGAAAAGCATCTAATGAAATATAATTCCCAAACATTTATGCGCATACAACGACTTGTACTTTTTATAATGGTTACGGGTACTTTTATTTCTTATTCACAAAAAAACAGGGAAGAATAAAATAATTATCGTTTCCAATTCTTTAAATATTGAAAGAGAATTCGAAACCATCTCCTATCCATAAAATCTCTTGGCCTAAAGAACTGGGATAAGTTGGAGCAATTTGGCATTAGAGAAATAGGTTCCAATGAATTTTTAATAACCCAATATGTTGACGAAGATGGTGATGGTCTTTAGGATGTTTTGTTGTTTCAACCCAAGGTTGCGGCAAATTCGAAGAAAAAGTTCGAACTCGTCCACAGTTCTGGCAAAGCAAAAGAAGGTGAAGTTCACTGTTTTTCTCGTTTTGTTCCCGAAAGAATCGATGATTATGTATGGAAAAACAATAAAGTAGCTTTTAGAACCTACGATCCTGTTGCCCAAAAAATGGTGGAAAAACAGGAGAAAATCTCAAAGAAGGATGGATGGATTATTAGGAACCTCTTGACGATTCCGAATTGGGGACAGGAATTATCTTTCCCAAAAACACGGCAATCAGTGTAGAAAAATACCTCAACTCAAATAAAGAATTATGCAACCTATATGCTACCTTGAAAGTAAAAAACAACAAAGCGATATATTATGCTGGTTTCGGGTGGAAAAAACAAGGAACATTTACAACCAAGGAAGCTTGGGAAAATTATTTAAGTGCATTTGTCCAAAAAACAAATCATCCGTTTACTGTCACTCTAAAGAAATAAAGTTTCTGTGATAAATTTTAAAAATCACTTTCCAACTTAATCACGAGACAAATATTTGATAAATTCTTTTTGCTAAAACCAGCTAATTGACTTGGCTGGTTTTAACAAAAAATATTTTTTAACCTAAAATTACTAATGTGAAGTTTCCAAAGAATAGATCTTGACCTTGGCAAATGCATTAGGCTCTTTTGATTGAAAATAATTCCCTGCTTTGAAATAGTTTTCAAAGACACCCCATTTTTTCATGTTTATATCGTTATAAACAAATGATTCACCCCCGTTCAGAGTGACTACCATTTTACCGTCGGAAACTTTAACTTCCAATGTGAATTTGTCGAAATTTACTTTTTCTTTAAAATCCTTGCCTTCATCATCGCCCCAGGCTTTCACATCCAATATTTCTTTATCTGTGGCATTTAGATTCTTGAGAACCTTCGTTTTTACTCTAATTTTTCCATTGTCCCAATATATTTTTAATACCGGTGGTGCATTGTTGTCTTTTTGGCCTATCAAATTTCGCTGTTCTTCTGTTAATCTTCCATGAATTTGCGCAATGATAACCTTGCTATACTTGCCATTTTGTTCTTTCGACACCTCAGCCATTGCATAAGTACCTTTAAAAACGCCTCCTTTTGCAAATGTCCAATTCACATTCTTGTTACCAGGCTCCATAACCTCTCTTAATTCGGCTCTTGAAAAATGACTGTTGGCTGTAGTTGTTCCTGATGGATAAGCATAAAAAACAATCGACTTGTCCTTATCATCATTATACATATACTTTTTTAGTACCGCATTATTTGCATAATCCAGTATTTCAGGATATCCTACATCTAGTGGCTGGCCTGGTTTTTTTGGATTTTCTTCAGGAACAGTAACACTCCAACGCGATAAATCTATTAATGCTGTTTTCTTTTTTTCCTTGCCTGCATCTTGACCATAACTATAACATACCAAAGAAAAGGCTGCAAAGGCCACGATTTTTGAAAATTTTATATTCATTATAATTTCAACTTTAATAATCTATTAAACTTTGTTCATGAAATCTTCACGAATAGGACTAAAAACATCTATAAGAACACCGTCCTCCAGACAAATAGCTCCGTGCAATACGTGAGGCGGAATATAAAAACAATCTCCACCTTTCAAAATCTTGGTATCATCGCCAATTGTCATTTCAAATTGCCCGCTAACAACATAAGTTACTTGTGCATGATAATGTTCGTGCATTGGGCCAATCCCACCTTTTGCAAATGATACATTTACAAGCATAATGGTGTCATCATAACCCATTATTTTTCGTTTTACTCCTTCTCCAACTACTTCCCATGTAATTTCATCTCCCAATAAAAATTCTTTACTTGCTCCAAAACTTTGCATAATGTTTTTATTTAATTGTTGTTTTATAATATGATCCAACCCAATTATAGGTTTTATTATTTATTTGTAAACGATGTTTTTGATTTGCTTTGTTGTTTTTTGTTGCCAAAACAAATAGAATTGTCGCTCCAGATTTGTTTTTAATTTCGACTCCAATATAATTTGGGTCTTCATAAACTACTTTTAATGAATCAATAGTACTATACGAATTGGTAGCTAATTCAGTAACTTTATTGTAGTTACCGTGTGTTTCGAGAACAGAAATAAAAGTGGCTTTTTGGGCATTCTTTTTTCTAAAAATAATACCGGGCTCTTTTCTTAAATTAAAGTTGGGGTCGTTTGCTCCAATTCTCACAAAGAAAACCTCGTCATTGGGCTTTGTAACCGAAGTTAGTGTATAAAAACTTCCTTCGTTCAACCAAGAAATCTTGGAGTTGTCTGTTGCAAAAGTAGCAGAACCTTCTTTCCATAAATGTTGATATCCGTTTGCTTTTCCAAAAGGCTCCAGAGATTTTGCGGTTTCATAAGCAAAATTTGCCGACATAATTTGTCCAAAATAATAGAACGGCAAATCATATTGATTAGCGGTTTTTGAGTCTAATTGAATAATGTCTAGTAAAAATGGCTTTTCAAATCCTTCTTCTTGGATTAATGCCATTGTTCTTTGCATTTTTGTTCCTGGATAGGCATTATTTTCTTTTGCGCTAATAATTTGAACTTTAGGATTAGAAACATCAAACAGGTATTTTTCAGAAGCAAATTTGCTTCCTGTTTCAAAATCTCCACCAAAATGGGAAGTTTCGTTTTGAACAATCGTATTGTGCGCTATGGTTTGTTTGGCCCATGTGGCATTTTCCTTTAAATAATTACCGCCTCCTTTTTGTTCAATATTTACAAATCTTGCTAATCCATAATCTTGCAGAACATCTGTCCCATTATTATAAAAAGAAAAAGAAAGTTTGTCGTAATGTCCGTGACTCAAACCTTGAGAAGCATATTTCATCACCAAAGTCAATTCGTCTTCATTCGTTTTATTCCTGATAATCGCAACTCCTCCTTGTTTTCCATCGGATCCATCAGATAAATCGATGGATTTTTTTTCAAACGGTTTTTCTAAATTGTTCTTAATCCCCAGAGCCACCGCCATACCAGAAACATCTAGCTGAACTCGTCCTTGTTTTTCGGCAATTGACAATAAAGAAGAATCCTTCCCTCCATATAAATAGGCAATATCTATCGCTGAAACTAGTTCTCTAGAATAAAAAGACATTCCTTTTTGACCATCATTCAACGGGAAAAATTCTCCTTCTGAATTCGTCAAATTCAACAAAGTATAAACCGACTTTATAAGAATACCATTTTTATATTCAAAAATCTTTAAATCGGGTTTGATGTTTTGGAGTGCTTCGGCAAAAACCATGAAAGGATACATAGCATATCTTTGATAGTAAGGGCCTTCCGTGTAATAGCCGTCGGGAGAAAAAGGCTCGTCAACATTGGCCAAAAATCCTGTTTTTTGTCCTTCTTTTTTAATTAATCCACCATCATTGTCCTTCATCCCTACAGGCAAACCATCATTTTTTAAACCATTCAAGGCGCGATCTAAAAGTTCCGCATCATTCATTACTAAACCTATCATCCCAACGGCAACATTGCCCCAGGTACTGTGGTTATGCACCCTGTTGAAAAACTGTGGGGAACCAATTGATATAAAATCGGCAAAAGGTTTAAACAAGTCTTTTTCAATTGTAGAACGGTCAGTTGGGCTAATAAAATCATATACGCAATCATAAGCTTGACTCACATATACTAGCCAATTCGCATCGTTTAACGCCTGCCAAAAAATCTTTCCTCTGGCATAAGAACGCTCTTGTGGGTGCAAAGGCAAAGTGGGATACATTTTGGCATAAGCCAATAACAAATCGCGAACATATATTGCATATTTTTCATCTTCCAATATTTGGTACAAAACGCCTGCTCTTTGTAAAATGAGGAAATTTCTCTTATGGCGTTCGTGCGCGTATCCACCCGAAAAATCTTTTGGAATAGGAATATTAATCCCCAAAACAATTTCGGCATCAACTTCCGCTTTTACTTCTGCTAAAGAAGCATCAAAAAGCGGCACTTTTCCTAGTTGAGATCTAATTTCATGAACTCCTTGCTGGGTCAAAACCAAACTTGGATGTGTTTGTGATTTTACATTTATATGCAAAAATGTCAAAAGTATAATTAGTACTATCCGTACTTTATTAATTGTGCTCATAATTTATTTTATAATTTCCTTCTTGTGAAATGATCCACCAAACTTTAGTTTACTTTTTCTCTAGATTAAAGTCTTATTATTATGGTGTAGTTCTCAACTTTTCTTTAGCATTCAAAAAATCAAATATTGGTTAACCAGTTTGGTTGTCCAAATATATTGTTTATTATTAAGACAAAAAACAAAAAAGAGCTTTTTTTGTTTTTTGTTGAAAAAATGTAATATAAAACGGGAATATTCTTTAAGTATTTTTTTAAAACATTTATTAAAAGAGTGAGAAAAAATAAAAAAAACAATTTTCATAATCCAGATGTCCCGAATTCTAATCTAGGCACAAAAAAACCCTTAAACATGAGCTGTTTAAGGGTTTACTTTTAAAATTAACTCTGGAAATTATTATTTAATTTATTTGAAGTGTGAGTGATTTTATTAAATACCTTAACGAAATTAATTCAAAAAAGCAGTACTCAAATTATAGGAACAATCAAATTTACAGTAGAATAAGAAATCCTGAATCTTTTGTAACTTTTAGATTCTTCATAAAAATCAATGCCCTCCACTAAGTTTCTTGTCAAAATCAATCCCTTGATTTCTTAGAATTCCACTCACTTTCCAAGCGTAAAAGGCCAAATAAGCAAAACATACTACTCCAATAATATAGCTGTTTTGAATGCCAATGCTGTCAGATACAAATCCTTGTAGCCAACTGATAATTCCTCCACCCATAATCATCATAATCAAGAAACTACTTCCTTGACTGGTGTGTTTTCCTAATCCGCTCACCGCTAAAGTAAAGATACAAGGCCAAAGTGTACTACAGAATAATCCAACACTGGTGAATGCATAAACGCTTACCATTCCCGTTGTAGCCATTCCTGTAAACAAGGCCACAATTCCTAATGCTGAAAATATAAGCAACATTCTGGCTGGATTTCCTTTACTGGCCATATCAGCGGCAATTAAAACCAAAATAATCAATCCGTAAACGTAGAATGGAGTCAAATCATGTTTTGCAATTGCATTGACGAGCAAGAAAACGCCAAACGCCAAATAGGGAGCCAAGAATCTCAGAACTTTTTGAGTCGTCATATTATCCGTAAAAGCCTCAACAGCGCCAGTCCAACGACCAATCATCAAACTCGCCCAATATAAAGATACGTATGGTGCAATATCACCAATGGCAAAACCTAATTTACTTTCCATATAAGCCGGTAAATTAGCCGCTGTAGAAACTTCGACACCCACATATAGAAAAATGGCAATCATTCCCATAACCAGTTGCGGATATTGTAATGCCGAATTTTTTGAAGAAGCTGCATCATCAACAGATTCCACGATTGTTTCAGGATATTCTGGTAAAGATGAAAATTTCAATAAAACGGCTACAATTATAAATGCTAATCCTAGAATTAAATAAGGAATTTTTACGCTTTCGATGCTCATATCAGTGTTTCCGGTTGCTGCAGCACCAAAAATGGCAAAACTCACGATTAGCGGACCAATGGTGGTTCCAAAATTGTTGATTCCGCCCGCCAATGTCAATCGTTGTGAACCCGTTTTTATTGGCCCCAAGGCAATGGCCAAAGGATTGGCAACGGTTTGTTGCAAAGAAAATCCCAAACCAACAGTAAATAAACCGGCCAACATCAAAGTATAAGATCCATTATTGGCTGCAGGATAAAACAACAATGTTCCAAGAGCAGAAATGACCAATCCTAAAGCCAATCCATTTTTATAGCCAATTTTGTTGATTAAATCTTGTTTCAGCAATAATGAAATTCCCATATAAATCAAGGAACCCACGGTATACGAAATGTAAAAAGCAATGGAAACAAACTGGCTTTGACCTTGGGTCAAATCAAAAGCTTTTTTAAATACGGGGATTAAAATGTCGTTACTGGCAGCAACAAATCCCCAAAAGAAGAATACGGTTACCAAGGGAATAAATTGCCCCCATTTGGTTTGTGAATTTTCTGAATTCATAATTTAAATTTGGTTAATGGTTTAATTAATATGTTTAATGTAATCAAAGATATTTTTTTTAAATGACATTTTATTTAGCAAAATTAAAATAGTTGACTGCGTTTTTGGAACAAATACCTTCAACCATATTACCAATTAAAGTCATATTATTAGGCAATTCTCCTTTCTCAACCTCATCTCCAAGTACATTGCAAAGGATGCGTCTAAAGTATTCATGTCGTGGAAAAGAAAGAAAACTTCTTGAATCGGTAACCATTCCCACAAATCGGCTCAACAACCCAAAATTAGACAACACGTTCAGTTGTTTTTCCATTCCGTCTTTTTGGTCCAGAAACCACCAAGCCGCTCCATATTGCATTTTTCCTGCAACAATACCATCATTGAAATTGGCTGCCATCGAGGCAAACATTTCACTGTCGCGGGGATTCAAATTATATACAATCGTATTGGCCAGTCCGTCACATGCACTTAATTTACCGAAAAACTTACTCATATTGTCTGCCATATTCAAATCGCCAATAGAATCAAATCCTTGATCGGGCCCTATATCCTGCAACATTTTTGCATTATTGTTTCGGATGGCGCCAACGTGAAATTGCTGTGTCCAAGATTTTGCTTTATTCATCAAAGCCAACTCGTACAAAACCGCCGATTTGTATTTGTTAATCTCCAAAACGGAAACTACTTCGCCTTTCAATCCTTTCGATAAAATAGCATTTACTTCGTCTGGGGTATATTCCTCTCCATAAAAATTGGAATGCCCATGATCGGAAATACGACAACCCAGTTCGTGGAAGAAATCGTGACGATCTTGCAATGCTTGAATTAAAGTTGAAAAATCGGTAATGGAATATTCTACCGTTTTTTCCAATTTTTGAATCCAATCTACAAAAGCTTGCCCTTTTTCCATTTCCGTTGCTTTGTCAGGACGAAAAGATGGCAGAACGGCGATTTCAAAATTTTCATCTTGTAATTGTTTATGATACTGCAAATCGTCTGTCGGATCATCTGTGGTTCCCACGACTTTTACATTCATTTTGCGAAGCAAGTTTCGTACACTGTATTCCGGTTTTTTCAACAACTCATTGCATTGAATGTAGATGGTCTCGGCGGAATTTTCATCCAATAAAGTTGTGATTCCAAAATAATTCTTGAGTTCCAAATGTGTCCAATGGTACAAAGGATTCCTTAAAGTATAAGGAACGGTTTCTGCCCATTTATAAAATTTTTCATAATCGCTCGCGTCACCGGTAATGAATTTTTCATTCACTCCATTGGCACGCATCGCCCTGTATTTGTAATGGTCGCCATCAAGCCAAATCTGGGATATATTTTCGAATTGTCGATCTTCTGCAATATCTTTTGGCGATAAATGGCAATGGTAATCGATGATGGGTTGCTGTTTTGCGTAGTCGTGATACAAGGTTTTTGCCACCTCATTATGCAGCAAAAAATTATCCGTAATAAATGTGTTTTCAGACATAATGTTTAAAATAAACTTTTTTCTATTCCCATTTCCAATCCTCTTAATTCTGCCAAACCTCTTAAACGACCAATTCCCGAGTAACCAGGATTGGTTTTTTTATTCAAATCATCCAACATTTGATGCCCGTGATCAGGACGCATTGGAATGATTCTTTTGGTTTCTTTTTGCTTTTTCAGAATCGATTTTACTACTTCATACATATCAACATCACCTTCTAAATGATTGGCTTCGTAGAAATTCCCTTCGGCATCGCGTTGCGTGCTTCTTAAATGAATAAAATTCATTTTATCACCGTGACGATCTACAATCCCCGGCAAATCATTTCCGGTAATCACTCCATAAGAACCCGTACACATCGTAAATCCGTTGGATGGTGAATCGATAGCATTCAGCAACTGGATTAAATCAGCTTCGGTACTCACGACTCTAGGCAAACCTAGAATTGGATAAGGAGGATCATCAGGATGTATCGCCATTTTTACGCCTACACTTTCCGCTACTGGAATTATTTCACGCAAGAAATAATATAGATTTTCTTTTAATCTATCGGCATCAATACCTTCATAACCTTGAAGTACTTTCAAGAAATCTTCCACTGAATAGGATTCTTCTGCTCCCGGTAAGCCTGCAATAATGTTTTGTTGCAATTTTACTTTATCGGCATCGGTCAACTTTTCAAAAGTAGTTTTCGCTTTCGCTTTTTGATCTTCTGTATACGTATTTTCAGCTCCAGGACGTTTTAGAATAAACAATTCAAAAGCGGCAAATTCGTTGATGTCAAAACGCAAAGCTTTAGAGCCGTCGGGCATTTCATAAGACAAATCAGTTCGAGACCAATCCAAAACAGGCATAAAATTGTAGCAAACAGTATAAATACCTGCAGTTGCCAAGTTCTTGATGCTTTGTTTGTAGTTTTCTATGTATTTCAAATAATCCCCCGATTGCTTTTTGATGTCCTCGTGTACCGGAATACTTTCTACAACTGAAAAAGTCAATCCTGCTGCTTCCACTTCATTTTTTCTCTTCAAGATTTCATCCACTTCCCACACCTGTCCATTCTTAATGTGGTGTAATGCAGTAACAATTCCGGTTGCACCGGCTTGTCTAGCGTCAGATAATTTTACGGGATCATTTGGCCCGTACCATCTCCACGTTTGTTCCATAATTTCTTAAATTATAATTTTATTAAATACTTGTGGCTCCAAAACCACCATCAACGTGAACAACCACTCCCGTAACAAACTTGGACATATCGCTACATAAAAACAATAATACTCCGTCTAAATCTTCCGGCACTCCAAATCTTCCCATTGGCGTATGTTCAATAATTTTTTCTCCCCTTGGTGTTAACCCTCCTTCTGGATTCAACAACAAAGCTCTGTTTTGCTCTCCAATAAAAAATCCTGGGGCAATGGCATTTACACGCAATCCTTCTCCATATTTTCCCGCCAATTCAACCGCCATCCATTTAGTAAAATTATCAATCGCTGCTTTTGAAGCAGAATAACCCACCACTCTCGACAAAGGTCTTTGAGCAGATGCGGAAGAAATGTTGATGATAATTCCTGATTTTTGTTTGGCAAAAATCTCCGAAAAAACTTGTGAAGGCAACATGGTTCCTATGATATTCAAATCTAAAACCTTTTGCAAATGTGCCAATTGCATGTCATAAATCGCTTGATCTGGACCAATCGTTGCTCCCGGCATATTTCCACCTGCAGCATTGATCAGGATATCTAATTTACCATAATTTGCAACTACAAAATCTCTGGCAGCTTCCAATTCTTCTTTATTTAGCACATTCGCTTTTACCGCAAATGCTTCGCCTCCTTTGGCTTTTACTCTGGCTACGGTGGCTTCCGCTTCTTCCATCGTAAGTCCAACTATTCCCGTAATTACTCCGTATTGTGCCAAAACCTCGGCCATGTTACTTCCTAGAACGCCGCCGCCACCTGTTATAAGGGCTACTTTCCCTTTCAGATTGAATAATTCATTTGTATTCATCTAATTGTTTTTGTGTTTTATATAATTTATTAATTCGATTTAATTGAGTCCTAAACTATGGCAACTCTTTTATTTTTATGTTTTTAAAAAACACTTCATTCCCGTGATCTTGCAATAAAATATTTCCTTCGGCAGCATTTCCAAAGTTGGGCCAAACGCCGTATTTACTGTAGTTTACCAATGCATTCCACATTTGTGTGCCACGCTCATATTCAACAGTTATCTTGTCGTTCAAATAATGGGTTACTTTATTTCCTTTGACCACTATTCGAGCCGTATTAAAGTCCGATTTGCGGAAAAACTTGTCCGTTGGCGCAGGAATTAAATCATAAAGTGAGCCCAACATACGGTTTCCTTTCACTCCTAATTTGGCATCGGGATGCAGTTTGTCGTCCAAAATTTGAAACTCGCAACCAATGGAAGAACCCTCGCCCTTGTTCAATTCGGTATCCACAAAATACTTGATGCCGCTATTGGCACCGTCGGTAATTTTAAAATCAACCGTCAATTCGAAGTTTTTGTACTTTTTGATGGTAACGATGTCGCCACCATTTGTTGACTCGGCACCATTTGAATTTAGCACTCGCAAAACTCCATTTTCCATAGCCCAACCACCTTTTGGAAAAGCATTCAGTTTTGCGCCTCTCCAACCGTCAGTTGTTTTTCCGTCCCACAACAATTTCCAACCGTCTTTTTGTTCGGCTGCCGAGATAGTGTTGTCGTTGCAATTAACTTGAAAAATGCCGTCATTGTTTGGAGTTCTCGCTTGGTCAAGATTCGTGGTACAGATTTTTATGTTTTTCCATTGCACGGTTTTCCCTTCGTCTTCCGGTTTGTATATTTCGTGTACTTGCAAGGCAATAAAACCATTTGCAGCTTCCGGTAAATCATCCAAAATACTGGCGCAAGGAACACCATTCAGCCAAGTTCTCACGATAGAACCAATGGCCTCAATGCGAATATGATTCCAAGCCGTAGCTTTATAAGCCGTCTTTGCAGCAGGATTTTTTCCCATAGTGTACAACCATCCTCGTCGTCCCTCGTCATAGATTCCGCCACTCCAAGCTCTCGCCGATGGATCGAACTCAAATTGGTATCCATACACTCGACCGTTTTTATATTCTTTTTTGGATTGGCTGCGAAACTGCACGCCAGAGTTTAATCCGTCTTCAATTTTATAGTCCAATTCCAGAATAAAATCACCGTAATTTTTATTGGTTGCCAAAAAAGTATTGGGTGTTCCCGACTTTGACGTTCCAATAATTGCTCCGTCTTTTATGGCATATTCCGCTTTTCCGGCAATCTTGGACCAGCCTTTGAAATCTTTTCCATTAAAAAGAGATTCCCATTTTTCTTGTGAAAAAACTGGAGATGAAATAAATGCCAACAACAGAAGAACAAGATTGATTCTTTTAGAAATATTCATTTTTACTTTTTATTTAATTTATTGTTAATAATTATTACAAAAACCTCATTAATCGATTAATTCAAACTTGACACGTTGATCGTTGATTGTCAAATAAAAATCGCCGGATTCTAAATGCATCATCCCGTTTGTATCAGGAAAACTCAAGTCGCGTTCTGGGTCAATTTCAAATTTAAACACTTTTTTTTCACCAGCCTTCAATTCTAATTTTTCGAAAAATTTCAATTCTTTCATTGGTCTCGAAATTGAGGCAACTGGATCCGAAATGTACCAAAAAGCGGTCTCTTTTCCTGAACGGCTTCCAGTATTGGTCACTTCGACTTCCGCCACTAATTTAGAGTTTTTTTTGATGGAATTTGAAGATAACTTTACGGTTCCATAAGAGAAATTTGTATAACTCAAACCGTGACCTAGCCAATATTTAGGTTCATTAGAAATGTCTTTATAACCTCCAATCTTAGGTCTTGCTGGTTGACGCATACTATAATAAATAGGGATTTGTCCTGTTACCAAAGGAAATGTAATAGCCAGTTTTCCGGAAGGATTTAAACGACCGGAAATTAAGCCTGCCAATGGTGTACCACCAGCAATTCCAGGTTGCCAAATTTCTAAAATAGCATCCGAAAGTGATTCCATATCTCCCAATTCCACTGGTCTTCCATTGGATAAAACAAGAATAATTTTTTTGCCTGTTTTTTTCAATTCAGCCAACAATTTATGTTGAATCGCAGGTAAACCAATAGTGGAACGAGAGGTATTTTCTCCACTCCATTTTTTCATTTCCCCCATACATAAAACAACCACATCCGATTTTTGAGCCATAGCCATAGCTTCCGCAAAACCATTTTCATCTGCTCCATCAAACTCACAGCCTTTCGCGTAATTAATAGTCGCTTTACCTGAAAATTCTTTTGTAAAACCTTCTAAAATAGTTTCAACGGCACTTGCAATTCCTTGCCCTTCCCATGAACCCATCATATTGATGCTATCTTTTACCATCGGGCCAATCAAAGCAATTTGCTTGATACTGTTGGATAAAGGCAAAGCTTGATTACTATTTTTAAGCAACACCATTGACTCTTCGGCCATTTGTTGCGCTACAGCCATACTCTCCGGTTGGTAATATCTTTCTTTTTCTGAAAGTTCTTGAACGTATGGATTATCAAACAAGCCCAATCTAAATTTCAAACGCAAAATTCTTCTTACCGCATCGTCAATTTTATTTTCCGGAACTTTCTTCTCCTTGACTAACTGAGCCAAGTTTTCGACATACACATTATCGACCATGTCCATCTCGACTCCTGCCATAAAAGATTTTAGAGTGGCTTCTTTTCTGTCTTTTGCGACACCTTGTGCAATCAAGTTTTCAACTGAACCCCAATCAGAAACCACAAAACCGTCGTGTTTCCAACGCTCTTTTAAAACTTCGGTAAGAGTGTAATGATTAGCCGATGCTGGAACGCCACTAATGTCATTAAAAGCACTCATCAAAGTAGCTGCGCCGGCTTTTACTCCAGCGTGAAATGGTGGCATAAAAGTTTCCCAAAGCGTTTGTGCCGATACATCGCTGGAGTGGTAATCACGTCCACCTTCGGACAAACTGTATCCAATATAATGTTTCAAACAGGCTGCAATCGAAAAAGGATCGGATAGATTTTTGCCCTGATATCCATTTACAGAAGCCACACAAAAAACAGAATTCGCATAAGGATCTTCTCCATAGCCTTCCGCTACTCTTCCCCAACGAGGGTCACGAGCCACATCCACCATTGGCGAAAAAGTCCAATCTACTCCCGATAATCTGGATTCCTTGGCTGCAACGGCACAAGCCTTTGTAACCAAATCTGGATTCCAAGAACAGGCTTGTGCTAGCGGTATTGGATAAACCGTTCTGTATCCGTGAATCACGTCGAAACCCATCAAAATAGGAATTCCCAATCGAGATTCTTCCATTGCTTTTCGCATAATTTGATTGCGATACACTGGATTAATACTGCGATAAATTAGTGAGCCAATCTCTGCACGGACTGCATTTTTAATTGTTTCTATATTATTTTCATTGGCATTTTTCCCGTAAGTCCATTGATTGGTCTGAAGGATTTTTTCTTCCAATGTCATTCTCTTGAGCAAATCGTCAATACGCTTTTCAATTGGTGCATTTTTGTTTTTATAAGTTGGTTTTGATTGTTGTGCCACGATTAGCATTGGCATCAAAAAGACAAACAAGGCGGCTTTTAATTTATTCATGATTGTAATTTAAAATTTATTTATTGGTAACTAAAATGCTTTTGTAATTTCACCTGTAAGTGAATTTTGATTCTTATTCTTTTAATTTAAACTCTAAGAAATCGTAGTTCATATTTCCGTTAAAAACGGTTTTAAGTGTCAAAATATGTATTCCTTTCTCTAATTTGAAAGTGGCCAAGGAATCGATGCGGTTCCAGTGATGCCATTGTCTCCAAGGAATAGTTTCTTTGTTATGTTTAGTCGAAGGTACCACTATATTTGTAGCCAATTCTTTTCCGTCTAACAACAACGAAATCCCTCCGTCTCCACTGGCGGTAAACATCAACCCAAGTGTGTATGTTCCTGCTTTATTTACCTTTACGGTATAATTAATCCATTCGCCAGGAATCATCCAGCCGGCATACAATTCGTTCATTACTGGCTCGACCACATTGTAGGGACTGTTGTCAATGTCCCTTGATTTCGTGTATGAAATATCAACGGCTTCTTTTATCCTGAATTCGTTCAGGAAAGTACCATTTGCTGGATTCAGGTTTCCGCTTCCACTATTGCTGTCATCACTGTCATGATATGCTATTCCTTCTCCACCCATATCGTACCATTCGCATTGAATCTTACCCGGAATTTGTTGCACTTGATTGTTCCAAGGTTTTCCTGAGTAATTTTTAAAGAAATTTATATCACTGGTTAAAGGAGTGGCAGCAAAAATCACCCTGAATCCAACACTGTTGCTAAAATGCATCGGTGTGTTTCCATAATGTGCCAAAACTTGAGAAGGTTGTTCTCCAGCAAACCAGCTTCCGCCCATATGTGCACAAAAATCATCGGCTGTTTTCAATTCGTCGTTTCGGCACCATTCCCAAGCATTGCCGCTCATATCATAAATTCCTAATGCATTTGGTTTCTTCTCGCCCACCGCATGGGAACGACTATCGCTGTTGCCTTTGAACCATCCTACTTTTTCCAATGCATTGCCACCGGCATATTTAAAATTTTTGTTTTTCATTCCGCCATTTGCCGCATAAATCCACTCCATTTCTGAAGGTAGGCTACTTCCCGTCCATTTACAAAACTGGAGTGCACCATAATAATTTACCATGACCATCGGATGGTTTTCAAATCCTTTTTTGGACAGCCATTTTCCATTTGTGAATTCCAATTGCAAATCATTGGAAGCCACATTAATCAATTGGATTTCTTTAAAAATTCCATTGGCACCTACTTCGATTCCATTCAAGAAAAAAGCATATTGCGCATTGGTAATTTCGTATTTCGAAATTTCAAAACTGCTTACACTCACCGGTTTTTCCTTGTATTGCATTGTGCCGCCTTGAACCCAAACTTTTTCAATGGACATAGCTTTAAGATTGGAATGCATAAATAACAAACACGCAAAAAGGTAAAAGAGAGATTTTTTCAACATTTTGATAAATTTAAAATTAATTTTGCGCCACTACTTCAAATACGTCCGATAGGTATTCTTTTGAACTTTTTCCTATCTGTACTTCAAATTCCCCCGGCTCCACAATACGCTTCATATCTAGGCCGTAAAACTGCAATTTATCGGGAGTTATAACGAATGAAACCGTTTTTGTTTCACCCTTTTTGATAGCCACACGAGCAAAATCTTTTAACTCGTGGATTGGGCGTGTCACCGAACTTACCCTGTCACGAATGTACAACTGAACGATTTCTTCGCCATCTCTTTCTCCTATATTGGTTACCTCGATAGTTGCCGTAACAGATTGACTTGAATTTATTTTTTTAGTATCCAATTTCAAGTTAGCATACTTATATTGGGTGTAGCTT
This sequence comes from Flavobacterium sp., assembly GCA_014379405.1. Lineage (GTDB taxonomy): Bacteria > Bacteroidota > Bacteroidia > Flavobacteriales > Flavobacteriaceae > Flavobacterium. The sequence continues at coordinate 267,978 of JACMLU010000010.1, read as the reverse complement.
AATCCAAAACCAAAAGGATACAAAGGCGAATAATCTCCATCAATGTATGGACTTTCGTGCACATAAGGTTTGCTGTTGTAATAGACTGGCAATTGTCCCACGTGACGCGGAATGGTTACTGCCAATTTTCCGGATGGGTTCACATTTCCAAATACAACATTGGCCACAGCCGTACCTTGTTCTTGTCCTAAATACCAACCTTCGATAATTGCCGGTGCTTTTTCGGCCAAATAATTGACCGCCAAAGGTCTTCCGTTGATTAACAAAACGGCGGTTTGTTTGTTGAGTCCAAAAATGGCTTTTGCCAAGTCGTCTTGTCGTCCCATCAGGTTTAAATCGTAATAATCACCAGAATGATTTTTCCAATCTTCGCGGCAAGTCAATTCGTTGCCCCCCATTACCATTAATACGGCGTCGCATGTACTGGCCAATGCCACGGCATCTTGAATGCGCTTGTTTTCGGCCTCGGTAGTTTTCTCGGCTGCCGTGATGGTGCTGTCATTTTCATAAATTTTATATCCTTCGGAGAAAACCACTTCGAATTTTCCTTTTCCAAAATCGGACAATCCTTTCAATATACTGGTTCCCGGAGTCTTGTCATTCGAATAGGTTCCGTAATGCACCTCATCGGCATTCGGACCAATAATGGCCAAACGTTTGATTTTATTTTCGTTGAAAGGCAAGGTTTTATTGTCATTCTTCAACAGAATCATTCCTTGTTCGGCTGCTTTCAGGGTTATTTTTTTGTGTTTGATTTGGTCTTCCAATTTGGTTTTATCGGCAACTGATTTGATGTACGGTTGTTCAAACAATCCCATTATGAATTTATTTCTCAAGACGCGAGTTACGGATGAATCCAAGTCAGCTCCTTTTACCTCCCCCTTTTTTATTAAAGCAGGTAAAAAACTAAAGCAATAGTTTTTCCAATTGCTTGGACATTCAAAATCCATTCCAGCAGAAATGGCTCTCTTTCCGGCTTCGGCTTTGTCCAAACAAGCGTGTTGACGCGTTACCATTCGGTTTACGGCATCATAATCTGAAATCACGTAACCTGTAAATCCCCATTCTCCGCGAAGTACATCTTGCAATAACCATTTGTTGGCATGATTGGGAATGCCGTCAATCTCGTTATACGAAGCCATCACGGTGCGCACATTTGCTTTTTTAACCGCCATTTCAAACGGATAAAAATGATTTTCGCGAAGTATTCTTTCGGAGAAATTGGCTGGAGCCAAATTCGTTCCCGCTTCGGGTTGACCGTGTCCAGAAAAATGTTTGGCACAAGCAATCACGTGATTTTCATCAATAAAAGGTGTGTGTCCTTGTAAACCAAATACAGCTCCCACTCCCATTTGTGCAACGTGGTAAGGGTCTTCCCAACATTTCGTCCGCTCTTCCAAAACGAGGATCCCGCATCAAATCGATTACGGGAGTTGCCGCATGTGTGATGCCGTAACTGCGCATTTCTTTGGCAACAGCCCCAAAAACAGATTCGATTAATTCCGTATTCCAAGTACTTCCCAACGATGCCGAAACAGGAAAAACAGTTGATTTATTTTCGTTACCCACAAAACCATGACAGCCTTCGCCGTTAGAAATAGCTGGAATTCCAAGTCGGGTTTGCTCTACAAAATATTTTTGGACAGCATTAAAACGGGCACGATACTCTTCCCTATTCATTTCGACTTTAAACTGCAAAAAACCAATTCCGTTTTTCACCGTATCGCCTAAAGCCGCAATTATTTTATTCAATTCTTCTGGATTGCTCAAATCCACTTTTGGATGCCAAACATCAATTTGTCTGCATTTGTCTTCCAATGTCATTCTGGACAACAAGTCTTTGATGCGCTCTTCGATGGGTGCTTTTGGATCTTTGTACAATGGTTTTGCCGCTTGCTGTGCATTCGAAAATACACTGGCAAGAAAAAAGGAAAAAAGGAAAAAATACTTTTTCATAAACTTACTATTGAATAAATTTTGCGATTTCTATTGGAATGACTTTGCCATTTGGAACAATTAGTTGTCCTTCACAGCTATTGTTTTCTTGGATAAGATCATTGTTTTTTGCCACCTCAACCTTGGCAGTGATATTGAATTTTCCGGCAGTTGCAGTCCAGTTCACATTATTTAATCCTTGCGCGCAAGCTTGTTCCATTCCGCCAACAGATATTGTAATTGATTTTGAATAATAGTGTGCCACTTCTTTACCATCCACATAAAAACGAATGATGTGATCGTCTCCAATTTTTGTTTCGCCAGTTCCGTTATTAATTAACGATGCCATAAATACTACTGGCTCTCCTACTTCTGGAAAAACAGGCATTGTACGAATATTGACTACTTGTAAATCTGGTTTTGAACTTGCTGCTACCAATGTAAATGATGTTTTAAGCGGCAATTTATCGGATGCTCCACCTACTTGAACAATATAGTCTCCTTGTGGAACTTGGTAAGAATTTGTTTGTTCATTATAGACATACAATTCTTCTGGAGTCAGTTTCAAGGTAATTCTTTTTGATTCACCTGGGTTTAAAGCTGTTTTTTGAAAACCACGCAATTGTTTAATAGGCATCGCCAAAGCAGGAAAAATAGTTCCTGTAGAAAGATAGAGTTGTGCCACTTCTTCCCCAGCTACTTTTCCAGTATTTATTAAATCAAAAGACACTTCAATTAATTCGCCAACTTTAGCTTTTGATTTATTGATTTTAATATTCGAATACTCAAAAGTGGTGTAACTGATTCCTGCTCCAAATGCAAATTCAGGAGTTAATTTTTGGCTGTCAAACCAGCGATAACCAACACCTTTGGACACCATATTTTTAAAATCGGTACTGATTGGGATAATTTGGCTGTCATCTTTTGGAATTGTAGCTGGTAATTTTCCAGATGGATTGTAATTGCCAAATAGCACGTCAGCAATGGCTCTTCCGCCTTCTTGTCCCGGATAAAAAGCATAAAGCAATCCTTTTACGTTTTTTAGAACTGGTGTAACGCTACAAGTTCCACCCGAAACTACTACCAAAATAATATTAGGATTTACTTTTGCAATTTCGTTGATTAATTCGTTTTGCATCCCCGGCAACAATACCGTTTGGGAAGGTCTGTCAGGACGGCTTAAAACTCCACCTCCGTTTTCGTCGGCTTCTTTATTGATAAAATAACCTTCGCCTTCGACCGTTTTGTCCAGTCCAGCAACAAATACCACATATTCCGATTTTTTTGCGGCTTCGATAGCAGCATTAAATTGAGTTTTATCGGTATCATTGATATTACAACCTTTGGCATAAACAACTTTCTCTTCGCCTAGAATGGTTTTAATTCCTTTTTCTACCGATATTTGATAGGAAGGAATTACTTTGGAACTACTATTTCCGTCCAATGGCAATTCGGCTACATTAGGTCCGATAAGCGCAATGGATTTAACTTGTTTTTTGTTCAGCGGCAAAATACTTTTTTCGTTTTTCAGCAGCACCAAACCTTTCAAGCCGCTTTCATAGACTAATTCTCTGTGTCCCTTGCTGTCAATCATCGATTGCGGAACAACGGGAACTCCGTCCATCATTCCTGAAATAATTTTGGTACGCAAAATATTTCTGGTGGCACGATCAACCAAACTGATGTCGTAAAGTCCATTTTTAACCCCGTCTGGAAGTTCTTTGATATACAAATCGTTTCCTTCGCAAAAATCAAGTTCCGCGTTTAGTGCTTTTCCGGTTTCTTTAAATCCTCCCCAGTCGCTCATGGTGTAATAGTCAAATCCCCAATGGTCGCGCAAAAGGGTTTTAATCATGTATTTATTTTCGGCACATTTGTCTCCATTGACCCAGTTATAAGCACACATTACAGACATGGCACCACCAAATTGTATGGATCTTTTCCAGTGCAAACCCCAAAACTCTACCAAGCTTCTTTGGTCGCTCAGGTAATCGTTTGTTCTACGATTGATTTCATACGTATTCAAATTATAATGTTTGACAGACCCAAAAACTGAGGTGGTGTTTTGTCCCAATATAAAAGCAGCCGAAATTCTTCCTCCCAAAAAAGGATCTTCGCCAATGGTTTCTGGCGCACGTCCAATTCTGGGATCGATAAGCATATCGAGTGTTGGTCCCGCAATCCTGTCTTTTCCACGAGCGGCTTGTTCCTCGCTGATGGCTCTACCCACTCTTGTAATCAAATTGGGATCCCAAGTAGCCGCCATGGCAATAGTAACAGGAAAGGATGAAAATCCTTTGGCATTATTCCCTATTCCGTGTGGGCCGTCGCTTCCTGTAAACTGGGGAATATTCAATCGTTTGTTGCCATCCGTGAGGTAATACAATTGTTCAATTTTTTCTTGGGTGGTCATTTTAGCCAGCAACTCATCCAATCTTTTTTCTAATGGATTGCTGGTTTCCAAAGATTGGGCAAATGAGCTATGACACTGAAAAATCAAAGCCGTTAAAATGACTATTTGTGGAAAAAGAGAAGGAACTGTTTTTTTCATTTTGTTTGGTAAAATTTGATTTATGTAGTTAAAAAATTAAGTTCTTATTAAATTTCTCTGTAACCCTTTCGATACTTGTAATGGAGTTTTTTATTCAGCTTTTTTTTATCAATGAAAGTTTGGAAAACAGGATTCCAATTTAGTTCCTGATTCAATTCATTGGCAATATTTCCCAAAGTACAAACTGTACCCGAACTGTGTCCAACTTCTACTGGAACAAGAGGTTCTTTTCGTGAAATGATCGAATCCAAAAAATTCTTGTGATGGCCTACCCAAGTTTTAGAGCTGTTGGTATCCTTTACATATGAGGCTTTTAATTCTTCGGTCGAGGCGTCAAAATGACCTCTGGCCACTTCTATCCAGCCTTCTTTTCCCCAGAATTTCACACCGCGCATATCTGCTTTGATCGGTTCGAGAACCATTTTTATTCCATCATCATAAACGTAAGTCAAATATTGATTTCCATCGAATCCAGCAGGTTGTATTTTTATTGGGCCGCTTTTGTCCCGATTCAATCCCCATTGGGCAATATCAATCATATGCGCACCCCAATCGGTCATCAATCCGCCACTCATTTGTTTGTACCAACGCCATGCTCCCCATAAATTTTCGTTCACCGGCGGGTCAATAGAAATGGGTGGATCGAGTTGATTGTTGAATGCCACCAATGGCACGGGACCTGTCCACTTTTCCCAATTTAAACCTTCGGGAATAGTTTCTGCAGGTAAATCATAAGCTCTTGGATGTGGATCTTCTCCTACCCAAACGCTCACTTTTTCGATTTGACCTATTCGTCCATCGTGAACTAATTTTACGGCATGCTGAAAAACTCCTTCAGAACGTTGCATGCTTCCCACGGCCAAAATCACTTTGTTTTTTCGAACCGCCTTCACTAATTCCTGTCCTTCGTGAATCGTAAAAGTGAGCGGTTTTTCGAGGTATATATCTTTTTTTGCATTACAGGCATCAATTGCCATTAGTGCGTGCCAATGGTCTGGACTTGCAATTACAACAGCATCAACCATAGGCTCTTTCAAAATATCTTGATAATCTTCAAAAACTTTCACGCTGGATGTTTCGCCTTTGCTTTGATTGAATGCGTTTATCTTTTTTTCAAAACGAGTGCGCTTGGATTTATAGACATCGCAACCAGCCACAATTTTGACATTTTCGAATTTCAAAAACGAACTGACCAAGTAAATTCCTTGTCGTCCAAGTCCAATAAAAGCAATATTAATTACTTTATCTTGGTTTTTGAGAATGAACGATGGCAATACCATCATTCCCGCCACTCCAATGGCTGACATTCGAAGAAATTCTCTTCTTGAATTGGTGTTCGATTTTTGATTTTCCATTATAATACAACTGATTTTAATAACATTTTGTGAAATAGTCTGTTAAAGCAGTATTCGTGATAAAAGCGATTTTTTTGCTATCAGGAGACCAACTTGGAACATTGATTGTTCCTTGTCCACCGTATAAATGCGCCAATATTTTTACTTCACGAGTTTCAAGATCCATAAGACGAAGCGAAACATGTTTGTAAAAAGGATGATCACCAGGCAAAACATCGTCTCCAAAAGCTATGTAAACCAACATTTTTCCGTTTGGTGAAATATGAGGGAACCAGTTGTTCGATTCATCATTTGTGATTCTTTCTGGATTGCTTCCATCTGGTTTCATGCGCCAAATTTGCATTTTTCCTGAACGAACGGAATTGAAATAAATATACTTTCCATCAGGAGAATATTCGGAACCGTCGTCCAAGCCCGGTGAATTAGTCAAACGAGTTTCCAACTTGGTTTTGATGTTGATAGAATATATTTCGAAATTGTCTTTTTCTTCTCGACCGCCGGTAAAAATCAGATTTTTTCCGTCAGGCGAAAATCCATGCAAATAAGACGGTGCTTTTTCGGTGATAAGTGTTGGCGTTCCCCCTTTTGTTGGAACAATAAAAACTTGTGATTGTTTGTCTTTGTTTTCGCTGGCATTACTCAATCCCAACATTTTACCGTCAAAGGAAAGCACATGGTCGTTGTTGTTTTTGATGGCAAATTTCGTGTCAAGAACAGTAGGTTGTCCTTTTTTTAAATCAAAATTATAGATTTTACCTTCGCTGTTATAAATCAAGGTCTTGCCATCTTTTGTCCAGTTTGGCGCTTGAATAGAATTGGATGCCGTGAAAATTATTTTACGATTTCCTGTAGCAATATCCATTATTTCAAGATTGCTACCGATGTAATCTTTATAGGGTTTGTGGTCGGCTTTGGCTGGAATTGTAATTCGAACGTTTTTGATTACAGCTGTTTGCAAATCAGAATTATCGTGCGAACAAATAAACATTCCAACCAATGCGTTGTCGTTTATGACTTTATCGCTATCTACCCATTCAATTGTTTTGAAATCTTCTCCTTTAATGGCTGCCGAAAAGACATATCGGTTTCCACGTCGCTCTAATTGAATGATATTATTGTTTTCTAAATTTTTCATTTTCAATTCCAATGTATTGGCTCCTTTTGCCAATCGGTATTGAATAGAAGTCAATCCATCATTATGAACGGTTCCGTTTATGTGTGGAGAATTGAATGATTCATCATTTCGCACCATCCAGCCTACTTTGCGATGAGCAACCTTAACGGGAGATGTAAATTTGAATTCAAACTGCAAGATAAAATCACCTTTCATTTTTTTGTACAAATACTGAAAAGCATCTTTTCCGAACCACATATTGTCTCCAGATCCCGACATAGTATATTCTTGCGTTTCAAGATTGTAAACAGACGAACCTTTTATAAGACAGGTTCCAATGTCCTCGCTTTTGTCAAAGATTCCAAGATTTGAATTTTGAGAAAAAACAGTACTGGAAACACCAAAAATAATGATGAAAGAGAAAAATTGAAAAACAATATTTTTTGATAGAATTTTTTCCATTTTACTTAATTTTTATTTTACAATTAGTTTTTTGGTACTTCTTCCGTTGCTATTGTTTACCGAAATAAAATACATTCCCGGTTGAAGTGATGCATTGATTGTCAATTGGAGTTTTATCTCTTTTACGGATTTATAAAACACCATTTTTCCGTTGGTATCGTAAATAGTAATTTGATTGTTTTCATAATTAGTATTGGGTATGTCAATATTGACAATCCCATTCGAACGCACTGGATTTGGGTAAAGTGTAAAATCATTGGCTTTAAGCAAATTTGGCACTGACAAATTCTCGCCCAACTTAAATTGCAGCGTGTACGTTTTTGTTTTTGTGCCATCTGCCGAAGTAGTCTTGACGGTGGCAATCCTGTCTGCATCTAAAGATGATAACACGTTTACTGGTCCTGTAACCACAACTTGCATCGAAGCGTTAGGCTTAACAAAGAGTATGGAGGGATTTGTAGTTGTTGATATGGGCAACGCAATGTTGTAGGATAAAATATCCGGTTGAAAGGCGGCTACTCTTTTATCTTGCACAATCAACTCCGATAAATTATCTAAATCTGCTGGGCCATCGGGAGCATTTTGCGAGATTTCAATTCGTGGTCGTAAACTTACCGTGGTATTTTCTCTTGAAGCATATTCCAACTGTGATACAATTTCACTCACAGCAGAAAGCTTGATGGATAATTTTTTATCCGAATTAACGGTCTCAACAAAAGGTGTTTTTACATTCAGTTTGACATCCAATCCATCTGCCCATCTGCCAATTTCAGCATCATTCGTGGGATGATTTGCCATCGTGATTCCGCCTTCTGTCCAAGAGTCGTCTGTTAAAAAATCGGCTTTATAAACTTTTCCTGGATCTCCTGCTCTCAGTACAGACAAATACAAATTCACGTCACCAACGTTCGTGCTTTGACCTGTTAAATCAAACCTTAAAAAAGCTTCGCGCATATTGCCATACGGACTATTCTTGATTCCCAATCGGTCATCAAAACCATAATTTACTTGGTCTTTGTAATAGGCATCGGCTTCAGGATAAATAATTAAGGGTGGAAATTGTGATTTATAATCAAAATAATCAATCAAATTATAGGTCTTAAGATTAAGCTCTTTCATTTTTTCAACCAAATCCGTGTAAGGCTCGTAATCTATCTTGAAAATTCCTTTATTGCCATCAATGTTGGACGGATCTCCAGGCATACTAGGATCATTATCGAAATATTTAAACCAATGCCAACCCACACAATATTTTGATTCTAGCAAAGCCAAAGTGTAATTTTGATATTCATACCCTCGGTCTAATTGTGTTTTTACAACCCAACCCGCTCCCGAGGTATTCGCCAAACCAGAATCTTCACCTTTAGTATAAAATTCGGTAACCATAAAAGGCTTGTTTAAATTGGTACCCCAAGCGGTCATAAAAGCACTGTTTGGGGTCCATTCCCTGTAATAATTTATGGCAAGAATATCGACGTAAGGACCAACGGCTTGCATAAAATAACTATTGGCGCGAGCTTCTTCTTTATCGACTCTTGGACCAAGACTCATGTGATTGGGATCGTACTTTTTTATGGCATTATAAACAATAGAGAAATAGGTTTTTCCAACATATCCAAGGAATTTTTTTTGGACTTCCGTATTAGTTGCATCAGCCGTTGTATAACCATTATCCGTTAACCATTGTTTTGCTGCCAAATAATTTTCATTTGTTGGTTCTGTCACACCTAAATTCAAATACCCCGTCAAATTAGCATTTTTGAATGGCAATTCGTTGTCCGTGAAATATCCGAAAAGATTTTTATCGTACTTATTGGCGGCCAAGGCTTGCGCTTTAGTCTCGCAGTAATTGACAAACCCTTGTTCAAAAACAAAAATGCAATCGTTGGGATACCCCATATGACCTGCAAGTTGCACTGTGCGACCAGCACCATAACCACTCATCCAATTCAGGATAATGGTATACGCTAATGGATTACTAGCTTGTGTAGGATTCGAGGTAATAGTGGATGTAGTAGACCAAGCTCCAGCTACGTTGAAACCAATACCTTTAAGAAATTCTTTGGTTGTAGTCATCCAAGTTGTGGTGCTGTTTCCAAATTTAGTGGCAAAAGCATTCGTTGATGTCGTGCCCGTTCCTTTTGATATTGCGTTTACCGCTCTACAAATGTTTAAATACCCATCTGGATCAACAACCCACCAACGACCATCAATCATTTTTGAATAGAAATAGCCAGTTGCCGTTGTTTGCTTATCTGTTCTACTTCCGTAAATATTGGTGGCAATTGCTGGAGCATTTTCGTAGAATTCCGGCAATTGACAAATAGTTCTGGTGCTTTTTGCAGCATAAGTCCCCGAAGGCGTGGTCTTGTAATCAACTTTGAACCCTGTTGTAGAACAATCATTTTGAGCATTTGCGGTAACTGACAAAAAGAATATTGAAAGAAAAATTATTAGCAATTTTAAATAGTGTTTCATCATTTTTAATTATTTTTTATTGACTACTTGAATATCATTTTCTGAAAAAATGCGATTATTTATCAAAATAATCAATCAGGTTATATACGTTTAGATTGAGTTCCTTCATTTTTTCGGTCATTGGAGTATATGGCTCATAATCAATTTTCAAAAGCCCTTTATTGCCATCTATGTTTGACGGTTCGCCTGGCATCGAAGGATCGTTGTCCATATATTTAAACCAATGCCAACCCACGCAATATTTTGATTCCAATAAAGCCAAAGTATAATTTTGATATTCATATCCTCTTTCTAATTGGGTTCTAACTATCCAACCTGCTCCGGAAGTATTGGCTAAACCTGAATCTTCTCCCTTGGTATAAAACTCGGTAACCATAAAAGGTTTGTTTAAATTGGTTCCCCAAGTAGTCATAAAATCACTTTTTGGTGTCCATTCGCGGTAGTAATTTATGGCTAAAATGTCAACATAAGGGCCAATGGCTTTCATAAAATAATCATTGGCGCGAGCATCTTCTTTATCGACTCTTGGACCAAGATTCATATGGTTTGGGTCGTACTTTTTTAGGGCTTTATGCACAATAGAAAAATAGGTTTTCCCAACGTGACCTAGAAATCTTTTTTGGACATCTATAGTCGTAGCATCTGTTTCTGTATAATTATTATCCTTTAACCATTGTATTGCCGCCAAATAATTTTCGTTTTTAGACTCCTGCTGACCTAGAGCCAAATAACCTGTCAGATTAACGTCTTTGAAAGGTAATTCATTATCCGTAAAATATCCGAAAAGGTTTCTGTCATTTTTATTGGCAGCCAATGCTTTTGCTTTATTTTCACAATATTCAGCAAAACCTTTTTCAAACACAAAAATGACATTATTAGGATATCCCATATGACCTGGTAGTTGAACTGTGCGACCTCTTCCGTATCCACTCATCCAATTTAGCATAATAGTATAGGCTAATGGATTCTTTTCTTGCCTCGGATTAGATATAATCACATCATTTGAAGACCAGGCACCTGCTACATAAAATCCAATCTCGTTGAGATATTCCATAGTTTTAGTCATCCAAGTTGTGGAATTACTTCCAAATTTTGAAGCTGAAGCAGTATAAGAAACAATCCCTCTTCCTTGTTGAATATTGTTAACAGCTCGACAAATATTCAAATACCCTTCGGGATCGACAACCCACCATCGTCCATCAATAAATTCGGTGCGAAAAAAGCCTGTTGCCTTTGTTTTTTTGTCCAATCTGCTTCCGTAAATATTAGTAGCAATTACTTTGTCCGCCTTAAAATTAGGCAGTTTACTCACGATTCTGGTGTCATAGGAAATGTAATCTGAAGTTGGTTTCTTTTTGGCTTCCACTTTAATTGTACCTTCTTGTGCCGCTACTAAAAATGGTAGAAGAATCATAGAAAGCGAGATGCATAATCTTCGAAATTGTGTTTTCATTGTTGTATTGTTTTTATATTATTTATTTAAGTCTATAGGGATAAAAATCCTGCTTCAACAATTAATTCCTGTCCTTTCATTGATACGAGAAAGTCTACAAAAGTTTTTGTCAGCCCTTCAGGTTGACCATTTGTAATGGCATTTAATGTTCTATGGATAAAATAAGTTCCGTTAGCTATCGTTTCCTTTGTTGGCTGAACTCCATCAAATGACAAACATTTTACTGCAATCTTATATTCTTTATAATTATTCAAAACCTGAAGTGGGAAATAAGTGATTGCACCAGGAGTTTTAAGTAAAATTGTCAAGGCCAAATCATCGGTTTCGGGAGCAGTAATGACAGTTGAACACCAATCTTCTTTTCCTTTTTCACGATAAATAAGTCCACCTTCAACGGGTTTCGACTCTAATTTCATAAAGTCGCAAAAAAGCATAATAGAGTCATAGGCTTTGGTTCTACCAATTAAAACAATAGGTAAATCTGGCCCACCAAGTTCTTTCCAATTGACAATTTTTCCAGTCCAAATAGCTGAAATTTGTGCAAAAGCGAGGTTGCTGACTGGATTAGATGATGAAACGACTATTGCAAGTCCATCCAATCCAATAGGAGTTCCAACCAAAGTTGGACATTTTACTTTCTCATAATCTTTTAAATTGCGAGTAGTAATGGCAACTTTTGATTTGCCAGCCATAACTAATTCCACCATATCTCCTGTTGGGCCAATAGTTGAAGTGATTTTGGTGTTTTTATTTACTGGTTCAAAAGCGGGTTCAACAAGTTTCATCAACACCTTGACAGTAGTGGCAACTGCCAATTTCAACGTCTCTTTGCTTTCGACTATTACACTTTCCTTATTGTGCTGGCTACTCTTCAAATCGGCACTTACAGAAGATTTTGTAACCATTCCGTACGATTTAAAAGTGCCTAAATTGACTAAGACAAATATGAAAAACATACTGGCGAGTAAACTAGAATGTACTTTTGTGTTGAATTTTTTCATTTAGTCATTTTTATTGGTTTTTTTTCAGAATAAGTAAACGTTTACTAGATTTCCGCTTTTGGCATTTTAGGAACTAGCAAACTGAAGAATGTCCATGCGATGAGATAGGCGAGCGCACAAATAATAAACATGATATAATATCCTGTTTCAATTTTACCAATTGCATTATAATGATCTAATAACAAACCAGCCGTTTTAGCAATAATAATACCGCCAAAAGAGCCTATCATACCTCCAATTCCTACCACTGAGGCAACTGCTCTTTTTGGAAACATATCCGAAACCGTAGTAAAAATATTTGCAGACCACGCCTGATGGGCAGAGGCTGCCAAACCGATAATTATCACGGCATACCAATAATTGAATGTACCCATCCATTGAGCGGCAAGCATTGGTAAAGCGCAAATCGCAAAAATGAACAAGGCGGTTCTGCGGGCTTTGTACAAGGGCCAACCACGATTAATAAAATATCCTGAAAGCCAACCACCTGCGATACTGCCAAACATTGCCATTGTGTACACCACGGCAATAGGAAATGCGAGCTCCATCTTTGTCATTCCATACTGTTTGTTTAAAAATGATGGCAACCAAAACAAGATAAACCACCAAACAGGATCGCTAAAAAACTTTAATATGGCAAAAGCCCAAGTTTGCTTATAACCCAATAATTTGGACCATTTAATCTTTTCGGTATTGTCCTTATTTTCAGCTTCTTCAATATCATCGGAGTGAATGTAATCATACTCTGCTTTTGATATTTTTTTATGTTTTTGAGGGCTTTCATAAAACAACCACCAAAATAGTAACCAAATAAGTCCAATAGCCCCCGTGATAATAAAAGCCGATTCCCAACCGAGAGTTCCAGCAATTAAGGGAACTGAAAGTGGCGCCAAAATGGCTCCAATATTTGTCCCCGAATTAAAAATCCCAGCGGCCAAAGCGCGTTCTTTTTTAGGAAACCACTCTGCCACAGTTTTAATCGCTGCAGGGAAATTACCTGCCTCGCTAAATCCCAAAACCCCTCTTGCTGCCATAAAACCAAACGTTGATGTTGCAAAAGCATGTCCCATTGATGCAATGCTCCATACGGTCAAAGAAAGTGCATAACCCAATTTTGTTCCAATTCGGTCAATGATAAAGCCTGAACCTACCATACCCATTGCATAAGTAATTTGGAAAGCGATTACAATATTGGCATAATCCGTTTCATTCCACCCAAATAATGGCTGCAGATAATCATCCTTTAATAAACTGATAACTTGACGGTCTAGATAGTTGATAGTCGTAGCAAAAAACACCAATGACAGTATTACCCACCTATACTTTTTCCCGGTTGTGTTATCAGATTTATTATTCAATTCCATTTTTAATATCTTGATTTAATGCGTTTTTATTGGCGTTTTCAACTAAATTTTCGACCTAAATATTATGGTTCATTAGCTATTAAATATTGCAATTGGTATTTCGACACCGTTCTGCTCTGCTGATAGATAAGCCGTGTAAATAGTGGCAATAACGTCTGATGCCAATTTACTGTTGCTCTCTATTGGTTCTCCAAAAACCAAGGATCGATAAAAAGCATCCATCTCGTGTTGATACCCATTGAACCATGCTTCGTCAGGAGAAATAAACGACCATCCTTGCTTGGTTCCCGTTTTTTCGACAACATAGATGTCGTTGAAGTTTTCTTCTTTTGGATTGTAAGTCATCATGGCGTCGTTTGGCGCTATGTTACAAAGTGTCCTGTGGTTGTTGGCATGTACTTCGACGAAGTTTTTCACTCCACCTTGCAACAATTCACTGGCAACAATATCTGCAATCGTTCCGTCTTCAAAAACGATATGAACCGTGGCATAATCTTCTACATCAGTATAAGTGTCTCTCAGATGTCCTTCATTTTTGAAGCTCCGAATTCTAGTAATGGCATGTGTTCTTGCCGAAATACTTTTAGGACGAATGGGTTTCCCGTTTCTTGCTCGACCTTCCACATGTTTTAAATAAATGGACGCCGTCAATGGATGACTTCCCTTTCCCATTAATGAACCTCCTCCTGCGAGATGCCATTTGCCGTAATCCATTGAATGGGAACCGGAATGGGATTGCTGGGCTTGTATCCAAAGGATTTGCGCACCAGTTTTTTCTATTATTTCGCGCTCTTTTTGAATAGCGGGTGCATATACCCAATTTTCTGCATATAGAATCGAGCCTTCACTTTCTTTTTCTGCCTCCAGCATTCGTTGGATACTTTCCATAGCCAACTTCAATCCTTGTTCTTTTGAAAAAGTATCTCCGTTGAATTCAGGTGTACCGTCTCCAAAATAGCCGGTAAATGGTTTTTCAACAATAACATGTTTTCCGCGTTTTAATACAGCTATCACCAACTGTTCGTGAGTTGATGGCGGTGTGCAAACATGCAACATATCCGAAGCATCGATTAATTCCTCTAGACTGTCAAAGTTTTTGATATTTCTGGGAGCTGTAAAATCAATTAACCCATAAGTTGAAAACGCACCTGCTATTTCCACCTTGGTACTGTATATTCTTTTGATGGCTTCGTAATGAAAATTTGCCGCAAAACCAGAGCCTATAATCCCAGCACGTACTATTGTCTCTTTCATTTTATTTTTTTTTGGATGGAATTAAGGCGTTTAATATATCTGTTTTCCATTCGTCCTTATCCATGTCGTAAACAATAAAATCAGAATCGAACTGCCAATAACTCCAACTCCATTTTCTAATTTCAGCTTGTCTGGCAATATAATTAGTCCAGCGAAGACGAGAGGACATATCACCTTTTTCATAGGCACCAAATTCTCCCAGAGTTAGAGGTCTGTTATACAATTTTGACCATTCTTGAGCTATGTTGAAATCCAGATTGACCGCTTCTTCATCACTTTTGGTCTGAGTCCATTCAATACCACTTAAATCTTTGTTGTTCTTGGACCAAGGCGCTCCTTGATGCGTAAACTGAATTGGACTGTAATAATGAATAGCGACAATAATATTTCTATCCTTTTCTGGTAAGCTTAGGTCTTTTAAATGCTTAATCTGATTCCCGTTAATAGTTCCTATAAGTAATGTTCTATTAGGATTTGACTTTCTTAAAATCTGGTAGGCTTCTTTATGTATTTGATTCCATATTTCAGGTTTCATATTGGGTTCATTACATATTTCAAACAATACTTCATTTGAATATTCTTTGCAATGGTTGGCAATTTGTTTCCACATTGATAAAAACTTGGCTTTATTACCCAATGGGTCTTTCCCCATCGCACCATGCTCATGAAAATCAACGATTACCATTAGTTTATTTTTCAATGAT
This sequence comes from Flavobacterium sp., assembly GCA_014379405.1. Classification (GTDB taxonomy): domain Bacteria; phylum Bacteroidota; class Bacteroidia; order Flavobacteriales; family Flavobacteriaceae; genus Flavobacterium. The sequence continues at coordinate 252,307 of JACMLU010000010.1, read as the reverse complement.
TCCTTAATGGCATAATCCAATGTGCTGAAGAAACTGGGATTAATTGTATAAGTGGAATCATTCATAGAAAACATGAAGGGACTCATCACTAGTCGGACATTATTAAAACCAGCCTCTTTGATTAGTTTAAAATGCTTATCCTTCATTCTCGCTTTGGAAGCATCCTTCCACAAAGGATCATACCCTATAATGTTCACTCCACGACCCAGACGTTTATTTTGTTCAAAGGCAAAGCCTTTACCCCATTTATCTTGGGCTGAAATCAAGGAAGTGCTTATTAAAAAAAATAACATTCCATATAGTACAGAGCTAACTGCAGTGGTATATTTCATCATTTTAAAATTTAAAATTCTATTTATAAACTTTATCTCTTGCTACAGTTAATTCACCTATCAATTCAGGCACAAGAGCAAACGGATCGTATGGTGTATCTCTGATAAGAATAGTTTCTATTGGAAAATAACCTTTAACTCCCGTTTTCTTGAAAATTTTCATCAGCCTTTCAGAATCGGTTCTAATGGGACTACCAATACCAAATGAACTCTCTTTGATCTGCCAGTTTACGGCATAAGGAGCGGTAATTTCGATATCCACATATGGATCTGCAGTTTTAAAATTTCCAGTATCCACAATCAAACCAGCCCATTTGCTGTCAACTCCTTTAAGTACTTTTAGGCATTGATCCGCTGTTTGAAGCATATCACCATGGTTTTGAACACCTATTTTAACACCATATTTCTCTCCTTCAACAGCACATTGCTTATAACAATCGATCATCCATCCCGCTACTTCATCCCACTTGTTTTCATATCCTTTTGGGATTTCGCCTGCAAAAGTTCTTAAAACTGGAGCACCTAATTTTGATGCAACCACTACCCATTTTTTGGCCAATGCCACATCGGCAGCTCTTACTGCTGGATCAGGCGATGCAAAATTGTTGCGAATTCCTGTCCCAGTTATGACAATGCCCAATTGTTTGGCTTTATTTTTTAATTTTAAAATATATTCATCCGAAGGAACTTCAGGATATCCTGGAAAATAATAGCCCGTCAAATCTATTGCCTCTATTTTTTGAGTAGCGCACCAATCCATTAAATTGAATAAAGAATACAATGGCTGTTTGTCTTTTGAGTGTTTTGCCATCAATAAGTCATTAAAAGAATATGCATTTAAAGTTACTTTTACATCTGGTTGTTTTTGTTTTGCTTTTTGTGCAAAAGACGAATTATTCATAAAAGCAAAAAGCGTTACGACTACTAATACTAGTGAACGGAATGGTTTTGGATTTTTTCTCATGATTTTTTAAAAATTATATTTTTATTGTATTGCAAATATTATAAATCCGTACCCCAAAAGGGGGTTCAATAATTTCTCTTTAGGGGTTTGTTTGTGTTCCTTTGAAAAGAATGTAAAAAATTTGGCTCCAATTATATTTATATTGTTTTTAGAGCTATTAAAATTTCTAAATATTTATAATGCAATAAAACATATATCCGTTTTAAAGATTTAAAGACATACTATTATCTTATTGGCACTTTTAACATAATTTGTATCCTCTCCCTCAACGATACTTTTATCAATTTATACTTCAGGACAGAACAATATTCATAAAAAAATCAGCAAGCAGTTTGTCAAAAAAATGACATTTAGCTTGCTGACTTCAACAATAATAGAATTGAAAATCAATTAATTACCACTATTTTTTTTTAATAGTTTTATCTAACGGTAATTTTTTGGGTACTGCTGTTTCCGTTGTTTTCCACTTTTACAACATAAACTCCTGATTTTAGCGATTGAGCAGGGCGAACAGCAATTGTGTTGCTTGATACTGTTGCGTCTGCTTTGTAAACCAGTTGTCCAGCCACGTTATAGATTCCTACAGCCACTTTTCCAGAAATTGAAGCTGGTAAAGAAATAGAGAATTGGTTGTCTTTTACCGGATTTGGATAAACGCTAATTGGGTTATTTAGACTCCATTGGTTATTCTTTAACGTAGTAACCTCTGCAGAATAATTGAATGCTTTATCAACGGTATAAACTTTATAAAATCCTGTAACCGAATCAGTAAAAGAAGTACCTGAACCAACAAAAACCACAGTTCCCACTAAAGAACCTGTTCCGTTTGTTATTGTATTGCCCACTGCATATACTCCGTTTTGATTTGGATCATTGTCGGCGTTAGGGCTGGTGGCATAACGAACAACAACATATCCACCACCATCCACTCCAGTTCCCGGTGCTGTCCAACTAACATTTAAACCACTCACGATTGGAGCAGATGGAGCGTCTGGTAATGCAATATCAACATCTCCTGCATAAACAACAAAATCATCTACATTCAAAACACCTAAATAAGTAGAAGTACCATATCTAACTGCTGCAAAAGCTGTAGCTGCTGTTCCAGTGCCGTTCGTTGTTACTGTGGCATAAGCTTTATACCAACTTGTACCATTTACCCATACAGCTGGCGGAGCCACATCGGCTGCAATAGCTCCGGGATAAACAGCACCAGTTAATTTATTTGTAGGATCTGATGCAGCTTTAAAATAATACTGTACAGTATATTTAGTGTTAATAGCAAGATTTGATAACGGAGATTGCATTCTTGAAGTTCCAGTTGATGTAAAGGAGAAATATTTGTTTCCTGAACGTGATTGGGATGAATTGTCAATAATTTCTTTTGTGGCCGAACTAGGGGTGCTAAATGTCCAAGCACTTGTACTTGCGGCTGTAGCAGTAACATTTCCAGCAGTTTGACCTTCGAATCCGCCATCCATAACAGCAAACTCACCTATAACTTGTTGTCCAAAACTAATATTGGAACACAATATTATCAAGCCAAGACCTGATAAAATTCTTTGACTAAGTAATTTTTTTTTCATTTTATTGTTTTTTAGAGTTATTCAAAAAGTTGATAATAATAGCAAATTTGGAAAAATTAGCACACTAAAAAGGGGTTCAATAGTTCTTGTTTAGGGGTTTATCCGTGTCACTTTGATCAGAAAATTAAAACCGAAAGTGTCTTGACAAAAAAAATGAATGCATCAAGTCAAGTATAGTATGGTTTACAGAAGATATTAATTTAAAAAAAAACAAATAGCTTTAGATTCGTATTTTGATGCCTATGTTAGCATCCAACTATTGGGTTTTGAAATTCAAAAAAAACACACTAAGTTTATTGAAATTTCTAATCAAATATCTTAAATCAAAAAAATTGAACACAAAATATTCCGTCTTTGTCGCTATTCTTCTAATTCTTATAAATTATCTTCCCATTTATGGACAGGTAAAGAAAGATACTATTGGACTTTCCGAATTGATTATTAAAAGTCTACCCATCCAGAATACAATTCAAAATTCGGCCGCATCAGTTTCTATCATTACAGAAAAAGAAATCAAACAATCCGATGGAGTAATCCTAACCCCAATTCTCAACAAAATTCCGGGTGTATATATGCAACAAGGCTCCCTGAATACAAACAAAATTACTATTAGAGGCATTGGTTCTAGATCACAATACAGCACTACTAGAATCAAGGCTTACTTTGAAGAAATTCCGCTTACTAGTGCTGAAGGTGAAACATCGTTAGAAGACATCGATTTAGAAGCTATCGGAAGTATTGAGATAATAAAAGGCCCGAATTCTACTAGCTTTGGAGCTGGACTTGGTGGTGTAATCAATCTATTGGCAACTAAAACCCCTAAAGAAAATTCTTTTGCAAAAACTGGAACCACCATAGGAAGTTTTGAACTATTAAAACAGACAATAACTGCTGGATATAGTGATGGAAAATCTAATATTTACGCCAATTATAACTCTTTAGAAAATGAAGGCTATCGATCAAATAGCAGCTATGACCGGAAATCATTCAACTTGTTTGGGAAACAACATCTTTCCAAGAATGGCATCCTTTCCCTTTTTGTAATCAATACCCACCTAAAAGCCTATATCCCTAGTTCTGTAAGTGAAATTGATTACAAGAATTTTCCAGAAAAAGCTGCCGCGACTTGGGAAGCTGCACAAGGATATGAATCTTATGACAAATTATTAATTGGGTTGGGATATCAACATCATTTTTCAAATAAATGGTCGTTAAACACGAGTATTTCCTCATCATTCAAAAATGGATATGAAGCTCGTCCTTTTGATATTTTAGAAGATAAAAGTGGTGCTTTTAGCTTTCGATCCAAAATTAACCATATAACTAGTCTGTTTAAAATACCTACCACTTTTAGCCTAGGAATAGAAACCATAACAGAAAATTATCATTTTTCACTTTATAAAAATCTATATAAATCACAACCAGGTCAAGGAAGTATTCAGGGAGATCGTTTTAGTGAAATTGACCAAAAAAGGAACAACTCAAATATTTTTGTGCTAATGAATATGCAACTTCTAGAAAAACTGTATTTAGAATCCGGCTTAGCTTACAACACCACGAATTATGAGCAAAGTGATGTTTTTGTTGAAAACAAAACTGATAAAAAGAGTTATACCTTCGGATCGATTTGGTCACCACGTTTAGGGCTTTCCTATAAAATATCAAATGGCAAAAACCTATACACTTCAATTAGCAAAGGTTTTTCAACCCCTACCGTTGCTGAAACATTAACGCCCGAAGGACAAATCAACACGGATTTAAAACCTGAGACAGGAATTAATTATGAGGTAGGCTTCAAAGGAAATTTTATAGACTCAAAACTCTACATAGAACTAGCATTTTATAATATGCTTATAGAAAACTTATTGGTTGCTCGCCGTATTGCCGAAGACCAGTATATGGGAATTAATGCTGGTGAAAGTTCGCATCGAGGCATAGAATTTTTAGTGAATTATAAATGGATTCCAAATTTAAATTTCCAAATTCAACCTTATTGTTCTGGTACAATAAATAATTTTAAGTTTACCGACTTTATCGATAAAGACATTGACTTTTCAGGAAATAAACTTCCTGCAGTATCCAATGTTCAATGGAATTTAGGCTTTGATTTCAGTACTAATTTGGGTTTGAACTTCAACACAAACTTTGGCTTTTTTGGTAAAATGCCAATGGATGATGCCAATTCAAAATACACAAAAAGTTACCAATTATTGGATGCAAAAGTTACGTACACTTTTATCATACTAAAAAAATTAAAAACAGAAATAAATACAGGAATGCAAAACATCTTGAACGAAAAATATTCATCAAGTATTTTGCCTAATGCAGTTGGTTTTGGCTCTGCTCCTCCACGTTATTACTATCCAGGAAATCCAAGTAATATTTATGGCGGAATAACTTTAACCTACCTTTTTTAAATAAATAAAAACCGCAATATTAAAGACTTCTTTTGAAAATCTTAATATTGCGGTTGGCTTTAACTATTAAATAGAAGAAATACATTTCCTTCTATAAAAATAATTTACTAATTATTATTTAACAACAGCTTTGACTTCTTCCGCTGTTACCATTTTCTTTTGCTTGTTAGACCATGAATTCATAATGTAATTCATCACATCTGCCACCTCTTGATTTTCAAGACCCAATGGAGGCATTACATTATTAAACTTTTTGCCTTTAACGATGACTTCTCCCGTTTGTCCAAACTTTACGGAATGTATACTTTGTTTTCGCTTCTTGGTTAGCCAATCCGAACCATCAAGAGGTGGGAAATTAACTAAATCCCCTTTTCCGGTTGCTAAATGGCATTGTATACAGAAATCAGTATAAATCTCTTTGCCTCTGCTAATGCTTTTTTGCAAATTCGATTTATCTTGGGATACAACAGGAATTAAGTATTTATCAGCTTCTTCTTCTTTAAAAACTGAACTCGATAAACCAATATAAGCAAAACCGAGTAAAAATGGACTCATCAAAAAACACAATTTATTGAATATCATAGATTAATTAGGTATAATTTTAAAGATTCCTTTTTGTTCTACAGCAAAATAAATATACCCATCACGACCTTGAAATACGTTTCTTACACGTCCAATTTCTGTGGCAATTTTTTGTCTGCTGACTACTTTATTGTCTTTCAATTTAAGCAGTTCCAAGTATTTGAATTTCATGGCACCAACAAGCAAACCACCTTTCCAATCAGGATAACGATCTCCTGTGACAAAAACCATTCCACCCGGAGCGATAGATGGAAGCCAATAATATAAAGGCTGTTCCATCCCTTCTTTTTCAGTTATATCACTTATGCTTTTACCATCATAATCTATTCCATAAGTGATTACTGGCCAGCCATAATTAGCTCCCTTTTTGATAATATTAATTTCATCTCCACCTTGTGGTCCGTGTTCGTGAGTCCAAATTTCGCCAGTTATAGGATTTTTAATCATTCCTTGAGGATTGCGATGTCCATAAGAAAAAATGGCTTCTTTTGCTCCCGCTTTCCCCACAAATGGATTATCGGCCGGTATCTTTCCATCGTCATGCAATCGATATACTTTTCCTCCATCACGGGTTATATCTTGTGGATTTACGAATTTCTTATCTCGCTCACCAATACTAAAATACAAATATCCTTCATTATCAAAAGCTATTCGGGAACCAAAATGATTGGGACCAGTAGTATTTGGTGTCGCTTTGTATAATTCTTGAATTTCGGTCAAACCTTCGTCAACTAATTTTGCTCTAATTAGTTTAGTATTTCCACCTTCCCCTTCAGCACCTTCTGAGGAAAAAGTCATATAAATCCATCCATTTTTTTCGTAATTAGGATGCAATGCAATATCCAGCAATCCTCCTTGTCCACGTTTATAGACTTTAGGAACATTTTTAACTTCGGTGTTTACGTCATTCTTGACATGAAAAAGAGTGCCACTTTTTTCTGTCACCAATAAAGTCCCGTCTGGCAAGATAACCATACCCCATGGAATGATAATTCCTGTAGCAACCGGTTCGAATGTGTATTTAACAACCTCATCTTGAATGGGGATGTCATTTGGTTTAACTTGTGCTTTACAATTCAAAATAAAAAACAAAGCTAAAAAAGAGCCTATTTTAAACATAGTTATATAATTTTATGATTTACAATATTAATTGATTTAAATGAATTATTCTGTTTGATTCTTTAAAAATAAATAATTTGCCACTATTTAATATTTGTCATATTGTGTAATTTAACAGTTATGCAACACTGCTTTTTAGGGTAAAATTGTAATAACTTCTTTCATTTTTATATCCTCGGAAGAAGACCCAATCTTGATTTCAAAATCTCCAGGTTCTACTGTCCATTTCATATTTTTATCCAATAGCATTAAGTCCGATGGATGCAAAGTGAAGTTTACTGTTTTAGTTTCCCCTGCTTGAAGAGACACTCTTTCGAATCCTCTCAACACAGAATCATAGGTAACCACACTAGCATTCTTATCGCTGATGTACAATTGCACCACCTCATCACCTGAACGTTTTCCGGTGTTGGTAACATTCACGGAAACCTTAATTTCTGCCTGGGAATTCGATTTAGTAGGCGTTACTTTAAGATCAGAATAACCAAAAGTGGTATAACTCAATCCGTGTCCAAAAGGATAAAGTGCGCCATTAACACTTGTTTTTCCAAAACCGTTGGGCCCTTCATTTCCTTGTGTGTTGTGAGAACCTAATTTATAAGGAAAATTTAATTCAATTTGTCCCATTGATTTTGGAAAAGTAACCGTCAATTTCCCTCCCGGATTATAATCTCCAAACAATGTTTCAGCGATGGCTTTACCTCCTAAATGACTTGGAAACCAAGCCTCCAAAATTGAAGGCACAAACTTGTTGGCCCAATTGATGGTTAACGGCTGTCCGTTTATCAACACCAAAACCACTGGTTTTCCTGTTGCATACAAAGCTTCTAATAATTGTTGTTGACGACCCGGCAAATCTAAACCTGTTCTGGATTTGCTTTCTCCAGTTGTTTTCTCGTCTTCGCCAAGAGCAACAATAATGATGTCATTTTGTTTGGCTAAAAACACGGCTTGATCAATATCGCTTTGTTCTTTGGTTGTTAATGGAAAATTAATCAATTCGCTTTCAGGAAAATTGGCATCAACGGCGTCACACCCTTTAGCATAATCAACAGTTACATCCTTGCCTAAATATTCTTTGACACCATCAAGAACGGTAGTGTTTTTAAGCTCTTGAGGTCCGTAGCGACTAACCATATAATTTTCTTCGGTAGCAAGCGGTCCGGTAACTAAAACTTTTTTGATTTTAGTTTTATCCAATGGCAATAAATTCCCTTCATTCTTAAGCAAAACCAAGGATTGTTTTTGAATGTCCAATACAAAATCTTTGTTTTTATCGGCACCTACAATGGCATCGGCCGCTTTTGGATCTGCCACATAAGGAGTATCAAAAAGTCCTAATCTAAATTTCACTCTCAAGACTTCAGCTACTCTTTCATCAACTAACTTCATCGATAATTTTCCTTCATTTATTAGATTACGCAAAGGAAGAATATAATCTTTTGGCGGAGTAAAATGGGTTCTTACATTCAATCCCGCTTCAACAACCTGTCGTACTCCATCTTGATAGGTAGGAGCAATTTGGTGCTTGGTATAAATAAATTCAACGGCTTCACTATCACTAACCACATAACCTTTAAAACCATATTCCCAACGCAATAATTGGGTCAAGAAATAATGACTGGCAGTTACCGGCTCACCATTCCAATCGTTATAACTACTCATCACGCCCATAGGCTGCGCCTCTTGTATCACTTTTTTGAACGGATAAAGATGTATTTCGTGCAATTCACGCGGATTAACATGCGGATCAGTTCTGGCATTTCCGTCACGACCACCTTTTGGGACACTGTATATAGCATAATGTTTTAATGTGGAAGCTACACCCTGACTTTGAATTCCTTTAACCATTTGTGTTCCCAAAGCACCTACCAGAAAAGGATCTTCTCCGTAAGTTTCTAAAACACGACCCCATCTTGGATCTCTGGACAAATCCAAAATTGGAGCATAAACATTGGTATATCCCAAAGCTTTTGCTTCACGGCCTGCGATTTGACCTGCTTTCAAAACCAAGTCTTTGTTCCAAGTGGAACCAATTCCAATTGGCGCAGGAAGTGGCGTGGCTTTAGTATGGTTTAAACCATGAATTCCTTCATTTGTAAAATCTACCGGAATTCCCAATCGTGTTTCTTCAATAAACCATTTCTGGGTTTTATTGATTGCTAAAGCGTGGTTGCTGAAAGGAAAAATAAGGTTTTTTGACACAACTGCATTTCGACCGTTTGATGTTAAAAGTCCAACACCATTTAATTGTTCGTCAATATTGGCAATTCCGTCTTTCCAGATTTCATTTTTCCAATTTGGAGTTGGCAAAGAGTCTTTCAAAACCCTTTTATAGCCATACAACGTCGCCATTTGACATGTTTTTTCATCCACGTTCATTTGGGAAATCAAATTTTCCACTCTTTTTTCTAAAGGTGCTTTTGGATTTTCATAGACATCCATAGTTCCATTTTTATTGAAATCTATCCAGCCTTTTTTATAGATATTCTCTTTCTGTTGCGCAATCGACAATTGGCTTGTTAAAGTGATTGCCAATGCAATGTATTTTATCTGTATGTTTATCATTTAAGTTTAAATAGTAATTTATTTTAGTTTTTTGTTACTTTATTTATATTCGACTTCTTTCTTTGCATACCAATCTTTCATGACATAAAAAGCTTTCTTTTTTATTCCACCGCTAGAAATTAATCCTTTGCGATTGAAGAAATCCTGGATTCTAGGTAATTGGCGTCGAGGTGATCTAAAATCTACTAATATCCACGGAGAAACACCTGCCAATCCATCTATACGATCAAACATTTGAGTGTTTTGAATGTATAATTCTTCCTGATATTCCTCAGTCCAACGCTCTGTTTTGTCTCCGTGTAATCCTTGTAAAGCCTCGCCTCCAAACTCACTAATAATAACTGGTTTATTATAAGGAATAACCCACTGCATTAATTTGCATGATTCATTGGTTCCTCTGTACCAACCTAAATACGAGTTAAAACTTATGACATCAACAAATTCATTCATGTTGTCATTAAGCGTATTGATGTTATTGTTACTTTTTGTTACTTCCATCGCCATACTTATCAGACGTGTATTATCTTGTTCACGTGCATATTTTGCCAATTTACTCAAGAATATATCACGATCATCACCATGAGGAGTTTCGTTTGCTATAGACCAGATAATAACTCCACATCGATTTTTATCTCTATAAATCATATTATGCAATTGGCGTTCTGCATTAGCATAAGTATCCTTATTTGTCCAAGAAATAGTCCAATACACAGGAACTTCTGACCAAACCATCAACCCCATTTTTTCCGCTTCACGCACCATTGTTTCATTGTGGGGATAATGAGCCAGACGTACATAATTACATCCTAATTCTTTAGCCCAGGTTAACAATGTTGTTGCGTCTTCACGTGACCAAGCCCTTCCTTGACGGAAAGGTGCTTCTTCGTGAATACTTATTCCTCTCAAGAAAACTTTTTTTCCATTCAAGAAAATTTCTTTCCCAATAGTTTTTATGGTTCTAAAACCAATGGCATCCGCAATATTCTCATCTGATTTGCTTACAGTAATATTGTACAATTTTGGAGATTCCGGAGACCATAAAAGAGGCTTAGCTTTTACTTCAAAATAGGCCATCCCATTTGCATCGGTAACTATTTGTTTCTTTATTTTGAGTTCTGATATTGCGATAGTCACGGATTGTTTTGCAACTGCTGCATTCAATTTTACCCAACCAGAAATAACACCTTCCTTAGTTTTATCCAATTGAACTAGATAATCTTCAATATAGGTATTGGGTACTTGAGAAAGGACCACATCGCGAGTGATTCCACCATAATTCCACCAATCCATATTAACTGTAGGAACATTATCTTTATGACGTTTGTTATCAACTTTTACCACCACAAAATTATCTCCATCCACTAAAACTTTAGTGACATCAAAATTAAAAGGAGTATATCCGCCCACATGATTGCCCACAAACTTGCCGTTAACATATACTTTTGCATCATAATTAACCGCTCCAAAATAAAGAATACCTTTAGTTGCAGCTGATTTTTTATAGACAAAATCTTTCTTGAACCAAACAGTTCCTTCATAAAAAAACAACCTGCTATCTTTGCTGTTCCAGTCTGAGGGAATATCCATAATGGGTGAAGTATCAAGATTGTATTCTACTAGTTCCTGACCTACAGCCTTTTTATTTTCAAAAAAACCATTTGTTTGAAAGGGCATAAGCCGGTAATCATAATATCCATTCTCTAATGGGTCTATGACATAATTCCATTTCCCGTTTAAGCTGATATTGTTTCTCGCAAAAACATTCGCTACTAATGGAACTTCTTGCGCCATAATTAATCCTCCCATTAAAAAGGCAAGACATAAAATAATATTTTTTTTCATATTGAAATTTTTATTGACTAACTGTATTTTTTTTTATTCATTTCTATTTCCATCAACCATCATTGTAAACTTGTCTGATTTAAGATTAATGCGTTCGAAACCCATCTACGGACTATCAAACTTGACGTCAAAAATAGCGTCAGAAAGATAGCGTTTATTTTTTGTAAATAAATTTCCTTCCAGATGAAATGATGAAATTTTGAATTTGCATTTCGGCATTATAAACATATTTAATTATTAGCTTTTAAATAAAATACAAATTTTAAAAATTACAAGTCCAGAAAGGGTTCTTATAATTTTTCTTTAGGGGTTTAGATGTACTCTTTTGAGAATTTTTCAAAATATTAAAAATAATTTCTGTTTTTTTATTGGCATTCTAAATCCACTACAAATTGAAAAAAAATAGTTGATATACTTTTTTATTACTTCGAGAATTCAAATCCAAAATACTTCTTTTTGACGTTGTTACTCAATTTAAAAAATACTTCCTAAAGAAAAAACATATTGTTATAACTAAAATAAGTAGGCCTAAAATCCGAATTCATATACCAAACGTCCTCAATTCATACGCCAAACGTCCTTATTTGCAATTTGCTCTTTCGAGGAATTAAAAACCGAATAAATTTGTAATTGCATTAAAAATTTCTTTTGTCCTTATAGCTATTATGAAGAACTGAAAAGGCAAAAAAATCTGTTTCTTAATTACTGAAAAAGTAAAACTTAGGATTCGAAGAACAAAATAAATCAGGATTTTAATTATCAGCGTATCAAAAATTAATCAAACTATTAAAAACTAAACCTATTAAAAAATGAAAAAAATTGTCCAGAGATTAACCTTTTTATTAATTGGCTTTTTAGCCATATTCCAGTCTTGCAGCAGCGATTCATCAGGTGATACCGGAAGTTCAGCACCATCTGACCTGAAGATTACCACGGAGATTATTGGGGCAACTACTGCTAATCCAAATGGTGATGGTAGTGGAGCCGTAAAATTTAAAGCAACTGCAACTAATGCCGTAACGTATCAAATTCTCGTTGAGGGAAAAACATTGGCAATGACAAATGGAGAATTGACTTATACTTTTACAACTGCAGGAACAAATACTTTTACAGCTACTGTAACCGCTTATAATGCTGGAAAGTCAATAAGTACAACTACATCCGTATCGCTTACAATTGTAGCTGGTCAAACAGCAGCGGATATCACCAAAGCGATGGGGCCTGGTTTTAATTTAGGAAATACTTTTGACAATGGTGGAAATCCAACTTCTATTACCTCAATTAAATCAATTATTGATATTTATGCAGCCGCAGGAATGAAGCACGTAAGAATTCCTGTTAGTTGGATACAAAGTGTTAGTGGTTCTACACTTGCAAACACAACAACAGGTAAAGTTGACTTCACTCACTCTCGTTTCCTTGAATTGAAAGCGGCAATTGATTATGCTATAAGCAAAGGTTTGTATGTTGTGATTAATTCGCACCACGAACATTGGTTAAAAGACTATTATGATGGTTCAGCAACCTTTAACAATAAATTCTCAGCTTTATGGACAGATATTGCAACCTACTACAAAAGCTATTCTAACAAGTTGATTTTTGATATTTTAAACGAGCCAGAAGGAACAATGGGACAATGGGGTGCTGAAGCTGGTTTCTCATTTCCACTACCAACAAATGCAACTGCTATTAATTTTACCAGACAAATAAACAAAGTTGGTTATGACGCGATTCGTGCCACTGGAGGAGGAAACACAACCCGTATTATAATGATAGAACCAAACGGTCAAGGTAATCAAGGTATGATTGAAGAAGTATATCCAACTAAAGCAGAACTTCCTGGACTAGGAAACGATAAATATCTTGTAATTCAGGTTCACACTTATGACCCTTGGGGGTTTTGTGGAGAAACAGGATCCGATGCTGCTTATCCTGGAGCCACTTCCATTGCTTCTGCCATAAACAAGGTCGCTACCCATTCCGCACTTATTGGAGTTCCTATTAATTATGGAGAGTTTGGAGTAGGAAGACTTTCGGCAGCAAGAAACACTTCAGTAGTATACGAATACTATCGTACTGTGAAAGCAACTACTTTGGCCAACAACATGTCTTTCTCCGTTTGGGATGACAGAGGTTGGTTTGGTCTAATATCATCTGCTGACAATAAAGTATCTTATACACTATCAACAAACAATATTGTAGTTGAAATGATGAAATAATGGCAAATTAAAATTAAAACTCACTAACACTTTTTGTTATTTTTTAAATGGCAAAAAGTGTTTTTTTATTACGTTTTGTTTCTAATGACACAATTGATTTATTACAAAAGGAATTTAGTCAAAACATTAGTTTCCAAACCTTTATTTAGACAAAACTATTAAGACATCAAACCCATAATTCAGAATACATATCATGAAAAAAATTATTTATTCTTTTATTCTATTTACATCTTTCTATGCCAATGTCTCGGCCCAGGATACTAAAATGGATTTATTTATAAACCAATTAATGAGTAAAATGACCCTAATGGAAAAATTGGGACAACTTAACCTTTCATCAGGTGTTGGAAATTTACCTGTTGCAACTGAAGGAACTGGAATGGAAGATTTCATTCGTAAAGGTTTAATTGGCTCTACTGGAGGCAGGAAAAACCAAGAAGTTGCGGTTAATGAATCCCGATTAAAAATTCCTTTGATTGCAGGAGAGGACGTAATACATGGCTACAACACCATATTCCCTATACCATTGGCAATGTCCTGTACTTGGGATATGGAATTAATCGAAAAAAGTGCCCATATCGCTGCCACTGAAGCTGGTGTTAGTGGTATTTGCTGGACCTACTCTCCTATGGTCGATATTTGTCGTGATCCTCGTTGGGGAAGAATTGCAGAAGGAGCTGGAGAAGATCCTTGGTATGGTTCACTGGTAGCTAAAGCTTATGTAAAAGGATACCAAGGAAATGACCTTTCGGCTAGCAATACCATTTTGGCCTGTGTCAAACATTTTGCGCTTTACGGAGCGAGCGAAGCTGGACGCGATTACAACACGGTCGATATGAGCCGACTTTCTATGTATCAGGATTACCTACCACCCTACAAAGCAGCCATTGATGCAGGAGCTGGAAGCCTTATGACAGCATTTAACGTAATTGATGGCATACCTGCTACCGGAAACAAATGGTTGCTCGATGATTTACTTCGCAAAGAATGGGGATTTAAAGGGCTTGTTGTCACTGATTACGCATCCATTAATTCAATGAAAACACATGGAATGGGCGAATCACAAACAGGAGCAGCTAGAGCATTAAAAGCAGGAGTAGATATGGATTTGGCGGGACAAATTTATGTAAGCACTTTGAGCAAATCTCTTGAAGAAGGCAAAGTTACCCAACAAGAAATCGATCAAGCATGCAGAAGAATATTAGAAGCCAAATATAAGCTGGGCTTATTCGATGATCCCTTTAAATATTTTAATGAAAAAAAAGCAAAGGAGTTATTACTTTGCAAAGAACATATCGATGCAGCCAGAGAAATTGCATCACGTTCCATTGTTTTGCTAAAAAACAACAAAGAATTACTTCCGCTTAAAAAAACAGGGAAAATTGCCGTGGTTGGTCCATTGGCCAACAGCAAAAGCGATATGTTGGGCACTTGGTCATGGAAAGGCAAAGCCGAAAATGTGGTTTCAATACTGGAAGGGATAAAAAATGCGGCAGGAACTAAAGCCGAAGTAGTGTATGCCAAAGGTTCTTCATACACAACCGACCCTTATTTATTGAATGTAAGCAAGAAGAAAGCAGACTACATCACGCCATCACCTGAAAAAGAAAAAGAACTATTGGACGAGGCCAAAAATATTGCCATAAAAGCAGATGTAATTGTTGTCGTTCTGGGAGAATCCAGAGACTGGTCTGGTGAGGCAGCCAGCCGCTCCGATATTAGTATTCCCGAGTGTCAGCAAACACTCCTAAAAGAAATGCTGGCAACAGGAAAACCTGTGGTACTCGTATTAGCCAATGGCAGACCATTAACATTGACCTGGGAAAACGATCACACAGATGCCATTTTGGAAGCTTGGCATGGCGGAGTTCAAGCCGGCAATGCCGTAGCCGATGTTTTGTTTGGTGACTATAACCCTTCCGGAAAAATAACGGCGACCTTCCCGCGTAGCGTAGGTCAAATTCCAATTTATTACAATCACAAAAACACGGGAAATCCAATGAATGTCGAAGCGAAGTACTCCAGCAAATACTTGGACATTCCAAACGATCCCTTATATCCTTTTGGTTACGGGTTGAGCTATACCAGTTTCGAATATTCAAATCTTGTGCTGGATAAAACAAAAATTGGCGCCAATGAAACGCTAAAAGTCAAAATGACAATAAAAAATAGTGGCAAAAGAGACGGTGAAGAAATCGTTCAACTTTATATTCGTGATTTGGCAGCCAGTATCTCAAGACCCGTAAAGGAACTAAAAGGATATAAAAAAGTAATGATTGCGGCAGGAAAATCGACAGAAATCAGTTTTGATGTTACTTCCCAAGAATTGGCTTTTTGGAACAAGGATTTAGTTTTTGGAACAGAACCGGGAGAATTTGATTTGATGATAGGATCTTCTTCGGCTGATATTCGTTTGAATGCGACTTTCGAATTGGTAAAATAAAAAATGTAGATTTATATATTCTCAAATAATAATTTAAACAAAATGGAAAATAAAGAAATACTGGTAATTATAAACAATGTATTCAGCGCAATTGAAAAACTAATTCCATCCTATATGGAAAATCCCGACGATAAAAACATCTCAAACGGGAATCTTGCGGTCTGTATCATCGATGAAAATGAAAATATTTACGGAAAAATGTTTGGAACAAACAAACCAAGGCTAAGAGAATCCTACAGAGTTGCATGGACAAAAGCCAGCCAAGTGTGGCTTACTGGAGTAAAAACGGGAGAATATGAAAGAATGGTTTTTACAAAAGAAGTGGACGAAAATGGAAATGGCATTGAAGCTCCCGATCTCATAGGATGGGAAGGCGGACAACCTCTAGTGATGAAAAACGGAAAAAAACTTTCTGTTGGTTTTAGCGGTTTCAGGGGTACTACTGATCTTGAAATAATGGTAAAAGCACTAACTTTGGCTGAACAGATTTAATGCTGTCGCCAATAATCTTCTCTAAATTTTTAATTTCTAAAACAATATAACAATGCAATACATAGCAAATCCAGAACGATATCAAAAAATGGAATATCGCAGATGTGGAAACAGTGGATTAAAATTACCAGCCATTTCTCTTGGTTTATGGCACAACTTTGGTCATATCGACTCATTAGAAAACGCGCGCAACATTTTGCAAGTCGCTTTCGATAATGGGATTACCCATTTTGATTTGGCTAATAATTACGGCCCACCAGCCGGTTCTGCCGAAGAGAACTTCGGAAAAATATTCAAACAAGATTTTGTTCCTTACCGTGACGAATTGGTTATTTCAACAAAAGCAGGATGGGGAATGTGGGATGGCCCTTATGGCGATTGGGGATCAAAAAAATACTTGGTGGCAAGTCTTGACCAAAGTTTAAAAAGAATGGGGCTAGATTATGTGGATATTTTTTACCACCATCGCCCAGATCCAGAAACACCTCTTGAAGAAACAATGGGTGCACTCGATTTAATGGTGCGTCAGGGCAAAGCACTTTATGTTGGGATATCCAGTTATGAGCCTGAAGAAGCAGCCAAAGCATTTGAAATATTAAAACAATTAGGCACACCTTGTTTAATTCATCAACCCAGATATTCGATGTTTGACCGTTGGATAGAAGACGGCTTGCTAGATTTACTACAAGAAGAAAAAGTAGGATGCATTCCGTTTTCGCCACTTGCACAAGGGATGTTGACCAACAAATATTTAAAGGGAATTCCTGAAGGTTCAAGAGCATCCAGCCATCGTGGTAACGGAGCCATTGATGAAGACCAAGTATCTGATGAAAAAATAAAAAAAGTGCTCCAATTAAATGAAATCGCTGAAGAACGTGGACAAAATCTGGCACAAATGGCACTTGCCTGGATATTGAAAGACCAACGAATTACTTCTGTACTTGTAGGTGTAAGCAAATCGGAACAATTATTAGACTCGATTCGTTGTATTGAAAATTATTCGTTCACAAATGAAGAACTCAACAGAATAAACAACATATTAAAATAACTATTAAGATGAGTTCAAACAGAAGAGATTTTCTTAAAAAAGCGGCAATAGGATCTGTAGGTTTGGCGTTTACCGGAGGCATTACAAGTGTTTCTGCAAAAAGTTATAGTAGAATTATTGGATCAAATGACAGGTTGCAAATTGCAATCCAGGGACTTGGTAGAAGGTATGGTGCTTTTTTACCTGCAATAGCGGCTAAAGAGAATAATGTCGAGATTCTATATTTGTGCGATGTTATGAAAAGTCAACGCGATAAAGCGGCAGTAGAAGTTTCAAAAACCATCAATCACAAAGCTGTACTAGAAAACGATATTAGAAAAGTAATAGACAACAAGAATGTAGATGCCATTTTTATGGCAACTCCAGATCATTGGCACGCTCCCGGAGCTTGTATGGCGATGCAGGCCGGGAAACATGTTTATTTGGAAAAGCCGTGTAGTCATAATCCGGAAGAAGGTAAACTCTTGGTAGCCTATCAAAAAAAGTACAACAAGGTAGTACAAATGGGAAACCAGCAACGTTCTTCACCACAAACCATAGAGATAATTAACGAAATCCACGGTGGTGTTATTGGCGATGTTTATAAAGCCATTGCTTTTTATGTAAACTCGAGAGGCGCTGTTCCTATTGCTGTAAAGGCAAATCCTCCTGAAGGTCTGGATTGGGAACTTTTTCAAGGACCAGCTCCCAGAAAAGAATATACACACGACACTTGGAATTACAATTGGCATTGGTATGGATGGGATTATGGAACCGCTGAATCCGGGAATAATGGCACTCACGAATTGGACATTGCCCGTTGGGCTTTGAATGTTAAATATCCCGAAAAAGTAGAGGTTTATTCTGGAAAATTTCAGCATAAGGAAGATGGATGGAATGTGTATGATACGATGGAAGCCACTTTTCGTTTTTCGAATAACAAAACCATTCAGTGGGACTGTCAAAGTAGAAACGGATATAATAAATATGGAGCCGATAGAGGAACATTAATTTATGGTTCTAAAGGATCGGTGTTTGTTGACAGAAGCGGATATAAATTATATGATTTGAAGGGAAAATTAATCCGGGAAAATATTTCTAAAGGAATCGAAAGCGGGAATGCTTTGGGAGGCGAAGGAGTTCTTTCCACGCTACACACAACCAACTTTTTTGACACCATTAGAGGCAAAGACACCTTGCGATCTCCCATTGAAGAAGGTGCAATTAGCCAAATGTTGACGCATTATGCCAATATCTCCTCCAGAATCAATAACTCTTTTGAGGTTGATGAAAAAACAGGAATCATATTCAATAGAGAGGCAATGAAATTATGGTCTAGAAGCTATGAGCCAGGCTGGGAAATAAAATCGGTTTAATAATTTATAATTATCATTTATTAAAAAAGCTGCTAGCTGTGTTTGAATACAGTAGCAGCTTTTACTTTTTAAATGAAAATTACTTCAATAAAAACTCTTGTGTTAGATTAGCGATTTGAATTTTGAAGGCTCCTTTTTCAGAAATCCATTTCAAGTCGTTGTTTACAAATTGCAAATCTTTTTGATTCAAAGTGAAGGTTACGGTTTTGCTTTCACCCGGTGCCAAATTAATTTTTTCGAAACGTTTCAAAGCCTTTACTTCCGGAGTAATGCTGGCTACCTTGTCTGATAAATAAAGTAAAACGGCCTCTTTTCCGGACATTTTCCCGGTATTTTTAACATCAACGGTTATGGTCAAGGAATCGGAATTGTTTATTTCGGATTTGTCTATTTTTAGATTAGAATAAGCAAAAGTGGTATACGATAATCCTGTTCCAAACTCGAATTGCGGGGAATAACTTTTCTCATATTTTGCATCATTATTTTGTTCTTCATCTCCTAAACTCTCCGTGTATTTTCGGTTGTATTTTTCCAATGAATTTGGATATCTAGGATAGTTGTAGGGTAGTCTTCCACTAGGATTTACATCGCCATAAAGAATATCTGCCAATGCTCTTCCCCCTTCGTTTCCGGGCAAATAACATTGTACTACTGCAGCCATATTTTCTTCAAAATCACTGATTAACCTTGGTCTTCCTTCGTTCAAAACCAAAACAATGGGTTTGTTTAGTTTAGACAAAGCCAAAGCTAATTTAGATTGCGATGCCGTAATGTATAAATTACTTATGTCACCAGGAGTTTCAGTATAGTTTTTTTCTCCAAGACACAAAATAATTTTCGAAACCCCTTTGGCCATTTCAACCGCTTTAGCAATTTCGGCATCATCAAAATTAGCCAAATCTGCACCAATTGTATAAAGTAGGTTCTCCTTCCCTATTTTGTTTTGCAAGGCTTCAAGAATCGTCATTTTATGGGCTGCAAAGGTGTCTGAAATATCTCCTTGCCAGTTGTAAGACCAACCTCCGTTGAGGTATTTCATGCTGTTGGCTGTTGGCCCTGTCAGCAATACTTTTTCATTTTTGTTTAAAGGTAAAACGGCATTGTTGTTTTTCAATAAAGTAATGGATTCGGCTGCGGCATTGTAGGCTACATCTATAAATTCTTGAGAACCATATTTTGGATAGTCTTTTAAATTGGACACTGGGGATTGAAATAAATTCAACTCAAATTTCACTTTTAGAATTCTAGTTACGGCATCATCAATTCTTGACAATGGGACTTCACCGTTGTTTACCAAATCCAATAAATCATCATAAAAAGTATAATTTTCTGGAACCATACTCATATCGATTCCTGCCAACACTGCTAATTTAACAGCATCTCTATTGTTCTCGGCCACTTTGTGACGGGTATATAAATAAATGATGTCTTTCCAATCGGTAACCACAAATCCTTGAAAGCCCAATTCCTTTTTCAAAACATCGGTAATTAAGTATTTACTGGCGTGAACTGGCGTGCCATTAACTTCACCAGAATTAATCATTACGCTTTTGGCTCCTCCTTTTACAGCAGCTTCATAAATGGTCAAATCATATTGTCTTAAAACACGTTCCGGGATAAGACTTGGTGTTCTGTCTTTACCAGTTGTTGTACTGCCATATCCAATGTAATGTTTAATACAAGTGGCAACATTATATTTACTTCCCACATCGTTTCCTTCAAATCCTTTAATAAAAGCGACTCCCATTTGAGAAGTCAAATACGAGTCTTCACCAAAAGACTCCCATATTCTTGACCAGGCTGGATTTCGAGGCAAGTCTAAATCTGGCGAAAAAACCCAAGGTATGGAGGATGCTCTGGTTTCATAAGCAGAGATTTCAGCCCCTTTTCTTGTAATTTCAGTATTAAAAGTGGCTGCCATTCCTATTTGTTGAGGAAACAAAGTTCCACCAGCCGAGTAATTAGCCCCATGAATGGCATCAATGCCATACAACACAGGAATTTTAAGCCTTGTTTTGCTGGCTTCGTTGCTTATTGTAGTAATAAATTCATTCCATTTGGTTATCGTTGGCGCACCTGCATTTGGAATATTTTGCAAAGAACCAATATGGTATTTTTGTATTGCCTCGCTTAATTTTTTTAAATCATAAACACCTGGTTTATCTTTGTATTCAAAAAGAGTAACAGCTATGTTGGTCATTTGCCCAATCTTTTCTTCGATTGTCATTTTAGAAAGCAATTCGGATACTTTCTTGTCGATTTCTGTTTTTTGAGATAATGAGTTTTGACTCCAAGAACCAATGTAATGGAATATAAATAAAAACAAAAGCACATGGTTTTTTTTCATTTTAAAATTAATTTTAGGTTGTTTTTTATTCTAGTTTCTATATTTTTATGTTTCTTTAGCGAGTTTAATAAAGGTCATTTTATTTAGTATATATAGCGATCCTTGTATAGAAAAAGTGCTATTTTGACTATCTGATGAAATCATTCAAAAGCATATTAGGATATCAGTTTATTTTGATGAGTTCCGAATGTGGATTGTAAATTTATAAACTATATAATACAATACTTATGTTATTTATTAATAAAGACAAATACACCCCTTTAAAAGGAAAAATAGAGACTTTGTTTCTTTTATATTAGATTTACCTTGCATCAGGTTAAATTTATTTTTCATGATATTCGTTTTAAAAACATTTAAATCAAGTTAAAATTAAATTTTTCAGTGTCTCTAAATTCAATTCGTTTTATGAAAAACATCAATACATATATCTTAAGTCTATTTTTATTTATTTTAAATCCTTTACATTCAATTGCCCAAGGAAGTGATTTGTATTTTGATCATATAAATTATGATGAGGGTTTTTCGCAAAGTATGATTTCAAGTATTCATCAAACTGAAAAAGGATTTATTTGGATAGGAACTGCCAATGGCTTGATTAATTATGATGGTTATAATTTTACAAGATATGTCTTTGACAAAGACATTCCGAGCAGCATAAGCAACAATCACATCAATGTTGTTTTAGAAGATAATGAAAAGAAACTATGGGTTGGTACCAATAACGGTTTAAACCTTTTTGACAAAAAAGGAGATAATTTTATACGAATTGACATACCTCCAATTAAAGGGGGCAGAAATTATATCTCATCCATAATCCAAGATGATCAAAATAGAATATGGGTTGGAACTTTTGGCGGAGTCAAACGCCTCAATAAAGAAAAACATTTACTGGAATATATTTCTAATAACCCCAATTCAATATTTAAAAAAAGCAGGGTTCTTTCTTTATTTTATGACAGCAGATATGGGGTTTTAGTAGGAACTTCTAAAGGACTACACTGTTTTGATCCAAAAAATGGAGCCAGCAAAAATTTACCTGAAATTTTCAGAAGCAATGATACTTTTCTTAAAGCAAAGGTTTGGAAAGTCATTAAAGAAAAAAATGGCGATTTATGGTTTGCCACAGAGACAAACGGAGTATTTAGGTATTCAATAGCAAAAAACACACTTACCAATTATCTGCATAATTTTCAAAATGGGAAAGGCTTGTCTTCTAATTGGGTAAATGATATCGTATCTGTTGATGACAACACCATTTGGTTTGCCACTAAGAATGGTTTGTGTGTGTATAAGAAAGATAAAAATGAATTTACCAAGTACAAACACAATCCATTAACCTTTTACAGTCTTTCTGACAATGACGTGAAATGTTTCCTGAAAGACCGTCATAAAGACATTTGGGTAGGAACGACAGGTGGTGGCGTGAACTTTTTTCAAAAAGCCAATGCTAATTTTATCAATATAAGAGAAACTATTAAACCCAATTTTGGATTAAACAACGAATTAGTAAATGCCATATTAAAAGATGCCGATGGATCTTTATGGGTTGGAACAAATGGGGGTGGTTTGAATCATCTAGACTTTAAAAACAATAAAAGCAATTCCTATTCAATAGACCATTTTGATACTGAAAAGACCGTCAACATGATAACTTCATTGGTATTCCAAAATGAGGGAAATTTGTTTTGCGGTACATTCAACGGATTGTTTAAATTCAACAAAAAGAGTAAAAATTTTAGCAACATTCCACTTTCGCCAAAGAATTCAAAAAATGGAGAAAGACCCATAACTTCATTATTAATGGACAATGGGGATCTTTGGGTTGGTACAAACGGAAGTGGACTTAAAAGAGTTATGCAAGATGGAACTGTTGAAAGCTATATGACAGATGGCACATTAAATACCATTAGTGACAACTTTATTACAGATATCGCCAATAGAAATAATGGATTATGGGTAGCAACACAATATGGATTAAACTTTTTTGATAAAAAATTAAAAAGGGTTACAAAAGTTTACCAATCCGGAGGAAAAAATAAGTTGTCCAACAATAGTCTAACTATACTGTTCACCGATTCTAAAAAAAGATTTTGGGTAGCCACCGAAAGTGGAGGAATGAACCTTTTTGATGAAAAATCAGGACGGTTTTATGTTATTAATAAGGCTATGGGATTTACAGACGAAACGATAAAAAGTATCTCTGAAGATTCACAGGGAAACCTTTGGATTAGTGACAATGATATATTGTATAAGATAAAAACAAAGAATTTTAAACCCACTTTTAACATTTCAGATTTTGAAATAACTTCCTTTTCTGCAAAAGATGGCTTAAAAGTGAAGCAATTTTCAAATAATTGCAGTTTAAAATTGAACAACAATAATCTCGTATTCGGGTCCTCAAAAGGATTGGTGATTTTTAATCCTTTAAAATTAATAAAAACTCAAAATAAAAACGAAATAGTATTTACTAAACTTATAGTTAATAATGAAGAGATAAAACCAGGTAACAAAAAGATTCCTTTGGATAATTACATAACCGAGACCTCCGAAATTACCTTAAGTTATGGTCAAGGGTATATTGGGCTCGAGTTTAGCGCACTGAATTTTGTTAATTCACAAAATAATGAATACGCCTATAAATTAGAAAGTTCCTTTAATAAAGATGACTGGCATAATATAGGCTCCCAACATATGGTAAACTTGACAAATTTAAGTTCAGGGACCTATTTATTACAGATTAAAACATCAAATGAAGATGGTTTATGGAATCCCAACATTAAAACCTTAAAAATAACAATGCTGCCACCTTGGTGGAAAACATGGTGGGCATATCTATTTTACATTTGTTTATTGGCAACAATCTCAATTTACTTGATCCGTTTTATCAGAAATAGAGAAATACTGAAACAAGCCTTATATTTAGAGCAGATTGAAAAAGAAAGACAAGAGGAATTATACAAAATGAAATTGGACTTTTTTACAAATGTTTCCCATGAAATCAGAACTCCACTAACTCTTATTAGCGGTCCAGTTGAAGAACTTCTTAAGGGTGCAGAAAAAAACTCTAATCTTGAAGAAAAATTAAAGACCATAAAAAACAACTCTGATCGATTGTTAAAATTGGTCAATGAATTAATGGATTTTAGAAAAGCCGAAAAAGGCAGTATGAAAATTTATTGCGAACAACAAGACATAGTGGCTTTTTGCTTCGATATCTACGAATCCTTTCGAGGAATTGCAGTCGAGAAAAAAATCGACTACAAGTTTGTTCTCAATATCAATTCTGTTTTGATCTATTTTGATAAAAATCAAATGGAAAAGGTAATTTACAACCTGCTTTCCAACGCCTTTAAATTTACCAGTAAAAATGGCCGAATTACCTTGTCTGTAGAACAAAAAAGTGATGATGCTGAATCAATAAACATTAGAATTAAGGATAACGGTATTGGAATTCCTGAAAACAGAAAAAAGAAAATATTTAAAAACTTTTTTCAATTAGATGATCGTGGTAGTAAAAACCTGGGAAGTGGAATTGGTTTGGCTTTGAGCAAAAGTATTGTAGAACTGCATCATGGAGAGATTAAAGTGGAAACAGAAACGGATGCTAATTTCACCACAATTTTTACAATTACATTAAAAAAAGGGAAAGACCATTTTAAAAAATCACAAATTGTTGAAAATGAAATCGACGGAAGTGATCTTCCAAGCCCAATTTCTGATATAAAAACAGAAATTATTCCTCAAGAAATAGAGAGCTTTGAAGAAATTGATGGTAAAAAGACCATAATTATCATTGATGACAATACAGAAGTCTTGTCATTTGTTTTTGGTATTTTACATGAAGATTATAGAATTTTAAAATTCACTAATGGCATTGATGCACTTGATTATATGGAAAAAGAAATTCCAGATCTAATCATAAGTGACGTTATGATGCCTGAAATGGATGGGTTTGAATTGTGCAAGATTTTAAAAACGAGTCAAAATACAAATCACATCCCTGTTATTTTATTAACTGCAAAATCATCTACTTTAAATAGAATTGAAGGTCTTTCTACCGGTGCGGATTCTTATATTTCAAAACCTTTCAGTATTGAAGAATTGAAACTTAAAATAATAAACCTGTTATCGGCTAAAGAAATAATGCGTCAAAAATATAGTGAAGGGTTCATTAAAAATTCTGAAGTTGAAAACATCACTACACCCGAAGGTATATTCGTAAAAAAACTAACTCAAATAATCGAATTAAATATTGACAATTCAAATTTTGACGTGAATGATTTGGTCAAAGAAATAGGAATGAGCAGGACTGTACTTTACAAAAAAGTACAAACACTTACAAACCAATCTGTGGCTGGCTTTATAAAAAATATGAGACTAAAAAAAGCGGCCAATTTATTGATGAACTCTAATTATCCCGTATCTGAAATTACCTATATGGTAGGTTTCAACGATAGAAAGCACTTTAGCCGAGAATTCAAGAAACTTTACAACTTATCGCCAACGGTTTATAAAAGTTCACAAACTGCAAAGGAATAAATTATTCAAATAGACACTCACAATATCTAGTTTACTACTACTCGTATTACACATTATACGATTGTTTTATCAAAGTTGAGCATTTTACTTGCTTTCTGCTTTATTTACCCATTCCGAATTAAAACAATTCTCACTAACTCTTGAGAATTGGCCATTGTTTAATTCAAACTTCCATTTTTTTTTAACATATAGAAACATATAAAAAATATGTTTCTATATGTTTTAACGATTCTTCAGACTTTGTTATAGAAAGTTATATTCTTGCCAACTCAAGAACTGGTCTGTTGGAATCATATTTTTCAAGACCCAAGCCCAAATTATAGAAAGTGGATCTGCATTTGTTATTGTGTTATTTTTTTGGAAATACTTAATTTTAAATAATTGCATCCAACGGATTAGAATTGTATTCTATTACTATAAAATTGCATCTAAATAAAGTCTCAAATGAGGCCTTTTTGAGTAAAGTTTTTGTTGTACCATCTGCTTCAAAAATATATTAAATTAAATTGAAAATTATTTTATTGCTTGGAGTGTAATTTTTATTAATATTTTTTTTGAATCCTGCTTTTTAAAGCCTTAAAAGCAAGCAATTACACAACTAAAGACGTTCACACCCCTAAAAACGAATATATTTCTCCCCTGCTATCTTCTGTAATTAGTCATTTTTGCAATGTAAATCATCACCGATTTATATAACCAAACTAATTAATAACAAAAAAATTTTAACAATGAAAAACAACAAAGATGTAAACATGCTTTTTCTTGGTGGAAACTACTTAAGACTGAGCTTGATTTTGCTAATGTGCATCCTCTCATTCAATGCGAGTGCACAACAAAATTTGATTTCTGGAAAAGTGGTTGATGATGCAGGATTACCTTTACCGGGTGCGAATGTCATCATCAAAGGAAGCACTAAAGGAGTGCAAACGGATTTTGACGGTAAGTTTAGTATTCAGGCTACACCAAACAACACTTTAATTGTTTCCTTTATAGGAATGGATGATGCTACAGTTCAAGTAGGAAGTAAAAAAAACCTAAACATAGTGCTTCAAGCTACATCTCAATCATTGGAAGAAGTAGTAGTTGTAGGTTACACCTCAAAAAAGAAAAGTGACGTAATCAGTTCCGTAGCTTCAGTGAAACCTAAGGATATGTTGAAAGTCGCTACTTCAGATGTAGGTGAAATGCTAAGAGGAAAAGCAGCCGGGGTTCAAGTTACAACAAACAGTGGCGGACCAGGAACTTCTTCCACTATTAGAATTAGAGGAGATAGAACCTTAAGCGGTAATGATGACCCTATTATAATTGCAGATGGTGTTGTTATAGGGAGTATCAATGATGTAAATGCTAATGATATTGCTTCCCTAGAAATTTTAAAAGATGCAGCTGCCCAGTCTATTTATGGAGCAAGAGCATCAAATGGAGTAATTTTGATTACTACCAAAAAAGGGAAAATAGGAAAAGCAAAAGTTTCCTACAGCGGTTTCTCTGGGATTCAAACTATGAATAGAAATTTTGACACATACAGTGGGGACGAATTTGCACAATTAAAAAGAGAAGCTGCCAGAACAAGTAATAATGGAGTTTACCAACCTGACAATGTAGTTTTTTCTAGTTTAGAATTGCCATCTGTTCAAACAGGCGAGTATATTGATTGGGAAAAATACATGATAAAAACAGGTCTTACCAACAACCATAGTGTAACAGTATCTTCTGCAACCGAAAACTCAAGTATTTATACCAGTCTTAACTATATCGATGTCAAAGGAATGATACCTAACTCTGATTTTGAAAAAGTGTCCTTGAGAGTCAATGTAGATCAAAAAATTAATAATTGGTTAAAAATAGGGTTGAATACTTCTATTCAGTTTGATGAATCACATGATCCAAACAAAGATGATAATGGTATTTTGATTAATTCAATCACTACATCACCACTAGGTCAAATATATAATGAAGACGGCTCATTTCGTCTAAACCCAGGAGGAATTCAAGAAACACCAAACCCGTTGATTGATCTTTATGAGACAAATAAAGTTTCGCTAAATAGAAATGACAACATCAATTTATATATAGATGTTAATCTTGCAAAAGGATTTACCTATAAATTGAATACCAACAGAAGATCTTGGAATTATAAAAGATTATCTTTTAACAGTAGTAAATCAGTTTCTGGTGTAGCCAATGCTGGTCAAGGTTCTGGTGAAATAGAATTTAAGGACAATGTTGAATATACTTTGAGTAATATATTCAATTACAACTTCGCAGTTGCTAAAAAAAACCACTTTGGTATTGTTGCTGTTCAAGAAATGGTTTCTTCATCCTATACTAGATTTCAAAATAATGCCAGTAGAATACCTAATGATATTCTTGGAATTTATGGTTTAGAGGCTGCTTTTTTGAATACACCTATCATTGATGCAACAGAAGAAACTTTAATGTCTGGTGTTGCAAAGTTAGAATACGATTATGATAATAAATATTATTTCACACTATCAGGAAGAGCCGATGGTTGTTCAAGATTTGGTATAGAAAATAAATGGGGATTTTTCCCTGCTGCAAATGCGGCTTGGAATGTTCACAAGGAAGGATTTATGAAAGAATATGTACCAGTTGTTAACAACTTGAAACTAAGAGCCAGTTATGGTCAAGTAGGAAACAGACCTCAAGACCCTTACTTGAGTCAGGCTACTGCAGATCAGAGAGATTATATTATCAATGGAGTTAAAGTATCGGGTTATATTCCTGGTGGTGTTTTATCTACTCCAGATTTAAGATGGGAAACGTCTACGCAATTAAATCTTGCTGTTGATTTTGGATTGTTCAAAAACAGACTTAGCGGAACTGTAGAGGTGTATGACACTAAAACAACCGATATGATTGTTAAAGCAAAAATCAATGAAACAACTGGTTTTTCTGAACAATATCAAAACATAGGTGAGGTTAACAATCAAGGTATTGAGGTTACTTTAAATTCTGAAATAATTAGAAACAAAGATTTCAAATTAAATTTAGGAGCAAGTTTTACCAAAAATAAAAATAAAATTGTATCTCTTTACGGTGATAAAAATGGTGACGGTATACAGGATGATGAAGTTGCCAACAGGTGGTTTATAGGACAACCTATCGATGTGTACTGGCAATGGAAGGGCATTGGCATTTATCAAATAGGAGAAACTATTCCTGCAGATGCAGGTACTGGTTTACTTCCTGGGGACATCAAACTATATGACGCTAACCCTGCCAATGGTGCTAAGCCAGAAGATGCGGATAGAATTATCTCATCAAAATATCCTGAATGGTACGGAACCGTTTCATTAAGCATGGAATACAAAAATTTTGATTTCTCAGCTGATGTTTACACCGTTCAAGGTATAACTAAAGACAATCCTTATTTATACGGTTTTAACGAAGGAGGTTCTTTACGTGGGATTAAAAATGGATTGAAACAAGATTACTGGACGCCAGAAAACCCAACAGGAAACTGGCCAAGACCAAGAGTAGGAAATGACCCCCCAAACTTTAATACCATAGGATTGCAAGACGCTTCTTATATCAGATTGCAAAATATATCTTTAGGATACACCCTGCCAGCAGATTTAATTAAAAAATTAGGACTAGGTAACTTTAGAATGTATGTAACAGGAAGCAACTTAATTACAATTACAGATTTTCAATCGTATAGCCCAGAAAAAAATGCTTCCGATTATCCTGAACCCGTTTCTTACGTTTTTGGATTACAAGTTGGTTTTTAATACTTAGTTTAAAACGTTTAATCAATTAATAAAATAACAAGATTATGAAAAATAGAAATTTTTTATTTGTTTTGGCTCTCATCTTTCCTGTTGCGTTTTCTTCTTGTGAAGATTACCTAGCGGAACCCGTGAAAGATAGGATTTCAACAGATTACATATACAGCTCTCCAGCTGGACTAGAAGTTGGTGTCAATGCACTTTACAACCGCATGAGACAATACAATTTGCCTGCAGGCGATAATGCTGATTTATGGGCCAATGTGTTCTTTATGGCATGTACCGATTTAGGATTACATAGAACCTGGAACACGCCTTATAGTACAGTTCATACACCTGCCAATTTTACGGGTTCAAAATGGACTAATGGGTATAGAATTATCGATAGATGTTCGGCTATTATTTCTGCAGCAAGATCTATTAATATGGATGCCACTGCCAAGAAAAAATTGGTGGCTCAGGCAAGAGTAATTAGAGGTGAAGTTTATTTGGATTTAAAAGAACAGTACAATACTATATTAATCGATACTATTCCAACAACTCCAGAAAACCTTAATGATCCTGTAGAATATAAAGCTGCAAATGATGCTGATGTATGGAAATTAATCAACGACGATCTTGATTATGCTGTTGCTAATTTGGATTATAAAGTACTGCCTGGTCGTTATGGACAAGGTGTGGCAAGACACATACGTGGTAAAGCAGCGATGTGGCAAAAAGATTATGTAGGTGCTGCAGCTCAGTTTGAAGCAATTATTACTGAAGGTACACATAATCTAGTTCCTCTTGTGGATGTTTTTGGACAAAATGGTAATCACATTGAATCACTTTTTAGCTATCAGAAAGACTTCTTGTTAGGAGCTAGCAATGAACTTGCAGGTGGTGGAGGTTCTTGGTTAACAGGAGTTTTTACGCAAAGACTTTATGAAAAACAATCAGGTGCAGTGGGTAGTCAATTTGAAGTAATCAATGATGTGAATTTTGGTGGGCAGTCATTGGGATGGTTTTTCCCAAATAATTATTTGAAATCACTTTACGATCAAGCTAAAGATTTAAGATTCAAAACCTATTTTTATCCAGATAATTATTTAGAGTATGCCGTAAATAATCCTAAACATCCTAGATTCGGACTGCCTATCACTAAACCTGAGGATAATGCAAGAAGATTCCACTGGAGTTTGAAAAAATACCATGATTTAGAAAAATTGATTGGTACAAACGACAGCTACAAAGATATTGTGTATTATCGTTTTGCTGAAACTTTGTTATTGGCATCTGAGGCACAACATTATCTTGGAAATGATGTTAAGGCGCTTGCATATCTTAATAAAGTAAGAAGAAGAGGTTATACTGGAACTACTGCAAATATTGCAAGTGTTAACGATATTACTACTTGGACTTTAAACACATATCTTGATGAGTCTGCAAGAGAACTTTGTTTCGAACACAACAGATGGTTCTTGTTGAAAAGATTGGGGCTATTGGTTGAAAGACAAAATTTATATTTCCGTTCAAGTACTTCTGGAACTGAAGCAGGACAAGTGCATTTAGATATGAAACCACATATGGTAAATATGCCAATTCCTCAAAGTCAAATTAATTTGATGGGAAATCCTCCTGGCTTCAACGCAGGTTATTAAAATATTTTTGGTTAGTAAGTTGATTGAGGTAATTGAGGTTAGATTTTTTCTGACCTCTTTTATCTCTTTTTTTTCCAACAAAGCACATGAATAGTTTCATTCAAACTATTTGTGATGTCACCTTTTACTCATCTAATTCCTTGTTTTTAATCACTATTTATATGAAATAATCGACTATGATTAATAAATATCTATTTTATGGAGTGCTGGCATTCGCGCTAAACACTTCATGTTCCAACAAATCAACCGTATTTATAAAAGAAAGTGCTACTTACAAAGCACATACAAATGCAGTTTCAGGAACTCAAATAAGCCCCCTTCTGGTAGGAAACAATGTTTGGTTCATAAATCCAACGAATCAAATATGGGATTTAACCGCTCAATCTGGCGTAACTTCCATTCGCATTGGCGGTCACTCTTTTGATAAAAAAATGCCTTCTAAAGCAGAATTATTAGACTGGGTTAAACGCATTCAAGCTATGGGCGCTGAGCCTATTATGCAAGTTTCACAATATTCTCCTGCTACTGCAGCCGCGGATTTAGTGAAGTATTTCAATGTGGATTTAGCGAGCGGTAAAGCAATTAAATATTGGAATATTGGTAACGAACCTTGGTTGCAAAACGGTAAACCAGCTCTTTCAACTGTTGGAGCAATGGTCGAAGCTTATTTCAAACCTTGTTCGGCTGCGATGAAACTAGTTGACCCAACTATTAAAATATATGGCCCTGACGAATGTTATTTTATGGATGAGGCAATGAACGATTTGTTTGGCGGTAAAAATGATATTTCTGGAAAAATTCCTGGCAAAGACTATTATTATTGCGATGGTATATCTTGGCACCGTTATCCTCAAGACACCAATATAAATCTTGCCTACGAAGGAATTGAGGATTTTAAAAAATCCATTATAAAATGCAAAGCCAAAGTTGATTTTGTTAATGCTAAGCACAACCGTTCAGGTGACAATGCTCTTGGATGGGGAATTGGAGAATACAATGCAAAAGGTGGACCACAAGTTCACACATGGCAAAACGGGCAAATGTTTGGAGGAGTGTTGGATTTATGCATGAAATATGGCGCAACTTATGCCACAACATGGAGTATGTTTGAAAATAATGGCAACAGAAAAGGGACTGATTTTAGTTCTATTGATGGAGCAAATATGACTCCTAGACCAAGTTATCGCCATATGCAAATGATTGCTAAAAACTTTAAAGGCATTTATGCAGAAGGAAAGTCCTCATTATCAGACATAATCACTTTCGGTTCAGTAGATGGAAACAAAATAAGTGTAATGATTATGAATAGGGCAAACAAACCCGCTTCTTTCACATTGCATCTAAACAAAACCGAAGTAGCTGACCAAACTAATGCAACATTGAATATAGATGCAAATAGTGCGATAGTTTATAAGGGCAATATTGAAGCATTGGCCACCTATATCTATGTTTTTAAAAACAATGAAATATTAAGGACAGTATACACCAACCAACATTTCATTAATGAAAAAGCACCAGATGAATCTAAACTTTAATTTATTAATACCAAATCACATTCAATCCAGAAAAACCTTTGGAATGATATCCTTTTAAATTCCCGAAAAATTGAGTGCAATTTTTTAAAAAGAGGGCTTTTTATATCCTCAAATAGCAACAATAAAAATTAGTATTAATATTAAAAAATTAAAAAATGATTAAAAAAAGTATCTTTTTTGGAGCGTTCATTATTTTGCTAAACTTTTCTTGTAGCAAAGATTCCGCAAATGGTAGTGGAAATAATCCACCAGCTGTTGTTCCGCCACCAGTAGTTCCACCTACTACAGTGGTAGGAACCAAAATAAGTCCAATGCTGGTAGGAAACAATGTATGGTATAAAAATCCAACAGATCAAATTTGGACTATAACTGCTGCATGCGGTCTTGGGTCACTACGTATAGGAGGGAATGGTTATAATGACAATATGCCTACCAAGGCAGAGTTATTAGACTGGGTTAAAAGAATTCAAGCAATGGGTGCCGAACCAATTTTACAAGTATCTCAATTTGCAACGACAGCTGCGGTCGCAGATTATGTTAAATATTTTAACGTTGATTTAGCAAGTGGTAAAGCAATTAAATATTGGAATATTGGAAATGAGCCTTGGTTAAAATTAAACCAGCCAGCCACTTCAACTATGGGTGCATTAGTAGAAGCTTATTTTAAACCACTTGCGGCGGCTATGAAAGCGGTAGATCCTACTATAAAAATATATGGCCCAGACGAATGTTACTATATGGAAGATGCTATGAACGATTTGTTTGGAGGTAAAAATAATATTGCTGGAAAAGTCACTGGCAAAAATTATTATTATTGTGATGGATTGTCTTGGCACAGGTATCCACAAGACGGAAATATTGATTTGGCGTATGCAGGTATTGAAGATTTTAAAGGATCAATTATTAAATGTAAAACAAAAATTGATGCCGTAAATATTCAGTTGGGGCGTACCGGAGATGATGCCTTAGGATGGGCTATTGGAGAATTTAATGCTAAAGATGGATCTCGTGTTCATTCCTGGAAAAACGGACAAATGTTTGCGGGAGTGTTAGATTTATGTATGAAATATGGAGCTACTTATGCCACAACTTGGAGTATGTATGAGAATAGTGGAAGCAGGACTGGTTCTGATTTTAGTTTTATTGATGGACTAAATAAAACCCCTAGACCAAGTTATCGCCACATGCAAATGATTGCCAAAAACTTTAAAGGTATTTATGCAGATGGAAAATCATCATTAGTTGATATAATTACTTTTGGTTCAGTAGATGGAAATACAATAAGTGTGATGGTTATGAACAGAGCAAATACACCAGCTACATTTACCTTGCATCTAAATAAAACCGCAACAACTGCAAATGGAAATGTCCAATTAAATATAGATGCCAGCAGTACTATAGTTTATACAGGTGCAATCGAAGCATTGGCAACACATACCTATGTTTTTAAAAATAATGAAATATACAGAACAGTTTATACCAACCAACATTTCATTAACGAGAAAGCTCCAGATGAGTCTAAACTCTAGAATTTGTGATTTTTAAAATATTTTTATAATCATAAAAATCAAGGACTTAAGTTTTATACTCAAGTCCTTTTTATTAAATGAGACTTCAATGAGCGTATTACTAATGCTCCATTTACTGAATCGAGTACGAAAATTTGAATCAATCATAAAAGTTCTGCTCTTAAGCAATGAAAATAGACAAACCAAATTAAGAAAAAAAACACTTACAATATTCAAGAACAATCTAAAAATAAATGAATTATCCGTAAAAAATATACAGTATAATTTGCATATTAATTTAAAAAATGTAAATTAGCTACCCACTATTAATTAAGTAGTATAAATATGAGAAAAAAGGCAGCTAAATCAAATTTTAAATTATCAGGATTCTTTATCCTTTTATTTTTATTATTTGGCGTATCTGATGTTTTTTCCCAAACCGTTTTTTACGATTCAATCAACAAGAAAAAATATGCTAAGATCGATGTGCACGCCACATACGAAAGAGTTATTCAAAAAGGATATGAATCTATTGAAATGCTGGAATACTTGGGAAATTATTATTACAAGGACAAAGATTTTCAAAAATCAAAACTATACTTTGATATGCTTTTCAAAAAATACAATTTGACACAAATTTCAACAAAAAGCATTGATTTATACAACAAATTGCTGAATGGCAGAATTTAAACCAAAAAACAACCTTTAAACCAAAAAAATACCTCAATTCACATTGAGGTATTTTTTTTCTACAAAAAGTAATTTCATTATTTCTTCCCTTTTGTGGCTTTCTTCAAATCTTCTCCGCCGGGAATCTTCATTTTATCAGTCAGGATAGCGATTTCACTTAAAGCAAAATCTCCGGTCAACGACATCAATACCGTTTCATCTTTCTTGCTCCCATCTTCGATAAACATCAAAAGCTCCTTGACTTGAGTATCTGTAGATCCTGATTTTACCCATATTTTCACATTTTTTCCGCTATCGTTTACACGCATCAATTCTTCCAAACCAGATGTTTTCATATATTTATCGGCAGACAATTTCATATCGGCGGCAATCTTTGTGCTAGAGGTTGTAAATACTTTCAGGTTATCCAATTTTTTCATCAGGCTCAAATACTGTTGAGTTTCCTTATCATTGGCATCAACCTTGACACTCCCCATCATTTGGAACATTTTCTTGTTGACGATTATAGAAGTTACTCCTTCTTGTCCATCATATTTTTCAAAGCCAGACTGCGCAAAAAACACATTGGAAACAAATAACAATATTACTGTCAATATAAATTTTCTCATTTTGATTTTTGTTTTTTAAAAATTAAATTTTTTGAATTGTCGTATTCTTGAACATACTGTACACTTTCTATGCCAATTTTTAAATGAGTTGACAAAATTGACAATGCTTTTTGTGTTTCCCTGAAAGCAACTTCGGGATCATCATAAGTTCCAAGGTTTTGCATTTGGTCAACATCACGATAATTAAAATAGCCATACGCCCCAATTCCCGACAAAACAATGACCAAAGTGCCAATGGAAACCCATCCCAAATTCAACGTTTTAGATTTTAATGCTTTTTCTTGAGTACCATTTTCTACTTCCATTTCCCAAAAAGATTTTGTTTTAGTAAAAGCTATAAATTTCACATAATTATCCTGGCGCATTTAGACGTTTATTAAACAGTCTAAAACTATAACGAATCTAACTTATTTTTTGTTACAAAGACCATAAAATAAAACTAAAGTTAATATTTTTACGTTACTTATATTAAAACCCCAAATATGACAACAAAATTCAAACTCATAATCATATTCTTTTTAGTTGCACTTGGATTACAAAGTTGCCAGGACAATGACGATGTTGCCGCACCCGTAAATCTAGAAGTAAACGACTTTATTTGGAAAGGACTGAATCTTTACTATTTATGGCAAGCCGATGTTCCTAATTTATCTGATAATAAATTCGAAACACAAGCCAAACTGAATAATTTTTTAACTGGATATCCAAAACCAGAAAACTTGTTCGAAAGCTTATTATACAAGCCCGAAAGTCTATATCCTGCTACTGAAGCCGTGGATAGATT
The DNA here is from genome assembly GCA_014379405.1 of Flavobacterium sp. Lineage (GTDB taxonomy): Bacteria > Bacteroidota > Bacteroidia > Flavobacteriales > Flavobacteriaceae > Flavobacterium. The sequence goes on along the minus strand of JACMLU010000010.1, from coordinate 215,937 downwards.
CAGCTGGATTGTAGATGATTATTTAGAATTAGAAGGACAACTTCAAGGAACGACCAACAATAACGGTGTGGAATTTGGCTTAAGCTACAAATCACAAAATTCATCAGAACTAATTGGTTGGGTGCGCTATATTATCCCCAATTCGGATGCAGCTACAAAAAACATCAAACGTGGCGATGTTTTTTATGGTGTAAATGGAACCCAACTTACTCTAAGCAATTACCAAGCATTATTGCTCGGTTCAAATAACGACTATACTCTAAATATGGCCGACATAAACGGTGGAGCATTCACTCCAAACGGAAAATCTGTTGCTTTGACAAAAACCGTTTTAGACGAAAATCCTATTTTGGTAAACAAAGTAATTGTTGCTGGCTCCCATAAAATTGGTTACTTGATGTATAATGGTTTTTATGCCAATTACGACACCCAACTTAACGATGCTTTTGGAGTATTTAAATCACAAGGAATCACTGATTTGGTTCTTGATTTACGTTACAATGGTGGTGGCTCTATTCAAACTGCAACAAGACTAGCAAGTATGATTACTGGACAATTTACCGGACAGGTGTTCGCAAAACAACAATGGAATGCCAAAATTGAATCCTATTTTGCTGCCAACGATCCCGAATCATTGAAAAATTTATTTACCGACAAAATGGGAACTGCATCCATTAAAAGTGTTGGTATGACCAAAGTTTATATTTTAACTTCTGCAAGTTCAGCTTCAGCGAGCGAATTGGTGATTAACGGATTGAAACCACACATTGCTGTTGTTCAAATTGGAGATGTAACTACTGGTAAAAATGTGGGTTCAGTAACTTTGTATGATTCGCCAACATTCGGAAAAGAAAATAGAAACCCAAACCACCGTTATGCGATGCAGCCACTTGTTTTGAAAATAGTCAACTCGGTAGGTTTTGGCGATTATCAAAGTGGATTAGAACCTACTTTTAAATTGAAAGAAACCTTAAGTACTCTTGATGTTCTTGGCAGCTCGACAGAACCTTTGTTGAATCTCGCTATTGGCAAAATCACTGGAACTGCAAAAACGAAACAAAGCACACCTGGACTTCAATTTGAAAATTTTAAAGATTCAAAATCCATAAATAGTATGCAAAACCAAATGTATCTTAACAAAGCTCCAGAAGGTTTATTGAAAGCTTTGGAATAAGTTAAAAATCAACACAATAAAATAAGATTTAATCAATTAATCCTTAATAAACATTATTAATCAAACCTAAATCTTATGAAAAAACCAACACAATTATTTTTGCTTTTTACTGCATTTATTTCTTTCGCGTTTGTAAATCCAAAACATTCTGAACCGAAACAGATAAATGTGGTTATTGACGTTGCTCACGGAGGCGATGATTTTGGAGCGATTTATAACTCGATTAACGAAAAACAAATTGTAGAACAAATTGCCAATAAAATCAAGGCGTTAAACAAGAATGAAAATGTAGTGCTTCATTTTACCAGAAATTCAGATGAGTCAATATCTTTACAAAAAAGAGTCGATATTATCAATGCAATCAAGCCAGATTTAGTTTTATCTTTACACGTAAATGCTTCAAAAAACCAAGACAAATCTGGAATTGAATTGTATGTAAATAAAGATTCTGAGTTGTATGAAATGTCAAACGATTATGCAATGAAATTAAGCAATGAAATGTCCAAAAATGATAGCTTTAAAGTGGGAGAAATAAAAAATGCTCCCTTTTTTATTATAAAAAAATCAACTGTTCCAGTTGTACTCATTGAAATTGGCTATTTGTCCAATGATAAAGACAAAAAAAACTAACCGATGACAAGGAACAAGACAAAATTGCCGAAAGCATTCTAAAATTTGTTTCGAATATAAAATAAAAAAAACATAAAACGCAAAAAGAGGCTCTCATCACTAGAAGCCTCTTTTTTATTACTAAATTTTGGACTTATAATTTAATATTCAACCCCAATTTATAGTTTCTACCTTTAGTGTTGTACCCAACATTTTCAACGAATTCTTCATTCAAAATATTGGTAGCTGCACCAAAAATGCTTAATCTATTTTTTACCAATTCATAGTTCAAGGAAGCATTTACCAATTGGTAAGAACCTAGAACTATATTTTGAGTAGCAAAAGTATTTCCATCAAAGAAAGCATCATTTCTACCATCAACATATTGATAATTTACGTTAAAAGTAGTTCTTGGGCAAATTTGAAAATCCAATGATGAATTCACTTTATGCTTCGGAATCAATCGATCCAAAGCTTTGTCTACTTGGGTGAAAGTATAATTAGAAATCCATTTTAATTTTTCGCTCACGGCAAAGGTGATTTCAGTCTCAACCCCTTTGGCCTTATTCGTTCCTTCAATATTGATGTATTTATAGGCTGATGAAAACCCTATAAAATCAGTTTGCTCACGATAAAATCCTACCGCAGAAAATATAATTTTCTTATCTAATAGTTTCGTTTCAAAACCTGCTTCAACGGTGGTGTTTTTCTCTGGTGTCAAAGCTGTATTTCCGTATGGAGAATACAATTGGTACAAACTTGGCGTCACGAAAGCCGTACTGTATGAAGCCAAAACTTTCAATGGAAACGATTTGAAATCATACGATGGATTCACATTATAAACTAACTGATTCCCGTATTCGCTATGAATATTCAATCGTGCTCCAGCATTGACGTTCAACCCAAAATCCGAAGTGTAAACTCCCGTAATGTAGGGATCAATCATATTAAATTTGGCACTTTCCTTGGCAATATCACCATAAGGCGTTACACTGTTCATATCAAAAAACTGATATTGAGCACCAGCCACAACAAACAAAGATTGTGTAATTTCATATTTATTAAATGCATCAACATTCACATTTCTGGAATCGTATTTCGAAAACCCAACCGTTCCAGAATAAGTATCCAATTCGTCGTAAGAACGTGCAATTTGATTAAAGCTTGAATTCAATACAAATTCTCCTTTGTTGTATTTGTACTTTGGCAAAAAACCAAATCGAGATTGTTCTGATTTCGAATGATTTTGGCTAATATCGTTTGTACCTGTATTGTCGAAACCTCCATCATAATCATTGTCAACTTTGTCGTAATTTCCAAAGAAATCCAGGGTCAATTTATCGCTGGCTTTATAACCTAACTTAGCCAAATAGTTGATTCTCGAAAAACGGTCTTCTTCATAAACTACATTCTCATTTGGAGAAGCAATTTGTGACATCCCTGTCGTTTCGCTACTATTCAACGACGCAAAATAATTAAACTTTTTCAGATTTCCATTTACAGAAAATCCTTGATTGTAATCCTGTGGACTTTTCTTAGAAGTGAATGCCGTGTTATAAGTACCGGCGTTCAAATACCCATTTCCTTGAATCGCTTTCTTGCCCGCTTTTTTTAACGTGATATTGATTACCCCTGTGGCAGCACCAGTTCCGTACAAGGTACTCGAAGCGCCTTTCATAATTTCGATGCTTTCCACTTGCTCGGCAGGAAGTAAACGCAAATCATATTCTAGACTAATTCCCGATGCATCGGTAACCGGGATTCCGTCAATAAGAATAAGCACTTGATTGCTCTTTCCTCCACGAATGTAGTAACCCAAATTTTTTCCGGCAGCACTTTGACTCCCGTTGATTTCGACACCTGTAACCGAATTAAGAATGGTCGCTACACTTTGCCCTTCCTTCATTTTTAAATCTTCGGAAGTGATTTTGGTAATCACTTTTCCTGATTTTTCTTTTGGCAAAGCAAATTTAGAATCAGAAATCACTACTTCATCCAATTCAGTTTTGGATGCATTGCTGTCTTTTTGTTGTGCAAAAACACAGTTGGTCATCAATACGAATAACGCACTGATACAAACGATTTTGTTGTTCATTTTAATAAAACATTTTTAATAATAAAAATGGGAGAAAAGCATAGAATGACCCATACCCAAACCTTTTTTCCCGAAAGTTTGATACTCGATGTAATAGGCAGGTCTCCTGGCTTGCGTCTTGTTGTTTACCTTCCCATTCAAAGTTAGAAGTCCGAAGTTAGAGGTCAGAAGTATTTAACTTCCAACTTCCCTCTTCCTACTTCCCACTTACTAAACAGTGGTTTTGTAGATAACAACAAGCTTGATAGCTTACAGTTGCGGGTACAGCGTGAGATTTTTGAATTTTGAATTTTGAATAATGATTTCGGATTTAAAATCTGAAATCAAAAATCGTTAATCTGCAATCTTCAATCACTCTCTTCCCTTTTAATGCGGTTTCGAAAAACAAAACAGCAACCTCAATACGGCGGCAAAGGTAGGTTCTAACATTCGAATAAAAAAATAAAATTGATTTTTAAAAAGGAATACATATACCTTTGCACTTCTTTCAAAAGTGTTTTTATGAAATCTATTTCCTTACGAATCATCCTGTTTTTGTTGCTGATTTCCTTTGCTGGATGCAAACAAAACAATAGTCTTTCTGGCAGTACAATTACCTCTTCAAAAAATGAAATCCAATATGCCAAAGGACTGGAAATCTACAAACACAAAGGATTTTCAATCCTAAAAATCACCAACCCTTGGCCAAATGCCAAAGAAAACTTTACCTATATTCTTCAAGAAAAAAACGGAATTATTCCAGATAGTTTAAAACAATTTACGGTTATCCCAATTCCCCTAAAATCGATTGTCGTAACCTCAACAACACACATTCCAGCATTGGAATTATTGGGTGTCGAAAATACTTTGGTGGGTTTCCCGAATACTGATTATATTTCTTCTGTTAAAACTCGAAAACGGATTGATGCCGGAAAAGTTCGGGAGGTTGGAGTCAATGAAAACTTGAACACCGAAGTTTTAATCGATATGAAACCCGATGTAATCGTGAGTTTTGGTTTGAACAGCAGTAATCCTACTTTGGACAATCTTCAAAAAAGCGGTTTAAAAGTAATGCTCAATGGCGATTGGACAGAGCAATCTCCATTGGGAAAAGCCGAATGGATTAAGTTTTTTGGTGCATTATACGGATTGGATTCCAAAGCAAATTCTATCTTTTCAGAAATTAAAAAGGAATACAATGCCACTTTGGAATTAGCCAAAAAAGCAACAACTAAACCAACCGTTTTGAGCGGCGCAATGTACCAAGAACAATGGTACGTTCCGCAAGGCGAAAGTTGGGCTGCACTATTTTTAAAAGATGCCCAATCCCAGTATTTATGGGCAGAAACCAAAGGAACTGGAAGTTTATCAGTGCCTTTTGAAGTTATTCTAGAAAAAGCACAAAACTCCGATTTCTGGATTGCTCCTGGAGATTTTTCAAGCCTAAAACAAATGAGCGATAACAATCCGCATTACAGTCAATTTACTTCATTTAAAAATAAAAAAGTATATTCGTATGCCGTAAACAAAGGTGCAAAAGGTGGCATCATTTATTTCGAATGGTCTCCTACTCGCCCCGACTGGGTTTTGAAAGATTTAATTAAGATTTTCCATCCAGAATTATTGCCAAATCACAAACTTTTTTTCTTTCAGAAATTAGAATAAATTGACCAACACCAATCGAAATATTGCATTATTCACCCTTTTGACATTGTCATTAATATTGCTATTGCTGTTGAATATCAGTTTGGGTTCGGTTTCTATTCCTATAAAAGACGTTTTCTACAGCCTGACAGGAGGAAATTCAAGCAAGGAAACTTGGGATTACATCATCATCAATTACCGCCTTCCGAAAGCTATCACAGCCATTCTCGTTGGAATGGGATTATCTATCAGCGGATTATTGATGCAAACTTTGTTCAGAAATCCATTGGCTGGCCCCGATGTTTTGGGATTAAGTTCTGGTGCGAGTTTGGGCGTGGCAACTATTATTCTGGGAGCTGGGTTTTTACCCCCATTTTTAGCTTCGTTTTTACTTTCTTCCTATGGAATTATCTTAGCCTCAAGTTTGGGAAGTTTCTTGGTTTTATTGGCGGTTTTAGCGGTTTCCCAAAGATTGCGTGACACAATGGCCATCTTGATTATCGGCTTGATGTTTGGAAGTTTAACCAGTGCCATTGTTGGAACCTTAACCTATTTTAGCACGGCTGAACAATTGCAAAAATTTACTTTTTGGTCTTTGGGAAATCTGGGTAATTTGTCTTGGTCATCGATTGTAATTTTATCCATTTGCCTATTCATTGGTTTGCTTCTAAGTCTAGTCAGTATCAAACCTTTGAATGCTTTACTTTTAGGAGAAAACTATGCAAGAAGTTTGGGAATGAATTACAAAAAAACGCGATTGTTTATCATAATGGCCACTAGTCTTTTGACGGGAAGCATAACGGCTTTTGCAGGACCAATTGCCTTTATTGGATTGGCCGTGCCACATATCGCCAAGTTAATTTTTCAAACGAGTAATCATACTATTTTATTTTGGAGTACTTTGCTTTTGGGAGCCATTATTATGCTTATTTGTGATAGTATTTCGCAACTTCCGGGAAGTGATATTACTTTACCAATAAATGCAGTAACTTCTATGTTTGGTGCGCCAATCGTAATTTGGTTGTTAATTCGAAAACGCAAAATGATGAACTAATTTTTTAAACGCATAGAAACATAGTTTTCATTAAATTTAACGTTGAAGTAATTAAACTTATATTTTTTTAAACGCATAGAAACATAGTTTTTATAGAGAGTAAAAGACGTTTCACTTTATTTCAGAACACATATTCTATGCGAAAATCCATGACCCGAGCGTTAGCGAACGGGCGAAGCAATTGGCCTATCAAAATCTTTTTTCTATGAATCTATGCGTTTAAAATTAAAAAAACCACTATGATAACACAAAAATATTTAGACGAGTTAACTTATGAAGTTATTGGCTCTGCTATTGAAGTGCATAAAATAATGGGTAGAGGTTTACTCGAAAGTGTTTATCATCAGTGTATGAAAGAAGAATTAGTTCATAGAAAAATAAACTTTTCTACAGAGATGAAAGTTCCTTTAGTTTATAAAACGAAAGAACTAAAATTAGATTTTAAATGTGATTTATTTATTGAAAATTGTTTAGTTGTAGAATTAAAATCCGTATTACAACCAAATCCTATATTTGAAGCTCAACTTCTTACCTATATGAAACTTTTAAAAGCGCCAAAAGGCATTTTGATAAATTTCAATTGTTTCAATATTTTTAAAGATGGGCAGAAAACTTTTGTAAACGAATATTTTAAAAACTTACCCGAAAAATAAACAATTTCTCTATGTTTGAAACGAGTTTCAACTATAAACTCTTTTATAGATTCCAGACAACTATGATTCTATGCGTTTAAAAAACATTAACTTGTAAATAATGAACAATAAAAATATCCTTTCGACTTCAAATTTAAGCATTGGCTACAAAACCAAAAGCGCAACAACAACTATTGCCAAAAATCTTAACTTGAATTTACAGGAAGGAAAACTAATCGCTTTAATTGGTGCCAATGGCATTGGGAAATCAACTCTTTTAAGAACCATTACGGGAATCCAAAAACCACTTTCAGGAACTGTTTTACTTAATGAAAAGAACATTCACGAATTGGATGCTTTAACCTTGGCACAAAATTTAAGTGTTGTTTTAACCGAAAAGTTACCTCCAAGCAACTTGACCGTTTGGGAACTCATCGCATTAGGAAGACAGCCTTATACGAATTGGATTGGAAAATTAACCGAGAATGATATTAGTAAAATTAATGAAGCCATCGAACTGACACAAATCGGTCATTTGATACAAAAAAAACATTACGAAATCAGCGATGGTCAATTGCAAATTGTCTTGATTGCAAGAGCTTTGGCACAAGACACTCCTTTGATAATTCTTGACGAACCAACTACTCATTTGGATTTGTTGCACAAAGCTGCTCTGTTAAGACTTTTAAAAAAACTAACCCAAGAAACGGGAAAGTGCATTCTCTTTTCGACTCACGACATCGATATGGCGATTCAATTGAGCGATGAAATGATTATTATGACTCCAGAAACCACTGTGCAAGACCAACCTTGTAATTTGATTATGAAAGGAAGTTTCAACACTTTGTTCAAAGACGAACATATTGTTTTTGACAGCGAAAAGGGAAGATTCTTTTTCACATAGCAGTATTATAAATAGCTTCGAATTATACCATTTTTTCACATTAAATTCCTTTGTCTTTTTTTAACAAATAAAATTACAAAATTTTTTATATATTTTTTTTACAAACTGACTGTCAATTGATTAAAAAAATTATTGTATTTTTACTCTCCTATTTTTTTCCCAAATCTTAACTTATCTACATTATTAAAAAACAATCTTTAAAACTTTTTAATTATGGAAAATTTGTTTAGAATGCCGAAAAAAATTATTGTGTTGGGGTCCCTATTGTTCCTATTTTCTTGCAGTCAGGACGAAATGGTAAATAATGATTTGCAAGAAAGCGCTCCCTTGTCGTTTACAGCGAAGATGAGTTCTGACAAAGTTAATGTGTTTAAAGGCCCACAAGTTGCTCTTGGTTACGGAAAAGTACGTTCTTGGATTAGCTTGAATCAAAAAAATGGTCTCCCTAGTGAAATAGGTCTCGAAATAACTCCTGAGGCTTTCAAAAATCTGACAACAGAAAACAATAAGACTATTCCTCCTGATCATAAAACAATTGTTGTCCCATTACATCTTAAAGCTAAACAATCAACTCCTTTTGATCACATTGGGCTCAACTGGAATCCAAATGGACATGTGCCTCAAGGCGTTTTTGATGTACCTCATTTTGACATACATTTTTATATGATATCGGTCGAAGAACAAATGGCAATTCCTGCATGGTCACCAGAAACAGATGCCGCTTTTAATCTCTATCCTCCAATGGGTTATATGCCGGCAGATTATGGAACTCCTCCAGGTCCAGCAACTGCCGAGCCTCAAATGGGAAAACACTGGTTGCCAAACAACTTGGGGCCTTATTTGCCTTTTTCTAAAATTATGATTTACGGTTCTTATAATGGAAAATTAATTTTTGTTGAACCAATGATTACTTTGGACTATCTGCTTTCCAATGTCGATTTTAGTATGGATTATTCCCAACCGGAACTTTTTGCAAAAGCTGGAAATTATCCAACAAAATACAACATCTATCATGATGCCACAACGGGAAATACTTATGTAACACTAAGTGGTTTTGTTACTCAAAATTAAATTGAAAATGAGGAAGCCGAACCAGCTTCCTCATTTTTTTATTTGATTATGTTACCAGAATTTACATACTTTAAATCTTATTCCCAATCTGCCTTTTTGCTTCACCAACGACAAACGCAACCGAATTGGCAATATTAAAACTTCTAATCAAATTCGACATCGGGATAGTCAAATGATTTTCGAAACGAGCCAAAACTGCTTCGCTCAAACCAACGCTTTCTTTTCCGAAAACCAACCAATCTCCATCCTGAAAATTGTTTTCCAAATAGGATTTTTCGGCGTGGGAACTCATCAGGAAAACGCGCGATAAGTCTGGTATTTTTGCAATCCATTCCTCTATGTTTTGATATTCGGTCACATCGAGATGTACCCAATAATCGAGTCCGGATCGTTTCAGGTTTTTGTCATTAATGACAAATCCAAATGGATGAATCAGGTGCAAACGACTTTCGGTGCCCACACACAAACGGCCAATATTTCCAGTGTTGTTGGGGATTTCGGGTTCTACTAAAACGATGTTTAACATAGTTTATTTGTTTATTCTGTGATTTGTATATTCGTTTAATTGAAAATTATAAACACGACAATTCATAACTCATAACTCAAAATTCATAACTTCTCTCACTTCTCCCGCTTGCACATTATTCAAATATACGTTTCCTATTCGAACTCTCACTAAACGCAGAGTTGGAAAACCAACTGCTGCCGTCATTTTACGAACTTGACGAAACTTCCCCTCGTTGACTGTTATAGAAGCCCAAGAAGTTGGTCCGTGACGTTCATCCCTGATTTTTTTTCCTCTGGGGCCAAAAGCCGGAATTTCATTTACTATAAAAGACTCACAGGGTTTAGTAATGTATTTCGTGCCATTGAAACCTATTTCTACTCCCATTTTGATTTCATCAATGGCTTCTTGCGTGATAATACCGTCGACTTGAACGTAATATTCCTTGTCGACTTTTTTGCTTCGGACAATTTCACTCATTTTCCCGTCGGTGGTAAGCAATAACAAGCCTTCCGAATCCTCGTCAAGACGACCAATAGCCATAGTTCCTGCTGGAAAATCGTGCAATTCGCCCAAGAGTTTCTTCTTTCGTTTCAATTCATATATAAATTGACTTAAGTAACCGTATGGCTTGTGGAGGATGAAATGGCGGTGCGACATTTGAACTTTAATTTTGTGAACGCAAAGATAGTTTTGTTTTAGTAACATTTAAAATAGAACGGCGATACAATTCATTATCACAAACCAAAAGCTATGTTAAATGATTGAATTACCATAGCCAAATAGAATATCTTTATAAAAGTTGACACTATAAATACTAAAACAAGCACTATGGAAAATACTGATTTAGGTTCAAAAAAGATGAACAATAAGCAAAATACCTCGGAAGAATTCAGCACCGAAAATCTTCCTGAAAATCATGATCCTACAGCAACAAAACTTGTAGCAGAAGTAGAAACCAACAGTAGCGGAGGTCAAAAGATTGTTCACAGGGCTCGAAATGTTGATGCCAATCCGGAACAAAGCAATAGTGAAGATAAAGAAAGTCCGAGTTCTAGTATCGAAATCTTTACGGATAAAGAAACCCAAAGAATGATTGAAAACAAAGACCACAACTCGGATATTACGGCACACAGATATCCCAATTCGGATCCCGATAATCACGAAGACAGGGGGAATATAAAATTAGACGAGTAAAATCAATTTTAATTAACGAGAAGCCAACTAGAAAAAATTCCTAGTTGGCTTTTTTATTTCTCATTTTACAAATTCCTATCAGCAAAACACCGATTACCAAAAATGCAATCAGCATCATAAAACAATTAATAAAAACTTGGCTGTAACCTAAAGCTGTAACTTCCAGAAAGGGATATGGATATTCCATTGCAATAGCACCTCGAATTAAAATATAAACTAAATATCCGAAAGGAAAAGCTAGCCAAGAAAGAATAACTTTATAGGCTAATTTGTTTTGAGAAACGTACAAATACCAATAAGCCAAAACCAATACTGGAACAATTAGATGTAAAATTTCATCGGCTATTTTTTGCAAACCCGTTGGAGCCCACAAATAGCGTAGGATTTCATTATAAACCAATCCAACAATAGTTATATATAAAGTAATTGCAGTACTATTTTTAGGATTCGAAAAGAAAACTCCTGCTTTTGATTTTGGCTGCAACCAAAGAAAACCAAAACTTACTGCTACCAGAATATTAGTTTGAATGGTAAAAAAACTAAAAAAACGTACAAAAGTTTCTGAAATTGAATCGGCTCGATTAACTATAATAAGATAAAATTGCAACAAAACCGCAAAAGAAGCCAGAACAGAAATAATCGGAATTAAAAGCTTTTTTATTTTTATATTCATAACTACTGCTTATTGGTTTCACTAAATTTAACTCAAAAAAAAATAAATCAAGAATTACAAATGCCCTGTATTTGAAGTAAAAAGCCCAAATCTTTTGCTTAATTTTACAAACTTACAAAAAGAAAATTTATGTCAGATATACTCCCGTTTTTATTGCTTTTTATTGGTGTAGCCATTGGAATTTTTACTGGTAAATTCCTGTTTTTAACTCGCTTTCAATCCGAAAAAACAAGTCTGGAAGAAAAGTTAATTGCCTTAAATACTCAATTCGATCAACAAAAAGAACAATTTAAACTGGATAAAACTGCCTTGGAAAAACAACTACTTCAAACTGTTCAAGAAAAAGAAAGCATTCGCAACGAAAAAGAAGCCATCAACATCCAGTTGACCAAGAAAGAAGTCGATTTTGAAAATCTTTGGGAACGCAACAAGGAACAAAAAGAGGAAGTAGAAAAACTACAGGAAAAATTCACCAAGGAATTCGAGAATTTGGCCAATAAAATCTTGGACGAAAAATCAAGCAAGTTTACCGAACAAAACAAGGAGAACATGAAAAACATCTTGTCGCCATTGCAAGACAAGATTCAATTGTTTGAAAAGAAAGTCGAAGACACCCACAAAGAAAGCATTGATTATCACGCGGCTTTACGTCAACAAATATTGGGGTTGCGTGAAATGAATCTTCAAATGAGCAAGGAAACCCTGAACCTGACCAAAGCCTTGAAAGGCGATAGCAAAATGCAGGGAAATTGGGGCGAGTTAATCCTGGAACGCGTGTTGGAAAAATCAGGTTTGGAAAAAGACCGGGAATATTTTGTGCAACAATCCCACACCAATGCGGAAGGCAACCGAGTTTTTCCTGACGTGGTCATCAATCTGCCCGACGGCAAAAAGATGATTGTCGATTCGAAAGTGTCGCTGACTGCTTATGAAAAATACATCAACGAGGAAGACGACAGCTTAAAAAACAGCTTTTTAAAAGAACACGTCAATTCCATAAAACGCCACGTGGAGCAATTGGGCGATAAAAATTACCACGATTTGTACCAGATTGAAAGTCCTGATTTTGTGTTGCTTTTCATCCCAATGGAACCCGCTTTTGCCTTGGCATTGAACGAAGACACCATTTTATATAACAGGGCTTTCGAGAAGAACATCATAATCGTGACTCCTTCTACCCTATTGGCAACCCTGCGCACGATTGACAGTATGTGGGCGAACCAAAAACAACAGGAAAATGCCTTTGAAATTGCACGTCAAGCCGGTGCTTTGTATGATAAATTTGAAGGCTTTGTAGCCGATTTAATCAAAATTGGAAAGAAAATTGACGAAAGCAAAGTCGAATATCAAGGCGCAATGAATAAATTGGTGGATGGAAAAGGAAACCTCATCACGAGTGTCGAAAAATTGAAGAAAATGGGAGCCAAAGCCAAAAAAGCATTGCCTGACAACATCCTGAATCGTGCGAATGCAGATCAGGAATAAAACAATTATTTCGCTTTAAAAGAAGATTTACAAATTATTGTTGGAAACAGCAAAACTTCTATATTCGCTAGGCGTTTTACCGGTTCTTTTTTTGAAGAAAATAGGAAAATAATCGGGGTTTTCGAAGTTCAAACTATACGATATTTCCTTGATGGGCAAGTTGGTATTGTACAATAGAAGCTTGGCTTCGTTCAATTTCAATTCCATCATGTATTTGGAAGGAGAAGTTCCCGTCAACTCCTTGAATGCCCTCCGGAATCCCGAATAGCTGATGCCAAGGTTTTTGGCAATGTCTTCGGCAGTGGTGTTTTTATAGATGTCTTCCCGCATCATCACTTTGGCTTTGTTGATTTTATTGATGAGTTCTTCATCTTCAAAATCCTTGGTTTTGTCCCGGTAATACATCAAACCCAAAATATTCATCACGATACCGGAAAGTGCTTGCTGAAACCCGGCGCGTTCTTCGTTCGCAATTTCTATGGCCTTGTAATACAAATCGATGATTTCTTCATTCATCCCGATGTTAAACACCGGCGGTCTGTTCAAGAAAAAGCCTTCTTTGACAATTTTTTCGATGATTTCTCCTTTAAAACCAATCCAGTATTCATTCCATCCTGAATTTTCCAAAGGTTTATAAGTATGCCAAACTCCCGGCATTAGAAAAAACATTTTCCCTTCGGTAATAAAACAAGATTGCTTGGAATGCCCAAAAGTAAAAACCCCATTTCCGTTCGTGATATACAGCAATTGATATTCATTCAATATTCGGCCTTTATCCACATTAAAATAATAGCCAACGGGGTGTTTCTCGGGAGGATAATTTTCTTTTTCGGTAATCTTTTGACGACCAACAGTGGTAATGGTCAATCCCCATAACTCGTCTTCCTCCGAAGTTATAGGGTAATTAACACTAGTATTTATGTCTTTGTAAATCATCTCAATTCTAATTCCTTTTGGGGCATTTCACTACAAATATAAAGAATAATCATCACATCGAATTCCCGATGCCCACTAATACCACCGACAATAAAATTACCGCAATTCCAGTTGCGATTGTCCATTTGGTTTCTGCGGCAACTCCAGACCATTCTTTTCGATAAATTCCCCACATATTGGCGGTCAATATAATGGTCGACATATGAAGAATCCACGAGCTGGCACCGTTTCCTAATTTGCTTTCGCCCATTCCATAAAAGAAAAACTGTAAAAACCAGGTTGTTCCAGCCAAAGCACAAAACAAGACATTACGAGTAATTGGGGTCGTTTTATCAGTGAAGTTTTTATAGGATTTATTTTTTAAACTCAGAATGGTGGTCCAAATCAAATTCGTCGTCAATCCACCCCAAAGGATAACTACAAAAATCACGTTGTTTTGAAAAAGAAATTCGCCTTGATTGGGATTCAAAGCTTTCCAAGCTTCATTGGCAACCTCGGCCATTGGTTTTCCTGCTTCGATTCCAAAATTGAAAAATGAACTTAAAATGCCCGAAATCACCGCAATAATCAATCCTTTTACCATACTGAATTCGGCAACACTGGCTTTTTGTTGTTCCTTGGTAAGTTCGCGTTCTTTCATAATTCCGGCCTTACCAGAAATACCGATACCCAGAAGGCAAACCAAAACACCAAGAAGTACCAATTGTCCTCCGCTAGTCGATATCATATCAGTAAATGAAACCTTACCAGCTGTTGGATAAATGGAGTAATATACAGAAGGAACCACTGCTCCAAAAGCAGCACAGAATCCCAACACTACTGAATTCCCCAAAGACATTCCCAAATAACGGACGCCTAGACCGTAAGTCAATCCACCAATCCCCCATAAAAGCCCCATTACAAATGTTATGGTCAAAATTTGAGTAGAACAATTGGAAATAACATCAGCAAATCCCGGAATGGTAAGATAGGCTGCAAGTGGTGGTACAATGAGCCACGAAAACAAACCGCCAATAATCCAAAAGCTTTCCCAAGCCCATCCTTTTACCTTGTTGTAAGGCATATAAAAACTACCCGAAGCAAAACCTCCGATAGAATGAAAAAGTAATCCTAAAAGTGCATTCATTTTATTTAAATCCGCCCTATTATCCTGTTTCAGGATAGCATTAGCGGACAATTAATTGGTTAATAAATAGACTATTTCAAGATAAAAAACTCCCCAACCTCTTTTTTACAAGAAATTGAGGAGTTGTAAATTTATCTTTTTGAAGTTACATTTCTTTCATATTCTTGAATGTCTGAAATATAATCTTCGGCGGGAGTGATTCCTTTTGTTGAACAATAGTAATCATATACGGCAGCCCAAGGCAATGACTTAGCTTCTTCCAACAAGGCCAAACGTTCGAAGTTTTGACCATTGGCTTCGAAAGAATTCAATTGCGCACTTGGTTCCAATAAGGCTTGTAAAAATGCTTTTTGAGTGGCGCGAACACCAATTACATAAGCACCAATTCTGTTGATAGACGCATCGAAGAAATCCAATCCTACGTGAACTCTATCCAAAGCTTTGGCACGAATAATTTCTTGAGCAATAGCTTGCAATTCATCGTTCAAAATCACGACGTGATCGCTATCCCAACGAACACCGCGACTCACGTGAAGCAAGATTTCGGGAGTAAATAATAATAAAGAAGAAATTTTATCGGAGATTACTTCTGTAGGGTGAAAATGTCCCGCATCCAAAGTAATCATTTTGTTATTGGCAATGCCATAACCCATATAAAATTCGTGGGAACCCACTACAAAACTTTCGCTTCCAATACCAAACAATTTACATTCGATACTATCCAACATCAATTCGTCATTCGATTTGTATTCGAAAATCTTGTCTAATGAATTTTTTAAGTATTGACGATACAACGAACGATCTACAATTAAATCTTTAGAACCATCTGGAATCCAAATGTTGTGAATACATTTTGAACCCAATTGACGTCCGATTTCTTCAGCAATTTTACGACAACGAATAACGTGTTCTACCCAAAACTGACGAATAGCTGGATCACGGTGTGACAATGTAAATCCATCAGCCGATTTTTCGTGAGAGAAACAAGTAGCATTAAAATCTAATTTATAGCCTTTTTCTTTGGCCCAATCAATCCAGCTTTGGAAATGTTTCACTTCAATTTGGTTGCGATCTACTTTTTCTCCACCAAAATCGCCATACAAAGCGTGTAAATTTACGCGGTGTTCTCCCGGAATTAAGGACATCGCTTTGTCAATATCGGCACGAAGTTCGGCAATGTTTCTCGCTTTGCCTGGATAATTTCCAGTTACTTGAATTCCGCCTGTCAATTCATCGTTACCGGCTTCAAAACCCGTTACATCATCGGCTTGCCAACAGTGTAGCGAGATGGATAATTTATCCATTTCGGCAATTGCTTTTTCCACGTCGATTCCAAGTCCGGCGTATCGTGCTTTTGCATATTCGAACGCCTGATTAATTTGTTCTGTTTTCATTATTTATATTAAGGTTGGTTAAAATGCTTTTTTATACAATTCCAAAATGTCGCTCAATTTTACTTCGCGAGGATTTCCAGGGGTACAAACATCTTCTAAAGCGGACTGGGATAGTCGCTCCAAATCTTCTTCCTTAACATTCAATAAGCGAAGTTTTTCTGGAATGCCTACTTCTATGGCGAGGTTTTTAACGGCATCAACCGCAGCTTTTGCAGCATCTGAAAGTGATAAATGATCCACTTTTATTCCCATGGCTCGGGCAATATCAACATATTTGGCAATCGAAGATTCGGTATTGTATTCCATAACAATTGGCAATAATAAGGCATTGGCAACACCGTGAGGAATATCATAATAAGCTCCCAATGGATGCGCCATTCCGTGTACCAATCCTAATCCAACATTCGAAAATCCCATTCCTGCAATGTATTGGGCAACGGCCATACCGTCACGAGCCACAACATCCGAAGGATTTTTCACTACTACAGGCAAATGTTTGGCAATCATTTCGATGGCTTTCAATTCAAACATATCCGACATTTCCCAAGCTCCTCTGGTAATATACCCTTCGATGGCGTGAGTCAAGGCATCCATTCCGGTTGCTGCAGTCAAACTTGGCGGCAAGCTCAACATTAATTCAGCATCCACAATGGAAAGAATTGGAATAACATTCGGGTCAACACAAACCATTTTCTTCACATTTTCCTCGTCGGTAATCACGTAATTGATGGTTACTTCGGCAGCGGCTCCAGCTGTGGTCGGCAAGGCGATGATGGGAACAGATTTGTTTTTGGTATTGGCCACCCCTTCCAATGAAACGACATCTGCAAATTCAGGATTGTTGGATATAATCCCAATTCCTTTCGCAGTATCAATTGGTGAACCTCCACCAATAGCCACAATCACATCGGCTCCAGAGGTACTGAAATCGACAACACCTTCTTTTACTTGGGCAACCGTTGGGTTTTGTTTTACATTGGAAAAAATGGTGTATTCAATTTTTGCTGCATCTAAAACACTGGTTACTTTTTCGACAACTCCAAATTTCAATAAATCTTTGTCGGTTACGATAAAAACTTTCTTAAAACCTCTTTTTTTTATTTCGTCTGCAAGCACAGAACGACTTCCTGCCCCGTAATAGGACATTTCGTTTAAAATAATTCGTTTAATGGAACTCATACTATTGTTATATTTTATATTATCTAATAATTGCGCTAAAAGCCACTCGCAATTCCTCAATTTCAGCATCTCCCATTGGACATAACGGTCCAACAGAGGCAGCCATTACCAATGAATTGGCACTAAATTCGGCTACTTCCAAATAGTCGAAAGTGTTCAGCAGTTTGTCGCCTGTAACAACAGCACAGTCATTTTCGATTAAGACAACACGGTTTTTGTCAAACATGTTTGCCATACCATCTATATCATCGAATAAAGAACCGAAAGGAACTGAAGGTACATCCTGCAAGAAAATCCAGCTTTCTGGAATAGTTCGAACATCAAATTTGGTTCCGCTGATTGAGTGAGCCATCAGATTAGGAGACTGTGTCATGATGATGGAATTGATGTGCGGATTTTGCTCATAAATGCGTTGGTGCAATGGCACTTGATAACTTGGGTTTTTATTGTCTTCGGTCATTCCGTTTTTAACCTGAATGATATTGTCGGCAGAAATGTTCCAACGAGAGACATTGTGCGGCGTAATCAAGAAGTCATTTCCACTCCAACGAGCTGACACTGTTCCAAAAGTTGAAATCATTAATCCCTGTTCACAGGCACGGTGAATGATATTTACCATATCTCTTCTGATGGCCAATTCATCTGATGGATATCCCGGATCTGAGAAACGAGTGGCTTTTGAAGGAATTTGTGTTCTGTATTGTTGAATTTGTTCATCGGTCAATGCGTTTACTTTTCCCAGTTTTCCGGCATTTACGATGGTGCAACAGCATAATTCCAAAGTTTCAAATCGTTGGTAGGCATCCAGAATGTCAGATCCTCCCAATACAACTCCGTGGTTTTCCATAATTACTGCTTTACTTTCAGTACCAATAAATTGATCCGCAATTTTCTGGCCTAATTCCTCACTTCCAGGGCAACCATAAGGCGCATAACCTACTTTACCGCAAACAGAACGGAAATGAGGAGTAATATTGGTATTGGGAACTTGGCGAGTGATACTAAAAGCAACCAATCCTGGAGGATGCGCATGAATAATGGCATTAATTTCTGGGCGTGCCTCGTAAATCGCTTTATGAAAAGGATATTCTGACGATGGCTTATGCAAGCCAACAATATTTCCATCTTTTTTAATACAAACAATATCTTTTGGAGTCAAATCTCCTTTATCTACAGCGGAAGGTGTAATCCAAATATCTCCATTTTTATCTCTTATTGAAATATTACCCCCTGATGTAGTAGTCATTCCTTTTTCATAAATTCTTCCAATGACCATGTTGATCTGCTCAACCGGGTGCATTAATTTAACATCTAACTTTTTCATTCTTCTATTATTTATTTTATTGTATATTATTTTTTCAACCTAGACATAGTGTGCGTAGGTTTCTTTTTTCAACTGGGTTACACTCAAGAATTTTTGATAGGCTTCATACCAAACAATTCGATCTTCCGGCGTGAATTCATCCAATTGTACTGAATTGCCAATAATCTTGCGCATTTCTTGCAAGGAGCTTACGCAACTGGCAGCCTTTGCCTGAATCATTATATTCCCGATGGCAGTTGCTTCAGAAGGACCAGCAATTACCTCAATCCCCGTGGCATTGGCAGTCCATTGATTCAATAAAGGGTTTTTTGATCCGCCTCCAATTACATGTAATTTATCTATTGGAAAGGGTGCCAAATCTTTGAGTTTTCCCAATACATAATTGTATTTAAGGGAAAGACTTTCAAAAATACAGCGAACAAACTCGGCATGTGTGGAAGGCACAATTTGATAAGTAGACCGACAATAATTGGCAATTGCGGTTGGCATACAAACTGGATTGGCAAATGAAACGTGGTCGGGATCAATCAGGGATTGAAAAGCAGGAACGGAAGCTGTCATTTGAACCAGTTTTTCGTAAGCATAAGTAATCCCTTCGTTTTTCCAATCTTTCAAGCATTGTTCCAACAGCCACATTCCCGTTATATTTTTCAAGAAACGGGTGGTTCCTTCAATTCCGCCTTCGTTGGTAAAATTTAAAGCAAAGGTTTCTGCGTTGATAATGGGGTCTTTCACTTCAATCCCCATCAAGGACCAAGTTCCTGAACTCAGGTAAGCAAAATTTTCGCTTGTTGCAGGAACGGCAGCCACTGCAGCACCTGTGTCGTGTCCTGCCACCGCAATTACATTCACTTTTCCTAATTCGCTTTCTGCTGCCAAATCCTCTTTAAGAGTACCTATCAAATGACCCGGCATCACGATTTCTCCCAGAATGGAAGGTGAAACTCCTGCTTTTTCAAGCAATTCAGCTTCAAATTTCTTGGTGCGAGGATTTAATATTTGAGAAGTGGACGCCACAGTGTATTCCACTACTTTGTTTCCGGTAAGCATATAGGCCAAGGCATCAGGAATGAACAACATATCCTTGGCACTTTTAAGCAAGGAATTATTGGCTTGACTCAAGGCAAAAAGCTGATACAAGCTGTTAAAATTCATTACCTGAATTCCAGTTAGTTCATATACTTTTTCGCGGGAAATTAATTCAAAATATTTCTCGGGCATATCAATAGTATGCGGGTCACGATAAGCATACGGAGCGCCAAGTATGGAACCGTCTTCGGCAAGTAACACAAAATCGACACCCCAAGTATCGATGCCGATAGAAGCAATTTCCACCCCTTCCCTTTTGGCGGCAACGAGTCCTTCTTTTAGATGTTCGAACAAAGAATAGATATTCCAATGGATGTGATTCCCAATTTGAAGTATTTGATTTGAAAAACGAGTAAGTTCCTTCATTTGAAGGCGACCGTTTTCAATAGTTCCCAAAATGGTACGTCCGCTAGTTGCGCCAAGGTCGAAAGCCAAGAATGATTTATTTTTCATCCGATTGTATTGTTTAGTCTAAAAATGAGTAAGAAATAAAGTTTAATCGGTTATTGTTTACAAGACTGTTTTTTTCGTTTAATGAATAACCTCGAACAAATGTATTTTTAAAACAGATAACCTAGAATGCATTTTTGATATTTATACTTGATTTTTTGATAAAATTATAAATTTTAATACCTGATATTTATCATATTGTCAATAAAAAGACAAATTTATCCGAATAACGAAATCAGAGAAATTCCTCATCTGTATAGGTTTAGATTATTGCAATATGTGTTTATGGGTAATTTATAAAGACCAAAGCAGATTATGTATTGAAAAACAATTCTTTTTTGAGTTTAAAAATTAATTGCTAAAACTAAAAGAACTGTTTGCAGAATAGAATTTTAATTCAGAAAATCAAATTCAAAATCAGTTTCAAGAACGAGAATTAATTTGAATCAAAAAAAAATTTAAAAGAGGTAATTTTTCTTAATAAATTCAAGAAAATACCAACTGAATTTTGTAACTTTAGAAATCAAATCATTCTTATCAAGATGAAAACAATTACCTTACTTTTTCTGGTGTGTTTGGTCAATATAACAATGGCTCAAGAAATGATGATTGCTCATAAAGGAATCATTAATTTTGAGGCATCGGTACCTTTATTTGAAGAAGTAAAAGCTAAAAATGAAAATGCAACTTGTACACTAAATATAGAAACCGGGGAAATTTTGAGTATCGTTTTCATCAAGGATTTTCACTTCAAGATTCCTTTAATGGAAAAGCATTTTAACGAAAATTATTTGGAAAGTGAAAGCTATCCAAAAGCTACTTTTAAAGGAATAATAGTAGGTTTTAACTTGAATATTATTGGACCTTCCCCAAAAGAATTCAACATCAAAGGGACATTGAAATTGCACGGAAAATCAAAAAAAATCAACACCATTACCATCCTAAAAAAAACAAATGACGGATTGGAAATTATCTCAGATTTCGTTGTAAACAGCAAGGATTTCAATATAAAGATTCCAGAAATATTGAGTGCAAAAGTGGCAGAAACCGTGAACATCAAAACACTTTTTTTATTCAACAAACCTACTTTTGCAAACAATCCCTGAGTGCATTTTCTATAACTTTATATTGAAATTGAAATCCTGCATTTTCTATTTTTTCTGAAGAAGTTCTTTGTCCGGTGAGGACGATTTGAGCCATTTCTCCCAAGATTATTTTCAGCAAAAAAGCTGGAACATTGGGAAGCCAAATAGAATATCCAAAGATTTTTGCCAATGTTTTTGAAAAACTAGCATTCGTGGTATTATCATAAACAGCAGCATTATAAGCACCATTCATAGTACTATTATATAAAGCTTCGAAGTAAATCGCACACAAATCCTCGACGTGAATCCAAGGCATGTATTGCTTACCAGAACCTAAAGCAGAACCCAATCTATATTTAAAAATTGGCGCTAATTTCTTCAAAAAACCATCATCTTTACCCAGAACCAAACCTGTGCGGATTTTAACTACCCGAATTCCCAAACTGGCAATAGTATCTGCGGCAGCTTCCCATTTTTGACAAGTAGTCCCCAAGAAATCATTGGCTGGAGAAGTATTTTCGTCGCAAATTTTCGATCCGTTTATCGCTCCATAAATCCCAATTCCTGATGCTGAAACAAAGGCATCTATTTTTTTATTGTTCTTTTTTAAAACGTCATAAATCAACTGGACAGATTGTTCTCTGCTCTGCACAATTGCTTCTTTCCTGTCTTGAGTCCATCTCTTTTCGGCAATGTTTTCTCCAGCCAAATGAATTATAAAATCAGCCTTCAGTACCGATTCTTCATCAATAGATTGATTAGAAATATCCCATTGATAATAACTGATATCGGTAGTATCTTGTTTCTTGCTTCTGCTTAAAATGGAAACGGAGTAGCCTTTCTCAATTAACAAACTAGTCAATCGTTTCCCTATAAATCCAGTACCTCCACTTATTAATACGTTTTTTTTCATAAGGTTACAAATCTAGGCATTTAAAATGACAAAGAAACATTAACAAATATTTTTGTTTAACTTTTATTTAATATGATTAAACATTTTGTATCTTCATGCTCTAATTTAAAATACCCAAAAAAATGGCTACTAAAAAATCCCCTATAACAAAAGACAAAATTGTTTCAATGTATATGAACTATAGATTGGAAAATAATGAAAAACCTAAATCAGTATATCAGTTTGCCAAAACAAATGGTTTTGACGAAACGGAATTCTATTCCTTTTTTGGCACTCTGGAAAGCATTGAAAAAGAAATTTTCAAGATGTTCCTGGAAAAAACTGTCGAGTTAATTCAAAAAGCACCAGGTTATGAAGCCTACGATATGGAAAGCAAAATGTTGAGTTTCTATTTCACCTTTTTCGAATTGTTGTCAGCCAACAGAAGTTATGTCGTGATGAGTTTGAAAGAACACCAGAACCAACTGAAAAACCTGATGCAACTTTCGAGCCTGAGAATTGGATTCAAAAATTACATCACCGAAATAATGACGGATGAAGTGAGAACCCAACACGAGAAATTTCAAAATTTTCAAGAAAAAGCAATTCAGGAAAGTTCCTGGATTCAGTTTTTGCTGACAATGAAATTCTGGTTGGAAGACGAATCAGCCGCTTTTGAAAAAACAGATATTTATATCGAAAAATCGGTAAAATTATCATTTGAATTGATGAACATCGCGCCCATAGACAGCCTAATCGATTTTGGAAAATTTATTTTCAAAGAAAAAATACACACCAAATAATGAAAACCATAGACTACATCCCTACTTCAAAAATTGAAAGAGCCACAAAACTCGTTCAAACCGGTGCGAAAGTGGGCGTAAATTACCTGAAATATTACGGCGAAAAAATGGTCAACAGCGATTTAACCCGTGACAAACTCAACGAAAACAATGCCGAAGACATTTATGACGGACTCAAAAGCCTCAAAGGAAGTGCGTTGAAAGTAGCACAGATGTTGAGTATGGACAAAAGTTTCTTGCCGCAGGCTTATGTGGAGAAATTTTCGTTGTCGCAGTTCTCTGTTCCACCACTTTCTGGTCCATTGGTTTTGAAAACTTTCAAGACTAATTTTGGCAAAACGCCTTATGAAATCTTTGACGAATTCAATGCCAATTCCGTTAATGCCGCCAGTATTGGACAAGTGCATTTAGCCATGAAAGACAACAAAAAACTGGCCGTAAAAATCCAATATCCCGGAGTTGCCAACAGTATTTCATCTGACTTGGCTTTGGTGAAACCCATTGCCATCAGAATGTTTAACCTTCAAGGCAAGGATTCTGATAAATATTTCAAGGAAGTCGAAGACAAATTGATTGAGGAAACCAACTATTTATTGGAACTGAAACAAAGCCAGGAAGTGGTCGAAGCCTGCCAAAAAATAGACAATCTGGTTTTTCCGAACTATTATCCCGAGTATTCTTCAGCGAAAATTATCACGATGGATTGGATGACGGGAATTCATCTTTCGGAGTTTACCAATAAAACCCCAAAACAGGAAGTTAGCAACAAAATCGGCCAAGCGCTTTGGGATTTTTATATGTACCAAATTCATATTTTAAGAAAAGTACACGCTGATCCGCATCCTGGAAATTTCTTGGTAAACATAGAAAACAAATTGATAGCACTCGATTTTGGTTGTATGAAACAAATTCCAAACGAATTCTACATTCCTTATTTTGAGTTAATAAACAAGGAAGTCATCGACAATAAAAAACTATTTGAAGACAAACTATTCGAGTTGGAAATACTCAGAGTGGATGATTCCAAGGAAGAAATCGAATATTTTTCTCAAATGTTTTATGATTTGTTATCGTTGTTTACCCAACCCTTTCAATCGGAAACCTTTGATTTTTCGGATGAAGAATTTTTCGCAAACATAGCGCAATTGGGCGAACGCTTTTCGAAAGATACCAATCTCAAGAAAATGAACGGTAATCGTGGGTCAAAACATTTCATTTACATGAACCGAACGTTCTTTGGCTTGTACAATTTGATGTTTGATTTGAAAGCGAAAATCGTGGTGAATGAATATCTAAAATACCAAGGTTGAAAAAAGAATTCTCCGACATTGATAAAGACAGAATCATTGAAATGGCTTGGGAAGACCGAACGACATTCGATGCCATTTTGCTGCAATTTGGACTGAAAGAACAAGAAGTTATTGACATGATGCGAAACGAAATGAAAGCTTCTAGTTTTAGAATGTGGCGCGAAAGAGTGCAAGGCCGAAAAACAAAACACGAAAAACTCAGGGATTTTAGAGAAGGTAGATTCAAATGCACGAGGCAAAGACAAATTAACAACAACAAAATTTCGAAGCGATAGAATTTATGAAAAACATTGTAATCATTGGCGGCAGCAAAGGAATTGGAAACGCTATTTTGTTGCAACAATTGGAAAACAACAAAATCTATAACATTAGCAGAAATACTCCTGAAATTTCGAATCCCAACCTGAAACATTATTCATTGGATGTATTGCAAGATGCGCTTCCAGACATTGAAAACATTGACGTTTTGATTTATTGTCCGGGTTCAATAAATTTGAAACCTATTGGCAGTTTGAGCATCGATGATTTCAGGAATGATTTCGAAATCAATGTGATTGGAGCAGTAAAAGCGATTCAGAAATATTTGCCAGCACTAAAAAAAGGAACGAATCCATCCATTATTTTATTCAGTACGGTGGCGGCAAAACTGGGAATGCCTTTTCACGCCAGCATCGCCACGGCAAAAGCGGGAGTTGAAGGATTGGTAAAATCACTTGGAGCTGAATTGGCTTCGGTGGTTCGCATCAATGCCATCGCTCCTACCATTACCGAGACTTCGCTTTCGGCAGGAATTTTACGAAATGACCGAATGAAAGAAAACATGATGGAACGCCATCCTATGAAAAATTACTTAAAACCGGAAGAAGTGGCGAGTATGGCTAATTACTTGATTTCGGATCACGCCAAATCAATCTCGGGACAGATTTTCGAAATGGATTATGGAATAGTGACATTCAAATTATAAAAACACACCAAAAACCAAAATGATAAAAGAAATAAGAAGTTACGAAAAAGTGGAACAATACGACGAGGAGATAACAGAAGTATTAGCCGATAATTACAGAACAATCATTGAAAATCTGGGCGAAGACATCTATAGAGAAGGTTTAGAAAAAACACCTGAAAGAGTAGCCAAAGCGATGCAATTCCTCACACACGGTTACGGACTGGATCCATTGGAAATATTGAAATCGGCACTATTCACAGAAGATCACAAGCAGATGATTGTGGTAAAAGACATTGAAGTGTATTCGATGTGTGAACACCACATGTTGCCGTTTTTTGGAAAAGCACATGTCGCCTATATTCCCAACGGAAAAATTGTGGGATTGAGCAAAATTCCAAGAATTGTAGATGCTTTTGCTCGACGAATGCAAGTACAAGAAAGATTGACAGACCAAATAAAAAACTGCATTCAAGAAGCCTTAAATCCACTAGGAGTGGCAGTTGTAATCGAAGCGCAACACATGTGTATGCAAATGCGCGGGATTCAAAAGCAGAATTCAGTAACAACAACTTCATCTTTCACTGGTGCTTTCGAAAAAGACAAAACTAGAAAAGAATTTATCAGTTTAGTTTCCAATAAATTAAGCTAAATTTGATTCACAAATAAAAACTATGCAAATTCTCTTAACAGGCGCAACAGGTTATATCGGCAAGCGACTTTTGCCTATTTTAGTGGCGCAAGATCACGAAGTAATTTGTTGCGTGAGAGACAAAAATAGGTTTTATTGTCCCGAAGAATTTCAAAAAAATGTATCAGTCATTGAGGTTGATTTTCTGAAAATTGAAACTTTAAATACCATTCCTGCAGACATAGATGTTGCCTATTATTTAATACATTCTATGTCGGGTTCTGATGACAATTATGATGAATTAGAGCGGGTTTCGGCAGAAAATTTTGTTCATAGAATAGACCAAACAAAGACAAAACAAGTCATTTATTTAAGCGGCATCGTGAATGACAAATCGCTTTCGAAACACTTATCCTCCAGAAAAAAAGTAGAAGATGTCTTGAATAATGCGAATTTTGCCATAACAACTTTGAGAGCTGGAATCATTGTGGGTTCCGGCAGCGCTTCGTTCGAAATTATTCGGGATTTGGTCAACAAACTTCCGGTCATGATCACTCCAAAATGGCTTAACACCAAATGCCAGCCCATTGCCATCAACGACGTTCTGGAATTTTTGTCAAAATCACTCTTGAATCCCGTTACTTACGGTAAAAGCTTTGACATTGGCGGCCCAGATATTCTAACGTATAAAGAAATGCTTTTGGGTTTTGCCAAAGCAAAAAATTTAAAAAGGTGGATTTATACGGTTCCAATAATGACACCAAAACTATCGTCTTATTGGTTGTATTTCGTGACCTCGACTTCTTATAAATTGGCCTCGGCTTTGGTGAGCAGTATGAAAGTGGAAGTGATTTGCAGGGACAACAAAATAAATGAGTTATTGGGAGTTAAACCGATGTCCTACGAACAAGCTTTGTCTAGAGCGCTAATAAAAGTCGATGAAGACAAAGTCGTTTCTAGTTGGAAAGATTCTTTGGTGAGCGGGCGGTTTAGCAGCAATATTTCTGCATTTCGAAAAGTTCCCAAGAAAGATTGCTTTATCGACCGACGAAAAAAAGAAATAGAAAACCGAGATTTCACCATCGATAGAATTTGGTCAATTGGCGGAGAAACAGGCTGGTATTGTGGCGATTGGCTGTGGAATTTACGCGGCTTCATCGACCAATTATTTGGCGGCGTGGGTTCTAGAAGAGGGCGAACCAACAAACACGACATTCATTCGGGAGATGCACTGGATTTTTGGCGCGTTTTATATGCCAACAGAGAGGAAGGAAAATTAATTTTATATGCCGAAATGAAACTCCCTGGCGAAGCTTGGCTCGAATTCAAAATCATCAATAATACTTTGTATCAATCCGCAACTTTTAGACCAAAAGGCGTTTGGGGAAAATTGTATTGGTATTCCGTTTGGCCTTTCCACGGGTTTATATTTCAGGGAATGTTGAATAAATTGATAAAATAAACTATTGAAACATATAAGTTTTTAAAGTAAAAAAAGTAAAACCATTAAGAAAGTTAAGGATCATTAAGAAATAAAAAAACTAATTTATCTTAATATTCTCAATGGTTTAAATACACAAAACTTAATTTATCTTAACTTTCTTAATGGTTTAAAAAAATCACTTCAAAATTCCAGCTTTATAAGTCGCAATGGATCTATCTCTTGCAAAAGCGTGATCTATCATTGGCAGACCGTAACCCAAATCAAATTCAGGAATCCACTTTCGAATATAAATCCCTTTTTCGTCGAATTTCTTGAGCTGAATTTCAGGATTGAAAACTCGAAAATAGGGCGCGGCATCGCAACCCGTTCCCGCAGCCCATTGCCAGTTTCCAACGTTGGCAGACAATTCAAAATCCAGTAACTTTTCGGCAAAATAAGCTTCGCCCCATTGCCAGTTAATCAACAAATGTTTGCACAGAAAACTCGCCACCACCATTCGAACTCTGTTGTGCATATACCCAGTTTCATTCAGTTCTCGCATTCCAGCATCAACCATCGGATAACCCGTGGTTCCGGAACACCAGCGTTTGAAATCTTCCTCATCATTCCGCCATTGAATCCCATCATAAGCCGATTTAAAATTGTGTGTGACGACTTTTGGAAAACTGAACAAAATTTGCATAAAGAATTCCCTCCAAATCAGTTCACTCAAAAACACTTGGTTTTTATTGGCAGCCCAATTCACCAATTTCCGAACACTGACCGTCCCAAAACGCAGATGTGGCGAGAGATGTGTCGTGCTGTCCAAAGCAGGAAAATCACGAGTTTCGTGGTAATTGGATACATTTTTCAGATTATGAGGAATCACTTTTATCGAATTTTCTTCGAAGCCTATTTGTTCCAAAGTTGGAAAAATAAAATTGCTTTTATGAAAATTGAAAAACAATTTTGTAGCATCATATTCTTGAACTGGAGCTATGGAATTGTATTTATCCAACCATTTATTTTTATAAGGTGTGTAAACCGTATAAGGCAATCCGTCGGCTTTCGTGATTTCTTTTTCTTCGAAAATCACTTGGTCTTTGAATGAAAAATGCACTGTTTTATTGGCTTCCAATAGTACGCAAATGGCCAAATCTCTTTTGATGGCGTAAGGCTCGTAATCTTTGTTGAAAAAAACTTCCTTTACTTCGAATTCTTCAAGGAGTTCTTGCCAAACTCCCTGGGTTTTTCCCTTTTTTACCAAAAGAGAACTTCCCAATTCCTGTAGTTTTTGATTTATTTTCGAAAGTGAATCGTGAATAAAACCTACTCTGGCGTCATTTTTTGGCAAACTTTCTAAAATAGCCTCATCGAAAATAAACAAGGGAATAACTGGATATTGAGATTCCAAAGCGTGAAACAAACCAACGTTATCTTCTAATCGCAAATCTCTACGAAACCAAAAAAAGGTTACTGCCTGTTTATTCATTATTTGGAATTGAAAATCTCGTTCACTTTTACAATTCTGTAATCAAAGATGGTTTTTAATTTATTTTTCACCACCAAGGTATTCATAATTCTCCCAATGAAACCCAAAGGCAAGGCATAATGCACCACATCGGTCATTTTTGTTCCGTTCTCGGTTGGTTCAAAAAAATGTTTGTGATGCCAAAGCGCATAAGGACCAAAACGTTGTTCGTCAATGAAATAGCTATTATCTTTCACGAAAGTGATTTCCGTTGTCCAACTTAATTTCAATCCGGCAAGCGGCGACACTTTATACTGGATAATTTGTCCGGCATACATATTTTTACCATCGAAATCCGTGATATTGAAACCCATAGTTTCAGGAGTAATCTTTTGCAAATTTCTTGGACTAGAGAAGAAAGCCCAACATTCTTCGATACTTGCATTGATGTGCTGGACGGTTTCTTTTTTATATACTTTCATATTTTTGTTTTTATGATTCTATGCTTTGTGCATTGGTTTTTTAATGCAAATCTTGTAGATTATGTTTTCTCATTCAAAAAAATCTATCAATTCCTTGTCCAATTTTTTCTATTTTTTTAATCAAAACCAAACTCATCAACAACATCGAAAAGGCATAACCGATATCTTCAATTGGGATAGTTCCCAGTCTAATTCCCAAATTTTCTGCATTGTTATAAATGACAACCGGTTCGTCAATAAAACTGCCTGTCAAAATCCCGTTGACTAAGGCAAATGGAATCAATATGATTAGAAAAGTGATGAAAAACGTGTTCAAAATATGGGGAACCTTGAAAACCGTGTAAGTCAAAAGCAGCACCAAAAAACCATAATTTATCGCCGTGTATAATTTATCGTAATGAAAAAAAATTATCGGTAAAAGCACCAACATTAAAATCCAATAAATGATTTTCACCGTTTTGTCCGTCAACGAAACCTTTGGGGAAAAATAATGAAAAGCAAAATGAATAAAGAGGCTTGCATAAGGAATACAGATGAAAAATAACCATTCCTCAATTGGTAAATCAAAAAATTCAATTCCCGAATGGTAACGCGGATTGAAACTCCACACTCCTATTTTGGTAAAAATGACATCCCAAATAATGAAGAAAATTGCCGTGATAATTATCGCCGAAAAAACTGCTTTCCATCGTTTGATATACTTCATCCTGCTTTCGAAACTGTACAGAAACGGAATCATAAAAGAAGCAATATTTAAAAAAAAGTATAACGACATATTGTTTTTTTGACCGCCATTCGGGCTTTTATTATTTTATACAATGTTGTCATTTCGACGAAGGAGAAATCACAACAGTTGCTCTCGTTATGTGATTTCTCCTTCGTCGAAATAACACAAAAAAACTAAATTTTAAAATATTTGAAAGGCACAAACAACATACCGAAACATTCGCCTTCTTCTTTTCCTAAATGTTTGTGATGCACTTTATGCCCTTTTCGTAAAGCGAGTAAGTATTTGTTTTTGGTATTTTTAAACAACTTAAATCGTTGATGGATAAAAATATCGTGTACAATAAAATAACTCAATCCGTAAGCAAAAATCCCTAATCCGATGAAGAACTTGAAGTCAAAACCAGCTTCTGCTCCAAAATAAAAAAGCAGAATACTTGGAATGGCAAAAATCACAAAAAATAAATCATTGCGCTCGAAAATATGTGCGTATTTAGGTTGGTGATGATCAGCGTGTAAATACCATAAAAAACCATGCATCACAAATTTATGAGTGCACCAAGTAATACATTCCATAATCAAATAAGTAGCCAAAAAAATCAAAAAAGAAATCATTTCAGAACGTTTAATAAATTAAATAAAATAGAAATTTAGACCAATTTCAATTTGTAAGATACGAAAGAATTGGCAAACAAGAGTCCTTTTGTATAATTGGAAACTCTAATTCTTGAATTTCCAATTTCATGACAAGGCGTGTTTTCCAACTTTCGCAATAATTTTTTATAATATACATAGGCTGTATATACCCCGAATTTAGCTTCCAAAGGCAACTTTTTAATTCCTTGCAATGCTACTCGAAAATCTTCTTCAATTTCTTTGATAATCATTCCTTTAGCTTTTTCATCAAAAGAATTCAAATCGACTCCTGGAAAATAATTTCGGTTCAAAATTAAATTATCGTCTTTCAAATCACGCAAGAAATTCACTTTCTGGAAAGCAGATCCCAATCGCATCGCTTCACCTTTCAGCTCTTCGAATTTTTGATCGTCACCTTTCACAAAAACTTTCAAACACATCAACCCCACCACGTCAGCCGAACCATAAATATAGTCGTCATATTCCTGCTTGTTATGATAATCCGATTTGATTAAATCCATTTTCATACTCTTCAAAAAAGACTGAATCAAATCGTCCGTAATATTGTATTCCTTTACCGTGTGTTGAAAAGAATTCAAAATTGGGTTCAAGCTAATACCCATTTTTTGAGCTTTGTAATATTCGTTTTCAAAGTCATTAATCAATGTTTCCTTGTCGAAACCGTGAAAAGAATCTACAATTTCGTCCGCAAAACGCACAAAGCCATAGATACTGTAAATGGCTTCCCGAATACTTGGAGCTAGCATTTTAACAGCCAACGAAAAAGAAGTGCTGTAACTTTTGGTTACCAAAACACTGCATTTAAACGATACTTCATCAAATAATTGTTTCATAGCTATTAAATATTTGTAAATTGTTTTTTAATCAAATCCGACACTATTTTTCCTGAAATTATCGATGGAGGAACTCCCGGTCCGGGAACGGTTAATTGTCCAGTAAAAAATAAATTCTTGACTTTTTTGCTAATAATCTTGGGTCTTAAAAAAGCGGTTTGGGTAAGAATGTTGGCTAAGCCATAAGCATTACCTTTATATGAATTGTAATCGTTGACAAAGTCATTTACGCAAAAACTTTCCTTAAAGATAATGTTTTTTGAAACATTTTGATTGGTTAAGGTTTCAAATCTAGCTATAATACTTTCAAAATATTTTTCCCTGATTTCTGGCGTGTCTTCAATTCCGGGTGCTATGGGAATCAAGAATATGCCGGCTTCAGTACCTTCGGGTGCGACTGTCGAATCGGTCATACTTGGAAAACTGGCATAAAAAAGCGGTTTTTCAGGCCATTTCGGATTGTCGTAAATATCTTTGGCATGCACGTCAAAATCGGTATCGAAAAACAAAGTATGATGCGAAACATTCTCTATTTTCTTGTCAAAACCTACGTAAAACAACAAGGATGATGGAGCGAAAATCTTGCTGTCCCAATATTCTTCGGAGTAACCTCTATATTTTTCGTCTAACAAAGTTTCCGTGTGATGGTAATCGGCACCACTCAAAACGACATCGGACTCAATAGTGATTCCGTTGGAAACCACACTTTTTACCACTCCATTTTCGACGTTAATTTTTTCGACATTTTGGTTGGTTTCAATTTTTACGCCCAATTCTACCGCCAGGGTTACCATTGCTTTGACTACTTCATACATTCCGCCTTTAGGATGCCAAGTACCCAAACCGAAATCCGCATAATTCATAAAACTATAGAATGAAGGTGTATTGGATGGTTTTGCTCCTAGAAACAAAACGGGAAATTCCATTATTTGTTGCAAACGATGGTTCTTGATTTTTTTTCGAACCGTGGTTCTAATGCTGCTAAAAAATTGATTTACTTTTTTGATGGTAACTGGCGTAATCAATTCGGTTATCGAAATTCCGGGACGATAGACCAAATCTTTGATGGCTACATCATAATTGTGTTTGGCATTATCCAAAAATTTATTTAAATGTTTAGCACTTCCTTTTTCCTCCTTTTCAAAAATGAATAGAATATCGGCTAAATTATCTGGGATTTTAATTGAATCTACTTTATCAAAATAAACTTCGTAAGCAGGATTTAGTTTGTCCAAATGATAATAATCCGAAGGTTTTTTGTCAAAATCAGCAAAAAATTTCTCGAATACATCCGGCATCCAATACCAAGTTGGACCTATATCGAAAGTAAAACCATCTTTTGAAAGTTGCCGAGCTCGACCTCCAACAGTATTGTTTTTTTCGAGTATCGTTACCTCAAAACCCTCTTTCGCCAAATAGCAAGAAGCTGCCAATGCCGAAAATCCTGAACCTATTATTGTAATTGATTTTTTCATTTGTTGAACAAATATACAAAAAAGTTAAACAAAACCTAATCCATTAACAATTAATTACAATTCGCTAACCAAATCGGAAATGGAATTAAAGACAGAAATAGCTTTTGGCCGCTGGTCAACATCAATAAACTGGGTCATTCTACCCAACAACCAAACTTGTGAATGATCATCCATAATTTCGTTAGCAATTTCTTTCAAATAATCATCAATTGCATCTCTTGTTGGCTGAACTGTCAGATAGGAAATGTAAACAATATTGTCAAAATATTGCTTCATGTCCTTTAAACTATCTATCGGAACACTCTCGCCAAGATAAATTGTTTTATAGCCATTTAACAAGATTTCATAATTCAAATACATCAAACCCAACTCGTGAATTTCGTTTTCTGGGAGATACAACACAAAAACTTTATCGTTTCTTGTAGGTTCCAAAACCTGTATTTTTTCGGTATTTATGAGTAATTTTTGTTTGATTAAAAAGGAAATAAAATGCTCCTGTGCTGGAGTTATGGTACCTGATTGCCATAACAATCCGATTTCTTCCATCAACGGAATTACAACATCATAAAAAATTTCACGAAAAGTTTTTTCTGAAAGCAGACTATTATAGGTATTGAAAAACAAAGCTTGATCAAAATTGACCATTGCCATTTTAAAAGCATTAATGGCGTGGTTTTTAGAACTTTTCTCAGAAATAATTTCCCTGACAAGTAGCTCAATTTTTTCTGACGAATACTCTGCAATTCTGGAAATTTTATAACCATAATCATGTAATAAAACGATGTTGAGTAATTTTTGCAAATTAGGCAAATCATAATTTCTGATGTTGGTTGTGGAGCGCATAGGTTCCAGAATATTATATCTTTTTTCCCAAATCCTGATAGTATGTGCTTTTATTCCAGATAGGTTTTCAAGGTCTTTTATACTAAAGACAGATTTAACATTGTTTATCATTTATAGAAATTTAATAAACAAATGTAATGAAATATATCTTAGACCCTAAAATTATAAAGCAACTCTTTCGAAATGATTTAATTTATCCAGATGCAAAATCGTTTTGGTGTTGGCATCATTTCTCGAATACATCGGATGAAACTTGGCTCCATACTCTACTTCATCAAAAGTATAGGAAGTTCGAATGGCAACTGTATTGCTGAACATATCGTCGAAAGTTTTGATAAAAACCAGAATTTCGCCGTTGATGGTTTCAAAATCTTCTTTTGTAAATTGATACAAAGGACTATCTTCCGTGATGGGATGTACCAGAGTCCAACTCAAAGTTAAAGCATTTATTTTATCCAATTCCAAATCAAGCGAATAGAATTTATTTTTCATTAGACCGTCTTCTTCCACACTTATCCCTACCGTTATTTTGGCTTCGGCATCGGTTAAATTGGTATTTTTAAAAGGAGTCAGACGAATCATCAAAGCCGTCATATCTTTATAGGGAGCAATTATTGCATTATGGGAAAACTTCAAAAAGGCAACGGGTTTACTAAAACGTCCAAAGAACAATCCAGTGGCAATGGCAAAACTCAACAAACCAATCAAGGCTTCCAATGCCGAAACAGTACTCGCCAAAAAACCGGAAGGACTTATGTGACCGTAACCCACTGTGGTAAAAGTTTGCGCACTAAAAAAGTAAGTTTGTCCAAACTTGACCCATTCAGAACCGGAAGAATCGATGCCATTCAAATGTTCGATACCAATGACAAAATAAATCGTTGCAAAAACAAAATTGATACACACATAAAAAGTCAAAAGAATCAACATAAATTTCCAAGCAGGCATCTCGATCATCGTGTGATACCAACTGATGCGATGCAATAGATTCATCCCTCGTTTCTCCACATTGGCAGTTCCGTTTTTATTCACAAAACGGCCTCCATAACTATTTGTATTCACCCCAAATCCAGAACTTAGGTATGCTTTTGCTTTTTCATTAATTCTTTTTAATAATGCCATTTTATTTCCTTTCGTGAAATGTAAAATTAGTCAAAAAAATTCTAATGTATTGTCCTTTAAAATCAAGTCAAGACTTCAGCCATCTAGCTTAAAACTATGAGTTATAAGGTAATTCTCCCAAAACAAAAGCTGAAATCATTATAATAATTATTTTTAGTGTGAAAAATACAATTATTCTATTCAATGCCATAATTATCCTAAAAAAAGTGTTATTTTTAAAAGCTATTTGAAAAAAAATAGCCTCAAAAAATTTACATTAAAACTAAGGAATAAAATGAACTTTAAAAACTTAATTGGACAATTGCCAAAAATAGGAATCAGACCCGTTATCGACGGTAGATTAGATGGAGTAAGAGAATCACTCGAAGAATCCACTATGAATATGGCACGAATTGCCGCCGATTTCCTGGAAAAAAATCTGCGTCATGCAGATGGCAGCAAAGTGGAATGCGTCATTTCGGATTCCTGCATTGGCGGTGTTGCCGAAGCTGCAGCTTCTGCCGACAAATTTTCGAGAGAAGGCGTTGGCTTGAGTTTAACCGTGACGCCTTGTTGGTGTTATGGCAGCGAAACCATCGATATGGATCCCTTGATTCCAAAAGCCATTTGGGGTTTCAACGGAACCGAACGTCCGGGAGCCGTTTATTTGGCGGCAGCCTTGGCGGGACACAACCAAAAAGGAATTCCAGCCTTTGGCATTTATGGACGTGATGTTCAAGACAGCGACGACACCAGTATTCCTGAAGATGTACAGAAAAAATTATTGCTTTTCGGAAAAGCCGGTTTGGCAGTGGCCACGATGAAAGGCAAGTCTTATTTGTCAATGGGAGCTGTTTCTATGGGAATTGCGGGTTCCATCATTGACCCGAATTTCTTCGAAAGCTATCTTGGAATGCGTTGCGAAAACATCGATATGACCGAATTCTCCCGAAGAATCGAAAACGAAATCTACGACAAAGACGAATACGAAAAAGCCTTTGCTTGGACAAAAGCAAAATGCAAAGAAGGAAAAGATTACAATCCTGAAAACCGTCAAAAATCGAGAGCAGAATTTGACAAAGATTGGGATTTTGTCGTAAAAATGGCATTGATTGGTCGTGATTTGATGATTGGAAATCCAAAACTAAAAGCATTGGGGTATGGCGAAGAAGCCTTGGGTAGAAATGCCATTTCCGGAGGTTTCCAAGGACAAAGACAATGGACAGACCATTTGCCGAATGGCGATTTTATGGAAGCTATCCTTACTTCCTCTTTCGATTGGAACGGCATCCGTCAACCATTTATGTTGGCCACCGAAAACGACAGTTTGAACGGAGTTTCGATGTTGTTCGGTCATTTATTAACAGGCGCAGCACAAATATTTAGCGATGTGAGAACCTATTGGAGTCCAGAAGCAGTTAAAAGGGTAACGGGTTACGAACTAAAAGGCGATGCTGCCAACGGTTTTATCCACCTCATCAATTCCGGCGCTTCGGCATTGGACGGAACGGGCGAACAAACCATCGACGGCAAACCAGCAATGAAACCTTGGTGGGACATTACCGAAAGTGAAGCCGAAAAATGTTTGGAAAACACCACTTGGGGACCAGGAATGTTGGAGTATTTTAGAGGTGGAGGTTACTCTTCCACTTTCAAAACCAAAGGCGAAATGCCCGTGACCATGTGCCGAATCAATATCGTGAAAGGCATTGGACCCGTATTGCAAATCGCTGAAGGAAAAACTATCGAACTTCCCGAAGACGTGCACAACACAATCAACGAAAGAACCAATCCTACTTGGCCAACCACTTGGTTTGTGCCGAACCTCACGGGCAAAGGACCTTTCAAGGATGTGTATAGCGTGATGTCGAATTGGGGAGCCAATCACGGCGCCTTCACTTACGGACATATTGGTGCCGATTTAATCACTTTGGCCTCGATGCTCCGAATCCCGGTAAATATGCACAACGTTCCCGAAGACCAAATTTTCAGACCAAGTGCTTGGGCGTCTTTTGGTATGGATCCAGAATCTTCCGATTACAGGGCTTGTAGTACTTACAAGGCTTTGTATGAATAAAAAACGGATGATGTTTTTGGGCGTTACCGCAAGGGTCGGGCTTTCCATTGCAATCTCCCGATAAAAAATCGGGAGGATTTTCACTGCAATCCCTAACGCAAATCCCAAAAACATTCATAAATAAATAACAAAAGGCTAGTTTGAAATACCGAACTAGCCTTTTGATTTTGTAAGAACAAATGAATATATTTGAGGGATATAAAATAACAGAAACCTTCAGATATTTATCTAAATTAGTAGATTGAAGAAATTTATCTTGTATCCCTAAATTGCAAAACTAACTTTATGAATGACATTAAACTTTATAGTAAATTTTATAATGACTTGAGTAATTTAAGGATTGCAATCTCTTCAATACCTTTTTTAGGCTCACAACTTGATATGTATTTATCTGCTCCGGGTCAAAAATTTATTGAAGAGCGTTTTGAATATATGATAGAACAACTACAACAAGAACTTGACGGAATTGAAGAATATCTAATTAATAAAGAAATAATTGCATCAGAAGAATGCTTTGACTTAGTTCAAAAAGCATTCATTGCAACCGCAAAAACAAGACAAAGAGAGAAATTAAAATTATTTGCAAAAATACTCAAAGGTTCGTTGATAAAGAGAAAAAAGCTTTATGACCCAGAACTATATCTAAAAATTGTTGATGAACTTTCCGTGCGAGAATTAGAAATTGCGTCATTACTTTATGAAGTCAAAGTAAAGAGGAAAATTAAAATTGAAGGTGAAAATGAAGCAGAAGATGGAATGACTAATGACCCGTATTGGTTTTCCAAACATTATCCTAAATTTTCAAAAGATGAATTAGAATTTACCCTATTAAGACTTGAAAAAACGGGACTAGTAAAAGAACTTGTTGGTTCATTTATTGGATATGGTGGCAGTCAATATGAACCAACCTCATTATTAAGTGATTTCATGAATTTTATTGAAAATAACGAATAAACTCAATCGCAAATTTACAATCCGAACTAACAAATTATGTAGACAGAATAATTATAAAAAGCAAGAAACGCTACAACATAACTAATTTATGACTTCAAAACAAATAGATGATTGCCAGAAGACAAATGAGTGGGACTTAGCAAACAAAGTTTTATATGACCTTTGCTTGACAAATTTCACACACGACACAAACGAAAAAATATTAGCAAAGACATTGCTCATTGGCAGAGCTTATGCAGCAGCAATTGAACGACGAAAAAACAAAAGTGAAATAAATGACAATTTTTATCTAGACATTGTTGCTCCTGCTTTTTATGAGTCAAAAATTGACGATTACATAACAAACCTCAATAAACATAAGATAATTTCAATTGAAAGTATACCTAAAATAATTGATGCTCATAACTATTTAACACAACTCTTATTTAAAATTACTAACCTTGAAAAGCGTTCATTTAGTTCAAAATATTTACATTTTCATTTACCGGAATTGTTTTTCATTTATGACACAAGAGCCGTTTCTGCAATGCGCCTATTTGTAAAAAAACTTCCAAAAGAATTACAAGTTTTAACAGACAGAGAAAATACAGATAGAGAATATTCAAACTTTTTTTATAAATGTATCTATCTCAGAGAAATAATTAATGAGCGGTTTAATGTATTATTAAATCCTAGACAACTCGATAATTTACTAATTGAAACTACCAATAAAGAAATGATAAATCGAAAACATATGAAAATGAACTATCAAAGTGAGCATTTAATAAAAAACCATTAAACTCAATCAACACTCATGAAAAATAAAACCCTCATAACCGCAGCACTATTCGCATTATTCCTTTCCAACACCACTTTCGCACAGGAACAAACGAATCCGCAACAAAGCCCTAAAAAGGAATTGACCCAAGAAGAAAAACTAGCCAATTCCAATCTGGAACAAGAAAAGAAAGCCGGCGAATGGGTTGCCTCCTTGAATCTGAACGATGCCGCAAAAGAACAAAGACTGCAAACCGTAATCGTTACCCACTTGAAAGCAGTTCGCGACTGGAACAACGAACATCCCGGCACTATCGTGCCTGCTGGAATTAATCCAACCACGGGACAACAACTCAGCGACTTGGAAAGACAGATTATCACCCAGTCCTCTATGCCAAAAACAGTGCACGAAAACCTGCTGGCTGGACTTCGCAAAGACTTGACCGAGGAACAAGTGGAAAATGTTTTGGATAAATATACCATTGGAAAAGTGCAATTTACCATGGCAGGTTACAAATCCATCGTTCCGAACATGACGGCTTTGGAAGAGGAAACGATTCTCAAGTTCATGAAACTAGCCCGCGAACAAGCTGTCGATTACAAGAGCATGAAACAAATATCGGCCATCTTCGAAATTTATAAAACAAAATCGGAGCAATATCTCAACAACAATGGTCGCAACTGGAAGCAGATGTACAAAGCTTTCACGGATGCCATAAAAGCAAAAAAAGCAGCTGAAAAATCGGGTAAATAAATTTTACAAAATGACATTGAAATGAAAATAACGGTTGCAAAAACTGTTATTCAAGGATACCGTCTCTTCGAGTGATTTTGAATGGTAATGCGACAGCTTTACTATTCAAAATTGTATCGAGAAGTTTACACCATAAGGGTTCTCGATACATTTTATCAAAAAAAGCTATCGCATTTTTTAATAAAACACTCGAACTGACGCCTTAGTTAAATTGATTTATCAAAATATAAAAAAAATGAATTGGATACTATTGATTATTGCCGGATTATTTGAAGTGGCCTTTGCCTCTTGCTTGGGAAAAGCCAAAGAAACCAACGGAAGCGAGATGTATTGGTGGTATGCTGGTTTCTTGGTTGCATTGATTATCAGCATGGTTTTATTGGTCAAAACCACCCAGACTTTGCCCATAGGAACCGCTTATGCCGTTTGGACCGGAATTGGAGCCGTTGGAACCGTATTGATGGGAATTTTTGTATTCAAAGAGCCGGCCACGTTCTGGCGAATTTTCTTTATCACCACACTTATCGGTTCCATAATCGGACTGAAATCGGTGTCGCATTAATTGTTGACAAATACACAAAAACGCTGATTTTACACCATAAAATATGATAATAGTCAGTAAAAGGTTTCATTTGAAATCGTATATTAGAACTTTTTTATATAAAGATATTTATGATTGCGAAATTGAATGAAAAAAAGTCCTATCCTTGGATAGTTGTAGGTTTATTGTGGTTCGTAGCCTTGTTGAATTATCTGGATCGCCAGATGCTTTCCACTATGAAATCCTCGATGATGATTGACATTCCTGAGTTGGCCAAAGCCGAAAACTTTGGAATGCTGATGGCCATTTTCCTTTGGATTTATGCCTTGATGAGTCCTATTTCCGGAATAATTGCCGACAGGATGAATCGAAAGAATTTGATTGTTTGCAGTCTTTTTGTTTGGTCTGGCGTTACGATGGCCATGGGTTATGCGACCACTTTCAACCAAATCTATATATTGCGTGCCATTATGGGAGTTAGCGAGGCTTTTTATATTCCTGCCGCTTTATCGCTCATTGCCGATTATCACCAAGGGAACACCCGTTCTTTTGCGATAGGCATTCACACTACCGGAATCTACTTGGGTCAAGCTTTGGGTGGATTTGGCGCCACGGTTTCTCAACAATTTTCATGGCATTTTACCTTTCATACCGTTGGTCTGATTGGCGTTATTTACAGCATTATTTTAATTTTTTTCATCAAAGAAAAGAAAGCTTACACTTTTGATACCTCTCAAAAATTATCGATAAAAACCGAATTTAGGCAAATGTTCAAGGGATTGGGTATGTTGTTCGGGAATATCTCTTTTTGGGTTTTGCTCTTTTATTTCTCGGCTCCAAGTTTACCGGGTTGGGCTGCCAAAAACTGGTTGCCAACTTTGTTTTCCGAAAAACTGGATATGGATATGGCTCTTGCCGGTCCAATTGCCACGGTGACCATCGCAATGTCATCGTTTGTTGGGGTTTTAATTGGTGGTGTTATTTCTGATAAATGGGTGATGCGAAGTCTTAAAGGAAGAATCTACACCAGCGTAATCGGCTTGACTCTTACAATTCCAGCACTATTTTTATTGGGTAATGGCAGCAGTATCGAGGCCATTATCGTTGGCGGAATGCTCTTTGGTCTTGGTTTTGGAATCTTTGACACCAACAATATGCCTATTCTTTGCCAGTTTGTATCACCACGTTATCGTGCCACTGGATATGGAATTATGAACTTTGTCGGGATTTC
The DNA here is from genome assembly GCA_014379405.1 of Flavobacterium sp. GTDB lineage: Bacteria > Bacteroidota > Bacteroidia > Flavobacteriales > Flavobacteriaceae > Flavobacterium. The sequence goes on along the minus strand of JACMLU010000010.1, from coordinate 174,429 downwards.
TGCAGGAGCAGTTATAACGGAATATTTAGGAAAAGCCGCCGACAATGGAGGAATGGGACGTGTTTTCGTATTGTTGATTATCGTTGTGGTGGTTGCCATTGTTTTGCAATTAACGACATTAAACCCGAAAACGGTAAATATGACGGAAGACATTGTTCCTTCTAAATAACATTTATAAATCCCTGACTATTTAAACTGTATAAGGCAAATAAGGTCATATAAGTTAAAAACTTAAATGGCCTTATTTGCCTTATATGGTTAATTTTTATATTTTTCAGTATACTAAATTACAAAACTTTTGCAACCATAACTTCAATTTCCTTGATGTTTGCAATTACTTTCGTCATTTCTTTTTCATCGAAAGTGGTAAAAGGCGGAGCAATATTTCCGTTGATAATTCCCAATGCTGACAAGGCTCCTTTCAGTCCTTTCAAATAACTGGAACCATAGGAACCCACGGTGTATATTCTAGTACTGATTTCCATTACCAAGTTTTGCAACTCTTGAATTCGAGCAAAATCTTTGGCTAATGCAGCATTGTATAAGGCTACGTATAATTTCGGAAAAAGATTCGCACCTCCATTAACACCTCCGTGTCCTCCCATTAAAACAGTTTCGGCAGTAATTTCTTCCGGTCCAACCAAAAGACTGAAATTGGTTTTCAATAAATAACAAAGCGATTGAAAATAAACCGCATTGGCCGAACTGTCTTTCAACCCAATGATATTTGGATGTTCGGCTAAACGAACCACCGTTTTAACGTCGATGTTTATTTTGGTATGTGAAGGCATATTGTACAAGAAAAGCGGCAAGCTCACTTGTTCTGCTAAACTCCAGTAATATTTATATAATTCCTCCTGACCTAAACCATAGTAATAAGGCGGTGCTGCCACTACAGCAGCAGCTCCTGCGTTTTTCGCAATTAAAGCTAGATGAACACTTTCCTCGATAGAAGTATCCGTGATTCCAACGAAAACTGGAACTCTACCATTCACTGCTTTACAGCTTTCAACAATGAGTTGTTCTCTTGTTTTGTAACTTAAACTAGTTGATTCACCTGTAGTACCCAGAATAAAAATCCCATGAACACCTCCCGAAACCAAATGCTCTACCAAATGCTTCACTCCTTCAAGATCTAATGAAAGATTATCTGATAACAAAGGAGTTACCATTGGGGGGATAATTCCACTAAAAGCTGGTTTATTTGTTTGTGTTGCCATTATGCTATAATTTTATTTATATATTTTAATTTCTATTTTGTTTCCAATTTTGCCTTCAAGAGAACATTGATAACTCCTTGATCTTTATTTTCAATCTGGTCTATCAAAATACGAACCGCCTCCTGCCCCATTTTTTTGATAGGTTGGCTCATAAAAGGAATGTGAACATCCAAAAATTGAAAAATCAAATTTTCGTCAAAGGCAAGCACGTCAATTTCTTCTTGGATTTTCTTCCCAAAATTTTTAATTTGTTTCAAACCTTCGGTGGCAATAGTATTGGTTGCAAAATAGATAGCAGTAACTTTATCTTCAAAAATCAACTTTCGCACCGCTTCTTTTATTTCAATTTGCATAGTTTGATGATTGACCTTTGATAAAAATTGTGCTTTATCAACAATACCGGTTTGCTTCATGGCTTCTAGATAGCCATTACATCTATCCTGATAATGCAAAAGTGTGGATTCATAAACGATGGCACCAATTTTTTGGTGTCCCTTATTCAACAAATGATTCGTAGCTTCAAATGAGGCTTTAAAATTGTCCACCATAACCGTATTGACAACGATATCCGAAAAATAACGGTCAATTAACACCAAAGGCACATTGGATTCTTTTATACCCAAAACCGCATCTCTAGATTCTTCAGGAGAGGCCACAATAAACCCATCTACTTGACGGGTACTTAGAAAATCCAATACTTTTATGAATTTGTCTTTATTTTCATCGGAAGAACCAAATATCACTGTATAATTTCGAGCATAAGCTTCGTCTTCGATAGTTCGTGCCAAACTCGAAAAAAAGGGATTAGAAATATCGGCTACAATGAGCCCAATGGTATGAGAAATATTGGTTTTTAAACTTCTGGCATTTAAATTCGGAAAATAATTAAGCTCTTTGGCCGCTTTTCTAATTTTATCTGCAGTTGCTTTACCTACCCTATTTTCTTTATCTTTGTTGTTTAGAACATACGAAACTAGACTGGCTGAAACTCCTACTTTGTTTGCAATATCCTTTAATGAAGTTTTACGAGCCATTTTGCTTTAACGTTTAAGCAAAAGTAACAAATAATTACATACCACCTAATATTTAAAGTGTTTCATTTACATTTAAAAGCAAATTATTCAGTTTAAATTATATATTTACTTTTTATTCATCCAAAAAACCTTGTATTGATTTTTTTTAGCCCTTAAAATATGAAATTAAAAATACAACTGCTGCATTTAGCTTTTATATTTTGATGTTCAGTTATTTAAAATCGCAAGTAATTGGATATTATGGTATCAGCCGTTTTTAATAGCCTACCTTACCAAAAAACATGGCGATTGAACAAAAGGTTCGGCAGGTAGAAGAATTATTCGACCGTCTTGACAAGGAGATTACTGCTTTCAAATCCGAAACCAGTTTACATTGTCTTACTGGCTGTGGCAAATGCTGTTCTAAACCAGACATTGACGCCTCGCCATTGGAATTCTTGCCTTGGGCTTTTCATTTATTTTTGAATGGGCTGGCTGAAGAAACCTTGTTGGAATTAGACAATTCTTCCATTTCGACTTGCCACATCTACCGACCACTTGCCCTTTTGGAAGAATACAACGGAAGTTGCAGCAACTATCGCTATCGCGGATTAATATGCCGTCTTTTTGGCTATGCCGCAAGCAGAGATAAATACGGGAAACTGCGATTGGCCACATGCAAAATCATCAAAGACGACCAACTGGAAAACTACAACAATACCGAAGAAGCCATCAGCAAAGGGCTTTACGTACCTATTTTTACCGATTATTATATGCAATTGGCGCAAATTGATTACAAAATGGGCGTTACCATAATCCCCATAAACGAAGCCTTGAAAATGGCCATAGAAGAAGTCCTGCATTATTACGCCTACAGACCTTTTCCAGGTGGATTGGAGAATATTGCTTAAAGTGGAGAAATTCGCTATATTTAAAAAGCAGGAAACCTAAAAAATATGGCTGGAGAAAAAGTATTGCACAAATTGCTAAAAAGTATGAAGCCTGTACACAACTCAGGTGAATATGTCTTTTGTGAAAGCAAAAATTTAGAAAACATAAATCTGGAAGAAATAGAAATGTTATTTAGGGAAAAAGAAGCAATCACCCTGATTCTAAAAAGGGAAATCGCAGACAAATTAATATTGGACTACTCATTTATTGCATCCTGGATTACATTATCAGTTCATTCGTCGCTGGAAGCTGTTGGTTTAACCGCTGCCTTTTCGAAAGCACTTGCCGACGATGGCATCAGTTGCAATGTTGTTGCGGCATTTTATCACGACCATATTTTTGTTGACCAAAAAGACGTCAATAAAGCAATGATGATTTTGAATACCTTTTCCGAATAAAAAACAAAATGATTTCAAGCAATCATTTTATTTCCTAAATTGGTGGCACCAAAAACAACTGCCATGGAAAAACTAACTAAAGAAGACATTAGTCAAGAAGTATTCGACTTGTACGATGACTACGCACACAATAAAATTGAAAGAAGGCAATTCATCGAGAAACTATCGATTTTTGCGGTAGGAAGTCTCACGCTGCCGTCGCTTCTTAGTTTTATGACACCAAATTACGTGGATTCCATAACTATCAAACCAGACGATCCAAGGTTGAAATCTGGATTCATAACTTACGAATCTCCCAAAGGCGGTGGAAGCATTAAAGGACTTTTATCTCAACCCAGCGAAACTAAAAAAAAATTGCCTGGAATAATTGTCGTTCACGAAAACCGCGGACTGAATCCCTATATCGAAGATGTGGGAAGAAGAGCCGCTGTCGAAGGTTTTATAACCTTGGCTCCTGATGCCTTGTCGCCATTGGGTGGTTATCCTGGCAATGATGATGCCGGAAGAGAATTACAAAAAAAACGAACTCGTGAAGAAATGTTGGAAGACTTTATTGCGGCTTACGAATATCTGAAATCCCACAAAGATTGCAACGGCTATGTTGGCGTGGTTGGATTTTGTTTTGGCGGTTGGATTGCCAATATGATGGCGGTCAAAATTCCAACTTTATCAGCAGCAGTTCCATATTATGGAGGGCAACCCACTGCAGAAGATGCTGAAAAAATTAATACTCCACTTATGTTACATTACGGCAGTTTAGACACAAGAGTAAACGAAGGCTGGCCCGCTTTTGAAACCATTCTCAAGAAAAACAAAGTAGAACATACTGCTTATTTCTATGAGGGTGTCAATCACGGTTTTCACAACAACACTACTCCACGATATGATGAGAAATCGGCAACTTTGTCTTGGACGAAAACCATTGATTTTTTTAAGGAGAAATTAAAGAAAAAGTAATTTTTGTATTTTGATTGTATTGAAAATATTGGTTCTAATGGAAATCTTGTGAGAAATTCAAACATTAAAATTGCCATAAAGAAATCACTGAAATAATATAGAATCCTCCAAGTCAAACCGCATCAATACGCCCTTATGAAATACTTTTAAATACTTTCCGCAGCTTCCCTTAATATATTTAATAAAACATTAAAGTCTATGGGCTTGGAAATATAATTGTCCATTCCTTGTTTTAAACATTCTGCCTTATCTTCTGGAAGTGCATTGGCAGTCATGGCTACTATTACAGGTTGATATTTGTGATTTTGTCTGATATGATGGGTTGCTTCGAATCCATCCATTTCAGGCATTAAAATATCCATCAGCACTACTTGATATTCTTTTTTTTCAAGCAACTCAATCGCTTCTTTACCGTTATTGGCAATTCCTGGAACATAGCCAAGTTTGGTTAATATCCACAATGCTAGTTTTTGGTTAATCAAATTATCTTCAACCAAGAGTATCTCTAATGGATAATCCTTAGCAAAAGTTTCTATAAAGAAAACTTTTTTTTCCTGTTCTTTTTGTTTCGATTTTTCTCTTTCTAACTTATTTTTAGAATCAGAATATTGTAGTACTTTTTGCACCAGAGCATAAAATTGTGATTGTTTAACGGGCTTAGTCAATACTTCTTTAAATAACTCTGGATATTTAGACTTAGACTCATCTCCTATGGAACTTAGCAGAATAATGGGAACGTTTGGAATTATATTCTTTATTTCTTTTGCTAAGGATATACCATTCATTTCTGGCATTAACATATCTGTAATGATTAAATCAAATTGAATGTCTCCCGAAGAAATAAGTTCAAAGGCCTGTGGGCCTGAATTAACTGTAATGGGTTCTAACTTCCAAAGTTCTAATTGGGATTTAATAATTGTTAAATTAGTTTGATTGTCATCTATTACCAGAACTTTTTTACCTTCATTTACATTGGAGTCAAAAGGTTCTTCAATCTCTTTTATGTCATTTCCTGCTTTACATATTAAATTAAAGCTAAAATCGGTACCCTTGCCTAGTTCACTACTCACAGAAATTTCACCTCCCATTAATTTTATCAACCGTTCACTGATAACTAAACCTAAGCCTGTTCCTTGATATTTTCGGGTAGAAGAAGAATCTACTTGAGAAAATGCCTTAAATAATTGAGAGACTTTTTCTTTAGGAATGCCAATTCCGGTATCTAGGATGTTAAAATTCAGATCAAAACTATCCTCTGTCCTATTATTAAGAGTAATTTTCAGAAAAACTTCTCCCTGATTCGTAAACTTAACTGCATTACCAATCAAGTTAATCAATATCTGACGCAAACGATGACTATCTCCAATTATGCTCATGGGAACGTTATTCTCAATTTGGTAAACCAAATCAATATTTGTTTCTGCCACTTTTCTAGAAAAAATATCCAATACTTGCTCCACACATTGGCGAAGATTAAAATCATGATAATCAAGTTCCATATTACCAGATTCTATCTTTGAAAAATCCAAAATATCATTTATTACTCCTAGAAGCGCCTCTCCACTCACACGTATTACATCAAGATACTTTTGTTGTTCATCATTTAGAGATGTTTCCGAAAGCAAGTAAGTCATACCAACAACCCCATTCATTGGAGTGCGGATTTCATGACTCATAGTGGCAAGAAATAGACTTTTAGCCTGGTTCGCCTTCTCGGCATCTTTTCTAGCCTTTTGCTCTTCCTTAGTAGCCTGACGCAATTGCTTCGTTTTTATTTTTACTTGTTGCTCCAATTTCTTTCTCTGTTTTTTAAGAGCATCTGTACGAAACCTAAAATACCCCATTACACAACCTATTGTACTGAGAATGACTATTGCCTTAAACCACCAAGTTAACCAAAAGGGAGGAGTAATTATTACCCGTAATGTAATCCCTTTTTTATTCCAAATACCGTCATTATTAGACCCTATAACATGAAAAACATATTGACCAGCATCCAGATTAGTATAAGTTGCTGTTCTTTTGGTACCAACATAGTTCCATTCATTATCAAAACCATCCAGTTTATAAGCATATTGATTTTTTTCCGGTAACGTGAAATTTAATGCCGAAAACTCAAATGTAAAAACGGATTGCTTATAATTAAGCGTGATTTCCTTTGTTTGAGTGATTTCTTCTTTTAATAAATTATTTATAGGCTTATTGAAAATTTGAAATCCTGTGATATAAATTGGAGGGATGTAAGTGTTATCTTTGATGTTTTTTGGATAAAAGGAATTTAAACCATTTGCCCCTCCAAAAAACAACTGACCATCGGGGGCTTTATAAGAGCAATTATGCCTAAATTCATTTCCCTGAAGACCGTCCGAAACTCCGAAATTGCGAAAAGTTTTAGCAATGGGGTCAAATTTAGAAAGCCCATTGTTTGTACTGATCCAAAGATAACCTTCGTTATCTTCTAAAATACTCTGAATCGTATTACTAGGAAGACCATTCTTAGTAGTAAAGTTTTTAAAACTATTGGTTTTTGCATCAAATAAATTTAATCCATACCCAGTTCCCAGCCAAGTGTTCCCTTTTGAATCTGTAAATATCGAATGAACTAAATCGTTACTTATACTGTTCTTGTCTTGAGGATTATTTAAATAGTGAATAAAACGATTGGTTTTTCTATCAAACAAATCTAATCCATAATTAGTTGAAACAAAGATATTACCTACTTTATCTTCCTCGATATCGCGAATAGAATTGGCATTTATACTAGTGACATCCTCTGGATTATTTTTATACCACAAATAAGAGTCCTTTTTCCGGTCATAAACATATAGCCCTCTATCAGCAGAACCCAGCCATAACAAACCATATCTATCAAGAAAAATTGTCCTGAAGGAAATGGGTAAAACATTTTTCTCTTTATTATTGTCAACAGAAAGAGGAGTAAAAACTCCTGTTTTTACATTAAATCTATCGAAACCTCCCCTATGATAGCCGATACCGAGAATATCAGATTCTATTTTGAGTAATGCAAACACATAATTGTTGCTTACACTATTTACATCATTAATGTTATGAGTATAACTTTTAAAAATTTGTTTTTCTTGATCAAATCGATTTAACCCACCCCCATCAGTACCAATCCAAATTATTCCTTTTTTATCTCCCGTTATGGAATAAATTTGATTGTTACTCAAGCTATTTTCATTATCTGGCCGATTTCTATAAAGCTTAAATTTATCTCCATAGAATGGCAAAAAATTGATTCCTCCAGAATAAGTACCTACCCACATATTATTGATATCATCCTTGTAAATACAATATATAGAATTATTACTTAGGCTGGAATTATCATAACCGTCATGTTTATAATGTTTAAAATCCCGGGTTGTATAATCAAATACACTAATACCGCCATTTTCAGTCCCTACCCAAAGATTACCTTTGGAATCTTCGGCAAAACTCAAGATGTCATTATGACTAATGCTCTTTATATCAGTATCATCATGTTGAAAGTTTGTAAATGATTCTGTCTTAGGATTGAATAATGCAATTCCCTTTCCTTGTGTACCAGCCCAAATGTTTCCTCTTCTATCTTTATACACACTCCTAATGCGATCCGCACTAATACTTTTATTATTTCCAGATATGCTTTCATAACTAATAAAATGTCCTGTTTTAGGATTTAAAGAGTTTAAACCTTTATTAGTACCAATCCAAAGGTTCCCTTGATTGTCTTCGGTTATTTTATTAACTAAATTGTTGCTAATACTGTTTTTGGATGCATTATGTCGATATTCAAAAAACACTCCTTTTTGGGTGTCCAACAAATACAAACCATCATAAGTACCAATCCACAATCTATTTTTGTGGTCTAGAAAAAGATCTTTTATACTAAAGTTTTTCTTATTTTTTTGCCAATAATGAATGAATTTACCTTTTTTTCTATCAAACCTATCTAAACCTTTTGTACTTCCAATCCAGATAGAGCCCTTTTCATCTTCAACAATATCGGTTACTATATTATTGCTTATACTTGATATATCATCTGGATCGTTTTTATAATTCAGAAAAGAATAGCCATCATATCTATTAATACCTTCATTTGTTGCAAACCACATAAATCCCTTCGAATCTTTAAGAATGGCATTTACCTGATTCTGAGATAGCCCATTATCAGAATTCAAATGTTTAAATTCAGGCGAATGGTTTTGCGCAACCCCTTGAATGAAAAAGAGTTGTATACTACTTAATATAAGTACCGCAGAATAACTCTTTAAATGGTTAAAATTCAGCATAGGGCAACTCTGTTTTTAATTTCCCACCTTATTGAATTAAATATCCAAAGAGAGTCTCTGGGCATTCATAATCAGATTTTTGTACATTAAATTATTTTTTTAATAAGTACAAGAAATTGATATTTTAAATAAAAGAAACTTTAAAATCAATAAACACATAAACATCAGTATGTTTAAGACAAAAAAAATCTTAACAACTTTTTTAAACTATTATAATGACTAAAGTTAATCAATAAATCAATATCCTTATGCCAATTTAGGAAAAAATTGACATACCCATAAAAAAAAAGACACTCAATTTTGAGTGCCTTTTTCTAATATGTAAAATTTAAGTTTTTATTTGCTCAAATACATTTTTCTTCTAGAGTACAATTCATAGAATTGGTCGTCTTTCAAATCTTCAATAAACAAGATGCTTTCTCCTGTCGATTTCATCTCTGGTCCCAATGCTTTGTTCACGTTTTGGAACTTGCTGAAAGAGAAAACCGGTTGTTTGATGGCATATCCTTTCAATTGGGGATTGAACTCAAAATCGGTTACTTTCTTTTCGCCCAACATCACTTTAGTGGCGTAGTTTACATATGGCTCTCCATAAGCTTTCGCGATAAACGGAACCGTACGAGACGCTCTAGGATTGGCTTCGATGATATAAACCGTATCATCTTTTATCGCAAACTGGATATTGATTAATCCTACCGTTTTTAAGGCTTTAGCAATTTTTACGGTGTGGTCTTTAATTTGTTGCATCACGAATTCACCCAAGTTAAACGGTGGCAAAGTCGCGTTACTATCTCCCGAGTGTACTCCACAAGGCTCGATATGCTCCATAATTCCTATGATGTACACATTTCCATCAGCATCACAAATAGCATCTGCTTCGGCTTCGATTGCTCCTGCCAAATAATGGTCTAACAGCAATTTATTTCCTGGAATCGATTTCAACAAATTGATAACGTGCTCTTCTAATTCTTTTTTGTTGATTACAATTTTCATTCCTTGACCACCCAAAACATAGGAAGGACGAATCAATAAAGGAAAGTCTAAAGTATCTGCCAAGGCAGAAGCTTCGTCAGCTGTTTCTGCAATTCCAAATTGTGGGAAAGGTATTTTCAATTCGGTCAACAAATCAGAAAAACGTCCTCTGTCTTCGGCTAAATCCAAGGCATCAAAGCTGGTTCCAATGATTTTTACTCCGTATTTAGACAATTTTTCAGCCAATTTCAAGGCAGTTTGCCCACCCAATTGCACGATAACACCTTCTGGTTTTTCGTGTTGGATAATGTCGTAAATATGTTCCCAAAAAACTGGTTCGAAATACAATTTGTCAGCTGTGTCAAAATCAGTCGAAACTGTTTCTGGATTACAGTTAATCATAATGGTTTCATAACCACATTCTTTGGCAGCCAAAACACCGTGAACACAAGAATAATCAAACTCGATTCCTTGTCCAATTCTATTTGGTCCTGAACCCAAAACAACTATTTTCTTTTTATCGGTTACGATACTTTCGTTGTGAACGTATCGCTCACCGTTGGCTTTTTCGATTTCAGCTTCGAAAGTCGAGTAGTAATAAGGTGTTTTTGCGGTAAATTCCGCCGCACAAGTATCCACCAATTTGAACACACGGTTGATGTTCATCGTAGAACGCAAGTTGTACACTTGACTTTCCTTAGAATTCATCATGTGAGCAATTTGTCTGTCGGCAAAACCTTTTTGTTTGGCTTCCAACAACAATTCTCTTGGTAAAGTTTCTATAGTATAGTTAGAAATTTCTTTTTCTAAAGTATAAAGTTCTTCGTATTGTTTCAAGAACCACATATCAATTTTGGTGATTTCGTGAATACGACTCAATGGAATTCCCATCGCAATGGCATCATAAATCACGAAAACACGATCCCAACTGGCAAAAGTCAGTTTCTCGATAATTTGCTCGTAATTGGTATATCCTTTTCCGTCAGCTCCTAATCCATTTCTTTTGATTTCCAAAGATTGCGTGGCTTTGTGTAAAGCTTCTTGGAACGAACGTCCAATTCCCATTACTTCCCCAACGGATTTCATTTGAAGTCCCAAAGTTCTGTCGGCTCCTTCGAATTTATCGAAGTTCCAACGAGGTATTTTCACAATCACATAATCCAAAGTCGGCTCGAACAAAGCAGAAGTTGATTTTGTAATTTGATTTTGCAATTCATCTAAATTGTAACCTAAAGCCAGTTTAGAAGCAATTTTTGCAATAGGATAACCCGTTGCTTTTGAAGCCAAAGCCGATGAACGAGACACACGAGGATTGATTTCAATCGCCACGATGTCTTCTTTTTCGTCAGGTGAAACGGCGAATTGCACATTACAACCTCCAGCAAAATTTCCGATGCTTCTCATCATCAAGATCGCCATGTCACGTAATTTTTGGAAAGTCGTGTCAGACAAAGTCATTGCTGGCGCAACAGTGATGGAATCTCCAGTATGAATTCCCATTGGATCCATATTTTCGATAGAACAGATAATCACGACATTGTCGTTTTTGTCTCTCAATAATTCCAATTCATATTCTTTCCAACCGATTAAAGCTTTGTCAATCAACACTTCGTGAATCGGTGACATTTCTAATCCGTAAGTTAGTTTTTCGTCAAATTCTTCTTTGGAATGTACAAATGCTGCTCCAGTTCCTCCAAGAGTAAACGAAGGACGAATTACTAAAGGGAATCCAAATTCCTGAGCAATTTCTTTTCCTTCCAAGAAAGAAGTAGCCGTTTTAGCAGGCGCGGTAGGAACTCCTATTTTAGCCAAAAGTTGTTTGAATTGCTCTCTATCTTCGGTAATATTAATGGCATTAACATCAACACCAATTAATTGCACTCCGAAATCTTGCCAAATTCCTTTTTCATCCGCTTCCAAACACAAGTTCAAAGCCGTTTGTCCCCCCATAGTTGGCAAAACAGCATCAATTTGAGGATGTTCTTTTAAGATTTGGATAATTGATTTGGTTGTCAAAGGCAATAAATAAATATGATCGGCCATTGATGGATCGGTCATAATGGTTGCTGGATTCGAGTTAATTAAGATAACCTCAATTCCTTCTTCACGAATAGAACGTGCCGATTGGGAACCTGCATAATCAAATTCGCAAGCTTGACCAATTACGATTGGACCTGAACCTATAATTAAAACCGATTTTATGGAGTTGTCTTTTGGCATTTTATATTGTATTTTAGCAGTGTATGTGTTTTAAAACTTCATCGAACATAAATTTATAAATCAATTACATCCCGTTAAGTCTTTTCAGTTTTTTTTTAATTTCTTGAAATCCCTTCGTTTTAGAAAATGCAATACTTTCTTCAATAGTTTGTTTTCTTACATCAAATAGATAACGAATAATTTCATCCGTACTTCTGTTTTGTGGTTTTAAAACTTCCATACTATTAATTTTTAAACAAAGTTAGAATTTCAAAAAAATTAGTTTAAAAAAAGCCGTTACTAAAAAATAGTAACGGCTAATATTTTGTTTTATAAAAACATTATTTTTTGTGTCTAGGTTCGCTAGAAACAGTCAATTTGTGTCTTCCTTTTGCTCTACGACGCGCTAGGACTTTTCTTCCATTTGCAGAAGCCATTCTGTCCATAAATCCGTGCTTATTTCTTCTTTTTCTTTTCGATGGTTGAAACGTTCTTTTGCTCATTGCTTTGTATCTTTAAAAAATGTATTTATATGTCTTAGATGGTTTTGAATTCTGTTATTCTAAAACCGAGTGCAAATATACAAAGACTTTTATTTCTGGCAAGTGGTTTTATAATTTTTTTTTTAATTCCTTTTGCTATCTTTGCTATCTCAAATACAAACATCATGTTTCATAAAATTATTAAACTTATTCTCGCTGGACTAATTGTAATTACTGGCATTTGGCAATTTACAGAAGGCAATATTGGAAATGGAATCTTCCTTATATTATTGACTGCTATTCCTATTTTTCTTTACTTCAAAAATGAATTTATATTATTAGCCTTCCTAAAACTAAGAAAACAAGATTTCGAAGGTGCCAAAAAATGGTTGGCTTACATCAAAAATCCCGAAACAGCATTGGTAAGAAAACAACAAGGATACTTCAATTATTTACACGGAATTATGCTTTCGCAAACCAATATCAACCAATCCGAGAAATATTTCAAGAAAGCGATTGAATTGGGATTATCAATGGATATGGATTTAGCTGTTGCCAAATTGAATCTTGCAGGAGTTGCTATGACCCGCAGACGAAAATTGGAAGCCACAACGTTACTGAACGAAGCCAAAAAATTGGACAAACAGAATATGTTGGCAGACCAAATCAAGATGATGAAGGAACAAATGAAGAAAATATAATTTTAAAAAAGGCGATTAGAAAACAACTAATCGCCTTTTTTGTTTTATTCCAATATGATTTTAGGTAAATTTTCGTTCATCCATTTGCATTTACTTAGAATCATAATATGCGTCCCTCCTTTTACAACAATACAATTCTTGATGTATTTTACAGGAAAAACAGCGTCAGCATCGCCATGAATATGAATCACGTTTTTGTCCACTTCTACTCTATTCCACAAAACCATTTGTTCGATTGCCCAATCCAAATAAGCCTTTTCCCGCATTGACATGTATTTTTGATATAACTTGAGTCGTTGCTTAATGACATTCCCAAAAGACAATTTTACCAATGCCTCTATATTTTGAAACAAACTCGTAGGCATCAATTTATATGCTTTGGTAGTCTTGGCTATTCGCATTGGAAGCGGTAACTCTAGATTTGATTTAATGCTGGATATAATAATCAATTTTCGCAAATTTAGAAATTGCGCCATTTCTTGAACCAAAACACCTCCAAAAGAAACCCCAATCAAAACAGCTTTTTCGTGTTTTACCAATTTTGCCATTCTTTCGGCATAGCCTAATAAAGTTTCATTCACCATAGGAATCTCCCAATTCAGCAAATGAATTTCAAAAGTAGATTCTGGCAATTTAATATTTTCAAAAATTAACGAGTTGGCTGCCAAACCTGGCATCATATAAACAGGGATTTTAATCATAATTGGATTTAAACTATTTCGCAACGAGATTGAATTGATTTTGTATAAATTTAATTTTTTTATTGGAACTAAATGGCATTTTAACCTTATAATTATCAAATAAAACTAAGTACATAAATTTTCCCCAATTAAAAACCCACTCTCCTGTTGTGAATATCCCCTGACAATAAAAACATCCAACCGAGATACATTCGAAAATCGTTTGATATTGAAAATCAAATCGATACCTTTACAAATCTTATTACTTCTTAAGACAAAAACAACCGATTTTAATCCCATTTGAAATCAAGATCAATTCTGAATCAAAAATACTTTTGGTTGAAATACCAATCAAATAAAACAATTATTATGGATGCTGCAGTCATTATTGAAATCAAGGACAATACTTTTGCTAGACAATTTGAAACCATAACCGAAAAAGGAATGGTCACGGTAGAATACTCTTTTCAGGAAAAAAAAATATTTTTGACCAAACTCAATGTTCCAGATTTATTTGACGACGAAGAATTCATTTCAAATTTACTCAAAGAAATTATGGCGATTGCCATCGAAAGAAAACTAAAAGTGGTTCCCATTCTCCCTAAAATAGTGGTCTTTTTCAAAAAGAATCCAGTTTACAAAGAACTACTTCCTCCGGGAATTCGATTATAACAAAAAAGAGCTGTTTCTTAGTTGAAACAGCTCTTTTTTGTTATATCTGACAGAAATTGTATTCACACAATTATCTTCTTCCTCCACCGCCACGCATTCCGCCACCGCCACCACTTCTACCTCCACCGCTTCTGCCTCCACTAAAAGAGGAAGAAGAGCTCGAAGGTTTAGAAAAATTATTAGATGAGGATTGACGTGTTGAAGCAGAAGTTCCGCCCGATTGACGAGTTGAAGCTGATGGAGACGTTGGTCTTGTCAAAGCAGAATTTCCGGTCGATTGTCGTGTTGAAGCCGATGGAGACGTTGGTCGTGTCGAAGCAGAATTTCCGGTCGATGGTCGTGTTGAAGCAGAAGCACCATTTGATTGACGAGTTGACGCAGCATTTGACTTATTCATATTGTTATTCGTAGCAGCTCTATTCCCATAACTACCATTAGCCTTATAATTATTCACTGTATTCGATCTGTTTCTGGAATTATTATTATAATTATTATAATGATTCACATTGTTTACATTAATGTTTACCGAACCATGATAACCACCATAATAACCTCCATGACAATGATAATGATTAGACCAATATATCCCAAATGCTATTGGTACAAATGGATGAAAATAAGGCGGATAATATCCATAATAATAAGGTGGATAATAAGGCACATAAGCCGGAGAGTAAACATATTGTACAATTGGAACTGATTGAACCACCACAGTAGTAGTTGCAGTTGTTTGCGCAGGAATATTCATTGTTTCAGAACTTCCTCCTGTATAACCAGGATTTGCCGTAGCTCCAGAACTTGCTCCTTTAGGCTCTACAACATAATTTTTCCCATACAAATCTTCGTCACCTACAATCTGCAGAGAAACATGACCGCTTTTATCTTTTGAAACCAAAATAACCGCAACATCTTGATTCTCTGTTTTACTCACAGCAACTTGAAGAACAAAAGTAAAAGAATCACCATCTTTATTGGTAACGACTTTAATGAAATCAACTTTTTTGTCATTATCTAAATCAAGATTATTGAGTTTTGATTTTTCACTATTTAATGATTTTTCAAAATCTTCTACAGTTTTAGATTTCTGAAAAACTTCCATTACTGCATAAAGATCCAAATTATCGCCTGGCAATCCTAATGAAACTGGCTTGTCTTTGGTCTGTGCCAAAGTAGTCAAACTAAACAAACTCGATAGTAACAACACTATTGATAAAAATTTATTTCTCATATTTTTTGATTGAAATTAATTATTTGAACCACTATTTGTAAGGCTAAATTAATAAAAAAAATATCTACTTTTCAATCTCTCTCAAATTTTCCATTTTTTTGTGCGCTAAGAAACCAGCAATATCTTCAAAATGTTCTTTTACTCTTTTGTTTCCAAATTCAAAAACTTTAGTAGCCAATCCATCCAAGAAATCCCTATCGTGCGAAACCAGAATCAAAGTACCATCAAAATCACGCAAAGCATCTTTAATAATATCTTTTGTTTTCATATCAAGGTGATTCGAAGGCTCATCGAGAATCAATAAATTTACGGGTTCCAACAATAATTTTATCATCGCCAAACGCGTTTTTTCACCACCCGAAAGCACTTTCACTTTTTTGGTAACGTCATCTCCGTGAAACATAAATGCTCCTAAAATATCTTTAATCTTTGTTCGGACATCACCTACTGCAATATCATCGATGGTTTCAAAAATTGTGGCATTTTCATCCAATAAAGCCGCCTGATTTTGGGCAAAATACCCAATTTGTGAATTATGGCCTATTTCGAGACTTCCGCCGTCGATACCAATTTCTTTCATAATGGCTTTGATCATTGTCGATTTTCCCTCTCCATTTTTACCTACGAAAGCCACTTTTTGACCTCTTTCAATCACGATATTGGCATCCTTGAAAACTACGTGATCGCCATAGGATTTTGATAAATCTTTTACAATCACGGGATATTGTCCGGAACGAGCCGCTGGTGGGAACTTCAATTTCAAAGCAGAAGTATCTACTTCATCCACCTGAACAATAACCAGTTTTTCCAGCATTTTTACACGAGATTGAACGGCATCAGTTTTAGAAAACGTGCCTTTAAAACGATCAATAAAAGTTCTGTTGTCGGCAATCATTCGTTGTTGTTCATCGTAGGCTTTTTGTTGGTGCATGCGACGGTCTTTTCTCAATTCTAAATAATGGGAATATTTGGCTTTGTAGTCATAAATTCGTCCCATCGTGACTTCAATTGTACGATTGGTAATATTATCGACAAAAGCTCTATCGTGCGAAATTACTACAACGGCTTTGGCAGAATTAATCAAAAAATCTTCCAACCATTGAATACTTTCGATATCCATATGGTTCGTTGGTTCATCCAGCAAAATCAGGTCTGGTTTTCTTAAAAGTATCTTAGCCAATTCGATTCGCATTCTCCATCCTCCTGAAAATTCAGAAGTCTGACGCGTAAAATCTTCGCGAAGAAACCCCAAACCAGTCAATATTTTCTCTACCTCGGCTTCATAATTCACTTCTTCGATTGCATAGAATTTCTCGCTCAAGTCTGAAACTCTTTCGATTAATTTCATATACGCATCACTTTCATAATCGGTGCGAATGGTCAATTGCTCATTGATTTCATCAATCTCGGCTTTCATACTAAAGATTTCTCCAAAAGCTTTTGAAGTTTCTTCCATAACCGTTGCGCCATCGGTAGTCAATAAATGCTGCGGCAAATAAGCAACGACCGCTTCTTTTGGCGCCGAAATATTTCCTGTTGACGGTTTGCTTTGCCCAGCAATAATCTTCAAAAGCGTCGATTTTCCTGCACCGTTTTTACCCATAAGGGCAATTTTATCATTTTCATTGATGGCGAAAGAAACGTCGCTAAATAAAGTGGTTCCGCCAAATTGAACGGAGATATCGTTAACTGTAATCATTTTTTGTTGATTTGTTTATTCGGTTAATCGTTTAATCGATTAGCGATTTTTTTGAAAGTTGCAAAGATAGATTAATTGAGGAATTGGGCAATTTTAGGAATGTAGAATTATAATAGACCTACTGATAAACAGCAAAATTAAAAGTACAAAACTAACTTTAAATTATACCTAAAACCAGACATATTGCCAAACCGTTGCTATCTAACAGGTCAAACGCATTAAACTGTCTGCAGTCTCATTTTGTAATTTCATCAATAAAGCTATGCAATTTTTTAATTTCAATTCTCCCTTTGTTCTTGTCATTCAAAAGACAAGTTGTAACAATTACCATTTTTAAGTCAGGAATAATACAAATTAATTGACCTCCATAGCCTGTTGCAACAAAAGCTTGGTGACCATTTGTTTTTCTTCTCCACCAATAATAACCATATCCATTTGCATTAGGCATAACATCCCAATTATCTAACTTAACTTGTTCCGAAGTAGATTCTTCAAGCCATTTTTGAGATACAATTTGTTTGTTTCCTAATTTTCCATTGTTTAAGATTAATTGACCAAATTTTATCATATCAATAGACTTTAAATAAAGTTCTGAACCTGCTAAATTTCTGTTCATTACATCCGTATCCCATCTTGATACATTTATATTTAAAGGTTTAAACAAATTGTCATCTCCAAATTTTTTCAAATTTGTCTTAACTAATTTAGAAAGTACTGCACCAAAAATATAGGTTTCTCCAGTATTATAATTAAAAATATCTCCGGGATATTCTTCAAAAGGCAATTCTAATGTAAATCTCACAGGATCTGATGAATTGCTCATTGCTCTCGAAATATCACTATTTTCAATCCAATTAAATCCACTACGCATAGTCAATAAATGATTTATTGTAACTGTATTTCTTATAGAATCGAATGTTGTTTTACTTTCTATATTTGCAATATTTTTGAATTTAGTTCTTGAAATATTGTATTCAGGAAGTATTTTCATTACTGGAGTGTTAAGTTCAGGAAGAAGATTTTTATCTTTTGCGATTCCTGCTAAAACAGAAGTTATACTTTTTGTTACTGATTTAACATTGAAATCAGTTTCCTTATTTGCGCCATTAAAATATTGTTCATAGATTAATTTTTTTTCTTGGGAAATAAGTATTGAACCAAGTGAAGAAATACTGTCATTTATCCTGTGAGTAAAATTTTCAAAAAAAGCTTTATTTAATTGATTTTTGGTTTGAGATTTTACAGATATACAATTTAAAGTTAAAATTGAAATAGTTAAAATTTGAGTTATTATTTTGTTATTCATAATTTATGTGATTTTGTTTGGAGCTTGCAGACAACAGATTTACACCGTTTGATTTTAAAAATATTCATAGACGAGAGATCTGTAGCGAAAAGCCAATAAATTGTTTAATCCAAAATAAATCTCCTTACCACTTCGGCAACACCGTGATCATTGTTTGAAGCCACAATAACATCGCCAAATTCTCTTAATTCGGCATTCACATTATCTACCCAAACGCCTAATCCGGCATATTGTACCATCGTTAAATCGTTTCCAGCATTTCCAATGGCGATAATTTCACTTTGATGAATGTTTAGTTTTTCGGCCAATATTTGAATGGCAGCGCCTTTGTCAACGCCATTTGGCGCAGCTTCCAAGAAAAAGGGTTTCGACATGCAAACACTCAAATCTGGCATTGCAACTTTCAATTTAGGCTCTACTGTTTTAAGGTAAGTCGGCTCTTCAAGCAACAAACATTTTACCGCCGAAGTAGTTACCGCATCTTTAAAACTCGGAACAATTATATGCTCCAAACCCGTGATAGTACTTTCAAGATCAATGTATTCTGAATGACTTTCGCTGATGATTTGACCGTTCAAATAAGTGATGATATGCGTGTTGTTTTCCTTGCTGAAATCGTATATGGAATGGATTTGTTCTTTGGTCAAGGAGTGCTCAAAAAGGACTTTATCTTCTTTTAAGTCCGTAATCGTGGAACCGTTAAAAGAAATCATAAATGAATTATTGACATCACACTGTAATTCTTTGGCATATTCAATCATTGCCGAGGTTGGTCTGCCTGAAGCCAAAACTACATAAACACCCATTTCCTGTGCTTTCAAAAGCATTTCCTTGTTCTCGTTTGATATTTCGTGGTCGTCGGTCAACAAAGTGTCGTCCATATCTACCACCAGCATTTTATATTTCATTATTTTGTTTGTTATTAATCGTCAGTCGCTGACTGAAAATCTCATCCTCAAAGTCGGTTCCGATAGCTATCGGAATTGAGGAGCAGTTAAATACTCAATCGAAATTCTTCAATAACAGGATTCGCTTTTGCAAAATCGGTTTCTTGGATAAATACCTCAACCGCTTGTCCTGAATTTCCAAATCCAGCCAATCTAGCCGATTGGATATTGTTTTTCAAAACCGTTTCAACTCCTGCTTCTTCAATTTTTCCCTGTAAAGCCAAAGCCAAAATTTCACTTCCAGAAAACACTTTCATTAATCCCATAATACTGTTTGTTGTTTTTAGTTTGTTGTTTTATTGCAATTATTCATTTCTCAAAATTATTATAAACTGAACACTGCAACTAAACACTGTTTATTCCTCTTCTTGGTTGTCATCCTCTTCTTCAAGATCTTCGTCCTCGTCGTCCTCGTCTTCATCAAAATCAAATTCGAAAGGCTCCACCAACATTTTATCTGCCAATATTTCAATTCTTTCCGTAAAGACATCCGAAAAAATAATCCGTTGGGTTTTGGTAATACTATTCGAAATACGCATAATTTTAGTTTCGTGGCGCAACTTCAAGATTGGATCTGCATCGTCAAGAATGAACATTCTCAATCGGTTTACGTTATAACCTGCGGTAGTAAACATTTCGCTCAATTTATTGGGAGTTCCAATCAAAACATCAATTCCCGTGGAAATATAATTTTTGTCGTATTCCATATCGCCTTTGTCGTGTACACCATAGACTTCTAACCCAGAATTTTTTCCGTATTTCTCGAAAAGCTCCTCCATTTCCAGAACCTTGGCTTTGTCCTCCACAATAATCAGAGCACGAGGCGATTCTTCGTTTGTACCTGCCAATTTCTGAATCACATTGATGACTATTGTCGTTGATTTTCCACTTCCTTCTGGAGCAATTATAATACAATCGGCACCACTTTTCAAAGTTGAAAACGTTTCTCTTTGCATCTCATTAGATTCGGTCAAGCCATTTTCAACAAGATTCTCCTGTAATATTTCGTTTATTTTTTTTAGTTTCATTTCTTTATGATTGAAAAATTGAAAAATTTAATGATTGAAAGTTTTACCATCAGTTTTTAATCTTTCAATTATTAAATTTTTTAATCATTAAATTTATTTTGAAGCAAATAGTTGCACATCGCTTTCAGATATTTCATTTCCTCCCAGTATAATCAATCGTTCGACCACATTTCGCAACTCACGAATGTTTCCTGTCCAATCGTATTCTTGTAGCAATTTAACTGCTTCTTTAGTGAAATGTTTCACTGCATTTCCTTGTTCGGAAGCAATCTTTTCGGTGAAATGTGAAATTAACAGCGGAATATCATCTCTTCTATCGTTCAATGAAGGAACGTTTATTAAAATTACCGCCAATCGATGGTACAAATCCTCGCGGAAACGGCCTTCAGCTATTTCTTTTTTCAAATCTTTGTTGGTCGCTGCAATCACTCGAACATCTACTTTGATGTCTTTGTCGGCACCGACTCTGGTAATCATATTTTCCTGTAAAGCACGCAATACTTTGGCTTGAGCCGAAAGACTCATATCACCAATTTCATCCAAGAAAATAGTACCTTTATCAGCTGCTTCAAATTTTCCAGCTCTATCTTTCACTGCCGAGGTAAAAGCACCTTTTACGTGACCAAACAATTCACTTTCTATCAATTCACTTGGAATCGCGGCACAGTTTACTTCTATCAACGGGAAACTCGCTCTTTGACTTTTTTCGTGCAATTGATGTGCTACGAGTTCTTTTCCGGTTCCGTTGGGTCCCGTAACCAAAACCCTAGCTTCGGTTTGCGCCACTTTTTCAATCATCAATTTGATGTGATTGATAGGTTCGCTTTCGCCAATCATTTCGTAATTCTTGCTTACTTTTTTCTTCAGAATTTTATTTTCGACAACGAGTTGTTTTTTGTCCAAGGCGTTGCGAACGGTATTCAATAACCGATTTAAATCTGGTGGTTTCGAGATATAATCAAAAGCACCCAAACGCATCGTTTGAATGGCAGTTTCCATATCGCCGTGACCAGAAATCATCACCATCGGAATTTCAGGTTTTATTTTTTTTACGGCTTCGAGTACTTCGACTCCATCCATTTTTGGCATTTTAATATCGCACAAAACAAGATCGTAGTCGTTGTTTTTTATTTTCTCCAATCCTTGAACTCCATCTTCGGCATCTTCTACAATATAAGTATCGCTTTCTTCGGAAAGTATTTTTGCCAATACTCTTCGAATAGCGGCTTCGTCTTCTATGATTAGTATTTTACTCATCTTTTTATGATTAATCGGTTAATTGTTTAATCGGTTAACCAAATAACCGGTTAAACAATTAACCCTCCATTAATATTTCAACCATTTATACAATTCTCTCCAGGTTGGTTTTTTACCGTACATCAATATTCCCACTCGATAAATTTTTGCAGCAAACCAAACTACGAAAAAGAAGGTTGCGAAAAGTATTGTAACGGAAATGGCAATTTGCCACCAAGGCACGCCAAATGGAATACGCATCAGCATAACGATAGGCGAAGTGAGCGGAATCATCGAAAATACGGTAGCAATTGTTCCGTGTGGATCATTGATAACTGTAAAAAATCCGATATAAACAGCCAAAATCAACGGCATTATAATAGGCAAAAGAAACTGTTGCGAATCGGTTTCGCTGTCCACGGCAGCTCCAATGGAAGCATAAAACGAACTGTATAAAAAGTAGCCTCCAATGAAATAAATCACGAAGCTAAAAAGGATTGTAGCAATAGGCAAGCCCCATAATTCCTGGATGTACATTTGCGCCATTCCTGCAAATTCTTGATGGGCTTCTTTTACTATGGAAGGCGGAATTTTTGCTGCCGGACTGGCATCGATGCCAAAAAACGTGGAAGCTGCCACCATTAATCCCATTCCAATTATGGCCCAAATAAAGAATTGCAGCAATCCAGCCAAAGATGTTCCAATGATTTTCCCCATCATCAATTGAAAGGGTTTTACCGAGGAAATAATAATCTCGACAATGCGATTGGTTTTTTCTTCGATAACGCTACGCATCACCATATTACCATAAATGATGATGAACATCATAATGAGATAACCAAATGCACCGCCTATGGCAATCTTGATTTCGTTGAGTCCTTTTACACTTTGTTCTCCCGATGCTTTGGCAAGACTGATATTGACTTTGGCTTGGGCATTATGTATCGCCAAGGTATCCAGTTTGGCTTTTTGAAAGTTGTCCTTGGTTAGTTTTTTTGCAACTATGTCTTGGATATTTTCGACAAATGATATGCTTGGACTTTCGTTGGAAATAAATTGGATTTTACTTTCCAACTCTTTATCGTTGGCCACTTTCGGTATATAAAGCAGTCCTTCGTAACTCTCGTTGGTGATGCTGTCTTTCAAAAATTGGATATCAATCACAGATAAATCATGATAAACATAATCTCCATTCTTGCCGTTCAACGCTTTGAATTCGTTGACAAACAAACCCGTTTCGTCGTGAATGGCAACCCGCTTGGTATCGGCTTTCATAGAACTCAAATAACCCACAAAAGCAGCAATGCCCACAAAAAGCAATGGACTCAAAAAAGTCATTACAATAAATGATTTATTGCGCACTTTGGCGATAAATTCTCTTTTTATTATTAGTGATATAATACTCATTAAAAATGGTTATAAGTTTAGAAAGGTTATAAGTTTAAGAATCATATAAAATCACTTTTTGCTTACTGTTTGTATGAAAATATCGGTGACACTCGGGATTTTTTCCACAAAATGGGTTACTTGTCCTCTTTGAACCAAAATATTGAGCAATTCGTTTGGCGCAGCATTTCCGAGTTGGATTTCGAGTTTCAATTCATTATTGAGTGATTTGAAATTGGTTTGTCCCACCTTGAATTTCTGGGTGATATCATACATCAAGTCTTCGATGTTGTCGGATAGAATTCCTACTTCAAAATTATTAGTTCGGAATTGACGTTTTACGTCTTCTAGTCTTCCTTCTATTAATTTATTCGATTTGTGAAGCAATGCAATATGATCGCACAATTCCTCGACACTTTCCATTCGATGGGTCGAAAAAATGATGGTAGAACCTTGTTTTTGCAATTCCAAAATTTCGTCTTTGATGACATTGGCATTCACAGGATCAAAACCAGAGAAAGGTTCGTCAAAAATCAACAATTTGGGTTTATGCAAAACGCAAACCACGAACTGCACTTTCTGTGCCATTCCTTTGGAAAGTTCCTGGATTTTCTTGTTCCACCAACCTTGAATTTCCAATCTTTCGAACCAATATTCCAGTTGTTTTTTGGCTTCAGCTTTTGAAAGTCCTTTCATTTGGGCTAAATACAAGCATTGCTCCCCCACTTTCATCGTCTTGTACAAACCGCGTTCTTCGGGCAAATAACCAATATATTGAACGTGATTTGGACTTAGTTTTTCACCATCAAAAATAATTTCGCCGCTGTCAGGCATCGTGATTTGATTGATGATCCGGATAAGGGATGTTTTTCCAGCTCCATTGGGACCGAGAAGTCCGTATATACTTCCTTTGGGAATCGTTAGTGAAACTTCATTAAGCGCAACATAATCACCGTATTTCTTGACTACGTTTTTTACTTCAAGTAAGTTGCTCATACTTATTTTTGGGTTTATTTCAACTTCTGGCCTTATAAGCCTAGGGTTGGTAAAAATAGTTAAATCGTGATAATAAGATGTTAAATAAAATAAAAAATCCCATCCCTGATTGTGCAAGGATGGGAAAAAATTTAATACTTAAAAACTAAGAGAACATATCTTTTACTTTCTCGAAAAAGGATTTATCACTTTTTTCTGGATTAGGAATAAAATTCTCGTCCGTTATATTTTTTTCAAAAAACTGCTTTTGGTCTTTGTTGAGCGTTTTTGGTGTCCAAACATTGACGTGAACCAATAAATCGCCAGTTCCATAACCATTGATACTTGGAATTCCTTTTCCTTTCAGTCTAAGGATTTTTCCGGATTGGATTCCTTCTTCCAGTTTGATTCTCACTTTCCCGTTTACAGCTTCAATATCTTTTGAGATTCCAAGAACTGCTTCGGCAAAACTGATGTATAAATCATAATGCAAATTTTCGCCTTCACGTTTCAAGAATTCGTGTTCGATTTCTTCGATAGCCACGATTAAATCTCCCGGCACGCTGTTTCCTGGCGCATCGTTTCCTTTATTAGAAACTTTCAACTGCATTCCGTCAACCACTCCAGCAGGAATTTTTATGGTTACCGTTTCGTCTTCTAGAATCATTCCTTGAGAATCGGCTTCGGATGGTTTTTTATCCAAAATTTGACCTGAACCTCCACAAGTTGGACAGGTAGATGCAGATTGCATACGTCCCAAAATAGTGTTGGTCACACGCATTACTTGTCCTTGGCCGTTACAGGTAGAACAAGTTTTATAAGAAACCCCTGGAGCTTGTACTTTACGTTTTACTTTTACTTTTTTCTCGACACCATTGGCAATTTCTTCCAATGTCAGTTTTACTTTGATGCGAAGGTTACTTCCTTTAACGCGACGTACACCACCTCCGCCTCCAAAACCACCGCCTCCGCCGAAAGCGCTTCCGAAAATGTCACCAAATTGACTGAAGATGTCGTCCATATTCATACCACCGTGATGACCGCCTCCGCCAAAACCTCCAGAACCATCAAAAGCTTGATGACCATATTGATCATATTTGGCTTTTTTCTGAGGATCACTCAATACTTCATAAGCTTCGGCAGCTAATTTAAAATTCTCTTCTGCCGCTGCATCTCCTGGGTTTTTATCAGGATGAAACTCGATTGCTTTTTTTCTGTAGGCCTTCTTTATTGCTGCTGCATCAGCACTTTTAGTAATGCCTAGTATTTCGTAAAAATCTTTTTTCATAATTAAAATAAATTGCTTCGCCAGTTCGCTAGCGCTCGTGTCCAAATTTTAAAATTCCAAAATCAAATAGTTTTATGATTTGGAAATATGATTTGATTTTATTAGTTGCCAATTACTACTTTAGGAAAACGAATAATTTTATCTCCCAATTTGTATCCTTTTTCGATAACATCAACGATTTTTCCTTTCATGTTTGGTGCAGGAATCTGCGTGATTGCTTCAGCAAAATCAGCATCAAAAGCATCTCCGGCTTTCACTTCTACTTCAGATAATCCTTTTGAGACAAGGGTACTTTTCAGTTTTTCTTGAATCAATTCAACACCTTGAATTAAAATATTATCGTCTGATTTTTTGATTTCTGTTAATGCTCTGTCAAAATCGTCCAAAACGGGAAGCAATGACTGCAATACATCTTGATTGGCAGTTTTGAACAACTCGATGCGTTCTTTAGTGGTTCTGCGTTTGTAATTTTCGAACTCGGCAAACAATCTCAAAAACTTGTCCTTTTCAGAGGCTAAGTCTTGCGTTAATTGCTCTTCTTTTGATATTTCCTCAACTCGTTCTTCAATCCCGGCATCTAGTGCATCAGAATCAATTTCATTATTTTCAATTGGAGTTTGATCAACAATTTCGTCATTTAGCGTATTTTCGGTCGTCATCTTTGTATTATTTTTAAAAAAATTCTTAAACATCTTTTTTTATTCTTTTCTGTTGATTGCAAAAGTACTGCCAAAACTTGTAAATTGTCAAATTGTCACCTCCTAAAATAAAATTTTATGACGTTTTAATTAAACCAAAAATATATTTTTCCGAATTTGAAAAAAAATTTAATATAATTTTAAGACTATCGCGATTTAGTTTATATAAATTTGTGAATGATATGTTCTAGATTATATTTTAAAAATAAATTTAAGGTTAGCTTCTAGGCTTCTAAATAATTATTAATTCACCAACCTTATATTAAAAAAAGCTTCGTTATCAGTAAACGAAGCTTTTTTTATGCCTAAAACTTTAAAAATTATCACAATTTCAGCCTAACGCTCCATTCAAAATCCATTTCGGATACTTGCTCTCCATTTTCATTGGTTCCTATGGATTTCATCCAGAAAGTTTGTCCTTCACCTGTAGCCACTGCTTTTTGAATAGCTTGACTCACCAAAACTCCATCATTGCATCTAAAAATAATTTTACCCGTGGCTTTTTTTGAATAATTACCTTTATTGTTAGCAACCAACATCGAGATTTTTTTACCGCTTTTTTGAACTTCCAGCATTACCAAAGCGCCAGTTGTAAGTTCAGCAGCCATAGCTTGTACCGCAAAATACATCGAATTGAACGGATTTTGATTTATCCATTGGTGTTTGACTGTTGCCACAC
This sequence comes from Flavobacterium sp., assembly GCA_014379405.1. GTDB lineage: Bacteria > Bacteroidota > Bacteroidia > Flavobacteriales > Flavobacteriaceae > Flavobacterium. The sequence goes on along the minus strand of JACMLU010000010.1, from coordinate 147,422 downwards.
ATTTATTTTCGTCAATTTCTTTCACTCTGATTCCACAAATAAATGCCGACGGCAATTTAAAAAACAAGAATTTATTGAGACTCGATACCGAAATTTTCATAAGTAATAGTTTTGCTTGTGTAAAAATAAACAAAAACTACTTCACAATTAGAGCAACAGACCCATTTTATCGAAACAGACACAATCACCCTGTTTTCGAGTCTTTACACTGAAATATAGCAATTTAAAGATTGTGTAAATGTTAATATTTTGTTAACATACGGTACTATGCGATACAAGATACCATCTTTTAGACATATATTTGCATAAGAAATTACTATATACTTTAATATTATGGAAACAACGAACGAAAAAAACTTGGCTACCTTTGCACATTTGAGTACTTTGAGTCAATATTGCATCCCTTTTGGGAATTACATTTTCCCAATATTGATTTGGAGCTCAAAAAAAGACAAATCCGATTTTATTGATTTTCACGGAAAACAAGTGCTTAATTTTCAATTGAGTATGTTTCTCTACACATTAATACTTGGATTGATTGCCGTGCCAATTTTCTTGGCTACCATTTTCAGTACCATTCCCTTAAACACCATAATCAATGATCATCATTTTATGTTTCATCATTTTAGCATAGAAAATATCAGCGGAATTATAATCGTTGGATTAATTGCCATTTTTGCCTTCATCAGTTTGAAAGTTGCGGAATTCTTCCTGATTATTTACGCTTCGCTAAAAGCATCAAACGGAGAAAGATACAAGTATCCGCTAACAATACCCTTTCTTAAATAATCATCAACACCCGAGCCGAAGGCGAACGGGCAAAGCAATCAAAAAATGAACAGTTTTATTAAATCAAAAAACAAAAAAGAGAATCATGAACATTGAAAACACGAAAGCCCAAATGCGCAAAGGTGTTCTTGAGTTCTGCATCCTGTCAGTATTAAAAGACAAAGAGGCATACACTTCAGAAATATTGGACACCTTGAAAAACGCAAAATTATTGGTTGTGGAGGGAACGGTTTATCCGCTGCTCACCCGATTGAAAAACGACGGATTACTCAACTATCGTTGGGAAGAATCATTATCGGGACCGCCAAGAAAATATTATGGCCTTACCGAAATTGGACAAACCTTTTTAAACGAATTAAATGGCACCTGGACGGAATTGTCTGATGCAGTAAACCTAATCACCAAACAAAAATAATAGTCATGAACAAAACTGTAAATATAAACCTGGGCGGAATGTTCTTTCACATTGACGAAGATGCATACCAAAAACTAACGCGCTATTTTGAAGCCATAAAACGTTCTTTATCCAATTCATCAGGACAAGACGAAATCATTAAAGACATTGAAATGCGCGTTTCGGAATTGTTGAACGAAAAGCAAAAAACCGACAAACATGTTGTAGGCCTAAAAGATGTGGACGAAGTGATTGCCGTTATGGGTCAACCTGAAGATTACAGAATTGACGATGAAGAAGCTGGAAAATCAACTCCAAATTTCTCAAATTCCTCCTCCACAACAACCAAAAAATTGTACCGAGATACTGAAAACGGAATGGTTGGCGGTGTGCTTGCTGGATTGGGCCATTATTTTGGAATAGATAAAGTTTGGCTTCGTGTAATTCTTCTAATACTGATTTTTGCATGGGGAACTGGTTTCTTGGCTTATATCATCCTTTGGATTGTAATGCCGGAAGCCAAAACAACAGCCGAAAAACTGGAAATGACAGGAGAACCGGTAACTATTTCGAATATTGAAAAAAAAGTTAGGGAAGAATTTGAAAATGTTTCCGACAAAATCAAAAATGCTAATTATGACGAAATGGGTAACCGCATAAAAACGGGTGCTGAAAAAGCCGGAAATTCTTTCGGAAATTTCATAATAGCCCTTTTGAGAGTATTTTCTAAAATTCTGGGCGTGATTTTGATTATCACGGGACTGACCATATTGTTTTTCTTGTTGGTAGGCATCTTTACCTTGGGAACCAATGTATTTATCGATTTTCCTTGGACAACTTTTGTAGAAACAGGAAACTTAACTGATTATCCTACTTGGTCTTTTGGTTTAATTATGTTTTTTGCAGTTGGAATTCCGTTCTTTTTCTTGACTTTATTGGGATTCAAATTATTGTCGCCCAATCTGAAATCAATTGGAAATATAGCCAAATACACCTTGTTGGCCATTTGGTTAATATCAGTTGCATTGGCAATAGCCGTTGGAATAAAACAAGCTACAGCCTTCTCAGTAGACGGAAGAGTGGTTCAAAAAGAGAACTTCAACTTGAATCCAACAGATACGATCTTAATCAAAATCAAGTACAATGCCTATTTTGCTAAAAATGTTTACGATCATAATGATTTTAAAATCACTTTGGATTCTATTGGAAATAACGTGATTTATTCCAACAATGTAAGTTTTAAAATAGCCCAAGCAGAAGATAAATTAGGTTATATCCAAATTGAAAAAGAAGCTAAAGGTACTACATTGTTCGAGGCGAAAAAAAGAGCAGAAAAAATAAAATATGGATACAAAATTGCTGGAAATCAACTAATTTTGGATAATTATTTGCTAACAGAATTAAAAGAGAAATTTCGCAATCAAGAAATAGAAATCACCTTGTTTTTGCCAAAAGGAACTTTATTCAAAATGGACGAATCAATGAAAAATTATGATCGTACCGATGGAGAATATTTTTTATGGTATCCTGAAAACACTGATGCGGTTTACAAAGTGGATAGCGATAAAATAAAATGTCAAAATTGTCCAAATGACGAAAACAATTACAATGAAGAAGAGAATTTAGAAGACAAGGACAGTGTAGTTACAACAACAGTAACTGTAAATGGCGAGGTGGTAACGACTACTACCAATAAAACAAGCAGTAAAAAAGGATTATCAGTAGACAAAGACGGAGTTATAATAAAAACTAAATAGCTATGATAAAGCTGATTACATTAATAACAAAATTCATTATCGCAGCCATAATGGCATTATTGTTTTCTTCTTGTGTACATTCAAACTTACATTTTGGTGACGGCATAAAAGGCAGTGGCAACATTACAACAAAAACCAGAGCTGCAAATCAAGACTTCAAAAGAATTGAGGTAAGCAACGGAATCAAGGTAATTGTAACTCAAGACAATAACAAATCCATAACGGTGGAAGCTGACGACAATTTGCAAGAACACATCATTACCAAAATAGAAAATGGTGTTTTGAAAATTGAATCCGACGAAAGCTACAACGCAACCGAAACGCCAGTTGTCAATGTAAAAATGCCCGTAATCAATGGTTTGAAAACCGATAGTGGTTCCGAAATTACAAGTTCTGGAGCATTGATAACCGAAAATATTGATGTGAAAGCCAATAGTGGTAGTGAAATTAATATTGAGGTGGAAGCCGATGCCATCAAAATAGAAAGTGAAAGCGGAAGCAGCATTGAAGCGAGCGGAAAAGCATTAAAACTGGAAACTTCGTCTTCAAGTGGAAGTACAATTGATGCCAAAAATTTAATGACAAATGAAATCATTGCCAAATCTGAAAGCGGAAGTAGCAGCTCAATTTATCCAATTGTAAAACTAGAGGCAAAAGCATCAAGCGGAAGCTCTATCACTTATCATAAAAACCCGAAAAATCTTTCTAAAGAAGAAAGTTCAGGAGGAAGCATCAGCGAAGAATAAGAATACCTATTACAAAAAACAAGAAAAATCATTCATCAAAAGTGGATGGTTTTTTTATATTTGTAAAACACTTAATTCTAATTAAAATGAAAAATTACACAGCGGTTCTTCTACTACTTTTAGTTTCGACTTTTGCTTTGGCACAAAAAAGCGAAAAAATAAAAGGTTCGAAAACTGTAACTATAAAGCAAAAGGAAATTGGTAATTTTAATTCACTTGAAGTGAGCGACAATATCGAAGTCTATTTGGATAGAGGAGAAAAAACGGAATTAAAAATCGAAGCCGACGACAATCTTCACGACATTATCAAGATAGATTTAACCGCCAACACGCTTCGAATTAACACCACAAAAGAAGCCACGAATTACAAAAAACTTATCGTAAGAGTAACTTACACCAAGGAATTAAAGATGGCTACCACCAATAATGAAGCCGTCATCAATGCCATACAAGAAATCCAATTGGACGATATTACATTTAAAACCCACGATGATGCCAAACTTTTCTTGAACGTCAACTCCAAGAATTTTAGCTTGCAGGCAGACGACAATTCCAAAACGGAACTTAATTTGAATTCTGAAAAAGCCATAATCGAATTGAGTAAAAATTCCACATTGAAAGCCTTGATTTCTTCACTCGAATTAAAGTGTGACCTATATCAAAAAACAAAAGCAACGCTTGAAGGCGATGTAACCAATGCTAATATTCGACTGGACAACAATGCCGTATTCAACGCAAACAAGCTTGTTATAAAAAATGCCAATTTGCTGGCTGAAAATTATTCTACTTGCGATATCAATGTCAATACCCTTTTCAATCTTGATGCTTCAGGGAATGCAACTATTTACCTCTATGGAGAACAAAAAATTGACACAAAAAGATTTATGGATAATGCTTCTTTGATCAAGAAACCAACGAAATAACACCAAAAAAAAAGTCTCAATCGTTAAATTGAGACTTTTTTTTACTTTATATTTAGAACTATTAAGCCTCTAAAGCAGCCAAATATCTTTCGGCATCCAAGGCAGCCATACAACCTGTCCCAGCGGCAGTAATTGCCTGACGATAGACGTGGTCGGCAGCATCTCCAGCCACAAAAACACCATTAACATTTGTTTTTGAAGTTCCAGGAATATTAACAATATAACCTGTTTCGTCAAGAGTTAAATAATCTTTAAAAATATCGGTGTTCGGTTTATGACCAATGGCTGCAAAAAAACCAGTGGCAGGAATATCAAAAACGTCGCCTGTTGTTTTGTTTTTAGCTTTCACGCCAGTAACCACTTGACCATCGCCTAAAATTTCCACCGTATCGTGATTCATCAAAATAGAAATATTTTCAGTTTTACGAACACGAGCTTCCATAATTTTTGAAGCCCTGAATTTCTCGCTACGTACCAACATCGTTACTTTCGAACACATTTTAGACAAATAATGTGCTTCCTCGCAAGCAGAATCTCCTGCACCAACAATAACTACTTCTTGGTTTCTATAGAAAAATCCGTCGCAAACGGCACAAGCCGAAACGCCACCACCCATTTTAAGATAATGCTGTTCAGACTCCAATCCTAAATACTTGGCCGAAGCACCTGTAGAAATGATTACGGTTTCACAATGCAATTCGATAGTATCGTTAATCCAAACTTTATGAACGTCACCGCTAAAATCAACTTTGGTTGCCCAACCATCGCGAATATCAGCCCCAAAACGTTCCGCTTGAGCTTGTAATTGCACCATCATTTCCGGTCCGGTAACTCCATCAACATAACCCGGGAAATTTTCCACTTCGTTAGTTGTCGTCAGTTGCCCTCCGGGTTGCATTCCTTGGTATAAAACAGGATTCATACTGGCTCTAGCGGCATAAATGGCAGCCGTATAACCCGCAGGACCAGAACCTATAATAAGACATTTTATTTTTTCGATTGTATCAGACATAGTGTATTATTTATTTTTTAAACAGCACAAAAATAAGGTATAAATGCTGGATTATGGAAATCGAATAATCATTTTTTGTTATGCTATAATAAAAAAAACCCTTCTGTTGAGACAGAAAGGATTTCTTTGGTCGGGGTAGCAGCACCCATTGTTTTACTCGCAACAGTAGTCGCTGTTGCAGGTATACAGCAATTTCTACCAATATTATTGTCTTGCTTTGATCTCGTATTAAAATAAAATTGGGTTTACACATACTTAAAGTGCAAACCCAATTTTCAACTAACTAACTAACTAATTTTTTTAAAACGGATTATTTGGTGCCAAGTTGGGATTTCTTGTAATTTCAATTCCTGGGAAAGGAAAATAATAGTGCTTGGCTGGATCAAATTTTGGCTGTGGTTCATAGCCTGTTGCGCCAAAAACTTCGATGCCGATTTTCAACCTTTTTATATCAAACCATCGTACAAATTCGAATGCTAATTCCAATCTTCTTTGTTCTAAAACGGCTTTTCTAAAATCAGATTGCGATAAGCCTAGAGTTACATTTGGCGGAAAACTAACAATTTTTCCCGCTTTATTTCTGGCTCTTGCTAGAATTCTATTTAGGTATCCATTCGCTTCTGTAGTTCCAGGGGTAATTTCATTAAGCGCCTCAGCTGCAGTAAGCAAAACCTCGGCATAACGCATTGTGGCATAATTATTACTAGAAGTTCTACCATTTAAACCTGCAGGACCAGCAAATCGTTGGTATTTTGCTATATGTGGTCTCTTTGGAGCAATTGCCGATGTGAAAGCAGTATAAGGAATTGGAGCAGATGTTGCTGTTATTCTCATCACGGTATCAAAACTTACAGCTCTTCTATAATCTCTTTGATCCCAACTATTATACACTTTTAATGATGGAACCGCCACAGAAAATCCACCACCCCAAGCATACGTTTTGTCAAGATCAATGCCGGTAAGGAAACCTTGAAAATCTCTTCCTTGATCTCCAAGTTCAATATTGGTATAATCAATAGTGAAAAGTGGCTCTTTTAGCGAAAGTGCTTTGGCAGAATTAAATAAATCTTGAAAATCAGTTTCAAGCCCTAAACCAAAAAGAGCCTCATTTGTAATTACATATTTTGATTCATCATAAGCTTTTTGATAGTTGCCTAAAGTTAAATATAACGAAGACAAGTAAGCTGCCGCAGTCCCTTTGGAAGGTTTTGCTTTTATTGCAGGTTTATTTGGCAGCCATAATTTAGCAAATTCAAGATCGGCAATGATTTTTTTGTACACATCTGCTTCAGCTGTTTTACTAATTGTAGATACACTTGAGATGTCTTTAACTGCAAAATCAATGTATGGAATAGCACCAAAAAGTCGAACTAAGTTGTAATAAGCAAAAGCTCTGTAAAAATAAGCTTCCGCAACAATCGCATTAATTTTAGCTTGATCGCCCACGATTTTTTTGGATCCATCAATGGCTTGATTGGCAGCACCAATAATAGAATAAGATTGTTGCCAAAGAGGAGTGATCAAAGCATTATTGTCATTCACGGAGAAATTATTGACTTCTCTTCTTTCCACATTAGTTGCTGTATTACCTATGTCACACATATCACTTCTAAGCATTACGGTGAGAGTGAGAGCGCGTCCCCAATATTTTTCGGCAGACATTAAACCATAGCTTCCATTGACGGCAGCTTGAAGTTCACTAGTGTTATTATAATAAGTGGCTGGGTCAATTAAACCAACTGGTTTTTCTTCAAGGTCAGTGCAGCCTACAGTAAAAACACCCAAGAGTAGCAAGATTATATATTTTTTCATATTACGTATATTTTAAATTAAAATGTTAAATTAAATCCTAAAGTTATGGATTCAACATTAGGATAACTTCCATAATCTAGACCCAGATTTCGATTGCTGTTTTGGTTACTGTTATTTAGATAATTCACCTCGGGATCTGCTCCAGGATATTCGGTAAGTGTCCATAAATTTTGAGCACTTACATAAAATCTAGCTCTACTTAAACCTAATCTGCTTACAAAATCTTTAGGTACATTATATCCAATAGAAATGTTTTTTAAACGGATATAACTGGCATCATAAACAAATCTGGAAGAGATAAATTTAGTTCTTACTTTAGCCGAAGGAACATCAGTGTCTGTATTTGTCGCTGTCCAGGCATTTAAAGCTTCAGTAGTTGCATTTGCAGTTCCAGAACCTAATTCCAATAAGGTATAATTTAGTATTTCACCACCTACAGAACCTTGAAAGAAAATGTTTAAATCAAAATTCTTGTATTTGAAATCATTATTGAATCCTAAAATGTAATCTGGGTTAGGATCCCCAATAATGGTTTTGTCGCTCGAATTTAAAATATTGTCACCATTAACATCTCTAAAATTCTCACCTCCGGGTGCAATTTCAAATCCAGTAAACGAGGTTAAATTTGTTCTAGTAGTTTGTATTACGCCATCATAGATATAGCCATAAAAAGACCCTACTGGTTTGCCAACCCTTAATACTTGTGAATCAGGCTGATTGAAACTTCCTGGAGCGGTACCGTATCTAACATCGGCATTATTATCTGGTAATTTTAGAATTTTGTTTTTATTAAATGCAATATTAAAATCGGTTGTCCAAGAGAATGAATCCGTAATTATATTTTTTGTGTTTAATGAAAATTCAAGCCCTTTGTTTTCAAGTTCACCAATATTTTGGGTTTGAACTGGATTTGCAATTCCGATATACGATGGCAATGGTTTACTGAATAGCAAATCTTTGGTTTCTGACATATAATAATCAACCGACAAATTGACTCTTTCTGCAAATAAACCAAGATCCAAACCAAAATTCCATTGGTAGGTGGTTTCCCATTTTAGATTATCATTTGCAAAATTGGTTGGCACAACCGCATTAACACTTACATCGCCACTACTGGCATAAATATCAGAATATTTTGCCAATGTTTCATACGGGCTGATACTCGGATTACCGGTAAGACCATAACTGGCTCTTAATTTTAAATTAGATATCGTTTCGCTGTTTTCTAAGAAAGATTCTTTACTTACATTCCATCCAATAGCTCCAGAAGGGAAAAAACCATATTTATAGTTTTTACTAAAAGAGGATGATCCATCACGACGACCAGTAAAAGTGAACAAATATTTGTCTTTGATATCGTAATTAATTCTTCCGAAAAGAGACGCTAACTCCGATGTTGTGGCATTAGATTGAGGCTTGATAGGAAGTGATCCTCCACCTAAATTGTGATAAGAAAACGAATCGGTAACAAATCCAGAAGCTGCTGCAGTAGAGCTCTCAAATTCGTTTTTCTGATAAGAGTAACCTCCTAAAGCCGTAAATTTTCCAATCCAAAGGTCAGTCTTGTAGGTCAAATAATTTTCGGATATAATACTAGTTTCAGAAGAATTAAAAATAGAAGCTATCCCTTTTTGAGCTTCGGCAGCAAATACAGTTGATGGCTGGTACTTTCCGAATTGATTCTTTTCAGAACTTAAACCAAAAGTCGTTTTAAATTCTAATCCTTTTACAATTTCGTAAGCGGCATAAAAATTTATTCTGTTGGCATCATTAATTCTATCATTTATATTTTCCATTGCTGTTGCATAAGGATTGTCAATTACGTCTCCCACCGTATTTCTAGTATAAACACCCTGTGCATTATATATGCCTAAATCAGGAACAAAACGATACGCAGACGAAACTACTCCAGCTGCTCCAGATCCGCCTGTATTGGTTTGACTTATAATTCCATTATTTTCAATATGACTTTTGAAAAAATTTAATCCAACTTTTAATTTGCTGGTAATATTTGCATCTAAATTACTAAGTATTGTATATCGTTCTAATCCAGAATTAATTACAACACCTTGTTGATTAAAATAATTCCCTGAAACGTAGTATTTAATAGCGTCTGTACCTCCTGAAAAAGACAGTTGAGTATTGGACAAAAAACCTGGACGATAAATTTCGTTTTGCCAGTCAGTGTTTGCAGTTCCTCTTTTGTAGGTGGGTAAAATGTTTTTGTAATAGTCATAAAATTGGTCTGAATTCAACATATTCAATTCATTATTTACTTGTTGTGTTGAAGTAGAATTGCTGAACTCAACAGTTGTTTTTCCTGATTTTCCTTTTTTTGATGTAACCAAGATAACCCCATTCGAACCTCTTGAACCATATATGGCAGTTGCAGAAGCATCTTTCAAAATATCCATCGAAGCCACATCCTCAGGTGCCGGCATTGATGCGCCTACAAATCCATCGACTACAATTAAAGCATCTCCACTGGCGTTGATTGAATTACCGCCACGAATTCTAATTTTAACAGGAGCACCCGGTTCTCCACCATTGTTGGATTGCACATTAACACCTGCAGCACGTCCTTGTAAGGCTTGTTCTGAACTTAATACAGGATAGGCGGATAATTCTGTCGCTTTTACTCTAGAAACTGATCCAGTCATATCGCTTTTCTTTCGGGTTCCGTAGCCCACTACTACTACTTCCTCCAGAGAGCCAACACCTGGTGATAAAACTACATTGATTACATTGCTGTCACCTACAGTAATTTCTTTTGTTGTGTAGCCTACATAATTAAATACTAGAATAGTTTTATTGTCTGATACTAGAATAGAGTAGGATCCATCAATGTCCGAAGACGATCCAGATGTAGTTCCTTTTACTAGAACATTTGCCGCAGGAAGACCCATTGAATCAGTACTTGACGTGATTTTTCCTGTAATCTTTCTTTGTTGTGCATTCGCAATTGTACCTGCTAGGATAAAGAGTCCTATTAGATACCATTTTGCTACTTTAATTTTTTGGTTTGTTAACATTCATTTTTGGTTTTTGGGTTAGTAATTAGTTATTGTAAATCATAAATAAACTTAAAGCAATAATAATCATCACTAATAAGGTTTGTATTAAATTGTCTTTTAGTTTATGTAATTTCTTATTGGTAAATTTAAATATGTTAGTTGATTTAAAAGTCCAGAATTAGGTGTAAAAAAGTCCTATAATTCCCCTTAAAACCTTTAAAATGATATAATTTCATTTATTTCATACGCTATGCGAAATCGTTATAGAAAAAGTGAGTTTTTTTGTTCTTACTTTATTTTTTAGCAGATATGCCAAAATTATTTATTTAAAGTGACGATAAGTGGATTGCTTGTTTTTTTGGGCAAATAGACTCAAATAAGATTTCCAAGCTTCTTTGGTGGCAAATGTTCCTTCTTTTTACCAACCAAAACCGGCATAATTAGCTACTTGATTATCAACTACTTTTACAGTTTTTAAAGCGATTGCTTAAATATGCTTTTGAAGTTACATAGTTTTCAATTCTAACAATTCGTTATTATGAGTATGAGCGGGCATAGTATTCCAGACATTTCCAGTTTTTAGTTCGGTCATTCCCATTTGAACTTGGCAAGTTTTGGGATTGATCCATTGATCTAAATTAGTTTAAATTACAAAAAATAAAAAAGGCTGTAAATCTTACGATTTACAGCCTTTTGATATGAATTGACAACTAAGTTGTCGGGGTGGCAGGATTCGAACCTGCGGCCTCCTGCTCCCAAAGCAGGCGCGATAACCGAGCTACGCTACACCCCGAAAGCGGCTGCAAATATATAACTATTTTCGGCTTATGCAAAACTATTTCTCAAATAAGAAATAATTTTATTTTGAACGTATCAATAGCTTGAAATCGAGGAAAAATAGTTTCGAATATTATAAAACAATTGAATTGGACGACTACTCTCTTTTCATATAATTCCATAATCAGAAAAATAGTACCATTAAATTCTAAATATCATTACATTTACTAAACCTAATTTTCTAAAATAAAGACTATGGAAGTTTTCTTGTTGGTGTTACTTTTTGCCTTTTTAATTTACATAAAAAACAATATTGATTCAAAATTCGACAGAATTGAAGACAAAATTGACGAGGAATTTAAAGACCTGAATAAAAAAATAGACCTATTAAAAGTAACTGAAAAACTTCCCGAAAGACCAATAGTTGTTCCAGAAGTAGCAAAACCAAAAATTGCTACCGAAGAATTAAAACCACCGGTGATTATAGAAAAAGCGGAACCATTGATTTTCGTTCCTATCGAAAAAGAAATTGAGGAGAATAAAACCGAAAAAATTATCTTTTCGATGGACAATGCCACAACTCCAAAACACAAACAAGAAATAACGGAACCAAAAGTTTACATCCGCGAAGAACCAAGCAAGACTTTTTGGGAAAATTTCAGTGATAACAATCCCGATTTAGAAAAATTTATTGGCGAAAACCTAATCAACAAAATTGGAATTTTAATCCTAGTTCTGGGAATCAGTTATTTTGTAAAATATGCCATAGATAAAGATTGGATTAATGAACCTGCCCGTGTGGGAATTGGTATGCTATCTGGCACTTTGATAATGGGAATTGCCCATAAATTACGCCAAAAATATGCCGCATTCAGTTCTGTTTTCGTGGCTGGTGCCATTTCAGTTTTCTATTTCACGATTGGCATTGCGTTCCACAGTTACCATTTGTTCGGACAAACGACGGCTTTCATCATTATGGTGCTCATTACCATTTTTAGTTGCCTGATTTCACTTTCCTACAACCGAAAAGAACTTGCAGTCCTGTCTTTAATTGGCGGATTTGCAGTTCCGTTTATGGTCAGCACGGGTCAAGGAAATTATGTGGTTTTGTTAACTTATATCCTCATTTTAAACATTGGCATTTTGGCGTTGGCTTACCATAAAAAATGGGAAATCATCAATATACTTTCCTACGTTTTTACCGTGATTTTATTTGGAGCTTGGTTGTTTAAAGATCTCTATGAAAAAACGCCACATTATCTTGGTGCACTAGTTTTCGGATTTGCGTTTTACCTTGTTTTTATTGGCATCAACATCATCAATAATGTAAGGACCAAAGGACTTTTTTCTCCAATAGAATTAAGTATTTTGGCCAGCAACACCTTCCTTTTTTATGGAGCAGGAATGCTTGTTTTAGAGCAATATCATCCCGAACTCAAAGGGTTATTCACGGCCGCTTTAGGTTTGCTAAACTTTGGTTACGCTTGGTTTTTGTACAAAAAATTTGGTCTGGACAAAACTGCCGTTTATTTATTAATTGGCTTGACCCTTACCTTTATCACATTGGCCATCCCAATACAATTTGAAGGGAATTTCATTACCCTGTTTTGGGCGGCAGAAGCCGTGATGCTGATGTGGCTGGGGCAAAAATCAAAAGTAACTTATTATCGATTGGCCTCGGTGATCGTCCACTTCTTGATGATTGGAAGTTTACTGATGGATTGGAGCCAAATATATACATCCACCTCTACTTTTACCATAGTATTCAACAAGATCTGTCTAACGGGTATATTTGCTGTGGTTTCATTATTTGCAGTTTGCTATGTATTGAAAAAAGAGGACGAAGAGCTAGAACAATTTGGGTTTGTTTTCAATCCAAAAAAATACAGAAATTCTCTAGGTATTATTGGAATAATAATCGGTTATTTTGTCGGATTGTTCGAGATCGGTTTCCAAGCCAATTCTCATATTATCGGAGCCAATTCTGCCATTACATTGCCTATTTTATTTCATTTAATCTTTAGTGCTTTGCTGTTTTATAGGTTGTGCAAAATCAAAAACACTGTCCGTTACCAATTGGCTTCCATTATAGCCGTCATCAATATTGTACTCTTTGCTTTTTGCTTCTCGAAATATGCGTTTTATGAACACGAACAATACATTAGCACTGGGATTTATCAACGAATTGGATTCTATTTGCATTATATTTCACTTTTCATAACTATGTTCTTTGGCTATCGATTATACCAAATCAACAAAGAAAATCCGGTTTTCGAACTATTCCAAAAGAAAATTGTGATTTGGATTGCTGCCTTTTTCATCATTTATTTAGCCAGCACCGAATTGATGCTCCACGGATTGGTCATTTCAAATTCGCCAGTTACAATACAAGACATTCAATCGAGTAATCTTTACAAAATTAGTGAACCAGCTTTTATCAGCGAACAACTTGCTTCCAGCTTGATTCAAGACACCAGAACCCAAATCATAAAAACACTATATCCAATTCTTTGGGGAATACTTGCCTTTGTTTTCCTGATTATCGGAATCCGGAAACGCATCAAAAACCTGCGAATAATAGCCTTATCTTTATTGGGAATTACCATCTTGAAATTATTTTTGTTTGACATCAGCAATGCTTCCGAAACTGGAAAAATCATAGCTTTTATCTTGTTGGGAATTCTAATCCTGATTATTTCATTTGTCTACCAAAAACTAAAAGTCTTGGTACAAGACGACAACAAACCCAATGAAACCAATGAAACTGAATAAATTTCTAGTAGTATTATTTGCCGTAAACAGTTTATTGGCACAACACAAAACGACGGCAAAAATCGAAACCGTCAAAGAAAGTGGCTTGCATAAAATAATTTTGCCAGCAGAAATCCGCTCCTTATCCAAAGAAGAATTGGGCGATTTCAGGATATTGGACGCCAAAGGAATAGAAGTTCCATACTATATCTTTCAGGGAAATAATCAAATAAATTACAGTAGTTTTTCGGAATTCAAAATACTTTCGAAAATTGCGATTCCAAAAAGCAAGACGACTATCGTTTTTGAAAACCCAAAAGCTTCCATTGACGAAATCGTGCTGTCCATAACCAATTCCGACGTCACTAAATCCTACAGCATTAGTGGCAGCAACAACCAAAAAGAATGGTTTGGATTAGTCAACAATTCGTTGCTAAACGGACTTGAAAATAGCGAAGCAACAAGTGTTTACAAAACAATATCTCTACCACTTACCTCCTATCGTTATTTAAAAATAGAATTTAACGACAAGAAAACATTGCCCATAAATGTCTTGAAAATCGGATTTTTTACCAACAAAACTAGCAATCCAAAGATGGAGGAAATCTTTCCCAAAAGCATTCGAATTGCACAATTTTCATCTCCAAAAAACACCCGATTTTACATTAATTTCAACCGCCCACAAATCGTAAACCAGATTGATTTTACAATAACAAGTCCTAATTTATTTCAACGAAATGCTCAAATTTTTGTCAATAAAAAAAGGCAAATGAATCAAAAATCGGCACCGTTTCCAGAGATGATTTTTGCTTTTGAAATGAGTTCAAACCAAAAGAATACTTTTTCCATTCCGCAACTATTCGAAAAAGAATGCTTCATCGAAATCGAAAACAAAGACAATCAACCTTTGACAATAGCTAAAATCCATTTTTTCCAAAATCAAGTGGCTGTAATCACCGATTTGAAAGCCAATGAAAAGTACACCGTCACAACTGGAAATCAAAAACTGTATAGTCCTGAATATGATTTGGAAAACTTCAAGGACAGTATGAACAACAACTTGCCCGAAGTCAAAATGTATGACATCAAACACGACACTTCCCCAAAAAGAAATAATCAAGATAAATCCTTCTGGCAACAATCTTGGTTTATGTGGCTTTGCATCGGTTTGGGAGGTATCGCCATTTTGTATTTCACGACAAATTTGATTAAGGATATGAAGAATAATTCATCAATCTAAATCAATAAATCCTTATTTTTGTTCCAACAAAAACGTAACACGACTATTTTATGCTAATTATAGGGATTGCAGGCGGAACAGGATCGGGAAAAACAACTGTGGTTCATCAAATAATGAATGAGTTACCCCATACCGAAGTGGGAATTATTGCCCAAGATTCGTATTACAAAGAATCTACAAACGACAGTTATGAAGAACGGGCAAAAACCAATTTTGACCATCCCAGAGCCATCGATTTCGATTTATTGGTAGCACACCTCAAGGAACTCAAAGCCGGAAACACCATTCACCAGCCCGTGTATTCTTTTGCCACACACAACAGAACCGACGACACCATCGTGACACATCCTAGGAAAGTAATGATTGTCGAAGGAATTTTGATCCTTTCCAATCCCGAACTTCGGGACTTGTTCGACATCAAAATTTTCGTTCACGCCGACTCGGACGAACGATTAATTCGAAGATTAAAACGCGACATTTCCGAACGGGGCCGTGATATGGAAGAAGTTTTGAACCGCTACCAAACCACCCTGAAACCAATGCATCAGCAATTTATCGAGTCCACAAAAGCCTATGCCGATATCATCATCCCTAACGACAAATACAACACCGTGGCCATAGACGTAGTTCGTGCCGTAATAAACCAACGAATTCTATAATTTTTTTGTAATTTTATTGCACATTAAAACAATTTCAGCTCTGTCATTGCGAGGAACGTGGCAATCAGGAGCTATTCCTGTTATCCGCTATATCTCTTGTGGCGAACACCGCCACAAGAGTATGCCGCTACTACCGGGGCTAAAAACAAAGTATTACAAATGACAAACTCGTACAAAAACAAACCTTGGTTCAAATTTTTAAGCAACAAATACGTTTGGGTTTTGTTATTTTTCTCCACTTGGATGATATTCTTGGACAACTATTCCTATTTCGACCATCGCCTGCTGGATAATCAAATAAACGAACTCGAAGACAACAAAAAATACTATCAAGAAGAAATCAGGAAAGACCAAGAGAATATCAAAAATCTCAAAAATCCACAACAAATAGAGAAATACGCCCGAGAAAAATACTATATGAAAAAAGACAGCGAAGACATCTACATCATAGAGTTTGAAGGCGATACTATCGAAAAAGACATTAAAAAATAGAAATCTATTATTATTTTATCCCGTGGGGATTTCATATCGGTAGTAACAACAAGCATTCTAGACATTTGTCCCGTTAGGGACTACACCTATTTAGATAAATATTTAGTCCCTTACGGGACAAAACAAATGAATTGAATCTTTTCTACCAATATGAAATCCCCACGGGATAAATCAAATGCAGATTATTATTAAAGATTGCGAAGTGAACTCGAAGCAATAAACCGAACCCAGTAAATGAAAAATCTATTCGACGATTTCGACCCCGTTTCTTCCAAACAATGGAAACAAAAAATCCAGTTCGAACTAGATGGTGCCGATTATAACCAAACCTTGGTCTGGAATTCTCCCGAAGATATACAGGTAAAACCATTTTACCACAGGGACGAATTCAAGGGGATTGCTGCAGTTCAAACCAAGGCAAGCGAATTCAAAATTTGCCAAAATATCTTTGTTCAAGACATCTCAAAATCAAATGTTCGAGCCCTAGACTGCATTCGTCGCGGTGCCGAAAGCATTCGTTTTACCATCAAGGACGAAACTATCGATATCGCAAAACTACTCGAAAACCTTCCGTTACAGAAAACAGTGATATACTTCAATTTGACTTTTCTTTCCATTGATTTCGTCAAAAAAATAGACGCATTTGCAAAAAATACAAATGCAAAAATATTTTGCAACCTCGACCCGATAGGTCAATTGGCCAAAGACGGCAACTGGTTTGTGACCACAGAAAAAAACAATTTCGAAACCCTAAATTTACTTTCGACAGCAACAACAAACATTTCCCTGATTAGCATTAATGGCAGTTTATACCAAAATGCCGGTGCCAATATGGTGCAGCAAATTGCTTATAGTTTGGCGCATGCCAACGAATATTTCAACCGTTCCGATAGCTATCGGAATAAAACACTAAACCAAACCATCGTTTTCGAAATTTCGGTAGGTACGAATTACTTTTTCGAAATTGCCAAACTACGTGCTTTGCGATTGCTTTTCAATTTAATTGCCAAAGAATACAATCACAATCTCGATTGTCATTTGCTGGTTTCACCCACCAAACGGAACAAAACAATTTACGATTACAACTTGAATATGTTGCGAACCACGACTGAATGTATGAGTGCCATTTTGGGAGGAGCCGATGCTATTACCAATTTACCTTACGACGCTCTGTACCACAAAGACAACGAATTTGGCGACAGAATGGCTAGAAATCAATTGCTCATTCTTAAAAATGAAAGCTATTTTGACAAAGTCAACAACCCCGCTGACGGAAGTTATTACATTGAAACCCTAACCAACCAATTAGCCGAAAAAGCATTGACTTTATTCAAGGACATCGAGGCCAATGGCGGTTTCCTGAAACAACTTAACGAAGGGACCATCAAAAGAAAAATTCAGGAAAGTGCCGACAAGGAACAAGAATTATTTGACTCAGGAAAAGAAATCCTCCTGGGAACCAATAAACATCTGAACAATAAAGATCGAATGAAAAACGATTTGGAATTATTTCCTTTCGTGAAAATAAAACCGAGAAAAACCTTGATTACACCCATAATCGAAAAACGATTATCCGAAAAAATGGAACAGGAAAGACTCAAGGAAGAGAATTAATTAAAATTTACACGATGAAAAACATAATCTATATATTAGTCTTTTTGACTTCATTCACAGCATTTTCACAACAAAAGGCAATTGAAATCACCAACATCAAAACCGGAAAAGTAAAAGTTTTTGAAGAAAACCAACGCATCAAAATAAGGACTTTGGATGGAAAAAAACACGTTGGGAATTTAAAATTATTGGACAGCTTGAACTTTTCAGTAAACAATCAATCTGTAAAAATAGATAGTTTACAAAGCATAAAAAAACAACCCAAAACAATGGCGACGGTCAAAACCGTGGTATTAATTACTGGACTCGTAATAGTTGGATCATCGATAATTGCCGCTTCTGGAGGAAATGATGCTGCTTTTTTACTTTTCTCGATAGGTTCTGGCGTAACAATCAGTGCTGGTCTTCTTGAAGGATTAAATGCCAATAATTCAAACAACAGATGGACATTTAAAATTATTGAAAAGTAATGCGGAAAAATCTCCAACATATAAAATTAGAAAAGCCAGAAGTCGGAAGTGAGAAATCAGAAGAAAAACGCTTCCTCACTGCCGAAGGTATTGAACTAAAATCGACCTACTCCGAACAAGACATCGAAAATTTGGAGCATCTTAATTTTGGTGCCGGATTTGTTCCCTATTTACGAGGCCCGCATACCACTATGTATGTACGCCGCCCATGGACAATTCGGCAATATGCTGGATTTTCCACTGCCGAAGAAAGCAATGCGTTTTACAGACGAAATCTGGCCGCAGGACAAAAAGGACTATCCATAGCTTTCGATTTACCCACCCATCGAGGATACGATTCCGATCACGAACGAGTGGTGGGCGATGTCGGAAAAGCAGGAGTTGCCATCGATTCTGTCGAAGATATGAAAATGCTTTTCGATCAAATCCCACTAGATGAGATGTCGGTTTCTATGACTATGAACGGCGCTATTTTACCCATTATGGCTTTCTATATTGTCGCAGCCGAAGAGCAGAGCATCAAACCCGAACAACTCTCTGGGACCATCCAAAACGACATCCTGAAAGAGTTTATGGTGCGAAACACCTATATCTATCCTCCAGCACAATCTATGAAAATCATTGCTGATATTTTTGAATTCTCCAGCAAGAAAATGCCAAAATTCAACTCCATTTCCATTTCGGGCTACCACATGCAGGAAGCCGGTGCCACAGCCGACATCGAATTGGCTTACACCTTGGCCGATGGCTTGGAATACATCCGAACAGGATTGACAACCGGAATGAAAATTGACGACTTTGCTCCTCGCCTATCCTTTTTCTGGGGCATCGGGATGAACCACTTTATGGAAATTGCCAAAATGCGCGCAGGGCGACTCATTTGGGCAAAACTGATGAAGCAATTCAATCCTAAAGACGAAAAATCCTTGGCATTGCGAACCCATTGTCAAACATCGGGTTGGAGCTTGACCCTGCAAGATCCTTTCAACAACGTGACGCGAACCTGCATCGAAGCCGCTGCAGCAGTCTTTGGAGGAACACAATCTTTACACACCAATGCTCTCGATGAAGCCATTGCATTGCCTACCGATTTCTCAGCACGAATTGCCAGAAACACCCAAATTTATTTGCAAGAAGAAACCAAAATTACCAAAACAGTCGATCCTTGGGCAGGCAGTTTTTACGTGGAAAGCTTGACTAATGAAATTACAGAAAAAGCTTGGAAACTCATCGAAGAAGTCGAAGAACTAGGAGGAATGACCAAAGCCATCGAATCTGGAATCCCGAAACTGCGAATCGAAGAAGCTGCCGCCCGAAAACAAGCCCGAATAGACAGCAACCAAGACATTATCGTTGGTGTCAACAAATACCGATTGGATAAAGAAGATCCCTTGCAAATCCTGGATATTGACAACCTAATGGTACGCCAGCAACAGATTGAAAAATTAAAACAAATCAAGACCAATCGAAATACCCAAAAAGTACAACTTTCACTCGAAAAACTAACCCATTGTGCCCAAACCGGAGAAGGCAACCTACTGGAATTAGCCATTGAAGCCGCACGTAACAGAGCTACTCTTGGTGAAATCAGTGCTGCATTGGAAACTGTTTTCGGAAGATACAAAGCACAAATTAAATCCTTTAGCGGCGTGTATAGCAAAGAAATTAAAGAAGACGGAAGCTTCGAGAAAGCCAAACAACTAGCTGACGAATTTGCCCAAAAAGAAGGCCGTCGCCCTAGAATTATGATTGCCAAAATGGGTCAAGACGGACACGATCGTGGTGCCAAAGTAGTGGCCACTGGTTATGCCGACCTGGGATTTGACGTAGATATAGGCCCCCTTTTTCAAACGCCTGCTGAAGCCGCCAAACAAGCCGTTGAAAACGACGTACATATACTTGGGGTTTCCTCACTCGCGGCAGGACACAAAACATTGGTACCACAGCTTATCGAAGAACTTAAAAAATACGGACGCAATGATATTATGGTTATCGTGGGAGGCGTAATCCCTGTGCAAGATTACCCGTTTTTGTTTGAAGCTGGTGCTGTTGCCGTTTTTGGCCCAGGAACCAAGATTAGTGAAGCTGCGATTAGCCTATTAGAGATTTTGATGGGAGAGTAATTTTAAACCTGATAGGTATAAAAACTTATAAGATTCAAAAGTCCAAACATTCAAAAAAATCATAAAACATCTAAAATTCAATAATTTTTATTAAATTTATTCCTTACAAATCTTAATATACAAACTTAAAACTGAACATAATTATGAAAAACAAGTTTTTAATAGGAGGATTGCTGTTGTTTGTTTTGACTTTATCAATAGCCTGCAATCAAAAAAAAGAAGAACCAACCGCAGCCGTTCCAGCAATTGACAATGAACAAGTCAAGACTGAAATTCAAGGTATTGAAGACGACTTTGCCGCAGTTTACAATTCGGGCAACATCGATTCACTGGAATATTATGCTGACGATGCCACAAGTTATTTTAATGAAAAAATGCCTTTGGTTGGTAAAGAGGCCATACATCAGTCAATCAAAGAAGAACTGGCCAACTTTGCAAAAGGGGACAAGATTTCCTTTGAAACAAAAGAAGTTTACGTGACGGAAAATGGAAATCATGTAGTGGAAATTGGAGCATATAAATTTTCAGACTCCACAGGCACAAAATTACGAAGTGGAAACTACTTCAGTTTATTTAAAAAAATAGATGGCAAATACAAATGCGTTAGGGATATGGGCAACTCCGAACCATCTCAACCAATGGCTCAATAAAAAAATAGGACTCCAAAAACAAAAGCACTTCAATTGAGGTGCTTTTGTTTTCTATGTCAACCACTCTTTTTCTTTTTTAAGTACCCTCAATACAAAATACTGTTTGAATTCTTATCTTTTTACTATGTATGCCTACAAACTATTTTTACTTATATTTACCTAGATAAAAAATTACACTATGGATTTCTCGGCAAAAATGCTTCGTGATGATGCCCTAAAAGGCAAAGTAATTGTGGTAACCGGCGGTGGCAGTGGATTGGGTAAAGCTATG
The DNA here is from genome assembly GCA_014379405.1 of Flavobacterium sp. Classification (GTDB taxonomy): domain Bacteria; phylum Bacteroidota; class Bacteroidia; order Flavobacteriales; family Flavobacteriaceae; genus Flavobacterium. The sequence continues at coordinate 125,928 of JACMLU010000010.1, read as the reverse complement.
ACCCGCTATTTTATGGAATTGGGAGCCCAAGTGGCCATTAGTTCCCGCGACTTAGAAAAACTACAAAAAACGGCCAAGGAACTGGAAACCGAAACGGGTGGAACCTGTTTGGCAGTGCAATGCGATGTGAGGCATTATGACCAAGTGGAAGTGATGTTGCAAGAAGTCTTGAAAGCCTACGGAAAAGTGGATGTCTTGCTAAACAATGCCGCAGGGAATTTTATCTCTCCCACCGAGAGACTGTCGGCTAATGCCTTTGACACCGTAATTGACATTGTGTTGAAAGGTTCCAAAAACTGCACCCTCGCTTTCGGGAAACATTGGATTGAAACGAAACAAACTTCCTCGACCGTGTTGAATATTGTAACGACTTATGCGTTTACTGGTTCGGCATACGTAGTGCCGAGTGCAGCCGCAAAAGCGGGTGTTCTGGCTATGTCGAGGAGCCTCGCCGTGGAATGGGCAAAATACGGAATTCGCACCAATGCGATTGCTCCAGGACCATTCCCTACCAAAGGCGCTTGGGATAGATTATTGCCAGGCAACTTGGCCGAGAAGTTTGATATGTCCAAAAAAGTACCTTTAGGAAGAGTAGGAAACTATCAGGAATTGGCTAATCTAGCGGCCTATTTGGTTTCTGATTTTTCGGGATACATCAACGGGGAAGTCATTGTTATAGATGGTGGTGAATGGCTGAAAGGTGCTGGTGAATTCAATATTTTGGAAGCCATCCCCGAAGAACTGTGGGACCAATTGGAAATGATGATCAAGGCGAAGAAGAATAGTTAGCAGTGGTCAGTTTTCAGTTGGCAGATTGCAGTACTGAAAGAATATGAAGATTACTAAAAAATATCAAAACCTCGCTGGATGGCGGGGTTTTGTTTAACTTAAAACAAGGGAAGTCTGAAAAAGTCACTTATCATTAAGCACATAAGGAATGTAAAGTCATTTAAGCTGGACCCTTTCATCCCTCGAATGCTTCTTCGCTTGAAAATTGTGAGCAATACCAAGACTGATTACCTCTTCCTCGAAGTTGTAGAGTTCTTTTTTTCTTCTTTTCTCCTTTTTTCTTCAAACCATAGCTTATGGGATAGTATTAATTTATCAGCATCCAATTTTTTAAATCCAAATAATTCCATTTCAACGGCCCCCAAAGATTAAGGCTTTTTGAATTACTGTTCAATCGATTCCCGTCATAAACGTAATAATAATGAGTTTCGTCCAACCGCTGGATATCCAAATGATGCATTCCGGCATTAAATTCTTTTATGTATTCGTTAGCCATTAAAAAAAAAGGTCTTTCTCTATTTACGGTATAACTGCCGTCCTTAAATGAAAAACGGTATAGTGATACACCATATCCATATCCTTTAGTGAAATTTTGGACCGGCAAAATCAATCCTTTTTTATCTGCAAAAAAACGACCTCCAGCCCTGGATTCTGTTCCAATTAAAGCAATGGGTTTCTTGTGCAATTTCCATTTTCCAAAAAGGGAATCTGCTTCATATACGTACATATTTTTTGCATAATCACTTGCGACCATAATACTTAGCGAGTCCGACAAATAAATGGAAGGATCCACGAGTTGAACACCAGCCACCAAAGTATCGCAAATCCTCCAATCATAAGGGAATCTGTGCGCCTTGTACAACAAGACCGCGTTTGACTGTTTGGACTCCGGTACCATATAAAAAGCATTCCTGTATTTAAAAACTTGGGGATATGACAAGTGAAATTTTTGCGTTAAAACCGTCCCGCGGTATTGGTACTTCTTGCCGTCAACAGAAGTAAGCAAACTAATATCTGCATTTGATTTATTTTTTTTATGTTCAAAAAACAAGTAAAAAGTGTCCTTTTCTTTCACAAAAAAGGGATCGGCCAAGAAAACGGTGCTGTCATTTTGGGCTTTGAGCATTTCAATGGAATAGACAGCTTTTTTATCTACCTGCATTTTTTCTGGATAAATTGCAGATGAACCATAACCTACAGACCAACCTCCGCCATCTTGTCGCAAAAAAGGAGTTCTATAATTGATTATTGCAAGTACTGCAAGACCAAAAAAGAGGATTAACAATAGGTGCTTTGTTTTCATTTTGTTTGAGTTTTGTTACATTAGTCTATATCCTTTTCTTATCAAAAAAATATCAAAAGAATATTTCTTGACCAAACGAAGCGAATCCCGATTACTTTCAAAATCCGTATACTTTTTAAAAGGCAGTTCTTCTTTTGGGAATTGCAAAAAAAATTAATACTTGACTACCTCTTTGTGTATAGCCTTCTTCTTAAAATAATAATCCACATAATAAGCGAATAAAAACACCAAAACGGGTCGCACGGGAAACATGTACCGCTGCTCTGAATGAAAAACAAACACATAAACCAAACTCCAGCCCCAAAGAAAGAGGATCGGATAAAATAATTGTTTCTTTCTGGTTTTAATCAGTAAGTACAAAGCACAAAGGGAAACCATAATCAAGATATAATTGATACTGTTTATATAGATATGCACCCCATATTTAACATAATTACTCTTGTCAGACCGAATCAATGGCGAAATAATAAAGCTTTGTGATTGAAAGAATTTCAAACCATACTGTCGGATTGTAAGCAAAGGATTCTGGATTATATCATCCTTTACCCAATTGATGTAATAGGCTGTTTTATCTAATTTATTGACCTCGCAAATAGAATCCAATTCTGCTCTTTTTGCCAAGTTATTTAGATAATCGGAAGAAGCAATGTCTTTCTCCCCGTGTTGCGGCAACCAGTTGAAAGGTTCATCGCGCAATTCAAATCGAGACCAAAGCAACTGTTTTCTAAAAACTTCTTTTTTAAATTCTCCATCGGTTGTGCTCAATGCTTTTTCTGCAAAGGTTAGACAAAACATAAAGAAAATTATCGTGATCCCAAAAATAATTTTGTGTCGTGATTCCATTTTTAACACCAAAACATACAACAGCAACAGTATTGCAAAGGGCAACAAATTTGGCCTAAAACCTATAAGCATTACAACCGTAATACCAAGAAAAAAGAAGTCGATTGCCTTGACTAATTTTGTATTAGTGATTTTTACCCAAAAATAAACCAACATACAAACTGCATAAAAAGAACCCGCTTCCGCCAAAATCCCCATAGCGTAATAAATATGGATGGGAAATAAATTTAAAAGCACCAATGTCCAAAATTTTGATTTATCGGAGAAATGCAACATATCAAATGATTTGAATAAATAGTTCACACCCACACAAATCATAATACTGTTAAAAATAACGCCACTCAAATAAAACAGCATTTGTTTTTTGAAATAAAAAACCGTTGCGTAAGGAATAAAATAATAAAACAAAGTAAACAAACCCTTATCAACCCTAACTTCACCTTGAAATCCATTCAACACATATTGTATTAATTGAATTGTTCCTTCATAGTATTCGCCATCGCCAAAAGGTTTGGGTTTGAAAGGCAAAAAATAAAACACAAAACAAACTACTGCCGTAAAGGCGACAGGATGTTTCACGACAAAATCAATTATTCGCTTCATTCTCTTTTATAAATTTGTCTTTAATGATGTAAAGCGGTCTTTTTCGGGTTTCATCATAGGTTCTCCATACATATTCGCCAATGATTCCGAGCATCAACATAATCAATCCCCCAATAATCAGTATGAGAATCATGATGGGTGCCCAGCCGGTGAACGGCGTATTATGAATAAACCTGTTGTATGCAATAACGAGGGCGTAAAGAAAGCCGAAGAAGGAGAAGCAAATCCCCAACAGCGACATTAATCGAATGGGAACGTAGGATGTATTGAGCAACCCATCGATAAAGTATTTCAACTTTTTTGCCAAGGTCCATTGTGATTTACCGATGGTTCTTTTTAGTCGAGTATACGGAATAAAAGCGGTGTTGAAGCCCAGCCACAAAATGTCACCTTGAAAAAAACGGTTTCTTTCGTCAATTTGATTCAATACGTTCAGGGCTGTTTTATCGATAAGCATAAAATCAAATCCGCCTTTTGGCATTTTGGGATTAACTTTTCGCATCAATTTGTAAAAAATAGTCGATGCCGTGTTGGCAATAAAACCATCTTCCCTGTCCATTCTGTGTCCAATCACTATTTCGTTTCCTGACTTCCATTTGGCAATCATTTCACCAATAAGCGCTATGGGTTCCTGCAAATCGGCCGACATTATTACGACTGCGTCTCCACCCACTTCTTTGAGGCCGGCAATTATTGCGGCTACTTGACCAAAATTTCGGGAAAACGAAATCACTTTCACGTTGGAATCTTTTTTATGCAATTCCAATAATTCTTCGATAGAATTGTCGTCGGAACCATCATTGACAAAAATAAATTCGGGTTCCAATTGCAAAGGAGCCAACAATCCAACCAACTTTTCATAAGTTGGAAGAATGGAACCTTCGTTTCTGAATACCGGAATTACAAAAGATAATTTCATTGTTATAGGTCGTTTAATGGTTCTAAATTCTTTATCACTTTGGCTGGTATTCCCAAAGCCACCGAATTATCGGGAATGTCTTTGGTCACAACCGAACCTGCACCAATGATGACATTTTTACCAATTGTAACATCCGGAAGTATCGTTGCATTAGCCCCAATTTGAGTGAATTTCCCAATGCTACATCTTCCCAATAGGATGACATTTGGAGCCAATTCTACAAAATCCTCCACTACACAATCGTGGGTAATAACGACATTATAATACACGATACAACCAACACCAATAGAACTTGAATTTGACATTATGGCTTGAGAAAGTACATTCGAACCAGTACCAATAGTGACATCATGATGTCCTATTTGAGCCGATGGACTTATGGATGAAGCAAAATTCCCTCCTAAATTGACGAATTTTTTATACAATTTGCATCTTAAAGTTGGAGAACCTATACCAATGGTAAATTCATTTCCATTTGTTTTAAAATATTCGATAACCTCCTCTTCATTCTTTAAAATTGGAAATAGTTTGAATAGTAATCCTGAAACAGCATCATTGACATCATCATAAAAAGCTATTTTCCCAGCGAAATCGCTATCCAGAAAAACCTGCAAAACTTCTTTGGCAAAACCTTTGGCACCTACTATTAACATGGCATTTGATTTATTATTTTGCAAATTGTTTCCAAATCCTTTTCTGGCAACCCCACATACAAAGGCAGGCACAAAATCCGGGATGCAATACTTTCAGAAATGGGCATCTTTTGTCCTTTTACATAATCAATCATATTCAAGGACGGATAAAAATACCTTCTCGGAAAAATGGCATTGTCATTCAATTCTTTTTGAACTTTTAATAATTGGGCTTCGTTTTCCAAAATTAGGGGATAATAACTGTAATTCCACTCGATAGTTTCCCTCAATTTTATTTTATTCAAATTCTTCCAATTCAAATGGACATCATAGTATTCCACTACTTTTTTTCTTTCTTCCACAATGTGTGACATATACGGCAAAATCGCCAAGCCCATTGCGGCCTGCAGTTCGGATATTTTTCCATTAATGCCCAGACCGTGAAAAGCCAATGGCCCGTTGTGTCCAAAATTATGACTATAGAAAAATTGATTCATCAGTAATTTATCATTGCAAAAAAGAGCTCCACCTTCTCCAGTATGAAAAAGTTTGGTGGCGTGAAAACTACAGGTACTCACATCTCCATATTCAAAGATAGATTTGCCTTTGTAATTCACGCCAAAACAATGTGCCGCATCATAAATAACTTTCAAGTCATACTTTTGGGCAATTTGTTCTATTTTTTCAATAGCACAGGGATTTCCAAAAACGTGGGTTGCCAAAATAGCAGTTGTTTTTGACGTAATGGCTGCTTCAATTTTTGTTTCATCTATAGTTAAATACTCCGGATGAATATCTACAAAAACAGGAGTGCAATTTTCCCAAACGATGGAAGCTGTTGTAGCCACATAGCTAAAGGGTGTCGTGATTACTTCTCCTCCCTTTGCCAATAACTTCATTGCAATTTGTAATGGAACAGTTCCATTATTTGTAATGAGAATAGAATTGGTTTGCAAAAATGTTTTCAATTTCACTTCCAGTTCCAAAACTAATTCGCCACGATTGGTCAACCATTGATTCTGCCAGATCCTTTGTAGATAGAAATGATAGTCTTCTATTGGCGGAAAAAAAGTCTTGGTTACATTGATCATATTAATTCTTTATTTTGGGTTTATTTACCCACAAACTCCACCAACCTACTGTTCTACCTATAGCCTCGGTAAAGGCTTCCTTTTTTTTGGTCGTAGTAAATGTATTGGAAAATCGTATCATTGTCAATACAATGGTAATTAAATTCCATTTTAGTTTCGCCTCCAATGAAGGTTTTGGGTTCTTTACCCTCCACACATACCAACCGTTCCTGACCACCATTTTGCCGTATCGGTATTGGTTGGGTCTTCCTGAAACTGCATGATAATGGTTTAATTTTGCAGCTGTATTTACATACAACTTCCCAATTTTGGCAACTCGCAGAGTAAAATCGGCATCTTCATACAAGCCATAACCTTCGAAATAAGTAGAAAAATTCAAAGTTTTAAAAATAGTTTTCCTAAAAGAGGAAACTCCACCCATCAGCATTTCTACCTCATATGTTTTCCCACTGGGAGGTAAAAACCCAACACTACGTCCATGAGAATACAAAGGGAAATATCCTGGTGGGCAATCGCTGTCCAAGCCCATTTTTTTTCTAAGGATAAATCGACTACCGTCCTTTCGTTTCCAACCATCAAAATAAAACTCCTCTGATTTGGGTTGGTAATTCTCTCCAACAAATTCACACTGAGATTCATTACCTATATATCCACCTACTCCTAAAGCTTCTGGATAATCTTCATAGGTTTTCAGTAATTGCACAAAATAATCCTTTCCCAAAATGGTATCGTCATCCAGGAAACAAACCACTTCCATTTCTTTTCCCACTCTATCAATACCGTAATTCCTTTGTTTGGTCAACCCTCGATCCTCAGGCGAAACAGCAAAATACTGCAGGTTCTGGAATTGATTCTCTTTTAAAACCGATGCTGTTTCTGAATTTGTTGAGCCATCAACAATCAGGATTTCATCAGGATATAAAGTTTGCCCCTGAACAGATCGCAACAATTGGAGCACTGATTCAGGACGCATATAGGTGCAAATGATTAAACTAAATTTCATTTTGTCTTTTTAATTCGTTGGCCCAAAACTCACTTCTCGTCCATTGTTTTTGAAAATTACAATAATAGCGTATCGGGTTTTTTATTTTTTGAAGCCTATAATACTTGAAAAACAAGGTGGTTTTATAGCTGGAGGTTTGGGCTGGAGTATTGTGCAACAATTGGTATAACATAATGGTTGGTGATGGTTTGGGTTGGATGTCGTCCTTTTGCCATTGCAATGTGGGTTTTGTCCTAAAGCCTCCCACTGGAGCCTTCAAATGGAGTATTTCAGGTTCGGGTAAAAACAAGACATCGTGTCCTTGATTGCGCAATTGCATCCCAAAATCACCGTCTTCTCCAAAACCAAATTCATAGCTCATATTGAAAGAACAATTTTTCAAAATTTCTGCCAATACAAAACTACAACCCGAGCCAAAACTTACCCATTGAAAAATGGTTGAATAGGTTTGCTTTTGTCCTTTTTGAAAACATCTAAAAGAAACTGTTTCAACACCAATATTATTTATTTGTTCCAAGGCTTTTTGGATGAAATTAACGGCAACCCTAATATCATCGTCCGCAAAGAAAACCCATTCACTTGTTATTTGTCCCAAAGCAATATTCCTTGCATTACAAGCTCCCGCCTGATGCGTAAAGGTGTGTTTTATGGCAAATGGCCAATCTTCTGTAGTTAAATAACCCAATTCCGATGCACTGCCTTGATCGGGATTTTGCTCCACGATAATAACATTGGTTGGCAGATGCGTTTGTACCTTTAAATCTTTCAGGATATTATGCAAATAATCCTTTCTCCCAATAGTTGGAATAATGACATCCACTGTCGCTTGATTCACCACTTTTTTTGAAGATTGTACCTTGATGCCCTCCAGATTAATATTTGTCTTGCGCCTATTTTTGTAAAAAAGCGAAAAAAGAAAAGGCAAAAGTGGCAACTTCCGTTCATAAATAACCAAATTAAACAGTAATAAAAACACCCATTGAATTTTATAATGCTGTTTTACAAAACGAAAAAGAATATAGGTACTTTTTTTTGTTGCAATACTTTTGGAATGTGGTTTTAAAAGCCTTGGTTCCGAATAACACAACAATCCTTTTGGCATTGCTAGCTTCGCCAAGGAACACAAAAAATAATCAAAATTGCTATCCGAAGAAAATTCATTATTCAAAGCCAACAAAACTTCAGCGTGAATTCCTCCGACTGCACTGCTCATCTGCCATGTTGGAAAAGAAACCGCTTTATTAATGCGGATAAAAAGCGAAACATCTATATAACCAATAGCTGAATCCAAAAAAGAAACATCGGATGGATTATAAGAAAGTAATACTTTTTTGTGATGCACTAATTTTTCAATCTCTGAGATATTGATCTTTTCTTTAAAGCCTTGATGACACCAGACCAGTACTGATTTCGGAAATTGCAGCGCCAATTCCATCAAACCTTCAGCTATAGTCTTCTTTTTATTAAAAGGCAATATCTGTTTTTCTTCAGAAAAGACCATAGTAATCCTATTGTTATAATGATATAGTATAACCAAAATCTAACCTATTAAAGTTTTATAAAACGACATACTTTGTTGCGCCACTATTTCCATACTAAATATTGAAACTACTTTTTTCCTGGCTGCCATTCCAAATGCTGACTGCATTTTCGGATTTTCCAAAAGTTCCAAAATTCTTTCTGCATATTTTTTATGGTCTTTGGGATGCACCAAAAAACCCTCCACGCCATCTTCAATAATTTCGTTGGCCCAACCTATATTGGATGCGACAATCGGTTTTTGCATGGCCATCGCCTCAATCCAGGAAACCGGCAACGCCTCGGCAAATGTAGGAAAAACACAAAGGGTGGCGGCTTTTATGTGTTCTTTTATCTCTTGATACGGAACACTTCCCAAATAACTGGTATTTCGCAAGGCTTCGGCTGTAAATTGAGTTTGCATCATTGCCCAAGTCGATAGATTTCCAGTAATCACATCTGAAACGTCTTTTCCTATCAATATAAGTCGGGCTTCTGGATTTTTTTGAATGACTTCATTAAAAACAAAAGGGAGTTCAAGCAGTCCTTTTTTTCGAATTAAGCTGCCAAAATAAAGAATCACATTCTTTTCCTTGTCCTTGTCATTGCTATCAAACAAATCCAAATCTATCGAATTAGGAATAATGGTAAATTCTTTGTGCAATCCAAAAACTTCGTTGGTCAAATCGGCCGTGAACTGGCTTACCGAAATTAAACCGTCTGCTTTTTCGAGGGCTCTTCGTTCGTGGAATTTATTCCTCCATTTCACGGGACGATGATCTAAATGACAAAAATAAGTATCGGAACCGTTCAATCGAATGACGATGGGGCATTTTTTCGGCTGGATAAAGGAAGTGATTCCCGTCCAATCGGGGGCTTCGACCAAGTCAATTGCTTTGTTGGCGTACAATTCATTAATAATGCGCTCCAACTTTTTTCGGGTCAGCCACCAAGACAATCCTTTGAATTTCACGTTCTTGATTTGCTGGACAGTTATCCCGTTATCAACAAAAACGCTTTCTTCTTTTTGCCCATAAACCAACACCCGAACCGAACAACCTTCCGCCAAAAGTCCAATAGCCAGGTTCTTGATACTCGTGCCAATACCGCCAGAACTTCCTGTTTTGGTGTGAGGGTATTCTGGGGTTAGGAAGGCTATTTTTAACCTCACCCCCAACCCCTCTCCAAAGGAGAGGGGGGGTAAAATTGGATTTATGTTTGTTTTCAATTTAATAACTGTATATGTTTGTTGACCATTTTATCTAAATTGAAATCTTTTTCTATTTGCTCGCTGACGTCCTTTTCGATTTTCAAATTTCCCAACACAATATTTTTTATTATAGCTGCTAAAGCTAAATAGTCTTTGGGTTCAAAGATAAAACCGTTTTCATTGTTTTCAACAATTTCTAAATTCCCACCAACAGTAGTCGTGATGACAGGTACATTGGCTGCCAAACTTTCCAAAATGGAAAGACTGAAACACTCCATATAAGTGGGTTGCAACAAATAGCGATAAGTAGACAACAATTCGTTGAGTTGGGATGAGCCTCCTTTAAAATGAATGATTCCCTCTAAATGATTCACTTTAGTCATCTCCAACAATTCGGTTTCATAAGGGCCTTCGCCGTAAACATCAATTTGAATCTGATTTTTGATAGTGTCTTCCAAGACGGAAACCGCCTGTATCAAATCTTGAATCCCTTTGGAATGACGCAAATGGGAACAGACTACAAATTGATTGGCATTTTCGTTCACTCGCTTTACAAAGACGGAAGTGTCAATGCCGTTATAAATCACGCTCGTTTTCTTGTCTAGAAAAAAACCGTAATCTTTCAGAATGTGTTTTCGGGTATATTCGGAAACTCCGATGAACTGGTCAATATAACTCGAATACAAAATCCCTTTGATTTTGTTTTTTACAATCTTCGAAAGTGGAAATCCTTCCAAAGGCCTTGGATTGTGATCTACCACAATCGTTTGTTGGATACCAGTAGCTCTTGCCTTTTTGAAAAAAGAGGTACACAAAGCCAGAAAATGGGTGACCAAGACATCATATTTTAAATGTTCTCGATTTACTTTTTCCAGAAAAAAGGATTCCATATTTTGGTTGTTCGTACTAAAAATGGTCAATCCTGAATAGAAATCAAAAGGTACGTATTCCAAAAAATACCAGTCAATCTCATAACCCAATGCTGCTGCTTTCCTGTCATAAGCCACATAAAACCGATCCATTCCGCCAATGCGATTGGGATTGAGAGCATAATTGCAGACAACGGCTATTTTTTTATATTTAGTCATTCAAATGAGATAAAATTGTGGTGATTCGTTTGCTGGTGCCTTCCAATGGTTCACTTACTTGCAAGTCAATCATCGCTTTTCTTTCTGCAGCTCTTTGATTTGGATTGCTCAATGCTGAATTGATTTCGTTTATCAATTCGATTTCGTTTTTTGCAATGGTGACGGACTGACTTTCCACTACTTTCTTGAAATGTCCGAAATTCAGGAAACGTTGGTCATTATACAAACCGTTTTCTTGATTACCAAAAACGGTATTGATTACGGGCTTGTCAAACAACATAAAATCCAAACTCATCGTCGAACACATATTGATATTCAAATCGACATATTCTAACAACGAACGTAGGTCTTTTATATCCTCTTCGGAAGGCACGCGTTGCGACCATATTTCGGCGTGGTTTTCCCGAGTGAGTATCCATTTGGGAACATTCCATATTATTTCTGGAAATTCTTCTCGTAGGATTCTGAATCTTGAATCATCTTCGGCAGGAGAAGTTCTCACAATCAATTGTATTTTGGTTGTTATGCCATTATTCCGAATCGCACTGGCAATTGCTCGAATCACAATCGGGTCATTGGCTCCTATAGAAATGTCAGCACAACTGTAGCAAATGGTTTTCAAATTAGCATCCAAACGGAATTTGGCATAAAATTCTTCGGCCGTGGTGTTGTACTTTGGCATTACATAAGGCTCAAATTGAGGGGTTCCCACCACTTTTACCTTTTCGGTTGCAACCATAGGATAAAAATACAACAACTCCGATTGCATCAAATGGCTCCAAACCAAAAAATAATCAAAAGTCCCCAACATTCGTCCCTTTGACGCCAAGTTATCCCAACTAAAAATAAAGGTACTGGTCGGAATCTTCATTTGTTGGGCAGTATACAAAAAAGGTGCTAAAAAAGGAGGTCGTTGATGGGTAAAAAATAAATGCGAAGGCTGGTCCTCTTCCAGTAATTTCAAATACGATTGGGTAATTTTATTTTTGGAAAAGAACAAAAACTGCCACTTTTCAGCTAACAAAATACTAGCATCCGAATGAACCAAACGTGTACAGCTATAAATCAATTTGACCAATAATGCCCTCGGAGAATTGTTTTTAGGATAACCTGTCTCTAAATTGTCTTTCATTCCATAAAAAGATTGGTGCTGTCGCAAATGGGCCACTTCTTTCCATTTCCTAAAAAACCAAACTGGCTTGGATTCTACATACACATCCAATTCCTTGATGGTTATTTTGGACTGCGAAATAGCATTATAAGCACTAATCGGCAAACCCGAATATATGGTAACAGAATCAAATTGTTGGGTGGCTTCTTTGATGAAATCACTCATAATGAAATTTCTGAAACCCACACCATCGGTTATTACTATTCCTAGTTTTTTCATTGTATTATTGAATATCTCTAAATTGTTTCTGGTGATTTATTGCCCAAATATCGTTTATTAATCTAGTTGATGAAACTAATTTACAGAAAAACTAATTGATATATTTCTAAATATAAACCCTTTCAGAGTTTTGAACTCTGAAAGGGTTGGCTTTAAGAAAAAATCAGTTGCCATCAATAACTAAATCGAAAATACCCTCCAGATTTTGTTCCTTGTTATGATAGTCAATGAAATCTTCTTTGGATCCATAAATTGCAATTACTTCATCTCTTTTTAGTTTTGTTGACTTATCCGAAACAACACTGTCGTAAGAAGACCACGGATAATCATTTGCTTTTTGGGTAAAACCATGATGTACAGGATTATTATGAATGTAATAAATTAAATTTCGCAAATACTTTTCAGATGTCACCCGCTTTCTCTCAAACAGTTTTTCAAACAAACTGCCCGTTCGGGAATACTTTTTATTGATGGCTTGCGTGTAAGCATTGAACAAATACCCAAATTGTTTTGAAGAATCCAAAACCCTTGGTTTTTCAACCGTTGAATACGCAAGTGAATCTAACAAGACTTCCTTTTCATTTCGAATATAAACCAAAAAATGAAAGTGATTTTTCATCAAACACCAAGCAAAAGTCTCCGCTATTGGATGAATATATTGATGGTATAACTTTAAAAAATAGTCGTAATTTCCGTTTTCAAAAAAAACATCAATACCGTTGTTACCCCTATTATAGATGTGATAATAATTCCCAAAATCCAAAGGTTCTTTTTTGTATTTATCGTTTGGCATATCATTTTATTTTTTTTTACCTTTTAAGAGTTTTAAACTTTGAAAGGGTTGGCTCTTTCAACAACCCTTTCTTCTACAATGATTTCCGAGTTTTAAACCCAATAGCTTTTATTATTTCGCAATGACTCACTTTTCTTTCAACTATAACTCTTTCAGAGTTTGAACCCCTGAAAGAGATAAAAACAAACCAATATATTGCCAAATATGAAAACTAGATTGTATATTTCCATCAAAATAAAGATTCAACTCCTTTTGTAATTCTTCTATATTGAACCATCCTGAATAACTTGAGTTTTCCACTTCCTTAAAACATTGACTTACCCATTGTTTCAAATCTTCGGCAAGCCATTCCCGTTGCGGCGTTTGCAAGGGTCTTTTGGGGGCAAAAACCAAATCATTCGCCAAGTATTCCGAGGCGATTTCTCGCAACATATACTTGGTTTGCCCATTTCTGATTTTAAAATCCAAAGGCAGCGAGAACGCCAATTCCACCAAACGATAATCCAAGAAAGGCTCCCTCAATTCGGTGGAAAAAGCCATTGAAATGCGATCATTAAATCGCAACGCCCTTGGAATCTTGGTATAAAACAAATCGCGGTATTGTTTATTTAAAACCTCATCATCAAAAGGTTTTGGATACAAAGGTTTTTCAGCTTTCGCCAAAAAAGAATCGGACAACATATTTATTTTATATGGAGAATCGGAAACCTCTTGAATTGTTGCCTCATTATTTTGGGTATAATAATCATAGCCAGCCCATTGCTCGTCCATTCCTTGTCCGTCTAGAAGTACCAATACCTTATCTTTTCGAGCTTGTTCAAAAATCTTGGCATACGCCAGAGTAGGAATGCCTCCATAGGGTTCGTCTTGCTGGAATGCAATTTTTCCAGCCAAAGCTTGAACTTCTTCAGCCTGCAAAAGGACTTTGGTTAAAGAATTTCCTGTTTTGGCAATCATTTGTTCCACCCAGGGCAACTCGTCATAATCTGAATTATTGGTGTAAAAAGTGTAGGCGTTGATTGCAGATTGCAGATTAACGATTTTTGATTTATGATTTTTGTCGTTATCATTCTTTTGCAAATTAACCAACGCCAACAACACCGAACTGTCCAAACCCCCACTGATATTAAAACCTACTGGTACATCGGCCCGAAATCGTAAATTGATACTGTCTTTTAAAAGGGCGACATACTGTTCTTTGGCTTGTTGGAAAGTTAAGTTTTTGGGTTGTTTGGCGACTTCTTCTTCAAAGCAATACCATTTTTTTATAATTATCCTTTCATCATAAAAGACCTCGACAGGCACAGTCTGACAGTCAGTTTGCACTTTGTCACACTGCACTAATCCTGCCTCGAGATTATCAAGGGGTTGAAGTGCGATTATACGAGATTGGTCTTCGACAGGCACAGACTGACAACTATCAACTTCCAAAAAATGTCCACCGGGCAATTGAGCAATTCCTTCCCAAAAAGTCTCATCTGGCAATCCATAGGAACCATAGGCGAAATAGGAAGCCCATACTTTCTCGTTGGGTTCTTTCGGAATTCCAGCAGTGTGCAATGCTTTTATTTCGGACGAAAAATAAAAAGTATTATTTAATAAACTATAATAAAAAGGTTTTACCCCAAATCGATCTCGGGCGGCAAATAGTTTTTTTTCTTGATTGTCCCAAATAGCAAAAGCAAACATCCCATTGAGTTTTTCTAAACAGGATTTCCCATAAACAATAAACGCCGCCAACAAAATTTCGGTATCCGATTCGGTTTTGAACTTATATTGATTTTGCAAAGCCGCTTTGATTTCAATATAATTATAGATTTCACCATTGAAAACCAAAACATAACGTCCTGAATTATCCGTAAATGGCTGATTGGATTGTGCCGACAAATCAATAATAGCCAAACGATTGTGCCCCAAAGCAGCAAATCCAGCATCGAAATATTTTCCCGTTGCATCAGGTCCTCGATGGTGCTGGCTGGTGAGCATCGCATCCAATTGAAGTTCTTTGTAATCACCTAGTATTCCTGCAATACCACACATTTATTTCAACTTTTTTTGAATCATTTCTTCCGCCTTTTCCCAGTCTTCCATTGTATCAATATTGATATAAAAATCAGGCTCCGATTCGATGAAAGCAGTATTCTTTCCGTATAAAGAATTTTGTTTTAGCAGCACTTCGGTTTTAGTAATATAAATGCTTCCGTCTCTGTGATAAGCAGTTGGAAGTTCTTGTCTGCGGGGTATAATTTCGGTTTCGCCGGTGGCAATTTTTAAATTTCCAGCAGCATTTACTTCAAATGTCCAATGCGGATTGTATTCGTGTGGCACTTTTTGTACCGAAACCAAGGAATCACAACCACTTTCAATAAATTTTTCGATAGTTTTATCTAAAAACTCCAATGTTCTAAATGGACTGGTCACTTGCAAAAGACAAACAGCATCAAAGAAAACATTTTGACTCTCAAACCATTGCAAGGCGTGTATAATTACATCAATAGTTGGGGTATTGTCTTGTGCCAATGCCATTGGTCTAATAAATGGCACTTGTATTCCCAGATTTTTCGCCACTTCCATAATTTGTTCGTCCTCGGTCGAAACGACAACTTCTGCCAAATGTTGCGATTGCAAAGCGATTTCAGCAGTATAACCCAACAATGGCTTTCCGTTTAACAACTTGATGTTTTTACCCGGAACGCCTTTGGAACCTCCACGAGCTGGTATGATGGCTAAAATTCGCATTTTTTATTTGTATTATTTATACCAAAACTAGGTTGTACTTTAATTTAATTTGCATCACTGAACCAACTATCAGTAAAAATCACTATTGTCAGACTGAGCCTGTCGAAGTCCTTTTGTTTACCAATTACGTTTCGACAGGCTCTGCGTGACATTGCTGAGACAACTAC
The DNA here is from genome assembly GCA_014379405.1 of Flavobacterium sp. Classification (GTDB taxonomy): domain Bacteria; phylum Bacteroidota; class Bacteroidia; order Flavobacteriales; family Flavobacteriaceae; genus Flavobacterium. The sequence continues at coordinate 109,840 of JACMLU010000010.1, read as the reverse complement.
CAATAAAAAACACAACTGCCAGACTGAGCTTAGCCTATACTGAGTTTGCCAAAAGGTCGAAGTCTCAATACATAATGGTTTTATGAAACTGCAATGGCAATTCAGCCAACAATTCAGCTATTTGTATTCCTGCTTTCCCGTCACCATAAATGGAAGACGACTTAGCTTTTCCTCTTTGTATGGAAGCTGTAATGGCTACTTCTATTTGCTCTTGCGAATAGTCCACATCCACGCTGTTCCCGCCACGATCTCTCCTGTTTTGGCGCGAACCAATATTAATTACAGGAACACCTAAAAAGGCGCACTCTCTTATTCCGACGCTGGAATTCCCTATCAGGCAATCGCTGTGCTGCAACAATTGCAAGAAATCCATTCCCTCCATATTCTTGAAAAAATGAACATTCGGCAATTGGTGCTGCTCTCTAAAAGCACGAATTCCGGTTGAGGTTCCGTCCGCTCCAGCATCTACGTTAGGCCAAAACCAAAGCGTAGGCTTGTTCAATTTATAAATAGCTTCAAGTGTGGCTTCAACATGTTTTCTGGAATCCTGATATTCCGTGGTAACTGGATGTTGCATCACTACTAAATAGCCATTCGATAAATTGGGCTTTGCTCCTACACCCCCGTATTTTTCATAGGGATCAAATAGCAGTGTTTTACCATTTATTATTACCGAAGCCAAATCAATAGAAGGGCAGCCCGTGTTAAAAACCATTGTCGGGTCTTCCCCTAATTTGATGACTCTTTCCTTGGCACTCTCCGAAGCCACAAAATGATAATCGGACAACTTGGTAATGGCGTGACGTACTTTCTCGTCAATATTCCCCGTTACTTCACCTCCTTGAATGTGCGCCAAAGGAATGTTCATGTAAGAAGCCGCAATAGCAGTGGCCATCGTTTCAAATCGATCGGCAACGGTCACCACGATATCGGGTTTCAGGTTGTCAAAAACTGTAGATAATTCCAAAATACCTATTCCGGTGGTTTTGGCAGCTGCAGTCAAATTCTCTCCTTCCAATACATTAAAGACCTTGGCTGAAATAGTAAAACCATCTTTTTCAATATAATTCACGGCTGAGCCATAGCGATCCAACAAAGCCGAGGCCGCCACCACCAACTGCAATTCTAAATCGGAATGCTTTTGAATGGCAGACAACACTGTTTTTACCCGACTGTAAGAAGGACGTGCCGTAATGACCACGGCTATTTTTCTTTTTGGCATTTTGAATGTATTATTCTTGGGTTAAAAGTAGGGAAAAAAGAGGGAATGCGAAAATTTACCCCCACCTCTTCCTTTTTCTTTTCCACTACCCTAAAAGTAAAAAAAACTCCTTCTCTTTTCCTTTTTCTTTCCCCTCCCTAAAGGGTGAAAAAAGGAAAAACAACCTCTACTGGTTTCATAAATAATGTCACAATTTTCGGCTCCCTTGAGGGTTGGAATAAAACGAAAATTATAATGCTGATTTTATAAACTCTTTAATTTTATCAATGACTTCTGGTAATTTCAATAGTACATCTTCATTTGTAAATCGAACCACTTTTAGTCCTTGAAATTCTATAGTACAGGTTCTTTCTTTATCCAAGACTTGCTGCTCTTCGGTAAGATGATACCCTCCATCTATTTCAATAACTAATTTTAGTTTATGACAATAAAAGTCGGCAATGTAAATACTTATCGGATGTTGTCTTCTAAACTTATAACCATCAACCTGATTATTTCTCAATGCTAACCATAGTAATTCTTCAGCTTCTGTTGGATTTTCTCTTAATTTTTTAGCATTAGAAAAAATTTGCGAGGAAGCTCCTTTCCACATATTATCTGTTTCAAATGGATTTCTTTTCATACAGTTTACTTTATAGCCTACAAATTAATTACAGTTTCCTTTTTCTTTTCCCTCCCTAAGGGGTGGAAAAAGGAAAAACAACTCATTCCTGATTTTCGGCTCCCTTTAGGGATGGGGGAAACGAAAATTTGCACCCTCTAGTTTCCTTTTTCTTGCCCCTCCCTAAAGGGTGGAAAAAGGAAAAATCACATCTCGTAAAATTACTCTTTTCTGATTTTAGGCTCCCTTTAGGGATGGGGAAAACGAAAATTTGCACCCTGAATGTCACTTCCTATAATAAATCCCCCTCATTCAAAAAATCCCATTTTTTTAAATCCTTGTTCAGCGGTTTTCCAATTACCTCCTGAAAACGCGAAGCGTCAATCCCAAAACCTTTTGGTTTCTTGGACTCCAAATCGGCAAAAGTCAGGATGTGGTTTTTAGGTAAATCCTTGTTCACCGCCAAGGACTTTTCGAAAATTTGCTTCAACGTAGAAAACACGGCAGTATTATTTTTGTCAATCGGATGGGACAAAGCAGTGGCAATATTGCGAACGGCATTTACCAAATCTTGCGTTTCCGAAATAGTCAAAGAAGATTTTGAATCAGGTCCAAAAAGCTGTCTATCAAAAACAACGTGAAATTCGATAATGCTCGCTCCCAAAGCGGCGGCGGCAATACAAATGGCTGTTTTTGCAGAATGATCTGAAAAGCCAATGGGTACATTATAACGATTTTTTAATTCCTGAATCACGTTCAATCCGTATTGTTCGGGTTGGGTAGGATAAGCGGTGGTGCATTGCAGAATGGAAAAAGTGACCTTTCTTTCGTTCAAAAATGCCACGGTTTGGTCTAATTCTTCATAAGAACTCATTCCCGAAGACAAAATAACTGGCTTCCCCGTTTGGGCAATTTTTTCCAGAATCAAGAAATTATTGACTTCCCCGGAGCCTATTTTGTATTGTTCCACCCCAATTTCTTCCAGCCAATCCACCGCCAAATTACTGAAGGGCGAACAAATGAAATCCAATCCCACTTCATCACAATGTTGTTTAATCCCTTTCCATTGTTCGAGTGTAAACCCTATTCGTTCCCAATAATCAAATCTTGTTTCGTCCTCCAAGGAGAATTTTACCCGAAAAGGTTCGTGTTCGCTGCTTTCGGCTTTGGCAATGTGCATTTGGAATTTTACGGCATCGACCCCGGTTGAGGTAAGAGCATCAATATAAGAATGTAAAATGCCAAGGCTGCCTTCGTGTGCCTGACCGATTTCGGCAATGATATAAGGAGATGATTTTTTTGACGACATAGTTTATTATTGGCTTGATATGAAACAAAAATACTCATTTTTCCGGTTGCCAATAAATTTTAGTCTCGGGAAGTTGATTATACGCTTCATATTCTTGCTCTGTCATTCGGTTGCTATTTTTCATAATTCGTGGAATATTCCAAACTAAATCCAATAAAGCTAAAACAATGGCCTGCAAAGCCCTGAAATCTCCCTTGAACACTTTTAACTTGAACTGAATCCAAAGCGAATATCCCATTTTTTTAGGTATGCTTTTTATTGGATAAAACAAGAAAAACAAATACCAACCCGAGCGCAAAGACCATCGCAATCGAATAGTGTAATCGTTATGGGCTCTTCTTCCTTTTACATCAACTCTGTGATTGACCAAGACTTCGGGTAAATAATGGATTTCCCAGTTTTTCTTGAACAATTGATAGGAAGCAAAATTTTCTTCCCCATAAAACACAAACCACTCTGGATAATGGGGAATGTCTCGCCATGCTTTCATACGCCATACGTGTGCACAACCCACAAATCCTTGCACCCGTTGCGATTTTTCTTTAGAAACTGATACTCTTGGTTCTTCCAATCCCCAAAAAACACGCAAGGCTATCAAACCACACTTGGCGTTTTGTTCAAAATGGTTCTGAATGGCTTCCAATGAGTTTTCGGTAAGGAAATGCGCATCATCGTCTAATGAAATGGCATAAGTAGCTTTAGTTTCATTGAGCATCTTGTTCCTGCAAAAAATATAGCCTTTAGACGCTATATTTCTTTCGAGTTGTATGTTGGGGAAGTTTTCTTTCACATATTCATAAGTGCCATCGGTGGAACCATCATCAAAAACGACACATTCTACTCTTTCCTCATTTATGAGGCACTTGATTTTATCCAAGGTAAAAGCCAAATCAGTTACGCGGTTTTTGGTAGTAATGAGTATGGAAAATGTTTTACTGGTCATTAACTATTAATTTATTTTCAAATTATTAATAATTTTTTTCAAATAATCAGTCGACAAATAATCTTCTAAATCTCTTCTATTTAAAAGCATATTATCTGGATTTTGTTTCCATAATTCATACAGTTTTCCAATTAGACCAGCAATTTTTTCTACATCATCAACTTCTGACCAATAGGGATAACCAAAACCCAATAATCTTCTTGTTTCGCTATGGTAAGGTGCCAACGAAAGAATGGTTTTATTAGACTCTACACAATGAGGGAACTTTGCTGGTAAAAAAGGACTTATTTCTGATTTTGCTTCCAAAATAACATTAATGGAAACATTTTGCTGAAGATGATATACGATATCAAAAGCAACATTGCCGTTATAAATATATATCTCGTCAATATTTTTTTGATAGTCTTCCAATATTTTTTTATGACTTGAGGCATTGCCCAATAAAATCAACCTTGCTTCTTCATTTGCCTTAGGATTTTGATACAAAAACAATATAAATCCTTCAATCAATCCCACAGGAGAACGTTGTGCTAACAGATTTCCAGCATGCAAAAGATTAAATTTCGATTTATCGAAATAAGAAGGAAACGTATTGTTTTCAACTTCATATTTGGCATTTTGATGTGGAATAATTATGCCTGTTTTGATGAAGTTTGGAAAATAACTCCCCATCCATTCTTTAAGTAATTGACTCGGAAAAGCGGAATATTTTGCCTTTTGTGAAACGGCTATAAAAAATTCATCTTTAAATTTATACCCCGACTCAACCCATGCATAAGGTCGCGGGTAATAATGAAAAGGATAAGGATCATGCACATAAGCCATCCATTTATTATGCCATTGCGGTATTTTCAAAAGAGCATAATGTGGTCTAAAACTAGCGCCTTTGCTCAAGGTTAACACTAAATCGGGTTGAAATGTACTCTTTTTCAAAGATTTTTCAATACTGTTGGCATCATTAAAAAAAGTAAATGAAAACCCAAATAACTTCTCCAAGAACGGAGCAGGATTTACCTTAAAATTTCGTTGCAAAACCCGCTGCAAGCGACTTAAAAAATACAAGGGACTGTATTTAATTTCAGGAATGGCAAAACAAGCCACTCCCGGTAATTGAATATCTCTCAAGGTATAATGATATACTAGAACCTCAAATCCAGCTTCAACCAAATTATGGATTAATGCCACATTAGCCTTGGACCCACTGCTATCCTCGATATTTATGGAATCAACAACTACGAGTATTTTCATTTTAGTTCTTTTTCAATAAAAAGTCCACAATCTTTAGGGAGGCATTACCATTTCCATAAGGGTTCATCGGATTTTTAAATCCCACAAAATTATCCAGTAAATCTTCAATGGCAGTTATAATTTTATTTCTATCTGTTCCCACTAATATTGAAAATCCTGCCGCCACGCCTTCGGGTCTTTCAGAAACGGTGCGAGTAACAATTACGGGTTTTCTCAATGAAGGTGCTTCTTCCTGAATACCGCCTGAATCAGTAACAATCAAGTAGGATTGTTGCATCAACCAAACAAAAGCGGGATAGGAGACTGGCGCAATGAGCTGAATGTTTTTTTGATTGGACAACAATTCATAAACTACCTCCCTCACATTGGGATTCAAATGTACGGGATATACAATAGAAACATCATCTCTTTCCGCTATTTTCAGTAACGCTTCGCAAAGATTTTGAAAACCCTCTCCGAAGCTCTCTCGGCGATGTCCCGTTACCAAAACTATTTTTTTGTCAGCTGGAATTATTGTCTTTAATTTCTCAATTTCAGGATGCGTATAATTGGCTGATTCTATTTTATTGATAGTCCAAAACAAGGCATCCACTACCGTATTTCCGGTTTCCACAATTACATCTTGTTGAATTCCTTCCTTTAACAAATTTTGAGTGTCTTGGGGTGTCGGTGTAAAATGAATATCAGCTATTCGACTAGTGATTTGGCGATTTAATTCTTCAGGAAAGGGTGCTTGCTTGTTAAAGGTTCTTAATCCTGCCTCCACATGACCTACTTTTATTCCTAAATGGAAGGCAGTTAATGCCACCATTGACGAAGTGGTAGTATCGCCATGCACCAAAACCAAATCAGGTTTTTCTAAGGTTAAAACCTCATCTGTTTTCAAGAATATCCTGGCACTCAAGCCATTCAAGGTCTGATGGGATTGCATCAAATCGAGATCATAATCGGGTACTATTTCAAAAAAGTCCAATACCTGATCCAGCATTTCCCGATGTTGGGCAGTGACACATACTTTTACCTCAAAATTGCTTTTTTGGAGTTCATGATACAATGGCGCCATTTTGATGGCTTCAGGACGTGTGCCAAAACAAAGTAGGATTTTTTTATTGTGTTTCAATTTTATCAAATAAAATTAATTAATATGCCATAATAATAATAATAATAGCTGATTTAAATCTGATAACTTAGTGATTTATGAAGAAACAAACCGTTAAATTGAACCATTCTATTAGATATAATATACTCTGGCTCTACATAAACCATATCATAACCAAATTCTTTTAACTGATTACAAATATATAAGTAATCCTTTTGATCATCATATAAATTTACCAACGATAATTCCAGATAAAAACCATTAATTTTATACTTCACACTAGGAAGCTGTGACAATACAAAATGTTCATAGCCTTGAATATCCATTTTAACAAAGATGTTTTTTGCCTGCTTTATAAATTGATTTTCATTCAACGAAGCTAATGTAATTTGTTGAACACTTTCTTTTTTAAGATAATGACTTTCGGGCACATTATACTTTGTCGATTTTATATCTAAAATGGAGCTATTCCCTACTAAATTGGAAACATTAATATCAACCATTTTCACTTGATCCCCTATGCAACATTTCTCGTGTACATGCCACAAATTGTTAGTTTTAGAGTTTTCTTCCAGCGAATCATAAATAGCCGACAACGGCTCAAAAGACAACACTTTATGTTTATAACCATAATCATATAATGATTTTGCAAACTGCCCTTTGTTGGCACCAATATCCAATACTAAATCTGTTTTGACATCATCTAAAATTTTTATTAATTCATTTTCAAAAGTCCCTCGACCCAGCCCTCCTTTTAGCTTAACTAAATCATAACCAATGTACTTAAAAATCTTTTTTATATATTTTTTTATTTTCATAATGAATCAATACTGATTATTTGCTAATTTTTGTATTTAAATAATAACTTCAGGGAATATGCTAATTTGAACATTGTTTTAATCGGTCATGCTAATCAATTTTTCTGTTTTTCACCACTAAAAAAGAGAACATTTTTTTTATTATCATTTTATTAAAATCATACCATTTATTATTCCATCTAGAATGAAATAAATCTGAAGAAGGATTCATTATTTCATTATTATTTTCAGATTTCACTTTCCCTTTTTCATTAACTACCTGCACATCCATCATCCATTGTTCTAATTTATTCCCCATATGGTAGGCAAAATTATTGTAGGTAGACAATCTTAGCTTACCCGATTTGTCAATTGGTTCGTCAACATAACTGTATTCGGATTTTCCCCCGACCAAAGTTAATGAAGGATTAGTTGGTATAGTTTTAAATAAAATATCCCTGTCAATGGTTAAAACCTGATGGCCACTACCTATTATTGCCTTAACACCATTACTTTCAACAACTGGCCACTTTATATTTCCATCTGTTTCAAAACCCCAATTAATGCTTTCTAGATATTTACTATAATCTGATAAATTTTCGGGTATTGCCGCAAAATTAAATTTTAATTTCCCAAATAGAATTTGTTTTAAGACAGAACTTGTACAATAATTCAAGGCTCTTCTAACTGGAATAGGAGAAACAGAACCAACATTTTCAAATTTCACAAAGACATTTTCTACGTTTTCTTGCCATCCTTTTACAAAAAGTATATCAGCATCAGTAAGTGTAATGTATTGTTCTCGTGCTCCTCGTGCAGCTCCTATTAAGGCATCAATTTTTCCAATATTGGTGTTATGCGAAATCAGGGTGTCTATTTTCTTTTCAGTTAAATATAAATTTAAAAAATCAGTTATTTTTTTATGGGAGCCATTATTAACAACGGTTAAAGCTGCAGTTGAATTTATTGTTGAGACTAAGGAGTCTAAACACATTTTAAAAACATCAAAAGAGTCTTTATAAAAACCTTCTTCATTAGGAATATATACCACTATTATTATTCTATGATATGTTGTCAAATCTATCTTTGTTTCCCATTTTTGGGGATTGCTTCCTATTCTCATTTTTTTTTAAATTTAAAAATATAGATTTAATAAATCTGAAATAATCAAAAATCAAAAATTTATTACAGTAAATTTTAGAAATTTTATAAAACAAAAACAGATCTTTTTTATTATTTATATAACATTTATTTATCCTTTGTTGTAATTCTTGTTTTTGTGCTTGATTAAAACAATTGTATTTTTCAGTTAATAAATAAACATGAAATAAAAAATATGCTTTTGCTTTCTGTTCTAAATTGTCTTGCCGGCCAGAAATATTTAAATGCGAAGTTCTAACGTAAACATACGCCTCATTTATGGAATATATTTCTTTAAAATCAGAAAACTCCATAACTGCTAATACATCCGACAACCAAGCTAATGGAAAATCCTTAAATCCAATTTCTATGACTTGTTTTTTATTAAAAACATGCTCGCTCAAAGAACTCCTGGAACCACTAAAAAGAAAATCAGTTGAAGATTCAATTTTTTTGTTGAGATAGGCCAGAGACACCTTTTTCCCTTTTCCATCGATCTTGTAACTGGCAAATCGTACTACATTTGAAACTGATTTAATTTCTTCCAGATTAGTATAAAAAGCCTCCACCACGGTCTCGCCCAAAACATCATCATCACCCAAAATCATCATCCATTCCTCATTGCCGGACAAAGCAATACAGCGTTCCCATTGCTGAACCAATGATGTTCCGCCCAGATTCTCTTCAAATCGATGATATACAAAACCTAATTTCCCTTTATACTTATCTAATAAATTTATAGGATTTTCTGGACTGGCATCATCACCAATATAGACTTTAAATCGCTTGTCCGTTTGATTGGCAAGCGATTGCAATGTAGCCTCAAAGAAAGTAAATTTGAAATATGGGATGACTATGGCGAGCATTATGTTAACACTTCTTTTGTAGCTTCTAAATAAGCTGTTCCCCATTTCTGACAAGATTCTAAATGATTCCCTTCTGCCCATTCATTCCAGGCATTTATAAATAAAAAATTTTCAGGAGCTGAATTCCAAGGGTAATTTTGTTTAATATCATTTAACCAATTTTCATAAATTTCTGGTGAAGAATTGTGTAAAATAAAAGCTCCTTCTTTTCTTCTCGCAGAATTGTCCCACATTGGTGTAATTCCTGGAAAAATTTTGCTGCTGAATTTTAAATTCATTTGTTTTTTGACAAAACTCGAGTAATCATAATAATAAACCAAACTTGCAACTTTGATTTCCAATTTCTTTTTAATTCTTCTAATCACTTTTTTTATTAAACTTCTTGAGGATGTTTCGACTTTGGGAGTATTCCAAAATTTGGGTTGAAATTCAAATGCAAAATCAAATCCGTTTTCTTCTATTTTATATTCAATTTCAAACCTATTTGCAAATCCAATGTATAAGTCTATAAACCCTGCTTTTTTCACCTCTTCCCTCCAAATTGAAATTGTTTTTTTTATATCAGGAAACAAATCTGGTTTATATAATACAAAAACAGGTTTGCCATTCACTTTTATATATCTTTCATCTTTAAAAAAAGGAATTAAATGCTCAATATGGGCTAAATCGTCTTCAAAATTGTATTCCTGTTTTAACAAAACTTGATTATTTGCACCATCCCATGTTCTCGACCAGTTTTCATTGGCCCAACACATCATAAAAGGTAAATCTTCTTTAGCGTTTTTAAGTTTTCGATCCAAAGGTTCATACAACATTCTTTTACCATTAAACCAATAATGATAATAACAAAACCCGTGAATACCATAGGCTTTGGCCATTTGTTCTTGCGCTAATCGAGCTTCCTCCAACCGCAAATCATAAAAACCCAAATCAGCCGGCAAATGGGGTTGGTAATGCCCCTCGAATTTAGGCTGTGCTTTGGCAACATTTGTCCATTCCGTAAAACCTTTTCCCCACCATTCGTCATTCTCGGGAATGGGATGAAATTGTGGTAGATATATTGCTATAGGCTTGATTTTAACTCCCATTAATTACTAAAGGATTTTAAATAATTCTTAATTTTTAAAATTATTTTTTTAATATTACTTTTTGGGGTCAATGGAACATTTTTCCTTAATGCTGGATAAATTTTAATTATTTTTTTAAAATACGTTTCTTTTGTTATAAATTGTTTGTTAGCATTAATGGAAACTATATCATTGACATTATTGGAAATGCCAACCTGCTGATTTTTATGTATTCTATACTTTATTAAATTCTTTTCCAAAAACATCAAACCTCCATTGGCAGCCGCATGCAAACCAAGCCAACTGTCATGCCAATATCCATTTGGTATTTCTATAGGCAAAATATATTCCTTTAATGAACTATGGAAACAAACTGTAGCGCCTGTTATTTTGTTATTGTTTACAACTAAATCCTTGAAAGCATTTTCATTATTTTCCCATTTGTTTTGCATATCGGCTCTAAAATTCCATTTTTCCCAAAGTGTTGCCTTCAAATTACCTCCTATTTCATCTATTAAATCACCATCAGTAAACAACAATTTACAATTAATATTTTCTTGAAAAAAATTGACCATAATTTCCACTTTATCCTTATGCCAAACATCATCTTGGTCTGCAAGAAATATTAAATCTCCATTTGTAAGAGAGATTGCTTTTTCAAAATTTTTTATTGTTCCTAATGTAACATCATTTATCAATAGCTTAATTATATTTGGAAACTTTTTTTCATATGTTTTCAATAGATCTCTAGTTTTATCACTAGAACCATCATCACAAATCACTATCTCATTGACCAGTATCGTTTGTTCAAAAATACTATTTAGTTGTTGTTCTAAAAAGAATTCTCCATTGTAAGTACACAAGGCTACCGATAAAAACATAGTCGTTTTAATTTTTATTAAACTCTTTTTACAAATTGAATTACTTTTTTATAAAACACATGCTTAAATACTTCTCTTAATTAACTTTTACCTTTAACCACTTTTTAAGATAATACTTCGCTGCTAATAGTGGTTTTTTATTATATGCTTCTATAATCAAAAAACCTTTGACATAATGATTATGATACAATCTGCTGTATTTCTTGACAATATAATCTTGATTTAACAAAACCATTTCCTGTGTAAATGATTTTATCATAGAATTAATTGAAACGTAATATTTAAACGTGACTTTATTAAGGTGATGAAATTTAACATTCAAAATTCCCAAAGCAATCCAAAATTCCCAATCTTCATGACCTTGATAAGGCATATATTCATCATAACCTCCCACTCTTTCCCAAAACTTTTTTTTATAAATTGCACATGCATCAATATAATTATGAACTAACATTTTATTCAAATTATAATCATCCACTTTCCAAATGTCATTTTTCTCTCCAAAATATTCTGCATCTCCATATATAACTCCAACTTCTTGATTCTTTTCGAAAACTGCAATTGCCTCTTGAGTAAAATCTTTTATCAGTTGATTGTCTGAATCCAATGGTAAAATATAGCTTCCATTAGACCTAGCTATTCCATAATTTCTGGTTTTGCCCAAGCCCTCATTTTCTTTGGCAAAATATTTAAATCTCTTGTCTTTTTCTACCCATCTTAAAGCTATCTTTTCGGTTCCATCAGTGGAACCATCGTTGATTATTATGGCTTCCCATTCTTGAAAATCTTGACTAATCACGGACTCCAAAGTAGATTCTAAAGTAGATTCAGAATTGTAACAAGGAATTATTATGGATAAAATTGGGTTCATAAATAATTATATATATTTTATATTAAAAAAAGGACACTAAATTATTTGGTAACAAATCCATATAATCCTGAAAACATTTGTCCATTTTTAAAAGGTATGGTTTTATTATCTTTCTTAATCAAATACTTTAAAAATATGTTTAAAAATGGTTTAATAATTTTTTTGTATTTCCCTGATGATAAACTATAATCGTTCCATAAAGCAAATGACAAAGCCAGATGATAATGAAATCCTCCCAAAGGCTTAATTTCCCAAGAAGAGAATTCAGATTTTTTGAAATGCTCTTCAAAAGCATAAGGGGTAAATCTATGATAATCATAAGGAGCTTCATGAAGTGGCCAGACACTTGGCACTGTAAAAAAGAATGTTCCCCCTGGTTTCAAAACCCTTTTAATTTCATTTAAAATATGACTGGTGTCAAAATAATGTTCCAAAAATTCGGTGGCAATTACAAAATTGACAGAAGCATCATCAAGAGGTATGTTTATTCCATCCCAGTAATAATCAGGTTTTACATCATGATGGTATTCTGTTGGCTCAAGATCCATGCCTATATATTCTTCAATCAACTTACTATTCAGAAACTCTTTGTATGGCATAACCCCACAAGCAAGATCAAGAACCTTTCCATGTAATTTAGGTTTCAACTCAGTAACTGCCGCCAATAATGATTTTCTAATTATATAAAACGAGAATAGCATTTTTTCTGGTTTTAAATCAATAAACCAATCATTTATGTATTTTTCAACATACTTTACCATATAATATTTTTAATATTCTGTATTTACTTTTTTTAATTATTTAAAAAATTATTTAATTTAATTAGGTTATTCATTGATCGAGATTGCCAGATATTCTTTTTCCAATTCTCTTATATGTTTATTGACGTCTCTAGTTATTAATACATCTTGAAATTGAAGTTCAGAAAGCAAATTTGCAGCTTTTCCATTCGTCAAAACGTCAATACTTTTGCTAACAAACTTTGTCATACTCTTATAATGTGGGTATGTTTCATTGAAATAATCATTTGGTTTATCAAAAAAATCCCAACAAATTAACGGCGTTCCAGTAGAACAAATATCTAATCCTGCATATCCAGCAGGCCTGTCATTATTATATCCTTGAAACCATGATAAATTAATATGCTCTGTTATAGCTGTTTCAATAATATTTGCTTGATGCCCTCTAAAAAATACTTTTTCTTGTAAACCTAATCGTTTCAAACAACCTATCATTCCTTCCTTCTCTGGATCTCCGTTACCATAAATATGTAACTCACAATTTGGCAATTTCTCCAAAAGTAATTGAAATGAGTAAAAGAAAGGATCTAATGGTTTGTAAGAATTAAGTCTTGTGAAAATTCCAATTTTATAAACTTTAGTTTTTTTATAAAACCATTGTTTTTCCTTTTGAAAAATTTTCATTACTAATGGAAAGAAAAAATGGTTTATTTTCTTAAATTGACTATACTCATGCTCTACCTCAATTGGTTTAAATCCTGACATAAAATTATAAGGGTATTCAAAATCATAATGAGAATATAAATTTTCATCTTGAAATTTCGCACACATTGAATAAATTATACTTTTCTTTCTAATATAAAGAGGAAGAGAATGGATATAAGTATATTCCCCCATCCAATGAATTACATCGAACTGATCAAAAAACAAGGAAAAATTTGACTTGTATTTGGGTTTAGCCTTTTTAAATTTGTTTCTAGTAATTTTACGAAAAATTCTTAATGAAAGTGATAGAGGTTGTTTTTCTAAAAAGTTATCAATATAAGTAATTTTAGTTCCTATTTTTTTATGCAAAGATTCATAGTAACGCCCATTCCAATCTTTATTCAAAATAGAAATTTCTTCAAGACACAAAATTTCTACTTGAAATTTATTTCTATCCAACGCTTTATCTATTTCATAAACAAATCTTTGAGCCCCGGCTTGATAAAAATCAGCTACAACAAATAAAATTTTAATCTTTTCCATTTTTTACTATGCTAATAATTAATTCAATATCTTTATTCGATAATTCATAATAAAAAGGCAAACGCAACAAAGTATCAGAATATTGATTACTCCTTGGTAAATCTATCCCTTCATATTTATAAGAATAATAAGGGCTTTTATGTAAGCTTAAATAATGAAATACACTATGAATATTTTTATCTTTTAAATGTTTTATACATCTATCCCTTTTTTCTAATGATTCAAAAACCAAATAAAACATATGAGCATTATTTGTGGCATAATTTGATATTTGGGGTAATTTAAAATTACAATAATCGGCAATTACTTTTAAACCTTCGTAATATTGATTCCAAATCTGTTTTCGTTTTACCTGAATATCATCTAAATGTTCAATCTGTGCCCAAAGAAAAGCGGCAATCACTTCGGATGGTAAGAAAGAAGACCCAATATCAACCCAACCATACTTATCTACTTCACCCCTAAAAAAAGAAGCACGATTGGTTCCTTTTTCCCAAATAATTTCGGCTCGATTAGCAAATTGTTTATCATTAATGACAAGCATCCCCCCTTCTCCAGAAATAATATTTTTAGTTTCATGAAAAGAGAACGCAGCTAAATGTCCGATAGAACCCAAGGCTTTTTTGATTCCGTCTTTTCCTGTATAAAAACTATCTATGGCTTGGGCGGCATCTTCTATAACAAACAAATTATAGTGATGAGCCACTTCCATAATTGTATCCATATCACAAGCCATACCTGCATAATGCACTGGAACTATTGCTTTGGTTTTAGAAGTAATTAAAGACTCCAGGGTACTCGCATCAATATTAGGATTTTCGGCATATGAATCGGCAAAAACAATTTTTGCTCCTCGTAATACAAAAGCATTTGCAGTGGAAACAAAAGTGTAAGAAGGCATAATAACTTCGTCTCCTGGTTGAATACCAATAAGAATAGCCGCCATCTCCAACGCATCAGTGCAGGAAGTTGTAAGTAAACATTTTCCAAAACCATACTTTTGCTCGAAAAACTGTTGGCACAATTGGGTATATTTACCATTACCCGATATTTTACCAGACACTACGGCATCGGTAATATATTGCGTTTCTTTTCCTGTAAGATATGGCTTATTGAATGGAATATTCATAATATTTTCACTCTGAGCAAATTAAATTTAACCTCATCCTCCGTATTTCTATAAACCGCCTTTTCAATCTTTATAATTCCTTCACCACAAACTACTAATGGTTTGTTATCCATTATTTCAAAGATTTTACCTGGCACTCTATTAATAATTCTTATATCTTGTTGTTCAGAAACTTCTAAAATACTTATTTCTTTTTCATTATAAATTGCAGAAGCAGAATTATAAGGAAACCCAACAGCGTCTACAAATCTTCTTATTTTTGCGGAATTTTCCTGCCAATTAACTTTGTAGTCTTCATTATTCCTCCACAAACTATATGTTGATTCTTCCTCATTTTGGACTATTTCTAACAGCTCATTATTAAAATATTTGATTATCGTTTTATACAACAACTGGGAATATAATTCACTAACAATATCTATTGCTTTTTCAATTTTAAGTGGATATTTAATTTTCACACTTTCTTGCCCGATAATATTCCCCGAGTCCATTCTTTCATTTGCCAACAAAGCAGTAACCCCTACTTCATCATCCCCTTCTATCAAACACGTTACTAAAGGATTAAATCCCCTATATTTTGGTAATAATGAATCATGAAAAACAATTATTTTATCTTGATTTTTTCGAATTATCCATCTCCACCCAATAGCAAAAATCAAATTAACATTATTATACTTATTGTTATCAAATAAAACCCTATCAATAAATTCAATATTATTTTCAGCGCATAAATCAGAAATCTCTTTAAAATAATCCTGAATTATCGAATTATCTTTTGAGCAAACAACATACTTAATATTAAAATTATCTTTTTTTTCTAATAAAAATTCAAGGGATTTAAATCCTTTTTTACCCATCAAAAAAAAACCAATATTTATACAATTCATTTTTAATATTTTTTTTAAACTTTATCCCATTTTAATTGTGGCCTAATCATTCCATTAACTTTTCCCAAATAACCTGATTCTCGCTTGACATCTTTCACTTCAAAAGTTAACAACTCCGTATCACTAAACAATCCACTCATAGCATCGGTATGAAAATACACATGTATTTGATAAACATCATCATTCAAAAAATTAGCTGGAATATGACATATAACTTCTGAAATATCTCCAGTACCACAATCAAATTTATTTAAACTACCAAAAACCACATCCCCTTTTATGGTTCGTAAATCATAACCAACAGAAATTCTTTCTTGATTGGTTTGATTCACAATTTTCATTCGAAAATTAATGACTGAAGTCACATCAATCGTTTCGTTTTTATCCAATGTTGAGGCGTTTTCAATAGCGGCGTAAAGAATTCTCACATTTTCATTTCCTTTAGCTTCATCAATAGTGTCAAAACTAATTTTCCGCTCTGAAAAAGAACTACTTTGTAAATAATCAGATATAATTTTGGTTGGATTTCCATCACCACAAATAATACCATTTTGCATACTTATAACTCTTGTACAAAGCGTTTCGACCGCTGCCATATTATGACTCACGAACAAAACCGTCCTACCTCCAGAACGGGAAATATCCTGCATCTTGCCAATGGCTTTTTTCTGGAACTCGGCATCGCCCACGGCCAGCACCTCATCTATTACCAAAATCTCTGGTTCCAAAAAAGCCGCCACGGCAAAAGCCAGTCGCACCGTCATCCCACTGCTGTAGCGTTTTACGGGCGTGTCTATATAACGTTCACAACCCGAGAACTCGATAATCTCGTCAATCTTGGAGGCAATTTCTTTTTTGCTCATTCCCAGAATGGCACCGTTCAAAAAGATGTTTTCGCGGCCAGTCAACTCTGTGTTAAATCCCGTGCCCACTTCCAGCAAGGAAGCGATGCGCCCTCGTGACTTGATGGTTCCTGTTGTGGGTGCTGTAACCTTGGAGAGTATTTTCAACAGCGTGGATTTTCCCGCCCCGTTTTTGCCAATGATGCCCAAGACTTCGCCACGTTCCACTTCAAAATTAATGTCTTGGAGTGCCCAAACATAGTCGCTTTCGCCTTTAGTGCTGCGGTCGTTAGTATCGCCTATTTTGAGATACGGATTTTCCTTACCCCGTATTTCGTGCCACCAGCGGTTCAGATCGTGGCTGAGCGTGCCCGTACCTACCTGCCCGAGGCGGTATTGCTTGGAGATGTTTTCAGCTTTTAAGATTATATCTTTCAAATGAGGGTTAATTGGTTAATCGGTTAACCGTTTAAGCGATTAAACAGTTAAACCATTTTGCGCTAAGTCACAAAGTTATTTTATTTTTTCATATAGTAACATATTTAGCTGAAATGGAATCCTTTTATTTTGAATAAACGATTAACCACTTAAACATTTCACTCATTTCCAGAGAACTGGCAAAAGCAATTTAAGTTAATTTAAATTTTATTGCTATTCTCTTTTTGTTTTTTTCATATAGTAATTTGGCCTTGTGAATGTACCTCAACCATTGTCTGGCAATCGGTTTTCCGGGATGTTCTATAATAGTGTCTAAAATTTGAAGAACCTGTTGCCGTTCCATTGTATGAGCCAGTCTGTCTAGACTAAAGGTGGGTTGCATCAATATATCGATGGCCAACTCCTCATTTTGGTCTATTTCGAGTATGCGGTCAATCAATTCTTTTTCGGATGCAAATTTATTGTAATCCAAAAACCGTCCAGCATTAAAATCCCGATCCACTAATTTATTCCCCCAATAAATCGGGATGCAATCCGCATGAATGGGCTCCATTATTTTTTCGGTGGTATAGCCATCGTAGGCACTGTTTTCAAAGGAAAGTACAAACTTGTAATCCTTGATAAACTCGGCTTTATTCGTTACTCTGCCCCCCACATTGTTAAAAACCGAGCCTCCAGAATCGACGGGTTTTACTTTGGAAAGAGTGTCAAAAAATTCCAATCTTTTAGAACTATTGGGATTAGAAATCACCATGCAGCAAAACTTGGTTTTGGCCCTCCAAATGCTTCTAGCCTCTTCTCTCGTTTTGATCGTTTCTAACTTGTCCAGCATCCCCAAAAGCTCGACATACATAGAATACAAGGGCAACCTGAAATGATTCTTTCTTTTATTGTAATCAAACGAAAAAGCAAAATCACATGCCAAAAAATCAGGCCTTATGTTTTCAGCCGTATAAAATATCCTGTGACAATTGTATTTTAAATAATCATTGTTATAACTGGAATAAAACAACAAATCCGGATTTTCATCAATAGTTACTTTGTATTTCTGAACCAACAAATTATAAAAATAATTGTTAGTCTTGTCGAATCCCGGCCAAAAATCCACAAAATTAATCTTGATTTCTTTCATTTTTTCTCCTTATTAGACTACAAGAACAAGTTACTGAATAAATAATTTGTATCCCATAATTATTATTTAAAAAGATTTATAAAAGCCCATTTGATACTCCTTATTGGTTTCAACAAAGAAGCACCTAATTTATAATCTATAGTATACTTAAATTTATTAATTTCAACTTTTTCTAAATCAGAAGCTATTAAAAATTGGTCAATTAAATCTTCATAATACATACAATAAATATCCTTATTCTTAATATAAATGTATTTTCTGGCTAGATTATGAGCTTTATTTACACCTGTGCTTCTTGAAGCGGAATGCTGCCTGTAAAAAAAAAGAACTTCTTCTATAATATGTACTTTCCGCCCTAAAGCACATACTCTTAGATAAAATTCCCAATCTTCGTAGCCGTTTTCCGGATTTTCATCATATCCGCCCACTAGTTCCCAGCATTCTTTACGGAAAAGTGAAGTTCCAATTGCTGCATTGTGAAACAGAAAATCAACAGTTGTTTTTCCAATTGATTTATAGACTTGCATTTGTTTGACATCATTAAAATATCTGCCCCAACTGCTTACTATTCCAATTTCTGGATTATTAACCAATACTGTCATCGCCTTTTCGAGAAAAGTGGCTTCGTACTTGTCATCGGCATCCAAGGTGAGGATGAATTCGGCTTTCGCTTTTTGAATTCCTAAATTTCGGGCACTGCTTACACCACCGTTTTCCTTATAAACATAAATAAAACGAGGGTCTTTGGCTTCCCATTTCCGAGCCACTTCTTCTGTATTGTCTGGGCTGCCGTCATTGACGATTAGACATTCCCAATTGGTATAAGTCTGTTTTTGCACAGATTGCAGGGCTTCATCCAAGTATTGGGCTTGGTTGTAGCAGGGAACTATGATGGAGGCTTTAGGCATTGGCATTTGCATTACAACTTCTTGATTTTATTATTTAAAGGCATAAATCATCCCGGTAATAGAAGTCAGGTGTCTGGAAATTACACTAAAATTATTGGCAACTAATAACTCTTCAAGGATTGTAGCGCCTTTGTCATGCCATTCGATCAACAATACATCAATACCATTCAACAAGTTGGCGTCGTTCAATTTTAGCAGGATTTCATATTCGGCTCCTTCACAATCAATTTTCAAGACCTTTTTCTGTCCTGGATGTTTTGCCATCAAATCAGGAAGTACCTCACTGATATCTTTGATGATGATTTCAATTTCTTTGGCGTCCTTTTTGTCTATAACCAGGCTTGACTCCAATCGAATACCGCAGTTGCCTTTGGCTTGCGAATTATACAGTACTTTCTCCACACGGCTATAACCTCCCAAGCCAAAATTGAAGGCTTCGATTTTATGGGAATAGGCTTTGTTCAATTCCAAATTATAGGTAGCTTGATTATAGGTGGTCACGACTGGCTCAAAAGAATATATTTTGTCCACATTTTTGTTTAAGGCAAAAAACAAGGAACTGATACCGATGTTCATTCCGATATCAAAAACAACAAAATTTTCATTTGATAGTAAATTATAATCATTTTCAACAAATACTTCCTTGACTATGAAAAACTCCTCGGAACTTTCCAAGTATAAGTTTAAGTCATTAAAATGAGCCAAAACTCCATCTTTGTGACTTTTTAAAGCAAGCTTCGGGAAATACTTCTTGATTTCAAACAAATAGGTAGCCGACTTTAAAACTAAATCATTCTTGTCATTTTGAACCGCAAAACCATTTACCATATTTTTTAAATCCAGTTCCTTTTGGGCTATGTTGGAGACTTTGTAACCGAGTTTTTTTAGAAGTGTATGGAGGTATTTTTTCATTGATTTATTTGCAGTAGGTTAATTGGTTAATCGTTAAATCGATAAACCTGTTGAACTATTTTTGCCGCCAAAGCGCTAAGCACAAAGTTATTTTATTTTTTTTCTTAAATGAACTTATATGCCTTATATGGTAAACTTTCCACTAACGATATTGATACTTTGTACTCAAATCTTGATACTGATTACTGCAAACTGCGACTGAACACTGCCCCTAAACCGTATCAATAAAACTCTTCTCGGTCTTGTTGAAAACCAGCAATCCCATAAAAAATAGGCCAAAAGTTACCCCAATAGTATAGATCAATCCCCAAAAGGAAACACTGCCTATTCCCAACAACATATAACGAGTAGTTTCTATAATATAAGCCAAAGGATTGTAGTGGACCAACCAAGCGTAATCGGGCATTTTATTTTGAATCAAAGCCATCGGGTACATTACCGCCGAGAGATACATCAGTAATTGCACGCCAAAACCAATAAGATAACTCAAATCCCGGTATTTGGTCACCAAGGAAGAAATCAACATCCCCAATCCCAGGCCCAAAATTCCCATCAAAGCAATTAGCAGGGGAAAAAACAGGAGCGACCCATTTAGGCTGATGGCAGCACCTTGAAAATAATAAAAAACATAAAAGGCTACAAATATCAAGAACTGGATGCCAAATTTCAACAAATTGGAAATCACGGTGGAAATTGGCATGATTAAACGAGGGAAATACACCTTGCCAAATATCGCGGCATTGCTTCGGAACGTGTCCGAAGTCCCCGTGAGACAAGCCGTGAAATAATTCCAGACCATAATGCCTGCCAAGTTGAACAAAAACGGTGGCACAGTACCTGTTTCTATTCCTGCAACTTTATTAAAAATAATTGTAAAAGTAATCGAGGTAAACAAAGGCTGGATCAAATACCACAAAGGTCCCAAGATGGTTTGCTTGTAAACCGTGACCACATCCCTTTTCACGAACAGCAACAACAAATCACGGTATTGCCAAACCTCCTTGAGGTTGAGCGAAAAGAATTTGTTTTTTGGCGTTATTTCAAACAACCAGTCATTATCGGAATTTTTCATTGATATGGGCTAAATTCACTTTTAGGGCTAGATAGGAAACCTTTCGTAGTACGAAAGATACTGGAATCCTGCCACGGCACTTGGGCAAATATAATAATTTAAAACTTAGTGATAAAGGCAATGCATAAGCTTAAAAAAAGTTGACCACAAATTGCACAAATTCACACAAATCCTTAAAATAACAAAATTCGTGACTCGAGCAAAGCAGAAAAGTAATTAGAAAGAATATATTATCGTAATATCAAAATAGGATAAAAAGTTTTGGCCACAGATTTGAAAGATTAAAAAGATTTTTATGCTGTGTGACGAATCAATCTGTGTTAATCTGTGAAATCTGTGGCAAATTAATTTAGTGCTTCACTAAAATACGACATTAAATTTTGACTTTTACTTAACTGAAGCAAATCCTGTTTAAACAATAATAAAATTCGTGATAATTCGTGTAATTTGTGGTTAAATTAAAATGCAAATACTGTGGGATATAGAATAAAAATATCGATTTTTACAAAACAAATCCGTAACATCCTTTGAGCAAATCTATATTGCAGAACAAGAATACAAAGAGGTACCAACTCATACAAAAAAGAAAAAAAAGATATATTCTCAGGCAATTTAGTTTACAAATCAGCAATGTTTCCACCTGTAATAAATACCAAATTGTTTACCTTTGCAGTATGTTTACACTTTTCAAATCAAAACCCGTTCTCAAGGATTTAATTCCCGACAACCACGTCGATATTCACTCACATCTTATACCAGGTATCGATGATGGCGCTAAGACTTTTGAAGATACTTTGAAGCTGACTAATGCACTACAAGGTTTTGGAATCTCACAATTTATTACCACGCCCCACATTATTCAACATGTTTGGAACAATACTGCTGAACAAATCAGAACAAAGGAAAGCGCAACAATTGTAGAATTGGAAAAACACCAAATCACAATTCCTTTCCGTGCCGCGGCCGAATATATGCTGGACGATCATTTTTCGCAACTTTTTCAATCGGAAAAACTGTTGACTTTGAAAAAAAATTATGTATTGGTTGAAATGTCTTATATCAACGCCCCCATCCAATTGTATGCTTTTCTATTCGACTTGCAAGTGGCGGGATACATTCCCGTTTTGGCCCATCCTGAGCGCTATTTGTTTTACCATAGCAATTTTGAGGAATACCTGAAATTAAAAAAAGCAGGTTGTCTGCTTCAATTAAATTTATTATCGACAGTAGGTTATTATGGTAACGAAATTGCCAAGATTGCCGAAAAATTACTTCAAAAAGGGATGTATGATTTTGTAGGTTCCGATGTGCATCATACCAATCACATAGCTGCTTTTAACCAAAAGCTAAAATTAAAAGACATTATCCCTCTCAAGGAAGCCATTGCTAACAACCAGTTTTTCCGAAAGGAGTAGTATTGGTATTGAGTATCCGTTTTCAATTCTATTAGCCTTTCATTAGAGGCATTAAATATCAAAAAGTTTACAAGAAAATTTATTTTATGTAAACTTTTTGCACGTCTAAAATAGAGCACTCCTATTTATCCAATGTGGCAAAAGTGGAATTCATACTGATGAACTCGGGCACGATTTTCTTCATTTTCGCAACAATATCATCGTTGTCAAAGAAACTGGCAATACCGATGAGTTCCTGAATATCGAGATGCAAATCTTCGTATTCCACTTGCAGTTCCTGTGCAATCATAATTTTTTCGTGATAGGTAGGCAAGGTTTTTGATGTGTCATTGAGTAATTCTTCGTATAATTTTTCACCCGGCCTCAAGCCCACAACCTTTATTTTGATATCTCTGTCAGGAATAAAACCAGCCAACTTGATCATTTTTTTGGCCAAATCAATAATCTTGACTGGTTTTCCCATATCAAAAATATAAATCTCTCCACCATTCCCCATCGAACCAGCTTCCAGAACCAATTGACAGGCTTCTGGGATGGTCATGAAATATCTAATAATATCAGGATGCGTGATGGTAACAGGTCCTCCTTCAGCAATTTGCTTGGAGAATAAAGGAACAACGGAGCCATTGGATCCCAACACATTTCCAAAACGGGTCGTGATGAACTTAGTGATACAAACTCCGTTACTTTCTTTACATTTCAAGTATAAGGATTGCACATATTTTTCGGCTATTCTTTTGCTCGCTCCCATAACGTTGCTTGGATTCACTGCTTTGTCTGTAGAAATCATCACAAATTTGTTGACTTGGTATTCACAAGCCAAATCTGCCAGGTTTTTAGTACCGTTCACATTGGTCAAAATAGCTTGGGAAGGATTCTTTTCCATCAATGGCACGTGCTTGTATGCAGCGGCATGATAAACCATTTCGGGGTGGTACAATTTGAAAATTTTTTCCAAAGCGGCTCTGTTTCTTATATCGACAATAACTGAATGGATGATGGTATCACCCTTGATTTCCTCAACCTCCAACCCAATATTGTGCAATGGCGTTTCGGCCTGATCCAATATTATTACTTTTCTAGGCTTGAAAGTCAACACTTGTCGTACAATTTCACTCCCTATAGAGCCCGCTGCTCCAGTGATTAAAACCGTTCTACCCATTAATTGTCTTGAAATGGACACTCCATCCAAAACAATGGGCTCCCTTTCGAGTAAATCTTCGATTTGAATGTTTTTTACTTTTTGGGAAATCTCTTTCTGGTTTTCCCAATCCGATACAGAAGGGATAGTATATACTTTGTAATTATATTCTAGACATTGGTCTACAATAATCAATTTTTCTTCTTTAGACAAACTTTTGTCGGCAATAACCAATCCTTCAGCACCCACGGAACGCATCAAGGCAGGTAACTTTTTTCTTTGAACCAATATGGGTAAATCCAACATTCGCTTGGAAGCGTTTTGATTGTTCTTGTCCACAAAGGCAACAATTTTGAAACGAGAAGGGGATTCGAACTTTAGGGCATTGGCAACCGAGATGGCGTTGGCATCCGTACCATAAATAATCGCTTTGATTAACTTCTGGTCGCTCTTTTCCATAAAATAAAGCTCAAACATTTGTTTGACCACGACTCTATATAAAAACAATCCACAAAAAGAGAGCACAATGTTGATGAAAACAGCCGTATTTAAAAATGCTTTCTCCTTGAAAACCAATTCAAACATAAAATTAAAAAAGAGAAAGAAAACCAAAACAGACGTTTGTGAAAACAAAATCTTGACGGCATCAATATAAGAAGAGTGCCTAATAATGCCGGAATAGGTCCTAAACAACCAAAAGAAAAATATGTTTATTCCAAAAAACAAACCAATAAATGTCACGGAATGATCAGTAGTAATATAATTCAACCCCGTCCCCTTAAAAATCAAATGGGTCAAGATGAACGACACTAACAATACCGTTATGTCTATCAAAATAATAATCCACCTAGGCAAATAGCTCAAGTTATGGATATTAAATCTTAAGTTGTCACTAGAAAAATATTTTGAACTTTTCATGGTTAAACTTTTCGTTTTTAGCGTTACGCAAATTTATCTTACTAAAAAATACACAATTTTTTAGGGTAAACAAAAATACAAATTAATCGTTTGGAAAAACACTTTCCTACAAAACATTTCGTTTTAATCGATAAAATGCAAAATAATAGACAGAATATTGAGATTTACATAAAGTTATAAAAAACCAAATCTTCATTCTTATACCCACAAAATCAATCGTATATCGAATCTATCCTTTTTTAAAAAACAAAAAATCCCGGCATAAACCGGGATTAAAATATTACTTATTTTGTTTCAGCACTTGGAGTAGATAATCTCCATAGCCCGATTTCAATAAAGGTTCTGCTATGGATTTTAGTTGTTCACTGCTAATAAATCCTTGACGCCAAGCAATTTCTTCAATACAGCCAACTTTCAAGCCTTGTCGTTCTTCCAAAACTTGTACAAATTGACCTGCTTGCATCAAGCTGTTAAAAGTACCTGTATCCAACCAAGCCGTACCCCTATTTAAGATCCCCACTTTCAAGGCTCCTTTTTCGAGATACACTTTGTTCACGTCGGTAATTTCATATTCCCCGCGAGGACTGGGTTTGATGTTTTTGGCTATTTCCACCACCGAATTGTCATAAAAATACAATCCTGGAACAGCATAATTGGATTTCGGCTCCAATGGTTTTTCTTCAATGGATAAAGCTTTGTAATTTTTATCGAATTCAACCACTCCATAACGCTCTGGATCCGAAACATGGTAAGCAAAAACAACTCCACCTTCGGGCTGGGTGTTCGACTGCAACAATTCGTCCATATTGGCTCCAAAGAAAATATTGTCGCCCAAAACCAAGGCCACGCTGTCATCGCCTATAAATTCTTCCCCTATAACGAAAGCCTGCGCCAACCCATTAGGGATAGCCTGTTCGGCATAACTGAATTGACAACCAATAATGGAGCCGTCTCCCAAGAGTTTTTTGAAATTAGGTAAATCGTGCGGTGTCGAAATGATCAAAATTTCGTTGATCCCTGCCGACATCAATGTGGACAATGGATAATAAATCATCGGTTTGTCGTAAACAGGCATCATTTGTTTGCTCATAGCCAACGTCAATGGATGCAATCGGGTACCGGATCCACCGGCTAATATAATTCCTTTCATAATGTTTATTATAGGTTATGAGTTATCTGTTATCTGTTATGGGTTGTCTGTTATGGGTTGTCTGTTATGGGTTATGGGTTATTTGTTATGGGTTATGATTACAAATAAAAACTGATAACTGATAACTGACAACTGACAACTATTTTTCCAATCTCGCCATCATTATCTTGAGACTCTCTTTATAATCGACAGGTTCTATGCCATAAACCGCTTTAATCTTTGACTTATCCAATAATGAAAAAGCAGGTCTTTCGGCAGGTGTAGGATAGCTGGAAGCTGGAATCCCTTTTACTTCACAGGATTTTTGTGCAATTTCTTTGATATCCAATGCAAAATCAAACCAGCTAATCTCCCCTTGGTTGGAATAATGATAAATACCGGGTTCCCATTTATTGCTATCCAAAATGGTCAAAATAACTTGTGCTAAATCGGCTGCATAAGTAGGTGAACCTATTTGGTCGTTTACGACTCCCAAACTGTCTCTTTCCGTCATTAACCGCAACATTGTTTTTACGAAGTTATTTCCAAATTCCGAATACACCCAGGCCGTTCTAATGATAATGCTTTCTGGACAATTCTGGGAACAGGCGATTTCACCAGCCAATTTCGTGAGTCCGTAAACACTTTTGGGATTGGGTACATCGGTTTCTTTATAAGCTACGGGCGAGCTGCCGTCAAAAACATAATCAGTGGATACGTGCACCAAATTTGCTCCTGACTGATTACATAGCTTAGCCAAAGTAGCAACGGCAAGATGGTTTATCGCGTCGGCAGTTGACTGGTCTTGTTCTGCTTTGTCCACGGCCGTATAAGCCGCACAATTGATGACAATATCGGGCTGGATGAGTTTGAAATTGGCAATTATTTCCGACTCTTTATCCAAAGGGAAATCGGCTATGTCGGTAAAAACAAAATCAAAGTCAGGATAATTAGCAGCTAATTCTTTTATTTCCGATCCCAATTGTCCATTGGCACCGGTGACTACTATTTTTTTCATTAAAATTGGGAATTACAATGGGCAAAATCGGGCAAAACGAGATCCTTGTCCGAAACAATTATTTCTTCAGGACGCACTTTCCAATCAATTCCCAATGCGGGATCATCATAACGAATGCCTCTTTCACTTTCTTTATGATATACTTGGTCCACTTTATACAAAACGGATGCCGTTTCACTCAAAACCGAGAAACCATGGGCAAACCTATGGGGAATCATCAATTGTTTTTTGTTATCAGCACTCAACACCACGCTGACGTGCTGCCCATAAGTAGGTGAGTTTTTTCGCAAATCAACGGCTACATCAAGAATTTCTCCCTGCAATACGCGAACCAATTTTGCTTGTGCAAAAGGACTGTCCTGCAAATGTAACCCTCGAATCACGCCTCTTTTAGAAAAAGATTGATTGTCTTGAATAAACTGGTAAGTAATCCCGTTTTGTTCAAATTTGTCTTGATTATAAGCCTCAAAAAAATAGCCTCTCGAGTCTTCAAAAACGGTAGGATTAATAATAACTAAATCTTTTATTACTGTTTGTTCTATGTTCATTATATCTAAAAAATATTATTTTGCAATTTTACTTAAATTATATTTAGGATTCGCTATTGTTTTGAAACAATCTTATGATTACACCACTGATTCTGGTTCTATCTTCATCGGTCAAATTGGAACCCGATGGCAAACACAAGCCTTTTTCAAACAAGGTTTCAGCCACTTCATTCCCATAGTAAGGATATTTCTCGAAAATGGGCTGCAAATGCATTGGTTTCCATAAAGGACGACTTTCTATGTTTTCGGCTTCCAAAGTCAAGCGAAGCTTTTCTCGATTGATTCCATTGGTTAATGTGGAATCAATCACTATGCAACTTAACCAATAATTGGCAAAATAATCTTCGTTTGGAACAGTAAAAAGGGTAACACCATAAATGTCTTTAAACAATTCGACATAGAAATCATGCATCATTCTGCGCAAAGCAACGTGCCCCTCCAAGACTTCCATCTGTCCTCGACCAATTCCTGCACAAATATTGCTCATTCTGTAATTGTAGCCGATTTCGCTGTGTTGGTAATGGGGTGCTTGGTCACGTGCTTGCGTAGCCAAGAACAATGCCCTGTCTTTCAACTCCTTCGTTTTGGTGATGATGGCCCCTCCACCAGAAGTGGTAATGATTTTGTTTCCATTGAAAGAGAAAACACCAATGTCTCCAAAAGAGCCACATTTTTGACCTTTGTAACTGCTTCCCAAGGCTTCGGCTGCATCTTCCAGGATTGGGATTTCATAGTGATTGGCAATGGCCCTTATTTCATCAATTTTATAGGGCACGCCATACAAATGAACGGCTATGATGGCTTTTGGCTTTTTCCCTTTTGCAATCCTGTCCACGATGGCTTCTTCAAGCGCTTTGGGACATAGATTCCAAGTATCCAACTCACTGTCAATAAAAACGGGAGTCGCTCCAACATAAACTATTGGATTGGCCGAGGCCGAAAAGGTCATGCTTTGGCAAATGACCTCAACACCAGCTTTGACACCCAATAAAATAAGACCGAGATGAATGGCTGCCGTACCGGAACTTAAAGCACTAACATAGCAATCTTGTCCAAGATAGTCTTGCAAACCATTTTCCAAACCGGTAAGATTGGAACCTTCAGTTGAAATCCAATTGGTATCAAAAGCTTCTTGAACGTATTTTTGTTCATTTAAGCCCATATGGGGTGGAGAGATGTGTATACGAAACTGATTCATAAATGATGCGTATGAAATAAGGCATATAGAAAACAAGGAAATAA
This sequence comes from Flavobacterium sp., assembly GCA_014379405.1. Classification (GTDB taxonomy): domain Bacteria; phylum Bacteroidota; class Bacteroidia; order Flavobacteriales; family Flavobacteriaceae; genus Flavobacterium. The sequence goes on along the minus strand of JACMLU010000010.1, from coordinate 81,077 downwards.
TAAAACAGTGAAAAGATTCATGAATCTTATTATTTTTTCATTTTTTAACTCTTCAAAATTAAACAAAAACAATGCTAAAAATACAAATGGTGAAAATCGGAATCCCATCACTGGATTGATAAAAAAAGTTACATAATAAAAAACCAAGGTGGTTACCAATATAGGGTTTAACATCTTTTTTTTATAAACCAAACCACCGCTTAAAATCAGAATTGTAATAAGCACAAAAAACAGTTTGTGTATGATTCCGACAATAGGCATACCGCTTGCATAAGTATTTATCTTAAACACTATTTTATCGAAAGCAGCCATTTCTGATAAAACAGGAAATAAAATGAAATAGGACAGTGCCGTTAAAATGAAAAGCACGACAAAAATAGTGAAATAATGCTTTTTATCGTGAAACAATGTAACCAACAGTAACCAAGAACTCATGTGCATTAATGGCGTCAACAAAATCCAATTAAACCTTCTACCCCTGAAAACGTAATAAAAATAATACGCAAACAATATGTAGGCAGGTCCGTTTCGAAGCAATACAAAGCTAAAGAAAAAGTAGTAACAGCTAAACAAAAACATCTTTTTCCACATTTGCACGTCTTTTCGAGTCAACAGCCAAACATAAAACATAGTGCCCACTAAAAAATTGAACCAATACATGCACAAAAAAACCAATTCCTTGTCATTGGTAAAAAGTTTAAAAAAAGCATATACCATATACAAATAAGGCTCCCCCATAAAAATGGAAAGAAAACTTGTTGGTTTCTGAAAAATTTTAAAATTAAAATATAGATCGTAATCGTTGTTTAATTCGGGACGCAACAAAAGGCGCAAAACAAAGGAAGACAAAACAAAACAAATTACTAATGGTAATTTATATTTAGAGTTTGATGAATCAAAACTTGCCAAATAATAAAATACAAAAGTCAGAAAGGACACTAAAAGTAGTATAGTCATCATAGAAAGAAAAGAATTACAATTAATGTAATATGCACCAATACCCTGCTTGTAGTTAAAATCCTGATTTCTTTATATCCGCCTCCATCGTCAATTAACCCCATGATTCTAGGGTCAATGAAAAGAATCAACAATATGGAACCGAACATGTTGACGATCTGTGTCATCGAGCTCAACATCAAGGCTTTTTGGGGATAGGAAAAACTGATGTAATATAAAAATGTGATGCTGAAGGAAAACAAAAACCCGGCAACGTAACCAGTAATTAATAAGATGACGTTGTCGGAAAAAGAACTTGCTTTACCCTCGTCTCGGGACTGCTTCCCAATTTTATCCAAACGGATTGCCTTTGATTTGCCAAAAACAAAATTCAACACATGGATGACTTTCACTGAAAAAGAAGAAGTAAATCCATGTGAATAAAGAGGTAGTAGAAACAAAACCGCAAAAAAATGTGCTAATACTGTAAGATACCAAACTTCATTTTTATCTTTAATGGACTCTGTTACATAAGCCATAATAGGCATAAATACCAATATGAACCCTCGGGCAGCATACTGAAAAATATTGATCAATGACAATAAATGCCTGAGATTCTTGCTATCTTGAATATAATATTTAAAATGATAGACAGAGACATCTATAAATATGGACAAAGCATAAGCAACAGCTGCAATACTAAACATCAATTATTATTTAAAATGTATTTTTTGTCATTAGTTGTCTTTTTTATTAAATAAAGAATCTCCAATTAATGCTTTATCCCTTTTGATGTCAAAACATTCGTAAAAGTCATTAAAATAATTTTTATATCAAACAAAAAAGATTTTCGAATTAAGTACTCTTTTTCGAATCTCACTTTTTCCTCCAATGACAATTCGTCTCGTCCATTGACTTGCGCCCAACCTGTAATGCCTGGCTTAAGCCTATCCACTCTTGCTGCCACACGCAATTTCATTAAATCATCTTGATTGTATAAAGCCGGTCGTGGCCCCACAAACACCATGTCTCCTTTAACCACATTGATCAGATTCGGCAATTCATCCAAACTCAATTTTCGTATTACCCCTCCGATTTTTAATAAATACATAGTGGGATCACCCAATAAATGGGTAGCTACATTAGGAGTGTCTTTACGCATCGAACGGAATTTATAAATTGCGAAAAAAGAATAATCTTTACCCACTCTTTTCTGCTTGAAAAAGACGGGGAAACCATCTTCCCAAAAAATAACAAAACCAACTAGTATAAATAGTGGCGAAAAACAAACAAGTAACATTAAACCAAATATTCTATTGAGCATGTCGAAAGGATTGAAATGTTTTTAAAAGTCCCTCTTCTGTAGAAATAGGCAATTCTTTACCCATTACTTTGATAATTTTATGATTGCTGACCACATAATTCTCCGTAAGTTTTTGCAAACACTCCGTGTTTAGCGGTAAATGCAAATAATCCCCCAATCGGGCAATCATTTTAATTGAAGACGCTGGAATATTTAAAACCCAGTTTTTCGTGTCTAAACTTTGTGCAATTATTTGAATTAAATCATTGGTGGATACTGGTTCATTGTCGGCTACTTGGTAAATTCCTGAAGGAATTTCATCATTTTCCAATAGTTCCTTGATGACAAAACACAAATTTTCTATGCTTAAAAAAGAGCGTTGATTTTTGAAACTTCCCAATGGCCAAGGCAATCCTTTGGAAACCAATTGGTACAATAAATTCAAATTCCCTTTATTGCCTGGACCGTGAATCATACATGGTCTTAGAATATATACTCTTTTTCCCATTGGCAAGCTTTTGGATAAAATATATTCTTCCGCTTGATGTTTGGCAATACCATAATGTGTTTTTGGATTAGGTATGGATTCTTCTGTCAATATTCCCGCAACGGAATCCGCAACTGCTTTGACAGTACTCATAAAAATAAAAACTGAAGCTTCTGAATTTAAAAAATAATCAAATAGTTGTTTTGTTAATTCACGATTGGCTTCATAATATTCACATGGATCTGAAACCTTTTTCAAATGGGATGATAATCCTGCAAGATGAATAACGGCTTCAGAGTTAAAACCAAATGTTTGATTAAATCTATAGCGAATGCTTAAGGAATTTATTTCATGGTAAGACTTCAAATATTTTATGAGATTTTTAGCTACAAAGCCTGAATTTCCTGTAATGGTCACTTTCATCCTACTCAAATTGTGATAAAATTTCTTCATTTATCATTTTTCTTTTAGAATCAAAAAACCATCCCCATTTATTAAAATAAGCAATTGCAGAATTGACATATATTATAAACAATTTAATACTTTTATTGGCTCCTGATTCATAGCCATGATATACTGAGACTTTAGGAAAATATATGGTTTTGTATTTCTCATACATCCTTCTCGACAAATCCCAATCTTCAAAATACATAAAATAGGAATCATCATACATGCCAATTTCTCGTATTGCTTTCAAATTTAACAAAGTAAAACAACCCGATAAAACAGGGGCTTTATAAATTACGCCTTCATTTACAAATCGCAACTCGTATTGATTGATGATTTTTTTATAATAAAATTGTGGTTTTTTAAACTTCCTGATAAAAATACTAAACAGGGACGGCAATAATTTAGGCAAATACTGTATTGAGCCATCCTGATTGAGAATTTGGGGCATTAACATGCCCACATCTTTATTTTTGCGCATATAATCAACCATCTTCCCAATTACGTCTCCATTAAAATAAATATCAGGGTTGCATACAAAATGATATGTGGCCCCATACTCCATTGATTTTTTTATGGCAATATTGTGAGCTGATCCAAAACCTGGATTGGAGGGTATGTGCGTGTAATCTATTCTGGAATCAATGTTAATTATATTACGCAAATCATCAGATGGAGAATTGTCGATAATAATTATTTTTTTAGCTTCAGTTTTTTGAAAACAAAAAATTATTTTTGAAATTTTCTCAAAATTATTTTTATATAACACGATTGAAACCGTAACAAAAGGAACTTTATCCATCAATTAATATTATCTTTAAATGCTCGTTTGCGATTTTTTTCTTCAGGTTTAACAGAGATTAAATAAAACTGTTTTACTAATTAATTCTCAAATAGTTTCTCCAAATCCTGAAACAATCTCTTTTTTGAAAAATGTTTATCATAAAATTGTTTTGAGTTGTTTTCCATTTCGGCAATCTCTGCAATAGTAAAAGTTTGAACTTCTCTAATCACATTTGCCAAACCAATAAAATCGCCCGCATTAACAGCAAAACCACATTTACTGTTATTAATTAAAATTTGTCCCTCACCATTAAACATTCCTAAAATAATTTTAGAGGAAGCCATGTATGCTTGTACTTTGGCCGGCACAGTTAAAGAAAAAGCGGGACTGTCTTTTAGTGAAACCAACATAGCATCTGCCTGTTTAAACAAATAAGGCATTGATTCAAGCGGATATCGACCTAATAAAAAAATATTTTTCAACTTTTTGCTTTCTATTTCAGATCTAATCCAAGATGTTTTTCTTCCGTCACCAACTAATATCCAATTGATTTCGTCTCCTTCCGTTAATTTTACGGCTTTTAAAATAGATTCAAAATCTTGAGATTCGCCAATGTTTCCGGCAAACATAATATTAAATCCTTTGGGCAAAACGGGCAAATTAAAAGTGTTTTTATCACAATCTAATTTATGGGTGAATACATCTTCAGCCCAATTCGGAAAATACACTATTTTTTTGTTAATATTTACCCCTTTATTTAATATTGAATCTTTAAAAAAATTAGAACTAATTAGAATAACGTCCGAAGAATCATAAATGTATTTTACTAATTTATTTAACTGACGAAGTAAAAACCCTTCTTTAAGATTTGAATTGGCCAAAACACTCTCTGGCCATAAATCTAAAGTCCATGTGTATAATTTGATTTTAAATTTGTTTTTAAACCAAATAGCTGGTAAAACAGATAAAATCGGCGATGCTTGTTGGGCAAATACAACATCGAACTCCCCTTTAACTCTATACTTAAATAGATAAGCAAAAAAGACAAAAGACAAATAATTAATTACCAGAAATTTATTAGTACTATCTAACCTTGGAAAAATGGGAACTCTAATTACTTCGACTCCTTTTATATACTCTCTAGATTTGCTAAAAAAACTATATCCTTTATAAAATTTACCCTGCGGATAATTCGGCTTGGCAGTAAAAACAGTAACTTTATGGCCTCTTTTCACAAAATCAAAAGCGATATCATTAACTTTGAAATCTTCCGGATAAAAATATTGAGAAACTATTAAAATATTCATTATTGTGCTTATTTACTCCAAACTACCCTATTAACATAATCAGTATAGCTCAAAATGACACGAACCACCTTGTCAGATACATTGGGTATAGAATAATCAGCAACAGTCCTGAAATTTCTTTCATCACCTGTTTTTTGACATTGCAATTGAATTAATCCCTGCATAATTCTCTCTGGATTCAAACCAACCATCATCACTGACGCTTCCTCCATGGCTTCCGGCCGTTCATGAGCTTCTCGAATGTTTAATGCCTTGAAATTCAACACCGAAGATTCTTCTGAAATGGTACCACTATCAGATAAAACAGCATACGATTTCATTTGCAAAGCATTATAGTCATTAAATCCTAAAGGCTTTAAAAATTGTACATTTTTGTGCATCGCTATATTTTTCTTTTCAATCATGTTTCGTGTACGTGGGTGTGTACTCATTATGATGGGAAAATCATGTTTTGCCGCAATTAAATTCAAACTTTCCATCAATCCTAGAAAATTTTTTTCATTGTTGATGTTTTCTTCTCTATGTGCCGAAACGACAAAAAATTTATTTTCCTCCAAACTTAGCCTATTCAAAACGTCTGAGGCTTCAATTGATGGCAAATAATGATTTAAAACTTCATACATTGGTGATCCAGTCTTGATGATTCGATCTGCCGACAAGCCTTCTCTCAAAAGATACTCTCTTGCAATATCACTATAAGTCAGGTTAATGTCTGAAATATGATCGACAATCTTTCGGTTGGTTTCTTCGGGAACCCGTTGATCAAAACATCGATTCCCGGCTTCCATGTGAAAAATTGGAATTTGACGCTTTTTGGCAGGAATGGCACACAAACAACTGTTCGTGTCACCCAGAACCATAAAAGCATCTGGTTTTTCAGTTTCCAATAATGGATCGATTTTTATCAAAATATTCCCTATAGTTTCGGTGGCACTTGCTCCTGCTGCATCCAAGAAAAAATCGGGTTTTCGAATGGCTAAATCATCAAAAAAGATTTGGTTTAGTTCATAATCATAATTTTGACCTGTATGAACAATGATATGTTCTATGGCTTCCGAAGCATCCAGGGCCGCCATAACTCTTGATAGTCGAATTATTTCTGGACGAGTTCCTACTACCGTCATTACTTTAAGCTTTTTCATTTTTATGCTATTTTAAACATTTTCAAAATAAGTATCAGGATCCAAGGGGTCAAAAAACTCATTAATCCAAAAATTAGTGTACAATACTTCTTCACCAATATTTTTAATATTATGGGTGTACCAAATGGGCATGTCTACATAGGCAGGTTCATTGCCATCCAAATAAAAATCCAAAACCTCGTCCGTTCCTATCCGACGCAACTGAATCAATGCTTTTCCTTTTATGACAGCGAACCGTTCAATCTTTCTCGTATGAAAGTGATTGCCTCTCGTGATTCCAGGAACTGTGGTCGAAAAAGAAACTTGCCCGCCAACTCCAAGCCGAATCACTTCAACAAAAGAACCTCTTTCATCAATATGCTGCGTAAACTTCATTGGAAAATAATTCTTGATATCCATATAACAACGATACGTATTGAACAAATTCAATTCAAATGTGCTACTCAGTGTAGGTATAACACCTTTATCTTGATACTCTTCTTTATATTTTTTGAGCAAATTTAATAGTTCAGAAACTTTGGCTACCGAAGTATGGGGAACATGATATGAAGGTTCATTTTTTGCCTCTTTTACTTTAAGGATTATCTCGACAATTAATTCTCCTATATAAATTAATTTTAGTTCTCCATCAACTTCAATGATAGGAGTTTCTCCATGAGAAATTTGATGTGAAAAAGTGGCTATGACAGAATTGTAATTAGGATGACCAAATGGTCCAAATACATTCGGAATAATAAGACCGGTTAGGCTTCCTCCATTCTCGAAAGCCCACTTTTCAAGTAATTCTCTTCCTTTTTTCTTTGATTTACCATAAGAATTATCTCTTTCTTCTTGTGATGAAGAAGAAAATATAATATGTGCTTTACTTTTAGTCCTTTCTAATGAAGCTGTTAATTTTTGAACTAAACCAATATTCGTGTTATAAATGACTTCCGGGTCATTATGCCTATTCATTGCAGCCAAATGCACAATGACATCACATTGTCTAACAAAATTGTCTAATGATGAATTGTCACTAAAAAAACTAATATTATAATTGACACAATCAAATTCATTGGTTAACAATTTTAAGTTATTCAATAAATGTGTCCCTACAAAGCCTTCTTGTCCTGTAATTCCTATTTTTATCATAAATTCTTAAAACATACTACTGGTTATCTTGAAAATAATTGGCCAAAAACCGATACTCATCTTGAATCTCTCCAATTTTATAATCCGCCATGACCATCAACTTTGAATTTTCTTCCAAAGCCTGGATACTGCTCACATATCCCTCTGGAACATGAAGCACCATGAAATCTTCCGTTTTTAAAGTAAAAATCTCTTGATTCAAAGTAACAGTTGGGGTATCCCAATCATCAATGGCAATAATCCGTATTAAAAAAGAACCTCGAATAGCAGCAAACCATCTTTGTTCAATTTTATGCCCTTGCCAACCCCTTGCAAAGGCCATGCTGTTATTTTCAATAAAATAAATGCGTCTAACTTCGGATACATCTAAATCATTATTATAAATCAAGGTTCCTCTAGCATCTGTATGGTGATTTCCTATGGTTAATTTAGATTTCATTCGCTAGACAACAAAATTGGAAACATCTTCGCCAAAGACCTCTTTTCTAATAAAGGGTAACTTTTTTAATAATTGAATCATTCCTGATACGCCTAGTTGTTCTGTATTGTGAGAATGATAATCTTCAATGGAAGAAACAACTTTTTCTCCTTCAGAAAAATAACTGGCATAATTTAAATCTCTATTATCAGCTGGCACCCGATAAAAATCTCCCATATCCTCTGCTTTCATCATTTCCTCACGGGTACATAGAGTTTCATATAGCTTCTCCCCATGTCTCGTTCCGATTATTTTAATTTCATTGTCTACTTTACATATTTGTTTCAACGCTTGAGCCAAATCTCTAATGGTACCTGCTGGAGCTTTATTTACGAATAAATCACCCGAATTACCATGTTCAAAGGCAAATAAAACAAGTTCTACCGCTTCTTCCAAAGACATTAGAAAACGAGTCATGTTGGGATCAGTAATAGTTAAAGCTTGTCCTGATTGTAACTGTTTTACAAACAAAGGAATTACGGACCCTCTTGAGGCCATAACATTCCCATATCGTGTTAAACATACTGTTGTATCACTCAAATTTCTTGAAGCAGCAATTGCCACCTTTTCCATCAAGGCTTTAGAAATCCCCATGGCATTAATCGGGTATGCCGCTTTATCAGTACTCAAACAAATTACTTTTTTAACTTTATTCGTTCCTGCTGCGTCTATTACATTTTGTGTGCCAAAAATATTAGTTTTGGTAGCTTCCAATGGAAAAAACTCACAAGAAGGAACTTGTTTCAAGGCTGCAGCATGAAAAACATAATCCACTCCTCGCATAGCACGCTCCACACTGGAATAATCCCTGACATCTCCTATGTAAAATTTGAGTTTGTTATTTTTAAAATGGTTGCGCATATCATCTTGTTTTTTTTCATCACGAGAAAAAACACGTATTTCTTTAAAATGATCCGTATGAAGGAAACGGTTTAAGACTGCATTCCCAAAGGAACCTGTTCCTCCTGTTATTAAAAGAGTTTTGTTATTAATTTGCATATTATCTGATTATTGAATGAAACAGTTTGTTTTTTTCTTCTTGGTTAGGATAATTTATTAAAACTGCTTTGTATGGCCCTTTAAAAACAAACAAACTGCCCGCCGCCACACCAATAACACCATGTTTATCAATCACTTTCTCTATATCCTCAAGAGAACCTGCCCCTCCAAGAACAGTCATAGGCAAAGTTATTCTTTCTCTGATTTTATTAATTAAATCCAAGTCAAAACCTTTCATTACTCCGTCTCGGTCAATAGAATTGATTATAATTTCACCCGCACCAAATTGTTGTACTTTTTCTACAAACTTAATGGGATCAACACCCGTTGCTTTTTTTCCGTTATAGGTATATATTTCATAACCTCCTAACAGTTTCTTCTTCACGTCCAATACCACAATTACACTTTGAGAACCCACTCTGTCCGCTATTTCTGTGATTAAATTTGTATTGCTAATCACTGCTGAACTCAACGCAATTTTTTCAATTCCAAGACTGAAAATTCGTTGGGCTTGTACTACGGTTTTTACGCCGCCGCCATAACATAACGGCATCATGGATTGGTTGGCTAATCGTTCGATTAAGCTATAATTGGGTTCATTGCCCTGTGAGCTTGCATCGATGTCAAAAATAGCTAATTCATCAACTTCCTTTTCATTGAAAATTTTTACGGCATTGATAGGATCCCCAACATATTTGGGGTTTTTGAAATTTACGGTTTTCACCAATCCATTATCTTGAATAAGAAGACTTGGGATTATTCTGGGTCTAAGCATTCTTATAATTTTGCGAAGTTATGTAATAATGTTTCACCATAATGATGACTTTTTTCCGGATGAAATTGTATGCCATATATATTTTCATGGTTTACAGCACATACAAACTCACCACCATACTCAGCAGTTGCCAATATATCAGCTGTATTGTTACATTGAAAATAATAGGAATGTAAAAAATAAAACAATGCCTCATTTTCTAATCCTTCGAATAATTGACTTGTTTTTGTTGGATTAACATCATTCCATCCCATATGAGGTAATCGCGTTACTTGATGTATTTTGGTTTCGTCGAACTTCTTGATGTTGGCATCAATCCATTTTAATCCTTCCAAGTTCCCTTCTTCACTACTATTTCCCATCATTTGCATTCCAACACATATACCTATGACGGGTAACTTTTTGACTAAAACAAGTTCGTCTAATTTTTCTCTCATCCCAGACTTGATAAGTTCTGTCAGTGCATGGTCAAAATGTCCCACACCAGGAAGAATCAGTTTTTGGGCTCCTTCTAAATCAGCTACAGTTCTGGCAATTTTAACAGGAACATTTACGCGTTTATAAACATTTACAAAGGCATTTATATTACCAACACCATAATCTATAATGGTTATCATCTAAATAATCTTTTTTCTAATCCAAGTTTCATCATCGCTTTTGCTCCAAAACCAATCAAGTTAATTTTACTTTTATAATCGTGGAAAGTTTTATTCTCACCTTTAAATATTTTTTGAAACTCTTCTACTGACAAATCTAGTTTATGTGCTACGTATTCGAATTCTTTTTCAAGAAAATCATCACTTAATTCCGGCTTGGAAACTCTTTCTAAAGCTTCTTCCCTCGTCATTTGACCCGTAAGGATCAAACTTGAAAAATGGGCCTTCCTTTTTTCGAAACCAAATTTTCTTGGCATCCAATAATCTTCATAAAAGCGAGTAAATCTAGATTCGTGATGTTTGTGCTGAAACCGCTCCCACCCAAACTTTTGTTCTAACAAATCTTCAGCCTCTTTTTTTATATAAGGAACTAGGTTAAGTGGCTTGAAGACTTGCATCCCCAAAACATATTTGTAATATATTTTATAACTTAAAATATCTACCAAGGGAAATGTTTTTAAAGCTCTTGTGCCAAATTTGCCATGAATATCTTTTACCAATGTTTTGTCAATTCCGGGAAATCCACCCCATTCTTCAGGTTCACGGCAACATTCGGTAGAATAGTTCCCTCCAGTTAAAACATATTTAATTTTGTTTTTCTTGGCAAATTTGTATAACGAAGAAAAGAATGCATAATCTTGAGGCAAATCTTGGTCAACAATCTGTGATTTCAAAAAGGCCAGTTGCAAATCTTTCATTTCTTCCCAATTAATTACATCGGTATATAAATGCACTCCTAAACCATTGACCAATTTTTCTATGTTCCCAACAGCTTTATCGGTATTCCAACCAGCGTCTACATGGTATAAAAGTGGTCGAAGCCCCATAATTTCTTTGGCAACATAGGCAACATATGAACTGTCTAACCCACCACTCAAACCAATAATACAGTCAAATTCTTTTCCTTTACCTTCTTTTATAATCTTGTCGGCAGTTTTCATCAACTCTTTATATCCTCGTTCATCGGTATGCCAGTTTGGCTTGATGTTTTCAATATAATTGGTATAGTAGTCACTCTCGCCTGCCTCATTAAAAATTATTTTGGGGTCTGTAGTGTCCATAATTGTCTTCGTACAGATTTGGTGTTTTTGTTTATTCATTATTTTTATTTAAAATTCCTGATTATCAGCTGAAAAACTGACCTAAAAAACACGACTCTTGACCATAATTTTACTAAAAATGGCCTTTTTATTATACTGGCATTGTTGCCGTGAACTCTTCTGCTAAGCGTAATTTCATCGCAATGTACATTTGATCTTAACAAGTTTGCAGCTGTCGCAATCCATAAATCATGAGATTCAACATAATTGGGTATTGGAAGAATTGTTTTGTTTAATTCTTTTTTAAAAGCCATAGCACAACCATAATAGTTTTCTTTACCCGTAAATATATCTATAATGTTCCGCAAATGCTTTTTCGAATTATTTGACTGAACTCCATCAATTTTATACTCGATTGTTTCCCCTCCAGAATTAATGAAATTACTGTTGGAAGAAACCAATAATGAGTTCTTTTTTACTAACGCTTCAGTCATAACAGCCACCCTTCCATTTAACCAAATATCATCTTGATCTGACATAAAAATGATTTCATTCTCGGTCAAGCCAATGGCTCTCCCAAAAGTAAAAACATGTCCCTTGTTCCTGTCATTTTTAAAAATCTTTATTCTAGAATCATTAATTAACTCTATTTTCTGTACCGTATCATCTATAGAGCAATCATCAACGATGACTACTTCATCTCTTTCACTTAATTGATTTAGGATTGAATACAGTTGTTCTTCAATAAATTCTGCTCCATTATAAGAAGCCATGCAAACACTTATATTCATTATGCTTTATCTTTTTTTTCCTTTTCTATTCAACAAACCATCCACAATAGCTTGAAAATAAGCAGCCATATAACTTTTTCTGTCTTTCACAAATAAAATTATCAAAAAATTATGCAATAAGGCAGAGACAATTTCTTTAAACCCCATAAGTAAAGGCACATTCTTATTTCTCACAAAAATAAATGAATTCCTAACTTTATAATAAGTTCTCAAAGAACTATGCACAAAAAGTCTAATGAAATATAAATTTATAGATCTATCTCCAATGGCGTGAATCATTGTTGCGTTTGGATTGACTAAGATCGGAATGTCTTTGGAAAGACATCTCAAACTCCATTCTGTATCCACAAAATCAATAAAATAATCTTCATCCATTAATCCTGCGATATCAAATACTTTCTTGGTAACCGCACTGCCCGAAGAAATAATGACATCCACAGGATACAGCCCCTCTTTATCATTAACTTCTATTTCCTTAAGTAAACCATATTTGTTTAATTTATAACTGGGGAATCTAAACCCTTCTTTTTTATCATAAAATACAGGAGAAACAACCATTGCTTGGTTAATGGTCAATGGACTTGTCAAATTGGAAATAAAATCATCATCTATTTCCGAATCCTGATCAAAAAAAATAATAATATCAGATCCTCTTTCAATTGCTAATCGTATACCAATATTTTGAGCTTTTGCAATACCATAATTTTCATTGAGATCCACCAACTCAACACCCAAGTCTTTTGACAAATCTTGTATATGGCATTTTTCAGTATTATCTACCAAAACAACATTGGTTTTACTCGACAATGCTGCCCTACAAATTCTAATCAGATTCTCGACATCTGGCTTATAACATACAATTATGCAATATATTTTCATTTTTAATCAAGTTGCAGGAGTTTCAAAATCATGCCCTGAATTAACATTCCGATCACAAAGTATTTTATTCCAATACCATAATACAATCAGTAACCCATACGAATTAAACATTATAGGGTTGGTCATTGAATTAATGACATAAATTAAAAACAATACAACATACAAACTATTGGGCCCTAAATAGGATGTGATCTTTTTTGAGGGAAAAACAATAACGAAATATAATAAAGTCGCAAGTATAAAACCAAAGTACCGTATCATATCCAGTGGGGTGATTTCAGTATGTGCCAACATAGAATTTGTTCCTTTTGAATAATAATACGAGGCCAATCCTTCGCCTATAAAAAAATTAAAAAAATCAATGTGTTCTACAAAAGATACATAATGCCCAATTTTAATGCTATTTGATGTTTCTCCTGAACTAAAAACACCTGTATTAGCCATTAAATATAAAATTGTGATTACTAAAAGTGGAATGCTGGTCATTAAAAATATAATCTTGTTAACAAGCTTAGTTTTAAAAAAAACAATATAACCTGCACCAACAATACAACTTATAATTAATCCTCTAGACACACTGACATAAATAGTTATGGACAAGATTAAAATTATCAAGAAGGTACTCGTTTTTTTCTTTTCAATAAATGACTTTACATATAAAACAAAAGATAAATAAATAAAAGGAACTGTTCCGACGTGAAAACTGAGTGTCCCTTCTTCTCCAAATTCTCGCAAACTATATCCCCCGCTGCTTACTTCAAAAAAAAGTTTATAATAGGCTCCACTAATGGGAGAATTCATAAAAGTGACAATTATCAGAAAGGAAATACCCGTATATAATGCCATGACCAATCCTGAAACTTTAGCTATGTAATCTATATCTATCTTGTATTTAAGAATTGGATATATTAAAAACAAAACTAGGACCGATAAAAAAAACTGCAATCTTAAATCACTATCTGAATTATTAAAAAAGGAGTAGATAAAACCAAATAAAAAAATAAAGAAAACAAAAAAAGGGGAAACTGTTTTTAACTTATATATTTTATGGTTAAGCACTGTAAAACCCATTAAAATTATAAATATTACTTTGTTAAATATTGTTGTTGGAAACAGCAATGACAAAATAAAAAAAAACAGAAATAATAAGCTAATACTTTTATTTAATTTTAAATTCATTAAATCAATTAATTACGTACTTAAATAAAACATTCCAAAGTTTCACCCGATATAAACTTTTAAAAAATGGAATCTAGTTTATTCAAAAGTTATTACTTTAAATATATCAAGAAATATAGTTAGGGTTAAGTACAAAATAGGTGTTGTTTTATTCTAAATATTAAATTTATATTTCCTCAATAAGCTCAAGCATTTTTCTTGTCCCTTCATTTTATTACTTGACTTTAATTTTATTGCCGGACTTTTTTTAATAAAGTTTTTATTATTCTAACATAAAACACTCTTTGCGTAAATTTCAAAAAATAATTTTTGTCATAATTTGAAGGATAATTTTGAAGATCATCAAATAAATTAAGATATTTGTCTATAACTAGCTGAATAGTCATATTATCCAAAATATATTTTTTTAGAACATCACCATCTATGGGATTATACTTTTTAAACTCTTCTATCATCATTTCTTCAGTTAATTTCAACTTATAAAATCGTCCAGAACAATTGTGAATCAAACTGGCAGCTAATTTATTTGTAACATAACCATCTGCAGACGTGTCAAAATAAGAACGATTATCATAAATTATCAAAGGTCTTCCACAAGCCATTGCCTCATAAGCCGAACGTCCTAAACCTATAACAAGATCTGATTCATTGATAAGATCTTCAACATTGAAAACACGCTTGGAATCTTTATCTATACAAATAAAATTAACCCCTAAATAATCACAAACTTTTTGAATAAATTTATTTGCATTCTCAGACTGACATAAACTTAAAACGTTTTTAAGTTCCTTATTGATATTTTTTTTGGAACAAAATTTAGTAGTATCAATACCATTCATGATTATGACTGAAATAAATCCCTTTATTGCTAAATGATACTGAACTTCCTGCGAAATAGCAACATGAAAATTGGCACAAACGGAAGGTTGCTCTAATTCAGGATAAATACCATGACAGGTTTGTATAATAAATCCATAGCCCATCAATGCTTCAACACAAGTATTATGATTGGCAAGAATTAAATCATATTGTTTTTTACTCTGAAATCTAACTCCTAATTCATTTTCCATTCTTTCAGAAAATTCTCCCTTCATAAAAGTAAAGTATTCTACTTCAAAACCTCTATTAAGTAATTCTTTGACAATAGTATAAGTATAAGTCTCAGTTCCTCCTCCTTGCATCAAGTGATTAGTTGCAACAAGAATTGATTTAATTGTTATCATTAAATATTTGGATATTATATTTACTGCAGTAGCTATTAATCAAAGGTGAAAATCAATTTAAAAAATATGTCTCTTCAATATTATTTTTTAAAAAATGACAGAAGAAATTTTCTTTCATTGTTATTTAAACCAACAAAATAAATGGATGTCAAATTAATGACAGTGATAAAAATGGATTTAAAAAAAAAATTCATGTTTGGATTTGTTATGGCAAATTTATTAAAACAACCAAATACTGTTATAATTAAAGTCACCATAAGAATTTTCGACAAAACTTCTAGAAAAAATGATTGAAGATTTAAATTAATTAAAAACTTCAAAAAAAGCAACCTTCCAAACAGTGAAAATAGGTTAATTATAATAATTACCATAAAAATTACTTTTGGATCATAAAATACTTTCAAGGCAAAATATGAAATTGGCAAACAAAGAAATATTAAAGTACCAATGGTTATTTGGTACCATTTAATAAAACCAACTGCTTGAGCTCCCATCACTAAAGGCCCCGAAATACAATCTATCAATATATTGATTAAACACAACACAACAAATACGGCTGTATATTTTGGAGGATTTATTAACCATAACTGCAATATATAATCAATATTATAAATAATTGGACATCCTATAAGCAGCATCAGGAAATAAGAAAATTTTGAACTTTGAAAAATAAGACTTAATGATTTTTCTTTGTTACCATTCGCATATTGTTTAATAATTTGAGGATTGACTGCCATTTGAAAATTACTTACAAAAATCTGCACTGCAGATTGCACTTGCATACTTATACCGTATGTGGCATTTAATGTTGTACCAAAAAATATATTTAATAGAATATTAGATCCCTCTCCACGAGCTACCCCGGCAATGTTGCCAAATAAACTCCACCCTGAAAATGAGATTAATTTTCGATATAATTCCTTATCATAACAGAAAAAATATTTAGTTTCTTTAAAATAAATTTTACAATAAATTTTGCGAGTCATATTGCTAATAAACGAAACTAAAAAAATTAAAACAGAATATAAAATTAATTTATCAGCATCAAATACTACCAGTAAATAAACAATAATTAATTTTAAAAAAACTTCAAAAATGCTCATATACGCATAAATACCCATTTTCTCTTTTGATATGATTAATGCATCATATGGAACTTGAATTATACTTAGCAAAAAAGTTAATATAGAAAATTGATAAATCCAATTAACTGCTGACATCCTGGCATCCGGCAATTTTAAAAAATAATTTATGAACCACAATCCAATTGTTTCTGCCAATAAAAAAAACAAAATACTGATACCTATATGGATGTTTAATGTGGCATTAAATGTTTTCTTTAATTGTATTAGATCGTTCTTTCCTATATCAAAGGACAGAAAGCGTTGGGTAGCTGATGTCATTGCACTATTAAAGAAACTAAACAAAACAACTATGCCACCAACTAAACTATATATTCCATAATCTACCACACCAAGGACATTAAGAACAACTCTGGAAGTAAATAAAGTTACTCCCATGGTCAATAACATTCTTACATAAAGAAAAGCAGTGTTTTTAGCTATAAGCCTGGAAGTTGACATTTTACTTCGTTAGTTTAATTTTTTTTTTGAGTAGACTGTATGCCTACAAACTTAATAGCGCTTTTTCGCCACTAAAATGATGCGAATATAAGTTGCTGAGATATAAAGTAATCCAATAAATACATTTAAAAAAACAAATACTGTTACCTCCCAAATCACTCTTTAAACATTCGTCTCCCAAGGAGTCCCAACACTACTAAAAAACTTGCCAAAAAACTGCCTAAGACTATCCCTTTTGCCTTCCCAAATCGCTCTTTCGCCAAAGGCAATATAGGCCTGTCAATCACTTGAATCAAGGGAGTTTCTTTTCGTAAAGTCACTTTGGCTAGTTCAGTTTGTTTTACCAATTCAGTCAATATGGCTGTATTGGCCTGAACATCGACTTGTCGTCTTGCCGAAGGCGCACGACGCACATTAAGGGCTGGATTCAAATTAAAGGTATTGTCATTGGCGACGGCAACACCAGTAATTGCGCCATTCAATTCACCACGAATGGAGTCAGTCTGTTTTTGCAAAATAGCCATGTTGGCTCTTGCTTTTTTGGTTTTGGTCGCAACATAAAATTGCCCCACTTGTCGGGCCAATGCTTCACAAAAATATTTTGAAAACAATTCATTGGTTGAGGAAACATCAATGCTTATTATGTCTGTTTTTTTATCTTTCTGTCCAACGGCCAAGGATTTAGATAAATTATTATAAATCACCCCAAAAATACTATCATGTACTCGAGTGAAATAATTCCGATTAGGATTCGGCAAAAATTGAATGTCTTTAAACTTAGGATTTTTTTCCCAGCCTTCTCGCCATTTTGCATCCTGAATATACATTTCTGCCAAAGAAATGGTCTTTGCATTTACTTCAACAGGAGTCAATAACGTTTGTTCCACCATTTTGCGGGATTTGAACAACTGGGTTAAATTAGAACCCGAAAAAATATTTCCTCCTCCTCCTCCTAAATCAAATCCAAAAGAACTCGCCAAACCTAAGGCACTGCCTAAACCACCTCCACCACTTTTTTCGTCTTCTAAAGCAAAAGACAAAGTTGCGGTGTAAACTGGTTTTTTCAGAATAGAATAAGTTAATCCTAAAACTGCTCCAATGAATCCTGCCAACACAATAATTTTCCATTGCGATAGCAGATAAGAAAACCATTCTTTTCCTTTTTCTATCAATTCTTTTAAAGATATTTCGTCGTCTGACTTTTTCTCGTTTGCCATTTTATTTGTTTATTCTAATATGTATCAGTGTCAACACGAATTCCAGAATCTATTCTCTGCTCTCTGAAATCAGCCGTCTCTATTCTTTACTCTATTCTCTATTTTCTATGTTTACTTAAAAGCAGTAACAATTAACAAAGCTAAACTAGTAATAACGCTACCGATACTAACCCATTCTCCAGTACTCATTTTTTTAGTTTCCGGTTTCTCGGGAACCACGATCTGGGAACCCGGCAATACCTTCGGATAGGATCGTATGAAAAAGAAAGAACTTGAAACGGCGGCTTTACCGTTCGGATAGATGATATAAGCTTTTTTCTTCCAACCCTTGGCATCTGTTCCTCCAACAGCGTCCAAATAATAACCAAATCCTTTGCCTTTATTATAAGGAATCTCGGAAGTCAAGAGTACATTACCCGTTACTTTTACGCTTTCATTGTAAATGGAAACTTCAATCTCGTCACCTGGAAACAAGGTGACATTAGTTTTGTCTTCCGGGTTTTTAACTATTTTTCTCCAATCGACAGGAATGGTGGCATACTTTAATTCTTCTTTTAATTTTTTGGTCAATTTTTTTTGAATACTATCCTTTTTACCCAAGTTCAAATCCACATTTTCCAATTCCTCAATCTGCTTGGCCTGTATGGGACGCTTGATTTTTACACCATCTAGATTAGCCACTGCGGTCAAACCTCCCGCTCTTTGGATAACATCAAATATTTTTTCTTTCTTGTTGGCCAAAACATATTTTCCCGTATAATTTACCGCTCCGCTGACAATAACCATTTCCGGCTTTTCATAAACAGCCATCCTGCGAATATTCACCACATCAAAAGGTTCCAAAGTAAAGTTTTTGATTTGCTCATTATTCCCAGCCGTAATCTCTAGATTGAACAATTGCACTCTATTGGGATTGGCATCATTAACTTCATCCGATTTTATCATTCGAGCCACTTCAACCCTTTTAGAGGCTGAACCTGTCAATCCACCGGCCTGTATCAACAAATCGTTCAGGGTCAAGTTGTCTTGATAGTCATAAACTCCAGGTTTCTTGATTTCGCCGTCAATGGTTATTTTGTATTCCTCCCTAAAATCTAAAATGGAATATACGGTTACGACATCCTCTTTACGCAAACTGATATCGGCTGCTGCATCACCTGCCAAGGCTTTAGATAAATTTACATTGACGGCTTCGGTTGTCAAGTCGGATTTTAATCGAACAATGGTAGCTCTATTGGTATAAGCATCTTCTTTCAATCCATCGGCTTGTGCAATCAGGTCAGAAATTCGCATACCTTCGTAAAAGGAATAAGTGTCTGGCCTAAAAACAGCTCCTTCAATTTTAATACGATTTTCAAAACGATTCAAAATCTTCGAAACCCTAAACACATCTCCTGCAAGTGGTTTGTAACTACCGAATTCTGCAGTTTTAATATCCTTTACTTTGAACTCCTTGTCGGTTTTCTGCAATACATTTACCGAAGAGGTGTAGGCAAACTCGTTGAATCCCGAAGCAAAAGACAATAAATCCTTGAAGGTTTCTCCTTGTTTCATCTCAAAAATACCCGGACGTTTTACCTGTCCTTCAACAGTGACTCTTTGGGTGTAAGCTGGAATACGGATTACGTCATTGTCTTTCAACCCAACATTGTCCGATTGGTTGCCATTAACTAAAAACTTGTAAATATCTATATTCTTGTACACTTTGTTGTCCCTCAACAACTCGATGTTCCTGTAACTTCCGTTTTTTCCGGGACCTCCACCTAAAAATAAGGCATTGTAAACCGTAGCCAAGGAAGAAACAGAATAGTTACCCGGCTGTTTACTGCCGATTAAAGTAATTTTTATGGTTCTGATACGGCTCAAGCTAACTCCTACTTGCGATTGCCCCGATCTCACGGTGCTGTATACCCTACCAATTGCGCCTTTTATTTTTTGGGTAGCCGCTTCAATCGTCATTCCTGACACCGAAATTTGTCCCACATATTGAATATTAACTTTCCCTTCGACTGAAACTGGAACACTGGCATTAAATTCTTGCACACCATAAACACTGACTTGCAATTCATCACCGGGTCCCAAAATATAATTTACTGGAGTAGCCAATTTCGAACTGGGTTCAAAATTCAGGGTGGGATTATCAAACAATTCCGAACCAAAAACTAAAGAATTTAAAGTGTCTTTTACTTTCTTGTTGACGATTTTTTCTTGTTTTCTCCCCAATTCTTCCTCATTCCCGTCAAAATTGTCCTTGTTCGTAATTACTTTCGCATTTGATATTGCTCCCAGTCGTGCTTTCAATTTGGCAAACTCAGTGGCTGACATTCCTTTGGCCAAAGCCATCGGCTCCACTTGTTCTATGGTCGTATTGTTGGCTTGTAATTGTGCTTTTATTTTGGCAATTTCAGTATCCGACAAATAATCGACTTTCACTGTACTCAAATCAGAACCTTTCAATAAATCTTGGGCCAGTATGGTACCCGATTGAAAAAAGACAAACAACAATAATAGGACTGTAACTATTTTTCTCATAATGCTATTTTATATTTTTTTTAACAGTATCTCTCAGACTGTTTTTGCTATTAAATAATTCCTTTTGAACTAACCAGAATTAGGTTGATAAAATGAAATTACCAAGGATTTTGCGTCCAAAAATAATGAAATTTTTCTGCTATTCAACGGCTTCGCCGTGGTGACTCCCAAAACAGGATCACCTAGGATCTAAACGGCTACAAATTTAAGATAAATAAAAAGTATCATACATCTTTTACTTACAAAATATCACAATCCTAAATTTATGAATCAACTCCAATTCTCCAATACTATCAAACTAGAAACGAATTACTTACAGGCAAAAATCGAAATTAATTGTTTTAAATAAATATAAATTTTTTAATAAAAAAAATTAATTCTCCTTTTTATCCACTCTTAGTACACATCCCAAAGATTCCAATATCAAAATATAATGATTCTGCTTTACTTCCTGAATAACGGCTGATTGACTGATGAACGGACCGGATTCCAACACGATTTTATCCCCCTTTTTCCATTGATCCAAGGTAACTTCGTAAGTGGCTGGTGCCGATAACCAATTCTGAATAGTCTCGATTTCGGAATTCCTGACAGTTGCAGGTTTACCCAACCAAAACAAATAACGAACAGCCCCCGGAATTTCAAAAACCCTGTTGCGATTCTTTTCTTCAATCTGGACAAAAATATAGGAATTGAACAAGGGAACGCTTATTATTTTCTTCCTATCCGACCACTGGCTGCTCTTTTTAACCAACGGACAATAAGTTACCACCCCAATTTCATTCAATCTATCCGCCACTTTTTTCTCCCATTTGGGCTTGGTGTACACTACATACCAATTCATAATTTCATGTATTTTCTGTTCTCGGTTTTCTGTTCTCGGTAATTGACTTTTTAAAACGATGGAATATCTATTCTGAAATAACTTAAATTTACTTTTACCGTTTAGTCTTCAATTAACTATTATGCATTTCAACGGACAACGGACAACTGATAACTGACAACTTTTCTAAGAATACATCTTCTCATAATACATCTCATAGGCTCCAGATGTCACACTGTTCAACCATTCCTGGTTGCTTAAGTACCAATCTATGGTGATTTCCAGACCTTGCTCAAAAGTAACTGATGGCTTCCATCCCAATTCTTTATTTATTTTGTTGGCATCAATGGCGTAACGTAAATCGTGTCCCGGTCTGTCTTTCACGTAAGTGATCAGTTTTTCCGATTCTCCAGCTTCCCTTCCCAATTTCGTGTCCATAATTTGGCATAAAACCTTAACCAAATCAATATTTTTCCATTCATTAAATCCACCAATGTTATAGGTTTCGTGGTTCTTGCCTTGGTGAAAAACCAAATCAATGGCCACAGCATGATCTTTTACGAATAGCCAATCGCGAGTGTAATTTCCGTCTCCGTAAACTGGCAACGGTTTGTTATTGATGATGTTATTGATGAATAATGGAATTAATTTTTCCGGAAAATGGTTAGGCCCATAATTATTGGAACAATTGGTAAGCACATATGGCAATTCATACGTTTCTCCATAGGCTCTCACAAAGTGGTCAGAACTTGCTTTCGAAGCCGAATAAGGGGAATTCGGGTCATAAGGAGTGGTTTCCGTAAACAAGCCTTCAGCTCCCAACGAACCATATACCTCATCGGTGCTCACATGATAAAAACGTTTGCCTTCGCCCGCATTTGCCCATTGTTTTCTTGCTGCATTAAGCAAATTCACCGTACCGATTACGTTGGTTTTCACAAAGGCCATCGGATCTTCTATAGAACGATCTACGTGCGATTCGGCAGCCAAATGAATGACTCCGTCAAATTGGTACTCTTGAAACAGTTCGGCAATAAATCGCTCATCTGTGATATCTCCTTTGATAAAAACATAATTGGGTTCATTTTCAATATCAGTGATATTCTCCAAATTTCCCGCATAAGTAAGTGCATCCAAATTAAAGATTTGGTATTCTGGATATTTTTGCACAAAACGTCTAACGACATGGGATCCGATAAACCCCGCTCCACCTGTAATAAGTATTTTTTTCATTCCGATAGTTTTCTTTATTCTTTACTATTGATTCTTTAATCTTGATTCTTTACTCTTGATTCTTTACTCTTGATTCTTGATTCTTTACTTTCTATTCTTAATTCTGCAACCTTAAATCTGCCAACTGAACACTGATTACTGAACACTGAAAACTCAAAGCCTCCCATCAGCCACATCTCCCAAAACCCCTTTCACATCATAGACAATACTATTTTCTTTTCTAATGGAATGGAAATCCAACTCCAGGAATTCTTGGTGTGCTACACCCAAAACTATGGCGTCGAAAGTAGTTGTTGGACATACTATACTGGCGTTTAGTCCATATTCATGCAAGACTTCAGCAGGTTTTGCCCAAGGATCGAATAAGCTGACAGTAATGCCATAATCTTCTAATGCCGTGATTACGTCAACGATTTTGGTGTTTCGCACATCGGGACAATTTTCCTTGAAAGTAATGCCCAGCATCAAAAGACCTGCACCGTTGATAGTAATTCCTTTTTTTATCATTAGTTTAACCACTTGCGAGGCGACATAGTCTCCCATGCTGTCGTTCAAACGACGCCCTGCCAATATTATTTCGGGATGATAGCCTTTTTCTTGTGCTTTTTGAGCCAAATAATACGGATCAACTCCTATGCAATGACCTCCAACCAAGCCTGGCTTGAAGGGAAGAAAATTCCATTTGGTGCCAGCAGCTTCCAAAACGGCATGGGTATCTATTTCCAAGATGTTGAATATCTTGGCCAATTCGTTGACAAAAGCTATATTGATGTCGCGTTGCGAATTCTCGATTACCTTGGCGGCCTCAGCCACTTTTATCGAAGGAGCCAGATAAGTTCCAGCTATAATGACCGATTGATACAATTGATTTACTTTTTGTCCAATTTCTGGTGTAGATCCCGAAGTAACTTTCAAAATCTTGTCCACCGTATGTTCCTTGTCACCGGGATTGATTCTTTCGGGAGAATATCCGGCAAAGAAATCGACATTGAATCGCAGTCCCGAAATTTTTTCCAAAACCGGCACACATTCCTCCTCGGTTACCCCGGGATAAACGGTAGACTCATAAATAACGATGTCTCCTTTTTTCAATACTTTGCCGACAGTTTCGCTGGATTTGTATAAAGGGGTTAAGTCTGGACGATTGTTTTTATCCACCGGAGTAGGAACGGTTACTATATAATAATTACAATCCGCAATTGCTGAAAGACTAGAAGTACAATACAAACCAATATCATTCGTAGGAGCATCAAGCAATACACCTCGTAATGTGGCTGAATCAATCTCGAGTGTACTGTCATTACCCTTTTTTAATTCCATAATTCTGGATTGATTAATATCAAATCCAACTACAGAATATTGGGTAGCAAACAATCGTGCCAAGGGTAAACCTACATATCCCAATCCTATTACAGCAATTTTTATGTCTGCATCCAATTTTTTAGAGTGTTTTAGTTTTCAATTTTGAAAACTAGATTTGTATTCATTTTTATATAAAATTACATCAGTTCGAGTTGAACAAAGATTAACGACAGTAAATCATTGTGAAGTATCGAGAATCAACAATCCTAATTACGAACCAATGGCGTGATAAACAAATCCGATAGCTTTTAAATCCGTACTATTCAATATATTTCTTCCATCAAAAACAAAAGCTGGTTTTTGCATTCCATCATATATTTTTTGCCAGTCGTAATGGGTAAATTCATCCCATTCGGTGAGTATGGCTATGGCATGGGCATTTTGGCAGGCTTCATAAGGATTATCAAAGGATTGAATGCCTTCCCCATTTTTTTCGGAAGATCGGGTTTCCAAATAATCCAAATCGGCCCATACTTTTTTATGGGAAACCTTGGGATCATACACGGCAATTTTGGCCTGCTCACCAATCAAATCATTAGCCACATAAATGGCAGCCGATTCCCTGGTGTCGTTCGTGTCTTTTTTGAAGGCCCATCCCAAAAACGTAATTTTCTTGTCGGCCACAGTGTTGTAAAGGGTTTGGACGATGCTGTTGGAAAACCGCTTTTTCTGGTGGTCATTCATGATGATCACCTGCTCCCAATAATCAGCTACTGCTTCTAATCCGTAGGATTTGGCGATGTAAACCAAATTTAAGATATCTTTTTGAAAACAAGAACCTCCAAAACCAACGGACGCTTTGAGGAATTTTGGCCCTATCCGACTGTCCATCCCGATAGCTTTGGCCACTTCGTTGATATTGGCACCCGTTTTCTCGCAAAGTTCGGACAAGGCATTTATCGAAGAGATTCTTTGCGCCAAAAAAGCATTGGCTGTCAATTTCGACAACTCCGAAGACCATACATTGGTGGTCAATATTTTTCCGAGTGCAACCCAATTCGAATAAACATCCACGAGGGCTTGAATAGCTTTTTGTCCTTCGACAGTTTCATCTCCTCCAATCAAAATTCGATCTGGATGCAACAAGTCTTCAACGGCTGTTCCTTCGGCCAAAAACTCTGGATTGGAAAGAATTTGGAACTGCACGCCGTTTCCGGTATTGTCCAAAATGCTTTTGATGGCCTCGGCAGTACGAACTGGTAAAGTCGATTTCTCTACCACAATTTTATTGTCTTTGGCAATTTTGGCAATTTGTCTGGAGCATAATTCAATGTATTTCAAATCGGCAGCCATTCCTTTTCCTTTACCATAGGTTTTAGTGGGCGTGTTGACCGATATAAAAATAATTTGGGCTTCGTCTATGGCTTTGTCCACATCGGTAGAAAAAAACAGGTTTCTTCCCCTAGCTTCGGCAACTACTTCGCTTAAACCAGGCTCATAAATAGGAATATTGTTCACGTCTGCATCATTCCAAGCTGCTATTCGTTCGGAATTCAAATCGACCACGGTGACTTGAATATGGGGACATTTCTGTGCAATAATAGCCATAGTAGGGCCTCCAACATATCCTGCCCCAATGCAACAAATTTTTGTAATTTTCATTTTTATATTTTCTATTTGCAAATATATCTATTTCCGTACAGACGTGATTCATTGCGCCTCCACATATTTATAATAATACAGACGCAATGAATTGCATCTCTACAGATGTTTCCAATACCAATCTATTGCTTCCTTTAATCCTTCTTGCAATGAAAATTGTGGATCATATCCCAACAAAACTTTCGCTTTCTCGATACTGGCCAATGAATGCGGAATATCTCCCGCTCTATTGGGACCGTATGCAATGGCAACTTCCGCAATATTTGGATTATAAGCCGACAGAAATTCTTTCAAATACCCCACCAAATCATTCAAGGTGTTCCTGTCGCCAAAAGCCGTGTTAAAAACGGTGTTGACTGCCTCCGAATTCTGGGTGGTCATCGCCAATTCATTCATTTGGATCACGTTGTCAATATAGGTAAAATCACGGGAATAATTGCCGTCGCCGTTGATTAATGGGCTTTCGAGTTGCATCAACTGCATTACAAATTTTGGAATAACGGCGGCATAAGCTCCTTTAGGATCTTGTTTTCGTCCAAAAACATTGAAATAACGCAAGCCAATTGTTTCCACCCCATAGGTTCGACTGAAAATGTCCGCATACAATTCGTTGACATATTTCGTTATGGCATAAGGCGAAAGCGGTTTTCCAATAACGTCTTCCACTTTGGGTAATCCTTGCGAATCTCCATAGGTCGAAGAACTGGCGGCATACACGAATCGTTTGATTCCGGCATCACGAGAAGCAACCAACATATTCAAAAATCCCGAAACATTGACGTCATTTGTAGTGATGGGATTCTGGATAGACCTTGGTACAGAACCCAATGCAGCCTGATGCAAAACATAATCCACACCTTGAACTGCGTTCTGGCA
Source organism: Flavobacterium sp. (assembly GCA_014379405.1). Lineage (GTDB taxonomy): Bacteria > Bacteroidota > Bacteroidia > Flavobacteriales > Flavobacteriaceae > Flavobacterium. Next base: position 54,292 of record JACMLU010000010.1, on the reverse strand, counting down.
ATCGGATAAGTTCCGAATATCACCTTCAATCAAAGTAAAATGGGGATGGTTTATAAAATCTTTTAAATTGTGTCGGTATCCTGTCGCAAAATTATCCAAGCAAGTCACTTGGTGCCCCTTGGACAAAAAATACTCGCATAGATTGGAACCTATAAATCCCGCTCCACCAGTTACAAGAATAGCACTTTTTCTTTCTTCCTTCATGCTGTAGTGTTTTAAACAATAGTCGTGTTACAGTTGTTTTTTGCGGAATTTACCCATTATTTTTTCGAAAATATTTTTGGGCTTGTCATCGTCATGGTATCCATTAGAATACGTTGTGGCTCCATAGCCATAACCATATCCGTAACCGTAACCGGCTCCATATTTGGCTTTGTTCTGGAATCCATTCAAAATAATACTCGTGTTGTTAAGCTCACCACGTTTGACCCTGTTGTTGAGTAAGGTAATCATTTCTTTTTTGGTGAAATTCTGTCTCACGATATACAAGGTAACATCACAATATTGTGCCAACTCCAAGGCATCCGACACCAAACCAACTGGTGGCGTATCCAAAATAATATAATCGTATTTATGTTTCAGTTCATCGATTAAGTCCTTCATTCCGTCACTCATTATCATCTCGGCCGGGTTTGGCGGAATAGGTCCCGAAATAATAACATCCAGAAAAGGAATATGGGTATGATTGATGATTTCGTCCACCGTTTTTTGTTTGATGAGATAATTGACGACACCAACATCATTGGTCAAATTGAACTCTTCGAACAGTTTGGGTTTTCTCAAATCCAATCCAAGGATTACGGTTCGTTTTTCGCTCAATGCAAAAACCGTGGCGATGTTCAAAGAACAAAATGTCTTTCCTTCCCCACTCACAGATGAGGTAATCATAAGCGTTTTGGCCCCATCCAATTTCTGCTGTTTGTATAAAAACTGCAAGGAAGACCGAATGGCTCTAAATGATTCCGATAAGGCTGATTTAGGTTTTTCAAAAACAGCCAAATCCGACTTTTCATTGCTCAATCCGATTACGCCAATCAATGGAATTTGGGTCAATTTGCTGATGTCTTCCGTATTTTGTATGGAATTGTTGATAAAGAAAATTCCGAAAACAAAAAGCAACGGGATCAATAATCCCAGAAATAAAGCCAACACATAATTTACGGAAGTTTTAGGCCCCACGAGTCCACCGCCAATATCTTTGGCAGGATCGATAAAATGAATATCCGACAAATTAGCCGCTTTCACTATATCGGCTTCGCTGCGTTTTTGAAGAAAAGTGCTGTAGATATTATCGCTTAAATCGTATTTTCTTTTTATTTTTATGAGTTCTTGTTGGTCTTCGGGAAGCTTTTTCATGGTGCTTTCCACCTCACTGATTTTACTGTCGACCATAGCCAAATCATATTGCAAGGCAGCCTTGGCAGTGGCAATATTCTCCAACAAAACTTTTTTGACGGCTTCCATTTGATTGTCAAAATCCTTGAATATTTTTTCGCTTTTAACGGCATAAGCCATTTCAGATCTTTGGGTAGAAAGAGAGATTAATTTCGACACATTCACCACAATATTGGGATCATCAATTCCGGCAACCGATGGAGCAGGAAGTTTTGAATAATCCACGCTATTTTTCAAATAAGCCTTCAAGGAATTATAATAGGCCATTTTACGGGTAATCTCGTCTTTTTTGACATCAAATTCCAGAATCTTCCCTGAAAACTTGGAACCTCCTTCTTCAATATCATAAATGTTTTTACCTGTTCTAAAAGATTTTAACTCGTTCGTCGTCTCCTTCAATTGCGATTCCATAGCCACAAGCGTGCTGTCGATAAACTGTATGGTGTTGGTCGCAAATTGGTTCTTGCTGTCCAATTGTCTTTTGATGAGCATTTTTACGGTAGAATTCAAATATTCGACCATTCTGGCTTTGTTGGTTCCTTGCATTCCCAGCGTAATAATCGACCCGCCTTTATCATCAGACTTAACATTTATCCCTCTATAGCCTGAAACAGTTCCATCGAAATCACTAAATTGCACAAAATATTCGTTCCCTTTGTACAAACCAGGATTGTCTTTTATCTGCAATTTCCAATTCAAAAAGGGCAAAGAAACGGGCTGACCCACTTTATATCTTTTGACGAAATCGCCAATGACCACTGCCGTAGTACTATAAGAATTGTCCGAATAGGAAATTAAGGAAACAGAATTCCCCGCAAATGGAATTCGAATTTGGTATTCGTTTTCACTCAAAAACTTGATTCCAATCAAAGTTCCTGCAAGCTGCCCTTTGGTTTTATCAATATCCACATAAAAAGGCACGGCGCCATAGGCATCCACCAAATTATATTTTCCCTGTGCCAAATAATTGATATAATATTGCAATTTATCGACAACCAACTCATTGTGGGAGCGCGATTGCAGGGTGGTGGAAATCGTTTGGACTTGGTCCGAAGTGCCTCCCCAATTAAAGACCAAACTGGTATTCGATGTAAATAAAGGATTGCTTTCCTCTTTGACGGAGATTAGCGTCTCCATTGCGTATATTTTTTCCTTTCGGATATTCACCTGATAGGCAATGGTGAAAGTAATGGCCAAACTCAATATAAACCATTTCCAGTAACTACCGATTTTCAACAAAAACCCTTTGAAATCAAATCCAGACTGGGCTTCAAAAATAGAAAAATCTTTTATATCTAGCATTTGTGGATTTGTATTATAAATTTAAGAGTACTATAGCGGTGGTTACCAATGAAATTAACGTAATGATGGTACTTAACGATTCTATACCCGTTTTACCGGTTCCCCAAGTTTTCTGTTTGAGCGGTTTTACATAAATATAGTCGTTGGGTTGCAAATTATAATAAGGCGATTGCATCACGTTGATATTGGTAAGATCGATGTCGTGCATTTCGGTTCCAGAGGGAGTTTGACGAATAATGGTCACCGCTTTTCGATCCCCTGTTATGGTAATATCACCTGAATTGGCAATGGCTTCCATAATATTAACGTGATCTTGGAACAGAAACTTAGTACCTACACTTCCGACTTCACCATTAATAGTGTATTTGAATCCCGCCAATCTTACAATCACAAAAATATTGGCTTCTTTTTTAAAATACTCGTCCAAAAGTTGTTTCTCGATTTTCATTCTTAATTCATCAACCGTATATCCTATGGCAGTGAAATCACCTAAAACTGGAATTCGGATATTACCGTGATCATCTACCGTGTAACCAGAAAAATACAAAGAAGAACCCACATTATCTGTCTCCCCTTTGTTGGTAGGATTAAAAATAGCAGTCAGTTTAGAATCATCCGCTTTAATGGTAATGCTCAAAACATCGTTGACCTGAAGTCTGTAGGGCTTTAACATAACCTCCGATATAGTAGCCGTTGTTTCGGATCCACTTTTATTCTGAAGATAGATAAGGTCTTTAGTTGGAATACAGGAAACAAAAAAAACGCTTATTCCCATCAATATATAGCGCAAAAATTTATTCATGTTCAATTTTTTCAACAAATATAGTTTTTCATTTATCAAATTAAAAATATCACCATTTATAAATGAATTAATTAATTATTTTCTCTTTGTTTACAGCTAGACTTGAACATAGTTTTTTATCAATTGCAGTAACTCATTTTAATATATCAAGGGTCTTCTAACAATTTTCACGAAAAGGTCTCTTAAATAAACAGAATAAAATACTCATTGGGTGTAATTCATTTTTATATTTTTTAAACACATAGAAACATAGATTTTGTTTACTAATATTCAGACGTTTGACTTTATATAGTAAATCATAGCTATGCGAACCCAAGACCCGAGCGATAGCGAACAGGCGAAGCAATTGGTCTATCATAACCCTTTGGATGTAATTAGTTTTGATGATAATTTTTCGTCAGTTCGAGTGATTCCGCTTTTAGGCGGGATTGTATCGAGAACAGAAAAATTTTCATTAAAAACGGTTCTCGATACATTTTTTGTTCCGTTTCTCTTCACAAAAAACACTCGAACTGACGTTTGTAATAAATGCACCCAACGGGTTAAAGTAAACTTTCAAATAACGACCTCTAGTTAAAACAACACCAAAATTCCCCTTTCATCCGTGTCCAATTTTAATTATTTTTAAAAAAATTCTCAAAAGGCACTCTTTGCAAAATACTCCTGCCCAAAGTGACTTCGTCAGCATATTCCAGTTCATCACCCACGGATATTCCTCGAGCAATGGTAGAAGTAATAATACCACAATCCTGAATTTGTTTGTAAATATAAAAATTGGTCGTATCCCCTTCCATTGTGGAGCTTAAAGCAAATATTATTTCACCGACTTCACCGGATTTTACTTTTTCGACCAGCGTAGTGATGTTCAACTGGCTAGGACCAACGCCGTCAATTGGCGATATCTTACCGCCTAGAACGTGATAAATCCCCCTAAATTGTCCCGTGTTCTCTATGGCCATCACATCGCGAATATCTTCAACGACACAGATGATTAGGTGATTTCTTTTGGTGTTAGAGCAAATCTCGCAAACTTCCACATCGGAAATATTGTGGCAGCTGACACAAAACTTCACTTCTTCCCGCATAGTCGTTAGGGCTTGCGTCAAAAATCCGGTTTGTTCCTTGGGCTGCTTCAATAAATGCAACACCAATCGCAGGGCGGTTCGTTTGCCAATGCCCGGCAACTGTGCCATTTCATTGACTGCTTTTTCTAAAAGTTTTGATGAAAATTCCATAAAGGCAAAGGTAATAATTTGTTTAGAAAAGCTTAATTGTTTAGGAAAGGTTTAATCGGTTAATTGTTTAAAAAAGGGTTATACCGTTTAGGCTTTAAATTTACCGTGATAAATCAATCCCGCTCTACGACTGTTCGAGTATTTCATTAAAAAATGCGGTAGCTTTTTTTAATGAAATGTATCGAGAACTCTTATGTTGTAGCTTCTCGATACAATTTTGAATAGTAAAGCTGTCGCATTACTATTCAAAATCACTCGAAGAGACGGTTCTTTTAAACCCAGTAAAATCAAAGTAAAAACGTTATTAATCGGTTAACTAAAATATAAATATTACCCTCGATTAACCAGTTAAACAGTTAATCAAATAACCAGTTAACCGATTAAACAAAAAAAGAGGCTTTCGCCTCCATTTTTATCTATTAAAAAATTTCTTGTACCAAGGCACTTTTTTAACCGTGACCCCATAACCATAACCATAGCCATAGCCTTTTTTGGTTTCGGCATCGTTAAGCAACAAAGCCATATTAGGCAGTTTTTTTTCTCGATACAAAACTTCCGGTATGTGAAGCATTCTTTTATCCAAGACATTGGCGCGTACCACATATACAAAAGTATCGGCCTGTTTGGCTATAATTAACGTGTCCGACACCAAACTTACCGGAGCGGTATCCACAATAATGAAATCGTATTCCTTCTTGAATTGTGCAAAAAGCTCGTCTACCTTCTTGCTCATTAACAATTCAGTAGGATTGGGCGGAATACTTCCTGGAGGAAGTACATACATTTGCTCAAAACTTTTATGTTTAAAAATATAATCTTCAATTTTAACATTACTGGAAGACAAATAATTAGTCAATCCCGCACTGCTTGGTAAGTCTATATATTCATTCAGTTTTGGATTCCGGATATCCATTCCTATCAAAAGCACTTTTTTCCCGGACAGGGCAAAAATACTGGCTATGTTAACCGACAAAAAAGTCTTTCCTTCTCCAGACAGGGTCGAAGTAAACAAAATGGTTTTAGCTCGGCCTTCCGGAACCTGGTTCAACATAAAGTCAAGATTCATTCGGACAATGCGCATCGCCTCAGCCGTGCTGGAACGACTGGTGGTATCCACAATCTCGTTGGGCGTCTCCGATTTTGGAATTTCTCCCAAAAACGGAATGCTTAATTTACTCGTAATGTCAAAACGACTTTTCACCTTAGTATCCAACAAATCGATCAGGTACAAAATCCCGAATGGAATCAGAAGCCCCAACAACAAAGCGGCCAGATAAATGATTGCTTTTTTGGGAGAAACTGGTATTTTCGAAGCTCTTGCCGCATCAATCACTCGAGCATTAGGTTCCGTTGCGGCTAGTGAAATAGCGGTTTCTTCTCTTTTTTGCAACAAATACAGATACAATTCTTCTTTTACTTTTTGTTGACGAGCAATTACCCTGAACTGGCGTTCTTGAACCGGAATATCGCCTATCTTACTGTCCAGCAAGCCTTCCTGACCACGCAAATCCCTTTTTTGGATATTGAGATTCGCTTGCAATCGGCGCAAACTTTCTGCTATATTCGTTTTCAAGGAAGCCAGCTGTTGATCCAATTTAACAACTGTTGGATTTTCTGCCGTAGCTGATTTCAAGATGCGGTTGCGTTCCAATACCAATTGATTATAGGAATCCATCAAGCCAGTCTCTTCTCCTTTTGCCGAAATCATATTGGTCGGCAACAGATCGGAATTGCTGCTTTTTTTGATAAAATCCAACATCGAAGCCACCATATTCAACTGGATCTCGATCTCGACCCTCTTCTTGTTGTACTCGCTCGAGCCTTCAATAAAAAGTTTGGCTTCGGTTTCGATGTCGGTCAATTTATTCGAGGTCTTAAATTTTTCCACATCCTTCTCAACTCCATCCAATTCTTGTGTAATCAACAACAATCTATTCGCAACAAATTTCGAGGTATTCTCCGAAATAAAACTCTTGTCGGCAGCGGCATCTTCATTGTAAATTTGAATTAAATTATCCAGAAAAAGCTCCGCTTTCTTAACCACGGGATCTATTATCGAGACATTAACAACACTACTAGTCTTGCTGATGGGATTCACGTTCAAACGTCCTTGAAAGCTGGCTACTACAGATTCCAGAGGACTCACAACGATACTAATGGATTTTTCCTCAAGTCCAATGGGCCATTTTTTCCCGATTGACTTTGTGATAATTAAATCTCCAATTCGAGTGGCAATGATTTCTCCATACTGAAATTCTTTTTTTGAATTCAACAATACTGACAAATCACTCTCTTCGTCATTAGAATCGTTGATCAATTCAAAAGTATCTGGCGATTTTTTTTCAAAACCCAACTTTGTCCCATCCGTGTAAAAAACAGGTTTTACATTAATGAAATGTACTTGTATAGGCAACTCTTTATACCTTTCAATCGTATTAACCTTACCTTTTTCAATAATAGTAACGTTCAATTCCAGCTTTCGAACGGCTCTTTCCACCAAGGTTCGAGACTTCAAAATTTCGATTTCATTGTCCAGATTACTCTTCATCCCGCTGCCCAAGCCCATATCGGAAAAAGCGGATAATTCAGAAAGCATGCCACCTTTTTTATCATCTTTAACCAAGATTGTGGTACTGGCTTGATATTGGGAGGTAGTGTATCTTAAATAAACGTAGGCTACAGTAACAGACAAACAAACCGCCAACACAAACCATTGCCAATGGCTCAAATAGCGCTCAATAGCCTCTCTTACATTAAAATCCTCGTTTTGGTCTTCGTCCAAGTTGTTGTTAAAATCCATATAAAAGTTTAGTTTTTTGCCGTAACAATTAAGGTAATTAAAGTGATTATTAAAGAGGTAATGGAGATGATAACCCCTGTATTGGCACCCACGGCTGCTCCATTAATTCGAACTTTATTGGGCTCCACATAGACCACGTCATTCTGGGCCAAATAATAAAAAGGAGAGTTGATAAAATCGGCCTTGGTAATATCGACCCTGTTATACGACTTCACCCCATTTAGCTCTCTAATAATTAAAATATTGTCTCTTTTTCCGTAAATGGTCAAATCCTTGGCCATACTGATGGCTTCAATCAGGGTAATCCGATCGGAAGACACCGGATAAGTACCCGGCAGAGTCACTTCTCCCTGTACCGAAACTTTAAAATTCATCAAGCGAAGGTTGATAATTGGGTTCTTGATGTATTTAGCAATCTTAGTTTCTAACAATTGCATAACTTCTGCACGGGACAAACCACCCACCTTCAATTTTCCCAAAACCGGAAAATCAATGGTGCCGCCCGCATCCACCAAATAGGACTGCATAGTTTCCTGTCCTCTAGCACCCATAGAAGCACCATTAATTGCCGAAGGAACACTAATGGTACTCAAATTAAAAGGAATCGCCGTTTCGGGATCGTCTGCCGAAACGATGATCGTCAACAAATCATCGGGCTGAATCTTTATTTCATAAGAACTAGAGTGCTCCGGTGAAGCCAAACCATCAATGTTTTGATAATAGACGCTATCTTTCCTAGAGGCACAAGAAAACAACAAAAGGACAAAAAGGAACGAGATTGTTTTTTTTAATCCAAAAAAATACTTCATATGATTTTATATTTAAAGTTGCAAATATAGGCATTATCCTATAGTTATAATTATTTTTTAATGGCAAAGCAGCAATCTCCAGTAAACCGAAGTCAAACTCTTTCTGAACACTGAATATTGCAAACTGCCTACTGACCTAAAACGCATTCTTGTCCCCTTGAAACACTTGTATAAAAGTTTTCCATACAATCTTGATATCCAACAACAAACTCCAATTTTCGATATACCAGATATCATGCTCCACCCGACCTTCCATATCGGAAAGCCTCTTGGTTTCACCACGATACCCATTCACTTGTGCCCAACCCGTGATACCCGGTTTGGCATAATGTCGCACCAGAAAATTATTGATTAATTCCGAATATTGTTCCGTATGCGACAACATGTGCGGACGTGGCCCCACCACGGACATATTTCCCAGTAATACATTGAAAAATTGTGGAAACTCGTCCAAGCTGGTTCTACGCAAAAAGTCACCCACTTGGGTTATACGGCTATCGTTTTTACAGGCCTGCACGGTATCGGCAACATCATTGACGTACATTGTACGGAATTTAAAACAAGGAAACGATTGATTGTCCCTGCCCGAACGCTCTTGTACAAAAAAGACCGGCCCTGGAGAATTTATTTTAATCAGGATCATCAGAATAGGGAACAGCCACGAAAAGACAAAAACAATCACCAACAAGGAAAAACAAAAATCAAATATCTTTTTTGAAATGCGATGCAGTGGAATTTCCAGAGGCTCTTTGCGCAACATCAAAACAGGAACATTGCCATTCCCGTAAAAAGAGATTTCAACTCTATTGGATTTAGTGTATTGCTGAAAATCAGGAATATACTTGATACGAACCATATAGCGCTCGCAAAGTGCGGTGAGACTATTAATCACATCAATTTTACTGATGTGGAGGGCCACATACATTTCATCAATTTTTTGGGAATTCAAATAATCTTCAATATCCTCAAAGCCACCTAAAACAGCTGCTTTCAGCTCAGTATCCGAATCGTTGTCATCATCAAAAAACCCCATCACCCGATAGCCATAAGTCAGATCTTTGGATAGTATTCTGTTCATACGCTCCCCTGTTGCATTAGCTCCCACAATAACCACTTTTCTAAAGTTATAGCCATTAGATCGAGCATACTTCAACATTTTCATGAACAGGATGCGAAAGCTCACCAGTAAAACAAAAAATGTGGAATAGAAATAAACCATTCTCAAACGGGATATCTCGCCATAATCTAAAACAACAATAAACAAGGCAATAATAGCTAGATGAATCAGCAGCATACGAATGGTTCGGTAGAGAATGGCTTCAATACGTTCGGTTCGAATAATTCGGAAAGAGTCTTTGTACAACAACAACGAAATCCAAAATATGTTGGCCAACAAGGACAGCGCTTTTTCCCCTTTGACATCTACCAAATGAAGATTTCCATAAAGCAACAAAAACGAAACTGCTATAGCCGTATTCAACAAAACCAAATCCCAAACCAAAAAAACAAGCTTGAAATAACGGGAAAAACGGTAAGTGGCAAGTATTTTTAACAGTGACATATAGTACTGGGCAGAATATTTATTGTTTAGTATTCTATTTATTGGAAAAATGCAAAATTAACTATTTTTTATGACACTAATTTTACGATTTCCTACATTTTCTTTTTTTTTAATTATAACGAGTAGTCCTTGATTCTTTGTTCTTGATTCTTAGTTCTTGATTCTTTACAATTAAACAGACAACCGATAACCGAAAGCCGACAAAAATGCCAACTCACAACCTCCTAAGCTTCTCCCTCAAAACCAAGCCCAGAAAAACAGGCCCATAATACAAATAGCGTTTCCACATACGTTGGGGCTCTTTTAGCAAACGGATGAACCATTCTAGTCGCAACTTAACCCAAAAAGGACTAGGTCTTTCTACGGTACCGGCATAAAAATCAAAAACGGCCCCTATGGAACAAATGATTTTCGTATCCAATTGCACTTTATTGATGTAAGCCCATTTTTCCTGTTTGGGTGCAGTCATTCCTACAAACAAGACATCAGGTTGAAAAGCATTGACCGCTTCTAGCATCTGTGAATTTTCAACTTCGGAAAACTCGGTTGAATAAGGCGGCGAAAAAGTCCCCACTGTTATGTTGGGAAATTCGGCTGCCATGCGTTCTCTGATTTTCAACAAGGTGTTTTCAGAAGAACCCAGATAAAAACAGCTGCCGCATTTTTGGTTTAATTCGCGGAGCAAGTGGAGATGAATGTCGGCTCCAGCAATTTTTCTTATTTTTTGTCCGGTGATCCGACGCACCGCCGCAACAATGGCAATGCCGTCCGGCAACAAAATATCGGATTCCTGCAAAGCAGTTTTGAAGGCAGTATCCTGTTCGGCAATGCAAAAGGAATATTGATTGATCGTGTTGATAAGAGTTTTGCCGGCAAACCCCACTTGATTCAAATTGCCATTATAAATGGAATACTCCATTAAAGGAATGGCGGATAAAATGTCAATCATTATTTTTTTAAAACTTTAGAATATATGGAATCAAAATAACTGAGTTGCAATTCAGAAGAATAATGCGATTTGTATTGATCATACGCATGGGTTCCCATTTTTTCTTTCTCGATTAAAGAAAGAGCACTAAAACGACGCACCACTTCTTTTAAATTTTCAACATTAGCCGGCTCAAAATGAAAACCATTGTAACCGTCAATTATCAATGATTGGGGAGCTCCAATTTTTGAAGCCAAAACAGGCGTTCTATTAGAAAAAGCTTCTATATTGACTAGACCAAAGGCTTCATACCAGACAGAAGGAAAAATCAAGGCTTGAGTTTTACGCAACTCTTCCGTTACTTCTTTATTTGTCAAATTACCAAGATAATTAATATTGGGAAATTCTTTTACTGCATCAACAACACTGTACTTCAAAGGACCATCTCCCGCAATTTTCAATAAGAAGGGTAATTCCTTAAAAGCTTGCAATAGGGTTTCTATTCCTTTTTCTTCCGACAAACGCCCTATGAATAAAAAATGTTTTTCTTTTTCAGTTGATTGCACTGTTTCAGTGGCAACAGTAAAATTGGGTTTAACCAAAAATTGTTCTTTTGAAACACCAAAATTGGATTGCTGGAAAAGATTTACGGCAAATGGAGTCAAGCACACATAAGAATCTATTTTTTTCCAAGTCCCTATTTTTTTATGAAACCAGACTATAAATGCAAGCCAAAAAGTTTGGGCTACGGAAGAACGATATACTTTATTTCTAACAGCCTTCCAAGGAAACGATTGACTTAAACTGTCCGTAAATAATTGCCCTTCGTTCAATAAAATAGCGGAAGGACACAACAATCGATAATTGTGTACCGTATGAACAACAGGAACATATAAACGATTAATCACTCGAAAGGCCAAAGGCCCTAGAGCGAAATGCCAATTGTGAATGTGAACCACATCGGGCTGAAATTCTCGAATTTTATGTTTTACTTTACCAGCAGCTCTTTTATTCCAAATAGAACCTAGAAATTGCAATGCGCCTTTCCAACCTCCCTGATTTTGAAAACGCAAAATCTCGACTGTATGCTCCTGCCGCAACAATTGCATTTCCTGATCCACGACGGCATCTTCTCCTCCATGCAGTTGATATTGACTATGAATGATGAGGATTTTCAACTTTTGAATAATGAATTTATAATTCTTGAAACAATTAAATACGTATTGAAAATTGTGTAATGATATTAGAATCTAAATGACAAACTATAGAAAACCGGAATCCTTTTTCACTTAACTTTATCTAAATATTTAGAAAGACTACCAAGCTTAAATTTGAGTTTTTAAATTAAAACCAATGTTAATTTTTAAAACTAATTATTTATAAAAATAAATTGTGACAAGATGAATTAAACAACAATATTTACAGCTTCAATTATTCCTTTGGCTGCATTTTCAAAACTATAGGTTTGCACATGTTTCAAGGAGTTTTCTGAAAGTCTTTTATATTCGTCCGAACTGTTAAAAATTGAAATAATCTTTTCTGCCCAAACCTTCTCAAATAATGGAAGTACGTATCCATTATAGCCATCAATAACCAAATCACCTGCAACGCCTGCATTGTCACAAGTAATAACGGGCATACCAGATGCCATTGCTTCATTAGCAACTACGCCCCAAGGGTCATTTCTTGTAGGAAACAAAAATAATTTAGCTTGTGCATAATAGCCCGGCAACTCTTCTTGACAAATAAAACCCGGACAAGTGTAGTCAATATTATACTTTTTCAGTAACTCAATCATCTCTTCTTCCAATATTCCGTTGCCTAAAACCAAAACACTGCATTTACCATATTGTTCTTTAATAATTCTGGCTATTTCCACAAAAAAAAGAGGCATTTTCCGTTCTATAAATTGACCCGAAAACATTAAATCAAATTTTCTTTCAACTGAAAGATCATTTAAGAATAGTTGATTATTTACTGCAAGATAGGTTCTGAAAAATTTATTTTTTCCAATACCATAACTTGCATACAATTCAGCAGAACCATTGCTTGGCCCAATAAAGGCACTTGTCTTTTTGAAAACTATTTTACGAACTATTTTATGAATAATTGACAACGATGATTCTGACTTTAAAGTACCGTCGGTAAAAACGATTAACTTTTTTGATTTAAAAACAGTCCATAAATAAGCATAAAGCATCGTGGGATAAAACCCCATAATAATTACCACATCAGGATTTAGTTTATTTAGTGATTTTATTATTTCAGGATTGTTGTGAACTGCATTATTATTGATTTCTGATAAAACTTGTTTGTCATAATTTCCATATTGCACTTTCCATTTTCTATTGGATTCCCTTTCTGCACAATAAACAACCGTATAAAACCCCTTAAAATATTCCGACACCAATTCATGCATCTTTTCCCTGTAAGGAGCTGGAATATTGGTTAGCAATGCTACTTTAGTCATTAACCTTTTATTTTATAATCTCATTAATTAATCACGTTCTCTAATCCAAGATATACTCTCTTTAATTTTCCTTGCAGGAACCCCTCCGTAAATAGCGTTTAATTCCTCACATTTTCCTGTCACGATAGCACCGGTTGCTACAATGGAGTTGTCTCCAATAACTGTTCCTTTTAAAATTTTGGCATCAGCACTTAGCCAAACATGATTCCCGATTAATATCGATTCGGCTGCATTAATCCTTAGCTTTGATTGTTCATCGTAAATAGCGTGACTATCTCCATTTCGTATTTCTATTCTGTGCGAAAACATACAATCTTCACCAATGGTAATAGATTGTCCTTCAGTTGCGGCAATATGACCTCCTTCCATCGTTGTTCGGTATCCAATTTCAATTTTGCCCCCATCATCCTCAATCCATAACTCGGCATGGGATAATACACAATGTTTTCCAATTATTATTTTGCAATTATTTCCTGAAATATGCAATAAACAATTGTACAATCTATTTTCAGGATGTATAATTATAGTGTTGTTTTTTCCATTAATTCTAATCTTGGTTTTCTTTAAAAAAACAGCTTTTAAAATTATGGTATTGCCGTACCTCCCTTTAATCCTCAAAATAGAAAACGAGCTATAAATAAAAGACATAATAGGAATTAGGAATTTATTGTTTTTTAATATATCTACCAATATTTTCTTCATGCTTAATTTATATTTTAAATTCCTATTTCTCAATATAGCCTTTACTGAAATGCACTATATACTACCAATAGCAACCGTCATCCATTTTTAAAAACCCTTTTGGTTTATCTACATCACTGGGAAAAATGAAATTTTCATTGATGATATCTTTGAAATTTTCATCTTCAATCCATCTTTTACCTTTAATACCAAATAATATCTGTGTTGCACCTCCCAGATGAACTGCCTTTTTACCAATACGTTTTACATGAGCAGCCAGCGGAAAACCATAAGGACCACATCCAATGATGGCAATATCAAAATCTTTTTTGTCAATTTCTGCTTTCATAAAATTGAGTGCAGCAAACCAATCTTCAAAAGGCGAATCATTTTCGTTAAGAATCATCACTGCTTTGATAGTTTCAAGAGATTTAAATTTTGGAAGCACTCGGGAATCTTTAAATAATAATTGCCTATTATTATCATACTGATCTTCAATAGCTGTATTAAAAGGATGAATCACCAATACCTTTTTGTTTTCTAGTACCTCCGTCCAAGGATCTTGTTGCAAATAAGGCTCCAATTCACTCAATTTTATTCTTTTAGACAACGGGAAATGTTTTTGAAGTAAACATTCTTCAATACGCCAAGAGCCTAAAACATCCAACAATTTCATGTCTTCTATCATTAATTCAGAAAATTGACCAATAGTTTTTTCGTTACACGGAAAAAAACCACCTGCATACATCTGACTAAATGTTTTTTTTTTTAAAGGCTTAATTAGCAAAGGATTTTCAGGATACAAAACTGCTTTGATTTCAACTGAACCAAACCTTGCTATCATGGATGGCTTTTCTTTTTCCAGTTCCTCTTTAATAATAGAACTGCAAATAGATCCTTCTAGTGGTGGAGTGTAAAAAATATTCTTAATAATTCCGTGGGTTAATTTTGAAAGTTTATTATTCATTTCTTATATTGTTAATATTTTACATTTCCTTTTCGGCATATTCTTCCTCAATTTTCCTCAATTCGCTTTTTACGATAGCATCTTCCTGCTAATAAATTGGCTCAGCCATATTCTATAGATTTAACGGTTCTAATTCTCTAATGATTTTCGCGGGTATTCCCATTACTATACAATTATCTGGGATATCTTTTGTCACAACAGAGCCTGCTCCAACAATAACATTTTTTCCAATTTTAACTTTGGGTAAAACTGTACTATTAGCGCCTATTTGAGTAAAACTGCCGACCTGAACATTACCCAAAAGCGTAACCCCTGGAGATAATTCTACAAAATCACCTACTATGCAATCATGTGTAATCAAAACATTATAATAAATAAGACATCCTTTACCTAAACTTGTCGAATTTGAAAAAATCGCATTAGCTAAAACATTGCAACCGTTTACAATTTTTACTTCATAATTTCCAATTTGCGCTAACGGACTTATTGATGAGACAAATTCCCCCCCTATTGTTTTGAACTTATTATATAGTCGATATCTCAATACAGGATTTCCTATGCCAATTGTGAATTCATTTCCATTTTTCATAAAGAATTCTTTAGCAACTTCTGTATTTTTAATTATTGGAAATTCACCATATAAAAAATCCCCAATATTCTCATTAACATCATCATAAAAAGCAATGTTTTCCAATTGCTTCAATTGATAAAAAATTTCCAGTACTTCTTTAGCAAATCCTCTGGCTCCAACTATAAGCATATTTTAATTATTTTGAACTCTCATCATTAAACGGCAAATCAAATCGACTTCTTCTAGCGTTAAATCATAGTATAACGGCAAGCATAACACACGCTTAGACACTTCATCAGTCACTTCTAAATCCTTTGGTTCCACATAGGGCAATGTATTGGCCAGGGAAGGGTAAAAATAACGACGGGTAAAAATTTCGTATCCGTCTAACAATGCTTTTGTCTTCAACAGCAATTCTTCACTCTCTAAAACCAAAGGATAATAGGCGTAATTTTCCCTGGAACCGAGATACCATAAAGGCTGGTAAGCCTTAAAATTTTGTAATAGAATATTGTAACGTTCAGTTAATTTTTTCCTTTTATCATGAATAGCCTGAATGTATTTCAAATTTATCAATCCCATTGCTGCGTGAAATTCGGAATTTTTACCATTAATCCCCAATTCATCAAATGAATCAAAACCAGCAATGCCAAAATTACGGATAGAAGCCAGTTTTTTCAATATTGCTGCATTTTCAGTTATAATCAAACCTCCTTCTATGGAGTGATATAATTTAGTTGCATGCAAGGAGCAGATGGAAATATCGCCATAATTAAAAATAGATTTTCCATTTACTTCTACTCCAAAGGCATGCGCTCCATCATAAATAACCTTTAAGTTGTGTTTTTTAGCAATTTTTTCTATAGTTACAACATCACACGGATTTCCGTAAACATGAGTAGCCAATATGGCTTGAGTCTTATCGGTTATTGCTTCCTCAATTTTAGCAGCATTTATATTCAGTGTCTTATAATCTATATCCACAAATACGGGAGTACAACCTTCCCAAACAATACTGGAAGTTGTCGCTACGAATGAAAAAGGAGTAGTGATAATTTCTCCCATGATTCCCAAAGCCTTAATAGCCATTTGGAGGGCGATGGTACCATTGGTCACATATAGAAGATGATTGACATTTAAATGTGCTTTGAGTTGCATTTCTAGCTCACTTGCTAAAGGCCCCATATTGGTCAGCCATTGGCGTTGCCAAATGCCCTGTAGGAGTTTTTGATAATCTTCCAAAGGCGGTAAAAAAGGTTTTGTTACAGGTATCATAGACAATTTGATGTGTTTTACAATGTAGAATTTTTCAAAGCAAAGTATTTCACTCTATTATTATTATTATTTAAGTTATCAAAATTCCATACTTTAAAACTATGGTATTCCAAACAATTTTTTGTAAGTCTGTTATAGTATCCCACAATTTATTCTTCAATTGCTAATTTACTCACACTGCCAATAGCGATATTCAATCTATTTTCCATAATTGAGGAATAATAGCTCTTAAATGTGTTGAGAAATAATGAAAAACAGCCATAAAAAATCCATTATGCCTTTTCTCAAATACAAAAAATTCCGGAGGATAACATCCGCTAGAAGCTGAATACAAGCTTTTTAATCTGGCAACAATACTAACTGATGGAGATCTCCATTTGGGAACGGAATCGTGACTCTCACACGTACCTATAAATTGAGGAGCCACAAACAATTCGATCCCCATTTTTTTTGCCCGTCCGCTATAATCAAAATCCCCAACTGCATGATGAAAAACAGGATCTAGATTGCCCAAGACTTTAAACACTGCCCTGGGTATCAACACACAATTGCCATTGCAATAATCAGATTCCTGAAAACTGCCATCGGGAGCAATCAATCGGTCAGGATTTTTTCCGAATCCGCCATACGTTATTTCATGGGTGGCTTTAGATTGGGTTGCACCACAAACTATGGCTTTGGCAAAAGTTTGACTTAACAAAGTATGAAAAGCTTCTTTTGTCAAAAAAGTATCGTCATTTAACCATAAATAATAATCAAAGTCTTTGGCTTTTGAAGCTATTTCCCAAGCCAAATGCATACCTCGGTTCCAATAGAGATTTCCATCTCCTTGAATTAAATTTACAAGAGGAAATTTGTGTCCAATCACTTCCGAAGTGCCATCGGTAGATCCATCATCTACTAAAAACACTTCAAAAATATAATTTTCTGGAACATCACATTGATACAATGCCTTTAAACAAGCAAGGGTCTTCTCTTTTCGATTGTGGCAGGTAAGTAGAACGGCAATGAATATGCTATTTGTCATTGGAACTTTAGGTTGTTATATGTTTAGATTTTATAGGATGCAATCGTTTTTTTTTAAATATACCATTCAACCAAATTGCAAAATCACGGTCTGACATTTCCCTAAATTGTTTAGAATAACACATGGCAATAACAATCCAAATAAAGACATTCATAATATCAAATCGATTGAAATCTTCAACCCAAGCAGTTAGCCAACGGAACGATCCATATAATCCTATAATCTTTAAAAAATAACTATTTGAATTCGCGATTGCAAGATGTGTGGCTTTGAAAAAAATGAAAAAATAAAGTACAATGCCTATCAAACCAGTCCAAGTAAATACATTTAAAATTGACACTTCGTTACTATAACGTTCATATCTAAAGGTTCTTAATTCCTCAGCTTCATGAGAACCAAAAGCAACGGAATCGTTACCTCTCGCCAGGGTTCTCCCAAATAAAACATAATCATTTTTTATGGCCGAAGAAATCACCTCTTGATATAGAAAAGAACGACTATCCCCTAATAAATCCTCATCAGCCCCTAGTGAATTCAAGACAACTGTGTTAGATTTGGTTGAAATATATTTATCCATTTCAAAAACATTAAACGTATCGTTAATTGCCAAAACAAGAAGCATAATAGGTAAGACAAAAATAAAAACATGAATTACACTAAGCCATTTTGATTTTAAAAGCTTTTTAAAATAAAAGAGCAATGAGAAAAGGGCAGGCATAATAAATTTTACAACATTGGTTCTCGCTTCTAGACTAGCAACAATAACAAACAAAGAAACTCCAACAATAATCATCTTCCACTTGAAGTTGACAACAGGTAAAAAAAGAGCCAAGAAACTTATTGGAATTAAATAAAACCCATAAATATCGGTTCCAATAAGTAAAAAAAACACTAGGAATAAAGGAAAAGCATACTGTAACCATGTTCGCAAAATACACTGCACAATATTTGGATTACTAAAAATATAAATGGAATAAACCAAAAACAAAGCATAACCTCCCGTAATCAAATTTTTATAATCCCAATAATATTCCGCCACAAAGATTCCTCTTACAAAACAACACAGAACCCAAACTAAGTACAATCTTACAAAATTAAAATTAGCTGTATTGGATTTATCAAACCAATATTTCTTTTGTGATAAAAATAAAAACGTGATAATCAAATACACGAGCCAATCAGTATAAGTATTCCCAATCGGAAATTCAGACCATGAATTTACAGAAATAACAGTCAAAATAACCATCATTATAGGCAAACCCTTTTTTGTTTTGGATGTCATTATTAATTTATAGCTTTATCTAAATTTATTTACAAACTCACTGAATTACCAGAATGTATTTTTTTAACAGATATATTTTTGATAACTACAAAACTTGTAAAAGTATATGTTTTATATTTTTCTAATAAAAACAAAATCTTAAATTTAGAATAATTTCTCTGCTTGCTCTAAAAACCACTATGAGTTCCAATTACCGATAATAAGTTCATAATAGTTTATATATTGTTCAACCACTTCTTTTGTTGAAAATCGGTTGCAAGTATTTTTATAACCCGATAATACCGCTTCTTTATACGCCTCTTTATTACCTAATAATTCTAGTGCACAAGTACTGATTTCATTTGGATTTTCAACATTAACCAAAAGTGCCGGATTATCAATTACCCAAGGCACTGCTCCAGAATACATCCCTCCAATGACAGGCACTCCATTAGCTTGCGCTTCAATTAAAACCACCCCAAAAGATTCCTCTAAAGCAGGATGTAACATAAAGTGCGACTGCCTAAGTATCTCAATTAACTGTGAATGAGGAACAGCTCCATAAAAAAACACGTTTTCTATTTTAAGTTTTTGTACATCCTGAAAGGCTGCACCATCCTGTTCAGATCCATGACCAAATAAATGTAGTGTTGCTTCTGGTAATTGTTCCTTTATTTGTTTAAATGCCAACAACCCATTCAACCCATTTTTTCGCATATCCCAGCCATTATTAATCATAATTATTTTGGGTTTTGAGATTGTAGAAACTTTTAATTGCAAAGCTGTTTCTATATCTACAAAAGTCATGTCAATAGCTACTGGATTAGGTATTATCTCGACTTTTTCACAACTACTTTTAACATAAGATTCCATATAAGGAGAAACTGTTGATGCGTACTTAATTTTTCTTAAGTTAATTTGAGCCATCAACAAACGCCCAAACCAAAAGCCCTTTTTAAAAAATTTAAAAACCTGAAAAGCATTATCATGAACAGTCACCAAAAAAGGAAAACCTGCTTTTATGGCCGCAGCAGCAAATTCATAAGACCAATGTGCATGAACAAAATCAGGTTTAACTATTTGTATTTGTCTAGTTAATTGCTTAATTTCAAAATAATACAGATCAAGAATTCGTCCTATTTTATATCCATTCATACGAACCGATCGTGGTCTTGAGGGCACAACTACCCACGTAAAGTTATCATTTGAAAACGACTTTACACAATAATCATTGTCGATGGCTACTGTTGTTGTAATAGCTGTTACTTTGTAATTCTGAGCTAAAAGTTCTTTAATAATTGTGCCAATAAAAGGAGCACCATAAAAACCATTTGGCAAATTCTTCTCATCATAATTTGACAAAAATTCAGCAATAAAAGATTTGTCAGATGGGGAAACTATTACAATATGCATATCTATTTATTAATTTACTTCACCAATAACAAGCGCCTTCAACATCAATCGCGCATAATCTGATATGAGTGCAAAGAAATAATGGAAAAACAGTAAAAAACTATCTAAACATCTCATATTAATATACTACCAATAACATCCACCTTCAATTCCTTTTGATATTGCTGGAGTGTGAGCCTCATCTGGTCTTATCCAATATTCGTTGAATAATTCTTTATATTTATTTTGTACTCCAAATTCTTCAATTCCATAATTAGAATCTTCCCAACGTTTGCCTTTGATGCCAAAAAGCAATTGCAAGGCACCTCCCAAATGAACAGCCTTTTTTCCCATTTTTTTCACATGGGCAGCAATTGGAAATCCCGGAGGTCCACAACTAATAAGACATACGTCGTAATCTATTTTATCAATCTCATCTTTCATCCATTGTACAGCATCAAACCACGATGAAAATTTATCAGAAGTATAATCAGAATAACTTAAGGCTTTCATTGTTTTTAATTCAAATTCGGGAAGTATTTCTGGATTATTAAATAGTTTTGTTCTATTTTCTTCATATTGCTTTTTTATCAAATCGTCAAACATACTTATGACCAAAACTTTTTTACCTTTCAAAGCGCTTGTCCATGGATTATTTGCCCAATATGGCTCCAATGTCAAGAGACCAACTTTGGGTGTATCCTTGATTTTATCTTTTATGTAATCCAAATTTCTATATTGAGTTCCCCAAATTGCCTGTATATCCAGATATTCAGAGCTTTCAATCATTAATTTTCCAAACATTATAATATAGTCAGTCGTGATAGGTTTAAATAGTTCACTAAATGTTTTTATAAAATATTCGTTCCACCACCACTGTTCCTGCCTTCCAGTAATATATTTAATTATACTATGATGCCTGTCCGCAACAAAAATACTGTTAACGGATAGCTCTAATTCTGCATCTCCGAAACGCGCTATCATACATGGCTTATCTGACATAAGTAAATCATATATCATTCCTGAAACTTTATCAAAGTTCATTTCTTCGCCTATAGTAGGCGTTTTATAATACAATGGCGTTCTAGAACACAACTTACGTAACGCTCTTAATGAGAAACTATATATATAATTCATTGATCAAAGTTATTAATAGAAGAAGTATTTACTTATCAATTTATATTTACTCTAAATAATTCAGTCCCTTTTAAACAAAACTTTCAATTTGTCTACATCAAAAGTTCCATCATCGTCACAAAGTATCCATTCTTTTCTTTCGGGATACGGAATCCAAAAAGTCTTAGGACATAACTTAATTCCATCGCTTATGAGTGCAGGGTCGTATGAAAATGAACTTTTACTTGTTATAATGACATCAGCATATACTAGATTAGCAAAGGAGTTTTGCGTACTTACGTCAAGACACCAAATAAGATTTTTATATTTATTAAATTCTGTAAAATCTCCTGGTTTACCTTGTGAATATATATATATATTTATTGGTTTGTCGGTTATTATATTTTCAACAACTTGCTTAAGTACATTGTCATAATAATCGTTGTTTAGAAAACGCATAGTTAAATTTGGATTGTTGAAATCAGCCATAATATCACCTCTTCTAATATGTACTGCTATATTATAATTTTTTCTATCATATAATACCTTATCATTTACTCTCGACGAAGCAGATATAAACTTATCTCTTATAAAATTTGCTTTTTCATCAGCTGAATAGCTATAAGGCTGGTCAACTTCTGCGATAAAAACTATTTTTTCCCCTTGATATGATGCAATTATCTGCTTGTTAAGTTTAACGCTATCCAAATCATCAACATTGAAATATGGAAGTGTACGAATTTTATATTTTTTTTGCCGTAATTCTTTTACAGAAATCTCGTCTTCCCCAAAGCCTAGAAAAATATCCCATTTTTCTTTTGAAAATGGTAGATAAGCAAATTTAAGTCCCCAATCTTTTGAGATGAAAACCCCATGACACCACACATCAATTTGATGTCCAATACCTGCACCTTGATTTGGCCATGCAGCGTAATACATTTCTTTTGTTGGCTCGTAATTAAAATTCTTATTCCCCGAAAAAAGATAATTCCAATAAGATTTATAGATATATGGATATAGTGATGTTTTCCTTGTTTTAAAAACTAATTCACCCCATAGACGACATTTTATTTTTGCTATTGTATTTTTCATGCAAACTTTATTTTGTTTTTTAAAGAAACAATTAACCCAACTATCCACTTTTTTTCCTGATTTGATAAAAAGACAAGAAATAGAGCTAGCATAAAAGTCATAGTGGTGATTAAAGAGACAAATAATAAACGTACTAGAGAACTTGCCATAAAAAAAAGAGGTATTATCCCCACAATAAACATTAAAATAGAAACACCTGAACTTGGAATAAAAACAATTTTAAAAAAATCACTATATTTTAATCCGCATTTCTTTTTAGTATAATAAAGCGATAATCCACCACCCAAAAAACCACCTGCGATAATCCATGTTATATATAAATAGTAAGGTGGAAAATCAAAATGAAAGAACAAATAAGTTAACAGTATTGGTAAAATATTCAAAATGCTTTTAATTGAAGTATAAGCTTTTATATCTCCCTTAGCTGCTATGGCACCACCGAGCATCACCGTAAATTGTTCAATCAATGATCTTCCCAATTGTAAGCGTGAAAACAAAACTGTCCATTCAGGAACATTTTTGAGCCAAATACGAAGAATAAAAGGAGTTTCAATTAAAAAAGGAATTGAAAAAAAAGCTAATAATAAAAAAGAAAATTTAGAACCAATTAACGTAGCATTCAACATAAGATTTCTATCTCCACCCCCTTCACTTTTATCAATTATAGGATTAACAGCTTTCATCATAGTATTCGAAAACACCATCAACTGACCTGATAACTGATTAGCAATTCCTTGTGCAGCATTAAGTATAGTGCCAAAGAAATTATTAAGAACTATGCTCAATCCATATTGGGAAATCATTCCGCTTGAAGATCCCAACAAATTCCACCAAGCAAAACCCGTCATCTCTTTCATCAATCCCTTGTCCCAATAGCGTCTGGTGGCTATTACACATTCAGCGTAATGCTTATGGCAATAGATGCGCATAATCGTCATTGTAAATAACGGAATACAAGCCATAAGAACACCATACAGGACTAACTTGTCCCCTGCTAAATACACCAAAGCCAAGGCGGCACCTAGTTTTAAAAAAGATTCAACCACTCCCACGATGGAAAAGTAGAGCATATTTTCATGAGCATTCAGTACCGCATCATAGGGCACCGTCATTACCGTAAAGATCGTACTGACAATAAGGCTACCATACACTACCTTGGCGGCATATATGCGTTCAGGAGCTATGTTTAATATTCCATTAAAAAAGAACCAGCCAGCTATTAATAATACAATGCCCATTGCAACTGCAATCCCTAAATGCAGAATAAAACTGATATTAAATATTCTTTTCTGTTTTTCTTTATCCCCTTCCCCTTCGGAATAGGACATAAAGCGCTGTGTAGCCCCAGCCATGGCAGCATTTAGAAAACCCAGCATAGAAATCGCTCCCCCAACAATATTAAAAATCCCAAAATCGGATGCCCCCAATGCGTTTAATATCAAATGCGTGGTATAGAGAGATATAAACATAGTAATCCCCATCTTTGCATAAAGAAATCCGGTATTTTTTATCACTCTGTGGACTTGTGGCATATTTTTGATTTAATATTGAGGAACTCCCGATATTTAATATTTAGTGATTTATCTTTTTCCGAACATCGCGAAACGCAAATAAGGTATTTCATATACTATGCGTCCTATAACGTAACTGATAATAGTCTGAAGTATGCCTAAAGTTAAGACTGATATATTTATTAAAGTATAAGTCATCCATTCTGGAAATACGAAACTTTCGTTTAGCAAAATTATCGGGATAAGATATATTACCAATGACATTTTACCCATTTCAGAAAAATAGTGTTTTATGAACGGGGGTAATAGAAATTTAGTGAAAAGATTATAAAATACTATGGCAGATGCAAATGCAGTGATAAAGTATGATATAAGATTGAGCATTGAGCGCCAGGCAATATGATTAGCCTCCAAAGGAAAAAACTTCCATAGCAAGCATAATAGAGCAGCACAAATCCCAAAAACACTCTTCTGTATTAAAAAAAGACGCAGTTCATCGTATTTATAAAATGCATCACCAAAAAAGAACATTGCTAAGTAAATACCATATACAACTATTGTATATTCTTGCACTGCTATCCCCATTATAGCTATAGCAGACACTATAGCAATCGAAATAAGATAGTCTATTTTGACATTTCTTTCATGAGTTGAATTTATTTTTTTTAATATCAAATATTTACATAAATACAATAACATAAAAATAAAAAGCGTTGGAAGAAACCAATAGGAACGATTGTCGAGGAAATTTAATCGAACAAACAAATCTCTTGAATATGTATTCTTTAAAAATATCGGTACAACAAGTGCCCAAAACAAGAAAGGAACAACCAATGAATAGATCTTTTTTTGAACAAAAAAACTAATTCCCTTCTGCGCAATATTATTATTTAATTCCATTAAATAACCACTCAAGAAGAAAAACAAAGGCATATGAAATGAATAGATGATGGTATTACATGGGTAATTTGTTCCTAAAAGTGTATGCGGAATAAATAAATGTCCCATTACGACTAATAGAATGGTAAATCCCTTCATTTCGTCAATATAATTAAAATTTTGTTTCATACTCTGTGTTAACAATCAAAATATTATTGTGTTTTAAAGGAATGACTATAATACTTATCTTCACTATTTATAATATCGCCAATTCTTAATGTTAGTTTTCTAGCTCCGATTTCATTTAAATGATCAGCATCGTAAAAATCCCCACTCTTGAATGATTTATCTTCTAAAAAATTATAGTAAACTGAATTCAAATTGTTCTTTGTAATTTGAGTTATTATATTAATTGTACTATTAAGCTGATTTTTATTTATATTCTCTACATATGACTTGTATGCAGGACATGTCACAAAAATAATTTTAGTTTTATTTTGTTTTCCAAACTCGATAAAAGATTTAATAGTTTCAGTGTTTTTTAAAACCCATTGATTGTTTATTATTTTACAAGTATGCCTTATTGCGGAGCTCTTTCCAGTCTCTGTTAAATCATTCTTGTTTTTTGAATTATTCTTTGTTCCCCAACCAAATTTCGTACAATTGATAGATGATTCGTGATTTAATTTATGTTTTATTAAACGACCGCATGAATTATACACAAATTCACCACTAAAAAAATCAAAATTGTTCCAATAATTCTTGCTTTGATGAATGCCATAATATATTTCGTAATTTTCTACACGCCATTTTTCAGCTCCATCTTCAAGCGTTGAATACATTGAAAAATAATCAATTGGGATTATGATATACTTTAGATTACTCCAACTTGTTCGATATTTTTTTAGAATTTCCAAATCATAATTTAATGATTGAGATACGTATGCAGCGTTAAAGCTTTTTTGTTTTAAGTATTTTGGATCAATTCCGAAGTATATGTGAGAACTTCCTAAAAACAAAACTTCAATTTTATTTGAGTTTTTAGCTAAGTAATTGTTTTTATACGAGTAGTCGTTCGGAATTTCTCTTAATAGACACTCCATTGATATGCCTAATACCAAAACAGGAGATAAAAAGAAAACAATGTTAGTAATGAACTTTTTCACGATTTAGAATTGGAAATAAATGAATTGTTGTTCTGATCCAGCGAATTGAAAAATTGCTAGAATGATTGCATAATACAATCCCCATCTTACAACTTTAGGTAATTTTATTCCTAGCCTAGCAATGGCATATTGTTGTTCCCTACCCATCCATTCAATCGTCAGAAATATTAAAACCAAAATAATTATTGTTAAAGGTTTCACTGTTGGTATTGTAAATAGCGATGACGAAAATATTCCCGAAATTAGAGTAACAGCATGATGTAAATTCTCTGCTCTAAAGAAAATCCATGCAAAACCCGTTAAACTGAAAGTGAGGAGCATAGAGAAAAATTCTTTAAAAGTCGGAAAATATCTTCCCTGGGCTACAATGTCAAGATTATTTCTGTTAGTGTTAAATATAATTGAAGGCATTATGTACAAAGCATTAAGAAATCCCCAAATTATAAAAGTCCAATTTGCACCATGCCAAAACCCACTTACAATAAATATTATAAAAGTGTTTCGAACTTTCATCCAAGTCCCTCCCTGGCTTCCGCCTAAGGGTATATATAAATAATCTCTAAACCAGGTTGAAAGTGACATATGCCATCTTCGCCAAAACTCAGCTATGTCTCTGGAAAAGTATGGGTACGCGAAATTTCTTAATAAATCAATACCGAATAATCTTGCTGTTCCTATTGCAATATCAGAATAACCAGAAAAGTCACCGTAAATCTGAAATGTAAAACAAATTACTCCAACAACGAGGGTGCTACCAGTTTGATTCGCTGAATCATTGAATATTTGGTTTGCAATCACCGCACAATGGTCGGCAATTACCACTTTTTTGAATAATCCCCACAAAATTTGTTTTAATCCATCAACTGCTTTAGAGTAGTTAAAATTTCTTTCTTTTTTTATTTGCGGCAGAAGATGAGTAGCACGTTCAATTGGCCCGGCAACCAGTAAAGGAAAGAAACTTACAAAAACAGAATAATCAATAAAATTCTTTTCGGCTTTTATTCTGTCTTTGTAGATATCTATCACATAAGATAGTCCGTGAAAAGTATAAAAAGATATACCGACAGGCAGAATCACTTTTAATGCCCAAGGATTTATATAAAAACCAAAGTTGGAAATAGCATCAACAAAAGATGCTGCAAAAAAATTGTAGTATTTAAAAACGCCAAGGAATCCGAGATTTACTGATATGCTCAACCAGAACCAAAATTTTTTAAATGAAATTTTATCTGTATCAGAAATTTTGATTCCAGTGTAATAATCTAAAAAAGTTGAAAACATTAAAAGAAATAAAAATCTCCAGTCCCAACAAGCATAAAAAAAGTAGCTTGAAACGAGAAGTAGCAAATTTTGAAGTCTGAGTGATTTCTTCGTAACAAACCAATAGAGAAAAAAGACTATTGGCAGGAATATGGCAAAATTAATAGAATTGAATAACACTCAAAATATTTTTAATTAATATAGTTTTTAAATGAAAACTTAATTGTTTTTAAGTTGTATGAAGATTTCTTATTAGACAGTCTTCATTTTTTTTATAGATTGTAAGTTTTCATTGTTGAAAAAATGATGAATATGAAATAGTTAACATCTTTTTACTCAAAATAATTTAGTGTTATTTAACCACCTTCTTTCATGTACTGGGCTGCCCTGCATCAATTTCAAATCGGATTGCATTATGTCTTTTACCAAGGCTCGTAAATCGTATTTGCATTCCCACTCCAACTTCGTTTTACCTTTGGTGGAATCTCCAATCAACAAGCCCCGAGTTAGAGTTATGGTTTTTAATGGAGTTGATCTACATATCTCATTTATAAATTCCGTTAAACAATTAACCCACAACCGATAACCAAAAACTACTCCAAATAATTCAAAAGAGATACGTTTCCTTATCCAAGTCTTTTCAAAATTTCCAAATCACTGGCCACCATTTCTTTTACCAATCCGGCAAGATCATATTGTGGTTCCCAACCCAATTTTTTAGATTTACTTGGATCTCCAATCAACAAATCAACTTCGGTAGGTCGGTAATATTGTGGATCTACTCGTACTACGACTGTACCTATTGGCAATTGATATTCAGGATTATTGCATGCTGCTATTTTGGCAATTTCATTTTCATTTTCTCCTTCGAATTCCAGTTCAATGCCTACTTCAGCAAAAGAATAACGCACAAAATCACGAATATAGGTAGTAACTCCTGTGGCAATGACATAATCTTCCGCAACATCTTGTTGCAAAATTCTCCACATGGCTTCTACATAATCTTTAGCATGACCCCAGTCTCTTTGGGAGTTCAAGTTTCCTAAGTACAAACAATCTTGTTTCCCCAAAGCAATGGCAGCGGTTGCCATAGTAATTTTACGGGTAACAAAGGTTTCCCCTCTTCGCGGCGATTCGTGGTTGAACAAGATTCCATTACAAGCATAAATATCATAAGCTTCACGGTAGTTTTTAGTAATCCAAAAACCATATATTTTAGCCACACCATAAGGAGAACGAGGATAGAACGGAGAGTTCTCGTCATAAAATCCTGCTGCATTTTTATTTTCTTCTAACCCTCCATACAATTCAGAGGTAGAAGCTTGATAAATTCTAGTTTTCTTTTCAAGACCAAGGATTCTAACAGCTTCCAATATTCTTAAAGTACCTATTCCATCCACATTAGCTACATATTCTGGAGAATCAAAAGAAACTTTTACGTGAGACATTGCTCCAAGATTATAGATTTCATCAGGCTGTACTTCCTGAATGATTCGGATAATATTGGTAGAATCGGTCAAATCACCGTAATGTAATTTAAAATTAATATGATTCTCGTGTTGGTCTTGATAGATATGATCTATTCGTTGGGTATTAAAAGAGGATGCACGTCTTTTTACGCCATGCACTTGATATCCTTTTTCTAATAATAATTCAGCTAAATAAGATCCATCTTGACCTGTGATTCCTGTTACTAGGGCTATTTTTTGTTTTGTGCTCATATTTTGTTTGGTTAACTGGTTATTTGGTTAACTGGTTATTTGGTTAACTGGTTATTTGTAAACAATTAAACTTTTCCTAAACAGTTAAACTTCTTATCCTTTTTTCTTTAATGTTACTTTATTATTGATTTGAAATTTATAAAGTGAATTTAACTTATTCAATATTTCATCCAATTTAATTCTTAGTTCCGTATATTTCTCTTCACTAATATATTTCATATCAAGAGCCGTATTCAAATGGTCTATCGTTTCCAATCCAGTTGAATAAGACATATTAGTAAAATGCGCCTGATCAAAATTACTGGCTCTACCCGAACCCTCGGCTAAATTGGCTGAAATACTCGCAGAAGCCCTATTAATTTGACTAATTAAATCAAACCGTTCTTCTTTGGGAAACAACCGACTCATCAATTTTATATCTATCTTGAATTTTCTGGCAAGCTGATAAACTTCCAGTTTTTCGAAAGAATAAATATGATAATTCATTTTTATTGGGTATTTGATTAATTGTTTAACTGGTTATTTGGTTAATCGTTTAATTGGTAAATCTATTTTTAACATCTATATTTTGTTTATACAACTAACCTTTTCCTAAACAATTAACCAATTAAACTTTTCTTAACCGATTAACCCTTTTTCTACATTTTCACTTCCTTAATTTCATTGACATGTTCCAAAAACCAGTCATAAGTGGCCTGGATTCCTTCTTCCAAATTAACTTGATGTTTCCAGCCCAAATCGTGCATTTTGGACACATCCATCAGTTTTCTTGGTGTTCCATCCGGTTTGGTGGAATCCCAAATGATTTCGCCTTGATGTCCCGTAATTTTTTTGATGGTTTCTGCCAATTCTTTGATGGTCAAATCTTTTCCCGTTCCTACATTGTATAAATAGTCTGGAAGCTTGTTTTCCAAAGCAAAAACAACCGCTTCGGCCATATCATTCACGAACAAGAATTCGCGCATCGGAGTTCCGCTCCCCCAAAGGGTGACAGGAGCATTATTATTTTCTTTTGCTACGTGAAACTTTCGAATCATGGCTGGCAATACATGCGAAGTATTCAAATCGAAATTATCGTAAGTACCATACAAATTGGTGGGCATTAAACTCACATAGTCCTTGCCAAATTGTTTGCGAATGGCTTGACACGCTTTCACACCAGTAATTTTAGCAATAGCATACCATTCATTGGTAGGTTCCAAATCGCCCGTAAGCAAATATTCTTCTTTCAGGGGTTGAGGAGCCAATTTAGGATAAATACAGGAACTGCCCAAAAAAATAAACTTTTCAATTCCTCCTTGCAAAGCCGAATCAATTAGATTGTTCTGGATTTGCATATTTTCCATTATAAATTGGTACGGATAATCGTTGTTAGCCAATATACCGCCCACTCGTGCCGCTGCATCAATAACCACTTCCGGCTTTTCTTGGGCAAAATATTCTTTTACCGCTTGCTGATTTCGCAAATCCAATGTAGCACTTGAAGCTCCAATCAGATTCGTATATCCTTTGACTGCAAGTGTCCGCCAGATCGCAGAACCTACCATGCCGTTATGACCTGCGATATAAATTTTAGCGTTTTTATTCATCATATTCTTAATGTATTAATTTCATTAATTGAAATTAGTATTTTTCGACAAAAGGATAATATCCTCCGATTTAGACAATTATCTAAAAAACCGACTCTACACTTTATGGCTTCGCCCTTCCAACCCACATTATGGTGGTCAGAAAAGGGTCAAATTTCAGTTTGCAAATATAGTTAAGAACCCTTAGTTATGAAACCCTAATTTCTATTTACTTACAAAAAATAGCATAAAAATTAACAATTAAGCAATGTCGAAGTTATTATTAACCATAAAACACTGAACCTATTATATTTAATCCACCCAATCATTTACATAAATTTAACAAGACATTGCAAAATCACGTATTTTGTTTAAAAATAGTGCAAAAGTACAACCAAGAATACCTATTCCTTTACGGCTTTCCTCATTTATTTTTTTTTAACAAAAAAATCTAGTGAAAATGACGAATACATCCTGTTTTTACCTTTACACTTTGCTAATAATGGAGCAAAAAAGCTGTTTTTAAATGAGTAACAAACAGCATCAGAAGATACCTCCTTATATTTTAAAGTTTGCAAACTTTAAAAAAAGCGAGAAGTACACCCCCGCTGGGTGTAATTCAATTTATTTAATTTTTAACCACATAGAATCATAGATTTTATAAGTTTTGAAAGGCGTTTCACTTTATTTTAGAATACATAGCTATGTGACCCGAGACTACAGGTCGAACAGGCGAAGCAACCCTAGACCCGAGCGATAGCGAACAGGCGAAGCAATTGGGCTATTCAACTCTTTTTTTCTATGTTCCTAGCCTGCACTGAGCGAAGTCGAAGTGTGGTTTAATTTTTTATTTAATCGATTAATTGAAGTTTTTATTAATTGCACCCAACGGGTTAAGATGTATTAATACTGGTTGATGGTCAACAACACCAAAGTACACGCCACTTCTACCTTTATATTGTTCAATTCCAATAATTGGTAAAACTCCGGGTTTTCGGTTCCAGGATTAAAAATCACGCGTTTGGGTTTCGCTTCAACGATGTAATTGTAGTAATCACGTTGGCGAGTTGGATTTAAATACAAAGTAACTGTATCTATATTTTTGAGAGGAATGGCTTTTGTTTGGATTTTCACTCCGGCGACTTCGCCTGCGTTTTGTCCAATGGCAAGAACTGGGTGTCCTTTTTCAACAAGCTGTGTTATGGCAAAGTAAGCGTATCTATCTGGTTTCGTGCTGGCGCCGAGAACCAATGTTTTTTTATTTTTCATTGTACAAAAGTACAAAAAACTATACTACCAGAAACGATGAACATACAAGTTTGTTCTACTGATGACAAACCCAAAAGATACTAAAAATAACTCCAGATACTAACCCTTTTCTTCTTTAAACTCGGGAATCTAATTAAGATAGGGGATTTTTTAACACAGATTAACGATTCTTGATTTCAGATTTAGTGTTTGTAAATAAAAGGTTAACTATTTTCAGGGACTCATACATCTTAAGTAATGGTTAAAATTTAATGTCGTATTTTAGTCAAGCACTAAATTAATTTGCCACAGATTTCACAGATTAACACAGAATAACTCATCACACAACTTAAAAATCTTTTTAATCTGTGAAATCTGTGGCAAAAACTTTTTATCCTATTTTGATATTACGACAATATATCTTTCTAAATACTTAAATCAAAAATCGTTAATCAAAAATCTGCAATCTTTTTATTACATCACAATTACTCCTCTGTTGGCAAGAAAATCTCCGCCATCATACATCGTGCACTACCTCCACCACAGGCTTCTATGGTATCCAGACTCGAACTCAAAATAGTCAGATGCTCTTCGAGTTGGGTAATTTGTTTTTTGGTCAGACTTTGATGGGCCGATGAACTCATAACCAAATACCTTCTATCATCTGCTCCGCGAACTTCAAGCATATTGCCTGCAAAACTATTTGCTTGATCTTCACTAATCAAAATAATTTCTTTTCCGTCAGCTCGTAAACTATCCAATACCATTTTTCGCTCTTTTTTGTCATCGATACATTCGGCACAAATCACGGCAAAAGTATCTCCAATACACAACATCACGTTGGTGTGATAAATCAATTTTCGCTCTCCGTTAACAGTTTGAAAAGCTTCAAACAATACGGGACTAAACTCAAAATCTTCACAGAATTCAATAAATAATTCTTCGTCGGCACGAGGTGACAAAGCGCAATACGCTTTACCATTCTCCCTGTCCAAAACAATGCTGCCGGTACCTTCCAGAAAAAAACCATCTTCTTCAGCAGAAGTATAATCCATAATTTCATTGATGACAAAACCATTATCTTCCAAAATATCCAAAACATCTTCACGACGTTCTCCACGACGATTTTCGGCAAACATAGGATACAAAACCACGTCACCGTTTTCGTGGAAAGAAATCCAGTTGTTTGGAAAAACACTGTCTGGCGTGTCTGGATTTGCAGTATCGTCAACAACGATCACATTAACACCAACGGCTCTCAACTTTTTGACAAATGCATCAAACTCTTCTTGTGCCTTGGCATTCACCGTTGCAGGCAATAAATTATCCAGCACTTTTTGGTAATAATTGTTTACTGCCGTTTGCTCATTCATTCGGAATGCCACGGGACGAATCATCAGGATGGAATTGGTGGTTTGGTTCATTGTTTATGGTTTGTGGTTTATGGTTTATGGTTTGTCGTTAGGTTAAACAACAAACTATAAACCATAAACAAATTATTCTCTAATTAACGGCAAAGTAGAACATCGTAACAGCCCTTCCTGTTTCGCGATTTCGGCATAAGGAATTTCCTCAACCACAAACCCATTGACTCGCAGCCAATTATTGAGTCGGGTGAAATTCTTTTCGGAAACCACGACATTCGTGTCAATAGAAAAAACATTAGAATTCATATCATACATTTCTTCTCTGGTGATATGAAATAAATTTTCTTTCCCAAAAAGATTCACTAGAAACTGGTAATCACCTTCTTCACGAAAACCTCTTTTGTAAATGATCCCTTTGTTTTTACCTACAGGCTGAAAACAACAATCCAGGTGCAAGGCATTGTCCCTCGCCTCTATTTTTGATTTCATCAAATCAAACTCTTTGATCTTTTTATGGGGAAATAAATCCTTGATGTATTGAACGCCTTCCCTATTAGTTCTTGCAGTGATATAATCCTTATAATCGCTCCCTTTATAGGTACCGATAAAAACATAATCGTTCCACAGCATCACATCTCCGCCTTCTATATGAACTTCCTCGGGAGGGCGGACTACTTTTGATGGATTAATTTGATCAATTATATATTGAATGGCATCCAGTTCTCGTTCCCTGTCCGGCAAAATATTGGATTTAATAAAAACATCTCCAATTACAAAACCAATATCTCTTGTAAATATCTGGTTGTAATTTACAATTTGTTCTGGACGAAAAACAGTCACACCATATTTGTCAAAAACCCGATGAAACGCTTCCATTTCCAATACCATATCTTCCTCTTTGGGATATGTTCCCGCCAAGATATGCTCCAATGACTTGGGATCGTAAGCCTCCTCAGCCTTTGGGGTTGGCCCATTACTATTTGCTGTTCCCAGAACAACCGCTCGTAGCCTGGAGGTTTCGTTATTGATATTTAATTCCAACATATAATTTTTGGCATTTACTTGGGCAGCCTGCCTGTCGGCAGACAGGTTCTCTAGGCTCGTTTGCCAAAGATAAAAAAAGCCCCGCAAATGGCGAGGCTATTTTATTGAAATCTTTTCAAGTTTCTGAGTTTCTTTGGATTCTGTCTACTATCAAAAACCGCAAAGATTATTATTCGGTTTCCATCTTCCCGATAAAGGATTTTATAATGTCTGACTATAATTCTTCTGTAATTTGAGTTGATATCATCTACTTGAAACGCTTCCGAAAAATGTATTTTTTCTACCTCTAAAATAATTTCTGTTACAATTTTCAACGCAACTTCTGTAGAAATTACCTCATAAAATCCATAAATAGCATCTACATCCTTTTCAGCCTCTACAGTCCAAATTAGATCCCAATCACTACTTTTGTACCCCATACTTTTTCTTTAAATCAACCTGAGAAATTATCCTTTCATCTACAAGGTCCTCCTCTGATTTTTGAAGTTTTTTATTATACAAATCTTCACTTAAAGGTTCTCCCAAAACAGAATAACCAACAATTTCTTCATTTTGATTCTCCAAAATCTCCCTCACTTTTTCCAACACTTGGTCTTTTTGCGTATGCAAAAGCAATTCTATTAATTCCAATTTTGTTGCAGAAATATCCATTTGATTAAATTTACCATTTCAAATATACAAAAAACTCCCTACAATCGCAGGGAGTTTTTATTGAAATTTATCGTTGATCAAATTCCTTGAACGGTCTCAAAGGAGAACCGGTATAAACCTGTCTTGGTCTTCCGATAGGCTCTTTGTTGAGTCTCATTTCTTTCCATTGTGCAATCCAACCCGGCAATCTACCTATAGCAAACATTACGGTAAACATATCAGTAGGGATTCCAAGTGCTCTGTATATAATTCCAGAATAGAAATCAACATTTGGATATAATTTTCTGGAAACAAAATACTCGTCTTCCAAAGCTGCTTTTTCTAGTTTTTTGGCTATCTCCAAAATTGGATCATTCACACCTAATGTATTCAATACTTCGTCAGCTGCTTTTTTGATGATTTTAGCTCTTGGATCAAAATTCTTATAGACACGGTGACCAAAGCCCATCAATCTAAAAGGATCATTTTTATCTTTGGCTTTCGCTATATATTTATCAGCATCTCCTCCATTAGCTTGAATTTCTTCCAACATTTCAAGAACCGCTTGATTTGCTCCACCATGTAATGGACCCCAAAGCGCGGAAATTCCTGCTGAAACTGAAGCAAATAATCCAGCGTGTGAGGAACCTACCATTCGAACTGTTGATGTAGAACAGTTTTGTTCATGATCTGCATGCAAGATAAATAATTTATCCAAGGCTTTAACAATTAGCGGGTTAGCACTATAAGGTTCTGTCGGCAATTTAAACATCAACTGCATAAAATTTTCAACGTACCCTAAAGTATTGTCGTAATAATTCAAAGGATAACCCAAACTCTTTCTATAGGTCCAAGAAGCAATTACAAGAAATTTCCCCATAAGCTTACATACTGCTTCATACAATTCGTCTTCATTCTCTGGATTTACAGCTGAAGGATTGAATGCGATCAAGGCACTAGTCAATGCAGACAAAACTCCCATTGGGTGCGCTGTTTTTGGAAATCCATCGATGATACTTTTCATTTCCTCGTTAACCAAGGTGTATTTTCTAATATGACTTTCAAAATCCTCCAATTGAGCTACTGTAGGCAATTCTCCAAAAATCAACAAATAAGATACTTCTAGAAAACCCGCTTTATCTGCCAATTCTTCAATAGAATACCCTCTATAATGCAAAATTCCCTCTTCACCGTCAAGAAAAGTAATTTCGCTCTTGCAAGCTCCAGTATTTTTATATCCTTGATCCAACGTGATTGCCCCTGATAAATCACGTAATTTGCTAATATCGATAGACATTTCATTTTCGGTTCCAATAAAAATTGGTAACTCGTATTTTTTGCCTTCAATTTCTAGTGTTGCTGTTTTTGACATAGTGTTTTTGGAAATAAATCATTATAAAATAATTCTCCAAATCTAGGCATTTCCCGTCGAATTAAAAAATGAATTTCTCAATGAAATTGTTAAAACACACAAAAAAAGCCATTTACTTGTGGTAAATGGCTTTTTAATAAAATTCGTATGCTTATTTTATTTTAAATGCATTTTTTCCAGGAAAATAAGCGGTATTTCCTAATTCTTCTTCAATTCTCAACAACTGATTGTATTTAGCCATACGATCCGAACGAGAAGCTGAACCTGTTTTTATTTGTCCACAATTCAAGGCTACTGCCAAATCCGCAATCGTATTGTCTTCAGTTTCTCCTGAACGGTGAGACATTACTGAAGTATACCCTGCATTTTTAGCCATATTTACGGCAGCAATTGTTTCTGTCAAAGTTCCAATTTGGTTTACTTTTACCAAGATGGAATTGGCAATTCCTTTTTCAATCCCTGTTGACAAGCGCTCTACGTTAGTTACAAACAAATCATCTCCAACCAATTGGACTTTGTCACCTATTTTCTCGGTCAACAATTTCCAACCATCCCAGTCGTTTTCATCCATACCATCTTCAATAGAAATAATTGGATATTTAGCCGCTAATTCAGCCAAATAATCCACTTGTTCTGCAGAAGTTCTGATTTTGCCTGTTGCACCTTCAAATTTAGTGTAATCGTATTTTCCGTTTTCATAGAATTCAGAGGAAGCACAATCCAAAGCGACCATAATCTCATCTCCAAAAGTATAACCTGCTTTTTCAACTGCCAATTTAATGGTATCCAAAGCATCTTCAGTTCCACCTGCCAAGTTAGGAGCAAATCCTCCTTCATCACCTACAGCTGTACTCAAACCTCTATCATGCAATACTTTTTTAAGACTGTGAAAAATCTCAGTACCCATTTGCATAGCTTGTGTAAAAGAAGTCGCTTTTACTGGGAAAATCATAAATTCCTGGAATGCGATAGGCGCATCAGAATGAGACCCTCCATTGATGATGTTCATCATAGGAACTGGCAATGTATTAGCAGAAACTCCACCTACATATCTATACAAAGGCAATCCTAGTTCGTTTGCAGCTGCTTTTGCAACAGCAAGAGAAACACCAAGAATAGCATTGGCTCCTAGAACCGATTTATTGTGTGTACCATCTAAATCAATCATCGTTTGGTCAATCAAGTTTTGTTCAAAAACAGATATCCCTAATAACTCTTCAGCAATTTTAGTATTTACATTTTCAACCGCTTTTAAAACACCTTTTCCTAAGAAAGCTTTTCCTCCGTCACGTAATTCAACTGCTTCGAATTTACCTGTTGAAGCTCCAGATGGAACAGCAGCTCTTCCTAAAACACCACTTTCTGTAACTACATCTACTTCTATTGTAGGATTTCCTCTTGAATCGAAAATTTGTCTTGCGTGAATTTTGATAATAATACTCATTACTTTTTAATTTTAAATTTTAAAATATATTTTTTGTCATACAAAGATATTATATCCTATAATAATGATTTAATAAAAAAGATGAATGTTATTAACGAAAACGTTATAATTTGTTAAAAATAAAACCATTAGACTGTTAAAAAATCAATTTCAACAAAATCCTTTTCCTATTTTCCGTTTTTGGCAAAAAAAGTCTAAAAAATCACAGGATTTAGTAACCCCAAATACCACATCTGGCATTGCTAATTAAATAACGCAATACTATTAAATAGATTGTGTCCTCTCCCCTACCTTTCCCCTACTTTCCCGCAACCTAATGGCAACCGAATACCATTCGGCTAATACTATAGTTCAGCACCAGAAGACTCTATTTTTGAGCTAGGCATTTTCTTTTAACAAAACCTTTTAAACAGCCAGAAAATCCCATCTTTTCTTTATACGTGGTACAATTTTTTTTAATTGGCATATATAAATAGTACTTTTGCAGCCTATTGATAAAAATATGGGCTTTTTAGAAGAAATACAGCGAAGAAGAACTTTTGGGATTATTTCGCATCCCGATGCCGGTAAAACTACCTTGACAGAAAAGCTGCTCCTTTTTGGAGGTGCCATTCAGGAAGCGGGTGCGGTAAAAAACAACAAAATCAAGAAAGGTGCCACAAGCGACTTTATGGAAATTGAACGCCAAAGAGGAATCTCGGTTTCGACCTCGGTTTTGGCATTCAATTATCAAGACAAAAAAATAAACATTCTTGATACTCCGGGACACAAGGATTTTGCCGAAGACACTTTCAGAACTTTGACCGCCGTGGACAGCGTAATTGTAGTAATTGACGTAGCCAAAGGGGTCGAAGAACAAACAGAAAAATTAGTCGCAGTTTGCAGACTAAGAAACATCCCCATCATTGTTTTTATTAACAAATTAGACAGAGAAGGAAAAGATGCTTTCGATTTGATGGATGAAGTAGAACAAAAACTTGGCTTGACGGTTACACCATTGAGTTTCCCGATAGGAATGGGATATGATTTTCAAGGAATTTATAATCTTTGGGAAGAAAATATCAACTTGTTTAGTGGCGACAGCCGCAAGAACATCGAAGAAACCATAGCTTTTTCGGATGTGAAAAATCAAGAGTTGGAGAAAATTATTGGCGAAAAACCAGCCTACAAACTTCGGGAAGAACTAGAATTAATTGATGAAGTCTATCCTAAATTTGACCGTCAGGATTATTTGGACGGAAAATTGCAACCCGTGTTTTTTGGATCGGCATTGAATAATTTTGGAGTTCGCGAACTCTTGGATTGTTTTGTTCAAATTGCACCATCGCCTAGACCAAAAGACTCCGAAACCAGATTGGTTGACCCAAAAGAAGAAAAAATGTCGGGATTTGTCTTTAAAATCCACGCCAATATGGATCCCAAACACAGAGACCGTTTGGCCTTCATCAAAATTGTTTCAGGTACTTTCGAAAGAAACAAACCTTATCTTCACGTTCGCCAGAAAAAGAATTTAAAATTCTCCAGCCCAAATGCCTTTTTTGCGGAGAAAAAAGAAATAGTGGATATTTCATATCCCGGTGATATTGTAGGCTTGCACGACACTGGAAATTTCAAGATTGGCGACACCTTGACCGAAGGCGAAATAATGAGTTTCAAAGGAATTCCAAGCTTCTCACCAGAACACTTCAGATACATCAATAATGCTGACCCTATGAAAGCCAAACAGCTCGACAAAGGCGTAGATCAATTGATGGATGAAGGTGTAGCGCAGTTGTTTACATTGGAAATGAATAACAGAAAAATAATTGGAACTGTTGGAGCACTTCAATATGAAGTAATCCAATACCGATTGGAACACGAATATGGAGCCAAGTGTACTTATGAAAACTTCCCCGTTCACAAGGCGTGTTGGGTAAAACCTAACGACATAAAAAGTGATGAATTCAAGGAATTCAGGAGAATCAAACAGAAATTCTTGGCACACGACAAATATGGTCAACTAGTATTCCTCGCCGATTCTGATTTTACAATACAAATGACGCAAAATAAATATCCAAACGTAAAATTGTTCTTTACTTCGGAATTTGAGTAACATAGAGCACGATAGTCCTTATAGGATATCCTTCAGAATCTTTAAACAAAAAAAACGCCAATTGAAAAATTGGCGTTTTTTGTATATTATAATTTAGAGCTTTAAACCACGGCACTTTCGAAGTTTACTGCTTTTTTCAAAAAAGCTTTAATCAATAAACGGTTTGGCGCAGTACCAGAAGTCATAAATTGTTTTTTTGCTGTTGTTCCTGCAGGCACAACGGTAGCATTTGGGCTTTGTTTTGAACCCATAAACCAAAGTACAAAATTCATATTGTGTGCATCAGAAGTAGCTTCTTGTTTTATTGTACTGATTTCGATAGCATTATTTACAATTTCGTTATTTTCTATTGTTGCAGTTTGAACATTATTATTTCCATCTGTAGTTTGACCAAAAACAGCAACATTTGACATGAAAACAAAAAGCAATACCATAAAGATAGTACCCTTGATTTTGTTTCCGCCTTGTTTAGAAAAATTATTCATCTTGTTTTTTTTACTAGAGATTTATTATATCTCTTATCTGAGGTCAAAACTAAAGGAATCGTTTACTACTGGAAAATATTTTCGATGAATCACCACAATACTCGTTTAAAACACAATTTTCACTGATTCTTACCATACAAATACCGCATTTCACCAGCTATACTGCAGGGCAAACAAGCCCAACTATTTGAATATTATTGAGAATAAAAAAAGAAAGAGCAAACAGTTGAACAATGCAAGATGTCCGTGGATAATTATTTTAACCACAAAAAAAAGGCTCCATTTCTGGAGCCTTTTCTATAATTATGCTTGTCCCGGAGGACCAAAATTCAATGGTATCGGAGGTTGTTCAGTGTCTTTTATTTCGCCGTGGGCTACTTCAAAACGGTGAATGTTTTCTCCAATGGCTCTTAACAGCCTTTTGGCATGTTGTGGCGTCAAGACAATTCTTGATTTCACTTTAGCCTTAGGAATACCAGGCATGATGCTTACAAAATCTAGTACAAATTCAGAAGACGAATGATTGATTATGGCTAAATTGGAATAAATCCCTTCGGCCGTTTTTTCATCCAACTCAATGTTGATTTGTTCTTGGTGTTGTGAATTACTCA
Organism: Flavobacterium sp.; assembly: GCA_014379405.1. GTDB lineage: Bacteria > Bacteroidota > Bacteroidia > Flavobacteriales > Flavobacteriaceae > Flavobacterium. The sequence goes on along the minus strand of JACMLU010000010.1, from coordinate 13,210 downwards.
TAACTTAGTATATGTATTCCTCTTTATTAGCCATCATTTCGTGGTAATCTTCATTCGAACCTACAATTGTATTATCGTATTCTCTCATACCAGTTCCGGCAGGGATTCTATGACCTACAATTACATTCTCTTTCAATCCTTCTAAGTAATCGATTTTACCTGCTACTGCAGCTTCGTTCAATACTTTAGTAGTTTCTTGGAATGATGCAGCCGAGATGAACGATTTCGTTTGAAGCGAAGCTCTCGTGATACCTTGTAGTACAGGAGTTGCAGTTGCCGTGATAACATCACGAGCTACAACAAGATTTTTATCCGTACGTTTCAATAATGAATTTTCATCACGCAATTCACGAGGAGAAATAATCTGTCCTGCTTTCAAGTTACTAGAATCTCCAGAATCTTCAACCACTTTCATTCCGTATAATTTATCGTTTTCAACGATAAAATCTTTAGTATGAATCAATTGGTCTTCTAAGAATAAAGTATCACCTGGATCTTGTACTCTTACTTTACGCATCATTTGACGTATTACTACCTCAAAGTGTTTGTCGTTGATTTTTACCCCTTGCAAACGGTATACTTCTTGAATTTCGTTTACCAAATACTGTTGAACAGCAGCTGGACCTTGTATTCTTAAAATATCTTCCGGAGTGATAGCACCATCAGACAATGGAACACCCGCTCTTACAAAGTCATTTTCTTGTACCAAGATTTGGCTAGAAAGTTTAACTAAATATTTCTTAACCTCACCAAATTTAGATTCGATAACAATCTCACGGTTACCTCTTTTGATTTTTCCAAAAGAAACAACACCATCGATTTCAGAGACTACAGCTGGGTTAGATGGGTTACGAGCTTCAAGCAGCTCGGTAATTCTTGGTAAACCTCCCGTGATATCCCCTGATTTAGAAGAACGACGTGGAATTTTAACCAATACTTTACCTGCTTTAATTTTCTCTCCATTATCAACCATCAAGTGGGCTCCAACTGGTAAGTTATAAGAACGTATCAATTCACCATCTTTACCATAAACCAATAAAGTTGGGATTAATTTTTTAGCTCTAGACTCAGAAATTACTTTTTCTTGGAAACCAGTTTGCTCATCAATTTCAACCATAAACGATTGACCTTGCTCTAAATCTTCGTAAGCAATTTTACCTGTAAATTCCGAAACAATAACTCCATTATATGGATCCCATTTACAAATTGTTGTTCCTTTAGTTACTGATTCACCATCTTTAACAAAGATGCTAGAACCGTAAGGAATATTGTTTGTGCTTAATAGAATTCCTGTTTTTTCGTCAATTAATTTCAATTCAGTAGAACGAGATACTACAATATCAACTGCATTACCTTCTCCATCTTCACCTTTAACCGTTTTTAAATCTTCGATTTCTAGTTTACCATTAAATCTTGTAATGATGCTAGATTCTTCAGAAATACCACCTGCAACCCCTCCAACGTGGAAAGTACGAAGTGTCAACTGTGTTCCTGGCTCTCCAATAGATTGAGCGGCAATTACACCAACTGCTTCTCCTTTTTGAGTCATTTTACCTGTTGCCAAGTTTCTACCGTAACATTTAGCACAAATACCTTTTGTAGCTTCACAAGTTAATGGAGAACGAACCTCTAATTTCTCAATTGGAGAAGCCTCGATTACTTTCATGTAGGCTTCGGTAATTTGTTCACCTGCTGGAATGATAAGTTCATTAGTCAAAGGATTGATAACATCTTGCAATGCAACACGTCCTAAGATTCTTTCACCTAATGTTTCTACGATTTCTTCGTTCTTTTTCAATGCTGAAACTTCAACACCTCTTAAAGTACCACAATCTACCGTGTTTACAATTACATCTTGAGAAACGTCATGCAATCTTCTAGTTAAGTAACCAGCATCGGCCGTTTTCAAAGCCGTGTCCGCAAGACCTTTACGAGCACCGTGAGTAGAGATAAAGTACTCAAGGATCGAAAGACCTTCCTTAAAGTTAGAAAGAATCGGGTTTTCAATAATTTCACCACCACCAGCAGTAGATTTTTTAGGCTTAGCCATCAAACCACGCATACCAGTTAACTGACGAATTTGTTCTTTGGAACCCCTCGCTCCAGAGTCAAGCATCATATACACCGAGTTGAAACCTTGTTGGTCTTCTCTAATGTTTTTCATTGCTGCCTCAGTAAGCTGAGCATTTGTCGAAGTCCATACGTCAATAACTTGGTTGTAACGTTCGTTATTGGTAATAAGACCCATATTATAATTAGCAGAGATACCTTCAACTTGCTCTCTAGCATCTGCAATTAATTTTGGTTTTTGGTCTGGAATTCTAATGTCTCCCAATGAGAATGACAATCCACCTTTGAAGGCAAATTTGTATCCCATATCTTTCATATTATCCAAGAAGGCAGCCGTTGTAGGTACATTGGTCACGCTTAATACATGTCCGATAATATCTCTCAAGTTTTTCTTAGTCAATACATCATTGATATAACCTGCAGCTTCTGGAACTACTTCGTTAAACAAGATACGACCTGCTGTTGTTTGAATAATTTTGTAAACTAATTCTCCAGCTTCATTAAAATCTTTGGCACGAATTCTCACTCGAGCATTCAATTCTAATTGACCTTCATTCAAAGCAATATTTACTTCTTCAGCAGAATAAAAAGTTAAGCCTTCGCCTAAAATTTTATGATCCGGAGTTGACAAACGTTCTTTGGTCATATAATATAGACCAAGTACCATGTCCTGAGAAGGTACCGTAATCGGAGCACCATTTGCAGGATTCAAGATATTATGAGAAGCCAACATTAACAATTGTGCTTCCAAAATAGCTTCTGGTCCAAGTGGCAAGTGAACTGCCATTTGATCCCCATCAAAATCCGCGTTAAATGCCGTACAAACTAAAGGGTGTAACTGGATTGCTTTTCCTTCAATTAATTTTGGTTGGAATGCTTGAATACCTAATCTGTGCAAAGTAGGAGCACGATTCAGCATTATTGGATGTCCTTTAATTACGTTTTCAAGGATGTCCCAAACTACTGGCTCTTTTTTGTCTATTATTTTTTTGGCCGATTTAACTGTTTTTACAATTCCTCTTTCTATCAATTTACGGATAACGAAAGGTTTGTACAATTCAGCTGCCATATCTTTAGGGATACCACATTCGAACAATTTCAACTCAGGCCCAACAACAATTACCGAACGAGCAGAATAATCCACACGTTTTCCTAGTAAGTTTTGACGGAAACGACCTTGTTTTCCTTTAAGGGAATCCGAAAGTGATTTCAATGGACGGTTTGATTCTGTTTTTACTGCAGATGCTTTTCTTGTATTATCGAAAAGTGAATCTACTGATTCTTGCAACATACGTTTTTCGTTTCTCAAGATCACTTCTGGAGCTTTAATCTCCATTAATCTTTTCAATCGGTTGTTACGTATAATTACACGACGGTATAAATCATTTAAATCTGAAGTTGCAAAACGACCTCCATCAAGCGGCACTAATGGACGCAATTCTGGTGGAATAACAGGAACTACTTTCATAATCATCCATTCAGGACGATTCTCACGGTTCAAGTTAGATTCACGGAAAGATTCAACTACTTGTAATCTTTTTAATGCTTCAGTTTTACGTTGTTTAGACGTTTCGTTGTTGGCACTGTGACGTAATTCATAAGACAAAGCATCTAAATCAATACGAGCCAATAAATCCATAATACACTCTGCTCCCATTTTGGCAACAAATTTATTAGGATCAAAATCGTCTAAATATTGGTTGTCCGCTGGAAGTGTATCCAAAATATTCAAATACTCTTCTTCTGTCAAGAAATCCAATCTTTGTACTGATTCTCCTTCTGGAGTTTTAGCAATACCCGCTTGAATTACAACATATCTTTCATAATAGATAATCATATCTAATTTCTTAGATGGAAGACCTAAAATGTAACCAATTTTATTTGGAAGAGAACGGAAATACCAAATGTGAGCAATTGGCACAACCAGGTTGATGTGTCCTACTCTATCTCTACGTACTTTTTTCTCAGTAACTTCAACACCACAACGGTCACAAATGATTCCTTTGTAGCGAATTCTTTTATATTTACCACAAGCACATTCGAAATCTTTTACCGGTCCGAAGATTCTTTCGCAGAAAAGTCCGTCACGCTCTGGTTTGTGAGTTCTATAGTTGATAGTTTCTGGCTTCAATACTTCACCTCTTGATTCTTTCAAGATAGATTCAGGAGAAGCTAGTCCTATCGAAATTTTGTTGAATCTTTTTACAGGATTCTTGTCTTTATTATTATTCCTATTGTTCATCATAGTTTTTACTATTGATTTATTTGCAATTAAAAATTGATTTTGTAGATACTTACACCTACTCCTCGGATTACTTCTCTAAACTTCAACAAATTTTTGAAGTGCTAATTATATAAGATTATATAAAAAATCGGAACGGATTACGAGTATAAATCCTAAAAACTCTTATAAATGAGTAATCAGTTTTCAGCTATTACTACCTGAAAACTGAATACTGCAAACTTTTTTTTATTCTTCTAAACGAATGTCAAGACCAAGACCTTTCAATTCATGCATTAATACATTGAATGATTCAGGCAATCCTGGTTCTGGCATAGACTCTCCCTTAACGATTGCTTCGTAAGTTTTAGCTCTACCAATTACATCATCAGATTTAACGGTCAATATTTCACGAAGTGTACTTGATGCTCCATAAGCTTCAAGTGCCCAAACCTCCATCTCTCCAAAACGCTGACCTCCAAATTGAGCTTTACCACCCAATGGTTGTTGCGTAATCAATGAGTATGGTCCTATTGAACGTGCGTGCATTTTATCGTCAACCATGTGACCCAATTTCAACATATAGATAACTCCAACTGTTGCCGCTTGGTGGAAACGTTCTCCAGTTCCTCCATCATAAAGATAAGTATGTCCAAAACGTGGAATTCCAGCTTCGTCAGTCAATTCGTTGATTTGATCAAGAGATGCACCATCAAAAATTGGAGTAGCAAATTTTCTACCCAAGTTCATTCCAGCCCAACCTAAAACCGTTTCATAAATTTGACCAATGTTCATACGTGAAGGTACCCCAAGTGGGTTCAACACGATATCTACTGGTGTTCCATCTTCTAAGAAAGGCATATCTTCGTGACGAACAATACGAGCAACAATACCTTTGTTACCGTGACGTCCCGCCATTTTATCCCCAACTTTTAGTTTACGTTTTTTGGCAACATATACTTTAGCCAATTTCAAAATTCCTGATGGCAATTCATCACCTACAGTAATTGTGAATTTCTCTCTACGCAATGCACCTTGTAAATCGTTCAACTTAATTTTATAGTTATGAATCAAATCATTTACCATAGTATTAGTTGCATCATCAGCAACCCATTGGCCTTTGCTTAAGTGAGCAAAATCTTCAACAGCATAAAGCATTTTTTGAGTGTATTTTTTACCTTTTGGCAATACTTCTTCACCCAAATCATTCATTACACCTTGAGATGTTTTACCGTTAACGATCAAGAAAAGTTTCTCGATTAATTTGTCTTTCAATTCAACAAATTTAACTTCGAATTCCATTTCCAAAGCGCCTAAAGCATCTTTATCTTGGGTACGTTTGCGTTTATCTTTTACTGCTCTTGCGAACAATTTTTTATCTAAAACAACACCGTGCAAAGATGGAGAAGCTTTCAATGAAGCATCTTTTACATCACCTGCTTTATCCCCGAAGATTGCACGAAGCAATTTCTCTTCTGGAGTAGGATCTGATTCCCCTTTTGGTGTAATTTTTCCGATAAGAATGTCACCAGGTTTAACCTCGGCTCCAATTCTGATCATACCATTTTCATCTAAATCTTTAGTAGCTTCTTCAGAAACGTTTGGAATATCATTCGTTAATTCTTCGTTACCTAATTTAGTATCTCTAACTTCTAATGAATAATCATCAACGTGGATAGAGGTAAAAATATCGTCACGAACTACTTTTTCAGATATTACAATCGCATCCTCGAAGTTGTATCCTTTCCATGGCATAAATGCAACTTTTAGGTTACGACCTAAAGCTAATTCTCCATTTTGGGTAGCATAACCTTCAGATAATACTTGTCCAAGAACCACTCTGTCACCTTTTCTTACGATAGGTTTCAAGTTGATACTTGTACTTTGATTGGTTTTTCTAAATTTAATTAGATTGTATGTTTTCTCATCTTCTTCAAAACTTACCATTCTTTCTTCTTCAGAACGATCGTATTTGATAGTGATGATATTGGCATCTACATATTCTACAGTTCCAGGTCCTTCAGCATTAATCAATACTCTAGAATCTGAAGCTACTTGACGCTCTAAACCTGTTCCAACAATAGGAGCTTCAGGGCGCAACAATGGTACGGCTTGACGCATCATATTCGATCCCATCAACGCTCTATTCGCATCATCATGTTCCAAGAAAGGAATCAATGAAGCTGAAATCGAAGCAATTTGGTTTGGAGCAACGTCTGCATAATCCACTTTTGATGGATCAATTACAGGGAAATCACCTTCTTGACGGGCAATTACGTTATCAGCAAGGATTTTTCCTGTAGCATCCATTTCAATGTTTGCTTGAGAAATCATCATTCCTTCTTCTTCTTCTGCGCTTAAGTAAACTGGAGTAGAAACTAAGTCTACAACTCCATTAGTTACTTTACGGTACGGTGTTTCGATGAAACCCATTCCGTTTACTTTAGCATAAACACCAAGAGAAGATATCAAACCAATGTTTGGTCCCTCTGGAGTTTCAATTGGACATAAACGTCCGTAGTGCGTATAGTGAACGTCACGAACCTCAAATCCAGCTCTTTCTCTCGAAAGTCCACCTGGTCCAAGGGCAGATAATCTTCTTTTGTGCGTAATCTCGGCTAATGGATTCGTTTGATCCATAAATTGAGACAACTGGTTTGTTCCAAAGAAAGAGTTGATAACAGATGATAATGTTTTAGCATTAATCAAATCTATTGGTGTAAACACCTCGTTATCTCTAACGTTCATTCTCTCACGAATGGTTCTAGCCATACGAGCCAAACCAACACCAAATTGTTGTGACAATTGCTCTCCAACTGTCCTAACACGACGGTTTGACAAGTGATCGATATCATCAATATCTGCTTTCGCGTTGATTAATTCGATCAAATATTTTACTATGGTAATGATATCTTCTTTGGTAAGCACTTGCTTTTCCATTGGAGTATCAAGACCCAGTTTTTTGTTAATTCTATAACGACCTACTTCACCTAAGTTGTAACGTTGGTCAGAGAAGAATAATTTATCTATAATACCACGAGCAGTTTCTTCATCAGGCGGTTCTGCGTTACGCAATTGTCTGTAGATGTGCTCAACGGCTTCTTTTTCAGAATTGGTTGGATCTTTTTGAAGCGTGTTGTGGATGATGGAATAATCAACTGCATTATTATCTTCCTTGTGCAACAAAATAGATTTAACGTTAGAATCGATGATTTCTTCCACATTATCTTTATCGATAATTGTGTCACGGTCAAGGATTATTTCGTTACGTTCGATAGAAACAACTTCGCCGGTATCTTCATCCACGAAATCTTCATGCCATGTGTTCAATACACGAGCAGCTAATTTTCTACCAATATATTTTTTAAGTCCTGTTTTAGACACTTTAATTTCTTCAGCAAGGTCAAAAATCTCAAGGATATCCTTGTCTCTTTCGAATCCAATTGCACGGAATAAAGTAGTTACAGGTAATTTTTTCTTTCTGTCGATATAAGCATACATTACACTATTGATATCGGTTGAAAATTCTATCCAAGAACCTTTAAAAGGAATTACTCTGGCAGAATACAATTTTGTTCCATTTGCATGGAATGATTGTCCAAAGAAAACACCAGGAGAACGGTGCAATTGCGAAACAACAACGCGCTCGGCGCCATTGATTACAAAAGTACCACTAGGAGTCATGTAAGGAATTGTACCAAGATAAACATCCTGAACAATAGTTTCAAAATCTTCGTGCTCTGGATCTGTACAATATAGTTTTAACCTTGCTTTTAAAGGCACACTATAGGTAAGACCTCTTTCTATACATTCTTGAATGGTGTAACGTGGTGGATCTACAAAATAATCCAGGAATTCCAATACAAAGTTATTTCTTGTATCTGTAATTGGGAAATTTTCCATGAAGGTATTGTACAACCCTTCGTCGCCTCTCTCGTCAGATTTAGTTTCTAATTGAAAAAAATCTTTAAACGATTTAACCTGAACATCTAGGAAATCTGGATATTGAGGAATGTTTTTTGTTGAGGCAAAATTCAATCTTTCAGTTTGATTTGATAGCATCAATTGACAAAATTTTGATTAAAAAAAAGTAGTTTTAGTGTAAAACACTGACTTATATAAAACAATCTATACTTAATTCTTAATCAATACCTCTTTAAAAATAACTCCAAAAGCAGCAGCTCTTTTCGTTGATTTTCTTTCATCGTATTGATTTAAAAACCATTTGGTATTTTGAACTATTTTATAATAAAACTTATTATGATTTTATTATACGAAAAAGGGTTTAGGTCATTGGATATGTATCCAAGACCTAAACCTAATTCTTAAAACCGAGTTGAATTATTTTAATTCAACCTCAGCTCCAGCTTCTTCTAAAGATTTTTTAAGACCTTCAGCTTCTTCTTTAGAAACACCTTCTTTTACATTAGCAGGTGCGCTATCAACTACATCTTTAGCTTCTTTCAAACCTAAACCTGTAAGTTCTTTTACTAATTTTACAACTGCTAATTTAGAAGCTCCAGCGGCTTTCAATACAACTGTAAATTCTGTTTGTACTTCTTCAGCAGCAGCTTCACCACCACCTGAAACTACTACAGCTGCAGCAGCTGGTTCGATTCCGTACTCGTCTTTTAATATTGTTGCTAAATCGTTAACTTCTTTTACAGTTAAGTTAACTAATTGTTCTGCGAATTGTTTCAAATCTGCCATTTTTTCTATCGTTTTAAAATGATTTGTAAAATATAATTTATTTATTGTGCGCTATTTTAAGCAACAAGAAAATTGAATTCCTTGTTTTGAGTATTATGCTTCAACCTCTTCTCTATTTGCGAATTGGTTTTGTAAAGCAGAAATAACTCTTTGTGCTGGTGATTGCAATAATCCAATAAGTTCTCCAAGAAGTTCTTCTTTAGATTTGATAGTAGCCAAAGCTTCTAATTGATCATCTCCAATGTAAATTTCAGAATTGATATAAGCTCCTTTTAAAACTGGCTTATCTGATTTTTTTCTGAAATCTTTGATTATTTTTCCAGGTGCATTTGCAACATCTGAAATAAAGATAGCACTGTTTCCTGTTAATACAGAAGGCAAGTCACCATAATCATTAGCTGATGCTTCCATTGCTTTTGCAAGCAAAGTATTTTTAACAACCTCTAATTTAATACCTGCTTTAAAACAAGCTCTTCTCAAGTTTGAAGTTGTCTCTGCGTTTAATCCAGAAATATCAGATACATAAATAATATTTGTACCAGCTAACTGTGCAGTTAAATCTTCAATCGCGATTGATTTTTCTTCTCTAGTCATACTAAAAATTTTTAACTACCAATTATACTGCTTTAGGGTCCAAAGCAATTGCTGGACTCATTGTGCTTGTAAGGTGAATACCTTTGATGTATGTACCTTTAGCAGCAGTTGGTTTAAGTTTGATTAATGTTTGAATAATTTCGTGTGCGTTGTCGAAGATTTGTTCAGCTCCAAAAGAAACTTTTCCAATTCCTGCATGCACGATACCAGTTTTATCAACTTTAAAGTCAATTTTACCAGCTTTAACCTCTGCAACAGCTTTTGCAACATCCATAGTTACAGTACCTGTTTTAGGGTTTGGCATTAAACCTCTAGGTCCTAAAATACGACCTAATGGACCTAATTTACCCATAACAGCTGGCATAGTGATAATTACATCAACATCAGTCCAACCATCTTTAATTTTTTGAAGGTAATCATCAAGACCAACATAGTCTGCACCAGCTGCCAAAGCTTCCGCTTCTTTATCTGGAGTAACCAATGCCAATACTTTAACATCTTTACCAGTTCCATGAGGCAATGTTACCACACCTCTAACCATTTGATTCGCTTTTCTTGGATCTACACCCAAACGTACTGCGATATCAACAGACTCATCAAATTTTGCAGAAGCTATAACTTTGATTAATGCAGCAGCATCTTTCAAAGAGTATAGTTTGTTCTTTTCAATTTTTGAAGCAGCCTCTTTTTGCTTTTTTGTCAATTTTGCCATGTCTTAAGCTTGTTTTAGAGGAGAATCTCCAGTTACAGTTATACCCATAGATCTAGCCGTTCCTGCGATCATGCTCATAGCAGACTCGATTGTGAATGCATTTAAATCAACCATCTTGTCTTCCGCGATTGTTTTGATAACATCCCAAGTAACGCTAGCTACTTTCTTACGATTTGGTTCTCCTGAACCAGATTTAAGCTTTGCTGCATCCAATAATTGAACAGCAGCAGGTGGTGTTTTTACAACAAAATCGAAAGATTTGTCTTTATACACTGTAATTTGCACTGGGCAAACTTTACCTGGTTTATCTTGGGTTCTAGCATTAAATTGCTTACAGAACTCCATGATATTAACACCAGCAGCACCTAAAGCAGGTCCAACCGGTGGCGACGGGTTCGCAGCACCTCCCTTAACTTGTAGTTTAACTACTTTACTAATCTCTTTAGCCATTTTTTTAAAAAATTTAACACATTAACATTGGAAGCGAAAATGTGACTTATTATATATGTAACAAAAATTATACTTTTTCAACTTGCATAAACCCTAATTCCAATGGTGTTTTTCTTCCGAAAATTTTCACCATTACTTCTAATTTACGCTTTTCTTCATTTATTTTTTCAACAGTTCCATTGAAACCGTTAAAAGGACCATCAATTACTTTAATCGTTTCTCCCAAATTGAATGGTACTGAACGTGTATCGGTATTAACAGCTAATTCATCTACTTTACCTAACATTCTGTTTACTTCAGAAAGTCTTAACGGCACTGGTTCCCCTCCTTTAGTTTCACCTAAAAAACCAATCACACTTGTTATAGATTTGATAATATGAGGAATTTCACCGATCAGATTTGCTTCAAGCATTACATAACCTGGAAAATATACTTTATCCTTGGCTAATTTTTTTCCGTCTTTTACAGTAACTATTTTTTCAGTAGGAACCAAAACCTGAGAGACATAATCACCCATTCCTAATCTAGCGATTTCGGTTTCGATGTAAGCCTTCACTTTATTCTCCTGTCCGCTTACTGCTCGAACAACGTACCATTTTTTCAAATTATTATCTGCCATAACAAAAAATTACGCTTTTATCCAGGTGAAAAATTTCTCTAATAAATTTGCAAACATTTCATCCACTCCCCAAGTTGCCAAGGCAAACAATACAGAGAAAACAGCAACAACAATAGTTAAACGTTGTACTTCAGCCCATTCCGGCCAAGTAACATTTGATTTTAATTCTTCAAATGCTTCTGATATGTAATTAACAACTTTTGTCATTATGATTTATTTTATTTGCACGGGCGGAGGGATTCGAACCCCCATCAACGGTTTTGGAGACCGCTATTCTACCCTTGAACTACGCCCGTTCGTTAATAAAAACCAGTAACGCCTTTGAGGGCGTTACTGGCTAATAATTAGTATTATAAATTAAGCTACAATCTCAGTTACCTGACCTGCACCAACTGTTCTACCACCTTCACGGATAGCAAAACGTAGCCCAACATTCATTGCGATTGGGCTTAACAAAGCTACATTAATAGTTAAGTTGTCTCCTGGCATAACCATCTCAACACCTTCTGGCAAAGTAATAACTCCTGTTACGTCAGTTGTACGAACGTAGAACTGTGGACGGTAGTTATTGTGGAATGGTGTGTGACGACCACCTTCTTCTTTTTTCAAGATATAAACCTCAGCTTTGAAAGTAGCGTGTGGTTTTACTGATCCTGGCTTAATGATAACCATTCCTCTTTTGATAGATTCTTTATCAATACCTCTTAACAATAAACCTACGTTATCTCCAGCTTCTCCTCTATCAAGGATTTTACGGAACATCTCAACTCCTGTAATAGTAGAAGTCAATTTTTCAGCTCCCATACCGATGATTTCAACAGCATCTCCTGTATTAGCAATACCAGTTTCGATACGACCTGTAGCAACAGTTCCACGACCAGTGATTGTAAATACATCCTCAACTGGCATCAAGAATGGTTTTTCAGTATCACGTACTGGCTCTTCAATCCAACTATCAACAGCTTCCATCAATTCAATGATTTTAGGAACCCAAGCAGGATCATTATTCAATCCACCTAATGCAGAACCTTGAATAACTGGACAGTTATCTCCATCATATTCATAGAAAGACAATAAGTCTCTAATTTCCATTTCAACAAGTTCCAACAACTCTTCATCATCAACCATATCCACTTTGTTCATGAAAACTACCATTCTAGGAATACCAACTTGGCGACCTAAAAGGATGTGCTCACGTGTTTGAGGCATCGGTCCGTCTGTAGCAGCTACAACAAGGATAGCACCGTCCATTTGGGCAGCACCAGTAACCATGTTTTTTACGTAATCCGCGTGACCAGGACAGTCAACGTGTGCGTAGTGACGGTTAGCAGTTTCATACTCAACGTGTGATGTATTAATTGTAATACCTCTTTCTTTTTCTTCTGGAGCATTATCAATTTGATCAAATGATTTTGCTTGACAGTAACCAGCATCAGATAACACTTTTGTGATTGCTGCTGTTAAAGTAGTTTTACCGTGATCTACGTGTCCGATCGTACCAATATTTAAGTGTGGTTTCGAACGGTTAAAGGTTTCTTTTGCCATTTTACTTAATTTTTAATCTAGTTTATATATTTATTTCAATTTCCTACTTACTTGAGCCAACTACGGGAATTGAACCCGTGACCTCTTCCTTACCAAGGAAGCACTCTACCTCTGAGCTAAGTCGGCAGAATCCTTGATTTGAGAGTTTAGATTTTAGATTTTTTAATCTACAACCAAAATCCGCAATCTATAATTAATTCTTGTGGGGAGAGCAGGATTCGAACCTGCGAAGTTCACACAGCAGATTTACAGTCTGCCCTCGTTGGCCGCTTGAGTATCTCCCCATTTT
>JACMLU010000002.1 GCA_014379405.1 Flavobacterium sp. | reverse complement strand
TAGTTATTATTCTACTTACAGGCAGACCACGATTTAATTTTTCTCCCATGCAAATTGGTGCAGCTCTAATGTATACTGGCACAGTAATGCTTTTTGTTATTGCCAATAAGATGACAACTTCTGCAAATGCCATACTTTTGCAGTACACGGCACCTATTTATGCTGCAATATTTGGTTGGATATTTCTTAGAGAAAAAGTTTCACTCTTAGATTGGGGAGTGATAGTATTTGTGATTGCTGGTATGGGCTTGTTTTTTATGGGAGATTTAACTGGTGGAAATATGTTTGGAAACATTCTGGCAATTATAAGTGGTGTTACATTTGCGGCTCAGGCAATTTTTTTGAAGTTGCAAAAAGGTGTAAATGCTGCCTCTTCCATTGTCTTAGGGAATTTTTTCACTTTTATTTTATCAATCCCTTTCTTGTTTCAAAAAGTTCCTACAGCGACGGATGTAACAGCACTTGTTTTGATGGGCGTCTTCCAATTGGGCCTAGCGTATAGCCTATATTCCTTTGCTGTCACTCGATTATCAGCATTGGAGACCATATTGCTTCCAGTAATTGAACCTATATTAAATCCTGTTTGGGTCTTTATGTTTATCGGTGAGATACCTGGAAAATGGTCCTTGATCGGTGGCTTAATTGTAATCACCTCCGTTACGCTCAGGTGCTACTTGGTTTCAAAAAAACAGATCGTAGCTAGGCAACAAAAAGCGGTTCCAATTTAGATGTTCGAGGGATTTAATGAATCTCTAATTATTTTTAGCTTTTTCGCAAATACTACGTTTAAAGAGATTGAAAATTTTGTGCCGTGAAAAGCGGCGGAATGGGCGGTTATTATGGCAATTGTGAGTATTGAGAAATGTGGAAATTATGACTATACCAAGGTTAAAGAAGTTGTTTACAATTCTTTAGACAAGATTATTTCTATCAAGGAAACGTTGAAACAGGGAATGTATATTCTTGTAAAACCCAACCTTTTAAGGAAGAATAAACCCGAGGACTGTGTGACTACACATCCTGCGATCGTTGAGGCCGTATGTAGCTATTTAATGGATTTGGGTTGCAAGGTTATTATTGGGGATAGTCCAGCAGGACCTTTAAATAAAAAGTCACTCGAAGGCATTTATAGAGCATCTGGTATGGAAGATGTGGCCAAAAGGCTGGGGTGCGAGATTTTCAACGATATTTCATATGAGGAAGTCATCAATGAAAAGGCCTTGATGCTGAAAAAAATGCAAGTCATAAGCGTCGTTCAAAAGGTTGACTATGTTGTTGACGTAGCAAAAATGAAAACTCACTGCATGATGACCTATTCAGGAGCCGTTAAAAATTTATTTGGAGTAATTCCAGGCTTAATTAAGGCAGATTATCATTTAAAGCTGAACGATGAACGGAATTTTGCAAATCATTTGGTGGATATATGTGAATACGTGGCACCACTCTTTTGCGTCATTGATGCAATCGACGCGATGGAAGGGGATGGCCCATCAAATGGCGAAAAGAAGCATGTGGGGCTTATTTTTGCATCAGACAATGCGTACGCAATCGATAGTGTAGCGGTAAGAGTAGCAGGAATTGCGCCGTCTTTGGTTCCAACCATAACAGTTGCTAAGGACAGAAAGTTGTTTGATGATGATATTTCGAGTATCGAGTTCCCACTGCTCAAAATGCAAGATATAAAGCTCTCACAGTTCAAATTACCTGCCACCGTGAAGGTTAATTTTTTTGGTGGTAAAAT
>JACMLU010000009.1 GCA_014379405.1 Flavobacterium sp. | reverse complement strand
TGAAGAAGCCGTCAAACCAGCGGCATCTGTTGCAGTCCAAGTCACGGTGTTTGATCCTTTTACCAAACTAGCTGGTGAACGTGTTACGGTAACTGTGGTACAATTATCGGAAGCAGTAGGAGCAGTTAATTGAGAACTATCATAAGTACAAACCCCTGCATCTGCGTTGACGCTTATAGCTGTTAAGGTTGCAATTGTAGGTGCTTGCGTATCAACAACAGTCACTGTTTGGGTTGAAGAAGCCATCAAACCAGCGGCATCTGTTGCAGTCCAAGTCACGGTGTTTGGTCCTTTTACCAAACTTGCAGGCGAGCGTGTTACGGTTACAGTTGTACAATTATCAGAAGCAGTTGGCTCGGTTAATTGTGAACTGTCATAAGTACAAACTCCTGCATCTGAATTGACGCTGATAGCTGTTAAAGTTGCTATTGTTGGCACTTGATTATCTATTACTGTTACGGTAAAACTGCAAGAAGCTGTCAAACCAGCAGCATCAGTTACCATAAAAGTATTGGTAGTTACTCCCACGGGGAAAGTTGCACCCGATGCAAAACCAGCAGTTTGAGTTGTTGTTGCTCCTGAACAATTATCCGTTCCTACTGGTGCTGTATATGTTACAGCTGCTCCACAAGTTCCGGGAGTGTTGTTGACCGTAATATTGGCTGGACATATAATAGTTGGATTGGTGGTGTCAACAACATTGAAAGTTCTAGTTTCTACGTTAGTGGCAAATGAGGCAGTTGTAACTTCCAAAGAAACTAAAAATTCTCCAGGTAAATTTGGTGTATATGAAGTTGATGTGGGTATTGTATTATCAGCTAGACTGCCTGAATTTATCGTTGTTGTTACTCCATTAGGGTCTCTAGCTTTCCATACATATGTAACATTGTTTTCAGTTCCGGAATAACCTCCTGTTAAATTTATAAGAGTACATCCGGAAACTGTAACTGGATTGGTAGTATGGCTGGTTATTTTAGCATTTACGGTTCCTCCAGCTGCAATAAGATCCCCAAAAGAATAGGTAGTTGATCCTGATCCAACACAAGTTGCATATTTGCTGGTATCTACAAAAATTTCATCATTATTGGTGCAACTACCATCTATAGCTCCAGAAGGCTCAATTATTAAAACAGCATCTGGTGCTGGTAAAATTAACCTCACTTTAGGTCCTGAGAATGTTAGTTTACCATTCGGGTTTATAGTAAGTAATTTTGTTGATAATGTTGTTATGTGCTGATTGGATGTGCCATCGCCTAAAACCAATGTGCCATTTATAAGCACGGTTCCCATTGAATTTGTTGATAAATCAGAAGGAATTGTTATGGTATGTGTAGCTTGTATTGTTACGGTATATGTCCCTGTAATTTCACCTGGGTAGTTGGCTGCATTTGTCCATACACCACTTGAGTATATTTGCCAAGTTGAAGCATCATTCCAAATTGATGATCCTACAGCTTTTGATTGAAAATCGCCATCATTTTGACTATAACCAAGAGAATAGCTGAAAAATAATATAATTATAATTAGGTATTTTTTCTTCATAGTATTGCATTTTTATAATCAAATTATCTATAGTTTAGATTTTATATTTGACCTTGTTGAATAAATACTTAAATCAAAATTAATAATTTATTAAAACATAGTATTGAATAAATTAATTATTCCGATAAACTGATTTGATTAATCGATAAACTACTTTTTTTAACAAATCATTTTTTTTTAACTTTTGTATTAGTGTCTTTTTTTTGATTTTTCCGTTCTTTAAAATATGTTTTTTCGTATAAAATATTTTTGAGTGAGAAATTTTCAATTTTTCACAAGTGTAAATATAGAAATTATTTCAAATAAATCGACAAAGAGCATAAAAAACAGCTAAAATACACAATTTAACATATATAATAATGTAATATACTACAAAATATTTTATTTAATAAGTATAAAAGTACTCTTAATTGTATAAAAACACGAATATGTGTTATTTTGATTTAAAACTAAAGTATTGGTTTATAGTTTATTGTAATATATGGGAAGTAAAAAAAGGTGGTTATATTCATATTTTATGGTATAAAAAAAGCTGGTCTTATCGAACAGCTCTTCTATTTTTATTAACCACCTGTATTGGTTTTTCAAGACGATATTTATTATTAAGGAATAATAATTTTTTTACTTATTTCGCCTTTCGATGTTTTTATTTTGGCAATAAATACTCCCGAATTTATGTTTTTTACTGGAATTCGAATATTTTGTTGATCTTGATTTTCAATTTTCCAAGTGGAAATGGATTGACCCAGAATATTGTAAAGGGTCACTTTTTCGACATTAGCATCCATTAAGTTATTATTGATGAGAATTAAATTGCCATTTTGAATATGAACGATTTTGATTTCATCAATTGGATTTTGTTCCACATTTAGGTTTTTGTCCTTAAATCGAAGTGAAAAACGAGAATCATTTGTGCCAGCTGGTAAAACCACTTCATAAGATTGTCCTTTAATGCTGTTATAAGTGTCTAAAACATTGTCATATATGAAAATGTTCTGATCAGCAGGAACGTTTTCCAAATCATCAATTACAAATGATACTTTGCCTTCGGCATTTGCTTTTACTCCAATAGGGAGGGACGCATTTGCATCAAAATAACCTACTCCTTGAATTACTAATTGGTTTTCTCCAACCAAAAAGTACATATCATTTGGAAAATCGTCGATATTTAAGGCGTCATAACCATAATCCATTTCGTTTGTAGCATTTTCATTCATAAAGCCCAACAAAACTTGACGATGGAACGAATTATAGGTATTGTATCCCAAACGAATTTTCATATAAGAGTTGGCAACAATTTTGTCATTGTCATTATTTTCTAGTGTTTGAGTCTTTTTGTTTTGAGCTATTTTAAACAAACTATTTGAAATACCAACCTCGTCTTCTTTATGAAAAGCTCTTTGGGCATTGTTATATGTAACTGTTCCACCAGTGGTTAAATTTCCATTAACGAAAAAACCTTGTCCCACAGGAACGAATTGTCCTGGAATTCTGGTACTGGAACCTAGCCCACTAATTAAGGATGGAGATATGGGAGCCACTCCTCCGGTTAGATTTCTTTCGGCATAGCCGCCTTGGTAATCTCTTAAAATATGAGTGTTGTTAGTGGTGAAATGTTCCCAAAAATATAATGTTCCATCAATGGAACTTGAATTGTCATTTATAAATGTTGTTGCATTCAAAGCGGAAGAATAAGGGTTTCCTGTCAGCAATAATTGATCTATACCAACGGAATTCGTTGTAATAGAACCATTATTTGGTTTTCCAGTAAAGACATAGTTTTGATTTCCTGAAGCTCCGCTTCCTTTTAAGGTAAATCCTTGACCCACTCTTATTGAAGTGGTTTCTAGTATTTGATTCCAATTGGAATAGTCATTGGCATAATTGTCAAAGGTATAAATCCAGTATCTTGCCAAACTTATTGATGTTGTGGGCGCCCCGTCATAACCACCTACCCAAGTAATGTTTGCTGGTGCAGTAGAGTTTGTGCCGTCCTTCATAACTCCAGTAACGGTGTAGTTAGTATTGTTGGCTGTTGTATTAATTGGACTCGTAGGAGAACTCCAATAGTTGTAATTGTAAAGATTGGATTGCCCTTGTTGGTCTCTTTCGATGGAGCCGGAACTTGTAACATCTAAATCACTTTCCGTGGTTTGCACTAATTGTGATTTTCCAACTAAATCTATTTTTCCATCTAATTTCAAATACCAATCGTTTTGTATTTTGGTATTATTATTCATCAAGATGTTTTTTCCTGAATCGACAAGCATACCTAAATCAATATTGTTAGAAGTTTCAGTAATATCGTGCTGAACTTTTACGATAGACCAGTCTTGATCCATTATATCCATTCCGCGGATTTCCTTTGTAGGACTGTTTACGGCTGTTGCAAAATCTCCTGTTCTTTCTGTTAAGAAAGGCATTGGAGCTTGTTGTACATAAATATTTTTATGGTTGTAGATTTTTGTTCCCGTAACATCAATGGCTGTAGTGGTCAAGTCATCAATTATATCGTCTTTATAATTGTCCATTCTGTAATAACGTAATAAATTGGAGAAAGGCAAAGAAGCTGGCGATGTAGCCACGTTTTTTGGAACAATTTCTCCTCTAATTTCGGAACCAAAATCTTTGATTTCTTGGTACACCATTCGTTGCAATTGTGAAACAGTCAAAGCAGTATTAAAAACACGTACTTCATCAATTTTTCCTTTAAAATATTGGGTGCTGGAAGATGGATTTTTTCCGATTGTCAATAATGAAGCATCGGCTGAAATGGCTCCTGAAGCAGCTTGAGTGAGTACTAAATTACCGTTTAAATATAGTTTTATATTCCCACCACCATAAACTGCCGCCACATTGTACCACTGCGAAACGCTTAAAGCTGTGTTATAAGTATAAGATGTACCATTTACTAAGGCTTCTAGTTTCTTGGCACTTGTAATTCGGATTTGAAAATTATTTTGCCCCACAATAATTCCATCTGTGGAAAATGCTGAATTCAAATCGATCCACGCCATAAGTGAAGCATTGGATAAACCTCCTAAGAGTGCCGTGCTTTGTCCATAATCATTTCGACCATCAAAGTCTAGATATAATTTGGTATGCAAATCTCTTGGCGAACCAAAATAAGCTGGAGAGTAGGAGGTGTCAAAGGTATCTAAAATACCATCTTTGTCTATATCGGCTGTTCCGTCTATTATTCCATTATTATTGGTATCCAAAGTTTTATAGTCATAAATCAAAAGAGTATTGGCTATGTCAAAAGTAGAACCATTTGATTTGACATCCAGATAATCAGGAATTCCATCTCCATCGGTATCATTTAAATAGGTCGTTGCGGGATTTACATTTGCAATTCCTTGTCCTAAATTTCCATATTGACTGCTAAAAGTAGCACCCGTTCCGTAATCGTAAATGTCTAATATTCCGTCTCCATAACCTTCTGTTATTATGTCTCCATTAGTGTCTTTACTTCTGAAAGTTTCAGATTCTGGCCCATCACCTCTACCATCACCGTTGATGTCGCCGTCGCCATTAACATATCCCGTTACGGCATTTGTATTTCCAGCTCCAGATTCATCTACATCAAAAAGGCTGTCATTATCGCTATCTAAGTCTATATAATTTGGGATTCCATCTCCGTCAGAATCTAATGCTGGTAATGCGGCAGAAGATTCGGCACTATCGAGTAAACCATTTACATTACTGTCTACCCAAGCCACGTCTATTTTTCCTTTACCGTTGCTTATATTTCCCAATCCAGCTTCAATTACATCTTCGATACCATCGTTATCGGCATCCAAATCGAAAACATCGGCTATGCCATCACCTTCTCTGTCGCATAAGGTTTGGGTTATCAAAATATCGTCCAAAGCTAAGTCATTACCTAGACCACCAGTGTTATTGTTGCTAAAGACTACTTTAAATGCAGTTACGTTTAAGTTTAAATTTGCCGTAAACTGGTACCAATCCCCTGCTAGATTTCCATTTGTGGTTGGGGCTATATCACCGGTATTTATAGTTTGCAATACAACGTCATTGATATCCCTAAATTCCACTTTAATATTTGGTCGAATTCTAGTTCCAATATTTGCTGCGTCAGTTCTATCTAGATTTAGTACCCAAAAACTGTAGGTAATGGGAAGATTGGGTAAAGCTCCGGTTATTAAGGCTGTATAGAAAATACCTGATGTATAGGAGGCGTTAAACATAGCCATTCTTCCATCAGTGTCTCCCGGGGTGTGGTCAACACCTAAGTACCAGAGAGAGAGAGCCCATGAAGCAATTTGTGCACTAGGTCCCACAGTGTATTTACCATCATTCAAGTCCGTAGAATTTGAACTTCCTTCACAAATTGATGGAGTTGTTGCGTCTTGATAGCAATAGGTTGTGGTTGCTGCATAGGTCGTATTTATTGTAGTTCTGGTTGCACTTGCTCCAAAAGTTTCATTCAAGAATTTATAATTTACTTTATATCCATTGGAGTTGTTACAATTTGTTTCTTCGGTAGTGTCTAATATACCATCATTATCATCATCAATATCGACATTGTCATTTACTCCGTCACTATCACTGTCAAAAAAGGTTTGGGTTCCAGTTCCTTGAATTGAAAAATCATAAGGGTTTTCATTAGAGTCGTCATTCACGATGGATATTGTGGCAGTTCTTATTCCCACAACAGTTGGATCGAATGTTACTACAAATGTTGTACTTGAACCTGCGGCAACTGTAGTACTCGGTGCTGTTGAAACTACAAACTCTGAGGCATTTGTCCCTGAAATAGTAATTGTACCAATAGTCAATAAGCTGGTTCCTGTATTTTGAATTTTAAAAGTTTTTATGATTGTGCCAGAACTGGCGTCTAATGAACCAAAATCCGTCAAATCTGTTGCGCTAGGAGTTGTATCGCCATCTACAATTGATGTGGCACTTCCTTGAATGTTTATTTCTGGATTATTTACGGTTGCCACTACAGCTGTTCTTGATGAAGTAGTGCAAGATCCATTGGTAGATTCTACATAATAAGTTGAAGTTACTGATATACTTGGAGTAATATAGCTTGAGCCTATTGTCAATGCACTTCCCCCAGTAGATGCGGCAAACCAAGATATAGTTCCTGCAGATGCAGTTGCTCCCAAAGTTACAGTTCCAGAACCTACTCTTGATCCAGGTGTTGTACCTGTTATTGTCGGTAGTGCATTAACCGTTGCGATTGTGGAGTTATTTGCTGCAATGGTTGTGTTACAATTGCCACTTGCTAGTTTAGTTATGGTTATTGTTGTTGTTCCAGCAGCTCCTAAATTACTAGTGGTAAAACTACCCGTACCTGCAGTAGATACTGTCATAGTCGAGGTATTTCCTGTTGCTGCATTTGGAGCCGATAAGTTATAAGTTACAGTATAAGTACCAATTGGTAGAGACGAAGCTGATGCAGTTACATTTATTGTTGCAGCTGTACCAACGCATTGTGGAGAGCTTG
Organism: Flavobacterium sp.; assembly: GCA_014379405.1. GTDB lineage: Bacteria > Bacteroidota > Bacteroidia > Flavobacteriales > Flavobacteriaceae > Flavobacterium. Next base: position 43,113 of record JACMLU010000009.1, on the reverse strand, counting down.
CAATAGTGGTTGTGCTTAATGCATATGATGTTGCGCAGGTATAGCTGATAATTACGTAACCGTTGGCGCCTGCACCACCATTACTATTTCTTGTTCCACCACTTCCGCCACCTCCATAATTACTCCCTGTAATTCCATCAACAAAATTACCTGTACTACCAATAGCACCATTCCCAGCGATAATGCCACCTGTGCCTTTTGTACCAGCAGTTGGCATTGCTCCATCTCCACCATTCCCAGTTGTACCAGCTGCTCCACCACCTCCACCACTACCAGATGCGGTACCAGTACCTCCTTTTCCTCCAGAATTTGTTACGCCACTACCGCCATTACCACCATTACCACCATTTGAATAGCTTAAACCTCCTGAACCACCATTTGCTGTTACTGTAGTTGATGAATCAAATGTAGCAGTGGTGTTTGTTGCGTTTCCTCCGTTTGGTGTAGTAGAAATTCCTGCAACTCCAGGAATACCTAATGTAATTGTATATGGATTACCGGATGTGACAGGAACTGAGGAGTTTATTGTGTATGCGCCTCCGCCTCCGCCTCCGCCTCCGTTTTTATTTGCACCTCCTCCATAACCACCACCACCACCAGGGCCATATGCTTCAACTGTTATTGAAGTCACTCCAGCAGGAACAGTAAATGTACCAGAAGTTGTAAAAGTCTGTGTTTGTGCCACCCCTAAAAAGCTAAATAAAATAAAAGAGAGAAGTGCAAATATGTTTCTTAAAAAAGTAGTTTTTTTCATATTTTTTTTAGGATAAAATCGGTGAGTATATATTTATCATAAAGAATATTCGCGTTTATAAGTGATTCAATATCTATAATTTAAGCTAAACTTGAAATTTGCTTAAAAAGCTGATTTAGATTTCAAAAATACTATTTTTCTATCTATTAATCGTTTAAATACATAAAAAAACGACAAAGTACACAAATTAAAATATTTTTGTAAGTTTTTTTATAATTTTATTAAAGATAATTGGGTCTGAAAGATCTTGGCTGAAAAAAACAGGTTTTTTAGAATTAAAAGTGAAGAAATGTTTTTCTTTCTATTACGGCAAATATTGTTAAATTAACAAGTTAAACTTATGGTAGTTTTACCGCTAATTGTTTCGCCTGTTCGTTTTGCAGACTCGGGTTACTGATTTTAATAAATATTTTAATCTGAAATTGATTGATTTTAGTTGATTTACTCAAAATAGTCCCATTGGTAACCACAAAAATAAAGGGTCATAAGAGAAAATCAGCCTCCCTAGTGATGGGAATGGACGAAGTAAATTAGCACAAACCTGTCTGCCTGCCCGTAGGCAAGTCTGCCAACAGGCAGATTAATTAGTGCTAATTTGTGTTATTTGGAGTTTTAATGAGTGCTGCAAGCTTGCAGACTTTTATTCCATAATGCTTTTAGTTTAGCTAATTTTATTGATTTGCGCCATTATTTTTCTATGCAAGAGTTCTTCATCAATAGGTTTGGATACATAATCATTCATACCTATTTTTTTAGATTTTTCTTTGTCTGAGGTAACATCGGCGGTAAGAGCAATAATGGGTATTTGAAGAAGCATCGTGTTTCGGATATATTCGGTAGTTTCAAAACCATTCATTTCGGGCATTTGTATATCCATTAGAATGATGTCATATTTTTTTTCTTTTAATTTTTCCAAAACGACTTTGCCATTTTCGGCAATATCACATTCAAACCCGAAGTCGGTCAAAATTATCTTTATCAAAACTTGATTTAGAGCAATGTCTTCCGCCACAAGGACTTTAATTTGTTGAGTCCTCTTTTTGTTATTCAAATTCACTGTGGTTACTTCAGTAACTGTTTTTGTTGTTTTGGAAAAAGACATTGTAAAACCAAATATTGATCCTTCTCCCACTTTGCTTTCCACAAAAAGGGAACCTCCTTGAAGTTCTACCAGTTGTTTTACAATGGAGAGCCCTAGGCCGGTGCCACCGTATTCTTTAGCGATTTCATCACTTGCCTGTTCAAAATTATAAAAAATATGTCCCAATCTATTTTCAGGAATTCCAATGCCAGTATCGCTTACAGAAAATTCTAACGTTATTTTTGTTTCATCTTCATTTACAATACGAATGTTGATACATACTTTACCTTGAGGAGTAAATTTTATAGCATTGCTGATAAGATTTAAAATTATTTGTCGCAAACGAATCGCATCTCCAAGTAGGGTTGTAGGAATAGATTCATCTAACATTTTTATAAATTCAAGATTTTTTTCTTGACATTTTGGCCCCAACAGCTTAAATATATCCGAAATGGATTCTTCTAGGCTAAACGGATGATTGCTAAATGTCATTTTTCCAGCATCGACTTTGGCAAGATCTAGGATGTCATTAATTAAAATTATTAAGGATTCACCCGACTTTTTAATCGCATCTATATATTCTTTTTGTTTTTGGTTTAAACCTGTTTTTAGTATCACATTAGTAAAACCCACAATCGAATTCATCGGTGTTCGAATTTCGTGACTCATATTCGACAAAAATTGTTGCTTGAATTTTAAAGCTTCTTCCGCTATATGTGTTTTATGCTCTGCAACGCCTGTAGCAGCTATCAATTCCTCTTTTACATTGTGATGGGCGGTAACTTCATAAGCAATAATGGTAATTCCCGAAATAGTTTCGTCAGCTTCGAGATAAGGTTGGTATACAAAATTAAAATAAACGTCCTCCAATTTTTTATTGCGCATTATAGGAATGAGAAGTTCATATCCTTCAAATGGAATACCTGTAGTAAAAACGTCATCCAGTGCTTTTGGTATAATTCCATCTTTTAATTCAGGTAAAACTTCCAGTAATGGTTTTCCTTCTACAGCTTTTCCTTTTCCCCAAATTTCTTTGATGCTATCATTGGCAAGCATAATTTGCATATTTTTTCCTTTCAAAATTGCAAAGGCAAATGGGGATTGCATTAGCATCATATTGTAGCGCTTATTGCTGTCCTCAATAAGTTTAAGCGTTTTTTTCTCTGCTTCCAACTTTTTTTCCAATGCCTTTTTTTCTTTTACTTGCAGTTCAATGGCTAATCGTCGCACCTCTGTAATGTCCACAATGGTAAGAACAATTAATTCTTCATTGATACTTTGTTGCACAATTCTATGGGCGTTAAGGAGTATTGTTTTTGTGCCAATGATAGGAAAAGTATGTTCTACTTCGAAATCATAAAAGCTATTGTTTTTGGGAACAATTTCTTCCAATAATTCTCTTAGCCCCTGAATATTCCATTGGTTATTTCCTAATTTGAATAATGATTCCCCAATGCTTTCGGCTTCGGTTACTTTAAATGTTTTGTAAAAGGATTTATTGGCAGATTTAATTTTGATGTCTTTGTCCAAAACCAAAACCGGCTCATGAACAGTCGAAAGAATGGCTTGGTTGTAATTATTTAATTCTTCCACTTGTTGAATTCGGGCATACAATTCTTGATTGCTCGTAGTGAGTTCTTCGTTGGTAGATTCTATTTCCTCTTTCGAGGTTTCTAGTTCCTCGTTTAAACTTTGCAGTTCTTCATTACTGGAAACAATTTCTTCGTTGGCACTTTGCAATTCTTCATTTGCAGTTTCCTGATCGTGAGTTATAACGCCCATATCGGCACGTGCGCAGGCTAATTCTTCTTCCAGTTTTTTGATGCGTCGGTCTTTGGCAATCGAATTTTTTTGTTTTGCTTTTTTGGGATCTTCATCGGATTCAATTTGTTGTTGCCCAGTAAAAATGACTATTAACAACGGTTCTTCTCCTTCTAATGTAAGCGGAATTACTTCGATATTTACGATTTGAATGGTATTGTCGTTTAAATCCCGATTCATTTCGATCCCCATTTTCTTTACGGGCTTTTTGGTTTTAATGGCATTATGTATGGCGTTACGCAATTCAAAAGTAATTTCGATATGCACCATTTTTAAAATATTGAAACTGGCTTTGCCAGACGAATGTTGTAAATATAATGATGTGGATCCCCTAAATTGAAGAATATCCAAATCATGATTTATAATAACACTTGCTGGAACATGGTGCTCTAGTAGAACAGCATCAAAGGCACTACCCAAATTTCCGCTTGTGGATAGTTGTGTTTTTTTGAAAGTGATGTTTGGGTTACTATTTTTATCAGACATAGTTTGATGGGAATTGCGGGAAATTAAATTGGGTATAGAACGAAGGTTCGTATTTTTTTTCCTGGAATAGAATTTATATTTTTTGTCAATTATTGAAAAAAGTTGGGCCGATGTTCCCGTAGTTTCAGATTTGCCAAGCATTAAACAACCTCCTTCATTTAGTGCATAATGAAAAGTTGACATCACTTTTTTCTGGGCATTTATGTCTAGATAAATGAGCATATTGCGGCAGCTGATAAAATCCATTCGGGAAAAAGGAGGGTCGCGCAAAATATTGTGATGGGCAAAAACGCATACGTCACGGAGCGATTTTGTGATTCGGTATTTGTTTTTTGATTTGGTAAAAAATTGCTCTAATCTTTCGGTACTTATGTTAGATACTTGTGCAGAAGTATATTCTCCTAGTCTGGCAGTGTTGATAGCTTCTGTGCTAAGATCGGAAGCAAAAATCTGAAACGGTATGTCAAGATTGTTTTCTTCTTTTATTTCTAATAACTGCATAGCAATCGAATATACTTCTTCGCCAGTTGCGCATGCCGCAACCCAAATGCGGAGTGTTTCTCCGGACTCTTTAGATTTTATTAATTTAGGTAAAATAGTGCTTTTTAAAAGCAAAAAGGCTTCGGTATCTCTAAAAAAGGAGGTTACATTAATTAGTAAGTCTTGGTATAGCAAATCTGCTTCGGTAGTATCTACAAATAATAATTCGCTGTATTGTTTTAATGTTTCTGATTTGTTAATCAGCATTCGTCGTTGTATTCGCCTATTAATTGTATTCATTTTATAATGACTAAAATCAACGTTTTTTTTGTTGTGTAAATACTGGACAATATTTTTTAAATCGGGATTATTACTTTCGAAGTCTATTGCTGAAATTTTTTTGGTTGTTTCTCGGATTTCTAAAGGATTTTTGCTCATTCTTGTTAATTCGATTCCAATTTCCTTTGGAGACATAATATAATCTACTGCACCATCTGCAATGGCGGAATTAGGCATACTGTTAAATTTTGCAGTATCATCTTGTGCAAAAGTAATTCCACCGGCCAGCTTAATATCTCGTAAGCCAATAGTTCCATCATGGGCACTGCCGGATAAAACAACTCCAATTACATTTTCTTTGTGTGTTTCTGCCAACGAAGAAAAAAGTATATCAATTGAAATAGCTGGGCCACCACTTGAGCGGGGAATTAATTTGATGTGGCCATCGGTAACTTCAATTCCTTTATTGTATGGGATAACATAGACATTGTTTGGAATCATTTTTTCCATATCATCAATGTCCTGAACTTGCATTTGGGTTGTTTTTGACAAAAGGGACGAAAGTATACTCTTATGGTCAGGACTCAAATGCTGAACATAAATAAATGCCATACCAGTTACTGGCGACAGATTTTGCAAAAGTTGGGTTATGGCTTCAAGTCCTCCAGCCGAAGCGCCAATGGCAACTACTGTGAATGAATTTTCAGCTTTTTTTTCTGTAGTATCTACATTATTAGATTGTTGTATGTCAAAATCCGTCTCATTATTGGGAAGTTTATTAATATGAGGAGGTTTCTTTATGGAAGGATTTGATTTCATTTCACCTTTTTTTAGGATTAGGTTTAAGTAGTACTTTAATAACCACTCCTTTTAACAGGTGCTTTTCATTACAAATATACGCAAACTTATGTTGTAAACTTAAAAGAACATAGGCAAATAAAAACGGTGCAAGTAATTGTACAGAATTTTTATTGCTAATCTGTATTGTTGAATTCTTATACATATTAATAATTTGAAGCATAAAGGTTTTGCTGTTTTAATCTATTAAATTACTATTCCGTTTTAAATTTCAGTAACTTTTTTTAAAAACAATAATAATAATTTATTGATATAAATTAATTCCCTTTGAGTTTTCGGAGAAATGTTTAATAATCAGTTTAACAGTAATTTATAAATAATTTGGAAGAATGTTTAAAGTGTGAAATAGTTTACTTAGTAGTAAGAAATATATGAAAACTGCTCCAGATTATTGCCTTGTTTTTCATTTATCTTAATTGTAAAATAAATGTTAATTGTTTGATTTTGGTTTATGTGTAAAAATTTTCAAGAAATCAGATGTCAAAGTTTTAATAAATAAGTGTAGTTGATTGTATTGTTTTGATTATAGTTAATTTCCTGAGGAATTAACAGTTAAATAGCTGTTTTTTTTTAATACCAAAAAAAAATATGCAAAGCAGGATAGGGCAGGATAGAGGTGGTAATCTGAACGCATAAATTTGGAAATGTTAATTGATTGTAAAAAAAAGTTAAAAAAAGTATAAATATTTGTTCACCATTTTATAAGTTAATCTATAATGAAGAAAAAAGTACACTACTATTTATTTGTCCTTCCTCTACTAGCACTCTTTGCTAGTTGTAGTCAAGAGTTGGACCCGTACTATGCACGTCCAGAAGGTCTTGAAGATCCAATTTACCAACAGCTGGAGGCGCGTGGTAATTTCAAAAGCCTGACGGCTTTAATACAAAAAGCTGGTTACAAAGATATTTTGAGTAAAGCAGGATATTGGACTATGATGGCTCCCAATGATGAAGCCTTTACAAAGTTTTTTCAAGAAAAAGGTTTTTCGGACGTGAGCAAGATTGATTCCATCACGGCTGCCAAAATTGTGAGATATGCTCTTATATATAATGCTTTCAGAAAAGAGAAATTATCGGATTATCAATCTAGAACGGGATGGATCGTGGATAATGCTTATCGCAGAAGAACCGCTTATTATGATGGATTTGAGTCTAAAACCATAAATGGACAGCCGAAAGTGATTGTAGGTTCGAACCGTAATGGTGCTAACAACTATGTAACTGGTGACAATAACAATAAGTATGTCACTTATTTCGAGAGTGAATATTTCGCGGCTAAACATTTAAGCTCTCGTGATTTCAATTATTTTTATCCTGGTACTGAATATACAGGATTCAATGTTTTGGAATCAAAAGTTACCGAGGCTGATATCATTGCAGAAAATGGAGTTATCCATGAGTTGGACAAAGTAAATGTTCCTCCTTTGAGTATAGACCAGTATTTAGAACAAAATCCTAACTACAGTCTGTTTCGTGATCTTATTGAAAAGAATTTGGTTACTTATGTTTTTAATCAAGCTGCCACTACTACTTATCGTAATTATACTGGAAAGTCTGATGATGTTTTTGTTAAAGCGTATGATGCTACTTTGAAATTTGCACCCAATAATGAAAATTACATGAAGGTGGACGACAATGATGGTCAAAATGATGCGTATACCATGATTGTTCCTGAGAATACGGCTTTGCAGACTTTTATAAATACGGTGTTACTTAAAAATTTCACTTCAATTGATAAATTGCCTAGATATATTTTTCAAGATTTGGTTAATGCCCACATGGTACAAAATGCAGTGTGGCCAACTTTAAAAGATGATTATGTTAATGGTTTGGGTGAGGAGTTGAGATTTGACTTTAACAGTGACATTACGGATAAAAAAGTGCTGAGTAACGGATTTTTCTATGGCGCGAACAAAGTTCAAAAATCAAATTTGTTTTACAGTGTGTACACTACAGCTTATTTAGATCCTAAATATACTTTTGCAACCAAAATATATAATGAAGGTTCTGGTTACAAAGAAATGATTAGCAACATCAATAAAAAGTATACCATATTCTTGCCTTCTGATGCTATATTGAGAGGTCTTGGTTTTGAATGGGATATTACTCATCAATACTGGAGGTATGTTAATCCAACAAATCAAGCACCCGAAACAGGTGCTACAGCCAAAAACAGGTTGTTGAGACTTTTTTACAATTGCATTGTGCAAACGCCAAATGGGGAGTTGGATAATATTGCAACTACTTCGGGAATTATTCGAACAGGGGATGAAGAGCTTCCTGGGGAGTACATAAAATGGAGCAACAACAAAATTTACGCAGCAGGTAATATTGTGCCTATTGCGTCGGGTGGTGCACCCGCTGTCAATGTGATAGGTAAAGAAGTGCAACAAAACGGGATTGCGTATTATATTGACAGGATGCCAGAATATTCTATTGAATTACAAGGATTGCCAATTGCGCGTTTAGCCGCAAGTGATACGGAGTTTGATGCTTTTTTTCAATACTTGAAAAATTCTACTATTTACACTGCTGCCACAGGAAAAATTGAGGGTGTTGCATTGGGTAGTTCTTATACTTTTATAGTGCCCAATAAAGCCGCAATTGCAAGAGCGGTTGCTGCTAAAGTACTTCCTGCATCAAATAATCCAACCCTGCAAGGGGATAAGGATTTGGTTGCCGATTTTATTCGCTATCATATCATAAATAATAAAACAGTTTCAAGTGATGGGAAAATAACAGGGCAACAAGAAACCTTGAGAAAGGATTCAAAAGGAGATAAAACCTATGTTGATGTAATAAGCACTCCTGGAACCTTGTCATTTAAAGACAATTCAGGAAACAATCCGGCTGGGGTATTTATTTCAGCTAAAAGCAACAACTTAGCAGACAGATCCTTAATCCATTTAGTGGACAATTACCTACTACCTTAAATTAACCGAATAAAATGAGACAACTAATTAAAAATATATTTTACAGTTTTACAATTGCCTTTGTTTTATTGGCAACGTTACCTGCTTTGGCTCAAAGCAAGGCGTTATTGGTACGCGGCCAGATAGTCGATTCAGGCGATAATTTATCTATACCAGGTGCTACTATTGTAGAACAAGATGGAGAAGGTCGTACCGTGACAGGGGTAATTACGGATATCGACGGGAATTTTGCAATACGCGTTAAAAATCCCAACAACAAGTTATTTATTTCAACCATAGGATATAAATCACAAACGGTGCCTATCAATGGTCGCGAGACAATTAAAGTCAAATTGGTTTCCAGTACTGAATCATTGAAGGAGATTGTTATCACGTCTGAAAAGAAGGGAAATTCAGGTTTGATGAATATTGCAGAACGTGATAGAACAACCAGTTCGGTTACGATTAATGCTGCAGATTTGGCCTATACCCAAGCGGCATCTATTGATGAGGCTTTGCAAGGACGTATGGCCGGGGTGGACATTACGGCAAACAGTGGAGATCCAGGTGCTGGAATGCAAATCCGTGTTCGTGGTACTTCTTCTATCTCTGGTTCTTCTGAACCCATGATAGTGGTGGATGGTATGCCATACGAAACAACAATCCCTAGCGATTTCAACTTTGGTAGCTCTGATGATCAAGAGTATGCTGCATTATTGAATATTGCACCTACCGACATTGAAACGATTACTGTTTTGAAAGATGCTGCCGCAACAGCGGTATGGGGATCTAAAGCCGCCAGTGGGGTTATATTGATTACCACTAAACGTGGAGGAATAAGTGCTCCAAAAATTACCTATACTTATAAAGGGAGTTATGCCAAGTTACCTGCCACTATTCCAATGTTGAATGGAGATCAATATTCACAATTGATTCCTGAAGAATTCATGAACAGAAATGGGGTGCCTTTGAATACTTTGAATGTAAAAGAATTCCAGTACGATCCTCAAGATGTTTATTTTTATAAAAATTACAGTCAAAACACCAATTGGGTTGATGCCATCACTCAAACCGGTTTGACGAATGAACACAATCTTTCTCTGCAAGGAGGAGGGGAAAAAGCAAGATACTTTAGTTCCGTGGGTTATTATGATTCCAGGGGGGTAACTGTAGGAACTGGGTTGGAAAGAATAAATGTGAGATTGAACTTGGATTACGTGGTTTCCAGTCGTATTAAATTTAAAACGGATTTGGCTTATACACATACCTATACTAAACGTAATTATGTGAATTCTAAAGATAGCGAAGACAAATTAAGAGGTGTTGCCTATGTTAAAATGCCGAACATGAGTATCTATGAGTTTAATGAATTGGGGGAACTTACTCCAAATTATTTCTCGCCAGCTTTTAACGTACAGGGTACTTATCCAGGTACCTATAATCCTGTTGCCATGGCGGAGTATGCAATCAATGATCAAATAAATCAACGTATCACACCTCACTTTAACGTGAATGTGGACATCATTCCTAGTACATTAATTTCCACCTTTGATGTGCAATTTGATTACAGCAGTACCAAGACAAAAGCCTTTTTGCCACAAAATGCCACCGGCCGTCCATTTACGGAAACAGTGGTAAACAGGGCTTCTGATTCTGATGGTGATACTTCCAGTATTCAAACGAAGACAAACGTTGTTTATACACCGAACATTGGTAAAAATCAAACCTTGCAAACTATTTTGTCGTTGCAAACAAATGATTCCCGTTATGCTTCGCACAAGGCATTAACATCTAATACGGCTTCGTCCATATTGACGGATCCATCGAATCCATCGAGAACACAAAATTCGGAATTGGCATTATCTAACGGTAGTGGCCAAGCCAGAACCGTGGGGGCATTGTTGAGCGCTCAGTATGGTTTGTTGGATCGTTATATCGTGAATGTTGGTTTGCGTGGTGATGGAAATTCAAAATTTGGACCTGACAACAGATATGGTTTGTTTCCTTCTGTTTCTGCCCGTTGGAGAGTTTCAGGAGAATCATTCATGAAGAAATTAGAGTATGTGGATGATTTGAGTTTTAGAGTAAGTTATGGAAAATCAGGTAGAGCACCTAAAGATAGTTACCTTTATTTTAATGTGTATGATAATTACGAAACGTCCTACTTAGGTATGAATGGAGTTATTCCTACGAATATGGAGTTGAGCAATTTGCGTTGGGAGACTTTAACGGGTAAAAACATTGGATTTAACTTGAGACTGTTTAACAATCGCGTGTCCTTGGATGTCGATTTATATCAAAACGTTACCGAAGATCTTCTTTACCCGGATATTCAGTTAAGTTCGATTTCAGGTTACAACACTATTTCCGATATGAATGCGGGAACCATGAAAAACCAGGGATGGGAGGTTGGTCTTAATACCACCCCTTACAAAGCGGGTAAATGGAAAGTGGATTTCAATTTCAACATTGCCAGCAATCAAAACATGATTACGGAAATATCGGAATTTTACCCATCTGAAAGTGGGAACACCGATAGAAACGGACAATTCAAACGTTTTCTTCAAGTGGATAATCCTTTCGGATCATTCTATGGTTATAAATTCAAGGGGGTTTATACAGATCTTGAAGCAACAAAAGCCAAAGATGCCAATGGAAATGTTATTCTGGGACCTAACGGTCAAGAAGTCTTGATGCGTTTTAATTATCCTAATACGGATTATGTATTCCAACCTGGAGATGCCATTTATGAGGACATCAATAAAGATGGTAATATCGACAGTCGTGACGTGGTGTATTTAGGAAACAGTAACCCTAAAATTACCGGTGGATTTGGCCCTACCTTTGTCTATAATAATCAGTTTAGATTATTGCTTTACTTTAACTACCGTATGAATTATGACATCATTAACGGAACGGATATGGCTACTACCAATATGAGTGGGTACAGCAATCAAAGTACGGCGGTTTTGGCTAGATGGCGTAATCCCGGTGATGTTACCGATATGCCTAGAGCGGTTTTTGGTTCAGGATACAACTGGTTGGGTTCTGATCGTTATGTGGAAGATGCTTCTTTCTTGCGTCTTCGTTCGGTTACCTTCCGTTATAATTTAGGAAAAAATATGTTGAAGAAATTAAATGTGGATGATTTAACTTTTTATGTAACGGGTGACAACTTGTACACTTGGACAAATTATCGTGGACAAAATCCTGAGGTGAGCGCAAAAACCGGACCTTTCGAATTAGCTATCGACAATGCTTCAACGCCGCCTACAAAACGTTTTACATTGGGTGTTTCAACTCGTTTTTAAAAAATAAAATAATTGATTATGCAAACTAAAATAAAAACAATATTAGCAATCTTTATACTTTTTGTTTCGGCAAGTTCGTGCGACAGTTATTTAGATTTACGCCCTCAAGACGGAATCGTCCGTGATGAATTCTGGAAAACCAAGGAAGATATTCAAGCTGCCGTAATTGGGATTTATTCCTCTTTGTTAAGTTCGCCTCCTGGTGTGAGCGATTTGCCGATGACCCAATACTTGTTCATGCATGGTGAATTAAGAGGGGGAATGGTTGTTGAGGGGCTTGTTGCCAACGAAGCCGAAAGAGACATTTTGGAAACCAATGTTCTTCCATCCAATGATTTGACGGACTGGTCCATCTTTTATAGAACCATTAATTATTGCAATACGGTAATTGATTTGGCACCAACGGTTAAAAATGAGGATCCAACCTTGACCCAAGTCCAATTAAATAATTTTCTTTCGGAGGCATTGGCTATCAGGGCTTATTTGTACTTTACCTTGGCGCGTACCTTTAAAGATGTGCCAATGAAATTAACTGCCACGCTTTCTGACAAGGAAAATTTTCAAATACCTGCATCAAAGCAAGCTGAAGTTTTTGCCCAAGTGATTAAAGACTTGAAATTGGCTGAAGAATATGCCGTGGAAGATTATGGAAACAATGCTTCAAACAAAGGTCGTATAACGAAATATACGATAAATGCAATGCAAGCAGATGTTTATTTGTGGGCTGAAAAATATCAAGAAGCACTTGATGCAACGAACAAGGTAATTGATTCCCAGAAATTCAAGTTGATTGAAGCTTCAGCCTCTATTTGGTTTAATACTGTTTTTGCCAAAGGGAATTCGACTGAAAGCATCTTTGAGTTTCAATACACCACAGTTAATAGAGGGCCGTTTTATAGCCTCTTTTTCCAACAACCACATTTCAAGGCTTATGCGCTAATGATGGATGAGGTTTATGGATTTGATGCCAACGATCCAGTCAATATAAGAGATATTCGTGGAGAGAGAGCTGCATTGATAGGAGCCACGGGAGAAATTTACAAGTTTACCGGTTTAAATAGTGAAGACAGAAAAGAGTTGCAGGATTCAGATACCCATTGGTTTGTTTATCGTTATGCGGATGTATTGTTGATGAAAGCCGAAGCTTTGGCAAGATTGGGACAAGGTCAAGGAGCAATTGATATTATTACTGATCTTCGATTAAAACGTAAAGCTCTTAAAGAAACTGAAATGAGTCCAGGAGCAGCAGACACGAATGGTGTTATAGATTATGTTTTGGCAGAACGTGCTCGCGAGTTAGCTTTTGAAGGGAAACGTTGGTATGATGTATTGCGTATTGCTCGTGCCAATAATTACGAACGTATACAATTATTGATTGATTTGGCGATAGCCAGTGCTCCGGTAGACAAACAACAGTCGATTATTGCAAAATTGAAAGATCCAAATAGTCATTATTTGCCTATTAACACGAATGAACTTTTTACCAATAAGGCACTTGTTCAAAATCCATTTTATAAATAATTAAAAAGTAAGACATGAAAAAATTATTAAGATTGCCTAGCCTCCTGAAACTTGCTTTAGTGTTTTTGACCGCTTTAGTTTTTCAGAACTGTACTCAAGTAGAGATCAAACAGACTACCGACGAAACTCTTAATATTACCGAATATTTAAGAGAAAACCCGGATTATTCCATGTTCTTGGAAATTTTGGATATTACCAACTATGCTTCATTCATGAATACTTATGGTACGTATACCATGTTTCTTCCAACCAATGAAGCGGTGAAACAATATTTGAAGGATGTAGGTGCCAATTCATTGAAAGATGTGCCATTGGCGGATTTGCAAAATATAGCCAAACTGCATATTTTGGATGCGAGAATCAACACAACCCTTTTTACGGATGGAAAGATAGCGATACCAAGTATGTATGGCCAGTATCTAATAACTGGAGCAGCCAACATCAATGGGGTTTCCAGTATAACAATCAATAAAACAGCGAATATTGTAGCTTCTAACCTAGAGTTAGGGAATGGTGTTGTTCACGTTATTGACAAAGTGTTGCGTGTGGCCGACAAGACCTTGGCGCAAACCATTGAAGCGAATCCAAATCTTTCTTTGTTTACCGAAGTTTTAAAAGCTACAGGATGGTATGACAAATTAAATCAACCACTTACTTATGATGCCAGTAAAATAGGCAGTCATTTGACTGTTTTGTCGGAAACCAACGATGTGTTTGCTAAAGCAGGTTTCAATAATTTAGCTGATTTAAAAGCAAGATACAGCAAATCAACAGATCCTATGAATCCGGCGGATAGTTTGAATTTGTTTGTACAATATCATGTAGTACCTCAATTAAATTACTTGGCCGATTTGGCAACTACGCCGGTCTTTGTAACCAAAGCACCTCTTGAAGTGATTAGTTCCAAATTAATAAAAGACGTCATCTATTTGAACCGCGATGTTTTCAATGGGGTACTTGAAGAAGGTGTTGCCATATTGAGAGCACCTAGTGATGTTACTACTTCCAATGGGGTATTGCATTATGTGGATGGACACTTCTCCATTAAAAAACGTCTTCCTGCGCCGGTTTATTTTGATTTATGTGATCAACCTGAAATGGCGGCTAATGTGGCTAATTATAGAAAATCTACAGGAGCATCTTTCGGTTTGGCAAATGGAGCATATCGTGATATTACCTGGGTAGGAACAGGATTTATAGATTGGAATAATTATGGTGGAGCAGTTAATGGGGATCTTCTTAGAATCTTTCGTTTTCGTAACAGTGCCAATGGTAATAATGATATTGAATTTAAAACTCCGGTAATAATTAAAGGACGTTATAAAATATGGGTTTCTTTTCGTACAGGGGATAGAGCATCTGCTAATACAAAGGTGTTTTTTAATGGTGTGCAAACCTCCAGGATTCTGAATCTGAAAGAATACGCAAATGATCCTAGTGTTGCTGCAACGGGTATAGTGGATAGGGTATATGAGTCGCAAGGATACAAACGTTATATCTATCCATATGTTAAGAGTGATAACGTTCTTTCTAGACTGGTGGGTATCGTGGAAGTAACGACTACAGGGAGACATTTAATTAAATTTAACACAGACGCTTGTTCAGGTTGTAGTGGAGGTGATGCAGACAGGCTGGACATGGTCGAATTCCGTCCAGTGGACATGGATCAAATATGGCCAAAATTTAAAAAAGGTATTAAAACGGGTATTAAAGATCCTAATGGAGATGCTAATGGAGATGGTTTAATTCAAAGAGATGAGGCCACAAAAGGCGATAATAGTAATAGCGGTTATTAAAATTATAAAGTGTACATGTACAAACTTAATCAAGTAAAAATGAGTTTATTAAAATTAAATTATAAAAGACTGTTGGTTGGTGTGTTGACCATGGCTATAGTCTCATGTTCCAGTCCTTGGGATGAGCGTCAGGAAATTGACGATGCCAACCTAAAGGTTACCCTGGACGTGGCCATAACAAATACAGCTGGAACATCACAGTTTACAAAACTATTGGTCCAAACGGGTTATGATAAAATTTTGGCTGCTTCAAAAACATATACTGTTTTTGTTCCTACCGATGAGGCTATGGCCCAGGTGGATCCTGCCATCTTGAATGATCCTGGTCAACTCGTAAATTTTGTCGGCAATCATATTGCTTTAACCGCCTATTCTTCCGTAAGAACTGAGACCGAAACGCAAATAAAAATGTCCGGCTCCAAATACTTGCTATTCAAAGGGACTAATATGATTGATGATGCGACGATTACCTCTGCTGACCACTATGCGGCCAATGGAGTGTTTCACGTAATCAATAAAGCATTGACTCCAAAATTGAACATTTGGCAATACATCAATTCAAAAGCGGGTACTTCTGCAATGAGCGATTATTTGTTGAGTTTAAAAGATTTCAGCATCTATGCATCTGATGTTGCCGGCAAAGTGATTTCGGCTGCGTCTCCTGGAATTTTTGCTGATTCATTGTCCAATTCTTATTTAAGAAATGTGTACAACCTGAACAACGAGAAAAACTCCTATACCTTGTTTTTAATGGAGGATGCTGGGTATAATACTGAAGTGGACAAGATGAAACCTTATTTGATTAAGAAAACCAATAATCCAGACAGAGATTCTACTGCCATTTATTCAAAATATTTCACGGTAAGAGATATGGCTTATGGCAAAAAGTATGAACCTAATAACTTGCCGGCCACTTTGATTTCAAGATTTGGGGTTGAAGTTCCTATAGACAAAACTCAAATTGTGGGGCAGCCAATTCGTTTGAGCAATGGTATTGTTTACATAATGAAAAAAGTGGACGTTCCTCTTGCAAAACGTTTATTGATCAAAAAAATCGAAGGGGAAAACGTTTATTCATTTACTTCATATAGTGGATCCCGTAACAAGATCTTTTATCGTGACAAGAAAGATCCATTTGGGGTGTTCTTCAATGATGTCATGGTGCAAGATCCCGGTAGAGGAGAGTTTACTTTGTATTATAGAGATAAAGATTTTTACAGTACTAAGTATAAAGTGTATTGGAGAGCCATAAATGACAGACAAACGAATGTTTTTCAACAAAGACTTCGCATAGGTGGAAAATCTGTGACAACTGGTACGACAACTACATGGACAAGTACTTTATACGATGTACCTCTTACAAATGTGGAGCTTAATAATTATAATGAAGTTTATCTTGGAGAATTTACATTGGCACAAGCAATTGATATCGATTGGATTTCATTAATAGCTGCAAACAATACCGTAAACGGGAATAACTCTCTTACCCTTGATTATTTGAAATTTATTCCTCAAGTTAAATAATAATATTTTATAAAAATAGATATGTTAAACAATTTAAAATTTAGCTGTGTGGTAAGCCTGTTCTTTGCGGGAAGTCTTAGTATGCAGTTGCGCGCGCAAACCGTTCAGGATTCCACTGTGACAGTAAAAGCAATTCCAACCGCCACTCCAAATAATGCAAAGGGAATTATGGTTAAGGGTGTTGTTAAAAGCGCAAAAAATAAAGTGGGTTTGTCAGGAATAAATGTGGCTGTTGATGGTTTTTCGGCCGCCATTACACATGATGATGGGAGCTTTGAAGTTAGAGTCCCAAATTTAGAAGCGAAACTTAAAATTAGTGGTGAAAATTATCAAACTAAAGTATATGCTTTAAAAAAGCAACAATCAGGAATTGAAATTTACCTATACGAGCCGAATTATGCTCCTACTTATGAAGTGGCTAATTTACCTTCCGGAGAGAAAATGCAGTATGACAATACCAATGCGACCAGTATCGTGAATTTCGAGAAAGGTCAGTGGTCCAGTCCCGTGAATGAATCTATTGGAGGTTATCTTCAAGGGAGAGCAACAGGCTTGACAGCCATAAGAAGTACTGGGACACCTGGAACCGGTACCTATATGACCATACGTGGTTTTAATTCATTGTATGCCACCAACAAACCTTTGATCGTCGTGGATGGAATGATTTACGATGATGAAGATTATGGTTCAGGTATCGTGCAAAACAATATGTCGTCCCCTTTGAGCAATATTGATGTTAAAGACATTGAGGATGTAACCATAATTAAAGATGGTTCTTCCCTTTATGGTACAAAAGGAGGTAATGGAGTGATCAATATTACGACTACCCGTGCTACCGAATTGTCAACCAAAATTGACTTTACCATGTACGGAGGGGTTAACCAGACTCCAGATCAGTTGCCATTGCTGGGTTCTGATGCTTATCGTACCCATCTTTCTCAATTGGAAGCGAGTCGTGGTCTGTCCCAACAACAGATTGCCGCTTTGCCATATATGAACGATGTAGCGGGTTCGGCAGGATATTATCAATATCACAATAATACAAACTGGCAAGACCAGGTTTTTAAATCAAGCATAAACCAAAATTACTTCCTTAAAATTCGTGGAGGTGACGAGATCGCCAAGTTTGGTTTGTCGGTTGGCTATCTAAATAGTAAAGGTACCGTGGATAAAACCGAATCAACGAACTATAGCACCCGTTTGAATGCTTCATTAAGGTTGACCCCAAAACTAACGCTTGAAGGCAACTTGTCTTTTGTCAATAATATCTCGGATCAATGGGATCAAGGTTTTGCTTATAAAACTAGTCCTATCTACTTAGCACTTACGAAATCCCCTTTCATGACGAATCATGTGGTGGATGATGCCGGTGAAGTATCTCCTAACTTGGCAGATGTGGATTATTTTGATGTAAGTAACCCAAATGCTATTTTACAGAAAGGTTTTGGAACGAACAACAATTACCGTTTCTTCGGAAATTTTAAATTCAATTATGCTTTAAACAAGAATTGGAATTTAAATACTATTATTGGTATAACGTTCAACAAAGAACGCGAAACCTTCTTTATTCCAGATTATGGAGTAGCAGATATTGTTCTTCCTAGTCAATTCCTTGCAACCAACCGTTCAGGAAGTGAAGTTCAATCGTATAACAGTATTTATACGGATACCTACGCTGATTATGCCAAAAAATTCAAAGATGACCATAGTTTGAATGTTCGTTTTGGACTTAGAAGTCAAAGTAGTAAATCGGAAAGTGATTTAGGCTTGGGTTACAATTCTTCTACCGATGATTTTACATCAGTAGGAGCTGGATCTAACTTGCTACGTTATGTAGGTGGTTCTTTGGGAGAATGGAAGTGGTTGAATATCTATGCCAATGCAGAATACAATTATCGTGACAAATATTTCTTGACAACCAGTTATTCGGTGGACGGATCAAGTAGATTTGGTGATGATGAGTCAAATGGATCAGAAAAATTTGCACTGATGACTTCCATAACGGGAGCTTGGTTAGTATCGTCTGAAAGTTTTATGAAAAACGTGAAAGGAATTGATTATTTGAAATTCAGAACTGGTTATGGTACTAGTGGTAATGATGATATAGGAAATTTCACGGCACAACAATATTATGTTTCCCAAAATTTATTGGGTATGCAGGGGTTGGTACGTGGCAATATTGGAAATCCAAACTTGGAATGGGAAACCGTGAAAAAATTCAACGTTGGTCTTGACTTTGGTTTGTTGAATGAACGTTTAAATATTTCTTCGGATCTTTATTCCAATAGAACGGATAACATGATTGTGTACGAATCAATCAATACGGTAAATGGTTTTGATTATGTAGTTTCCAATAGTGGTTCCATGAGAACTTTCGGAGCTGAATTGGCATTGGACTCCCGTATCGTTAACAGTCCTGATTTCACTTTTGATTTAGGCGTGAAATTGGCCAGTTATACCAACAGGGTACAGAGCTTGCCTAGCGGAGATATTTTTACTCAATTTGGAGGAGCCACTTATATAACATCAGTTGGACAGGATGCCAATTTATTCTATGGTTTACAAACGAATGGAGTGTATTCCACAACTGCTGATGCACAAGCCGCTGGATTGTCTCGTCGTATGACCAATGGAGAATTAGTTCCATTTAGAGGTGGAGACATGCGATTTACTGATGCTAACGGAGACAAAGTGATTGATGATAAAGACCGTATGGTGATTGGTAATCCAAACCCGGATGTTACAGGAAGCATTTCTACCAATTTTACCTATAAACGTTTTAGCCTTCAAGGTTTGTTTAATTTCTCGGTAGGAAACGACCTTTATAATGGAGTGCGTTATAATCTTGAAAAGATGAGTGGTTATGAAAATCAAAGTGTTGCCGTGGAAAATCGTTGGAGAACTGAAGGGCAACAAACCAACATGCCGAAAGCAGTTTGGGGAGATCCAATGGGGAATGCCGAGTTTTCAGACAGATGGATTGAAGACGGTTCTTATTTAAGACTTAAAAGTTTGGTATTAGGATATGATTTTAATGTCGAGAAAATGAATTATATCAAAGCCATCAAGATTTATGCCACTGCCAACAACTTGTTTACCGTAACCGATTATCTAGGATTTGACCCTGAATTCAGTGCTACAACCTCTATATTCGGTCAAGGAACCGATATCGGTTTGGCTCCTCAGTACAGAACATTCCAATTGGGACTACGTTTAGGACTTTAATTATTTACACCAAAGAAATAACATACAGATGATAACAACAATTAATACAAAAACAACAAAAAGCATCCTTTCCATAGTATCGGTTATGGTGCTGCTATTTAGCCTGGGCTCTTGCTCGGACTATCTGGATGTGGAACCTGAGGACAAGCTTTCGGGGGATCAGGTATATCGTAACGTATATGATGCCGATGCTGCGGTAATAGGCATATATGGTAAATTTATGGGTTTAGCGGAACAAAACGTCGTTCTTAATGAAATGCGTGCTGACTTGATGACTACAACACGCAACTCAAGCCCATTTTTGAAAGAACTTTCAGAACATAATGTTTCGGCAAACAATACGTATGCCAATCCAAAAGTTTTTTATGAGGTGATTCAAAACTGTAATGATGTCCTTAAAAATTTCGATATAATGTTGGCTCAAAAGAAATTTACGCAATCTCAATACGATCAGCGTTATGCCGATGTGGGATGTATTCGTTCATGGGTTTACTTGCAATTAGGAATACATTTTGGAAATGTTCCTTATATCACCGAGCCTATTGAAACCATTGAAGATGTTAAAAATTTCAGTAAATATCCGAAAATTCCGTTTACACAGCTTATTGACAATTTGGTGACTTTTACGGAAGGGTTGGCTTATAAAGAGATATATGATGCACAAAGTAGTTTGTTGATAACTGTTGATGGTTATAATACAAGAAAGTTATTTATCAATAAACACTGTTTGTTGGGAGATTTACAACTTTGGAAAGGGGATTATTTAGCAGCGGCTTCACATTATAAAAAAATAATGGAAACAGCTACAACAAGTGCCAGTGATACCGAAAGATATGATAGTTATCGCGTGAAATATGCCGATGTAGTCACTAATAATGATTTAAATGTTGGTTATGTACGATTCTCTGAGCAAGACGCCAAATTTTTAATTAATAACAATACTCAAGGTTGGAGATCTATTTTTGCCAGAGATAGAGATGTGCTGTGGAATACGGAATGGATTTGGTCGTTGCCTTTTGATTGGAACTTTGCTCCTAAAAATCCTTTTATAGCACTGTTTTCAAAAACTTATGGTGATTATTTGGCAAAACCATCGCAAAGAGCTATCGATCTTTGGAATAGTCAAACCCAATCCAATGGTTTTCCTTATGATGCACGTGGTTCTAAGTTTTCTTACAATATAATAGGCGGGGACCCTGTAATCATGAAGTATGAATACAAATATCAAACTAGTTTAAAGGGAGATTGGTTTTTATATCGTGCCGGTAAATTACATTTGAGATATGCTGAAGCGGCCAACAGGAATAATCACCAAAGAGTTGCTTATGGTATTTTAAATTTTGGTATTCAAAATGCTTATGATGTGAGTCCTCGTCCTGAAGACGTTACCAATATTCAACAAACATTCGATGGTTTTCCTTATGATTTTGATGCCCGTAATGGAGAGTTTCCATATTATAGAGGAAATTGGCATCGTGGTGGTGGAGTAAGAGGACGCGCAAGGTTGACTGCTGCTGGAGCAATTGGAGACGATATGATTAAAACTGAAACCAACATCATCAACGAAGCCGGTATGGAGCTGGCTTACGAAGGTAACCGTTGGGAAGATTTAGTTCGTGTGGCTTTACGTAGAAATGATCCAGCCTTTTTAGCTGACAAAGTTTATGATAAACTTAGCAAAGAAGGAAATTCAAATGCTAGCGCAGTACGTACCAAATTATTAAATGTCAACAACTGGTATTTGCCTTTTAATTGGTAACAAATGAAATAAATTATAGCATTAGTTGAAATTTAATCCCGAAGCAATTCGGGATTTTTTTTATGTTCTAAATCTAAATGACAAATCAGTTACGAATTATTACAAAACTAAATGTATTAATGCGTTTATCTTGTTTTTTTAGTAATTTAGCAAAAGCTTTAAAAATTACTCTCGCGGAAAGCGAAACAAAGACAGAGAAAAACAATTCTTATTCTGGACACATTTTTTATCCATTTAAAAACAATACATACGATATCATGAAATTTCAAAACATTTTAGAAACGATAGGGAACACCCCTCACGTAAAATTGAACAAACTTTTTAAATCACATCAAGTTTGGATTAAACTGGAAAGATCAAATCCAGGAGCCAGTATCAAAGATAGGATTGCTCTTGCCATGATTGAAGATGCCGAGAAAAAAGGACTTTTAAAACCTGATACTACAATCATAGAACCTACTTCAGGAAACACTGGAATTGGACTCGCATTGGTAGCTGCCGTAAAAGGATATAAAGTTATTCTGGTTATGCCGGAATCAATGAGTGTCGAAAGACGCAAAATAATGAATGCCTATGGAGCCGAATTCGTTTTAACACCAAAAGAAAAAGGTACTCCAGGTGCGGTTGCGAAAGCAATAGAATTGGCGGCAGCCACTCCTAATTCGTTTTTGCCATCTCAATTTACCAATCCAGCCAATGTTGAGGTTCACGAAAGAACAACAGCCCAAGAAATTTTAAAAGATTTTCCGGAGGGTATTGATTACCTTATTACGGGAGTAGGAACTGGAGGGCATATCACTGGAGTTTCCAGAATATTGAAACAACACTTTCCTAATCTTAAAACTTATGCAGTTGAGCCTGCTTTATCGCCTGTTTTAGCTGGTGGTTCTCCTTCACCACATCCTCTTCAGGGTATTGGAGCTGGGTTTATCCCTGACGTTTATAATAGTGAATATGTAGATGGAATAATTTCAATCGAAAAAGATGAAGCTTATTCATTTGCCCAAAGATTAACCAAGGAAGAAGGGATTTTTGTAGGTATTTCAACAGGAGCTTCTCTAGCTGCAGTTTCTAAGAAACTTGCAGATATTCCTGAAGATGCAGTAATTCTAACTTTTAATTACGATACAGGAGAAAGGTACCTTTCGGTAGATGACTTGTTTTAATTCTTTTTGAATTATTATTGATTCAATTTGTTTTGGTTGTACAGTAAGATTTGTCAAAGATAATGAGCGATACAATGTTTGGTCTAAAGGGCAAAATAATTGTGTCGCTCTCTTTGTTTTAAAAATATTTTTTATTGGTAATTTTTATAAAAACAAAAAACCACCTAACTTTCGTTAGATGGTTTTCTTAAGGAGCCGGCGGAGGGACTCGAACCCACGACCTGCTGATTACAAATCAGCTGCTCTAGCCAACTGAGCTACGCTGGCGACGTATTACGGGTGCAAATATAAGTTTGAATTTCGTTTTTCCAAAATAAATTCAAACTTTTTTATTGCTTTTTTTTACTGTAGTCCGTTGATTTTAGCAATCAATTGATTTGCAGTTTGTTCCAATTCAACATTTATTTGTTTGAAATGTGCTTTTTTATTTTCAACGTTCTTAGCGTTTACTTTTGTAATTAAAGTATCAAAAGCAGCGATAGCTTCGTCAATCAAAGCATTTGATTCTTCAGTTGGTTTTCCAGAAGTTGTGATTTCGAACAAGTAAACTGCTTCAATAATATCTCCTAAAACGTAGTTGATGTCTTTTTTTAAATTCTTAACGTTTGCCATTTTATTTTTAATTTTAATTTGCGATTGCAAAAGTACACATAATCTTTCTATTACCGACTATGAAATGTAAATTTCTAAAATTGAAGCTTTTCCACTGAGAATGAATGTCTTCACGGCGGCTGGAATCAAAATGGTGTCTCCTTTTATATACTGGTATTTTGTGCCTTCGCATTCCAATTCAAAACTGCCGTCAACACACATATATACAGTAAAAGTATTTCCTGCTTTATCAACTGAAATTTCACCGTCTAAAGGCAGGAAATTGGTTGTGAAATAAGGACAATCCACGACAGTATTCGATTGGTTTGATACTTTGTCGTATTTTTTGTGAGTGTCCACTTTATTGTAATTGATGGCCTCCAAAGCCAAATCAACATGTAATTCCCTTTGATTTCCGGCAGCATCCACTCTTTCAAAATCATACAATCGATACGTAATGTCCGATGTTTGCTGTATTTCGGCTATAACTAATCCCGCGCCAATAGCGTGAACAGTTCCTGTTTCCAAAAAGAAAACATCGCCTTCTGCCACTTTTACGTCATCAAGAATGGAAAGTAGCGTTTTGTTTTTTAGATTTTCTAAATATTCATCTGAATTCGAATTTTCCTTGAAACCAACTATTATTCTTGCATCTTTATCTGCTTGCAGTACGTACCACATTTCGGTTTTTCCGAAAGAATTGTGGCGTTTTTTAGCTAATTTGTCATTGGGATGAACCTGTATCGACAAGTCTTCACGAGCATCAAGGTATTTGAAAAGTAGCGGAAATTGTTTGCCAAATTGCTGGTGAACTTCTGTTCCAAGAATTTCGTTCGGATTGTCATTGATTAATTCAGATAATGATTTTCCTTTATATTCCCCATTGGCAACAACACTTACGTCGCCTTCAACGGTTGACAATTCCCAACTTTCGCCTGTTATATTTGAAGTAATTGGTTTGTTTAGAATGGTTTTTAGTTTTTCTCCTCCCCAAATTCTTTCTTTTAAAATGGGCTCAAATTGTAATGGATATAATTTCATTTTAGTGTTTTTTTTTCAAGTGTGTATGTCAATTTTCTTCACGACGAAATGTAAAGACAAAATAAAGTAAAAAAATGATGATATGTTATATTATTTCGGGTTTTTATGACACCATATTTTTAATGGTTTCTAATGCCTTTGGAATGTGATGCGTGGCCAATAAACTATCAAAAATCAATTGGATTATTCCGTTTTTGTCAACCACATAAGTCACTCTGCCTGGGATTAAACCAAATAAATTAGGTTTCACTCCAAAAAGGGTTCTAATTTTTTTGTCATTGTCCGAAAGTAAAATAAACGGCAGTTTGTATTGTTGGACAAATTTTTCGTGCGATGTTATGCTGTCACTGCTGATTCCGATAACTTCTGCGCCATAATCCTTGAAATCTTCGTATTGATCTCGAAAACTACAAGCTTGTGCAGTGCAACCCGGCGTATTGTCTTTTGGATAAAAATAGAAAACCACAGGTTTTTTACCCACGATTGACGCACTGTCAAAATCGTTTCCATTACTGTCTTTTGCTGAAAATTGGGGAATTCTATTTCCTATTTGTAGTGCCATTATTCCCCTTTGTAGGTAACAAAATTTCGCGGCGTTTCATAAAGTGTTATCTCTAAATCCAATTCGGATTTTATCCTTTGTCTTATTTTATTCCAAATCACAACCACTATGTTTTCGGCAGTGGGATTCAGGTTTTCAAATTCAGGAACATCCAAATTCAGGTTTTTATGGTCAAAAGGTTTTTCGACTTCTTCAAAAATCAAGTCGCTTAAATCTTTGACATCCATAACATAGCCAGTTTCAGGATTAATTTTTCCGGTTACGCTTACAATCAATTCATAGTTGTGACCGTGAAAATTAGGATTGTTGCATTTGCCAAAAACGGCATCGTTTTGTTCGAAAGTCCAATCTTTTCGATGCAATCTATGGGCTGCGTTGAAATGTGCTTTTCTGGATATGGTTACTTGCATTTGAAGTTAAAAGTTTGAAGTTAAATATTTCTGAAATCTGAAATCTGCATTCTGCTATCTTAAATCTTATGTTCTTCCAAGTAATGATAAAATTCGTCAAAAATAATCTTGAACCAAACCGTGTACGTTTCAGGATGCAATAGCATGTCTTTTTGAATAGCTTCAATGTCCATCCATTTCCAATTTTCTACTTCTTCGGGATTTATTTTTGGTTCGTCATTATAATAGCCTATCATGACATGGTCGAGTTCATGCTCTGTTAAACCATTGTCGAAAGGCGCTTTGTATATAAAATGGAATAATTCCTTCAGTTCGGTTCCAAAACCCATTTCTTCAAATAATCTACGGTTTCCCGCCTGAAGATTGGTTTCGCCGTCGCGTTGGTGGCTACAACAAGTATTGGTCCATAATAATGGAGAATGGTATTTGTGTTGTGCTCGTTGTTGGAGCATAATCTCGTTTTTGTCATTTAGTACAAAAACAGAAAATGCCCGATGCAACACCGCTTTTTCGTGGGCTTCCAATTTAGGCATCAAGCCAATTTGCTCGTCATTTGGGTTGACCAATATTACATTCTCTTCTTTCATAATCTATTTTAGCTTGCCAAAAATACGAAAAAAGAATTGGCAACCCTGATTTTTAGAATTTCAACAATCGTTAAACTTTCCTTAAATGGTAGCCTTTTGCAATCTAGACTACAATTTCTTGCGTATATCTATTGTAAATTTACACCATAATCTAATAAAGATTACTATGAAAAACATTTTTAACTATTTGATGATACTGTCGTTATTCACATTAAATGCGTGTGGACAATTAACAAAAAAAACAGCATTAACTCCAAATTCAACAACTATGGAAAATACAATCAGCAAACCCGGAAATCCTTATTATTCTAATACCGATACAACAAAATTGAATGTGTCTGATGCTGAATGGAAAAAGGTATTGTCTCCAGATTTGTACGCCGTTTCAAGAAATGCCGATACCGAAAGAGCCTTCACGGGAAAACTTTGGGATTCTGATGCCAAAGGAACTTATTATTGTGCGGCTTGTGGAAACAAATTATTTCGATCTGACCAGAAATTTGCAAGTAGTTGCGGTTGGCCAAGTTTTTTTGAACAAGAAAACAAAAAGAGTGTAGTCTACAAAGAAGACAATTCGTATGGAATGAGAAGAATTGAAGCGCTTTGCGGTAGATGTGACGGGCATTTGGGACATCTTTTTGATGATGGTCCAGCACCAACAGGCAAAAGATATTGTATGAATTCTATTGCCTTGGATTTTGTTCCCGACAATGCCGTAATAGCAAGTGGTACTAAAAATAATTTGGAAACCATCACGCTTGGTGGAGGTTGTTATTGGTGTGTAGAGGCGGTTTACGAAAACCTAGACGGTGTGAAATCAGTAGTTTCTGGATTTACAGGTGGGAAAATTGCAGATCCTACATATGAAGAGGTTTGCTCTGGAACAACGGGTCACGCCGAGGTGGTGCAAATTACGTATGACAAAACCAAAACAAATCTTGACGAAATCTTCCAGGTGTTTTTTACCGTTCACGATCCAACAACGCTAAACCGTCAAGGGGCAGATGTTGGATCCCAATATCGTTCAGTAATTTTTTATAAAGATGAAGTACAGAAAAAGGCGGCCAAGTCTATTATTAATCAATTGAATTCCGAAAAAGTATATAGCAACCCAATTGTAACGACATTGGAGCCGCTTGCTAAGTTTTATGTAGCGGAAGATTACCATCAAAATTATTACGAAAACAACAAAAGTGAGCCATATTGTCAAATGGTAATACAACCAAAAATAGAAAAATTCGAAAAGATTTTCAAGGCTCGATTAAAAAAGTAATGTTATAATTGATATTCAAACCGGAAAGTGATTTTCGGTTTTTTTTGTGAATTGTTGGAAGGTAAAACTCTTTTTTAAACCCGAATTACCCCCTTTTTTTTGAAATAAATAATTTTCTATATCGGTTAAATCATATATATTTACTTAAAATTATTTTTTTGAATTGTTACGAATGGTTACTTGTTCTTAGTACAATTTTTCAACAAATTATTTTAGAGCCTAATTTATAGTTCATAAAAAAGCCAAATGAAAGCCAACTTCCAACCTCAAAAAAGATTTCTACTTTGTTTCTTTTTAATACTTCTTTCTGTAAATTGTCTTTGGTCGCAACGACCGAAAGTAGGACTGGTTTTAAGTGGTGGCGGTGCCAAGGGTATGGCACATATTGGGGTATTAAAAGCCATTGACAGTGCTGGACTTAAAATTGATTATGTAACCGGAACCAGTATGGGTAGTATCATTGGAGCATTATATGCTACTGGATATTCGGGTAAACAGATCGAAAAAATAACCAAAGATTTAAAGTGGGATGAATTATTAAGTGGTAAGCCTATTTATGAGCATGTCAGTATTGATGAAAAAGACGAATATGGCCAATATTCTGTAGAAGTGGGAGTTAAAAATCGTAAACTGCAATTTGCAACAGGACTAATAGATTCTCAGGAGTTATGGTTAGTACTGAACAGATTGTTTTTGCCTGTTTACAACATCAAGGATTTTTCAAAGTTCAATATTCCTTTTAAATGTATTGCCGTTGATTTGTCTAATGGTAGGCCTGTTGTGCTTTCGAAAGGAGATATAGTTACCGCTGTGCGTTCGAGTATGGCGATACCAAGCGTTTTTACCGCTGTTGATTATGAAAAAACGAAGTTGGTAGATGGAGGGATCGTCAGAAATTTTCCAGTAAAAGATGTTAAAGAAATGGGAGCTGATGTCGTCATTGGTGTAAACCTTTTTACGGGTCTTCCAGACATTTCTAAATTAAACAATGTGTTGGATGTTTTTTACCAAATTACACAATATCGCGATGCCGATGATTTGGTTGAAGAAAAAAAGCTTTGTAATCTCGTGATTGAACCAGCATTGGAGAAATACAGTGCAGGTAGTTTTGATTCCACTGATTCTATTATGGATATTGGTGATAAAATTGGAAAAATGTATTATCCTTATTTCAAGCATCTTGCCGATTCTTTAAATGCGAAATATCCAATAGTATATGATGCAAATAACCGCTTGCCAAAAGTGGACAACATCATAATTGATGAAATTAGTTTTGTAGGTATTGAAAAAACAAGCAAAAGTTTGTTGTTGGAAAAACTTCAATTAAAAACAGGAAACGCCTATACGGCTAAACAAATAAACAATGGTTTCAGAAAAGCTTTTTCAAGCCGTTATTATGAAAACATTTACTATTCATTAGAACCAACCACCGAAGGACACGCTAAATTAATATGTAAAGTGCATGAGAAATTGTTAACGCAATTAAAATTTGGATTGTCATTTCATTCGTTTACTGGCCCAGCAATATTATTCAATGTTACTATGAGAGATTTGTTGCTTAAAAAATCGCGTACTATGGCAAAATTTGCCCTTGGCGAAAATTTCAGGACATTGTTAGAACATAGACAGATATTTGGACCTAAGGCAAATAATTATTTTGACCTCACTTGGGAAAGGCAAAACCTCCCTTTGAACCGATATGACGGTAGCCAAAAACTGTATGTTTATGGTGTTAAATATTCTCAATTGGATTTGAATTATACAAGGGTTATTGATAACGATTGGAATTTGACGGCAGGAATTAGCTACCAGAAAAATAGATTTTCGCCCGATGTAGTCAGTGATGATTCTTATGATGGATATATAAGTAATTATTATGGGTACTTATTGTCTGAATCCATAACAACCGATCGACCTAATTTTCCAACTCGAGGGTATGTGTTTTCAACCCAAGCTGGTGTTGTATTCAATAGAAAAGCGCAAATTGTTTATTCTCCAGCCGATGGCAGTCCAGCCCAAGATATTTCAAGTTCACTCAATAATGTAGATAATTATTACAAGTTTATGATTAATTTCACCCAATTTCACCCTTTGGATAAAAAATGGACTTTGTTTTATACCTTGCAGTCGGCAGTTTGTCTTCGTTCCCAAGGATTTATAATTGATAATTTTTATATGGGTGGAATTCAACAATTATTCAGGCAACAAATTGTTTTTGCCGGACTCAACGAACAGCAAATCAATTCCAGTTCAACGGCTTCAGGAATGTTGGGAATGCAATATAATTTTGCCGGCAGTTTGTTTCTTATGGGTAGAGCCAATACAGGAATGTATAATTTCAGTACCTTGACCAAAGCCTGGGATTCAAATAATGTAAAATCAATCAATGGTTTTTCGTTGGGATTAGGTTATAATTTGGGCTTTTTGCCAATGGAGTTAACCGCAATGTATTCGCCAGAAATTGGCAAAGTATATTCGCACATTAAAATTGGATTCCTATTCTAAAAGTTATACTTTTTGGACATCCTAAATCATATTCCTAAAATAAAAATATTTAAAGATGAAAATAGCACTTTTTACCAATGAATTTCCACCTAATATTTATGGTGGAGCTGGCGTACACATCGATTTTTTAAGTCAAGAATTGGCCAAATTAGCACAAGTTGAAGTACGTTGTTTCGGAGACCAATCCGTGAATACCGAAAGTATGCACGTAGAAGGAATCAACTCTTCGCTGACGAAAATGGTCGATGACAGCAATCCGCATATCAAGATGTTTCACAATATGAGTCGAAATGTCGAAATGTCGCAAGCCACACCCGAAGCTGACGTGATTCATTGCCACACTTGGTACACGCATCTCGCCGGAATTATGACTCGCGAATTGCTACAATCTCCTTTAATTCTAACGACGCACAGTTTGGAAACGCACCGTCCGTGGAAAGTAGAACAATTGGGTAACGGTTATTTTCTTTCGCGTTGGATCGAAAATAGTGCTTACAATACCGCCGACGGGATCATTGCAGTGAGCAAACAAATGAAAGACGATGTTGTAGAAGCTTACGGTGTCAATCCCGAAAAAGTGACTGTAATCCACAACGGAATTGATCCAGAATTTTACAAACCGACATTTGACGAAAAATTACTTTTAGAATACGGTATTGGCCCAAAGATTCCTTTTGTTCTTTTCGTGGGTCGAATCACCCGTCAAAAGGGAATTTCCCAATTGATTGCCGCTGCCAAACATTTCAACAAGGATTGCCAAATCGTGCTTTGTGCTGGAGCGCCAGATACCAAAGAAATTGCCGAGGAAACCGAAGCCTTGATTGCCGATTTGTGCAAAGAGCGTGAAGGAGTGATTTTAATCTCTGAAATGCTGCCCCGCGACAAAGTAAAAGTATTGTACAGTCACGCCCGCGTGTTTGCTTGTCCATCATTATACGAACCTTTTGGTATCATCAATCTTGAAGCGATGTCTTGTGAAACGCCGGTGGTAGGAAGCCACGTAGGCGGAATTCCAGAGATTATTGTCGAAGGCGAATCAGGTTATTTGGTACCGTTACAAAGCGTTTCTAGAACTGATTTCAATCCAGCCGATCCTGAAGCATTCCAAAAAGCTTTTGCCGCTAAAGTAAATATTTTGTTGGAAGACGAAGCCTTGGCCACCCGAATGGGAAAAGCAGGAAGAGAGCGTGTTTTGAAAATATTCAGTTGGGAATCCATTGCCAAAACTACTTTTGACTATTATCAAAAAGTGATTGAAGGGTTTGTGAAGGAGAAGGCTTAATAGGAAATAGTTCTCGAATCTAACTCAACTATCCGAAGTCTTTTGGCTTCGGATTTTTTTATGTCATCTTCTTAAAACAAAACAAAAATTCACTTTGTGTAACTAAAGTTACCGTACATCCATTGTCACTACATTACTTTTGCCTAAAATAATTCAAATCTTGAATTCAATCAAGATGGGTTTACAAGCAAAAAAAATGGACATAGAAAAAATCATTGCAGAAAATCAAGGCACCATCGTGGATGTGCGCTCTTATGGCGAGTTTTTGGGAGGCAACGTGGCGGGTTCCATCAATATTCCCTTGAATGAAATTCCGGAAAGAATAGAAGAATTGAAAAATCTCAAAGCACCGCTAATCCTTTGTTGTGCCTCCGGAATGCGAAGCAGTCAAGCACAAGATTTTCTTTCGCAACAAGGAATCGAAAGCTACAATGGTGGTTCTTGGCTAACAGTAAATTATTATAAATCTCTAAGCAATTAAATATAAATGATAAACACACTCAAAAAAATATTCGGTTTTGGTCCGGGAGTTAACTACGGAGAATTAGTCAAAGAAGGTGCTCTAATTTTGGATGTTCGTTCAAAAGGGGAGTTTGCAGGCGGACATATCAAGGGCTCTGTCAATATTTCGGTAGATACTTTAAGAAACAATATATCTAAACTGAAAGATAAAAATCAACCTATTATCACTTGTTGTGCTTCGGGAATGCGAAGCGCCTCGGCAAAAAGTATCTTGCAATCCAATGGTTATACTCGAGTTTATAACGGCGGTGGTTGGGGTAGTTTACAAAATAAGATTTCAAAATAAGGAAGTTGATAATTCATTAAACCAAAAAATCCCGTTTCACAATTTTTATGAAACGGGATTTTTGTGCTTTAGTTTAAATAATTTAAGGGTGGCAAGTTGGTGTGCCGTCCAAGTGAATTTTCTTTCCTGAAGTGCAGGTCGGAATATTTGCAAATGGATAAGGCAATCCTGTTGCTGGATTTTTAATTTCTAATTTTGTAGTATAATTATCTCCGTCATCGTCTACATCGTAGAAGTCAGGAATACCATCTTTATCGGTATCATCAGGATTATCAACTCCAGTAGCTAAAATTCTCATATAACCATCGGCAGGGCTTGCGTCTTCCAGATAGGATGGAATGCCGTCACTGTCCTGGTCTAACCTTTGAATGTCGTATAATTTAAAACTAAAAACCAATGGCGAGTAAGCTGGAATGGCAAACGAACCCGAAGCATAATAGGCTAATCCAGAAGGCAAAAACATTACGCCTGATCCAAAATCAGTATAGGTAATGGTTCCATTTGAATTGGAAGTGTAACTTCCTGTTTTAAATTGAGGAAAAGTTTCGCCCCATCCTGTAATGGTGCTAAATAAACTAAAAAAGTCACTAGGTAATACAGCTTCTTCAAATTGAGTAGCAGTAATCGTTGAAGGTGTTGTTGCTGTTGATTCTGATAAATAAGTTCCTTTATAAGAAGTTAAAACACCATCAACATTACAAGGCGATACACCTCCAAGACCTGTAACGGCATCTTTTTTACCTTCTCTTAAAACTAAATAATACAGTGTATATTCAATATTGTGCAGCTTTACAATTTTACTTTTGAGTTGAGGAAAAACGGTGCTTCCTGCATAATCATTACTCTTATAAGACATAATGGAAGGCTGTGTTGCGGCATCCGTTATTTTTGATATCACGACGTCTTGGTCACTGGTTTGCCCTGGAGCATTTTTAACAGTGATATAATTTGTTTTTAAGTAATCTTCAATAATTTTAATTTCAGTGTTGTATTGTGTCTGAAAATCTCTCAGTGGTTCAACGGTAGCGGAATCATCATTCTTTGAACACGAAAATATAGTGATGGTTGTAATTAATAGAATAAAATAAAACTTAAATTTGTTCATTATAGTTGATTTTTGAGCCCGCAAGATACAATTTTGATTTATTTTTGTAAACAATTTAACTTCGATTTTGGAAATTTTATGAGAATAGATAAATATTTATGGTGTGTGCGATATTACAAGACGCGTAATATGGTAACCGAAGCCTGCAAAAAAAACCATGTCACCGTAAATGGTCAAGTGGTCAAACCTTCGAAGGAGGTTTTTCCGACCGATAAAATCACTTTCAGGAAAGACCAAATCACGCAAATCATAACCGTTTTGGATATTCCAGAGAATCGGGTAGGGGCAAAATTGGTTGATATGTATCGAAAAAACGAAACCCCGGCAGAAGCCTATCAGCATTTGGAATTGTTGAAATTGTCCAAAGAACATTATCGGAAAAATGGAACTGGACGACCAACCAAAAAAGACCGACGTGATATTGACGATTTTGGCAATGAAGTAGAAACGGAAGAATAAATAAACAATGGCAATTTCAATAACAATCTAAAAATATAAAATTACACTAATGAACAAAAATATCATTTTGTCGAATCAAGAAATTGAACACACCATAAAAAGAATTGCTTACCAAATCTATGAAACATTCGTAGATGAAGAAGAGATTGTCATTGCAGGAATTGCTTCCAATGGATATGTTTTTGCTGAAAAAATTGCTGAAGCCTTGAATGTCATTTCTACCTTGAAAGTTTCGTTATGCGAAGTTCGAATTAACAAACAAAATCCCGAATTGGCCGTAAATACCTCTTTGTCCAAAGAAGAGTATGCCAATAAAGGCTTGGTGTTGGTTGATGATGTCTTGAATTCCGGAACCACCTTGATTTATGCCGTAAGACACTTTCTGGACGTTCCTCTTACAAAATTCAAGACGGCGGTATTAGTAGATCGAAATCACAAAAAATACCCTGTAAAAGCAGATTTTAAAGGAATTTCTCTTTCAACTTCTTCCTTGGAGCATGTTCAAGTTGTTTTTGATGAAAACGGAGATAGTTATGCTTATTTAAGCTAGAATATTCAGAATATCGGCAACTGTTTCTTCAACTGTTTTTTCATCGACCACTACTTTATGTTGTGCGTGGTTGTAGTAGAAACTACGGTCAAAAAGATGCTTGGCTATAAATTCCTTCATTTCTTCTTCGCTTTTGTCGGCAATGAGAGGACGTTTGCTTTTATTGGTAACCAATCTGTCAAACAAGGTTTCAATCGAAGCTTTTAAATAAATGGAAAAAACATTGTCACCTTTCAATAATTCATGGTTATTGGCGTAACAAGGAGTTCCGCCTCCCAAGCCTATTATTAAATTTTCGGGTGAATTCAATAATTCAACAAAAACATCGTGTTCTAGCTTTCTAAAATGGATTTCGCCTTGCTCTTCGAAAATTTGATTTATGGTCAAATTTGTCTTTTCTTCGATGATTTTATCCAAATCCACGAATGGAATATTGGTTGTTTTTGACAATCTATTGGCAATTGTGGACTTCCCACAACCCATATAACCTAATAAAATTATTTTTCTCATTTGAATAAAACCTTAGATACTAAGGCGTTAAAGGGTTTTGTTAAAAAAAGACAAATTTATAATAAAATACCTTTGAAAAATTAAAAATAACATCATATATTTGCACCCGCATTCAAGAAACGAATATGACTCGATAGCTCAGTTGGTAGAGCACATCACTTTTAATGATGGGGTCCTGGGTTCGAGCCCCAGTCGGGTCACAAATTTGTGATCAACACATAAGTTTCTTGAAGCATTGACTCGATAGCTCAGTTGGTAGAGCACATCACTTTTAATGATGGGGTCCTGGGTTCGAGCCCCAGTCGGGTCACTAAAGGTTGTTCGCCACGGCGAATGACCTTTTCTTTTTTAGGCCACGTGGAGAAACGGTAGACTTGCCAGCTTGAGGGGCTGGTGCTCGCAAGGGCGTGCGGGTTCAAATCCCGCCGTGGTCACTTTTTAAAATTTAAAACCTTTGTAAACCCCAGAAAACACTGGGGTTTTTTAATTTACGTTTTTATTTTCACACGACAATTCACACGACATCTTCCTAGCAAAAACAACTAAAAACTATTGTAATATTTGTTGTTTTTTAATTACACCCCACTCCCGCACTAAAAATATATCCTTTTTTAACGCCGTCACTAAGTGTGTTTATTTGAGTATAAACACAGCCCTGATTTGGATTATTTTTCATTTCGGTTAATATTTGCTCATACACAGCTTTTGTCACGCAATAAGAGGTTCGTGAAGCACTAGGACAAATAGTAGCCAACTCTACGTTATAACTGCTCGGATTTAGATCAACTTTATCTGGACTCGAACAAGAGTAGCCGATTGAAAATAAAAATCCTAAAAATAATAATTTTCTCATAATTCTAAATTTATTTCAATTTTAATACAAAAAACAAACACCAACTCCGCTGACGGTCAGTGGATTATATTTTACTTCTTAAAAAATGAGGTTTTCCGTAAAAGTTACATTAATCTTTATTTAACTTTAGCGCAAAACAAACCCCAATACCTATAAAAAAATGTTTTATTTTATAAAATTACACCTTAAATACATATCTATTTTTCTAGCGCTAAACGCTTTAAAACTTTACTGTTTTTTTAATCGCTCGATTTCTTGACGCATTAACTCCAGATTTGTTTCTAAGGAACGAACATATTTTATTAAAAAACTATCTCTTGGCTCGTTTAGCAAATCAGGAGCAGGCAATTCTTTGTTATAATTATCTGCGGCCTCTTTTAGCATTTCTCCTTTTCCTGTCAATAGCCATTCCGGATTGATTTCAGGACAATTTTCTAATATTTTTATTAAAATTCCTTCGCCTAAATCGGCATTCCTTTTCAATTGCTTGCCTATATAACCATTCGAAAGCCCTACTTCTCTTTCAAAAACGGCTGGCTTAACTCCTTTATAATCAATAAATCGGTTTAATCGTTCGATTGCCTTCATAAAATAAATAGAAAAAAGGTTATATTTTTTTTGAAAATAGAAAAAAGGTTATATATTTGCACCAATGAAAACAAATATAAACAATTTTAATCAGTTAAAAACTATCAAATACATCTTAATTGGTTTTTACCCACTATTATAGCGTTAGTTTTGTTTTCAAATCCATTTACAATTTTAAATTCAAAAAGCATTTAAAAAAATATACTGGCAACGGTCCTGGAATTAAATTGCTCTATACGATATAAATTTATTATGTTTAAAATATAAATAATAACAATCCGCCTGATGAATACGATCCAACTATTCCGAAAATACAATTTCCTACTGCTGGACAACATCCTAAACAACGGAGACAATACCATCGAGGCAACGAGCTTCGAGGACCCAAGAAATGAAATTTTTAACCAACCCATTAATCAATTAGCACAATATGGAAGTAATTCTAAAATTATCGCCCGAGAACTTGGATGTTATTGCTGAAAAAGTAGCATTCATTCAGAACAAAAAAAAGAAAGAAGAAAGCAACCCTCCTCCTAACCAAGAACGACAATACACCGTAAACGAAGTCGCCAAAATGGCTAGAGTTACCGTCCAGACGATTTATGTACATAGAAGAGAAGGACTAATAATTGGAACCAGAGTTGGAAGATGCTGGTTGTTTTCTGAAACTAACTATAAAAAATACATCAACAATGAACAATAATAGATTTTACGTTGCCTCTGAAAAATTAAACCAAATTGAAACAGAATTAATAGAACAAGGTTTCGAAGAATTGGACGAATGCGTTTCTCCAGACGAATTGGCCGATAGAATATTTATCGACACCGATAAGAAAACTTTCTATTTCACCGACGAAGAATGCGTGAAAGAAGCCAACGAAATAATTGTCGAAAAGTACCAACAAACCTATCATTCAACCGATCTTAAAAAAATAAAACAATGGCCGACAGCGTAAACATAACAGAAAACGAAATTAAATTAGTACAATCTCCTGTAATAGCCCACAAACTTCAAGAAGCCGGAAAAGCAGTTTCAAAACGAATTGAAGAGCTTGAAATAGACAAGCAAATTGCCACAGTCGAAACCGTTAAATCATTAAAAGATTTACGGGCCGAACTAAACAAAGAATTGACAGATTTTGAAACCCAACGCAAATTCATAAAAGAAGGCGTTAACAATCCTTACAATGAATTTGAGACAATTTACAAAGTCGAAATTTCAGAAAAATACAAATTAGCCATCGACTTGCTTAAAGATAAAATCGCCTTTGTGGAAGATAAAGTAAAATCAGAAAAAAAAGCAGCTGTTGAAGTTTATTTCAAAGAATTATGTGTTTCGGAAAAAATAGATTTCATCCCGTTCGAAAAATTAAGAATCGAAATCAATCTTTCTACAACCGAAAAGAAATATAAAGAACAGATTAACGATTATATCACAAAGGTAGTAGATGATTTAAGCCTTATAAAATCAACCGATTTTGAAGCGGAAATATTGGTAGAGTACAAATTATCGCTAAATGTTTCTAATGCCATCACCACGGTAAAAACCCGCAAAGAAAACGAGAAAAAAGAGGAAGAAAGACTCAAAGCGGAACAAAGAGTAAACCGAATCAATTTCCTTGAAAAATTGGGAATGCAGTATGTGGAAATCACAAACGCATACGAATTCAATGCCGATGTTTATGTGACTTTGTCAGAAATCAATAACCTTTCTAAAGATAAGTTCACGGAAAAATACCACGATTGCGAAGCGAAAATCAAGGATGTTAAAGCAAAAGAATTGGCTGCCAAACCACCAGTTAACGGTAATAAAGTGGCAACGATGGAAAGCCCTGTAACTGTTCCCGCACTGGCTCCAGTTGCTGCACCTGTTTTGGCTCCAAAAGTCGAAGCGGTGAAAGAAGTGGAACCTTTGAAAAAAGCCTCTTTTGAAGTCACAGCCACAATGACCCAATTGAGAGCATTGGGTGCCTATATGAAAGAAAACAACATCACTTATAAAAACATTTAGTTATGCCTTTACTCCCAATGTCTTTACCTGAACAAAGACAGGATTTAGACAAAGCTTCAAGGTATTTGGAAGCTAAAATAAGTGAACTGACCTATAAGCGACAAGTTTTGATAAACGCTTTTAATTCCATTGATAAAAACCAAGAAGATATTTTGGAAAGTGGAAGCATTCTGGCTCAAGAAGCAAGAAAAATAATGTGTGAAATTAATTATTTAAAATAAAACAAAATGGAAAATTTAGCAGTACAAGAACCAAAAAAAATAAGTATCGGGAATTTTTTAAACTTCCCAAATACACAGAAATTCCTTGAAGATAATCTCAAGGAAAACAGAAAAGAGTTTGTAAGCAATCTACTCGCATTGTGTGATGGTGATGCCAATCTTGCATTATGCGAGCCAAACAAGTTAATGATGTGTGCTATGAATGCCACAGCTTTAAATCTTCCTTTAAACAAGAATTTAGGCTATGCTTATATTATTCCATACAAAGGAGTTCCTTCCTTCCAGATTGGATATAAAGGATTAATTCAATTAGCCTTGCGTTCTGGACAATATAAATTTCTAAACGCTACCGAAGTCCGAGAGGGAGAAATTTCTAGAAACAAATTCACCGGAGAAATTAAATTTTTAGGAGAAAACGAAGACGCAAAAATTATTGGTTATATGGCTTGCCTTGAACTAAATAATGGTTTTAGAGCCTCTCTCTATATGACCGAAGCTGAAATTGAAAAACACGCAATGCGTTTTAGTAAAATGTATGCTGCCGACAAACAGTACTCAAAACGAGTAAGCAAATGGAGTGATCCTGATGCACGTCCGAAAATGGCAATAAAAACAGTGCTTAAAGGATTGCTTGGAACCTACGGAGTTTTATCTACAGAAATGGTAAAAGCTTTCGCAAATGACGATGATAATGAGTCTGAACCAACTAAAAGTAATGGACGTACTGGAGATATTGAAGAAGCAGTAATCGTTCAAAACGAACCGGAATTAGAAACTGAAAAAGTAGAAATATAATGTATAGTGTTTTGTCAAGTGGATCTTCTGGAAACTGTGTGATTTATCACAATAGTATAGCTGTAGATATGGGTTTGCCGTATTCTAAAATCAAATCATATCAAAACAATTTACAAATAGTGCTTTTAACGCATTGCCACGGAGATCACTTGAATATTTCAACTATCAAAAAATTAGCTTTTGAGCGCCCCACATTGCGATTTGCTTGTGGGGAGTTTTTAGCTGAATTTCTACTAGGAATAAAAAACGTGGATATTCTGGAAGCGGGAAAAGTTTATGATTATAGCCAGTTTAAAGTTTCTCCAATTACACTTTATCACGATGTTAAAAATTTTGGTTATAGAATTTTTAAAGACGACACTAAAATAATCCACTGTACAGACACATCACACCTTGAAGGTGTTACCGCAAAAGATTATGATTTGTACGCTATTGAATCTAATTACAACGAAGAAACAATCTTTAAAAGTATTGAAACTAAAAAAGCAAAAGGCGAATTTACATATCAAGAAGGCGCTATAAATAGTCACTTGTCCGAACAACAAGCGAGAGATTTTATTTTTAAAAACAAAGGCGAAAAATCTAAGGTATTACGACTTCATGAATCAACTTCTAATCTTTATTAAAATGGGAAATTCAAAGAAAGAAATCTGGAAAGATATAACTGATTACGAAGGTTATTATCAAATTAGTAATCGTGGAAATGTTAAATCGTTATCACGTTTTGTAAACGGAAAAAATGGAGGTAAAATACCAATAAAAGAACGTATAATGCAACAGGGAAAAAATGATAGAGGATATAAAAATGCAGCTTTATCAAAAAACTATAAAACAAAATATATTAGTATTCAGAGACTAGTTGCTATTGCGTTCATCCAAAATCCAGAGAACAAATCCCAAGTTAATCATTTAAACGGTAAAGTTGATGATAATCGTGTCGAAAACCTAGAGTGGTGTACTCCTTCTGAAAATAATAAACACGCTTATAGAGAATTGGGAAGATTAAATCCACGGCCCTGGCTAGGAAAAAAAGGTAAAGAACACTTTAGGTCAAAAACTGTTTACCAATATGATATAAATAACAATTTCATTAAAGAATATGAAAGCTCATGTGAAGCAGCTAAAATAAATGGTTTTAGACAAAGTGGAATATCTGCATCTGCAACCGGTAGATGTAATCTTAGTTTTGGATTTAAATGGAGTTATGAAAAATTATAATTTCCCAGTCCAAATCTGTTTCCGTGTACCAAAAGAAATCGACTCTAAAGTAGTTCTCGACGAGGGCGGAGCCGAATCATTAGCCGGCTACGGTGATGGATTAATTCGTTCCCCAGAATATCCTGAACTAGTAAGATTCCAAGCGTATTTCAAACCGTAACGGCCGCAGCCTTGCTATGTACCGACCAAGTATTTGCTGTATTTCGGATGAACACAAATAATAACAGACAAAAAACAATATTAACCCAATGCCAAATGCAAAAGCTGAAATGTAGCGATTGTTATGAGTAGGCTTTTTTAACACTAACTGAAATGGGAATTAAAAAAATAGCAAGACCGATTAATTCAGCTAAAAATAAATTTATTCAATGGCTGAAAGATAATAAAGCCGAAAATATTGATGAATATGAAGGAGAAAAAAAAGATGGTGATGGTTGGGATTATTACAGAAATGTTTCTGCATTTGTTGGAGAAAATCTTTATACCGTTTATTTCACTATATGGAATGTAAATGTAAAAATCGATTATTCTGATGATGAAAACAGATATAATGATATGAGTGTAGACGACTTTATGCAGTTGCTATGGTAAGCTTACTCATAACGGTTTCGCTTTGCGAGGTTGCGAATTTCGTGACTGGATATTTTCGGCTACCGATAAATTTGAATGCGAACCGCAAACGTGATGCTACTACATATTTCGCAATCTTGCAAAGCGATTGTTGGCAGTAGTGCTTTTTACGTGCAAATTATTAATTAACAAATAAAATATAAAACTATGGGATTAAGCGTTAAAATTTATCAAAATTACACCAAAACAGAAGATGAAGACAATTACGATTTTGAAGCGTGTGTAGTTACTGAAGAATGGAATGACAGAATTAAAAATCTAGTAATCGGAGGGCTTTATAAGGCAGAAAAAATGACAAGAACAATATCTTATTCTTGCTCTTATCATAATGATTTTAGAAGATTACTTTGCGAAATGTTAGGTTATGAAAAAGACGAGTGGTTAGGAGAAAAATCTAAAATTAATTCTGAAACTCCATTCTTTGAATTTTTTGAATTTGCCGACAACGAAGGGTGTATGGATTTTGAAACTTCAAGGGAACTACACAAAGATTTTTTAATTTATCACACTAAATTTTTTGAATTGTATAAAGATTTAGGAGATTTTGTATTAGACCAATATGATTTATGGTTAGAAACTTTTGAGCTCGGAAAAGAGAATGGTGTTGTTGTCTACGGATAGCATTACTGCCAACGTTTATTCTTTGCGAGGTTTTTCGGAGTGGCACAAAACCAAGCTTCGGATTAAGACCCAAGAAAACCTAGTACAAACGAACAATTAAGTTAAACCAAAAGCCGAAAATCATCGCAAAGAAATTGTTATGAGTAGGCTACATATTTACAAAGTTATGGATAAAGAAAAATTAGAAAATGAATTAGCAAATGCAATTATGATGGTTTTGAAGAATCATATAATTACTGGATACGATAACGAAGGAATGGGGCAATTTATAAAATGTGAAATTGATTTTAAATATTTACATAATCAAGGAGGTATTCTGGTTCGTGATTTAAATTATTCAAGTGAATTTTCAAATCACGTTGAGCAATAGCTTACTCATAACGGTCGATGATATGAGAGGATTTTCGGCAGGATAAATCCCGAACCTTTCAGTTCAAGACCAAATTAAAAAAGTACAAACCCAAAAATTAAATTTATAAACCAAGCCGAAAATCTCTTATATCATATGTTATCGTTTCGGCTTTTTAACACCACAGAATATGAAAATTTACATTCAACACAAAGAAGTCGAAACAAAAGAAATTGTACAAATTACCGAAGCAGGACGAAGAAAACACGGATTTATAATTCATCTTATTGGAGAAAGACAAATAAATATCACAGAAGATGAAGAATACAATATGTATGATAGGGAAAAAGCAAATATCAATGATAGATATAGGGCTTTAAGAAAAAAAGTAGAAGATGAATGGAACAAAGATAAAACTGATTTTGTAATTCTCAATCTTTAGCCATTCCAACCAAGCTGAACGATAACGGTCTAGCTTGTGGCTGTATGCCACCGCAATCGTGAATAAGAGCAGGGAGTTTCTAGCATATAGCTACAAGCGTATGTTAGGGATATACCACGAAATACTAATCAAATAACAATTATAAAAATGGAAATTAAATTTAGATTCAGATTAAAATTAATCATAGACAATTGGGGAACTTATAAAAAAGGTGATGTAGATACTTTTTTTATTTCATTATTAGACGAAAAAAGTGGGCTTGTTCGATATGGAATTGATAAGCAATGGGAAGTTATTTCTTGCGATAGATTTACTGGAAAAGAAGATTCACAAATAGACGGAAATGAAGTTTATGAAAATGATATAATTGAAAATTGCGATACAAAACTACTTCAAGTTGTTTATTGGAATGAAAATGAATCATCTTGGTATTGTAAATACGTTGATGAAGAAAGTAGAAATGTATCTCTTTCCGATAGTCTTGGAAACTTAAATACTGTGGTTGGGAATATTTATGACAATCCTAATCTACTCCAATAGGCGGTTATCCCTAACGCTTGCGGCTACAGTTTCGGCAGCCTATGCGGTTACGAGATTTCGGCTGCTGAAATGTAACCGCTGTTATGCGCTGGGCGTGTCGAGAAAACAAAATATTAATTTAAAATAAAAATAAAAATGGAAAATCAAATTTACAGAATCAATATGGAAAACGGTGTTGATTTAGAGTTT
>JACMLU010000008.1 GCA_014379405.1 Flavobacterium sp. | reverse complement strand
CCGGGACCACCTCCACGAATAATAATATCGTTTCTAAAGCCACCACCGCCAACACCACCACCCACACCCGGCAAACTTTGAATTACCTTGCTAATGTCAAAATTGCCGCCTGGGTTGGCTTTTATTTCTTCAGTTGTCAGTCGTTGCACACTTAATGGTGTTTCTAATGTTGCTGCACGGGCAGTACGTTTGTTTGCTTTTACTACAACTTCCGTTAATGCACTTGCGTTGGGCTCTAACTCTATGGTTACATTATTTTCATTGCCTGCATTTATAGTAATGTTATAAAGTGTTTCCGATTTGTAACCAATGCTTGTAAAAGTAATATTGTATGTTTTTAAGGCTATATCCATAATTCTGAATATACCATTTGAATCAGCTACTGTGCCTTTATTAGTACCTTCTAAAATTACATTTGCGTTCGGCAGAGGTTGTTGGGTTAATTTGTCGATTACTTTGCCCGAAATGCTTCCATTGTTTTGTGAGAAAGCTTTTGGAGTGAAAATAAAAAGTGGTAAACTGAAAAGTAAAAACAGCTTTAATTTAGATTGATATAGTCCCATTATTTTATTTTTTGGCAAATATAGTTCCATAATTAAAATAAAACAAACATTTTAAGCCTATTATTCTAAAATATAGCGTATTATTGTCCTACATTTTATAAAGAAATATGGACTTGGATTTACTCACAAATATTATCGAAGCCTATAAAACGTATCAATTATCGGCTGGTACTAATAAAAAAAGTAGTACCACCGACTTTGCAAATTGGCTAAATGAACAGGCATATCAAAAGGAGGAAGCAGAAATTTCGCCCCTTACCGAAAATATAGGCAACTATGCTTTAGAAGTAGAGATTAGCACCTTGGTGATTTGTTTAAACAGATATTCAAGATTACTTATAAAAAAGGGTTTGATAAATTTCCCACAACTGGTAAGCGAAGACTTTACCTATCTGTACACTTTAATGGATGTGGAAAGTATGACAAAAATACAACTCATTGAAAAAAATGTACACGAAAAACCTACAGGATTAGAAGTTATAAAAAGACTACTCAAACACGGATTGGTAGATGAAAGAAACGATGAAATAGACAAAAGAAGCAAAAGAGTTTTTTTAACAGATAAGGGCAAGGCGTTGTTTTTTGCTACTATCGAACAAATGAACAAAGTAGCAATAATTGTATCTGGCAACTTAACAATTGATGAAAAAAAACATTTGCATACGCTACTTAAAAAACTAGAAGATTTTCATAATCCCATTTATTTAAGCCACAAAGAAATCTCTATTGACCAATTAGTTGAAAAGACCACTGCCTAAATTCTCTTTATTTTTTAT
The DNA here is from genome assembly GCA_014379405.1 of Flavobacterium sp. Lineage (GTDB taxonomy): Bacteria > Bacteroidota > Bacteroidia > Flavobacteriales > Flavobacteriaceae > Flavobacterium. Next base: position 195 of record JACMLU010000008.1, on the reverse strand, counting down.
TGACATCTTGCACATTCGATTTTATTAATTGTTCATACGCATTAATGTGCTTTAGAGACTTGGTTTCGAAAGTCCTATTACTTGAAAGTGAACGGAGTTTTTGGTAGGGTTGCGTACAACGGGCCGAGGCTTTGCAGTTGGGGAATTGTATAAGCCGTTTTAAAATTATTGCCGATATACTTCATAATTGAAATG
>JACMLU010000007.1 GCA_014379405.1 Flavobacterium sp. | reverse complement strand
GTTCGGTCTCTATCTACTGTGGGCGCAAGAAATTTGAGTGGATCTGATTCTAGTACGAGAGGACCGAATTGGACAAACCTCTAGTGTATCTGTTGTTCCGCCAGGAGCACCGCAGAGTAGCTACGTTTGGAAGGGATAAGCGCTGAAAGCATATAAGCGCGAAACCCACCACAAGATGAGATTTCTTTTAAGGATCGTGGGAGATGACCACGTTGATAGGCTATAGATGTAAAGGCAGTAATGTCATAGTCGAGTAGTACTAATAATCCGTAAGCTTATGTACACCTTTTCCCGAGTCGCAAGGCTCGGGGAGAAACTTTCTAAAATAGTAAATAAAATAAATTTCTTTATCTCAGTATGTTAAGATATTGTGTAATGTTGTTCCGATACAGTCGGAATACCCATTGCAAAACGACCTTAAGGTGGTTATTGCGGCGGGGCTCACCTCTTCCCATCCCGAACAGAGTAGTTAAGCCCGCCTGCGCAGATGGTACTGCAGTTATGTGGGAGAGTATGTCGTCGCCTTTCTTTTGAAAAACCCTGTTTCTAACGAAACGGGGTTTTTTGGTTTTTATAGGTTTTTAAGAAAATCGATGATTAATCGGTTAAATTACAAAACCTGTGGAGTCTTAAAATTTGAAGAGTAATCTCCTTTGGATTAGTGATTTTTTTTTTGTTTATGGTGTCTTTCAACGATTTTATAAATTACCCTTTGTTATTTGGGATGGTTTGCGTTATTTTTACTTTTATATATCGTTTTAAAAAAATAAATAGAAAACTAAAAACAACTTTTTCACGTAATTATTTCTATTGTTGTAACTTAATTGAGTATGATTCGAATAAAAAAGTTCCTGTTTTCCTTCACTTTGAAAGTGTTATTTTTTACGTTTTTTTTTACTGCTGGATATTCACAGTATGTTTTTAAAAAGGACATTGTAATTGATGAAATTTCATTACATCCTTACACTACAATTGCGGATGTTGGTCAAAGAAATTTTGAGATCAATTTTGTAAAGGCTAATTACAATACCTTAAAACCTATAAAATTAAAGACTGAAAATGATGATTTAGGCTTTACGCAAAATAATTTCTGGACACTTACAGAACTTACAAATCCAACTGATAGGTCATTAGTCTATTACTTAGAAACAGCTCGTCCCGTTACTGATTTAGTTGAGCTTTATTTGATTGACGTTGCTTCTGGTAGCATTAGCAAACAAGTTAGTGGCGATAATATACCCTATTCGCAGCGAAGTTTTGATAATCGTAAAACCATTTTTAAACTTGGAATACCGCCTCAATCCAGTTTAAAATTATTTTTACATCTCAAAAGTGATGGGGAAGTAATCAAGATACCTGTAAAGTTATATTCTTCCGAAAATTTTATAAAACAAATTTCAAAGGAGCAACTGATATTTGGCTTCTTTTATGGTATTCTAGCCATTGTTTCAATTATTTATTTCTTCTTCTTTTTTGCTTTAAGAGAAAAAATATTTTTGTATTATAGCTTATATGTTATTTTTGTTGGCTTGCTGCAATTTTCTTTGGACGGCTTTTTCTTTCAATACATCACCCCTTATGCCGGCTGGTTTTCAGGTCATTCACTGTTGTTTATTGCTATAATTGCCGTTTTTTTATCGGGAAAATATAGCGAGTTGTTTTTGAATATTAAAACCAATAGCAAGAAAATTTACTTTCTGTTTAACTTCGCGTATGGATTATTGCTTTTATTGTTATTCTGTGTGGTTTTTATTCCTTCTGTCTTGCTGTTTTCCTATATTTTGGTCAATGTACTGACATTGTTGTTTTTAATTTTAATTGTCTATTCCATAGTTTATCTGTATTACAAAAGAAAGCCTGTTGATCCTTATTTTTCTGTGGGTATTTTATTTTTAATTTTAGGTTTTGGGATATTTATTCTATACAATTTTGGATTGATACCTGTGACCTTTTTTACTCAAAATAGTTCAAAATTGGGAACTGGTTTAGAAGTTATCTTTCTTTCGCTTTCCATGGCTAATTTGATTCGAAATCTGAAAAACGAAAAGAATGAGCTCAATCGTTTGGCTTTGGCTCGTTCGGAAGAAATGAATGAATTGAAGTCCTATTTTTTATCAAATATCAGTCACGAATTGAGGACACCATTGAATGCCATCTTGAATTTGACTGATTCTATTTTTAACAAAACGGATAACAAAAAGATCAAGAAAAATTGTGATATCATAAAAGATTCTTCCGAGAGTTTGTTGAGTTCAGTCAATGATATTCTTGATTTTTCTAAAATTGAGAAAGGAGAATTAAGATTGGAAGAAGTGCTGTTCAGTCCAATTAATATTCTTAAAAGCATAAAAAACAACGTACGCAATAATGCGGAAAACAAAGGCTTAGAATTTCAATTTTCAAAATCTGATGCCATTCCTGATTCATTAATTGGCGATCCATCTCGATTTGCGCAGGTGTTGAATAACGTGTTAAATAATGCTGTTAAATTTACCTTTAAAGGATTTGTCAAGTTTGATGTCGATTGCGAAGTAAAACCAGATAATCGTGTTAGTTTGATACTAAAGGTTTCGGATACAGGAATAGGAATTTCTAAAGAAAAATTGAGTAGTATTTTCGATTCATTTTCGCAAAATGATATTAACAATAAACGAAAATTTGGAGGTCTTGGACTTGGTCTCTATATCGTAAAGACTTTGGTGGATATGCAAAACGGTACTATCAGGATGGATAGTAGTGTCAATGAAGGAACCACTTGTACTATCGAGATTGACTTTGATATACCACCAAAACAGGAAATTGAGGTAGTCATTTCTGAACCTTCTATTTATGATTTGAAAGGAAAATCTATTTTGGTAGTCGAAGATAATTCAATCAATCAGATGGTGATTAAAATGATTACCAAAAAATGGCTCAATACAACTGTAATATTCGCCAATAACGGTCAGGAAGGTTTGGATGCGCTTAAATCAAATCAATTTGACATTATTTTGATGGATCTTCAAATGCCGGTTATGGATGGATATGAAGCCTCTATTGCCATACGAAATGGTGAAGCGGGAGAACATAACCGCACGATTCCTATTATTGCCGTGACCGCAGACGTGATGGAAACAACAAAAGAACGTGTCAAGGAGATAGGAATGAATCATTATATATCCAAACCAATTAAAAACGAAATCTTGTATGAAGCGGTAAAAACTTTGGTTTAATTGGAAGGTGTTATCCTAAATTGCCATGATATTTGCAAATTCCATTAATAGGACATAGTTCACATTTGGGTTGGGGTCTGCAAATTTCCCTTCCCAAAAACGAAATTGCCATACCAATTTCTCCCCAAATTTCTTTCGGCAAGACTAGCATCAATTGTTTTTCGACTTTGATTCCGTCTTTGGATTCAGTGATTATGCCAATTCTGGGAGCCACTCTAATTACGTGCAAATCGGCGATAATTCCTTCTACTGGGACTTTTGCTTCGCGCATAATCACATTGGCAGATTTTCGACCGATTCCTTTCAGGGCAGTTAAACCGTCCATTCTAAGCGGAATATTTTCGTCTTTTTGAATGGTTTGTGCAATTTCTATTAGCCAATTGGCTTTGGTGCCAAAATTCTGGACTTTAGAAATAGGAGGAATTAATGCTTCCACATTCGAAACGGATAGACTTTCCATATTGGAAAAAACTTCAAACAAAGACGGAGCAATTTTGTTGATATTGGCATCGGAATCCTGGGCGGAAAGGACGACCATTACCAGCAACTGATACAAATTCTGATACTCCAATGGATGTTTCCTTCCTTTGTATTTGGTTAGTATTGGTGCCAATTTCTCAGTCCAATCATTTGAATCTTCAAATAAATTCATAATTTGGCTTTATATCTTTTACAAAAAACACTGCTAATTCCCGGTTAAGTTAAGAGAACTAGCAGTATAAAGTTAAGATAAAATATTAAAAGTTTTTTATTTTTAAGAATTTTTCCAATACTGTGGCTTTGTATCATCAGTTCTTTGAAACCAATAGTCTTGGGTTACTTTTCGATCGTCGAGCGTTTTCATTCTTCGATTAAATATCCAGATGGTTGGGTTAAAAACCATATCGGTTACGGCCACGGTATATAATTGTGGATCTTCCTCTGCTTTTTTGGTTTCGTCATCAATTATAACTTCTAAGCCATTGTGTTCCAAGAGTTGTTTCAAAAAATCCCTACGGTCTTCGTCAACGCCTTTTTCGACAAAAGTGACTCTTGTTTCTCCAATGCTTCCAAATGAATGTTTTCCGTCTAATGTTGCCATAACCTTATTTGTTAAATACGTTGCTTAATTCAAAAATGTAATCGTATAAAGGACTGTATAATCCAAGAACCACAATACCCAAAACGGTAATTATTAATCCCAAACGCATATAAATCTTGCTCTTGAAAAATGGAATTGGATTTTCGCTTTTTCGGATGAACATCGCTCTTACCACCAATAAATAATAGTAAAGAGAAATGGTTACGTTGACAACAGCTAAGAATACCAAAAGATAATAGCCTTTGCTTGCCGCTGCCGCGAAAAGGAAAAATTTACCAAAAAATCCTGCTACCGGTGGTATTCCAGCCAAGGAGAACAAAGCTAGCATCATCACGAGACTCAAGTTGGGATTGGTTCTGTACAAACCATTATAATCGTCCCTGTTTTCTTTTCCCGTTTGCGATGCAATGGCTTGCACCACGCCGAAAGCGGCCAAATTTGAGAATATATAAACCAATACAAAGTAAACGACTGTTGCTGTTCCCAATTGTGTTCCAGAAATTAATCCCAACAATATAAAACCTGCTTGTGCAATGGAGGAAAATGCCAAGAATCGTTTCATGTTTTGTTGGCGTAAAGCGAATAAATTACCAATAAACATAGTGGCAAGTGCTATCGCATAAATGATGTTTTCCCAAATGTGCACCAATGGTTTTAAAACGGTGAACATTAAAATCATCAAAATAAACACGGCGGCTCCTTTAGATATTACTGATAAATAGGAGGCAATTCCAATTGGTGCTCCTTCATAAACGTCGGCAGTCCAAAAGTGGAATGGAACCAAAGATATTTTGAAAGCCAATCCGACAAAAAACAAGATGGAACCCAATATAGTCAAGTTAGTTGACGTTAAAACTGCAATGACATCATTGAAATAAATCGAACCCGTTGCGGCATACAATAATGAGATTCCAAATAAGGAAACTCCCGATGCCAATCCTGCCGAAAGAATGAATTTAACACCCGCTTCACTCGAAATTCTTTTGGAAGTTTCCCAAGCTACCAAAGCTGCCACCGGCAATGTTGACAATTCCAATCCGATGTAAAACATCAGAAAATCGCCTGCCGAAATCATGAAATACATTCCCAGTAGGGAAGAAAAGAGCAACATAAAGAACTCGGTTCCTTTATTTAAGGGTACCATTTTTTCCTGAATCCAATCGGCTGATTGAAGTAGAACTATTAATACTCCTACATTAAGCACATTTTTAAAGAGGTGAATCAGGTTATTGGTACGAAACATTCCTCCAAACAAACTGGTTTCCTCAATGGCAAAAAAGCCTATAATGGTGTGAATACCAAATAGTAACAAGGCCAAATGTACAATGCTTCCTTCTTTGTCTTTATGTATGAAAATTTCGCCCACGATCAACAATAATAGTATTGCCAACAGGAAAATTTCTTGTCTCATTGCGATGATGCTGTTCAAATCCATTTTTGTTATTTTATAAATGATTTAATACTCCTTGAATAAATGGTTGAATACTGTCCATAGTCATATCGCTTAACCAAAGCGGGGCAACGCCCATACCAATCATTGGAATTAATAGTAGCAAAATACCCGTGATTTCGAACCAAGTTGCCTTTGGCAAGTCTAAAAATTCCTCGTTTTTAACCTGTCCCATTAACATGATTCCAAGAACCCGAAGAATGTAAACCGCTGTTACCACAATTGCCGATACTGAAATTACGGTTGCCACTCTATAAAACATTTCTTCGTGTTGGAATGCACCAACAAAAATGTTCATTTCGGCGATGAAACCGCTAAATCCAGGTAAACCTAAGGAAGCTAATCCTGCAATAACATAAATCACGGAAATAAACGGCATTACTTTCAATAAACCTCCTAATTTGGTGATGTCCCTGGTGTGTGTTCTTCCGTAAATCATCCCGATTAAGGCGAAGAACAAGGCTGTCATAAATCCGTGTGAAAGCGACTGTAAAATAGCTCCATTCCAAGCAGTTTTGTTCAACATCAGTAAAGCGAACAGCACCATTCCCAAGTGACTCACGGAGGAATACGCATTGATGTATTTTAAATCGGTTTGTTTTAAAGCGCCAAACGCACCATAAATTACTCCCGTTGCGGATAAGATGATGAAAAACCAAGACCATTCAATAGCACCCAATGGCAATAAAAACATTGCAATTCTGAAAACACCATAACCTCCTAATTTCATCAAAACTCCCGCGTGAAGCATTGATACTGCGGTTGGTGCCGAAGCGTGACCGTCAGGTGACCAAGTATGAAAAGGAAATAAAGCTCCCAAAACCGCAAATCCAACAAAGGTCAAAGGGAAGAATAATTTTTGTGCTTCGAATGGAATGTGTACTTTGGCAATTTCCAAAATATTGAATGTCAAAGCGCCTCCGTCAGCATTCGAATTGAAATAAATTCCCAACACTCCAACCAATAAAACTGCAGAAGCTCCCATCAACATTAAGGTTAATTTCATTGCTGAATATTCTTTTGGCCCTGAGCCCCATATTCCAATCAGCAAATACATTGGGATTACGGCAATTTCGTAGAAAACAAACATCGTAAACAAATCGATGGAAATGAAGAATCCATAAACTCCAGTGGCTAATATCAAAAGTGAGATGAAAAATTCTTTGGGTAAATCGTCGATTTTCCAAGAGATGAAAACGCCTGCCAAAACCACTATCGAGGTTAATAATATCAAGGCCACCGAAATTCCATCAACACCAATGGCATAATGGATGTTGAAATTTTCAAACCACACCGTATCTTGTGTAAAAAGCATAACGCTTTTGTTGACGGCTCTTTCTCTAAAATAAGCAAAAAGTAAATTGATAGCCATTCCGAGTTGAATGAAACTTCCAATCATTGCAATAATTCGTGCCTGTTTCAAGCCTTTGGAGAAAACCAAAGCCAAAACTGTGAGTACAGGTACAATTACAAAAAGTGATAAAATATCCATATTAATTTATTGTTATGTCCATAAATAAATGAAAACCAAAGCGACAACTACAACTCCCGAAACAAAAAACATAGCGTAATCTTGTAGTCGACCGGATTGTAATCCTTTTATTTTTTCGGAAATCAGAACCGTTTTGTTTCCAATACCTTCCATCGTTCCATCCACATATTTCTTGTCGAATTTGGCAATTGGAGCAGAAATAAGATTAAAGACGATTTTTTTGGTAATGAACATATAGATTTCATCGAAATAAAATTTATGGAAAGTCCATTTGTACAACATTCCAAAAGCATTGGAAAATCTTTCAGCCAAATCATTTTCTTTTTTGTAGAAAATCCAAGCGAGAATAATTCCAACTAATCCCGTTCCCACAGCGATGGCTGCCATTGGATAATTCAAATGTCCTTCAAAAGCAACTCTATCGGCAGTTACAAATTCGCTGAAGGGAATAAAACCTGCCACGATGCTCATAAAAGCCAAGAACAATAAAGGAAATGCCATTGACATTGGCGATTCGTGAGGTGTGTGGTGGTATTTTGTTTCTTTTCCCCAAAAGATTCCAAAATAAAGTCGGAACATATAAAAAGCAGTTAATCCTGCCACGAAAAGTCCAACGAAATACAACAATTGATTTTTTTCGAAAGCGGCAACCAAGATTTCGTCTTTACTCCAAAATCCTGCAAATGGTGGAACTCCTGCTATGGCTAAGGCTGCAATCAGGAACGTAATATTGGTAATCGGCATGTACTTGCGCAATCCGCCCATATCTTTTAAATAATTGCTGTGAACTGCGTGAATCACGGAACCTGCTCCCAAGAATAACAAGGCTTTGAACATAGCGTGTGTGAACAAATGAAACATAGACGCCATATAACCTACACCTTCTTCGCCTTTATAACTTGAAACTCCCAAAGCCAACATCATATAGCCAATTTGAGACATGGTCGAAAAAGCCAGAACTCGCTTAATATCCGTTTGTGCGAGAGCGATTACTGCCGCAAACAATGAAGAAAAAGCACCTACATAAGCTACAATATTTAAGGCAAAACCATCTTCTACAAAATAATACATCGGGAACAATCGAGCTACCAAATATACTCCAGCTACAACCATTGTTGCTGCGTGAATTAAGGCAGAAACTGGTGTTGGTCCTTCCATCGCATCGGGTAACCAAATGTGTAATGGGAACATCGCCGATTTTCCAGCTCCACCCATAAATATTAAAAGCAAAGCCCAAGTGATTACCGATAATCCCATAAAGGAAGAAGCACCCCAATGCATAAGTAATCCTTCGCCTTCTGGATTGACGGCGTTCAGGGTTTCAAAATCAAAAGTTCCGGCATAATATCCAACTATTAAAATTCCAATTAAGAATCCAAAATCAGCAAAACGAGTCACGATAAATGCTTTTTTTGCCGCAGCAACTGCCGAAGTTTTGGTGTAATAATAGCCAATTAACAAATAAGAAGAAACGCCCACTAATTCCCAGAAAATATAGATTTGGAAAAGGTTTGTTGCCAATACCAATCCAAGCATTGAAAAAGAGAACAGCGATAAAAAAGCGAAAAATTTGGTATAACCATCGTCGCCTTTCATATAGCCTCGGCTATAAATATGCACCATCAAGGAAATCGTAGTCACCACGATGAGCATCATTACAGATATTGGATCAATCAAAACTCCCATATCGATGTGCAAGGTATCGGTGAAGTTCATCCAGACGGTTTTTTCTACAAAAGTTTGGTAAACGCCATCCACTTTTCCAAGTACAAAAAAGTATTGATAAGCGGTATAATAGGACAAAGCAGCCGAAGTTGCCAATCCCAAAACACCAATGTATCCTGAAACGGCCGGTTTGATTTGCTGGTTAAAGATTCCCAAAAGCAAGAAAACGGCCAACGGAATCAACGGAATAAATAATATATAAGTTAGGTTCATATCTATTGAATATTAATACTTCATAATTTCAGTGTCCTTCACTTCCACAGAGCTGATTTGTCGGTACAGATTAATGATTATCGCAACAGCCAGCGCAGTTTCGGCGGCAGCCACTGCAATAATAAAAATTGAAAAGAAAACGCCTTGCAGAACATCAGGATACAAATATTTGTTGATGACAACAAAATTTATGGCCGATGCATTCAATAGTAATTCGAGAGAAATTAAAATCGAAATCAAGTTTTTTCTGGTAATAAACCCATAAATACCTATAAAAAACAGAATAGAGGTGAGGGTGAAAATTTCGTAAATGCTAATTCCGGCTATCATAATGTGTCGTCGTTTTTAGTTAGTTTGTCTCCTTTTCCAATGATGATGGCACCGATCATAGCGGCCAACAACAGAATACTGATGACTTCAAAAGGTAAAATAAATCCGCCTTCGTTGTAGTTTAAAAGTCCTCGACCGATATCTTCAACCGTTGTGGATTTATAATTTTCGACCACTTTAAAATCAGTCGAATAAATGGTAAACAAGAAGATGCCAAGTCCAATCAAACAAACTAATCCGGTCAGTATTTTGTTGGATAATTTTGCCATTTCCAATTCCATTTCAATGTGATGTACCAGCAAAACAGAGAAGATTACCAAGACAATAATCCCTCCAGCATAAACCGTCAATTGAACGGCGGCCAAGAAATTGTAATCAATCAAAAAGTAAATTCCCGCAATTCCAATCAGAACAAACAGCAGATAAATAACGGATCGAAGCATTTGGCGACTGGTTACGGACGCAATGGCAGCAACAATCATTATCAAGGCCAGAATATAAAATATTATTTTTTCCATAAGATTAATCTTCTACACCAGGCAATAATCGTGATCCTGGTTTGTTTAAAACTTTAGTAAGGTATGTTCTGTCGTAAACAGAATTTTCGAAATTTTGCGCCCATTTGATGGCGTCTGTCGGACAGGCTTCAATACATAGACCACACATGGTACACATTCCCAAATGGTAAATGTGTTTGTCTATCATTTTTTTCTTTTTACCTGAATCAGGATCAATTTGTCGGTCCCAAATAATTTCGATAGTTCCATTCGGACAAGCCAATTCGCATTTCTGACAACCCGTGCAACGGTGCATATTGTTTTCGTCGTGCGGCATAACCACTTCACCACGAAAACGATCAAACATTTTCAAAGTGTCGCGATTGTCAGGATATTGTTGGGTTATAGCGCCTTTTCGGGAATGTAAAAAGTACTTTCCGGTAACACTCATTCCTGTGAGAAGAGTTTTTACTGCGTGATATATATCTGAAAAATAACTCATAATTTTTAAAATTTAATGGTTAATCCGAGCAAGACCATTAATGCCATCAAAATCAAGTTCATTAGGTTCAACGGAAGTAAATATTTCCATTCCAATACCAAAAGTTGGTCGATTCTCAATCTTGGGAAGGTCCATCTGAACCACATCATTAAGAAAATAAGCACTATTGTTTTTGCCAAAAACCAAAATACACCTAGCAACGGAATAGAATCTGTTATTCCAAATGGAGATAAATGCGCTCCAAAAAATATGGTTGTGGCGATTGCCGCTATGATAAACATATTGATGAATTCGGCCAAGAAGAAATAGGCAAACTTCATTCCCGAATATTCGGTGTGGAAACCGGCACCCAATTCGGATTCAGCTTCGACCAAATCGAAAGGAGCTCTATTGGTTTCGGCAGTTCCAGCAATCATATAGATGCAAAAAGCAATTACCGCAGGAATATGTCCTTGAACGATGAGCCAACCACTTTTTTGAATTTCGACAATTTGCGAAAGCTGCAAAGAACCCGTCATTACCACCATTGTCAACAACGATAATCCAACGGATAATTCGTAACTGATGGTTTGGACACCGCTTCGCATCGCGCCAATCAAGGAAAATTTATTATTGCTACTCCAACCCGCCAATAAAATTCCGATAACTCCAATGGAGGATATTGCGGTCAGGAAGAAAATACCAATATTAATGTCAAAGGCGTGAAACTCTTTTGAAAAAGGGAATAGCGAAAGTGCCATCAAAGCGGTGACGATAACAAAATAAGGAGCCAAATTGTACAAGAATTTGTCGGCTTTTACGGTAACGGTCAGCTCTTTGGAAACCAATTTCAAGGCGTCGGCCATTGTTTGCAATAATCCTTTATAACCAACCCTGTTTGGTCCAAGACGCAATTGAAACCAGGCTGCTACTTTTCTTTCGAGTAAAACCAAGTACAAACCTGCAACTGCAAAAATGGCTAGGTAAACAACGGCTATCAATACCATTTCCACAATACTTGCCGTGGTTTCTGGCATCAGGCTAAAAAGCCATTCGTGAATATTTTTTGTAATGTTCATAAGGTGAATTTTATCGGTCGATATCTGGAATTACAAGGTCTAATGTTGCCATTGTTGCCACTAAATCCCCAATTTTTCCGCCAACGGCGATGTGATTTAACAAGGATAAGTTGGAGAATCCCGGTGAACGAAATTTTACACGATACGGATTTTTGGTTCCTGTACTGATGATGTAAACGCCCAATTCTCCTCTGGCAGTTTCCACTCTTTCGTAATATTCTCCTTCTGGCAATTTGATAACCGTATTGGTAGCTACTTTAAAATCGCCTTCGGGAATGTTGTCAATCAATTGTTCGATTATCGACAATGATTCCCACATTTCCAGAATTCTGACTTGGTAACGGGCAAAAGTATCGCCTTCGGTTTTCAAGATTTCATTGAATGTTACTTTGTTGTAAGCACTGTACGGATGATGTTTTCTCACGTCGCAAGAATAACCGGAACCACGACCCACTGGCCCAGAAGCTCCAAACGAAATGGCATCTTCTTTGGATAAAATTCCAATGCCTTTCATCCTTTTTTGGAAAATGATGTTTCCTGTCAAAAGGGTATCGTATTCAGGTAATTTTGTTTTGAAATGAGCTATAAATTCTTTAGTTCTTTTTACAAAATTTGGGTGAATGTCAAACATCAATCCTCCGGGAATGTTGTAGTTCATCGTCAAACGAGCGCCACAAGTTTCTTCGAAAATATCGTTTATCATTTCACGATCCCTGAAACCGTAGAAATAAGTCGTCAAAGCACCGACGTCCATTCCCATAACACCCCACCACAAAGTATGGGAAGCAATTCGGGTCAATTCGCCTAGAATGGTTCGAATGACTTTTACACGATTTGGAATTTCGAGTTTTAAAGCATTTTCAACCGTAAGACAAACGGCCTCGTTGTTGATATGCGAAGAAAGATAATCCATTCTGTCCGTCAAATGCACGATTTGTTGATAGCTGTCGCGTTCACACATTTTTTCGATAGAACGGTGGATATAGCCCAAATCAGGTTCCACTTTTTTGATTATTTCACCGTCAATGGTCAACAACAAGCGCAAAACTCCGTGTGTTGCCGGGTGTTGAGGACCCATATTGATGAAATATTCTTCGGATTTAAAATTGTTGGTTATAGTAGTATCCATTTTATTTATTTGTATGCCCGCTTTGCAGACTTAAATTTTCATTTTTTTAACCATAAAGAAAATCAAGTTTTAATCTTAATGAACCTTAATTTTCTTAGTGGTTCAGAAGAAAAACAACTTTATTATATTTTCATTTTTTAAACCATTAAGGGAATTAAGAAAAATTAAGTTTTAGCCTTAATGAACCTTAATTTTCTTAATGGTTCAGAAGAAAAATAACTTTATTATATTTTCATTTTTTAAACCATTAAGAGGAATTAAGAAAATTAAGTTTTAGCCTTAATGAACCTTAATTTTCTTAATGGTTCAAAAGAAAAGCTACTTTATTATTTGATAACCATATTAATTTCATCGACGTAATCTTTTCTCAGCGGAAACCCATCCCATTCTTCGGTCAAGAAGAGTCTTTTTAAATTTGGATGGTTGTTGAATTTTATTCCGAAGAAATCAAAAGCTTCTCTTTCGTGGAATTCTGCAGTGTACCAAATGTCGCAAACCGAGTCAAATGTTGGGTTTTCTCGGTCGGTTGTTTTTACTTTTACGACAATCGTATGTCGGTGAGTAGTAGATTCAAGATGATAAACCACGCCTAATGCTGCCTCCCAATCTACTCCGCTCAAGCAAAATAAATAATTGAAATTTGTTTCGGGATTGCGTTTTAATTGCATCATTAATTGGTGCAAATGTTCAGGTTGAACGCTTATATTTAGAAACTGGGATTTTTCTTCGGTGAATTCCAACTCGGGAATCCAAGTGCTTATCAAGCTTTGTAATGCTTCGTTAGTCATAACTATTAGTTTATTAAACAATTATATGAGATTAGCTGAAGAGGTTTAAATCTCATTACTAATTTTGTATTTCCATCTTCCATCTTCCAACTTCCCACTTCTCAAAGTCCTTCGTCAAACCCGTCGATAGGGAATACTTTGTTTTTCATACTTTCAGTTCGTATTTTGTCTTGAAGCATCAACATTCCTTCCAATAAAGCTTCTGGACGAGGCGGACAACCCGGCACGTAAACATCAACAGGGATAACGTGGTCAGCACCTTTCACAACAGAATAAGAATTGTAGTAGAAAGGTCCACCCGAAATGGCGCAAGCTCCCATTGCAATTACGTATTTTGGTTCAGCCATTTGATCGTACAAACGACGTAAAACGGGTGCCATTTTGTTGACAATAGTTCCTGCAATGATAATTAAATCGGCTTGACGTGGCGAAGGCCTCGCCACCTCGAATCCAAATCTGGAATAATCGTGTTTGGCAGCTCCGGTTTGCATCATTTCGATGGCGCAACAGCTGGTTCCAAAATAAAGCGACCAAAGTGAATTAGCTCGCCCCCAATTAATGATTTGATCTAAAGAGGTAACGATGACATTTGCTCCATTTCCTGCCGGAATTACTTTTCCAGGGAAATCTGCGGGTATCTCGGGTGTGTTATTTATTCCCATTTTAATGCTCCTTTTTTCCAAGCGTAGGCTAAGCCTAAACCTAATATTACTAGAAAGATGATAATTTCGTAAAATGCTACTATTCCAATTTCTTTGAAAACTACTGCCCAAGGAATTAAAAAGGCTACCTCGACATCAAAAACCAAGAACAGAATGGCGTATAAATAGTAGCCCACTTTAAACTGAACCCAAGTTGGTCCAATGGTGGTCATTCCACTTTCATACGGTTCCCTTTTTTGTGAATTGTCTGATTTTGGCGAAATTAAATTGGATAGAAAATTGGCACCGGCGACCAAAACGATTCCGGCCAATAAAAAAACTATAATTGCTTCTGAACCCATAATGATTTATTTTATTCGTTTGTATGCTAATTATACCATTCGTTAATATATTTTATTCTAATTGCTCTGGTATAATGCCGCTGTATATTTCATTTAGTTCAATTTTTATTGAACTAATTTGAAATAACTAGCGGTATTATTTCACTTCATAAGTTTCACCCGAAAAGAACAAGTCGTCGGTTTTGGTAAAACTGGAATTGGCTTTGACTTGAGCTGTTAAAGCATCTTCTCTTTCTTCCAAAGTAGCATCATTGAAACTTCGGATAACTCCCGTTGCCAATGGATTTTTTTGTCGAACGAGCATTTGATGAAGCGTTGGATCTTGTTCTTTGGCATTGTGAACCAAAATATCTTCCTGCGTGATTCCATTTTCGCCAATGGTTACTACTTCTAATTTTAATCCATTCAAGACTAATCCTTTGTCTTTGTTTTTGCCAAAAATCATTGGTTTTCCGTGTTCCAAATAAATTTGTTTGTCTTCTTTTACTTCTTTATCCGTAACGTGGTCAAAACAGCCATCATTAAAAATCACGCAGTTTTGCAAGACTTCAATCAAAGAAGTTCCTTTAAATTGATGGGCTTCGATAAAAATCTGTCCCATTTCTTTCGGGCTGTTACCTCCAACTCTGGCAAAAAATCTCGCTTGCGCACCCAAAGCCAATTCTCCAGGAGAAAAAGGAGGTTGGGTATTTCCGTAAGGAGAGGATTTTGTTTTTTGACCAATCAATGAAGTGGGAGAGAACTGCCCTTTGGTTAAACCATAGATTTCGTTATTGAAAAGGATAATATTCAAATCGACATTTCTACGCAAAACGTGGATAAAGTGATTGCCACCAATGGCCATTGCATCACCATCTCCAGTTGCAATCCAAACACTTAAATTTGGATTGGCAAGTTTTACGCCTGTTGCAATTCCTGGAGCTCTACCGTGAATACTGTGAATTCCGTAGGTTTCCATATAATAAGGAAAACGGGAAGAACATCCAATACCGGATACAAAAACCACATCTTCTTTAGCAACTCCCATTTCAGGAAGTACTTTTTGCATCGTACGCAAAATCACGTAATCATCACAACCCGGACACCATCTTACTTCTTGATCACTTGTAAAATCTTTGGCAGTATATTTTTTTTCAGCTATAGTTTCCATATTATACTAGTTCTTTAAATTTATGAATTAGGTCATCGTTGGCAAATGGTAATCCTTGAATTTTGTTGAATTGTAAAAATTCGAATGAACTGAATTTTATTTTTAATATACTGGCAAACTGGCCGCTGTTTAATTCGCAAACCACTATTTTTTTATATTTGGATAAAATTTCCTCGGTATTTTTTGGCATTGGATTGATATAATTGAAATGCGCATAACCAATTTTTTTATAACCCTCCTCATTGATTTGTTTCACCGCCGAATGCAAAGAACCGTAAGTTCCTCCCCATCCAATAACTAACAAATCGCCTTCAGATGCAAATTCTGTTTCCAAATCTGGAATATTAAATTTGACACGTTCAATTTTTGCGGCTCTAATGGCGGTCATTTTTTCGTGGTTCGCTGGTTCATAAGAAATGTTGCCTGTAACGGCATCTTTTTCCAATCCACCAATTCGATGTTCCAATCCTGGAGTTCCTGGAATTGCCCAATTGCGAGCCAGAGTAAATTCATCTCTATTATAAGGATGCCAATTTTCTTTGACTTCCGAGATTTTATTGTTTTTGATTTCCGGCATATCGGCCACAGTTTGGATTTTCCAAGGAGCTGCCCCGTTGGCAATATATCCATCTGTCAATAATATAACAGGCGTCATATGTTCCAAGGCAAGTCGAGCGGCTTCATAAGCAAAATTAAAACAGTTGGCAGGAGTACTTGCGGCGATAACAATCAAAGGACTTTCACCATTTCTGCCATACATCGCTTGAAGCAAATCTGATTGTTCTGTTTTTGTTGGCAAACCTGTAGATGGACCACCTCGTTGCACATCGACAATAACTAAAGGCAATTCGGTCATTATTGCAAGTCCGATTGCTTCTCCTTTTAATGCTAAACCTGGACCTGAAGTAGTTGTAATTGCCAAATCTCCTGCAAACGCTGCTCCAATTGCTGATGTAACGCCTGCAATTTCGTCTTCTGCTTGAAAAGCTTTTACGCCAAAGTGTTTGTGTTTTACCAATTCGTGCAAAATATCGGTGGCTGGTGTTATAGGATAAGAACCCAAGAATAACTCCAAACCCGTTTTTTCGGCTGCTGCCAAAAATCCCCAAGCGGTGGCGGTATTCCCCATAATAATTCTATAGGTTCCGCTTTCCATTTTGGCTGGAGAAATAGTGTAGGAATTGGGAATAAGCTCTAAAGTTTCAGCATAATAATAGCCTGCGTTTAATACTTTGGTATTAGCTTCTATTAAATGAGGTTTGGATTTGAATTTAGTATTGAAAAACTCAATAGTATGGTCTGTTGAACGGTTGTACATCCAATAAATCATTCCCAATGAAAACATATTTTTACTTCTCGAAATCGTTTTCGTGTCTAAACCAGAAACATCTTTCAAGGCTTCTTTAGTTAACGATGTCATATCGACCTGAATCACTCTGTAGTTTTCTAGGCTTCCATCTTCTAATGGATTCGAAGTGTATTCCGCTTTTTCTAAATTCTTTTTATTAAATGCTTCTGTATCTACAATTAAGGCGTGACCTGGTTTTAAAGCGTAAAGATTCGTTTTTAAAGCCGCTGGATTCATGGCAACCAATAAATCGACATTATCACCCGGAGTACTAACTTCAACGCTTCCAATGTGTACTTGAAATCCTGAAACGCCATACAAACTTCCTTGTGGAGCTCGAATTTCAGCGGGATAATTGGGAAAAGTGGCGATGTCGTTACCAAACATTGCGGAAGTATCAGAAAACTGTGTTCCAGTAAGCTGCATTCCATCACCTGAATCACCAACAAATCTGATGACAACAGCTTCGAGTACTTCAGGTTGAATTTTCATTTTTGTTGCAATCATGATTTAAAGGATTAGGTTCTTAAAACTGATGTAAAAGCAATATTTAATGAGTCAAATATAATTTCACTTATTAAAACAAAATATGATTTATATCATATAAAAGTAATTAAAAGACGTTTAAATTTACATATAATTTATAAATATCTAAAAACATGGCTATTATTATAACAGACGAATGTATCAATTGCGATGCATGTATTTCAGAATGTCCTAACAATGCAATTTACGAACCAGACACTAAATGGTCTTATTCAAACGGGACATCCCTAAAAGGAATGGTAAAAACACCTAAAGGTGCAGAAGTGGATGCAGATGCAGAAAATGACCCAATTTCTGATGAGTTTTTCTACATTGTTTCAGACAAATGCACTGAATGTAAAGGTTTCCACGATGAGCCACAATGTGCTTCCGTTTGTCCGGTGGATTGTTGTATTGTCGATGTGAATCATAAAGAAACTGAAGGCGAATTATTAACTAAAAAAGCCTGGTTGTATAGTGAGAACTAATTTAAAGAGCTAAAAATCTAAAATCTCAATCGATTGAGGAATGGTTTTTAGCTTTTTTTTAATCTTAAAAATTAATGCTGTCCGTAATTTGCGACGGAATAAATAGTAGCAGATTCATGATAGTGACAATAACTAAAAAAAATGAATACGAAAAAATTTAAAAAATTGATTTGTGATGGTAATGAGGCGGTGGCCTTAATTGCTCACAAAACGAATGAAGTCTGCGCTATTTATCCAATTACGCCATCATCGCCTATGGGTGAACATGCAGAGCTTTACAGTTCTAAAGGTAAAAAAAATATTTGGAATAATGTTCCAAGAATTGTGGAATTGCAAAGCGAAGGCGGAGCAGCTGGAACCGTCCACGGATCACTACAAGCAGGAGCTTTAACTTCAACATTTACAGCCTCACAAGGTTTGTTGTTGATGATTCCTAATATGTACAAAATTGCGGGTGAATTATTGCCTTGCGTTATCCACGTTGCCGCCCGAACAATTGCTACCCATGCACTGTCCATCTTTGGCGACCATTCCGATGTAATGGCTTGTCGTCAAACAGGTTTTGCAATGTTGTTTGGTGGTTCTGTTCAAGAAGCGCACGATTTTGCCCTAATTTCCCAGGTTGCCACATTAAAAACAAGAGTACCATTTTTGAATATTTTTGATGGTTTCAGAACTTCTCACGAAATTTCGAAAATCGACGGTATTCCAGACGAAATCATCATAGCGATGATGCCAGAGGATAAAGTAATGGAACATCGCAAAAGATCATTGGATCCAGATAATCCAGTATTGAGAGGGACTACTCAAAATCCTGACGTATTCTTTCAAGCTAGAGAAGCTTGTAATTCATTTTACGACAAAGTTCCTGGAGTAGTTCAGGAAACAATGGACGAATTCTACGAACACACCGGACGTAGATACAATTTGTTTGATTATATAGGTCATCCAGAAGCTGAACGAGTTATCATCATTATGGGATCTGCTGAAGGTCCAGTAAAAGAAGCTCTTGATGTGATGCTTGCCGATGGCGAAAAAGTGGGAGTAATATTGGTACGTTTATTTAATCCGTTCTCGATTGCTGCTTTTGTAGATAAATTGCCTAAAACTGTCCAAAAAATAGCTGTTTTGGATAGAACCAAAGAACCAGGAAGCGTTGGTGATCCACTTTATTTGGAAATTGTAGCTGCATTGGTAGAAAGTGGAATCGAATTGCCGGTTATTGTTGCCGGTCGTTACGGACTGTCGTCTAAAGAGTTTACACCTGCAATGGTAAAAGGAATTTATGATGAGCTGTTGAATAAAAAGCCGAAAAATCACTTCACCATTGGTATCAACGATGACGTGACTTTCAAAAGTTTGTATTACGACAACACATTCGACACCAAAGCAACTACCATTAATTGTATGTTTTACGGTTTAGGATCTGATGGTACTGTGGGAGCGAATAAAAACTCCATTAAAATCATTGGTGAAACTACCGATAATTACGTGCAAGGCTATTTTGTGTATGACTCCAAAAAAGCGGGAGCACAGACTATTTCGCACTTGCGTTTTGGTCCAGATCCAATCAATTCGAACTATTTAGTTGATAAAGCCGATTTTATTGCCAGTCATAAATTTAATTTCATTGAAAAATTCAATATGACTGCCGACTTGAAACACGGTGGGACTTTCTTACTGAATTCGCCTTATTCCAAAGACGAGATTTGGGATAGATTGCCTATTCAAATTCAAAAAGGAATCATCGAAAAAGAAGCTAAGTTTTATGTAATTGACGCGACCAAAGTGGCATTTGAAGCCAGTCTTGGAAAAAGAGCCAATACCATTTTACAAACTTGTTTCTTCGCCATTTCAGGTATTCTTCCAAAAGAAGAAGCTATCGAAAAAATTAAAAATGCCATCGTTAAATCCTATTCTCATAAAGGTGAAAAAGTGGTGAAAATGAACTTTAATGCTGTTGATAAAGCGTTGGAAAATTTACATCAAGTAGAGTATCCAAAAGTAGCATCCAGCGAAAAACAATTGGCTTCAGCCATGAGAGGTGCGCCAGATGGATTTGTTACCGAAGTATTGGAAAAAATATTGGCCGGTTTTGGAGACGAACTTCCAGTAAGTGCTTTCACCGTTGATGGAACTTTCCCAACAGGAACATCCCAATACGAGAAAAGTGGAATTGCCGATTTTATTCCGGTTTGGGACGACGAAAATTTATGTACACAATGTAATAAATGTATAGCCATTTGTCCTCACGCAGCCATTCGATCTAAAGTAGTTAATAACGAAGATTTAGCTAGTTTTCCAACTTCTTTGAAAAGCGTACCAGCAATAGGACGTCCATTTTCCAAAGAAAATGAATCTTATGTGTTACAAGTTTCACCAGAAGATTGTACAGGTTGCGATTTATGTGTAGTGGTTTGTCCTGCGGTAAGTAAAGTAAAAGAAAACTTCAAGGCCATCAACATGCATAAGAAAATTGAGGTTGATGTTGAAGAAAATGTAAATTGGGATCATTTTGTTGAATTGCCTTATTACGACCGTACCGCTTTGCAAATATCAAATGTAAAAGGAGCTCAATTCTTGGAACCATTATTTGAATTCTCAGGAGCTTGTTCCGGTTGTGGAGAAACACCTTATGTTAAGTTGATTACACAATTGTATGGCGATAGTATTTTAATTGCCAATGCAACAGGATGTTCTTCTATTTATGGCGGGAATTTACCTACAACTCCTTACAAGAAAAACGAATTTGGTAGAGGACCTGCTTGGGCAAACTCCCTTTTCGAAGACAATGCCGAGTTTGGATTGGGAATGAAATTAGGTTTGACTAAAAAACAAGAAATTGCCGTTGACCTATTAAAAACATTAGAACCATTAGTAGGAAGTGAATTAGTACAAGCCATTATCAATAATACAGAAGAAAATGAAATTCTGAAAAAAGAAAAATTTGCCCAAATTGCCGCACTTCAAGAAATATTGGATGGACTTCCAAACAATGAAGATGCCAAAAAATTAAGCCAATTAACAGAATACCTGCGTAAGAAAGCGGTTTGGATCTTTGGTGGAGACGGTTGGGCTTATGACATCGGATACGGTGGAGTGGATCACGTTTTATCTACAGGAGAAGACATCAATATTTTAGTAATGGACACCGAGGTTTATTCCAACACAGGTGGACAGGCATCTAAATCAACTCCTCTGGGAGCAAGCGCGAAGTTTACTATTGGTGGCAAGAAAACCAGCAAAAAAAGTATGGCACTTCAAGCGATTTCTTACGGTAATGTTTATGTAGCTCAAATTGCAATGGGAGCAAAGGATTTACAATCCTTGAAAGCCATTCAAGAAGCGGCGGCTTATCCTGGACCATCCTTAATTATTGCTTATTCTCATTGCGGTGAACACGGTTATGAATTGAAAAACGCTATTTCGCAACAAGAAAAAGCCATCGATTCCGGTTATTGGCCTCTATTTAGATTTGATCCTTCCCAACCAAAAGGAAAAAAATTCAAACTAGATTCCAAAGAGCCAAGTATTCCTTTGAGTGACTTTATGTATAACGAAGCTCGTTTTACTAGAGTGGTTAAAGAAAATGCTGAATTAGGAGCTCAATTGTTGAATCAAGCCCAAGAAGAAGTTCATACTAAATGGGAAAGATTAGAATTGTATAGAGACATGTAGTTTAAAACTGCATTTGAATTAGTTAGTTGAAAGACCTACTCGGGATGTAAAATCTTGGGTAGGTTTTTTATTTATAACTGAAAAAAGGGAACACTTTTCCTTACCTCAATAAATTCAAAATTATCTCAATTCCAAATTAGTTTTTTCTCGATTTATAATTGTATTTTTGCATCGTTTTTGCAAACCTGCTTTGCTTGACCATTTACCAAACTCAACAACTACAACTACAATAGAATGAATCAAACAAAATATATTTTTGTTACAGGCGGAGTAACGTCTTCTTTAGGGAAGGGAATTATTGCAGCTTCATTGGCAAAATTATTACAGGGAAGAGGATATAGAACAACAATCCAAAAGTTTGACCCGTACCTTAACGTTGATCCGGGAACATTAAATCCTTACGAACACGGAGAATGTTACGTGACCGATGATGGAGCAGAAACGGATTTAGATTTAGGACATTACGAGCGTTTCTTGAACGTTCCTACTTCTCAAGCGAACAATGTTACCACGGGCAGGATTTACCTTTCGGTTATTGAAAAAGAAAGAAGAGGCGAATTCCTTGGAAAAACGGTTCAAGTTGTACCTCATATTACCAACGAAATCAAGGAAAGAATGCAATTGTTGGGGAAATCCGGCGATTTTGACATTGTGATTACTGAGATCGGTGGAACTGTTGGTGATATCGAATCGTTACCTTATATCGAATCGGTTCGTCAATTGGTTTGGGATTTGGGTGAAAGCAATGCTATTGTCATTCACTTGACCTTGATTCCATATTTGGCTGCAGCCGGAGAATTAAAAACAAAACCAACCCAGCATTCCGTTAAAACCTTGATGGAAAGCGGTATCAAAGCCGATATCTTGGTTTGTAGAACCGAACACGAAATTTCGGATGAAATTCGTAATAAATTGGCCTTGTTTTGCAACGTGAAAAGAGAAGCCGTAATCCAATCCATCGATGCTTCGACAATTTATGAAGTGCCTAATTTGATGTTGGAAGAAGGTCTTGATGTTGTGGCGTTAAAGAAATTGGACTTGCCTAAAAAAGCCGCACCAGATTTAAAACACTGGAATACTTTCTTGCGAAGATTAAAATTCCCTAAAAATACCGTAAACATCGGTTTGATTGGGAAATATGTAGAAATGCAGGATTGCTACAAATCTATTTTGGAAGCTTTTATCCACGCTGGTGCTGCCAATGAAACTAAAGTAAACGTAATTTCGATACATTCGGAATATATAGATACAGAAAATATTAAAGAAAAACTGCAAAGTCTGGACGGTATTCTTGTTGCTCCAGGTTTTGGAGAAAGAGGAATCGAAGGAAAAATTGAAGCCATTCATTATGCCCGTGAAAATAAAGTTCCATTTTTGGGAATTTGTTTGGGAATGCAAATGGCAACTATCGAATACTCCAGAAATGTCTTGGGTTATGCCGATGCCAATTCGACCGAAATGAATCCTGACACCAAACATCCTGTTGTCAATTTGATGGAAGACCAAAAAACGGTTACCGACAAAGGAGGAACCATGCGCCTAGGAGCTTGGAAATGCGAGATAAAACCAGATACTTTGGCTTACAAGATTTACGGAAAAACAACTATTTCCGAGCGTCACCGTCACCGTTACGAATTCAATAGTCATTATTTGGCCGAATTGGAAAAAGCGGGATTGAAAGCTTCAGGAGTGAATCCAGAAACAGGTTTGGTCGAAATTGTAGAATTAGAAGATCATCCTTTCTATATTGGAGTACAATACCATCCAGAATACAAAAGCACCGTTGAAAACCCACATCCACTTTTCGTGAATTTTGTGGCAGCGGTCGTAAAAGCGAAGAAAAAATAGTGTTCAGTCGCAGTGTTGTAGTGTTCAGTGAAATTAGACTAATAAAAAAGAAATAATTTTCAGTAACAATTTCCTGTGAAATTGAACTAACAAAACAAGAAAATAATAAGCAAACACATTCCATACTCGGCTCCCTCTACTTTGGAGAGGGTCGGGGAGAGGATAAAAAAATTAAAATGGAAGAAAAAAAATTAGACCTCAATTCGATTATTGGTTTCGTATTGATTTTTGGAATCTTGATTTGGATAATGTACCAAAACAAACCTTCTGAGGCAACTATTGCTGCCGACAAAGCCAAGAAAGAACAACTTGCCAAAGTTTCTCAAGCCAAGGCATTAGAGGCAAAAATTCTGGCAACTCCTACTGCCGTTGTGATTGGAGATTCAACTCAATTGGTACAATTGCAAAAAACTTTGGGGGGTTTTGCCTATTCTGCGACTCTTCAATCTGCAAAAAATGATTTTACTACCATTGAAAATGAAGTGGTAAAACTAAAAATCGCCAATAAAGGAGGTTATATTGTAGAAGCTGCCTTAAAAAACTATGAAAAATTCAAGAAAGGTTCAGGACAATTGGTAGAATTGATCAAAGACAACAATGCCGATTTGAATATTCAATTGCTTACAAACGATAATCGTACCTTAAATACCAAAAACCTGTATTTCGAGCCAACTTTAACTAAAGTAGGAGCAGACCAAGTTCTGTCAATGAAATTGAAGGCTGGTGCCAATGAATATTTGGAATACAAATACATTTTGAAACCAAACGATTATATGGTTGGTTTTGACATTCGTTCACAAGGATTGAATAAAGTTTTGAATACTGCCAAACCATTGGATTTGGAATGGAATTTGAAAACGTATAGAAACGAGAAAAGTGTTTCTTATGAAAACCGTTATACAGAAATTTATTTTGAACACGAAGAAGGCAAGATTGATTACGCTGGTCTTGGTAAAGTCGAAGACGAAAACCCTTCAAACACAACTTATATAGCTTTCAAACAGCACTTTTTTACTTCGATTTTATTGACGGATAAGCCTTTTACAGCTTCTAAATTGCATTCGGACGATTTGATTAATGACGCGGAAACCGATACTGTTTTTACCAAGCAATTCAAGGCTAATATTCCGTTAGCTTTCAATAATGGCGAATTGGATTACAAAATGAATTGGTATTTTGGTCCATCAGATTATAAAACTTTAAAAGCATACGACAAAAATCTAGAAAAAGTAATACCCTTAGGTTGGGGTATTTTTGGATGGATCAACAAATTTATTTTTATTCCATTGTTCGGATTTTTGAGTACGACTATTGGATTGACATTGGGAATTGCAATTATTATTTTTACGATTTTGATTAAAATTGCGATGTCGCCTATTACTTATAAATCATTCTTGTCGCAAGCCAAGATGAAAGTTTTGCGTCCAGAGATTACTGAATTGGGAGAAAAATTCAAAAAAGACCCAATGAAGAAACAACAGGAAACAATGAAGTTGTACAACAAAGCGGGCGTAAATCCGATGGCGGGTTGTATTCCGGCATTGATTCAGATTCCGTTTATGTATGCTTCGTTCCAGTTTTTTCCATCAGCATTTGAATTGAGACAGAAAAGTTTCCTTTGGGCAGACGATTTGTCTTCCTTTGACTCTGTTTATCAATTGCCTTTTCATATTCCGTTATACGGAAGTCATGTTAGTTTGTTTCCAATATTGGCAGCCATCGCAATTTTCTTTTATATGAAAATGACTTCTGGTGACCAACAAATGGCAGCTCCACAGCAAGAAGGAATGCCGGATATGGCCAAGATGATGAAAATTATGATTTACGTTTCGCCAATTATGATGTTGATTTTCTTCAACAGTTACGGTGCAGGCTTGAGTTTGTACAACTTTATTTCCAACTTGATTACCATTGGAATTATGTACGTGATTAAAAACTATATTGTTGATCCAGATAAAATTCATGCTCAAATCCAGGAGAACAAATTGAAAGAACCTAAAAAACAAGGTAAGTTTCAGCAAAAATTGCAAGAAGTGATGGAACAAGCCGAAGCTCAAAAAGCAAAAGACAAAAAGAAATAATTTTAGAAAAAGCTCCCAGAAATGGGAGTTTTTTTTTGACCATTAAACCTTTTTTAGTTTATTGTAAGTGTTTGCTCCACAGTTGAAACTGTGGGTTATGCTGTTAAATTGCCCACGGTTTCAACCGTGGGAAGAATTGGGTAATGCTTATGGAGATTATTTCTTTCTCTTGATCCATTCGTAATTCACGATGGCAAGACCGTAGAAAATAGAATCAGCAGTAATTTTCCCAAGGATGATTCCAATGACATGATTTCCGGTCAAAATAGGCATCCAGTACATACAAAACGGACGGATGAAGAAGAAGTCCAAAACGGCAGGATAACCAAACTCCAGAAATAAATTTTGCACCAAAAGCAGCACGTCTCTTAATGAAGTGTTGCTGTCCAAAGATTTATTGGCTTCAACCAATTTTTTGTAAGCCATAAACACAATTACGCCATAAAAGGCAAAGTATTCGGCAAAAGTGATAAAATAAGCTGTTGTCAATCCATCAAAAATTCGGCTGAATTGGGAACTGGCCAAAGCAGCAGAAGTAGCGGCCAATTCGGCATATTTATACCTATCAAACCATTCCTTGAAATTGGATTTCTTGAACATTTTTAGTTTTTAAAATAGCCGCAGATTTTTACACTGATATAAAATCTGTGAATCTGCGGCAAAACAATTATTACCACAAATGGTGTACTTCTGGTTTAATGTATTGCTCGTAAATTGCATTCATCGCCGCAATTTTCTCAGGAGTCAATTTCGGTAAATCATAAACTGATAAATTCGATTCAACGTGAGCGGCTTTTGAAGCTCCAGGAATAATACAGCTGATTTCATTGAAACTTAAAATCCATTGCAAGGCAATTGGAGCCAAATTAGTAGCTTCTGGAAACAAGGCTTTTAATTCTTCAACAGCTTTTAAACCCAATTCGTAATCAATTCCCGAGAACGTTTCCCCTTTGTCGAAAGCTGCTCCGTTTCTATTAAAATTTCGGTGGTCTTGTGCTCCAAAAGTAGTTTTAGCATCGAATAATCCAGTAAGAAGTCCACTCGCCAATGGAACTCTTGCAATGATGCCGATGTCTTTTTTCTGCGCTTCCTTGAAAAACAATTCGGATGGTCGCTGACGGAACAGGTTGAAAATGATTTGAACAGTTGTCACGTTTGGATATTCAATGGCTTTAAGTCCTTCTTCCACTTTTTCGACGCTGACACCCAAGTTTTGAATTTTTCCTTGTTCTTTCAAACGGTCGAATAATTCAAAGATTTCGGGACGGTAATAGACTTCGGTTGGCGGGCAATGCAATTGGATTAAATCCAAGGTTTCAAGTCCGGTTCTTTTTAAACTATCTTCTACAAATTTCTGCAATACTTTGGGTTGATAACCGTCATTCACGTGCGGATTGATGTGACGCCCGCATTTGGTGGCGACATAAATACGTTCCGAACGAGAACGAACCACTCTTCCAACGGCTGTTTCGCTCAATCCATTTTCATACACATCGGCGGTGTCGATAAAGTTTACACCATTGTCGATTGCTGTATTGATTAATTCGTCTGCGGTTTTATCATTGAATGGAGAACCCCATTTTCCGCCTACTTGCCAAGTGCCTAATGCTATTTCAGAGATGTTGAAATTGGTTTTGCCTAATTTTCTGTAGTTCATATTTTTTATTTTATTTGAATGTTATTTTGGTTATTGCTTTCTCCACAATCGGCACCATCACTTCATATCCAGTTTTATTCGGGTGAACTCCATCATCGGCATAAGCTGCTTTCAATCCTTTTCGTTCATCCACCATTGCCGAATAATAATCCAAATACAGGATTTCATTCGCATCGGCATATTTTTTTAGCATTGCATTGAATGTAATAATTTTTTCGGCGGGAAAAGAACCTGTTTTCCAAGGGAAATCATAAGCAGGCAAGAGCGAACATAAAATCATTTCGATTTGGTTAGCTTTTGCCAATTCCGCCATTGAAATAATATTGTTCATTATCATTTCCAATGTCGAAGGACCGGTGTTTCCGGCAATGTCATTGGCACCCGCCAGCAAGATTACCACCGAGGGTTTTAAGGCGATTACGTCAGCCCTGAAGCGTATCAGCATTTGTGGTGTGGTTTGTCCGCTAATGCCTCGGTTAATATATGGTTTTCCAACAAAAAACTCGGGACAAAGTGCAGACCAGAATTCGGTTATGGAATCTCCAATAAAAACGATTCTATTTTGTCCAGACTCCAAGATTTCAAGAATCGAGTTTTCTTTTTGGTATTTTTTCAAAAAAGGCCAGTCCTGCATTTGTATTTTGCTTGCCATATAATTAAGTGCTTTATAGTTATGTCTTGCTTGGTTTTTATAAAGCTGTCAACAAAAATAACGATTTCATCCTGAATTATCCATTAATTACTTTGCTGATATATATATTGAATTTGGTTTGGAAATAAAAATCCGCCTCAGGTTGTGAGACGGATCATTATTGAATTGTATGGTTCTTAAAAAATGCCTTTTATAGTGTTGGCAACAATACTTTGTTGAGAACATGAATAACACCATTGGAGCATTGTACATCTGTAGCCACTATTGTTGAAATTCGGTTATTGACGTCTTTTATTTTTGCACCACCAGCAAGTTGCACAGTGAAGGTTTGTGGTGTTTGCAAAGTGTTTACAATTTGTCCTTCGGTTAAACTTGCAGCCAATATATTCCCGCTCACTACATGATATTGTAGTACTTTGGTCAAGTTGGCGCTTGAAACTCCAGCGATTCCTCCAGGAGCTAATTCGGTATTGAATGCAGTAAAAGCATCGTTGGTAGGTGCGAAAACTGTAAATGGTCCAGTGCCTGAAAGGATACTTACGAAGTCAGGTTGTCCCGCTTTTGTCAACGCACCGACTAAAGAGGTGAAGTTTGCATTTGCAGTGGCGTGAGTAACAGTAGTTGGTAAATTTATTACTGCGTCAACAACGTGTACAACACCATTAGTTGCCATTACATCTGCGATAGTAACTTTTGCAACTCCATTCAATTTTACTCCAGACGTTAGATCAACATACATACTCATCGTGTTTGTTCCTGATGTGGCGCTTTTGGCTAAAGTTTTTACATAACCCGTGCTTAAATCTGTAGATTTTACATTTCCACTCACAACATGATTTAGTAAAATTTGTGTCAAAGCCTCCTTGGGAACATCGTTTATGGTTGCGTAAGGAGTGGATTTCAAAAAGGCAGTAAAAGCTGCGTCTGTTGGTGCAAATACGGTAAATGGCCCTACTCCTTGAAGCGTAGTTGCTAAATCTGCTTTTACTAAAGCTTGAACAAGAATAGTTAAGTTTGGATTTGTTTTTGCAATTCCAGTAATGGTGTTGTCTGTAGGCATATCATCATCGTTATCACAAGAAATCGTGAAAGATGTCAACGCGATAATTGCAATTGCAATTTTTAGTTTAGATAAAATTTTCATAATTTTTTATTTTAATGATTAATTATTTTTGTTTAAATTTATTTAAAAAAGATTAAACAAAATCTGAAATTATAAAAGCATTAACTTTTGTTTGATTGTGTTTTTAAGATATTAAAGCATTGTAGTTTAGTGTATTGGGCATTTTGTTTGAAGATATATTCGAGAGATTAAACAATTGTTATATTGTTTAAATTGCTCATATTTTGTGTGGATTTATTTAGTATTTATTCAATAATGAAAGGATTTATGGTAGGAGTTTTTTTTAATGAAATTATTTATCCTTGTCGAATCATTATGAGTTAAACTGTTTTTTTTAAATTAGGATTTCGTCCAGTGTTACCTATTAATTGTGTTGTTGAAAAGCACTGTTTTTGCAATTTTAAATTTTAGTTAAAAAAATGAAAAGCCATAAAGTTTTGACGTTTAAATTGTTAAATTTGAGTAAACATTAAAGATATAATTATGAAAAGACACGCAACCGCAGTTTGGAAAGGTTCACTTAAAGAAGGAGCCGGCCACTTAACCACTCAAAGTGGAACTTTACAAAACACGCAATATTCCTTTAAATCCCGTTTTGAAGAGGGGGTGGGGACTAATCCGGAAGAATTGGTTGCTGCGGCACATTCTGGATGTTTTACTATGCAACTTTCGGCCTACATCACCGAGGGTGGTTTTGAGATTGAAAGCTTAGAAACCAAATGTGAGATTAATTTATTGGAAGGAAGAATTGTAAGTTCCCACCTAACCTTGAGTGCCAAAATCAAAGGAATTTCCAACGAAATTTTCCAGGAATTGGTCAGTAAAGCAGAGGCTAATTGTCCTATTTCAAAATTATTAGACACGGAAATTTCTTCAGAAGCCAGTTTGGTTTAAATTTAGATTTTCCAAAAAAAAAGGCTCAATTCTGAACAATTAAGCCTTTTTTTTGGTTTTGTAATCAAGGATTAATCAAACAAATCCGAAGATAAATAACGATCGCCACGGTCGCAAATTATGGCTACAATTACTCCAGATTCCATTTGTTCGGCTAGTTTTACGGCAACGGCAACGGAACCACCGCTACTCATTCCAGCAAAAATGCCTTCTTCTTTGGCCAATCGTTTGGTCATTTCACGAGCTTCTTTTTCGGAAACTTCCATAACTACATCTACTTTTGAAGCATCAAAAATTTTGGGCAAGTATTCTTGGGGCCATTTCCTGATTCCCGGAATTTGGGAACCGTCACTTGGTTGCGCACCAATAATCTGGATGGCTGTATTTTTTTCTTTCAAGTAAGTGGAAGTTCCAATAATGGTTCCCGTAGTTCCCATTGCCGAAACAAAGTGGGTAATAGTTCCTTCAGTATCATTCCAGATTTCTGGGCCTGTGGTTTTGTAATGCGCTTTCCAGTTGTCGTCGTTGGCAAATTGGTTCAACATTACATAGCCGCCTTCTGCTACTTTTTTATCGGCATAATCTCTCGAGCCAATAATTCCTTCGCTAGCGGGTGTCAAAATAACGGTTGCGCCATAAGCCAGCATCGTTTGGGTGCGTTCTTTGGTCGAATCTTCAGGAAGAACGAGTTCAATTTCAACATTGAATAATTGGGCAATCATAGCCAAGGCAATTCCAGTATTTCCGCTGGTAGCTTCAATAAGTTTGTCCCCATTTTTGATATCGCCTCTTTCTATTGCCGACGCGATCATGTTGTATGCAGCACGGTCTTTTACGCTTCCTCCAGGATTGTTGCCTTCTAGTTTCAGTAAAAGTTTGACGTTTTTATTTTTTACCAAATTCACGCTTTCAACTAAAGGCGTGTTTCCAATAAGATCTGATAATTTTTTAAAATGCATGTTATTTTAACTCTTTAATTTTTACTTCGGTGATGGTGGTGTTGGTCACAATAGATTTTGCTGGAATTGATTTTGTAATCCAGGTGTTTCCACCAATGATGCTGTTTTTTCCAATGGTGGTTTCTCCGCCCAAAATGGTGGCATTGGCATAAATACAGACATATTTTTCTACTGTTGGATGTCTTTTGGAGTTTTTCATATCCTTGCTAACGCTCAATGCACCCAAAGTTACCCCTTGGTATAATTTGACGTATTTTTCGATAACGGTTGTTTCTCCAATAACAATTCCTGTTGCGTGGTCAATAAAGAAAGGCGAGGCAATTGTTGCGCCAGCGTGAATGTCGGTTCCGGTAATTTGATGTGCATATTCACTCATTAATCGGGAGAAAAGTAACATATCTAAAAGGTACAATTCATGACTCAGTCTATAAATGGCTATGGCGTAAAATCCGGGATAACCCAAATAAACTTCTTCAATACTGTTTGAAGCAGGATCATTTTCCAATATATAGGCAGCATCCTGATTCAAATTTTCTAACACGGAAGGCAACTTATCTAGAAATTGTTCCCAAATTCCATCGCAAATTCCTTCGGGTTTTTTGCAGGCAATTTTTGAGATTTCCTTGAATGATTTTTCAAGTTCTTCCACACTTTCTGTTAATGAATCATTAGCGTCAAACAGGGTATAGAACAGCTTCTCGGTAAAGGCT
The DNA here is from genome assembly GCA_014379405.1 of Flavobacterium sp. Lineage (GTDB taxonomy): Bacteria > Bacteroidota > Bacteroidia > Flavobacteriales > Flavobacteriaceae > Flavobacterium. Next base: position 166,974 of record JACMLU010000007.1, on the reverse strand, counting down.
TGCACTTTTGTCTTGATGCCGTAATTGATGGAAGAGTGGCTTTTTAGGGCTGCAATGTTTTGTATGATTTGGTCTTTTGTCACGATGCTATAATTGTGTCGTTAGTATATGTTGTAAAAGTAAGGTTTTTTATAAATTGAAATAATAATTAAGAAAATAAATTCGTTGACTTTGGAAGAATCGATTTAGATTAGATTTGTTATTATGGTTTTTGAAATCTTGTTTTAGAGATAATTTTCCCGCCTTTTTTTGCGATTTTTTCGTTTGATCAAGTGTGGTTTTGAACTCCAATTTCTGAAACGGATTCCTCTAAAAATTTCTAGAAATTGAATTTTAAAAATAACAATAATACTTTTTTTTCTCCAACTCACAATTAAGTTTTATTTAAATCCAATGGTTTTAATTTTGATGTTATTGCAAATTTTGAAGAAACTTTTTTAATTATAAATGATGTTGTTTTAAAGTTCCTTACTTTTGGAAAGAGATATAAGATTCTAAATTATAACCAAGCTAAAGAAGATAAAAATGTTTACTAAAGGAGATAAAGTTTCAGTTCTGGATGAAGCTATAAATGGAGTGGTGGTTTCGGTTAAAGACAAACAAGTAACCATTGAAACAGAGGATGGATTTATGATGACATTTTTAGTCAACGAATTGCTTAAAATAAACGATTCCAGTAATTTAATGGATTCTATCAGAAGAATTAATGTAGATGAGGTTACTAAGGAAAAAGAAATTCCAAAACCAAGAAGTTTTGTAAAAGAACGAAAAGAAAAGAATGAAATTTCGGCACCGGAATTTGATTTGCACATCGAAAAATTAGTGCCCAATAAAAGAGGGATGTCCAATTATGACATCCTGACTTTACAATCCGAAACCGCCAAAAGGCACATCGAATTTGCCATAAGAAATCGCATTCCGAAAATTGTTTTTATACACGGAGTTGGCGAAGGAATACTGAAATCGGAACTGGATTTTTTATTGGGCCGGTATGAAAATATTGTTTTTCAAGACGCCAATTATCAAAAATATGGTTTGGGAGCAACCGAAGTTTTTATCAAACAAAACAGCAAATAATTTGGCTTTTTTTAAGTTGAAAATTCAAGCCTGAAAAAGAAAAAATAAACTAAAAATTCGCAAATTAAAAATTCTAAACAACAAGATTTAATTTGCGAATTTGCGGTATAATATGTTTGGGATGGCAGCTAAATTTAGTTGGTTGTAGTCAACTCGCCATAGAGGTAATTATCACCAAGTTTGAAATCGTTGTTGCCTTTCTTTAAAGTGGCGTTTTTGATAACGATGGTATGTTTAAAGGCTGTGGTACCGTTTTTTATTGTGCTAACTTCTATGATTCCGCTAGTTCCAGCAACGCCATTCACACCATTCCATTCTTCTTTTATTGAAGGAAGAACAGGAACTGTCGTGTTGCAAAAATAATCTGGGGTAAGAACACCATTGGAGTATAAACGATAAGTAAGTCTGTTTTGAACTGAACCAATTAAAGCAGTTCTCGGTGTATTTAAAGGCGTTTCCACATTTACAATTAGTGCGGGGTCAAGAATGTCCAAAGTCAAGGCTTCACTGCTAACGTAATTGTAAACTTGTTTTGAACTTGAACATTGCTCTACTACTTGGTCAAATCCAAAAGGCAAAGGAGTAGCCGTTGTAGTATAATTTCCAAAAGGAAATGTTTCGTAGACTTGGGTTCCGCTGGTTTTTGCAAAAGTGATGTTGTTGAAAACAATATTGTGATTGTAACCCGTAATTCTGGTGCTGTTGTCAGTGTCATTTGTCGATTTTACGGCAGTCGTAATGATTTGAATTATCCCAGATGTTCCAGTCCATTGATCTGTAACGTTTGGAATTGCTGGAGGAATAGTATTGCAAATGTTATCAGATGCAATAGTACCATTATAAAAACGATACACGACTCTATAGGTTGAATTGTCAATATTAATTTCGATAGGATTATCTACATCTGTTGGTTCGTTTTTAAATTCACTTTTTGGCATCTCAAGCAACAAAGCTTCTCTTTCTTTTAGTTTATAAATGATTTCGTTATTAGTACAACTTTGGGTCGCTGTATCTTCAAAATCAATGTCTTCCAATGTTAAATTACCGTCATCACAACCGTTTAAAAGTAAAACTAAAATCAACAAACTGAGAACTCTTTTCATCGTGTAAAATATTTGGGTCAAAAATAGTGAAAAAATGACAATTGTAAGTAGCTAAATCACAATTGATATTTCATAACTTTGTTCCAATGAAATCGCCATTAGCAAATCATTTGCGCTAGCAAATACCAAAAAAGAAAAGCGATACCATATATGACCGCTAAAAAACTACTTTTGCATATATGAAAAAAGTATATCTAGATAACGCATCTACCACCCAACTCCGTCCTGAGGTTATTCAAGAAATGACAAAAGTGTTGTCGGAAGATTTTGGAAATCCATCGTCAACGCATAGTTTTGGTCGAAATGCTAAAAGTATTTTGGAACTTTCTAGAAAATCCATCGCCAAGCAATTGAATGCTTCTGCACAAGAAATAATTTTCACTTCCTGCGGCACCGAAGCCAATAACTGGATACTTCGATCGGCTGTCAAGGATTTGAAAGTAAAACGAATTATTACCAGCAAAATAGAACATCACGCCGTTTTATTTGCCGTTCAAGCCTTGCAAAGGGAATTTGATATTCAAGTGGATTATGTGAGGGTGAAACCCAATGGCGAAATCGACATTACGGATTTAGTCGATTTGCTTTCCCAAGAAACAAAAACCTTGGTCAGCTTGATGCACGTCAATAACGAAATTGGGACTATTTTAGATTTAGATAAAGTGGGACGAATTTGCGAACAACACAATGCGCTTTTTCATTCGGATGCAGTGCAATCGATTGGGAAAACCGAAATCGACTTACAGTATTTACCTATTGATTTTATTACAGCCAGTGCACACAAATTCCACGGACCAAAGGGAGTCGGATTTGCTTATGTTAAGAAAAATTCAGGATTGCAACCGCATTTTTTTGGTGGCGAACAAGAAAAAGGCTTGCGTCCAGGAACTGAAGCGGTGCATCAAATTGCGGGAATGGCAAAAGCCTTGGAATTATCGTATGCAAATTTGGAAACCGAAAGAAAACACATTGCTGGATTAAAAAATTATTTAATTTCTCAATTAGAACTTGAATTCCCAGCTTTTCAAATCAATGGAACTTCAGATGGGATTTATACTATTTTAAATATTTTATTGCCCTTTTCTGATGCTAAAACTTCGATGATTTTGTTTCATTTGGACATGAAAGGAATTGCCGTTTCCCGTGGTAGTGCTTGTCAATCTGGGAGTATAAGACCTTCACATGTTCTGGCAGAAATGCTCTTGAACGAGGATTTAAAGAAACCCAGTTTGCGTATTTCGTTCAGTCATTATAATTCGAAAGAGGATGTTGATTTGTTGATCGATGCATTGAAAAGTATATAAATAAAAAAAATCCGCTGAAAAGCGGATTTTGAATGGTAATTAAATTAGGTTTATTTGGTTTTAGGAACTTCTTTTTCAGTTTTGGCATCCATCATCTCCATTAATTTCATTCCTAAAAGACCGCTAATTCCTCCGTCGGAACCTGAATTTCCTGAAATTAATACATCTGGAATTACCTTAATTTTACCTTTTCCAATTTCTTCCGTGATTTTATATTTGGTAAAGTTATCACCACCCATTGCTGAAACCTGCAATTGATAGGCTTCGGCGGTAGATTGACCAATAGCTTTAATTTTTTCTGCTTCGGCCAAACCAGTTTTTGAAATTCGTTCGGCTTCTGCACTTGCGGTCAATTTTGTAGCTTCGGCTTGGGCTCCGGCCCTCGCTTTTGTGGCTTCCGCTTCGGCATTGGCACGCATTTTAGTGGCTTCTGCTTCTGCGTTTACGTTTAGTTTCAAACTAGTTGCATCACCTTCTGCTTTTTTAACGGTGGCATCGGCAGTTCTTTGGGCGATTTCTACACTTTGGGAGGCTTTCACGATTTCTTTTTGCATATCGGCAATGGCGGTTTCTTTTTCCATTCCTTGGCGTTGTTCTTGCGCCATTCTTTGGGTTTGATATGTTTTTTGCTCTTCCTCGGCAATTTTTCTGTCAGTTAAGGTTTTCATCAATGATTCTGGGGGAACAATATCTCCAATCAAAGTGTCAACGGCATTGACGTTGTATTCATCCAAAACTATTTTAATGTGGTTTTTGGCTGATTCTTGGCGTTCTTTTCGGGTAGAAAGAAACGAAATTACATCGCTTTCCTGAGCCGAGTTTCTGAAATAGTTACCAATTGTAGGTTCTAAAACTTGGGAAACCAAGTTGTTCATACTTCCAAAACGGGCAATAACTTTTGGTGCTTCATTGGCAGGAACGTGAATGATTTGAGAAACATCCAGATTGAAAGGGAAACCATCTTTAGAGCGAACCGTTATTGTAGAAAGATTTTGGTCTAAATTATGCGATTCACTTCTGGCATCTGCCCAGTTTAGAACCAAGTTGGTTGTAGGAACGGGTTCCAGTTTTGTGGTGTATTTATTTAGAGCATATTTTCCTGGTCCAAAAGGCTCCATCCAAACCCCACGTTGTCCTTTTGAAACTATATTTCCGTGTTTAAATGTATCTCCTGTTACGTCTTTTCCGTCTTCTCCAATATAAGAAATAACCACGCCAACATAACCAATTGGCACATCGGTCATAGGAGTTTGTTCGATTTGAATTGCCCAAGAATTGATGTAATACGATCCGGCAAGCATCACTTGAGGTTGCAATCCACGATTTCCTCCGTTTTTTAGAAACTGGTCAAAATCTTGAAAGTTATTGTGGTTGTCCACAAATTTACCGGCAATTTGTCCAATTGGGATTGGTTCACCATCCATCGCTGTAACGATTCCAACCATATTTTCGAAAATCACTATTTGTGGAGTCACGACAACTTCAAACAAAAAAGTGTTGATACGATAAGAACCTGTTGTTATAAATGCGGATTGACGTCCTTTTTGTCCACCGTTGTCCAAAAATAAAGTCGCATCTTGGAAGTTATCAGAACTTACTTTTTGGGCAAGAATTCGACCTGTTGGTATTTCGGCACCGTCTTTACTCAACAGCAATCCGATATTTCCTTCTGGGATAATGGTAAATGATGTCATATTTACCGAATATTGCCAAGGCCACATTGCCCAATACAATCCCGGAGCCAATGTTTTGGCCTGAAAACCTGCTTCGCCTTTGGTGGCGATGATTCTGCCGTCGGGCAATGATTTTTCGGCTCCAAAGAGAACGAATTTTTTGGTCACCAAACCAATTTTATCTTCCGGAACAATCACCATTCCGAAGAAAACCCGCAAAACAAATTTGTAAAGAACCAAGCACAAAAATAATAATAGTAACCACCAATAATCTGTAAAAGCTGTCATATTTTTAATATTAAATTACCTATCAAAAATAGGATATTTTTTGAATTTTACTACAAAAAAATAATATTAATATTTGAATAATCTTACTAATATGGAATTATAAAATCAATCTATTTTTGGTAGTTATTTAGCTCTCAACTTAGCCAATTCTTCGAATAATTCTTTTTCTTTTTCGTTGAGATTTGTGTGAATCAAGATTTGGTAGGTAATGTATAAATCGCCAAATGTGCCTTCTTTTTTGTAAACAGGAAAACCTTTGCCTTTTAGTTTTACTTTGGTGCCGTTTTGGGTTCCTGGCAATACTTTCAGTTTTACTTTTCCGTCAAAAGTATCGATGGTAATTTCTCCTCCTAAAATAGCAGTATATAAATCCAAATCCACGGTGGAGTAGAGATTTTGTTTGTCCAGCTTGAATTTGGTTTTGTTTTCAATGGTAAAGGTAAGATACAAATCGCCTTTTGGATCTCCGTTAAAACCTTCAGCACCCATTCCATTGATTTTTATGACTTGGCCATTTTCAACTCCAGCGGGAATGGTGAGTCGAATTTTTTTGCCGTTGATGGTCAATTCCCGTTTTTGGGTGGTGTAAACGTCTTTTAGTTCAAGATGCAATTCGGCATTGTAATCGCCGCCTTTGGACTGTCGGGTCTGGCCTCTTCCTCCTGAGGCACGACCTCCAAACATCGACTCAAAAAAATCGGAATAATCGCCACCTCCGGAAAATCCTTCAAAACCTCCGAATCCTCCTTGTTGGCCACCGCTTCTTTGGTATTGTCGTTGCTGTTGTGCTTTCTCGAATTCTTCGGAATGTTGCCAGTTTTCTCCGTATTGATCGTATTTCTTGCGATTTTCAGGATGGCTCAAGACTTCGTTTGCCTCGTTGACTTCCTTGAATTTTTGTTCGGCTTCCTTGTTGTCTGGATTGAGATCTGGGTGGTATTTTCGGGCGAGTTTTCGGTATGCTTTTTTTACATCGGCATCCGTTGCAGTTTTATTGATTCCTAATACTTTGTAGTAGTCTATAAATGCCATTTTACATTGTTTTTCTAATTGCTAAAATTAAGATTAGTTTAATAATATAGTCTAACGTCCAAAAGTTTGTTTCTGTTAAACATTCAATTGGCTGTAATTATTTTGGCCTTTCTTCTACTTCAAAATTAATCATTTTTGCCTTGCTGAAAAAGGAATAAAGTGTTTTATTACAGGTGTTTATTTCTCTTGTTGTTGGGTTTTTAATAAAACCCCCTGAATCGTTTGTAAGGTAAGTAAGTGATAATAATTTCGATTATTCGAGTAATCCAATAAGAAATCCAGTTATTGGATTTTGATAATAAACCACCTCTTAATTTTAGGGATTCGGGAGTTATTTTTTCGCATTGGGACATAATTTGGTTGAGATGCAAGAGATAATTATTGGAGAATTCGATCGAGTGGATTCCTACGTTCAATTCGATACTTCCAAATGAACTTAAATTATTCAAGTTGAAGGAACCAATTGTTGTCCAATTATTGTCTATAACGGTAGTTTTTCCGTGCAAAACAGATGATTTCCATTCGTATAATTCGATATTATACCGCAATAATTTAGAGTATAAATGACAGCTTGCACGTCTGGCTATGGGTAGGTCTGATATTCCTGAAAGAATCAATTTAATTTTCACGTTGTTCTGAGATGCTTTTTTCAAGGTTGCAACCAGTTTTCTGCCGGGAAGAAAATAGCTTCCCACGATGACAATTTCTTTTTTTGCATTGCCAATAGATTTGATGTAGGCTTTTAATATTTCACTTTTTCTTTTTAGCCAATCATTTTGGTGAATACAAACCGAAACATCTCCATTGTGATTTACCACTGTATCTGTTTTTTTTCTGTTCAAGCGTCTTCTCTTGAAATAAATGTCAGAACAGAGATTACTGAGTGAAGTTCCAATTTTTTCGTTTTGCAATTGTACGGCATAATCCAGCCAAGCAGGAATAGTTGTAGTACCTTGGTATTTGTCTGCAATGTTGATTCCGCCTATCAATGCGATTTTTGAATCAGAAACGACTACTTTATGATGCAATCTTCTGCCGAAATAAAATGAATTTGCTGAGAACAATGGAGAAAAAAAACGAATATTGATTCCTTTTTGTTTTAGGTCATTCAGGATTCCTTTTGGGAATGAAAACGAGCCAAAACCATCGAGTAGAATGTATATTTTGACATTTCGGGAAGCAGCTTCTTTTAGCGCATCAACAATTCTTTTACCAATAGAGTCATATTCGAAAATATAAGTTTGAAAATGAATTTCAGATTTGGATTCTGAAATAATGCGTTCCAAACGGGTGAAATAATCTTCGCCACTATGAACTAGTTCTACAAGTTTTGTCGCGGAAGGGGTAAAGTTATTTTTCAGCATCATTTTTGAGGATTAACACTTTTTGTTGAAAGCGCATTTAACTCAAATTTACACAATTCTATTTAATAGTAGCAGGATGTCGTTGTTTGTCCAATAAAAAATCCCCAACTATTTTCATAATTGGGGATAGTATGAGTGTAATGTTTAAGTCTTAAATAGCAGTCACAATTGCTATAAAGTCTTCGGCTTTAAGTGCAGCTCCACCAATAAGACCACCGTCAACATCTGGTTTTGAGAATATTTCTTTGGCATTGTCAGGTTTCACGCTTCCGCCGTAAAGGATGGATACATCTTCAGCTACATCGCTACCAAAAGCTTTGCGAACTGTTTCTCTGATGAATTCGTGCATTTCCTGTGCTTGTTCCGGACTGGCAGTTTCGCCTGTTCCAATGGCCCAAACTGGTTCGTATGCCAAAACAATTTTTTCCCAGTTTTTGGCTTGAATGTGAAATAAACCATCTTTTAATTGGTTTTCAACTATATTGAAATGATTTTTGGATTGGCGGTCTTTCAACTCTTCGCCAAAACAGAAAATAACGGTCATATCATGTGTTAGAGCTGTGTCAACTTTGCTTGCAATTAATGCGTCAGTTTCGTGAAAAATTGCTCTGCGTTCTGAGTGACCTAGAATTACGGTATTCACGCCAACACTTTTTAACATATCTGCGGATATTTCGCCAGTATAAGCACCACTTTCTGCTTGGTGCATATTTTGTGCTGCCACTGCAATTGAAGTGAATTCTAAATGATCAACTGCCGAAGACAGATTGATAAATGTTGGAGCCACAATTACTTGTGCATCAAGTTCAGCAGGGATTTTTGCTATTAATTCGTTTAATAAATCTTCAGTTTGTTCTGCATTTTTATGCATTTTCCAGTTTCCTGCTACAATCTTCTTTCTCATTTTCGTTGTGTTTTATTATATTTATTATTTTATTGAAATTAGTGTTGTCATCAATATTGACAACTATTTATTTAAATCATTTATAATTGAATTAATCTTTTCAAAGTCTGTTTCAATTGCTCTGTAAAGCACTATTTTTCCAGTTTTGTCAATGATAATATATCTAGGAATCCAGTCTAAATCGATAGATTTTCCAAAAACGCCTTTCATTTGGTCGTTAGCCATAAAATGGTCTCCTTTAAGCTCGTGCTTTTCGATTCCAATTTTCCATTTTTCAACCGTTCTATCCATTGAAAGGAACAAGTAGGAAATACCAGGATTGCTGGATTGGAGTTCTTTTATTTTTGGCATCGCTTTTACACAATCGCCGCACCAAGAAGCCCAAACTTCAATAACAAGTGTTTTGCCTTTGTATTTTTTTAAAATATCTTTAAAAGCTACTTGTTTTCCATCGGTTGCTAATAATGTTTCAGATAATGCTTCTTTTGAAAATGTTGTTTTTTGTGCGTGCGAACAAGAAAAGCTTATCACGGCAAAAAGTAAGACAAGTATTTTTTTCATTTCTAAAATTTTGCCCAAAGTTACATTTTTTAACCAAAATTAAGAAAGAGTAACCTGCATTATTTCAGGTATTTATACTATTTCGATTTCGTAATTGGTTATTGCTATTATAAAGAATTGTAAATTATATTATTGGGGTTTTTCGTCCGGGTTGTCTTTTAAATAAACATGGGGAGTTCTTTTGGGTCTCTTTGTGAAATAAAGTCGTTTGATGGTATAAACAATATAAATTCCAGAGGAAGCCATTAAAGTACATCCGAAAATAACGTGAAAAGTAACTCCCAAAGGCACCTCAAACCATGTTGAGACTTCGTTGAGAAAATAATACCCTATTCCGAAAAGAAAACAGCTAACTAGAATTAGCAATAGTTTCCTCCTCTTTCGCTGTCTTCTACTACTCATAAACTAACGTTTTAGTTGCAAATTACAAATTTAAATCATTAATATCGTTGTAATGCACTTTTTGTGCAACAGTTCCATAATTTAAAATCACGAAACTTGGATTGGCTCTTTCGATAGTTTTCAGTGCTGTAGCATCACAAAAAAGGAAATCAAAAGCGAGTCCATACTTCTTTTTGGTGGATTCAATAACGTCATTTGGCGAACCTGTCAACACGGCAACATAATATCCTTTGGCGGAAGCTTCTTTATATGTTTTATCCAATTTTTGCATTGCTTCTGGATTGGCTTTTTCTAAATCATAAGCTACAACAAGCAGTGCTTTTTCTTTTGATAAAACCAAATCAGTGTTGTCCTGACCCTCTAATTCGAGTTTGAAATCGTGAATTGGAGGTTGGTAACCTTGCACGATAATTTTATCTTTTCTGTCTACAAATGTTGCTCCTTCAGGAAGTGACATCAAATCTTTTTCGGTGAATTCCTTGTCAACACCGTTTACTTTGTAAATAAAAATCATTTCGACAACACTTTTTGGAGCGTTATCCGGAATTTCCATTGAAGTCCTGATGTTTGTCCCCACTTTATAAGGTCTAAAATCTTTCAAAGGCAAGTGATTGAGTACCCAATAGCCCATAAAGGAACACAAAACAATACTTGCAAAAAACAATATGTTTTGAATCTTGTTTGCAAAAAGTGGTTTGATCAATTTTTTATTGAAAAATAAAATCAGGATGAAAAATAACAAGATAATATCTTTCGAAAAAGATTGCCAAGGAGTTAAATGTAAAGCGTCTCCAAAGCAACCACAGTCTTTTACCACGTCAAAATATGCGGAATAAAAGGTTAAAAATGTAAATTTAATTATCAATAACAACAGCAACCAAATCGTTAGTTTTGATTTGTAACCAATGAGCAACATCACGCCCAAAACCACTTCTAAAATGACCAAAAATAAGGCTATTGCCAATGAATAAGGCACAAAAAAAGGCATATTGAAAACAGGTTCACTAAAGTATTCGTCCAGTTTATACGAAAAACCCAAAGGGTCATTCAGTTTTATCAGTCCAGAAATAATGAACAAAATCCCGACAAAAAGTCTGGAGAATTGGGTGATGAAGTTTTTCATTGTTAAATTATATTTTAAAATTTCTTCATTAGAATCAACGCAAAAACGGCATAATTTATCATATCCTGATAATTGGCATCGATACCTTCAGAAACCAAGGTTTTTCCTTTATTGTCTTCAATTTGTTTTACTCGGAGTAGTTTTTGCAAGATCAAATCGGTCAATGAACTTACTCGCATTTCGCGCCAAGCCTCCCCATAATCGTGGTTTTTGTTTTCCATTAATTCTTTGGTAAGTTTCACTTTGGCATCGTATAATATAGTGGCTTCTTCCACGTTTAAGTCTGGTTGGTCCACAACGCCAAGTTCGAGTTGTACCAAGGCCATAATCGAATAATTGATGATTCCGATGAATTCTCCGGTTTCGTCTTCATCGACTTTTCGAACTTCGTTTTCTTGTAAACTTCTAATTCTTTGGGCTTTGATGAATATTTGGTCGGTCAAGGACGGCAATCTCAAAATGCGCCAAGCACTGCCGTAATCTTTCATTTTGTTGACAAAAAGCGTGCGACAAACCGCAATTACCTTGTCATATTCCTGGGAGGTATTGTTCATTTAATGCTGTATATTTGTATAAAAATTTCTTCAAAAATAAGGAATATTTATTGATGGAAGAAGGAAGATTAACGAATTTTGATTTGAAAATGACAATAAACTGCAAAGGACAACTTATCGATTTATCGACCCCCAAAGTAATGGGGATTTTGAACGTGACGCCCAACTCTTTTTTTGACGGTGGAAAGTATAAAAACGAAAGTGAAATGATTTCTCAAGTTGGTAAAATGTTGGCTGATGGAGCGACTTTTATCGATATTGGAGCCTATTCCAGCAAACCTAGCGCCGAGTTTGTTTCAGAAGAGGAAGAGTTGCAAAGAATAGTGCCAATTGTCAATTTAATTTTAGAATATTATCCAGAAACCTTGATTTCCATCGATACTTTTAGAAGTGAAGTGGCCAAAGTTTGCATCGAGAACGGAGCGGCCATCATCAACGATATTTCTGCTGGAAATCTCGATGATAAAATGCTGGAAACCATTGCAAAATATAATGTTCCTTACATCATGATGCACATGCGAGGCACGCCGGAAACAATGCAAAAGATGACGAGTTACGACAATATCGTCAAGGAAATGCTTTTCTATTTCTCGGAAAGAGTTGCCAAAGCAAGAAGTCTCGGCATCAATGACTTGATTGTTGATCCGGGTTTCGGGTTTGCAAAAACATTGGAACAAAATTATGAAGTTTTGCAAAAAATGGAATTGTTCGAAATGCTGGAATTGCCATTACTAGCCGGGTTTTCCAGAAAGTCGATGATATACAAAACTTTAAATTCTTCTGCGGATGAAGCTTTAAACGGAACTACGGTTTTGAATACGATTGCCTTGACCAAAGGAGCCACAATTCTTCGGGTTCACGATGTGAAAGAAGCGATGGAATGTGTTACTTTGTTCAATAAACTTAACAATCAATAATGAAGTATTTTAGTTTAGCAATCCTTTTTGTGTTGTTTTCTTGTGGAAACAAAGAAGATATTTTGTTGCCAAAATCAGATGTGACCATCGTTTCAGATGTTAGAGATCATTCACCGATTTATATTTTTTTCAGAACCAAAGGAAAAGACACTTTGGTGGAAGTGAACCGGAAAAACTCCATTATTTCTACTAACTGGATTCTCAATATCGACAAGCGATTGCCCTTGCGATTGGTCATTCCTGAAGTGATGAAATTGCAGAAAAAAAAGAGAAACGAAGTTGCTCACAAAAACGAATTGGCCGAAAATTATTATTCGTATGCGGATAGTATTGGCAAGAATATGGCTTTTCTACCGTTCACGAAAGTGTTTTATACAATTGGAGAACCCGCAGGAGGTGATATGATTATTAGATTTAAAAAAAGAAATGATTTAGTGTTAGTTGATGATGAAGAAATTCAAAAGAAAGAACTTGTGAGTTATGTTTATAGTATAGCTCGTATTGTTCAGCCTAGAATATACTTAGTTTTTGATAAAAATATGTCTTACGAAGAATATATTCAGACTAAAATTTTAGTTAGAAAATTTGATACCTATAATGATGAAGTTCCTGAAGAATTCATCTACTAAAAATTTAAATCTTCTAATGAATTTGTAACTGAAACCAATATTTTAATCAGTTGAATTCCTCGAGGCTCTGCCTCGGGGTAATTCATTTGCCAGAGGTTTAAAATAAACAAAAGCCTTGTTTTCTTTAAGTAAGAAACAAGGCTTTTAAAATCAAACAATTTCTTCTATTGTTTAATAAGCTGTCCTCTGATTTCTCCTCCCGGAAATGCTGCCGTATGAACATTTACATAATAAAGTCCAGCAAAAAGGTCAGCTTCCTGAGTTGCATCTAGAGCAACGCTAGTATATTGTATAGGAGATGTGGGAGAAGAAAATCCAAAAATGACCCCTCCGGCAACCCCTAAAGCACCTTTATGTATATGCGCAGCAGTAGGAGTAGGAACATTATGTGTTATTGTAACTGTAAATATTTTTGTAGTAGTATTAAATACGAGTGTTGCTGTTCCTGTTGCTGTTGAAGCATTTGGACTGGATTCACTTGTACCATTCATTGTAGCTTTAAAAGTTACATTTGGATTTGGTTCATCGTCATCATCACAGGAAGCAATTCCTAATGAAATAAACAAAATTGCTAAAATTCTAATAAAGTGTCTCATAATAAATTTTTTAAGGTTAGATAAATTGGAAAATATTAAAAATCAGTATTTATTTTTTTAACTTTTAAATATGTATGAGCTACGATTTGGACTTTTTATTTGGACTGCTAAAGTTAAGATTTAATTAATAAAAAGAAATAGATTATTGGGAAAGAATTAACATTTCAAATTATCTATTAAAGATGATTTTTTTTGAGCTTTCAGAAATAGTAAACGTCTTTAAATTAATTAGATATGAATATTTTTTTACTGATGGTGATACGGTTCATTCTTCAAAATCGTGAATCCGCGATACAATTGTTCTATAAAAAACAAACGCACCATTTGATGGGAGAAAGTCATTAACGATAGCGATATTTTGCCTTGTGCTTTGGCGTAAACGGTATCCGAAAAACCATAAGGGCCACCAATTACAAAAACCAAAGTTTTTACTCCCGAATTCATTTTTTTCTGCAATTCTTCGGAAAAGGCCACGCTTGAAAAAGTTTTTCCGTTTTCGTCCAATAAAATGAGTTGGTCTGTTGGTGTTATTTTTGACAAAATCAGTTCGCCTTCTTTTTCCTTCTGCTGACTTTCCGACAAGTTTTTTACGTTTTTGATGTCGGGAATAACCTCTAAATCGAACTTGATGTAGAATGACAAACGTTTTTGATATTCCTCAATTAGTGATTGCAGGTTTTTATTGTCGGTTTTGCCAATAGCAATGAGCTTTATGTTCATATTGATGAATTAAATAATTGCAAAGGTATAAAAATGAGAATCAAATAAAAATGAACTATTTTTTTCAGGTCATTTTGTGAAATTATTTAAAAAATGGAATTATAATGGTTTTATTTTAGCAGTACTCCTATTTTTTAAGGGGGTTGTTGTTTATAATAGTGATAAATAAGGTGCGATACCACCTTTTTATTATAATAGATACTAAATTTTATGAAAAATGTAAATTAATTATTGTCACATTTGTTTACTTTTGCGCTGAATTTAAAAATACGAATATGTTAGATGTAGGTTTAACCACTTTTATGATTTTAGCCACTAGTTTAGTGATGCTAATGACGCCTGGTCTTGCTTTTTTTTATGGCGGATTGGGTTGTAACAAAAATATTTTAAGCATTATGATGCAGAGTTTTGTTTCTATGGGAATAGGAACGGTACTTTGGTTTGCTTTTGGATATTCGCTTTGTTTTAGCGGAAATATGAGTTCGGGATCCGATTTTTTTGGGATAATCGGGAATTTTGATAAAGCATTTTACCACGGAATCACGCCTTCGACTTTATACTCGGCAGACAAACGTTTTCCTGAATATATTTTTATTGCTTACCAAATGATGTTTGCCATTATTACGCCAGCATTGATTACGGGAGCATTTATCAATCGAGTGACTTTTAAATCTTACGTTTTGTTTCTTATTTTTTGGCAAATATTCGTTTATTACCCATTCGTTCATATGGTTTGGGGTGGTGGATTACTTGCCGAGTGGGGCGTTTTTGACTTTGCTGGAGGAATTACGGTGCATGCAACAGCTGGATTTGCTGCATTGGCATCGGTATATTTTGTGGGTCGCCGACAAAAGACGCATGAGCCCAACAACATTCCATTGGTTGCCATTGGAACGGCATTGCTTTGGTTCGGTTGGTACGGATTTAATGCTGGAAGTGAATTGGCGGTGAATTCCATTACAGTTTCTTCCTTTTTGAATACTGACACAGCTGCATCTTTTGCTGCGGTTACTTGGTTGCTTATTGAATGGAATACTGGTAAAAAGAAGCCAACTTTTATAGGATTGATGACTGGAGCGGTAGCTGGTTTGGCAACTATTACTCCAGCAGCAGGATTTGTTGATATTTATTCTTCGGCTATTATTGGAATCATTGCAGCTTTTGGTTGTTTTGCAGCCGTGAAATTCAAGGAAAAGAAAGGTTGGGATGATGCACTTGATGTTTGGGGCGTACACGGTATGGGAGGAATAATTGGAACCATTTGTTTGGGTTTCTTTGCCAATAGTACAATAAATTCGGCTATTCCAAACGGATTGTTCTATGGAGGTGATGGTATGTTGTTGTTTAAAGAATGTGTTGCGATATTATTTGCTACTAGTTATGCATTCATTTTTACCGTATTATTATTCAAAATTATCAATAAATTTATTCCAGTTCGCGTGACTGATGTAGAACAAGAGTTGGGTCTGGATTTAAGTCATCACGGAGAAGTGGCGAGACAACAACGCTAATATAAAATTGATTATATCAAAAAGGGTTTCATTCTTATCGAATGAAACCCTTTTTTTATTGTAAAGATTTACTTTGCTAACTATCCAAAAATGAATCGTTGTTGTTTTTTTTCTTGAATAATTTAATAATCAACATAATTCCAGCAACGGCCTCAAAAGTCATTCCAATAATTAGAAAGAAACTGGTCCAATCTTTGCGTTCGTTCGTGATTTTGAATAATGCTCCTATAACTGTGAGCAGGGCGCCAATGAGGAACAATACCAGGATTTGTGAGTTTTTCATTTGTTGTTAATTAGGCATCAAAGATATTGAAAAGAAGGTATAATTATGCAAATTGTATGGTTTGTGTTTTAAAGTAATTTACATTTCTCTCTTTCAAATAATTTAAAATGTACTCGAAACAAATTTCGTGTTTCCCAATTAATTCCGGTGGGAAAACTCCCTTTTCGGTAAACAAACCTTCCAAAAACATATTGGCTACAGCCGTTGCGGTATATCCCGTGGTTCTCGCCATAGAAGAGGTTTGGGTTTCATGACAATATTCATCGTATAAATTATAGACCATTTCTTCGGTTTCTCCATTTTTATTTTCTCCTTTTAGCGTGACACGCATCACTGTAAGTTCTTCTTCGTTTTCGCCCAATTTCCATTCGTTAAAAAGGATTTTACTAGTGAAATCAAGAGGGGAAATTTCGGAACTACTTACCATTATTTTCTTTTCGCTAAAAAAACCACTGTCTTTCAAAACTCGCACATATTCTACATGACCAGGATATCGAAGTGTTTTTTCCTTCATGTTTTTGATGTGGGGCATTGTAAATAATAGGGTTCTCAATCCATCGGAATTGAAAGATTCCAAGGTTCCTACTTTGTCAAATTCTACCAATTCACAATCTGTCAATGCATCACGAATTATTATGTTTCCATTTTCGACATAACGGGCAGGACGTGTGTATTCTTCGATAACGTCTATTGGCGAGAAGGGTGCTTTGTAATTGAAAGGCCATTTTTTGATCTTTGGCAAACCACCCACCAAGGTTTCGAAATCCGTCAATTTCATTCTTTCATTATAATAACCCAATATGATATTGTGCATTCCGGGTGCAACACCACAATCAACTATGGCTGTTATTCCTTTTGTTTTTGCGAGAGCATCTAAATCGAGGGCATTTTCAGAAAAAAAGGAAATATCTACCACATTTTTTCCTGCTTCAATAACTGATTTTATGGTTTCAAATCCCAGGAATCCAGGAACTGCGCATATTACCAAATCAAAATTTTTAAGTGTAGATTGAAGGTTGGTTCTGTCACAAACGTCCAGTTGTAAAATGTTGATGGATGGATGTTTTGCTTTAAGGTGTTCCAGTCTTTGAATACTCAAATCTGCCAATGTCACGCTATGATTCTTTGATAAATCTAAAGCCATTGCGCTTCCCACCATTCCTGCTCCTAAAACTATTATATTGGTCATAATTATAATTTGATGGGTTTGCAAAATAAATTTAAAGCTAAGATAGTGTTTCAGGTTAATTCAAGGTAAATTTAAACGATGATATTTTAAACAAAAAGACCCATGAAGTAAAATTTCATGGGCCTGTTTCTGAAAGTAATGGGTTGCAAATTCAACCTTGTTTTGTCGTATTTATTATCCAGGGAATTCTCCTCCGCCATCTTCATTTCTAGGTTGTGGATTCTTTTCTTTTTCTCCTTTTGGTTTGTTGAAACGGTAAGTGAATGATAAATTGAATTGTCGTTTACGGAACTGCATTTCGCCATACGAGGTTTGGTTATCAAGATATGTATAAGATCTCATAATTCTCGTGTTGAAAATATCACTAATGTTAAACGCTATGGTTCCTTTGTCTTTTAAAACGTCTTTACTAAAAGCGGTGTTCATACTAAACTGTCCCAAGTTTTTACCTTGTGCGGTTTTTTGTTCTCCATTGTAGTTTGCATTCAACTGCCAGTCAATTTTGTATGGCAAAGTTAGTTTTGAACTAACTCTTGCGGACCAAGTATTAGCTTGGTTGTCGAGATTTTGAACTATAAGATTTCCTTGTGTATCAGTGTAACTGTTTTCGCCTGTGGTTTTTACATTATACAAATTGAAATTACTGTTTATTCTCCATATTTTGAATGGGTTATAATTTAAAGTAAACTCAAAACCATACTTTTGTTCTTTTCCCAAGTTAATTGGTGAGCTTTTGATAACTGGAATTCCATTTACTTCATCGCCTGTAGGAGATCGAACAAAACTGAAAACATCTTTGGTATCTTCAAAATAAGCTGAGGTATTAAAAGTTATTTTGTCCCAACGTTTGATGTATCCAAAATCAAATTTGTTTGTCAGCGATGGGTCTAGGTCAGGATTTCCTTGAAAAATATTAACATTACTGGCATAATTTACCGCAGGGTTCATAAAACGACCTCTTGGTCTTGATAAACGTTTGCTATAGCTTGTAGTAATGTTACTTTGATCTGAAATTTCATAACTAACAAAGGCACTTGGAAAAAAGTTGTTGTACTTTTTGGTATTGAAGTCATTAGTTTCTAATAAATTTACTTCGATATTGGTGTCCTCCCAACGTAACCCAAATAAATAAGAGAATTTATTTACTTTAAAGCCGTATGAAGTATAAAGTGCGTTGATATTTTCTTTGTATTCTAAAGTGTTTGATAAATTATCGATTCTTGCACCTTGATCGTCAAGAACGTAATATTGATTGTTTAAGTCACCAAAACTCCCTTTATATCCTGCTTCGAACTGACTTCCTTCTCCTATTGGTAGTACATAATCAGCTTGAAATTGTGTTTGTTTTTGAACTTGATTATTTAAGGTGTTATTAAAATTGTTAGAACCCGTAATAATACTTTGGTTGTCATCTGAATTTCTTGAAATAGAACCGTCAACTGTAAGTTTGTGTCCTTCATCGTTGAAGTTTTTGATTAAGTTTGAAGTGTATTCAATATTTTCACCGCCATTTTCACCTGTACCCAAACGGTAAGTTGAACCTGTGAAATTATGAGCAGCATCAAAATTATTATATTTGATTAAATCATTATTTTCACCATTATCTTTTTGATAATTGATAGCATTTGTCCAATAAGTATTTGGCGCAACTGTCCATTCAATTCCAGCTCTTCCATTAAAACCATCTCTAGTTCTCTCGGTTTGACGATCTTCGTCTAAATAATTTTTAATAGAACCATCATCATTGAAATATTGAGAATTAGTTTTACCACCACCTTCATTTGTTCTGTGGTTGTAACCTAAGGTGGTAAAATAGTTTAATTTTTCTGTTTTGTAATTTACATTGGCACTTATACCATAAGTTTCGGGAATACCTGTCGAAGCTATAAAAGTTCCATTAAAACCTTGATTTTTGCCTTTTTTAAGAACGATGTTGATTAATCCAGAACCACCTTCAGCATCATATCGTGCAGATGGATTAGTGATAACTTCAACTTTATCAATGGCATCGGCAGGAAGTTGTTTTAAAGCTTCTGCAATATTTACTGCATAGGATGGTCTTCCGTCAATTAAAATTCGGATATTATCACTTCCTCTTAAGCTTACATTTCCTTCGGTGTCAACAGAAACAGAAGGAACATTGTCTAAAACATCACTTACAGTTCCACCTTTTACCATCATATCCTGACCAACGTTGTATACTTTTTTATCTAGTTTTATTTCAACAGATGATTTTTCGGCACGAACCACTACTTCGTTTAATTGTGAGGCATCTTCTTCTAAGGCAGTTTGTCCTAAATTGGAACTTTTTTGAAGGTCTTTTTCTTTGATTAGGATGGGTTTGAAAGAAATGAATTCTATTTTAATATCATAAATACCAGGCGTTACGTCAACATCAAATTCCCCCTTTGGATTTGTAATTCCCCCAGCGATTGATTTTGTGGAGTTTGTAGTAAAAAAAGTAATAGTGGCATATTCTAGCGGTTGTTTGCTCACTTTTTCAATAACTTTTCCAGTAATTTTTATTCTGGTGGCTTGGGGTTTTCCCTGTGAAAAACTTAAAAAAGAAGTTATTAACAGAAGCAATATAAGGACGGAATTTAATTTTTTCATCGATTTAAATAATTGTTTTGATTCTGTAAGATTGCAAAAGTAGGTTTTGGTTTAAGCCTTAAATCATAAAAAAATGTTAAAGTGCCAATGGCAATTCCTTAAAGAATGGCGGCTGCATTCTCCAAAGGTCGAGCAATTACAGCCTTGTTTCCGTTAATGACGATGGGTCTTTCGATAAGTATTGGGTTCGAAATCATTGCCTGAATAATTTCGTCATCGGTCATTGGTTTGTCCTTGGAATTTTCTTTCCAAATTTTCTCTTTTCGACGCACTAATTCTATTGGTTTTATCCCTAATTTTTGAATGATTTCCTTCAATTCTTCAAAACTGGGAACATCTTCCAAATACTTGATGATTTCATATTTTTGTCCTGAATTTTCTAGGAAAAGAAGACATTCTCTGGATTTTCCGCAACGTGAATTGTGATATATTTGAATCATTGAAAAAGTGTTTTAATTTTTTGTAAAGTAAGGGATAAAAACAGAAATTTATACTAAATTCGGGATGTCAAATATATGCAAAACAAATTTCTGCTTGCAATCAATTAATTTAAACCCAATGTTCATAAATCAAGCTTACAAAGGCAATAATAAATGGTGGCGTGTCTTGATTACCACATTATTGACAGCAGGCGTATTTTTAGCCAACTTCATTATGTATTTCATGATGTCCAAAGAAGACTTGGACAAAGTGTATCAAAAGATGAATGAAATTCCAAATAATTTGGCGCTCTTATTGAATTTGTTGCCGTTTTTTTTCCTTTTGGCATTGTTGTTTTTTCTGGTTCGAATACTTCACAGCAGGAGTGTTCTTTCATTGACAACCTCAAGGGGGGAAGTGGATTATAAAAGAATTCTGTTTTCTTTTGGATTAATTGTATTGTTGACCATTGCCACCTTTGCCGTTTCTTATGGTATGGACAGTTCCAATATTTTATGGAATTTCAATCCGTTGAAATTTGGTGTTTTATTTCTCATCAGCATATTGCTATTTCCGTTTCAAATTGGTTTTGAAGAATACTTGTTTCGGGGTTATTTGATGCAACAAATTGGAATTATTGCCAAGAATAGATGGTTTCCGTTACTGCTAACCTCAGTAATGTTTGGATTGTTTCATAGTGCTAATCCTGAAGTTGCAAAAATGGGATTCGGAGTAATGATTTTCTATATAGGAACAGGATTATTATTGGGCATAATGACTTTAATGGACGAAAGTCTGGAATTGGCTTTGGGTTTTCATTTGGGAAATAATCTAATGGCGGCATTGTTAATTACTTCCGATTTTTCGGCGATACATACCGACGCCGTTTTCAAATACTCGGGAGCCGAAAACACAATAGACATATTAAATGAAATGATTGTTTCAATTGCAATTGTCTATCCGATTATCTTATTTATATTTGCTAAAAAGTATAGTTGGAATAATTGGATCGCAAAACTTACTGGCAAAATCCAACCGCAAATACATCAATAAATTAATAATAATACATTCATAATGGTAAAAAATAAAATTACATACAAGAACATACACAACCGTTTTAAATTGAACGGATATCACATTAATCTTGAGGAAATATACTATGTGGCCTATAGTTTTATCAAAGAAGGTGAGCCTTTTGAGCAACACGTTGGAAACTTTCTGTTGGATTGGTTTGACGAGAAATCCTATATTGAATTGAGTACGTCAGGAACTACAGGGACTCCAAAAGTGATTAAAATCGAAAAGCAAGCGATGTTGGATTCGGCATTTGCAACAGGAGATTTTTTCGGATTGAAACCAGGAGATACCGTCTTGCATTGTTTACCAACCAATTATGTGGCTGGTAAAATGATGTTCGTTCGCTCTTTTATTTTGGGTTTGGACATGAAATTTGTAGAACCTAATTCTGATCCTTTGAAAAACATAGAAGAAGAATTTGATTTTTGCGCTATGGTTCCTTTGCAAGCCAAAAATTCTTTGGAAAAACTAAAAGCCGGAAAGATCAAAAAATTAATTATTGGTGGTGTAAAAGTGCATAAAGCTTTGGAACAAGAATTAGTAAAATTGCCAATGGAAATTTATGAAACCTATGGTATGACTGAAACCATCACACATATTGCTGCCAAAAAAATAGGAGAGAAGGCATTTACAATTTTGCCTAACGTAAAAATATATACTGATGAACGAAAATGTTTAGTCATCAAAGCCAAAAACATCAGCAAGAATGAAATCGTGACCAATGATATTGTGAATTTAATTTCTGATAAACAATTTAGTTGGGAAGGAAGATATGATAACATCATTAATAGCGGCGGAGTTAAAATAATGCCGGAACGAATCGAGGATAAACTTTCTACTTTGATACCAAGACGTTATTTCGTTTCTGGTAAAGCAGATGAGGTTCTTGGCGAAAAAGTAGTACTTTATGTTGAAGGTGAGCCGATGGTAATTGAAGAGTCTGTTTTTGCAGTTTTGGATAAATTCGAAAAACCTAAAGAGGTTGTTTTTATTCCAAAGTTTAACGAAACTGCCACTGGAAAAATTATGAGAACAGAAAGTCTAAAATCTATAGAAAAATAGAATAAATCTAATTGTGATTCCAAATAAAAAGGGAGAATTTGAAAAAAAATCTCCCTTTTTATTTGGAATTTATTCCTGCATTTTAAAATAGTAATCTGCCGAATTTTTGCCACTTCCATATATCAAAAATGCAATACAGATGGCTAATGCAATCAAGGAGAGTATTAGGTTTTGGGAATGCATTTCTCCCATAAAATTGATGATAATTGCTCCAATCAATATGGGTAATTGTGCAATTATTGCCCATCTAGTAAGTAATCCGAAGAAAATCATAATACCTCCAAGAAAATGAGCGGAAGCTACATAATGAACTAGAAACATACCATACATCCCATTGGCTTTGTCAAAAGGAGTTAATAAATCTACTAAGTATTGGATGTTTGTTATAAAAGTGACACCTTTCCAGAACAAAAAAACTCCAAGTGCCATTCGAAGCAAATCTACGGTAAAATAAGTGTGCGCATTGGCCCATTTATTCAAACTTTTTACATTGTTCATAATACGTTAGTTTTAAAGTGATGAACTAAGTTACTAATTTTTAACGTAATAAATGAGAAAAAAGTATTGAAATGTGATTTTGATTGCTAAACCTGTATTACTCCCAAATTAAATTTCTTTTCAATGGGCGAATGATTGGCTGCTTCAATTCCCATAGAAATCCATGTTCGGGTGTCTAAAGGATCGATAATGGCATCCGTCCAAAGTCGGGAAGCCGAATAATAAGGAGAAACTTGTTCGTCATATCGAGCTTTGATTTTGTCGAATAACTCTTTTTCCTTGGCTTCATCAACGATTTCCCCTTTTGATTTTAGCGAAGAAGCTTCAATTTGTGCCAATACTTTTGCGGCTTGAGTTCCTCCCATAACGGCAAGTTCTGCACTCGGCCAAGCCACGATTAATCTCGGGTCATATGCTTTTCCGCACATAGCGTAATTTCCTGCACCATACGAATTCCCGACAATTATGGTGAATTTTGGTACCACCGAATTAGAAACGGCATTCACCATTTTGGCACCGTCTTTTATGATTCCGCCGTGTTCTGATTTGGAACCGACCATAAATCCGGTCACGTCTTGCAAGAAAACCAATGGAATTTTCTTTTGGTTGCAGTTGGCTATAAAACGAGTGGCTTTATCGGCAGAATCGGAATAGATTACTCCGCCAAATTGCATTTCACCTTTCTTAGTTTTGACTACTTTACGTTGATTGGCAACTATCCCCACAGCCCAACCGTCAATTCTGGCATAACCTGTAATAATAGTTTGTCCGTAGCCGTCTTTGTAGGCTTCAAACTCGGAATTGTCCACCAAACGATTGATGATTTCCATCATATCGTATTGCTCATTGCGAGCTTTTGGCATAATGCCGTAAATATCTTTTTCTTCCAATGCTGGGTTGATTGCCTTAATTCGGCTAAATCCTGCCTTGTCATAATCGCCAATTTTGTCAACGATATTTTTTATTTTGTCTAATGCGTCTTTATCATCTTTGGCTTTGTAATCTGTAACTCCCGAAATTTCGCAATGTGTTGTTGCTCCACCAAGGGTTTCGTTGTCAATACTTTCACCAATTGCCGCTTTTACCAAATAACTTCCTGCCAAAAAAATACTTCCTGTTTTGTCCACAATCAACGCTTCATCGCTCATTATCGGAAGATAAGCACCGCCGGCAACACAACTTCCCATAACGGCAGAAATTTGGATAATTCCCATACTGCTCATTAGGGCGTTATTTCTGAAGATACGTCCAAAGTGTTCTTTGTCTGGGAAAATTTCGTCTTGCAAAGGCAAATAAACACCAGCCGAATCCACTAAATAAATGATGGGTAATCTATTTTCCATTGCAATTTCTTGCGCTCTTAGATTTTTCTTTGCAGTAATCGGAAACCAAGCTCCCGCTTTTACGGTAGCATCATTTGCAACGACAATACATTGTTTGCCTTTGATATATCCAATTTTTACGATGACTCCGCCAGAGGGACAACCGCCGTGTTCTGCATACATTCCTTCGCCAACAAAAGCGCCAATTTCAATACTTTTTCCTTTGGCGTCAAGCAAATAATCGATGCGTTCTCGCGCTGTCATTTTGCCTTCAGAATGTAATTTTTGAATGCGTTTTTCTCCTCCTCCAAGTTTAACTTTGGAAAATTTTTGACGCAAGACGGAAAGAAGGAGTTTATTGTGGTCTTCGTTTTTATTGAAGTTCAAGTCCATATGAAATTGTGTTGATCTAAAAAATAGCGGCTGCTAAATTACGAAATCCGTTGAAACAAACTTTAGAATAATCAATAGAAATATTGAATGTAAAAACAGCTAGAGTTGTAAACGACTAAAATAGTCAACCACAGATTCCCAGATTTTAAAATGGTGTTTTTAATCTGCGACCCGAGCGTCAGCGAATTGGCGAAGCAATCTGCGGTTTGTTTTATCTTTATCTGATTTACTTTTTAGAATCGTTGACCAATCGTTTTAAGATTGCCCATTGTTTTAGAGCATCACGAGCTTCAACTGCGGGATAACCCAACATCGTTTTTCCTGCCGGAATATCGCCAGTAACCCCAGAGCCTGCACCAACAATTGCGCCATCTCCAATAGTTGTGTGGTCTTTTATAGAGGCACTTCCGCCAATTATGACGCCATTTCCTAAAGTAACGGAACCAGCTAATCCGGAATTTCCTGCCATAATACAAAATTTCCCTAGTTTACTATTATGGCCAATTTGAACTAAATTGTCAATTTTGCAACCGTCGCCTAAAATGGTAGAACTGAATTTTCCTCGATCGACACAAGTATTGGCGCCTATTTCGACACCGTTCCCCAAAATTACATTACCAATTTGAGGAATCTTAACCAAGCCTCTTTCTGCACAAGGGCGAAATCCAAAACCGTCTGCTCCAATGGTGGCATTGGGATGAATAATGCAATTATTGCCTAAGTGACAACGTTCGCGAACTACAGCACCTGACCAAATGATGGTATTTTTTCCAATGGTGCATTCGTCAAGAATTGTGGCATTGGGATAAATTGTAACATTTTCTCCAAGCACTACTTTTGGGCCAATGTAGCTTCCGGCACCAATTCGTGTTCCGTTTCCTATTACGGCTGTTGGGTCTACAATTGCTGTGGGATGAATGTCAATACTGAACAAAGGAGTAGGTGGAGCGAAAAGTTCCAAGACTTGTGACATTGCTAAATCAGCATTTTTTACTTTGATAAAAGCTCTGTTTTCTCCCGGCTCAATCGAAATGTCTAGGTTGACAACTGCTACGCAGGCTTTGGAGTTTTCCCAAAACTTTTCGTATTTTTTGTTTCCAATGAAAGAAATTTCGGAAGCAGAGGCAAGTTCTAATTGTTCTGGAGCTGTCATTTTTATGGAAGTGTCACCAACAATAGTGCCTTTTAAAACTTCGTTTATTTGTTGGATAGAATAAGATTTCATTAGATAATGATTAAATTGGATTCGGTATATAATCGCCAAATAAAGAGAATTTGAATTATAATTCCTAATAGATTAATTTTCAAGTTGGATTATAAAGTGTAAATTATATAAATAATATATATAAATATGTAATACAAGGTATTTTCTGATAGATATATTTGCTATTGAATATCAGACTTTTATATTATGAAATTGCTATTAAAATTCACTTTCTCATTGCTGTTTTTTTCTTCTTTTGCAAATGCCCAGATTCAAGCTTTGTTCAACAATAAAACCCAGCTCAGAAATATGACCGAGCGTTGGGAACTAGACACTACCGCCGTAAGGGGGACTTTTTTGATAACCCCCTATAAACCCATTTACATTTTGCTTGGTAAATACTCAAGCAACCCTAACGAGCAACCTCGTTCTGAGAATGACAGTCCTGAATATATAACTCCTGATGGGGTGAATTATGATAATGTTGAACTTAAATTTCAATTGAGTTTCAAGACAAAAGTGTTGCAAAGAATTTTATGGGGAAATGCCGATTTATGGGTAGCCTATACCCAAAAATCGTTTTGGCAAATTTACAATACGGAACTTTCGCGTCCTTTCAGGGAAATCAATTATGAACCGGAACTCATCCTGAATTTTCCGGTAAAATTCAAATTTTTTGGCTTTAAAACACGAATGATCGGAATAGCCTTCAATCATTTGTCCAACGGAAAAAGCGAACCCTTTTCGAGAAGTTTGAACCGGGTTATTCTTCATGCTGGATTGGAACGTAAAAATTGGACTGTTTATGTTAGAAGTTGGTATGGTATGTCTGATTATGGTTCTGACAATCCCGATATTTCAGACTTTATGGGGCGAAGCGATTTGAATGTTATTTATGCCAAGAACGGCAATGTGTTATCGTTTATTGGAGGGTATAATATGAATTTTAATTCCAATCCAAGAGGCTCCGCAGAATTTTCTTGGTCGTATCCCATTAAAAACAATTTAAAGGGATTTTTGCAGGTTTCTCACGGCTATGGCGAATCGCTAATCGATTATAATCATCTCCAAACCACCGTTGGACTTGGGGTTTCCTTGATTGAATGGTTGTAGTTTAGTTATAAAAAAACAAAACCCGACAGGTTTTTGAAACCTGTCGGGTTTGTATTATTTCAACTGAAAACTGTAACTGAACACTGCCAACTATTCCTCTTCTCGTTGTCCCATCATCATCAGGAATGCTTTCAGGAACTCGTCGATTTCGCCATTCATCACGCCGTCCACATTGCTGGTTTCATAACCGGTGCGAACGTCTTTGACCAATTTATAAGGTTGCATCACGTAATTTCGGATTTGCGAACCCCATTCAATTTTCATCTTTCCGGCTTCAATATCCGAACGTTGGGCTTGTTGCTTTTTTAATTCAATTTCATACAATTGCGATTTAAGCATTTGCATCGCGCGGTTTCTATTGTCGTGTTGCGAACGGGTTTCCGAACATTGAATCTGGATTCCCGAAGGTTTGTGAGTCAACTGTACTTTTGTTTCTACTTTATTCACGTTCTGACCGCCAGCTCCACTCGAACGGGAGGTGATGATTTCGATGTCAGCGGGATTAATTTCAATTTCAATCGTGTCATCAACCAATGGATATACATAAACCGAAGCGAAAGAAGTATGTCGTTTGGCATTGCTGTCAAAAGGAGAGATTCGGACTAGTCGATGCACGCCATTTTCGCCTTTAAGATAACCAAAAGCATAATCACCTTCAATCTCCAATGTTACCGTTTTTATACCAGCTGCATCGCCTTCTTGATAATTGAGTTCCCGTAATTTGTATCCCGATTTTTCGGCCCACATCATATACATTCGCATCATCATCGAGGCCCAGTCACAACTTTCTGTTCCACCAGCACCTGCCGTAATTTGCAAAACGGCACTCAAACTGTCGCCTTCATCCGAAAGCATATTCTTGAATTCGATGGCTTCAATATGGTTTTGAGTGGCGTTGTATTGTTCGTCCAATTCTTCTACAGAAAGTTCTCCTTCTTTGTAGAATTCATAGGCCAATTGCAACTCATCAGCCATTTCGACTGCTTTATTGTAGTCTTCAATCCATTTTTTCTTGGAACGAAGATTTTTTACATAGATTTCTGCTTCTTTGGCATTGTTCCAAAAATCAGGAGCCAAGGTTTTCTCTTCTTCGTTGGTAATCTCGATTAATTTGGCATCAACGTCAAAGATACCTCCTCAACGCACCAAGGCGCTCTACAATACCTTTTATTTGTTCGGTAGTTGTCATAAATTATAATTATTTTTGTGGCACAAAAATAGAAAAATTTTACGAAGGGACAAGTCGTGACTTGTTCGTATCCTAAATATAAAAATACAATGCGAATAAATTTAGTTAGTGATACCGTAACCAAGCCTACGCAAGGAATGTTGCGAGCCATGTTTCAAGCTGAAGTAGGAGACGATGTTTATAAACAAGACCCAACGGTTATTGAACTGGAAGCCAGAGTTGCTGAAATGTTTGGTATGGAAGCTGGATTGTTTTTTCCTTCTGGAACGATGGCTAACCAAACCGCAATTAAACTTCATACCCAACCTGGAGAGCAATTGATTGCCGATAAATGGTCGCACGTTTATAATTACGAAGGCGGCGGAGTTTCTTTTAACAGTGGCGTTTCCTGCTGTTTGTTGAACGGAAACCGAGGAATGATTACTTCCGAACAAGTAGCAGGTTCCATTAATGATTCCGAATTTTACCACAGTCCGCTCACTAGTTTGGTTTGTGTTGAAAACACAACAAACAAAGGTGGTGGTGCTTGTTATGATTTTGAAGAATTCAAGAAAATTAGACAAGTTTGCGATGCCAATAATTTGAAATTCCACTTAGATGGTGCCAGAATTTGGAATGCATTAGTTGCTACCAATGATAATCCATCAGCCTACGGTAAAGTATTTCACACCATTTCGGTTTGCTTGTCCAAAGGTTTGGGGGCGCCAATCGGTTCTGTGTTGTTGTCTGATAAAAAGACGATTCATAGGGCTTTGCGAATCCGAAAAATTTTAGGTGGCGGAATGCGACAAGTGGGTTATATGGCGGCAGCCGGAATTTATGCTTTGGAAAACAACTTCGAAAGATTGGAAGACGATCACCGACGCGCCAAGGAATTGGGAGCAGTATTGGAAAAATGCAGTTGGGTTGCCAAAGTAGAACCCATAGAAACCAATATCTTGATTTTTTCGCTTCAGCCAAAAGTCAGTGAAGCGGTTTTAATGGAAAAATTAAAAGAGAAAGGAATTGCCATCAGCTCGATGGGACACGGAAAACTGCGTATTGTCACTCATTTGGATTATCGCGAAGTGATGCATACGTATGTGTTGGAAACTTTGGAGAAGTTATGAGTTATTAAAAGGTATAACTCATAATTTATAACTATTTCTTCATTTCTTCCAGCATTGTAATGATTTTGTCCAGTTTTTCCACATCCAATTTATTGAGGATTAAGGTCAAGGCTTCGATTTCTTGTTTGGCCTCAATATTAGTTTGGTAATCAGCTTGGGCTTGCAATCGATCTCTTTCGCTTTGTCTGTTTTGAGACATCATGATAATTGGTGCGGCGTAAGCTGCTTGTGTAGAAAAAACGAGATTAAGCAAGATGAAGGGATACACATCCCAATGATAGAAAAAGGCAACGAGGTTTAAACCCATCCAAAGAACTACCAAAATAGTTTGAACGATAATGAATTTCCAACATCCCATACTTTTTGCCACCGAATCAGCTAAACGGCTTCCGAAAGTTAGTGCTTCGACATGTTTTTCGTGCCAGTTTTTGTTATTCATCTTTATGAAATATTTTGTGTTTTATTTTATTTAAACATTTCATCCATTCCTGGAATCATTGGCATATCCACTTTAGCAACAGCATCTAATTCGGCTTGGTTTACTTTTGCCGCTTTTTCGATTGCTTTGTTTAAGGTTACTATCAAATAATCTTCTAATTGCTCTTTGTCTTCCAATAAAGAATCGTCGATTGAGATGGATTTTAGTTTTCCGTTGGCCGTGAAAGTAACTTTCAATGCACCATCATTGCTTTGCTCATCAATTAAAACCGAATCCATTCGTAGTTTGGTTTCTTCTATTTTTCGTTGGGTTTCTTTCAATTTACCCATCATTCCCATTAAATCCATTGTCGTAATTTTTTTAAAAGTTATATTGCAAAATTACTCTTTTGCTTATGATATTCAATTTAATTTTTTAACTAAAAATAGATTCATTCTAAAGTCAGTTTGTGTTATTTTTGTAGCCTAGTCACACCAATTTGAAATTCAAAATATGCCAAAAATAATACAACCACCAGTCGCTAAAATAATTCCAAAAGAAATGGAGAAATTCGGCGATGCGAGAATTGACAATTACTTTTGGCTGAACGACCGGGAAAATCCGGAAGTCATTGATTACCTGAATAAAGAGAATGCCTATTACAAAAAAATGACTGCCCATACCAAGACTTTTCAGAAGGAATTGTTTGAAGAAATGAAAGGCAGAATCAAGGAAGATGACGAATCGGTTCCATATTTGTACAATGGTTATTACTACATTACGCGATTTGAAACTGGGAAAAATTACCCTATTTATTCCAGAAAAAAGGAAAGCCTTTCGGCCAAAGAGGAAATTATGTTCGATTGCAATAAATTGGCAAAAGGGCAATCTTATTTCAGTTTGGGTGGTTTGAGCATTAGTCCTGACAATAAGTTGGCGGTTTTTAGTGTTGATGTTGTAGGAAGACGCATCTATGATATTCAAGTTAAAAACTTGGAAACAGGCGAAATTCTTGCCGACAAAATCGAAAAAGTTTCTGGAAATGCCGTTTGGGCCAATGATAACAAGACTATTTTTTATTCGAGTCAAGACGAAGTTACCTTGCGTTCCGATAAAATATTCAAACATAAATTAGGCACTTTGCAAGCCGATGACGTTTTGGTTTATTTCGAAAAAGACGAAACCTATAATGTTGAGGTGGCCAAATCCAAATCCAGGAAATATCTAGCGATAGAGTCGGGAAGCACTTTGACTACCGAATATCGAATATTGGAAGCCGACAATCCCGACGGTAAATTCAGGATTTTCCAGAAGCGAGTTCGAGGTATGGAATACAGCATCAATCATTATGGAGACAGTTTTTACATTATGACCAATGCGGATGATGCCACGAATTTCAAGTTGATGAAAACTTTGGAATCAGCCACTGCAAAAGAAAATTGGACTGAAGTTGTTCCCCATCGTGAGGATGTTTTGTTGGAAGATATCGAAATTTTCAAGGAATTTTTAGTTGTCGAAGAACGTTTTAATGGCTTGAATAAAATTAGAATTATGCCCTGGAGTGGAGAAGGGGAATATTATTTGCCTTTTGAAAGCGAAACCTATACGGCATATACTTCGACCAACGTGGATTTTAACACTGATATTTTGCGTTATTCCTACCAATCGATGACTACGCCTTCTTCGGTGATTGATTTCAATATGAAAACCAAAACCAAGGAAATCAAGAAAGAGCAACAAGTTCTGGGTGGAAAATTCGATAAAAATAATTACACCGAAGAACGAATTTGGGCTACTGCTAAAGATGGAACCCAAGTACCTATTTCGATGGTTTACCGAAAAGGATTAGAGAAAAACGGCAAGAATCCGTTGTTGCTTTATGCTTACGGTTCTTATGGACATTCTATGGATGCCACCTTTTCTTCGACCAGACTGACATTGCTCGACAGAGGATTTGTTTTTGCAATTGCACACATTCGCGGAGGAGAAGATTTGGGAAGACAGTGGTACGAAGACGGGAAATTGTTGAAAAAGAAAAATACGTTTACCGATTTTATTGATTGTTCCAAACACGTGATCGAACAGAAATACACTTCACCGGAACATTTGTATGCTGAAGGTGGTTCTGCAGGTGGTTTGTTGATGGGAGCGATAGTGAATTTGGCGCCGGAATTATACCATGGAGTCATTGCTCAAGTGCCTTTTGTGGATGTAATAACGACTATGTTAGACGAAACTATACCCTTAACGACAGGAGAGTATGACGAATGGGGCAATCCAAATGTTAAAAAATATTACAACTATATGGCGTCGTATTCACCTTACGACAATGTAAAAAGACAAGAATATCCAAATATGTATGTGTCGACAGGTCTACATGATTCTCAGGTACAGTACTGGGAGCCAGCTAAATGGGTGGCTAAAATCAGGTCGATAAAAACGGATAATTCCTTTTTATTCCTGGATACAAATATGGATGCAGGTCACGGAGGAGCTTCTGGAAGATTTGAAGCCATCAAGGAATTGGCAAAAGAGTATAGTTTTTTATTAGATTTAGAAAAAATTGAAACCTAATTAGAATATTTTTGTTAAATTTGCAGGGATTTTAGGTTAAATTAAAAAGTGTCCTTGATTAACTATTTTTTTATGAAAGAAGAAATTAACGCTTATAATAATATTTTAGAATTAATAGGGAATACACCCCTTATTAAGCTAAATAAAGTTACCGAAGAATTAAAAGGAAATTTTTACGCAAAAGTAGAAGCTTTTAATCCAGGGCATTCCACTAAAGATAGAATTGCTTTATTTATAATTGAAGAAGCCGAGAAGAGGGGAATCCTTTCTCCAGGTGACACCATTATAGAGACTACTTCAGGGAATACAGGCTTTAGCTTGGCAATGGTAAGTATTATAAAAGGTTATAATTGTATTTTGGCTGTTAGTTCAAAATCTTCCAAGGACAAAATTGACATGCTTCGCAGTTTAGGTGCCAAAGTATATGTTTGTCCTGCCCACGTTTCAGCAGATGATAAAAGATCATATTACAGTGTTGCCAAACGTTTGCACGAAGAAACCAAAGGTTCTGTTTATATCAACCAATACTTCAATCAACTTAATGTTGATGCTCATTACAAATCTACTGGACCGGAAATTTGGGAACAAACTAAAGGTCAAATTACTCACCTTATCGCTTGCAGTGGAACTGGAGGAACTATTTCTGGGACTGCAAAATACTTGAAAGAACAAAATCCAAATATTAGAATTTTAGGTGTTGATGCTTTTGGTTCAGTGTTGAAAAAATTCCACGAAACCAAAGAATTTGACAATAAAGAAATTTACCCTTACCGAATTGAAGGTTTGGGAAAAAACTTAATTCCATCAGCTACTGATTTTGACGTTATCGATCAATTTATGAAAGTTACAGATGAAGAAAGTGCCCACGCCACAAGAGAATTAGCCAGAAAAGAAGGTTTGTTTGTTGGTTATACTTCTGGAGCAGTGCTTCAAGCTATTAGACAATATGCTGAAGAAGGAGAATTTGACAAAAATAGTAATGTAATAGCCATTTTCCCTGACCATGGTTCTCGTTATATGAGCAAAGTATTTAGTGATGACTGGATGAACGATCAAGGGTTCTTTGATAGTATCAATGAAGAAGAAGCTCAAAAAATTGAATTTATTAAATAGAGTACGAAGTTATTAAGAATTAAGTACAAAGTATAAAGATAAAAAAAACTCCATTCGAAAGAATGGAGTTTTTTTATGGATTAATCTGTCGTCTCTCTAGATGACTGAACACTGTACTCTGAACACTGAGAACTACTCCTCCATCGTGTGATACACGTTCATCACATCATCATCTTCCTCAATTTTTTCTATTAGTTTTTCTACGTCGGCTACTTCGGCTTCGGTTAGTTTTTTCGTGATTTGCGGGATTCTTTCAAAACCGGAAGAAAGGATTTCAATTTTTCTGCTTTCCAATTCTTTTTGGATGGTTCCAAAGCTACCAAAAGGAGCATAAATCAAGATACCATCTTCGTCTTCAAAAACTTCTTCGGCACCAAAATCGATTAATTCCAATTCCAATTCTTCAGGGTCTATTCCGCCAGCAGGAATACGGAAGTTACAAGTGTGGTCAAACATAAATTCTACAGAACCTTGGGTTCCAAATGTTCCGTTGCATTTGTTGAAATAGCTGCGAATATTGGCAACAGTTCTATTGTTGTTGTCTGTGGCGGTTTCAACTAAAATTGCGATTCCATGCGGTGCATAACCTTCGAATAAAACTTCTTTATAGTTGGCAGTATCTTTGTCGGTTGCTTTCTTGATGGCGCGTTCCACATTCTCTTTAGGCATATTGACTGCCTTGGAGTTTTGAATCACGGCTCTCAATCTCGAGTTAGCCTCAGGATTTGGACCGCCTTCTTTCACGGCCATTACAATATCTTTTCCAATTCTGGTAAATGCTTTGGCCATTGCTGACCAACGTTTCATCTTTCTACCTTTTCTGAACTCAAACGCTCTTCCCATTTCTAATTATTATTTTGAACTGCAAAAATACAGTTATTAGTTATTTTTTCAAATGTTTTTTTAATCAATTCAGTCTTTAACAAATAGAAATTAGCATAGCGCATCAAGCTAGTTCCTATATGTTTCTACTTAGCACTAAACAAGGTTTATTTTTTCAAATTATTGAAGTCGATTAGTATGGACACGGCTTCTTCTATGTAGGGATTAGTTTTTAGATCTTTAATTTTGGAAGTGTTAGTTTCTTGCAGAAACGTATCAAACTTCAATTTTTCTGAATCATAAGAATTGTTCGAAATGGCGCAGTTGGTTTCCGTTTCCGTAATTTTTTTGACTTTTTTCCAAAGTGCATCAATTTCGTGTACATCTTTAAATACATCCTTGAAAGCTACTCGAAGTGGTTTTTTGGTATCGTTGTACAGGGTGTTGATTTCCTTATTTGCTGCAATAACCTCATTGAATCGAGAATTGTTTTTCGATCGGGTATTGCTTTGTCCAATCAATGTTGGATAATAATCCTTTTTAAAAGCATTAAACTTGGCTTTGGTATTGATTTGGTCATATTTTAAGGCCGTTTTATAACTTATTTCCCGCTGAACGATACTGTCATATAATACTGGAAGTGCAATATCTGGAACGACTCCTTTTATTTGGTTGCTGTCGCCGGTAATTCGGTAGAATTTTTCAAGGGTCAGTTTTACAAAATCCTGCTGGCTTCCGTCCAATGGCAATATAGATTGCATCGAAGCTTTGCCTAATGATTTGCTGCCAACGATTATGGCTCGGTTGTAATCTTGCATAGCGGCAGCAAAAAACTCGCTTGCCGAAGCGGAATTTCCATTGATTAAAATTACAATTGGCCCAAAATAGTAGACACCCCTACTGAAATCCTTCAAGATGTTATGTTTACCTTTGTTATTGACCAAAACCGAAACGGAACCAAAATCAATAAACATTCCAGCTAATTTTACCGCTTCTTCCATCGAACCACCACCATTATTTTGGAGATCAATGACCAAGCCTTGAATATTGTCTTTTTCGAGCTTTTCAATTTCCTTGGCAACGTCATCGGCGCAACCTTGGGCACTGAAACCATCAAAATCAGAATAGAAATTAGGAATGTTGATATAACCCATTTTGGTTTCTTTTCCGGCAATGAAGCTGTAAACCGTATTTGCCGTGGCTTTCATCACTTGTTTTTTGAGCAGAATAGGCTGGATATTTCCGTTTTTCTTCTGGATAGTCAACTCGATCAGTTCATTGGAATCGGAAAAAATAAGTTCTCCAATTTTTTCCAAGGGAGCGCAAGAAACCGAATATTCTTCGCCTTTCTTGTTGGAAACTTTTAGAATCACATCGTCTTTTTCGAATTTTTTGGTTCTATCTGCCGGACCACCAGGAACAATTTCCGAAACGACAATTTCCTCTTTTTCATTCAGCGTAACATTGAGTCCTAACGACAAGCCGCTTGTGGACAAACTCGACATAAAACTGGTTTTGGCATCCAATGAAAAGTAGTTGGTATGCGGATCGAAATAGGCGCAAAAAATATTCAGGAAATCATTTTGAAGGTCGTATCCCAATCCTTTTTGATTGTTCAGGATACTATTTAATTTGCACAAATAGGTTTCGAATATTTTGGTTTTCGAAATTTTTTCGAGTTTTGCAAAATGGGGCGTTATCGAATCCAGATTGGAACTCAACTTCGAAATATCTTC
Source organism: Flavobacterium sp. (assembly GCA_014379405.1). Classification (GTDB taxonomy): domain Bacteria; phylum Bacteroidota; class Bacteroidia; order Flavobacteriales; family Flavobacteriaceae; genus Flavobacterium. The sequence continues at coordinate 131,081 of JACMLU010000007.1, read as the reverse complement.
CAGAATATCAAAGCGAACCCTCTTTCTCCAAACTCGTTCAAATTCGGTTGCTTCCAGGTCAAAAGGAAAGTTTTTCTTTGAAAACTTGACAGAATCCTTGGAGTTGTAATCCAAGGCTTCGTTTTGAATTTTTTCAAGTACTTTTTTCTTTCTTTCCAATGCCGATTGGTATAGGGAAACAAAATCGTTCATAAAAGAGCAATCATTCTTCAAAATGTAATTGTCCAACTGCAGTCTGTGTTTGCGGAGGTTCTGGTATTCTATTTTGGTAAATAAATTACGGTTGCCATCCAAACCATCTATAAAAGTGTCAAAAACATATACTGACAGGCTGTCGTCAACGGGTTTGGGATGGTAATGTTCGCGTTGAATTAAAGCATTTATTTTTGAAAGTATTTCACAAGTCTTGGCACTATTTTGACTAAATAGGGAATATGTTGTCAACAATAATAAGAGTGAAATTTTCTTCATTTTGGAAGTTTATTAAGTGCAATATAAAATAAATTACCGCAAATCCGCAAATTATTTATATCTATTTGACATATTTAATATGCGAATTTGCGGTTTGCTTTTTTTCTGCAAAACAGCAGTTCTTATTTCTTGTAAAAAGGCAATTTTACCACCTTGGCCGGAACGTCATTTTTTCGGATTCGGATGAAAATTTCGCTGTCAATGGCACTGTTTTCTGTGGTTACATAACCCATTCCAATACCCACATTCATCGATGGCGACATGGTTCCTGAAGTTACGATTCCAATGACATTGCCTGAAGCATCCACAATTTCGTAATCGTGTCTCGGCACAGCACGTTCCTGCATTTCGAAAGCGACTAATTTCTTAGAAACACTGGCTTCTTTTTGTTTTTTTAGATTCTCAGAATTGGTGAATTCTTTAGTGAATTTCGTAATCCAGCCCAAACCGGCTTCCAGTGGCGAAGTGGTGTCGTTGATGTCGTTTCCGTACAAACAGAATCCCATTTCTAGACGCAAGGTATCGCGAGCAGCCAAACCAATCGGTTTGATTCCGAATGCAGCACCCGCTTCAAAAACTTTGTTCCAGATTTGTTCTACTTCGGCATTTTTGCAATAAATCTCGAAACCTCCCGAACCAGTATAACCCGTTGCCGAAATAATTACGTGCTCGATTCCTGCAAAATCACCCACTTCAAAATGATAATATTGAATTGCTGATAAATCTACCGAAGTCAAGGATTGCATCGCTTCTACGGCTTTTGGTCCTTGAATCGCCAATAAAGAATAATCATCCGATAGGTTTTTCATTTCCACACCTAGATCGTTGTGAGCAGAAATCCAATCCCAATCTTTATCGATATTCGAAGCATTTACGACCAATAAATATTGCTCGTCTTTCATTTTGTACACCAATAAATCGTCTACAATGCCGCCATCGTTGTTTGGTAAGCAAGAATATTGCGCTCTTCCGATGGTCAAGGTCGAAGCATCATTCGAAGTTACTTTCTGGATCAAGGACAAGGCATTGGGTCCCGTCAACAAGAATTCGCCCATGTGGGACACGTCAAAAACGCCCACGCTGTTGCGAATGGTTTCGTGTTCCGCATTGACGCCTTCGTATAAAATAGGCATATTGTATCCGGCAAACGGAAGCATTTTGGCTCCCAAACTCTCGTGTATGTGCGTCAGCGCAGTATTTTTCATCGTGGATTTTAATAAAATTTGAAGTGGCTAATTTATTGATTTTATTCGGTGTGGCAAAGGGTTTTTGAGTGGCATTTTTCCGTATTCCGTCATTGCGAGGAACGAAGCAATCGCATTTGTTGATCTTCTTTTGCTGGAGCGAGCGCAATCTTATTAAGTTAAGGACTCGTCTTCGTCAGTTCGATTTTTATTAAAAATGCGATAGCTTTTTTAATAAAATGTATCGAGAACGCTACTTCTTATAGGCTTCTCGATACAATCCCGCCCAAAAGCGGGATCACTCGAAGTGACGGTAATACAATACAACTAAAACAGTTCAGAAGTGAGTGGGAATTAAGTTGGATTGGTATTTGTTAATTTCTGTTCTCTAAAGTAAATCTGCTTTTACGGTCTCTATTTTTCCGTCTTTGAAAGTGAAGTCAAACATTCCTCCAATTTTTCCTTCGGGAAAATCACCCGTAAACTCGACTTCCATATGTGCCGTGTTTTCTTGAACGTCTAATTTTGTCAATTTTGTTTGTGTTCACGAGCGTGACGCTTCCGCTAGCGGGGGTCTAACTTACTCTTTTATTTATGATTCTACGCGTTTCATTTTTTTTATTCAAATAAAAAATCAAAAACAGCTTTGGGAAAATCGTCCATTAACTGGCGTTCATCCTCCATTTTATAGGAGCTAAGGCTGTCGCATCTTTGTACTGTCGCTAATGACAAACAAAATTCTAAAAAATATAAAGATGAAAACATTCAACGTTCCCACAAGAGAAGAAGTAGTTCCAGCCAATCAAGAAATTTTTGACAACCTACAAAAAGGCTTAGGTTTTGTGCCTAATTTGTATGCTACAATTGCCCATTCTGAAAATGGATTAACTCGTTTCTTGGCCTACCAAAACGCAAAAACTTCCTTGAACAACAAAGAGAAAGAAGCCGTAAATTTAATCGTAAGCCAAGTAAACGGCTGTGTCTATTGCCAAAGTGCCCATTTGGTTTTAGGTAAAATGAATGGTTTCTCGGACGAGCAATTACTAAACATCCGAAAAGGGAAAAGTACCGATGCCAAACTAAATGCCTTGGTACAACTAGCTGCTGATATTGCTTCAAACAAAGGAAGAGCCAGTGATGAAGCCGTGGATGCCTTTTTTGAAAATGGTTATACAAATGAAAACTTGGTGGATTTAATCCTGCAAATTAGCGACAAAACTGCTTTGAACTTTTTACACAATTTGACCCAAGTTCCTGTCGATTTTCCTTTGGCTCCCGCTTTAGAGTTGGAAGTAGCTTAATACTAAAGAATTTCTCGAACTTACTTAATTCGAAAAAGCCCCGCAAATAGTTTTGTGGGGCTTTTTGGGTTTTATGTTTGCAAAATAGTTCTCGAAATGGCTAGCGCAGAATTGCATTCTGTGCCTATTCCAATCGGCAACTTAAATAAAAGCAATACTGTTTTTTAATTTTTTTTGTGATGCTCCTGTTTTGTTTGCTCTCGATTATGGGCACAGAATGCAATTCTGCGCTAACCGTGTTAGGTCATATCTGCGCGTTCGGGTATCTGTGCCGATGGGAATTTATTTTTTTAAATTTTTTACATCCCAAACAAAACCAATTTCATTTAGCTTATCAATTCTAAATTCTGAAAGTTTATTTCTTTTAAAATTTACTCTTTGATCATTAACCCATCTGCCAATTTCATTATTGAGTTGTGGAACAATTGTGCTATTATTAATTTTTTGAAACTCCAATAACTTTGCATATTTCTTTAACCAAATGTTATCATTTTGCGTTAAATTTTTATTGAACATTTCAGTGTCCCAAATAAAATTAATTTTATCAAGTAAATCAATTTTAAAACTTTCTAAAATGTTTTTTTTTCTATTCATTCTTTGAAATAAAACCCAAGTGCCTAGTGATTTTTCGTTCGGTTTCATTGTTGATGGGTTACAATGACCATTCATTTCTTTAAATTTTACTAAATTTTCATAATGCCCAATCCAAATGTTTTCAAAGCTTTGTTTTTTATTATAAGTCAAATCAACATTTATCCTTTTAAATTTTTCGATTTGTTCATTAGATAATCTGCCATCTCTGTATGATTTACGCTGTTTCATAAGCCAAAGTGCCAAAGATTTTGTTTCAATATCACCACGAGGAATAACAGTGTGATTATGTTTTATTATAAATGAAAATAACTGATCGAACATTTTTAACCAATCTGAATCATCTCTTTGGTTTACAGGATTTATAAATTCTTTTCCATTTGAAACCCAAGGGAAATTAATTGTGTTTAGTTTTAGTATTCTGTCTGATGAAAGTTGCTGATTCTTGTAGTTATTTCGTTGAGTTTTTAGCCATAATATTAGTTTTTTGTTTTCGCTTGTTAATGGGATTCTAAAATGTCTATTAATGGTATAAAACTCATAAAGTTTATTATACATTATTTCCCATTGGTCATTGAAATATGGTTTTTTGATTGTTTCTTTCTTTAGTTTTTTTCTACCTCTCTTTTCTTTCCAAGGAAAACCTAAATCCTCTAATTTTTTAATCCTCTCTTGTAACAAAATATTTTTATTGTATTTTGTTCTTTGTGTCAGACACCATCTTTTTAAGATTCCAAATTCTTTATCTTCGGGTAGAATAAAAGTTTTATTTTGGCTATGATAATTCACTAAATTTTGGAACATTTCATCCCATTTATCTATATGATTGATTTTGTTATTAGTTATTTCTCTTATTCGTTTTCGTCCTATTAGACCATTCCAAGGGAATTTTATATCATTTAAAAGTGCTATTCTATGATCAGTTAGTTTGTTTTTGTTTTTCCATATTCTTTGGGTTATTATCCAATTATGCAATGATTTTAAATTGTTGGTATTTGGAATAACAAATGAATTGTTTAAATCAATATGGTTTTTAAGTTCTTCATATTTTTCTAACCATTTTTCATCATAGACTAATATTTTTTCCTTAATAATCTTTTCTTACTTTATTAGACCAAGAAAAATTTATTTCATCTAATAGCGAAATTTTCTCTTCAGTTAATTTTCCATTCCTTTTAATCCTTCTTTGATTTCTTACCCATGCGTTAAGTTCTTTATTTTTATCAGTTTGAGAGATATTTAAATTGCCTTTAATTTCCTTTATTTCTTTTAGTTTTTTATAGAAAATATCCCACTGTACTTCTTTTGTTTCAGATGGATTTAATAGGTTAAAATCAAAATCAATTTCTTTTAATTTATTTATTCTAATATCTTTTAATCGATTCTTTCTAAAATCATAACCTATATCTTTAATGAAATCGTTTAAATATTCATATTCAGAGTGGCTTTTCGAAACAGGAAGCGAATAGTTATTTATCCAATAAATCTTAAAAATTTCATATCTATCTTCCCATTTGTCTTTTCTATTTCTAAATGTTTTTATTTCCCACTCAAAGTTGATTGAATTTAGTTTTTCAACTTGCTCATTGTTTAGTTTGTTTTTTTTATTTCCAATTCTTTGTTTGCTCTCCCAAAAATATAGAGATGAACTGATTGCTGAATTAATTCTGTTTGTCTTATGTGTTTTATAGTATTCTTTTAACTCAATAAATTTATCATCCCAAGAAATAATTTCTTTCAAAATAAATTGAAAGCCTATGCTGTTTAATCTGTCAATTTTTTCTTGATTTAATGTGCCTCTTCTATAATATGTTCTATACTTATTTACTCGTCTTCCTAGATAATTGCCCATTGTTGGAACATCAACATGTCCATATTTTTCTTTAAATTTTAAAAGTTCTTGGAAATCAATTTCAAATAAAGTTTCATAAGGATCAAAATCAAAATTTAATTTTTGAAGTTTTTTTATTTCAGAATCTGATAGAAGTCCTTTGTTAAAACTCACTCTTTGAGCTACACACCAAGTTCCAATTCCAAAACCATCAATTGCTTTATATCTAGCCGGTATATTACTGTTCCCGTTTTTGTTGAAATATTCTTCAACTTCTTTATAATGTATTTCCCAACTATCTTTTAAAGTTTCAATAACTTGATTAAAGAGAGAGTTTTTTAGTTTTTCTTTTATTTGTTCAAACTGTAAAACGCTATCCGTTTGGTCATCTGAAAATGTTAGTTCAAATGTTGCATTACGTTTGTTTTTTTCTTTACTCCAAGCCAATTCATTTATTTCAGAGACAAGACGTTCGTCTTGATCGCATAAAGAGCGTATAACAGTTATAAGGTTTTTATAGTCACTTTTTTCAATTGCATCTTCAACTGTTTCTCTATCCTTATGAAATATTGGAACAACAATAAATCCCATTGTTTTATTTCTGTGTTTTGCTTTACGCAAAGCTCTTCCTGCTGATTGTACAATATCAATTTTAGAGTTTTTGGGATCACTATAATAAACAATGTCAATTACAGGGACATCTACACCTTCTGTTAAACATTTTGCATTTGAAACAACTGCTTTATCGGCTTTCTCAAAAGCTTTTAAAATTATTTCTCTTTGGCTTGTAGTTTGCGTTCCGCTTATTGAGGTTGCAAAAACATCTTGAACTAATCTGTTGTGGCGTCTTGCAAAATTTTCAGCAAGCTTTATTCGAGAATGGAAGGTTAAAGCGTGATTTGCATTATATTTTTCCATCACAATATTTAAAGCGTAATTGTGAGCATAATCTTTTATGTTTTCTGTCTTTGTTAATTGAACATTTTTCTCAATATATTTTTTTAAATCTGTGTCTGAAACACCAACTGCAATAATTTTGTATTTAACTAAAATTTCTTTTTCTATGGCTGCTCCAAAAGTCATCCGATAGGCCTCACCGCCATAAACTTTTGGATTACTCATATCTTTTAAAAACTTTATTCTTTCAGAATGCTTTGCCTTTAATTCTGGAGAAGCAATTCTAGGGGTAGCAGTCATATATAAGCGCTTTAAGCCTCTAACCTTTTCATTATTGTGAACTAGTGTAAACTTGTTTTGGTCTGAAAATCCCGATGTTTTATGTGCTTCGTCTGCGATTATTAAATTAAATTGAAAGTCAGGTAAAATTTGTAAAGCATCAGCAACTACTTGTAAAGATTGGTAAGTTGAAAAAATAACTTTATCATCTGGTTTTTCTAAAAATGAAGCAACAATATTTTTGTCAGTTGTTACATTTCCTATGATTTCATAACTGTGAGTAATTGCAATATCATTGTCTGCATCGGAATCAATATCTTTTTCACTACAAACATTTAATCGAATAAATTTCGTGTTGTAAGCTTCATTCCAATTACTTTTTATTTGACGCAATAATGCAAGTGATGGAACTAAAACTAATGTACTATTAGCTTTTAATTTTTCCTTTATCCATAGAGAAGTCAAAGTTTTTCCTGCACCGCAGGGCAAAATTAATTGTCCCCTTTCGTTTTTCTTAAAGTGATTTACTACAGCTTCGATAGCATCCGTTTGATAATCGTGTGGTATAGGTTTCTTTATTTCTTTAATTGGATTACCAATTAAAGAGTTTCTCATTTTTTCAAAAGTTTCTGATGAAATATTTTGAAGATGAGTATAACTAAAAAACTTGAAATTTTCAGTCAAATTTTGTGCAACTTGCGTAATGTCAGATGAATTTGAAAAAACGCAATGTAAATCTGCATTTCTAGCAAAACCAAAGAAGTTTCCTAATTTATCAGAATTCCAATTTAGTTTAACAGTTTCGTCATTTTTGAATTTACATTGAATTGCAATTACTTTTTCTTCATTGTCGATAATAAGTAAATCAATACCGTGTTCAACTTTTGGTAAGTTTAGTTTTTCTTTAAGTTCAGTTGGTATTTCTTCGTAAAGAAAAATTTGTTTACAATTATATTCTTCTGCAAATTCTCTGTCATACAGAAAGCAAAGTTTTGTAAAGTATTCAAATAGTTTTCCTGCTCTTGTTGTCTTGTTTGTGATGTCGGTAGAAGAAGTATTGAATTTTGAAAGTTTAGGCTTCAAGTCTGACCAAGATTGAACATCTTTTAAAAGCTCGGATAATATTTTCTCGTTTTCTGTCATTGATTTATAATTTTTTCTTGAAACTCTTTTCATTTTTGTAGTTTCAAAAATAGAGTGCAATAACTATATATGGCGTACAGTAATTTAATCAAACCTAATGATTTTACTTACAGAAACCTAATTAACTTATTAACAAATAAGAAACTATAACAGCAAGGAAAATTGTCCATCCTTTTGCGTCAATGCTCCATTTTTTTAAGCCAAAGTTTGTTGCAACTTTGTATCAAAATACAAACAAACACATTATGAATACTGCAGCCGCACCATTAACGAAGTTCGATTATGAACGTTATTTCAACAAAGGAATTTCTTATGCCACTTACAAAGAGCAAATGGCAGCCGATTTCATTTCCAATCCAGATACTAAAATTCAAGAATACATTTCGTTGAATCAAAACAGAATGCGTCGGGTAGAAAAAACCTATGCACCTTCGGAAGAATTGCTGCTGCAATTGGGCAACTTGCATCATAAAACCAAGTGGTTGGTCTTGACCGAACACTGGTGTGGCGACGCCTCGCAATCCCTTCCTGTTTTGAACAAAATTGCCGAATTAAGCGAAGGAAAAATTGAATTAAAACTAGTTTATAGGGATGAAAACCTGGATTTGATGGACGCGCATTTGACCAATAACGGCAGGGCTATTCCTAAATTAATCCAACTCAACGAGCATTATAACATTACAGGAATTTGGGGACCACGACCTAATGAAGGACAGGATTTAGTCAAAAAGCTCAAAGCCAATCCCGAAACAGCTGCTACTTATGCCGCTGATTTGCATTTGTGGTACGCCCGAAACAAACAGCAGGCTATGGAAAAAGAAATGGCCAAACTAATTTTTAAGGCTAATTTATTTTGTCCCGATTGTTTGTCGTAAATTTCATTTTTTTTTAATAAACGATTCTATTTCACAAATAAAAAACAGTTACTATGGAACAAAAATTGCCCCTTCCTCCATTTACAATGGAAACTGCTTTGCAAAAAGTACAATTGGCTGAAGATGCTTGGAACAGCAAAGATCCAGACCGTGTTGCCTTGGCGTACACCATCGACACCGAATGGCGCAATCGCACCGAGTTTATCAACGGTCGCGAAGCCGTGAAAGTATTCCTAAAAGGAAAATGGGAAAAAGAGCTCGACTACAAACTCAAAAAGGAGTTGTGGGGTTTCCGCGAAAACCGTATGGCAGTGCTTTTTGAATACGAATACCACAATGCCGAAGGACAATGGTTTCGCGCTTATGGTAACGAAAACTGGGAGTTCGACGAAAATGGCTTAATGCAAAAACGTATTGCCAGCATCAACGATATGCCCATCGAGGAGAAAGACCGAAAGTTTAAATAAGGATTAACTTAAATGAACGATCTATGAATATTCAAAATTTAATCGCTCTTTTTGATCGTGATTTAAAGAAGTTGAGTGTTGAAATTGAATCCTATAAAAGTGAAAATAAAATTTGGGTCATCGATAAAGGAATCAATAATTCAGCTGGAAATCTTTGCTTGCATTTGATAGGAAATCTTAATACTTATGTTGGGTTAGCTTTAGGGAAAACAGCGTACGTCCGAAATAGGGAATTGGAGTTCTCTAGTAAAAATATTCCAAAAACAGTATTGCTCTCTCAAATTGAAGCCACCCGAAAATTGGTTCAAGCTAGTTTGTCAGGCATAGAAATTAGTGATTTAGAGCAGGAATTTCCAATGCTTGTGTTCGAAAAAAGCACTTCTACCGGATATATGTTGATTCACTTGACCACACATTTGGCCTATCATTTAGGGCAAATCAATTATCACAGACGACTTTTAGACTAATAATTTATACTAATTAATATGGCTCAAAATTTTCATCAAATCGCTTTTACAGATGCTGTCAAAGCCTTGCAAACCGAACACGGTAGTCGCAACAGTTACGAACGAATGGAGAAATTCAACATAGTCGACGGGTTGTCAGATAATGAAATGGGGTTTATAGCCCATCGGGATAGTTTTTATATGGCCTCTTTTGGCGAGAATCATTTTCCCTACATTCAACATCGTGGCGGTCCCAAAGGTTTTTTGAAAGTCTTGGACAAATACCGCATTGGGTTTATCGATTTTACTGGCAATAAGCAATACATCACCGTTGGGAATTTGGCAACCAATACTAATGTCGCCTTAATTTTGGTTGATTATCCAAGTCAATCCCGATTGAAAATCTATGCCAAAGCCGAGATTGTAGCACTGCAAGACAATCCTGAATTACTAGCTTCACTTGATTTAGGCGATTATAAATTTCGCCCAGAAAGGATGATGATTTTTCATATCGAAGCCTATGATTGGAACTGTCCGCAACACATAACACCGCGTTATAGCGCTGAGGAAATCAAGATTGCTTTGCAACCACAGCAAGAATACATTGCTAAATTAGAGGAAGAAAATAAAAGACTTGCCGACAAATTGAAAGAAGCGGGAATTAATTAAATTTACAAAAAAGAGAACTATGCTGGACGAAACGACTTTCACTTTAATCAATCCACAAAACGGGAATTTGGCTTTCAAACTATCCACTTTTGATAGCAAAAGCCAGTTTAACGAAATTCAGAGACTGAATTATTTTTCCTTGATTTGGATTAAAAAAGGGAAGGGGATCGTCACGGCCGATTTTTCGGAAAATCCATTCGAAGCAGGGAATCTTTTTGCGTTTTCGCCTTATCAACCCTTTATGCTGACTTCCGAAGAAAAATTAGAAGGAATTGTTTTGAATTTTCATCCCGATTTTTTCTGTATTTTCAAACACCAAACTGAAATTGCTTGCAACGGAATCTTGTTTAATAATATCTTCAAACCGCCTTATGTAACCGTTAACGAAGTTTCTAAAAATACTTTTGAAATGGTGATCGAGCAGATTAAAACCGAAATGCAAAATCCAGAATTGGCACAATATGAATTGTTGGTTTCCTACCTCAAAATATTTTTGATTACTGCTACCAGACTCAAAAATCAACAGCAACCTGATGATCAATTTCAAGAAATAGGCGATGCTAAAGAGCCTTTTATTCTTCAGAATTTAAAGAATTACATCGAATTGCATTTCAAGACCAAACATTCGGCCAGCGATTATGCCGATTTGTTGAACATTACTCCAAAGGCTTTGGCCAAAATCACCAAGAACCATTTCAATAAAACCCTGACTCATTTGATATCGGAACGCATTATCATTGAAGCCAAAAGAGAGTTGTATTTGACCAATAAAGCAGTCAAAGAAATCGCTTATGAATTGGGTTATGAGGATGAGCATTATTTCAGTCGGTTCTTTAAAAACAATGCGGCTGTTTCACCACAAATGTATCGAGAGACCGTTGGTTTTGCCAAAGGAATGGCTTAATTTTTTTGATATTGGCACTGTTTTTTTTCGTATTTTTAAACGAATAAATCCCACACAATGAAGTCAATAATTCCCATCAATAAATCCGAAATTCTCAAAAGATACAAACCCATTCAAGCTAATACCCACAAAGGCATTCAAGGTCACGCCTTGATCATTGGTGGCAGTTATGGAAAAATTGGAGCCGTGAGTTTATCTTCTAAAGCCTGTTTGAAAACGGGATGTGGCTTGGTCACCGTCTTCGTTCCCCGATGTGGTTACAAAATTGTGCAAACTTCCAATCCCGAAGTAATGGTTTTAACAGATATTTCGGTAAAATACATCACCCGAATTGTCTTCGATTTTGTTCCTCAGGCGATTGGAATTGGTCCTGGAATTGGTCAGGATATTGAAACACATACTGCTTTGCATCGTTTTGTAAAAACCAATGAAATTCCTTTGGTTATCGATGCAGATGCATTGAATATTTTATCACAGAACAAACAATGGCTTACATTTTTACCTGAAAAAACGATTCTCACGCCACATCAAAAAGAATTGGAGCGACTCATTGGAAAATGGAATTCGGATGACGAAAAATTAGAAAAAACCATCGCTTTTAGCCAAAAGAACAATCTTGTCATCGTGATGAAAGGCGCTCCCACCAAAATCATTGACGGCGACACCATTTATGAAAACACGACCGGAAACGCCGCCTTGGCCACTGCCGGAACTGGCGACGTGCTCACGGGAATGATCACGAGTTTGCTAGCACAATCATACGAACCTATCGACGCTGCTATAATTGGTGTTTATCTCCACGGTTTAACCGCTGATATTGCCTTACCTGAAACGGGTTATCAAGCTTTTATTGCTTCGGATTGTATTGATCATATTGGGAAAGCGTATTTGAGTTTGGGGAAGTAATCACTAATTTAAGATTATGCACCTTTGTCAAAGTTTGGAACTTTGACAAAGGTTTGCAAAGCCCCAAATTATTTAAAATTTAAAATCAAATTTTGGGGGGTGGTGATGAGAATAAATAAAGTTCTCAATATCTCCAAAAAGGGTTATTACTTCTTCTCTCATTAAATTTGTTTTTGAATTGGATAAAATAGAAGAAAACGAAGAAAATGGATAAGTCTCAAAATTTTGTTTTAAATCGGTTGGATTTAAGTGAATGTAAATAATTAAATTTCTTAAATATTCTTCCGTCTCAATCCGTTTTCTTTTAAATGGGGATTCTAGAAGGGCACCGTGTCTATTAGCAAATTTATTATAAGCTTGACTGTAACTACTAATAAATTTTCCAATTTGTTTGCTTACCAAGGAGTCAAAAGTATGTAGTCCTTTTTCTTGTTTGTCATTGTCACCTTTGTTAAAGTTTGAAACTTTGACAAAGGTTTGAATCTCTTTTTTAGATTTTACTCTTATCAAAAAATGAAAATGATTAGGCATTAAACAATAGGCATATACATCACAAACTGGATTTATATAAGCTGCTAATTTCTTCAAAAAGAATAAATAATTTTCTTTGGTTTCAAATATTTTCTCGCTGTTTACCCCTCTGTTGTATATATGATAGTAAGCATCTGGCTCTAAAACTCCATTTCTAATATCCATTTGTTATTTTTTTGCTTTGTCAAAGTTCAAAACTTTGACAAAGGTGTTTGCAATTTATGAAAAAAAAATCAACTCCTTAGTATTAGGTATGATGGGAAAGCCTATTTGATTTTGGAAAAAATAAACCAGACATTTTATCATATCATATAAGGTCATTTAAGTTGGTTTGAATATATAAAATACGTGTTGATCCGTTTAATCTACGTAATCAGTGTTCAATTTTTGTCAGTCGGAGACTGACCAACACATCCTCAAAGTCGGAGACTTTGCGGAGCTTGAATATGAAAAATCTGTGCTAAATCCATTTAATAGGTGTAATCCGTGGCCTATATTCACTGTAATTACGGAAGAGATTCAAAATGAAATAAGCTATAATCGTTTATAAGTATAAAGTTTAAGAATTGTTATTTGTAAGTTTGTAGTTCCTATAATTGTACTATGAAAACACCACTTGAATTAAGAACTGTAAATGTTACGCGCTATATTTCGCCGTTGCGGGAAGGTGGTTCGTTGCCCGCTTTGGCTGAGGCTGATGATGATTTTAAATATGTTTTGAAATTTAGAGGTGCGGGACACGGTGTAAAAGCACTTATTGCCGAATTGATAGGTGGAGAAATTGCTCGGTTTTTGAATCTGAAAATGCCCGAATTGGTGTTTGCCAATCTCGACGAAGTTTTTGGACGTAACGAAGGAGACGAAGAAATTCAGGATTTATTGCAAGGCAGCCAAGGCTTAAATCTAGCACTGCATTTTTTGTCGGGCGCTATTACTTTTGACCCTGTAGTGACACAGTTGTCTCCCGGTTTGGCTTCAAAAATAGTTTGGCTGGATGCTTTTATTACTAATGTAGATCGTACGTTTCGCAATACCAATATGTTGATTTGGCATAAAGAATTGTGGTTGATAGATCACGGCGCTTGTCTTTATTTTCATCATTCCTGGTCCAATTGGGAAAAGCACGCTCAAAGTCCTTTTGCTTTGATAAAAGACCACGTTTTATTGCCACAAGCGAGCGAATTAGTAGCAACGGATCTTCTTTTTAAAAAGTTACTCACCAAAGAAATACTACAGGATATTGTCAATTATATTCCAGAAGATTGGTTACATTGGGAAGATACCGATGAAAGTCCAGAGGAAATCAGAGCCGTTTACTTCCAGTTTTTATGGACCAGATTAAATCATTCAGAAATTTTTATAAATGAAGCCCAAAATGCAAGAGAAAAACTTATATGAATATGCCGTTATTCGCGTTGTGCCAAAGGTAGAACGAGAAGAATTCCTGAATGTAGGCATCATTCTGTTTTGCAAAAGAGCAAAATTTATAAAAATGCTTTATGCCGTGAATGAAGCAAAATTGCTATTGTTTTCGGAAGATTTTGATTTGGAACAATTGGAATTGAATTTATCCTCTTTTCAAAAAATTGCTCACGGAGGAAAGAATGGTGGACCTATTGGTGAGTTTGATATTCCGTCCCGTTTTCGGTGGTTGACCGCTATCCGAAGTTCGGCAATACAAACTTCCAGACCGCATACGGGTTTGTGTACCGATTTGGAAGAAACTGTTCAACGCTTGTTTGAGGAATTGGTTTTGTAGCAGCAAATCTGCAAATTTACATTTGAGATACCTTTGTCAAAGTTTCGAACTTTGACAAAGATGTGTAAAGATTCATTTTTTTAAAAACCAAAAAAACCGCAAATTCACAAATTATAAAATCTGTGAATCTGCGGTTTATATTTTAAAGCAGGATTTTAGTTATCCCAAAAATGCTTTTAAATCTTCGTAAGTCTTGATTTTTGTACTTACTTTTTCTTTGTTCAATACGCTTTCAATTTGGGTTGGAATAGGTAATTTAATGTTCAATGCTGGTTCCACTACGTCTAAAAATTTGATAGGATGTGCAGTTTCTAAGAAAATTCCAATCGCTGTTGGATGGTTTTTCAATTCTTTTTTCAAACCTAAATAACCCACAGCACCGTGAGGTTCTGCGATGTAACCATCAGTTTTGTAGATTGATTTCATCGCTTCTAAGGTTTCGGCATCGGTATAGGAGAACGAAGAGAAATCTTTTTTGAATTGCTCCATATCGTTGTTGTACATTTCCTGGATGCGGATGAAATTGCTCGGATTTCCTACGTCCATTGCATTCGAAATCGTTGCTTTGGAAGGTTTTGGATCGTAATTTCCTTGAACTAAAAATCTTGGAACCGTGTCATTTACATTGGTAGAAGCTACGAAATGCTCGATTGGTAAACCTAATTTTTTCGCTATAATTCCAGCGCAGATATTTCCGAAATTCCCACTTGGACACGAAAATACCAAAGGTTTGTTTTGTGATTTTAATTGCTTGTAAGCAAAGAAAAAGTAAAACATTTGCGGTAACCAACGTGCAATATTAATCGAGTTCGCCGAAGTTAGGTTGTGATGCGTCAAAGTATCGTCTAAAAAGGCTTTTTTGACCATATCTTGGCAATCGTCGAAAACACCGTCCACTTCCAATGCTTTTATATTTTGTCCCAAAGTAGTCAATTGTCTTTCTTGAATGTCGCTCACTTTTCCGGAAGGATATAAAATCACGACTTCAACGCCTTGAACTCCCAAGAAACCACTGGCAACAGCTCCTCCAGTATCACCAGAAGTGGCTACCAAAACGGTATTTTTATTGTCTTTTTTATCTTTGTTGAAATAACCCAAACAACGGGACATAAAGCGAGCACCAACATCTTTGAAAGCCATTGTTGGCCCGTGATACAATTCCAAAGCATAAATTCCTTCTTCTACTTTCTCTGTTGGAAAAGCGAAACATAGGGTTTCAGCAATGATTCCTTTTAAGGTTTCTGTAGGAATCTCGTCGCCTATAAATTGTTGAATCGCTTCGAAAGCAATTTCCTCGTTGCTCAAGTTTTCGATGTTCTCGAAAAAATCAGCATTTAACGGAGTTATGGATTCTGGAAAATACAATCCTTTATCGGTTGCTAATCCTTGGATTACTGCTTCTTCGAAAGAAACTTTTGGGGCATTATGGTTTAAACTGTAGTATTTCATTTTTTTATAATAATTTTAGAATCCCCTCCTCATCCCTCCCCAAAGGGAAGGGTGACGAAACTGGATTTAGAATATAGTTATTGTAATTTTAAAATCACTATTTATTATTTTATTCCCCCTTTGGGGGTTAGGGGGATTATAGTATACTTACTCCGTCTGGATTCACTTTCGAAACGTGAATTTCATAAGGCAAATTGATTTCGTCATAAACGGCACTCATCGCTTTGGCAATTTTTTCGGCGGTTTCTTTTCCTTTGCTTAGCGCAAAAATAGAAGGGCCAGAACCTGAAATTCCTGAACCTAAGGCTCCGTTTTCGTAAGCAGTTTTCTTGATTAAATCGAAACCAGGAATCAACATACTGCGAACGGGTTCGATGATTTCGTCGTGTAGCGAACGACCAATTAATTCGTAATCGTTAGTATATAGTCCAGCGACTAATCCGCCAACATTTCCCCATTGGGTTATGGCGCTTTTTAGAGAAACCGTTTGTTTCAATACCGATCGTGCGTCCGAAGTTTTCAACTCAATTTGAGGATGAACAACAGTAGCATACAATTCGGATGGGCTGTCAATTTTGATGATGTCCAAAGGATTCGAACTTCTTACCAAGGTAAAACCGCCCAATAGGCAAGGGGCAACGTTATCGGCGTGAGCATTTCCACTGGCTAATTTTTCGCCTTGCATGGCAAATTTTACCAATTCTTTTCGGGTAAAAGGTCGTCCCAACAATTCGTTGATTCCAAAAACGGCGCCGGCCGAACTGGCAGCACTGCTTCCGATTCCGCTTCCTGCCTTGATGTGTTTGTAGATTTCGATTTCGAAGCCGAATTCGGTTTCCACTTCTTCTAGCATTGCCAAAGCAGCAACGCCAGACACATTGTTTTCGGTTTCCATTGGCAAATCAGCACCCACTATTTTAGTAATGCGAACGCCTTTTACATCCGATTTTCGAATAATCATTTCGTCACCCGCAGTGGCTAAACACAATCCAAGTACGTCAAATCCACAGGAAAGATTGGCAATGGTTGCAGGGCAAAATATTTTTATTTCATTCATAATTTATTGTTTTTTGCCACGAAGGCACAAAGACACAGTTTTTTATAAATCTTTGTCAAAGTTTAAAACTTTGACAAAGATGTTAGGTAATTAAATATTTCCAATTCGGATTACGTCGGCAAAAATTCCTGAAGCTGTTACCGCAGCACCCGCACCGGCACCTTTTATCAATAAAGGTTGGTCGATGTAGCGGTCTGTGTAAAATTGCACGATATTGTCTTTTCCTTCCAAATTATAGAACGGACTTTCTTTCGGGATGAATTCCAAGCCCACGCTGGCTTTTCCGTTTTCGAAAGTGGCCACATATTTCAAACGACAATCTTTGGCTTTGGCTTCCGCTAATAAATTCTCGAAATGAGCTGCATTCTTTATTAATGATTTGAAAAAATCTTCGTTGTTGGTTGTAGCCAAACATTCTGCCGGCAAAAACGATCTGTTGGCAATATCTTCGATATCGAATTGGTAACCACTTTCGCGAATCAGGATCAAAATCTTTCTGGCTACGTCAACTCCGCTCAAGTCAATTTTTGGATCTGGCTCGGTAAATCCTTGCACTCCAGCTTCTTTTACCACATCGTGGAAAGAATTTTTTTCGTCGAAATTGTTGAAAATAAAATTCAAACTTCCCGATAAAACTGCTTGGATTTTGTTCACTTTATCGCCTGAAGCAATTAAGTGTTTCAAAGTATCAATAATTGGTAATCCTGCACCCACATTGGTTTCAAACAAGAAAGGCGCATTGAATTGACGGGAAAGATTTTTTAGTTTTTTGTAATTATCGTAAGCCGATGAACAAGCAATTTTGTTGCAAGTTACCACGGCAACATTTTGTTTCAAGTATTGCTCATAGGTTTCAGAAACTTCTTGATTGGCAGTAATATCAACAAAAATACTGTTACGTAAATTCAAAGATTTTACTTTTGCAATAAAAGATTCCTTGTTGGCAGTTTCTCCGTTTTCCAACAGGGATTGCCAGTCTTTCAAAGGGATTCCGTCTTCGTCAAAATACATTTTTCTGGAATTGGACACCGCCACGACCCTCAGGTTTATTTTCAGGTTTTCCTTCAGGAATTTCTTTTGTTGGTTGATTTGTTCGATGAATTTTTCACCCACGTTTCCAACTCCCATTACGAACAAATTCAATTGTTTGGTGTTTTCCTCGAAGAAGTTTTCGTGCAGCGTGTTCAATGCTTTTTTAACATCTCTTTCGTTGATAACCGCCGAAATGTTTCTCTCGGAAGCTCCTTGTGCAATCGCTCGGATGTTGACGTTGTTTTTACCCAAAGTACTGAACATTCTTCCGCTCAAACCTTGGTGGTTTTTCATGTTTTCGCCTACCAAAGCAATGATGCAAAGGTCAGTTTCCGCAATGCAAGGGTCTATTTTGTTTTGGGCAATTTCATTGGCAAAAGCTTTATTGATGGCATTTTCGGCTTTCTCGGCATCTGCATTTTGAATTCCAATACAAATGGAATGTTCCGAAGAAGCTTGTGTGATGAAAATCACGTTGATGTTTTCGTGTGACAACACTTCGAAAAGTCTTTTGGAAGAACCGGCAACACCAATCATTCCAGAACCTTCCAACGTAATTAATGTAATGTTTTCGATGTGGCTAATTCCTTTAACCGGATTTGTGTGAGATACCACTTTATCCGAAATAAGGGTTCCTTCTGATTCTGGTTCGAAAGTGTTTTTGATAAGAATTGGAATGTTCTTTCTCAAAACAGGTTGAATCGTTGGTGGATACAACACTTTGGCACCAAAATGCGACAACTCCATCGCTTCCTGATAGGAAATATTGGCAATAGGTTGTGCTTGCTTCACGATTTTTGGATTGGCAGTAAACATTCCGTTTACATCAGTCCAGATTTCCAAGTCAGATGCATTTAATGCAGCAGCGATGATGGCGGCGGTGTAATCAGAACCTCCGCGGCCCAATGTGGTACCGATGCCTTCGTTTGTCGAAGAAATAAAACCTGGAATAACAACTATTTGTGCCTCATTCGATGCAAAATAATCGGCTATTAATGAATTTGTAATGTCAAAGTTTACGGCAGCTTTGCCGTAATTGTTATTGGTTTTTATCAATTCGCGGCTGTCTTTGTAGCCACTGTTTTTATGATTTTGTTTTAAGGCTTCGGCAATGATGTAGGAAGACAACAATTCACCAAAACTCAAAATGGTATCGGATGTTCTTGGGGATAATTCGCCAAGTAGGAAACAGCCGTCCAACAAGGTTTCGAGGTGGTTGATGATTCTTTTGATGTGGCTCAAAGAACTACTTTGCTCGCTAACGGGAATCAATTCCTTGATGGCATCCAAATGTTTTTTCTCGATTTCGGCAACAACTTCCTTGAAACTTTCGTCATTTGAAGCAGCTTTTTGGGAAGCAAGAACCAGTAAATCGGTTACTTTTGTAAAAGCAGAAACTACCACAACTAGATTGTCTTGTTTTGCTTTGTTGAGAACTATATCTAAAACGAGTTTAATATTTTGTGCATTGGCTACCGAAGTTCCACCAAATTTTAATACTTTCATTTTGTTGTTTTTATTTAAAAATGCAAATGTTTTTTATATACCTATGAACTCTCTTCATTTAGAAAAAAGTACAAAAAATCGGATTATATGTAAAAATGTATACCCCTAAAGGGTAGTAGTAGTTGTAGTAGAGGTAACAGCGCAAACCGCCCAAATTTGGGTAGTTATCGAAGAGTGATATGTGGTGCTGTTGTTTGTCATTTGATTTTTCAAAAGTACAGTTTTTTATAAAACTACAAAACCTTTTGTCCTGTTTTTGTGAATATTTCAAAAAATACCAGGCTAAAAAAAGAATATAGATTATTTTAACCTTGAAATCTTGCTTTTTAATATTGATTTATTGAATTTTGGTTTCTCAAAAGCGTAAAACTAAATGGATAATACACATTATATAAGTACCGAAGTTCTTTCTCTGGAAACCCTGCAAGAAATTGTTTCGTATCATAAATCACTGGCATTGTCTGATGAGGCCAAAGTGAATATCCAAAAATGCAGGGATTATCTGGACAAGAAAATGGCTTCGAAATCGAAACCCATTTACGGCATCAATACCGGTTTTGGGGCTCTTTGCAATGTGAAAATTTCTAAAGAAAACCTTTCGAAACTTCAAGAAAATTTGGTCAAGTCGCATTCTTGCGGCACTGGAGACGAAGTATCAAACGAGATTGTCAAATTGATGTTGCTGCTCAAAATTCAGTCTTTGAGTTATGGTCATTCTGGGATTCAATTGCAAACGGTCGAGCGCTTGATTGATTTTTACAACAATGATATTTTACCTATAGTTTATACCCAAGGTTCGCTAGGTGCTTCCGGCGATTTGGCACCGTTGGCTCATTTGTCGTTGCCGTTATTGGGCGAGGGCGAAGTGTGTTTTGAAGGAAAAAAAGTCCATTCCAGCGAAGTCTTGAAGCGGTTCAATTGGGAACCCATTGTTTTGCAATCCAAAGAAGGTTTGGCATTGTTGAACGGAACCCAGTTTATGAGTGCATATGGCGTACATATTTTGATAAAAGCCGGCAAGTTTGCTTATTTGGCAGATTTAATAGCCTCTATTTCGTTGGAAGCATTCGACGGAAGGATAGAACCTTTTCACGAGTTGATTCATTTTATTCGTCCCCATAAAGGACAAATCGTGACGGCCAATCGGGTGAAGGGATTTCTTGAAGGCAGCGAAATTATCAGTCAAGTAAAAAAACACGTTCAGGATCCGTATTCTTTTCGTTGTATTCCACAGGTTCACGGCGCTTCGAAAGATGCGATTGATTATGTGAAGAAAGTTTTCAAGACCGAAATCAATTCGGTTACCGACAATCCCAATATTTTTATCGAAAGTGATCAGATTATTTCCGGTGGGAATTTTCACGGTCAACCTTTGGCTTTGGCGTTGGATTTTATGGCTATTGCTTTGGCGGAATTGGGTAGTATTTCCGAAAGGAGGACTTTTCAATTGGTGTCGGGATTGCGAAACCTTCCCGCTTTTTTGGTGGATAATCCCGGTTTGAATTCGGGTTTGATGATTCCGCAATATACCGCTGCCAGCATTGTCAGCCAGAACAAACAATTGGCAACGCCGTCCAGCGTAGACAGTATTGTGTCGAGCAACGGACAGGAAGACCACGTGAGCATGGGCGCCAATGGAGCGACAAAAGCCTTGAAAGTGATGGAAAATTTGGAACGCATTTTGGCCATCGAATTGATGAGCGCTTCCCAAGCCATTGAATACAGAAGACCATTGGAATCGGGCAATTTTATCGAAATGTTTTTAAAAGCGTATCGAGAGGAAATCCCATTGGTGAAGGAAGATCGAATCTTGCATTATGATATTGAGAAAACGATTACGTTTCTGAATAGTTTTGAAATCGAAGACGATTTGTTAACAATTACTTAACATTAGCTTAAAATAAAGCAGTAATTTTGCTCTTTAAAAAATAATAAAATGTCGATAAATAGTATTTTCCAATTTTTGGTTCCTAAGGACACAAAATTCTTTCCACTTTTTGAGGAAGCATCAGCAAATTTAGTTCAATTGGCTTCCATTTTGCACGAAGCTGTCAATCTTCCTTTGAAAGAAAGAAACGAACTTTTTTCGAAAATAGATGAATTAGAACAGAAAGGGGAAGACATTACGCGTCTAACCAATTTAGAATTGAGTAGAAATTTCATTACGCCATTCGATAGAGAAGACATTCACTCCTTGATTACTTCAATTGATTATGTTGCCGATAATCTTCATGGTGCTTCCAGTAGAATGCGCTTGTACCAAGTGGACAAGATTACAAAATCCATCCGAAAATTGACCGAGATTAATCTGGAAGCTTGTCAGCAAATTGATATTGCTGTTCAAGAGTTGAGGGATTTGAAAAAAATGAAAAATATCACTTCTGCTTGTGCCAAAATCAGTAAACTAGAGGCTAAATCGGATACTGTTTATGATAAAGCTGTGGCCGATCTTTTTGAAAATGAAACGGATGCCAAGAACATCATCAAATACAAAGAAGTATTGTCAGTGTTGGAAACAGCAACCGATAAATGCAAAAGAGTAGCCAGTGTTTTAGAATCTATTTCTGTAAAACATTCGTAATAATTTCGGAAATTTTCAATCTATCCATTTAAATTATGTTTACTCTACTTATAGTTATTATAGTATTGGCCTTGATTTTTGATTACATAAATGGTTTTCATGATGCCGCCAATGCCATTGCCACTGTTGTTGCCACAAAAGTACTGACGCCTTTTCAAGCGGTACTTTGGGCTGCTTTTTTTAATTTTCTGGCCTATTGGGTTTTTGGTTTGGGTGTGGCTAATACAGTCGCAAAGACTGCCGATTCCAGTCAAATTAATTTAACCGTGATTCTTGCGGGAGTTATAGCAGCCATTATTTGGAATTTAATCACTTGGTGGCAAGGAATTCCTTCGAGTTCTTCTCATACTTTAATTGGAGGTTTTGCTGGAGCGGCTATTGCCCATGCCATTGTTATGCACGGATTTTCGGATTATACTATTGTCGAAAAGGGAGTCGAAGAAACCAGACATTGGTATAATATTGTCAGTTGGTACAAAGCAGGAAAAGATGGCGGAATGCCTTCAGGAGTAATAGTTATCATCGCTTTTATAGTTTTAGCCCCTTTGCTGGGTGCCATAATTTCTTATTTGATTTCTATTTGGTTGTTGAATGCTTCCAAGAAAAGTATTTTGCCCAAGTTGTTTACCATCGCATTGATGATCGCATCTATTTGGTTTGTTTATAGCCAAATGGTCCCTTATGAAAAGATTATTGCCGATGGAGGAAAACCACGTTTTGAATCGTCCGTTTTTTGGAGTGTTGTATTTGAATCCCACAATATAAAATGGTTCTTGGTTGCTTTTATCATTTTGTCAATTTCCACTTTTGCGTTATTTTTTAGTAGTTTAAATTTACATAAAGCCGATGCGGTTTTGAAAAAAATGCAATTATTATCTTCGGCTGCATTTAGTTTAGGTCACGGTGGAAACGATTCGCAAAAAGTAATGGGAATCATTGCAGCCGCAGTTGCAGTTTACATCAAAACCAGTGGCGTTGATATTATGACTCTTCCAGATTGGTTGCAGGTAGTTCTTCCGGATGATGATAAAGGGATAAAAGGAGCGATGCCAGAATGGATTCCTTTGGCATGTTATTCTGCCATTGCTATTGGAACATTGAGTGGAGGTTGGAAAATTGTAAAAACAATGGGTTCCAAAATTACGAAAGTTACCTCGTTTGAAGGTGTTGCCGCAGAAACAGCAGGAGCTTTGACACTATATTTTACGGAACATTTCAAAGTACCGGTAAGTACAACACACACCATTACAGGTTCGATTATTGGAGTTGGTTTGACCAAACGTGTTTCGGCTGTTCGTTGGGGAGTGACGGTAAGTTTACTTTGGGCTTGGGTATTGACGATTCCTGTTTCGGGATTGTTGGCCGCTTTTATCTATTATGTATTGAGTTTGTTCATTTAATATAAAAGGAACTTTTCTTAAAGAGAAATCCCCTCAATTGTGAAGTTGAGGGGATTTTTTCGTTTAATAAGGACTTTTTTCCGTCTTGACTCCAGCGGGAAGTTCAAACATTTTAGGATCTAATTTTGTTGGTTTTACTTCCGTTGCAATGCTTTCCATAGTAAATTGGGCCGTGTCAATAATTGATTTCAAGGGCAAAGAATTGGATTTGGACAAATAGTCGAACCAGTTGCCGAATTTGTGGTTGGCAAACAGTTTGGTATTCACCGAAAGTTTGCTGTTGAAGTAATATTTCTGTACGCCACTTTTGCAAGTCAAAATTACTTCGTCGCATTTGTAGTCCAATATTTCCGTTACTTTTTTGTTTACTTCTACTTTTAAAATTTCGTCACCTTGTATGCTTCCATCATTCCAGAGAAGCGTTTCTGTATTGGCCATTTTGATGTACAGTTTATTTTCTGCATTGATGTATTGTTGCCATTGTACAAAAGTTCCGTTGGTGACGGATTTATAATCACCGCCTTTTATGAAATATTCTTGGTTTGAACCCAGCATAGTTTCCCATTGTTGGTCGGTGATTTTGGTATTTTTAGTTTTGTATGTGTTGGTGTAGGTTATTTTGCCTTCAAAAGTTTGACTGAATGCAGTTATTGAAGATAGGAGTAGGCAGATTATCGCAAGATTTTTTTTCATTTTCATTTTTGGTAACTTGAATGGATTGTCAAGTGCCAAATGTAAACAAATCTCAGATTATTTTGATGATAGTAAAGTTGTATTTTGTGAGATTTATTTACAGTTTCGATTCCTTTTCCACTTTGGGTTCTGTCCAAAACACAAAATAAAACAGTACTAAAATCGTGGCTACACCCGTTATCAAAAACGTTTCGCTGGGACCGAATCGATACCAAATCAGTCCAGCCAAGGAACTGGCGAGCATCGTGCAAATACTTTGAAAACCGGAGTAGGTTCCGATTGCGGTTGCGGTGTCTTTTTTGTCGGTAATGTTACTGATCCAGGCTTTGGCAACACCTTCCGTTGCGGCGGCATAAATTCCGTACAGTAAAAAGAGTCCCACGAGAACGGAATTATCCGTACTTAAACCCATTCCCAAATAGACGATTGCAAACAATGATAATCCAGCAATAAACATTCTCTTCAACCCGATTTTGTCGGCAAAAACACCAATTGGAAATGCAGCCAATGCATATATCAAGTTGTAAAAAATATAGAGTCCAATGACCAGGGTGTCACTCAATCCGGATTGTTTTGCTTTCAACAACAGGAAAACGTCCGAACTATTGAACAGGGCGAAAGCCAATAAGCCAAAGACTACTTTTCGATATTGTGATGGACTGTCTTTCCAATACTTTATGAATGAAAAGAAGGAGGTCGGTTTTGTTTCTTTTGGCGTTGCCTTATTTTTATCTTTGAGATAAAATGAAGCCAAAATCGCCAAGACACCCGGAATAAAAGCAATGTAAAACAAGGTTTTGTAGTCTTCGGGATAGTAATAGAGGTAAAGCAGAGCCAATACTGGTCCGAGAACTGCTCCCAAAGTATCCATAGAGCGATGGAATCCGAATATTTTTCCCTTGGTTTCAGTAGTGGCTTCATCCGAAAGTATCGCATCCCTGGCGCCAGTGCGGATTCCTTTTCCAAAACGATCGATTGTTCGTGCAAAGAAAATCCAAAGGGGATAAATGAAAAGCGCCATCATTGGTTTGGAAACAGCGCTAAAAGCATACCCCATTTGCACGAAAGGAACCCGTTTGCCCGAGTTGTCCGAAAGTTTGCCAAAGTATCCTTTGCTGAGTCCAGCCACGGCTTCGGCCGCGCCTTCGAGAATGCCGATGAGGACAATGGAAAATCCGATGGTTTTCAAATAGATGGGCATAATGGGGTAAAGCATTTCGCTTGCCATATCCGTAAACAAACTTATGAACGATAAAATCCAAACGGTACGCGTGATGTTTTTCAAGGTGGTGTTTTTTGCGAATTTTTCCGATGTTGGTTCCATTCGAGAATTATTGTTGCCTCTTGTCTCTCGATTGTACTCGGGATGTCATGTTCGATGTGACAAATCAATAGAAGATGCAAATCTTAATATCAAATTTACAAAAAAAAATCCCCAACTACTTTCGTAATTGGGATAAGCTCCTAATTCTTAGTTTTTTATTGAAAAATTATATTGTAAACCAATCAAAAATGTTCTTGGAGCAGCAGCTAAGTAAGCAGATTGTGATGTGCTTAGATTTCCTCGGGCAACATTATAGGCGTATAACTTGTCGGCAATGTTAATTATGTTTCCGTAAACTTCAATGCCTTTCCATTCGTAGCTAGCCCTGAAATTGAAAATATCGTATCCCGAATATTTTACGGTGTTGATTTGATCTTGGTAATAGCTCCCTACAGATTGCCACTCCAATGATGTTCTGAATTTTGGAAGCAAATTAGGGTAATAACTGATTTCGGAATTACCAGACCATTTTGGCGCATTGGGCATTTCTTTCCCATCTAGGTTTTGCAAGGCATCTGTTGGTTTGTCCGAAACCTTGAAGTCGATAAAGGTGTGTTCTGCAACCGTACCCCCAAAGCGGATGTTAACTTGATTGGAAAGCAGTTTGTAATTGCCTCCAAATTCAATTCCCTTATGTCTAGTTTCTCCAGCAGAACGATAGTCGGTTGAATTGTCGGGCAAGCGAACGTTCAATAATTCGTTTTTGCCTTCCATATAATACACCGCATAATCAAAAATTAATTTACCTTTTAACACTGCCAGCCAACCGCCAATTTCATAATTATTGAAAGTTGCTGGTTCCAAATTGTAATAGAACTCTGCTGGCTTTCCTGTTGTTCCGCCTGTTCCTGGTTTAGCCCTGAAAATAGAGGTTATTCCAGGAGGAGCAAATCCTTGGGCATAATTGGCGTATATACCAGTATATTTGGCAGGATTATAATTTATGCCCACTTTGAAAGTAGGCTTGTCGTATATTCTTGTTCCCGTTGAATTGTCCAAAGCATTGTTGTAATTGACTTTCAAATTGTCATAACGTGCACCGGCAGTTATGGCCAATTTGTCAATTGGGTTGATACTCACTTGAGCATAAGCCGCTTTGTTGAAAATATCGGCAGTATAATTGGCCAATTTCACGTCTGGTCGTTCGGCGGTGATTTCATAATGATCTACCGTTTGTTTTCCTGGAATTCCCAGATTTAGATAGGCTTTCATTTCAAGTAAATAAGCCCAATAGGTTACTGGAGAATAATCATACAATGCTCCTCCAACAATTTTAGTGTTCAAGAAATCAAATTTTTGGGTGTGTTGCCCAATAGCACCGTAGCTTTTGAAGTTATTCGAATTGACTTCTCCTAAAGCGATTGTTGGATTTGCGGTAGGACTCCATCGGATTCCGTAGGATGGATTTTGCCCCAATTTATTGTCTCGGTAATAAGTAGTTATGTAACTGCTGGCATTGTCATTCCAATCGTATTCTAATGTTAATCGGGTACGTAAAGCATCCGATTTTCTATAGGTAAAGTCGGAGGTGCTTTTATAGTCTCGATTGTAAAAATCATTCTCGTTTACGCCACCACTCATATCCGAATAGTATTTCCCCCACATTGTATTGCTGATTAATCGGGTTTTTGAGTTGATGTTGTAATCAATTCGCACATTCAAATTGTCTTTATTGTAATCCGAAAAGGTCATCCAGCCATTTTCCTGTAAACTGGAAATTCCAGCAATATGAAAACCAACTTTACCCATAGTTGCTCCTCCGGTAGCTTGAATTCGTTTGTAACCCCATTGATCGGCCTGGATTCCAAATTT
Organism: Flavobacterium sp.; assembly: GCA_014379405.1. GTDB lineage: Bacteria > Bacteroidota > Bacteroidia > Flavobacteriales > Flavobacteriaceae > Flavobacterium. The sequence goes on along the minus strand of JACMLU010000007.1, from coordinate 103,973 downwards.
GAATTCTGGATTAATAGAGGGTTGAATAGAGATTAAATTAATAGTTCCTCCAACTGCCTCTGAGCCATATAAAGAGGAGGCGGGGCCTTTTAAAACTTCAATACTTTGAAGATTGAATTGGTTGATTTCCAGTAAAGCATTGTGGTTAAAAATTCCCATTGGTCGAATAGGCAAACCGTCTTCCAGATATAGATAATATGCATTGGTTGTCATCGGTTGGCGAATGGACATCATGTGTTGTTCATTGCCCAAGTTGACCATCAATACGCCGGGTGTTTTATTGATGATTTCATAGGCGGCAACAGCTTTGGTTTCGTTAATGGTTTTGGCTGTTATTTTGCTTATGGCAACTGGGGTTTCTTTGCGTAAAGTACTGGTTCTATTGGCAGTGATAAAAACTATTTCCAAATTTTCGACTTTTGTCGTGTCTTTTATGGATGTTGTGTTTTTAAAATTAAGCTGCGCAAAAGTGACTTGCCCTAAAATGATTAGGGAAAGGGATATTTTTTTCATTTTTAGTTATATAAAATTTAGAATAATAACAATTCTTTCATTGGTTGTATACCAATGAAATGCTTTTCAAAAAGAATTGAAAATTGAAATTAGAATTTATATAAAATAGGAGGGTGGTCGAAAGTTCGACAAGACTATCGAGATTGGTTTTTTATCGAAAAGGATGAAATTTTTTTGAGCAGAAAAAGTAGGTATTACAACTGAGGTAGTCTGTTCCAATGTGTTTTGAATGTAAACTAGTTCCGATTTTTCTTTGAGATTGTTTTGCATTTCTTTCTCGTTATCGGCAAATTTCTTTAAACTTTTTCGAAGTTCACAACGACCATTACAAGTGTTGTTGGCAACTTTTCTTTGAACACAAATGGTTTTTACAATCTCGTCTTGGTTGATTTTAAATTTTGTATAAACAATAATGTTCCCAAAAGAAGGGAGCAATAGTATAGAAGAAAGTAATATTACAAGTAATTGTTTCAGACTATTTTGGTTTAGAACCGCGAAATTAGTATTTTATTTTAAGATAATTTCATCCTTTAATGAAAAATCCCCAACTACTTTCGTAATTGGGGAATCTCTTTATTTATACTGTAAACTATTTATTCGTGAACGATTACCCATTCGCCAGAAGCCAATAAACTTTCTGCTTTTTTGAATTTCATCGTTTCGGTATTTCCAGTGGCAATTTGCTTAACGGTAACATTGTCATTGCGATTAATTTTTGGTTGATCGCGAACAATGGTTTCCGTAACCTGACGTTGCTGGGTTTGACCTGCTTCTTGATTCGCACTTTCGCTAGAAACAATTTCGTCTTTGCTGGTTTTGTAATTTTCTTTCTGACGCACTTCTTTTGCTTCCTGAATAGCTGGTGCTGCAGCTTGTTGTGGCAAATCGCCTTTGAACAAGAATGAAATTACTTCTTTGTTGATGCCATTCAACATAGAGCTAAACAAGTTGAAAGCTTCGAATTTATAGATAAGCAAAGGATCTTTCTGTTCGTGAACAGCTAGTTGAACCGATTGTTTCAACTCGTCCATTTTACGTAAATGTTTTTTCCAAGCTTCATCCACTATTGCCAAGGTGATGTTTTTCTCGAAATCGGCAACCAATTGATTTCCTTTGGTTTCATACGCTTTTTTCAAATCAGTAACCACGTTCAAGGATTTTATTCCATCGGTAAATGGAACGATGATACGCTCGAATTGATTGTTTTTATCTTCATAAACGTTACTGATGATTGGAAAAGCTTCTCTCGCGCTGCGTTCTGTTTTTTCGGAGTAAAATGCCAAAGCGGCTTTGTACACTTTTCCAGTCAATTCTATATCGGTCAATCTGCTAAACTCACTTTCGGTAACAGGAGAAGTGATAGAGAAATAACGAATCAATTCGAATTCGAAGTTTTTGAAATCGTTACTTGGTTTATTGTCGCTTACGATTAAATCGCAAGTATCATATAGCATATTGGCAATATCAAGTTTCAAACGCTCTCCATGCAAAGCGTGACGACGACGTTTGTAAACTACTTCACGTTGTGCATTCATCACGTCATCGTATTCCAATAAACGCTTACGAACACCAAAGTTGTTTTCTTCTACTTTTTTCTGAGCACGTTCGATAGATTTGGTCATCATTGAATGTTGGATTACTTCACCTTCTTCCAATCCCATTCTGTCCATTACTTTGGCGACTCTTTCGGAACCAAACAAACGCATCAGGTTGTCTTCCAGCGAAACATAAAACTGGGAACTTCCTGGATCTCCTTGACGACCGGCACGACCACGCAACTGACGATCGACACGACGTGAATCGTGACGTTCCGTACCCACGATCGCTAGACCTCCAGCCGCTTTTACTTCTGGTGTCAATTTGATATCCGTTCCACGACCAGCCATATTGGTTGCAATAGTCACGACGCCTGGTTTTCCTGCTTCTTCCACGATTTGTGCTTCTTGTTTATGCATTTTTGCATTCAAAACATTGTGTGCAACACCACGCATTTTCAACATACGGCTCAATAATTCCGAAATCTCCACTGAAGTTGTTCCAATCAAAACAGGTCTTCCTGCATTCGATAATTGAGTTACATCTTCAATTACGGCATTGAACTTTTCACGGGTTGTTTTATAGATATAATCTTCTTTGTCGATACGAGCCATTCCTCTGTTGGTAGGAATTTCAACCACGTCCAATTTATAAATTTGCCACAATTCGCCGGCTTCTGTAACAGCTGTTCCAGTCATACCGCCTAATTTGCTGTACATTCTGAAATAATTCTGAAGAGTTACCGTTGCAAATGTTTGGGTGGCGTCTTCGATTTTTACGTTTTCTTTGGCTTCAATGGCCTGGTGCAAACCATCAGAATAACGGCGACCGTCCATAATACGACCCGTTTGCTCATCGACAATCATAATTTTGTTGTCCATAATCACGTATTCCACATCTTTTTCGAAAAGCGTGTAAGCTTTCAGCAATTGAGTCAAAGTATGGATACGCTCGCTTTTTACACCAAAATCTTGGAATAATTTTTCTTTTTCTTCTGCTTCAGCGTCTTTTTCCAAGTTTTTCTTTTCGATGGCAGCGATTTCTGTTCCAATGTCTGGAAGTACAAAAAAGCCACTGTCAGTATCTCCCGAAAGGAATTTGATACCATTGTCGGTCAATTCTACTTGGTTATTTTTTTCTTCAATTACAAAGTATAATGCTTCATCTACTTTCGGCATTTCTTTGTTATTGTTCTCCATATAGGAGTTTTCCGTTTTTTGAAGTAATTGTTTAACACCTTCCTCACTCAAAAACTTGATTAAGGCTTTGTTTTTAGGTAAAGCCCTGTAGGCTCTCAATAATATAAAACCACCATCTTTAGTGTTTCCTTCTTTGATTAATCTCTTAGCTTCTGATAAAAATCCGTTGGCCAATTGTCTTTGAAGACTTACCAAATTTTCGATTTTTGGTTTCAACTCGGTAAATTCGTGGCGATCTCCTTCAGGCACTGGGCCAGAAATAATCAATGGTGTACGGGCATCATCAATCAAAACCGAATCGACCTCATCGACAATGGCATAATTGTGTTTGCGCTGCACCAAATCATCTGGCGAATGCGCCATGTTGTCTCTTAAATAATCAAAACCAAACTCGTTGTTGGTTCCATAAGTAATATCAGAATCGTAGGCTTTTTTTCTGCCTTCAGAATTCGGTTGGTGGTTGTCTATACAGTCAACAGTTAATCCGTGAAATTCGAATAAAGGTGCTTTCCAAGTGCTGTCACGTTTGGCCAAGTAGTCATTTACAGTTACCAAATGCACACCGTTTCCGGTCAAAGCATTCAAATAAAGAGGCAAGGTGGCTACCAATGTTTTTCCTTCTCCCGTTTGCATTTCGGCAATTTTACCTTCGTGCAATACCATTCCACCAATCAATTGGACATCATAATGAATCATGTCCCAAGTAATCGCTTTACCTGCTGCACTCCAAGAATTCGCCCAAATGGCATTTTCGCCATCTAAAGTAATATAGGTTTTTGTAGCCGAAAGTTCGCGGTCTTTAGCAGTTGCCGTTACCGTTATTTGCGTGTTTTCTTTGAAACGTCTAGCTGTTTCTTTAACTACTGCAAAAGCTTCGGGAAGAATTTCCATTAAGGTTTTTTCTGAGATATCGTAAGCTTCTTTTTCCAAGGCGTCAATAGCCAAGTAAATGTCTTCGCGTTTATCGATGTCTTCAATACTTTCTGCTTCTATTTGGAGCGAAGCAATTTTAGCATCCTTTTCGGCACGATCTTGTTTTATTTTTTCTTTAAAGAAAACTGTTCTAGCTCTTAGTTCGTCATTCGATAAAGCCGCAAGCGCGCTTTCGAAAGTTTTAATCTTGGCTAAATATGGTTGCAAAGCCTTGACATCTTTTTGCGATTTATCACCCACAAAGGCTTTGATAATGCTATTTATGAAACTCATAATATGTTTGTGTTTTATTTATAAATGTGTGTAAATTTAAACAAAAAAAAAGCCTCTTTTGAGACTTTTTTCTTGAGATATTTTTTAATATTCGTCCTCATTCCAAAGATAATCTTCGTCAGTAGGATAATCTGGCCAAATTTCTTCCATCGATTCGTATATCTCGCCTTCATCTTCTATAGACTGTAAGTTCTCCACTACTTCTAATGGTGCTCCAGCTCTAATAGCGTAGTCGATAAGTTCATCTTTGTTAGCAGGCCACGGCGCATCACTTAGGTAGGATGCTAATTCTAATGTCCAATACATCTTTTGTCTATTTAGTTTTGTGCAAAAATAAATTTTTTACTGAAAAATACAAGTAAAAATTAATTTATTTTTTGTTAAAGTTAAGAACGTCTATTTTTAGTGGTCAGTGGTCAGTAAATAATGGTCAGTTGCATAACCTTAAATGTTTAACTAAAATTGCAGACTGAACACTCTTCAACTGAATACTGAACACTATTTTCTAGGAATCCATTTTACTTCCTCGGCATTCAAATCGTTGGACAACTTTCGTGCCAAGACAAAAAGGTAGTCAGAAAGTCGGTTTAGGTACATAATCACGATTTCGGCAACGGGTTCATTGTGGTCTAAATGTACCGACAATCGTTCTGCGCGACGACAAACGCATCGGGCTATATGACAATATGACACGGTAGTGTGTCCACCGGGTAACACGAAATGGGTCATTGGCGGAAGCGCTTCTTCCATTGTGTCAATTTCGTTTTCGAGTAATTCGATATCACTTTCCGTAATTCCGAGATTTTTTAAACGCAATTCTCCGTTTTTCTTTACTTCTTTTTCAGGTGGAGTGGCGAGAATGGCTCCCACAGTAAACAATCGATCTTGGATTTCAATCAATATATTTTTGTAATGCAAATTTATTTCTTGGTCGCGAATCAGTCCTATATAGGAATTCAATTCGTCAACTGTTCCGTAGCTTTCAATGCGAATGTGGTCTTTTGGAACTCGAGTACCTCCAAAAAGGGCTGTTGTTCCTTTATCGCCGGTTTTAGTGTATATTTTCATTTATGTTGTTTAATAGGTTAATCGTTTATTTGGTTAACCGATTAACTGATTAACCAAATAAACTATTTTAAAGTGTCGCTTTCAATCATTCCATCACGCAAACGGATGATTCTTTTGGCGTGAGCTGCAATTTCTTCCTCGTGGGTTACCACAATTATGGTATTGCCGTTTTTATGGATTTCTTCCAATAGTTTCATGATTTCTTCGGAAGTTTTGCTGTCCAAATTTCCCGTGGGTTCATCGGCAAGGATAATGGAAGGTCTATTGACCAAAGCTCTTGCTATAGCAACTCTTTGTCTTTGTCCACCCGAAAGCTGGTTGGGTTGGTGATCCATTCTGTCAGCCAGGTTTACTTGTTTTAGAACTTCTGTGGCACGAGTATTTCGCTCCGATTTAGAATGTCCCGCATAAATCATCGGCAATGCCACGTTGTCCAGAGCTGTGGTTCTTGGCAAAAGATTAAAAGTTTGAAAAATAAAACCAATTTCTTTGTTGCGGATATCGGCTAATTCGTCATCGTGCATTTGGCTCACATCTTTTCCGTTAAGGATATAGGTTCCGGAAGTAGGCGTGTCCAAACATCCCAAAAGGTTCATCAAGGTAGATTTTCCAGATCCTGAAGGCCCCATTAATGCTACATATTCGCCTTTATTTATTTCTAAATTGATGCCTTTGAGTACATAAACGATTTCGTTTCCAAGGACAAAATCTCTTTTGATATTGGTTATTTTAATTAATGGTTTTGACATTTTTATACAAGATTTATCGCTTCAGCAGGCCTAGCGAGACATTAAAGTTTGGTTTAAAAGTACAAAAGACTTTTGAATTATTGGTAAGTAGATTTTTTTAAAAATTTGTTACATTTCCATATGTAAAAAAAGATTTTTCACACCTATGTAATTTTGAGGATATTTTATATAATTCACGTATTTTTCATAGTACTTTCAGAATTTACATAATTAGTTTCATAATTTTTGGTTTTATATTGAATATAATGTATTTCGATATAGATTTGTTGAATAATGTTAAAAAAAACAAAAATTATGGAAAGTAAAAAATTGTTATTAGGAGTTGCGTTAATCGCTTTAGGATTTACATCTTGTAAGGATGAGAAAGAAGCCCAAGCCGAGAAAGCAGTTGACACTTATGTTGTTTATGTAGATTCGGTAGAAAAAGTGGCTATTGAAGATGCACAAAAAAATTGGGATGGTATTGATGCTGGTTATCAATTGAGAATGAGTGAGGCTGAAGCCAATTTAGCCAATTTAAAAGACAGTATAAAAGCAAAGGAAAGAATTGATGCAAGTAGAGCTAGATATGAAGTGCTAAGAGCTAAATATGCAGCAACAAATCAAGTTGAAAATGTTGGTCAAAGTCAAGCTCCAAGTTCTAAACAGCAATTGAGAAATGCCTTGTTTGGTGAAGGAAAAATTGGCGAAGATATGAGTTTTGCATGGGTAAATGCAGACAATATTCACGGTGTTTATCAAGATTTTATTCACACTGCAGAGAATAACAAAGACTCTTATACTCGTGAAGATTGGGATGAAATCAAGTTGATGTATGAAGCCTTGGATAGCAGAAAAAACACTGTTGAAAAAGAAGGTCTTTCAAAAGATGACAACAAAAAAATCGCTGCTTTAAAATTCAAATTTGCACCTATGATAAAAGTTAACAGGATGGGAGCAAAATCAGAAGAAATGTCTGAAGCAAAAGAATAGTTGGTTAGAAAAAAATGGTTAGTTATTAATTCGGGAAAAATGACAGTCAATGATGGCTGTCATTTTTTGTTTCGAATCACAAAATATCAGACTAATTTTTAAAGAAATTATGAATTAGTCTGATATTTTGTAAATCTTGGTTATGTCTTTTAATATTTCTGTAAAGTTGATATTCAAGTCTAATAATTTGCCGCTGTGAATATCAAAAATCCATCCATATACTTTTAAATCTCGTTGATTGTTGGCTTTCTGGACTTCGGCAGTTTTAATGATATTGATGCACTGTTCTTGAACATTCAATTCAACTAATTTTTTATATCTTTCCTCTTCGTTTGTTATGGAATCAAGTGCTTTTTGATGAATTCGGTAAACGTCTCGAATGTTTCTTAACCAAGGATTTAAAATTCCCAAATCAGACTGTTGCATCGCAGCATATACACCACCACAGCCATAGTGTCCGCAAACGATAATATGGTTTACTTTTAAATGTACCACCGCATAATTGATTACCGACATTGAGTTGAGGTCGGTATTGGGAACCATATTGGCAATATTACGGTGCACAAAAACTTCTCCTGGTTCCAAACCCATAAGTTCCTCGGCTGAAACACGACTGTCGGAACATCCAATGTACAGAAATTCGGGAGATTGTCCTTTTGATAATTTTTTGAAATAATTTTCGTCAATTTTGAGTTGTTTGACAATCCAATTCCGGTTGTTTTCAAATATTTTTTTGATATCCATACTGTAATTTTTGAATTTTAAAGGTATAAATCTAGGTTCTAATCACAAAATGCTCTTTCGGTTGTTCTTGTCTAAAGAAAACTAATCCCCATTGAAAAGTATCAATAGTTACGGTTACTTTTGGATGGTTTTTAATCATTTTCCAAGCTTCTTCCATTTCGGGAGACCAATGAATATCATCAAAAATCCAAACAGAATCATTAGTAATTGTGGGCAATAAAAGTTCAAAATACTCTAAAGTAGCGTTTTTGGAATGGTTGCCGTCGAAGTAAATTAAAGAAAAGTGTTCAGTATTCAGTTTGTAGTGTTCAGTTGAAGTATTTAGCGATGAATTCCTTTTTTCTAAAAAAGAATGAAACTCCGTTGTGATACATTCCGCATTACTCATATTGAATAATTGCAATTGATTTTTTGCCAATACCATTGTATTTGGGCAACCTTCAAGTGTGGTTATTTTTGCTTTTGGATTTCCCAAGGCTAGGGCAGAAGTGGCTAATCCTAAAGAAGTGCCAATTTCTAAAATAGTGTCCGGTTGAAAATAATTCGTAATTCGGAATAATAATTCGGCACGTTTTGAACTAATTCCAGCAGTTTTGGCAATCTTGTTAATTTGCCGTGTATTGGATTTGAAAACTTTCGACCCCGCTCCAAAATCAGTTACTTCAATCGTGGTCTTGTTTTCTAAAAGTGAATTTCTATACTCCTTTAAAATGGAATATTTTGGTTTTGATTTGGTGTCAAAAAAGCATTTAGTAACCAAATTAAACACGAATGGCGAATGCACAGCGTGTTCGTTTTTGGAGTTCCAAAGAAATTTAAGATAGGATTTTATTTGAAATAACATAAAAAGCTGCAAATAGGAGTGCGAAGATACGAAAAAGCGAATAGTGAGAAGTGAATCGTGAGAATTTAGATATTTCACTTTTCACGATTCATCCCTCACTTTAAAGACTATCTTTGCCAACTTGATTTTTAGAACCTAATGACATCAGCAATAAACAATAAGACCACCATAACTTCGGAAGAAATTGACCGATGTATAGCTATTTTGGCACAATTAAATACAGATACCGACCAAATTTTCGACATTCCAAAAGAGCAACGGACGGCTTTAATCAAAGCCGCTGGGCAATTTTCACGACCAGATCGGGATGAGTTTGCAAAGAGAAAAAAAGACGGAAAAGCAGTAGCCAAACGCAAACAGGAAAAGAAAGACCGAACGGCTCGCAAGGAAACCGGAATTCGTTCTGCCCGTGAAGCGAGTGTTTTTGTGGCGCCAAAATTATTGGCTTCGCACGATTTGGAGCTTAAAGAACAATTAGAACTGGAAACTCCCCGAAATTGCTATGTGTGCAAAACGGAATTTACTAAAATGCATCATTTTTACGATACAATGTGTCCGGATTGTGGCGATTTTAATTATGCCAAACGTTTTCAAACTGCAGACGTAAAAGGGCAAATTGCCGTGATTACAGGTTCTCGATTAAAAATTGGGTATCATATTACTTTGATGCTTTTGCGTGGTGGAGCGACTGTTGTTGCCACGACTCGTTTTCCTGTGGATTCGGCATTGCGATTTTCCAAGGAAGATGATTTTATGGAATGGGGACATCGTCTAAAGATTCACGGATTGGATTTGCGACATATACCGAGTGTGGAGATTTTCTGCAATTTTATTGAGCAAAAATACGGTCGATTGGATATTCTGATTAATAATGCAGCACAAACTGTGAGACGACCTGCCGGTTTTTATACGCATTTAATGGAGAATGAAGAGCGTCCAATTGGTTCTTTGCCAAAAGTTGCCCAAGAGTTATTATTGGATCACACCAATTGTTTGGAGGAATTAAAAGTATTGACTTCGGGAGCTTCTTCAAATGAAAATATGCCAGTCACTTGGCACGGACCCGAACCTGGAATTGGATTGCGGGCTTCCGCCAAATTATCACAAATTCCGTATTCGTTTGATAATGCTTTGGTGGCACAAGAAGTTTTTCCGGAAGGAGAACTCGATGCCGATTTGCAACAAGTCGATTTGCGAAAAGTAAACAGCTGGCGATTAAAATTAGGTCAGATAGAAACCACGGAAATGATTGAAGTGCAATTGGTCAATTCGGTGGCACCTTTTGTGTTGTGTAACCGCCTTTCGGAAGTGATGAAGAAAGACAACACGGGGAAAAAACACATCATCAATGTTTCGGCGATGGAAGGAAAGTTTTACCGAGATTTTAAGGAAGACCGCCATCCACATACCAATATGGCTAAAGCTGCCCTAAATATGTTGACTCACACTGCCGCAGGAACTTTGGCCAAAGACGGAATTTTTATGAACGCCGTTGACACAGGTTGGGTAACCGACGAAGATCCCGCAGAATTGGCCAAAAGAAAGCAAGAAGAACAAGATTTTCAACCGCCTTTGGATATTGTTGATGGAGCTGCCCGTGTAATGGATCCTTTGTTTGATGGAATCAATACAGGAAAACATTGGTGTGGGAAATTTTTGAAAGATTACAATCCGATTGCTTGGTAAAAACCACAAGATTATAAAAAGTAAAACCACGACAGAATTTGATTTTGTCGTGGTTTTTTTTGCATTCTACTTGATGGCTTCGAAAAAGTAGCGACCTCTCAAATATAGCTACACAGTTTTTCTCGTTTCCTTCATTAAATAACCAGTTTTTATTATTCTCAATAAACTGAAATAATTGTATGAAATGTATTTCTTTTTATTGTAAATTGCAAACTATATAGTTTTTACAGTTCTTTATTTTTTTTGAGCCAAAATCAATAATGTATTGATTGTTAGTTATAAGTAAATCAAAAATTCCAAACAAATCAGATTTTTAGTTCTCTAATAAAATAAGCTTGGAACGCATTTGAAACCGTTGGGATAGTTTTAAAAAACAAAATAATATCCAAAATCAACTATGAAAGAGCTTGATGATTATAAATATGCACTTGACGAGTCAGCGATTGTGGCAATTACTGATCCAAAGGGGATAATTATCCATGCAAACGACAACTTTTGTGCGATTTCAAAATACAGCAGAGAGGAATTGCTTGGTATGGATCACCGGATTATTAATTCCAGTTTTCATTCCAAGGAATTTATAAAAGAGTTGTGGGTTACTATTGCCAACGGAAAAATATGGAAAGGCGAACTCAAAAACAAGGCAAAGGATGGAACCATTTATTGGGTCGACACCACTATTGTCCCTTTTTTGAATCCTGACGGCAAACCCTACCAATATGTAGCCATTCGTTCTGATATTACGCAGCGAAAACAAGGCGAAGAAAAGCTGCTCAAAAGCCTGAAGGAAGTATCCGATTATAAATTTGCCCTTGATGAATCCTCCATTGTAGCTATCACCGATCAAAAGGGAATCATTAATTTTGTCAACGACAATTTCTGCAAGATTTCCAAATACAGTAGTGAGGAATTGATAGGAAAAGACCATCGAATTATTAATTCAGGTTTCCACTCCAAGGAATTTATCCGCGATTTGTGGGTTACCATAGCCGGAGGGAAGATTTGGAAGGGTGAACTCAAAAACAGGGCTAAAGATGGCACTTATTATTGGGTAGATACCACCATCGTTCCGTTTCTGAATGAACTAGGAAAACCTTTTCAGTATGTGGCGATTCGCGCCGATATTACATTACGAAAAAAGGCAGAAGAGGATTTGATCAAATATTCCTCTGTTCTAGAGTACAAGAACACCCAACTGGTTGATTTTTGCAATATCGTTTCTCATAATTTAAGGGCTCCGTTGCTCAATATTTCAATGTTGATCGATTATATTGACCAAAGTACTGATGAGGACGAACGCCAATTGGTGCATTCCAAGATAAAACCTGTTGTAAACCACCTGTTGGATGTGTTTAATGAATTGGTTGAATCTATTCAAGTCCAACAGGACTCGGAAATTGAAATTGACAAAATTAATTTGAAGGAGTGTCTTGACAAGTTGCTTATTGGTTTTGAAACCCAGATCAAGGAATACGATGCTATTATAGAACTCGATGACTCTGAAGCCCCGATTATTTATTTTCCTCAAAAATACCTTGAGAGTATTATTGCCAATCTAGTAAGTAACGCCTTAAAGTATAAATCGCCCTCGCGAAAGCCCTGTATCAAAATTGAGTCCAGAAAAGTAAACGGTACACTTCTGTTATCAGTTTGTGATAATGGGTTAGGAATTGATCTGGAAATGCACAGGAATAATCTTTTTAAAATCCGAAAAACTTTCCATAGACATCCCGATGCGAAAGGATTCGGCCTCTTTATGATAAAAACTCAAATTGAGGCTATGGGAGGGAAAATTTGGGCCGAAAGCAAACCTGATGTAGGCAGTACCTTTTTTATTGAATTTAATAATCAAAATTTATGATAGCTCTAAAACAACTTACCCTGGTAGACGATGATGATGTATTTGTTTTTCTTACCACGAAAATGCTAGAGAAAAATAGACTTGTGGATCTCATCAAGATTTTTGACAATGGATACGATGCCTTGATTTTTATAAAAGAAAACATAGACAATATAGATGCGTTACCAGATATTATTCTTCTTGACCTGAGTATGCCTATTATGGATGGCTGGCAGTTTCTAGATGAATTTGTCAAGATTAATCCCCAAATAGGAAAAAAAATCACCATCTATATCTGTTCTTCGTCGATTTCGCCTGATGATATTGCCCGGGCAAAGTCCATTAGTGCGGTTACAGATTTCATCATCAAACCAATGACTAAGGATAAACTAGTGGAGATGTTAAAGAATTTGTAACTTGAAAAGAAGTTTAATTCGATTCTTTGATGGAAACTAATGCGGGAATGTTTGGAATGATTTTAAAATCCTTCCCCGTCATTAAAATAGAATGTTTGGGAATCACGCCCTAGCCCAAAATTAACTATGAAATTGGTTAGGGTATCTTTATCTAAAAGGATTCTTAATCCAACTCCCACAGCGGGTTGGATAGAGCTAAATAACCACAGGTTTTTATCAACATCACTTGCGGTGGTGGCATTGGTAAATACGGTTCCGCTGATCATTTGGTTTTTGGTAATTGGAAAACGGTATTCGCCTTCAAAAAACATCAAGTTGGTGCCTCTAAAAAGTCCTTGTGTATATCCTTTTCCGCTACGACTATTCTGATCCCAACCTATCGCTGGTTGGTTCAAATAAGGTAATTTTCCGGTTATTAAAAATTGGCCATATGCCCAAAAACCCAATACATGTTGCTTGTTTACTTTACTGATGGGTATGAAATATCGGGTTTCAAGTAATAAGGTAGCACTATTGTGTTTGTTCAGCTCAGTTTGGGGATTGAAACGGTAATTCATATTCAAGTACAAGCCGGTATTTGTATTTATCAAGTTGTCCCTGGTGTCATAAATAAAATTCATACTAAGACCGTTGACAGCATAATTCTTGTCACTGAATCCATATTTTTTTGAATAATTATAATGGTAGGTGTATTTTTCATTGGCAACATCCAAAAGTTTGTCGTCTATATTGGTATAGCTATCAAAGTGTAATCCTAATCCAATAAAAAAAGAGGGAATGATATTATAGGAAACCGTTTCATGAAATTTAAAATAATTGTAATTCATGGGTTGTTCTATGGTGCTGTAATTAAAATCTTTAAATTCGGAACCCCAAGGGATAATATCGGTACCTAGTCCATAATTGGATTGGGAGAAAACATAATAGCGAAAATCACCACTAAAGAAGAATCGGTCGTTATTGATGTACATATTGTTTTTCAAATACGTCAGAATTTGTTTTTGAGAACTATAGGAAGCTCCTCCCGAGAGTAACGAAATTCTGTTTTCTGGTTTTATTTTAAAACTGAATTGGCTTATAAATCCTAGAGTAAATCCATTTGCAGGTTGGTAGCCCAAAGTGGGGAATGCAATTAATTTTCTTTTAGAATCAGGTTTGCTTATTTTTAGGGTGTCTTCTTTCGTAAATAAATCAACTATGGAGCGCAGTGGATATTTTTTTTCTTTCTCTATTTTCTCTTCTTGCGAAAAAGTGGCTTGAGAAAGAAAAAGAATAAAGAGCAACAAGATTCTCGATTTCAAAATAGTTGTAAAATTCATTAACGAAGATCGGTATTTTGACTAATTTTTTTAAATAAATTATAAAACTAAACAAAATTTCTTGGTTAATTTTTGATTGAGGCTATAAAAGTTTTTTTTACTCTAAATGGTTAATACATTGTAGTTATACTATTTACCTAAACGATAAAACCACAACAAAATTTGATTTTATCGTGGTTTTTTATTGTTTAGCTTTGAGAACGCAGATTGGCTGTTTTGAAAATAAACCAGTAATCCTAATTTACTGAAATTAATTTAATATCAAAAAGAAGTACTGAACCTCCAGGGATACCACTATAATTGTAATTTCCATATCCTAAATGAGCAGGAATCAAAAGAATGCCGCTTCCGCCTTCTTTAAAATGAGGGATACCTTCTGTCCAGCCTTTTATTACTTGATTTAAACCTATCGTGATACCAGCATTTGTACTTTGATCAAATATTCTTCCATCGAGAAAAGTCCCTTTGTACACCACCGTTACATTAGAAGTTGCAGTGGGTTGAGCTCCAGTTCCAGGATCGGTAACCACATAGTGTAATCCTGTTTCGCTTTTTTGAGCTGTTAATTTATTAAGGGTTATAAAATCGCTAATGTCTTTTTCATTTTTGACAACATAATCAATAGGTGTCGAATTGTCTGGTGAACAAGAAATAAAAAGAGTCAAAACTAATAGTACAGATAAAAGGTGTTTCATTATAAAATGGGTTTAAAAAGCGCAAATATAACAAAATTTGTTAGGATTTAATAGAACGTATTGTCCTTCTTGCAATATTAAAAATCATTGCTTTTTTCTTTGTTTTTATGTTTTTTTGAAGACATTTTATTTGCATAAAAAACCGAATTGTAAAGGTTCTTTTTGTCTTTTTTTAAACTACCTCGTTTGCGTACACAGTGTTTGATTTTGTTCAATTTATGAGATTTTGTTAATTTTAATTTTATTTGAAAATTAATGCGTTTTTTATGTTAATTATAAGTCAGTTTTCTTCACCTTTGTAAGGAGAGAAATAATTCTCTTCATTTTTTTTTTTTTTTTTTTTTCAAGCACACAAGAAAGTGTAAAAACATATCCTTATTAATTTTTTATAAATGAGTACAGAAATTAAAGTCAATCAAGCACCAATCAAGCAAAGTAGAAAAGATACAGTTCAGTATATCAATCTTCAATTAGCCTCGCTTGGGCAACCCATTTATCAAGATGAAGAAAATGCAGCAGAGCAATTTTGCAATCCTAAATTTCAAGTTTTAACCAATGGGCTAATCAAAAGTTTTCGCGAGAAGTCAAGATTGTTATCCAATCATCTTTCGCCAGCCGATACCAGAATCCAAAACTTTTTGAACGATTATCTCAAAGATGTTCCGTTCAATAAACCGTATGTTTTGCCAAACGATACCTTGGTATTGACCCAAAGTGGTCATGCAAGAGAATTGAGTTTGCCGCCTAACGGGACAACTTTTGTTGGTGAAGATGTTACTTCGTATAGAATCAAACAAGGGATTTTGAATAATCCGACAAATGATAAAAGAACAACAGTTGGTACTTTTCATATCGTGGAAGGCAATTTGCCCGTGCCTTTGGATAAAAAAGAAGTGCCTAGAATTGCTTTTGCCCATTTTTTGAATGCGGCATTCAGTCCGCCAGAGGAACTGCAACTATTGCCTTTTACTTCCAATCAGGAAGAGCAGGCCAAATTAATGGTTTCCTTGTTGATGCGACCAATGGTTTGTCCAGAAGTGAAAGGGGTTATTTCAAAAAAGTCGATGGAAGTTCGTTTTTTCGTTCCTGGAAGTTTGGTAAGCAATCTGGATTTTGTGGAAGCAATTTTTGGAAACGCAGGCGATCCTTATCTTGCCCAAAATGATGCGGCTTTGGATACCGAACATTGGACAGGTCACACCGGTTGTGTTGTTCTTGCACCGCAATTACGTTCTTTAAAGAAAAAAGATATTGGCTTGCCTCATTTTAACGAAGCCACCGAGCGTCAAAAAAGTGAGGGAATGTGCTGGAAAGACGAGAATGAGCTGTATAACAATGGAGGTGCCTTTAAAGTAACCTGCAGGGACGATAGAGGAGTTGTTGTCACCATCATTGCCGATAATTATTATGGTTATTCCAAAAAAGAAATCAAAACCCAAATTAGCTATTCCGCCAATTTGTTTGGTTTGGTAGAGGAAGAACATTCCGGTGGTGCCATTGCATTTCCTAGAGGAGTAATGGGCGACATTGTTGATGGAAGCACTTTTTCATCCAAATTCGGGAACCAATATAGTTTTGAAGGTGTAAAATCTTTTCTAGGCGATAGAATTGAGGTGAAACCGACCAATTATGCCATTGACAAGAAATATCCAAACATCGTTTATATCCCCGAGAATGCGTATATTAATACCAATACCAACAGCATTACTTGGACTTTCAACAATGAAGAACAAAAATTAATTTTATCTCCAAATAAAATTTACGTTCATCCAACGGGAAATAAATTCAAACTGGAAAAACATAATGCCATTGCCTTGTGGCGAATCGTAAACACTTCTCCCGAAGGTGTTTTCTGTCATAAACCTTGCACGGTTTCGGGTGGTGGAAAATCCGAGATTTCTAAATCGATGCAAAATGCCATTACGTACAGTGCCTTCAATATTTTGGACATTGACGAAGATTTTAAAAAAGCAGACGAAATCATTGAATACAATTATTCCAATAGATGGAAAAAACGTGACCCATCCTTGCCGCCATCCAGAACATTTTTGGACAAAAGAAGAACCTTGGGTTCGGCAGTAAAATTATTAACTCCTTCAGAGGAAAATAGCGATGAATTCAACGAATTCATTAAAAACATCCCGGTTCACATTAGATCGTTGGTGTTGTTTGTCAAACGTTTGTACAGACAAGACCACAGTGCCTTGAACTGGAAAGATTGTATGTCGGTTGAAATCATCAATGGCAAAAACGGAACAGGTTTACAGTACAACAACACGCCGGTTGTGGGAAGTTACGTTCGCATTGGTTTCAACCAAAAAGGAGTTTGGTTGTTGAATAAATTGAGATCGGATTTTTCTGCTTGCCAAAAAATTCAGATGGAAGATGATATCTCAGCGTCTATCACTTTGCCAAGAGCGCAGTTCAAAAACCTGAATCCAGAATACACCAACCAAAGTTTAAAAGTGGTTGCCAATTGCGAATCACATTTGTTTCAAAGACCTGACGAAGCAATCATCAGAGGTTACGATAAAGGTGCGGAAAAGGATATTGTAAGCGACAACGTGTACTTGACCAACTATGAACTTTTAAAGAAAAAAGATGCCATCGCCATTTTCGAAGACACTATCAATTTCGATAAATACACGCAGCCTGTCAAGGATTTAATCGTAAGTATTGTAAACAGTCCAAACGAAGAAGAGTATTTTTCATTGCCTTCACACACCCGAATTGTGGATGGAGAACCAACCAAAAATCCGCGTTATTTGGAACCTAATATTTTCATCAATGAAACCGAAGCCAGTTATTTGGGCGAAATTGGAGTTCGTTTGTACCGGAAAATAAAATCGGAAGATCCGGTTATCAATGTGGTGAATGCCGTTTTGCCGGGACGTAGAAACAACCCGATTGACAAAAAAGCAGGCATTCGTCCGTTGGCGGTTTACAATCCAATTCATTATCAGGAAACACCTGAATTGTTTATGGATTTTATTTGCAGCCTTACCGGAAAATCGCCTTCTACAACAGGTGCTGGTTCTGAAGGCGCTTTGACCAAAGGCCCTTTCAACATGTTGACTCCAACAACCGATTTGAACAACGCCCTGTTATCGCACATTTTAACCGAATCCAATGCGTTTAGCACGGCTGCGGGGTATGTTGGTGGCGAAAACAAAGTTGATCACGATATCAGTCTTTTAATCCCTGAAATTTGGGCGAGATTAAATGCCAAAGACCGTGACCCAAAAGTTTTGATTGCCAATGGTTCCTTGGAAAAACTGGAAGATTTCGAATATCAAGGCAATAAAGTATTGGCCAGCCGATTGGGTTATCGCATCACGAGTACATTCTCGTTACTGTGTTTGAACCGTTTGTTTGATGAACCAAATGCCGTTTTCAACGAGAAAATGTTGAAACCGGAATTGCAAGGAATCGAAGATTATGTAGACGGAATTGCCAATATTGTCGAAGCTCAACAAAAAGTGGCCTTGAGTTATTTTGAAGACGGAAGCATCGAGTCTGCCATTCCGCCATTGAAAATATTGTTGCACATGATGGCTTACGGCACTTATGATGGCAAAGAAATGAGCGATCCCGAATTGAGAAGTTATTTCGAAAGAGATTACGTAATCAACAGCGATTGGTACAAGGAACGATTGAAATTGAAACAACTCAAAGACATTAATTTCTACACCAATCAAATCAGTTATTTGGAACGTTTTATTTCCAATGCCGAAAATAACTTATTGACTGCGGAAATGGATTTGGTTACGCGCTTGAAAAATGTGAAAAACATGTTGGAAGTTGCCATTTCTCCAGAATACATTGACAGTTTGGTGGGAACCATCGGAGCTGATCCATTGTACAGAAAATAATCCGAAAGGATTTTAATTAAAAAAATCGTCCAAGATGAGATTCTTGGGCGATTTTTTTGTTATTGGAATAATCATAAAGCCTTTTTGCTAAAAGCAACTTTCAAAAAATATTCTCTCACTGCGTTTTGTATAAACCAGTCCTTCTTAATTCTTTTTAGGATTTAAATTAACTTTCACACCAAGTGAAACAAGCGAGTAATCTTGGTAAAAATACTGGTCTGTCAGATTTTCGCTGAGTTGAACTTGGAGGAACAATTTAACATCTTCAAAACCTCCTTGCAGTGTTAAAGCGGGTTCGATTAACCAATAGGAATTATTGGCTTTTAGGTAATCAACGTCATAATAATTTCCGCTAACAGAATTGTAATTCAGGTTTGCAATTCTTCCGGATAAAGAAGCTATAAAGTATTTGGTGGTAAAACTTATGCTGGGTTGCAAACCAACACGAAAAAAGTTGGTTTTAATTTCAGAAATCTCGTTATAATTTTCTTTATATTTTGTACTGCCAAAACCCAATAGTCCATACGTTTCAAAAACAAAGTGTTCTGATAAGTTTTTATAATATCCAGGTCCTAATTCTACAAAATAACCCGATCCATTTGATGTGCCTTCAGAAGCTTTAACCCAGTCAGTATTGAGTTGTATGGCTATTTTGTCTGTCAATCCATAAGCACCCTGAAATTCGAATCCATCTGTGCTTTCCGATACATTTAGACCAAAAGATATATTGGTTTGCCCCTCGTTCTTCATAACTGGTACGTTTTGTGTATTTGGTACATAATAAACCGCGCCGCATCCAGTTAGTGCGCCGCAAACTAAAAGTATAGCTATATTTTTCATGATTTAAAGTTTTAATTTCATTTCAAAATTAGAATTTGGAACAAAAACAAATATCCAAGATTAGCCAAATTATGGAAATCTGGACAAATTGAAGAAAACTGGATATTTTTAAA
This sequence comes from Flavobacterium sp., assembly GCA_014379405.1. Classification (GTDB taxonomy): domain Bacteria; phylum Bacteroidota; class Bacteroidia; order Flavobacteriales; family Flavobacteriaceae; genus Flavobacterium. The sequence goes on along the minus strand of JACMLU010000007.1, from coordinate 84,361 downwards.
CTTATTAAATAAACAGAAAGTTAGAACTTTTTAGGATTGTAGCTTGTGTTGGTGGGCACGAGCTTATTGTTCGCGCTAATCTGGGGAGATATAATATAGACGGTTTGATTTTTTTATTAAAAAAACAACCCCAACATTTTTAGTATTACTACTAAAATTGTTGGGGTTGTAAATTAATTAAGTTGTCACTCTCGTTATGCGATTGCTTCGTTCCTCGCAATGACAAATGGTTTCAAAAGTGAACACTGCCCACTAATTCTATCCTTCTATTTTGGCACTCAATTCAAACCATCGTTCTTCTTTTTCTTCTATTTTAGAAATGATGTTTTCCAGTTCTTTGGCTTTCTTTTCTATGTCGGCATCGGCTACTTTTCCTTCCGAAAAGAGTTGCTCGATTTTGGCTTTATCCATTTCCAAATCCTTGATTTCACGCTCGATTTTCTGAAATTCTTTTTGCTCGTTGAACGTTAGGTTTCCAGTTGGATTATTTTGTTTCCAATCTTTCTTTTCGGCTTTGTTGTCTTCTTTTTGAGCTACATCGGCACTGTCTTCATAGGATCTAAAATCAGAGTAGTTTCCGGGGAAGGTTTCAATTTCGCCTTGTCCTCTAAAAACGAATAATTGATCCACGATTTTGTCCATAAAATAACGGTCGTGCGACACAACCAGCAAACAACCCGGATAATCCATTAAGAAACTTTCTAGGACATTCAGAGTCACAATGTCCAAATCATTCGTAGGTTCATCCAGAATCAGGAAGTTGGGGTTTTGGATTAAAACCGTACACAAATACAAACGTTTCAACTCGCCACCGCTCAGTTTTTCGACATAATCGTATTGTTTTTTGGAGTCAAAAAGAAAACGCTCCAACAATTGCGAAGCCGAAATCAATCGGCCTTTGGTCAACGGAATAAATTCTCCATATTCTTTGATGACATCAATCACGCGTTGTCCCGGTTTTGGGTTGATTCCGCTTTGGGTGTAATACCCAATTTTGATGGTTTCGCCAACGACCACTTTTCCGGAATCCAAAGGAATGGTTCCGGTCAATAAATTCAAGAAAGTCGATTTTCCGGTTCCATTTTTTCCGATGATTCCAATGCGTTCGCCACGTTGAAAATCGAAACTGAAATTATCCAAAATCACGTGATCCTTGAATTTTTTGGAAATCTTGTGAAGCTCGATAATCTTGCTTCCCATTCGTTCCATATTGATTTCAAGTTCGACTTTATTTTCACGACGGCGACTTTGTGCTTTTTCCTTAATCACAAAAAAATCATCCTGACGCGATTTCGATTTGGTGGTTCTCGCTTTCGGTTGTCGACGCATCCATTCCAGTTCTTTGGTGAACAGGTTTTGAGCTTTGTCCACACTCGAATTTTCGGAAGCAATTCGCTCTTCTTTTTTCTCTAAATAATAAGAGTAATTTCCTTTGTATTGGTATATTTTTCCATTGTCTAGTTCGATGATTTCGTTGCAAACACGTTCCAAAAAGAAACGGTCGTGCGTCACCATAAACAGCGTAATGTTTTCTTTGGTAAAATAACTTTCCAGCCATTCAATCATCTCCAAATCCAGGTGATTCGTTGGCTCATCCAAAATTAACAAATCGGGACGGTTAATTAAAATAATGGCCAATGACAAACGTTTCTTTTGTCCACCCGAAAGGTTTTTGACTTTCAGTTTGAAATCTTCCAACTTCAATTTGAACAAAATTTGCTTGAATTGGGTTTCAAAATCCCAGGCATTGTGTTGGTCCATTCCATCAAAAGCTTTTTGGTACGCTTCTTCGTCTTCGGGGTTTTCTAATGCTTTTTCGTAGGCTTCAATTACTTTCAAGGTTTCGTTGTCCGAAGCAAAAATGCTTTCTTCAATCGTCAATTCGTCCTGCAATTTATTGTCTTGCGAAAGAAAAGCCATTCGGATGCTTTTCCGAATTACGACTTTTCCGGTATCAGGTTCGTCAAAGCCATTGATGATGTTCATTATGGTGGTTTTTCCGGAACCATTTTTGGCTATGAAAGCAATTTTTTGGTCTTTGTTGATTCCGAAGGATATGTCTTTAAAAAGGGTGCGCTCTCCAAAAGATTTTGAGATATTTTCGACTGATAAGTAATTCACTTTGTAATGTATGAGTTATAAATTATGAGTTATGAATGACTTTAGAACATAACTTTTTTGCAAAAGTAAACTATTATACCACTATTAGCGAATAGTTTATTTTGAAACGGGAATTAATCAATATAAACCACCATAATTTTAATTTACCATATTAAGGAATATACGGTCATTTGAGTTTTGGCTTGGATAAATTTTATAAAGCTATTTATGAAGCAAAACCTGAAAACCATTTCTAAATATACCGCAATTTTTCTTCTTCAATATCTAAATAATGCATCTGTCTTCGTATAATAGACTCGTCTAAACTTTGATCTTCACTGTTTTTATTGATGAGCCAATGCCTTTGCTGTTGTAATAAAACCTGATAAATAACTTTCAAATCCTCTCCAATTGATTCATCATCGATTCCATTACTTTGCTGTTCCCATTTCAGAATAAGATGCTGTAACGAAGGATTACTTTCCACTTGATCACTGTAATTCGTTTTTAAGTAATGTGTTGCAAATTTAGCTAATTCCATCCAAGAATGGTTGTATTTCGTTTATCATAAACATAATATATACTGCTTTAGCAAATGGTTCTTGCAGTGCTTGATAGTAATCAAATCCTTTTATTAATATACCTCATGCCAAGGTGTGGTCGACAAAGTGTGTTTCGCCTGCCCGTTTGTTTTTGCCTTTGAATTGATCTTTTTTTTTTTTTTTTTGAGGTTCTTGCTCCCAAAAGTATTTGATGCCTGTGTTGTAATATGTTCAGTAATTCATCTGGATTTGAAAGTGCTGTACTCATTTCCGTTTGATTACATACTAATTTGTATGTTCCTAATATGTCGTGTGAATCTTCATCACGATTTGGAATTGGTATTTCGGTTTGAATAATGCTTCATTCGTAGTCCAAATATTTTATTTTGGATTGAGTGCGTTTTTATGGCAATTTAAACAGGTCCTATAAAATTGCAAAAAAGTTGATAGTATTGAAGTTGTAGGTTTTAGATTATTTCAATTTTCATCGGATAATTTTATATAATAAGGGTTCTGTAAAACATACAGATATCTTTATATTCTTACTGTATTTAAATGAAATATTAAAAAATATACCGATTTTAATATTAAGTTAGGATTATTAAAATATATTCATATATTTGTAAAATGAAACTGTGCGGGGGCACAGATTGAAATATTCAATTTTTAAATTACTTTAAAAATTTTAGAAATTTCACGAGTGTCTTTTTTCAGTTTCTTCAACTAACTAATTAATAACAAAAAATTAAAAAAATGAAAAAACAATTTGCGTTTTTAATTTCATTTGCATTGTTGCTGGTTACTCAGATTATGAGTGCTCAGAGTATTTCTGTAAGTGGATTAATTTATGATCAATCTGGAAAAACCATTCCAGGTGCGAATGTTGTCGAAAAAGGAACTACAAATAGTGCTTCTGCCGATTTTGACGGTAGATATGTTATCAAAGTTTCGGGTCCTAAAGCTGTGTTGGTTTTCTCAACAATAGGCTTTACTTCAAAGCAAGTCACGGTTGGGCAAAACAAGGCTTTAAATGTAACACTTCAGGATGAAGCTACTTCATTAAAAGAAGTAGTTGTGGTGGGATATGGTACTGCAAAGAAAAAAGATTTAACTGGATCTATTGCTTCAGGAAATTTAAAACAATTTCAAGAAGCTCCAAATACAAATATTCTTCAGTCATTAGGTTCTTTGCCTGGAGTTGTTATTGGACAATCTAATCAAGCAGGTACTGACCCTACGATAAAAATCCGTGGACAAAATACATTGAGTGGAAACACAGGTATTCTTATTGTTTTGGATGGTGCTGTATATCGTGGTAAATTCACGGATATCAACCCTAAAGATGTTCAATCTGTTGATATCTTGAAAGATCCAAGTAGTAAAGCTATCTATGGAGCACAAGCTGCCAATGGTGTAATGATGATTACAACCAAAAAAGGCAAGAAAGGATCTAAAACAGTTATTGATTATTCTACTTTTTATGCTATTCAGGATCCTGTAAAAAACAGAAGAGTTTTGAAAAGAGCTCAATTTGAAGAAATGGCACGAACTGCCAATTATAATACTGCTGGAGTTCCGGGTTATCTAGCACCAGATTATACGCAGCCTAATCCAACTTGGAATTATATCAATAATAGTGGAGGAGCTTTTGTTCCAACTTTTGTTAATTCTTGGAATGCAGGAACCGATTATGACTGGTATGGTGATGCTACCAATAATTCGATGTACACTTTAGATCATAATGTAAGTTTAAGAGGCAGTACTGAATCTACAACTTTTTTCCTTTCAGGAGGTTTTACAGAACAATTGGGTTGGGTAATCAATGATAATTATGCACGTAAGAGTATCAGGATTAATGTTGAAAATAAACCTAAAGAGTGGTTAACCATCGGTGCTAATGCTTTTGGTGCTTTTTCTGATCGTTCTGGAGTTTCTCCTGATTTGGTTTCATTGTCACTTATGCATCCAGGAGCATCGCCTTATGGTGCTGATGGAAAATATCTTTTAAATCCTACTGGAGGATCAGTTATAAATCCATTTTTGCAAGTAACACAAGATAATTTAGATCATCAAAATAATGCATCTTTGCTACTTTATGCCACAGCTGATATACCAGGTGTAAAAGGATTGAATTACCGTATTAATTATAATAATAATTATAGATGGAATCAGTTTTATAATTCTAGCGTTTATAATACGGGTTCTGCTTCAAAAATTAATCAAGCTACTTTGGATTCTTCATTGGATAATATCTTTAGTTATAACCGTCGTTTTGGTTCTGATGAAAAACATGGTGTAAATATAACAGCAGTTCTTGGAGCCAATTCAGTTGACTACGAAGGAACAACTGCAAGCGCTACTCAATTTAGTAATTTGGCATTGTCTTATAATAGTTTAGAGCAAGGATTGCTTCCTAAAGTTTCTTCTGATGCTTGGTCTGAAGATTTTTTATCACAAACAGGTAGAGTTGTTTATGATTATGATGGGAAATATTTTGTAAATGGAAGTGTTCGTAGAGATGGTTACTCCGGTTTTGCAGCAAACAAAAAATGGGGAACGTTTTTTGCATTTGGTTTAGGTTGGAATATTACTAAGGAAAATTTCCTTGCAGATGTTAAAAATATTGATTTGTTGAAATTGCGTTTTAGTTATGGAGAAAATGGTAATACCACTTCTAGATATAGCTCATTGGCTCGTTTTTCAGCAGACACCGCTTCGCAATATGTTTTTGGAGATACTGGTACAACGGTAACGGGTATTTCTCCTTCATCATTAGCCAATCCAGATTTAGGTTGGGAAACGACAGTTGGTTACAATATAGGTTTTGATTTTGGTTTCTTTGATAATCGTATTACAGGTACTGTTGATGCTTATCAGTCCAATACAAAAGATTTATTGTGGGATTTGCCTTTGCCAACTATTACAGGCTTTTACAGTATTAAACAAAATGTTGGGGGTATCGAAAATAAAGGGATTGAAGTTTCTGTGAATTTTAATCCAGTGAGAACCCAAGACTGGGATTGGACTTTTGGGGTTAATTATGGTAAAAATGAAAATGAAGTTACTTCATTATTTGGAAAAGACATTGATGGTAATGGGGTAGAAGATGATTTGTTTCCAACCAATAATGATGGTTCTGGAGGTTTGTTTATAGGTCGTCCAATAGGAACTATTTACCAATATGTTGAAGATGGAATCTATCAATTGGGAGATGTTGTGCCAACAGGATTTAATGTTGGAGGTTGGAAAATAAAAGATATTGCAGGAAACCCTGACGGTACTCCAGACGGAAAAATATCTGCCGCTGATAGAACTTTTATTGGTTCAACACAGCCTAATTACCAAATAGGTTTTTCAAACAATTTGAGATGGAAAAACTTTTCGTTGAAGTTCTTTATCAATAGTGTTCAAGGTGGTATTGGGGCTAATAATCCTTGGGCTGGTTTGGCTGGTGGCAACGGGGCTTATGGTACTATTAGTAACATTGTTAATAATAATAGATACAATGATATTGATTCTTGGTCACCTAGTAATCCAGGAGCTGAGTTTGCTATGGCAGGAAGCACAACAGGAGGGGTCAATTTTACTCCTTACAGAGATAGAAGTTTTGTTCGTTTGAATGATATTTCTTTTACGTATGAAATGGATAATGATTTAATTAGCAAAACACCTTTTGCTAGTATCAAATTTTTTGTAAGTGGTAAAAATTTATATACTTATACAAAATGGAAAGGATGGGATCCAGAAACAGGACAAGGCCTAATTGCAATAGCTAACAATGGTTTGCCCGTAATGAAAGCAGTAAGTTTTGGTCTAGATATGTCATTTTAATTTTTAAAATATAATAATTATGAAAACAATATTTAATAAATTTTTAGTATTATCCCTTTCACTTGGGATGTTAGCATCCTGTGATGATGCAGTACTTGATGAAGTGCCTTTGGATTTTTACAGTCCTGAAAGTGCCTTTTCTGATGTTTCTGGTTTTGAAGCAGCTTTAACTGGTCTTTATGCAAAAGAACGTAATTTGTATTATGCTGGAGGAGACGTTAATTTTTCGTTACACTTCGGTACGGATACCTTCACGGAAGCACGGTATGTTGGTTTTGGTACTGATGAAAAAATTATCGATTTTCAAAAAGCATTCGCACCAACTAAATATGTTCCAAAATACTATTGGGATGAAAATTATAAAATTATTAGTGCGGCCAATGTAATTATAAAAGGTGCAGAAGTTTCGACTTTACCTCAAGCGAGTTTAGCACCACTTGTGGTTGAAGCTAAGTTTTTTAGAGCTAAGGCCTATCGTGATTTAGTTTACTTGTATGGTGATGTACCATTGACATTAGAGCCAGTTACCGTAAGAAAGGACGACTTTGTACGTGCCCCTAAAAAAGACGTTTTAGAGCAAATGGTCAATGATTTACAAGAAGCTGCTGAAAAATTGCCTGCAATCAGTACAGTAAAAGACGGTAGAATTTCAAATGTTGTTGCGTATCATTATTTAGCTGAAACTTTGATTTCATTAGGAAGAAATGCCGAAGCTGTCATTGCCTTAAATAAAGTAATTGGAGATCCAAATGTGAAATTGATGACCGCTCGTTTCGGAAGACGTAGTTCAGTTTTCGGTAAAGATGTGTATTGGGATTTATTTCAAAGAGGCAATCAAAATCGTGCTAGTGGAAACAAAGAAGCTTTATGGGTGGCCCAAATTCAAGAGGATGTGCCAGGTGGATTCGTAGACACAAAAGGAAGAAATAATAATGTTTTAGAGCGTATGCACGTTCCTGCCATTTGGTCGCTTACTGATAAACAAGGAAAACCTGGTTATTTAGGCAGGGCTTCTTCTGACAATGTTGGTGGTTTTGGGGTTTCCTTTTTGCAACCTACTCCTTATCTAGATACAACAGTTTGGCCTGCGGGTTGGTCATCAGATTTGAGATGTAATAATGCTAATTTCCTTAAAGATTCTTTTTATGACAATCCTGCTTCTGCATCTTTTGGTAAAAGTATAAACGATCCATTACATAGATCTTCAAATCGTGGAACTACTCCAGCTTCAGGTTCTTGGCGTTTTTACAGATGGTTTGTTAAAGCCACTACTCCAGGTGATCACCCTACTCTTTTGATGGATCCAACACAAGTTAACGGTTTTAATCAAGGTGGTAGCGGAGGAACTTATCACGATATGTATATTTTACGTTTGTCTGAATCTCTATTGTTAAGAGCAGAAGCATATACAAACCTTGGTAATACTACTGCTGCGGCCGCTGATATTAATGTTGTTCGTAATAGAGCATTAGCCATTCCAGTTACTCCAGCTGAAGTAACTATTGATTATATCCTTGACGAACGTGCAAGAGAATTATGTCTTGAAGAGCAACGTTCGATAACATTGCGTCGTCTTGGTAAGTTTGTTAGTCGCGTTATATTGTATAATCCTTACTCTAAGCCTTTTGTTTTACCTTATCATGAATTAATGCCAATTCCTCAAAACACAATTGAGGCAAATCTTGGGGCAGTTATGCCACAAAACCCAGGGTATGCTAAATAATATTTTTGGTTGTTAGTTTTAGAGCCCCGAATATTTCGGGGCTTTATTGATTTAAATAAATAAAAATTATCAATAAATTATTCTTTAATTTATGAATATGCAAAATTCAGAATTTCTTGGCTCAAATTATTTTTTATCTAATAAAGTTTCTGAAGTTTTATTTTATGAAATTGCCCACCCATTACCAATAGTTGATTACCATAATCACCTAAATGTTGATCATTTAGCAACAAATTATGCTTTCAAAAATATTGGAGAATTGTGGGTTTCTAGTGATCCCTATAAACATCGTGCTATGCGAATCAATGGTGTTCCAGAAAAATATATTTCGGGTGATGCTACAGACAAAGAAAAGTTTATACATTGGGCTAAAACTTTGCCTAAAACAATGGGAAATCCTCTATTTCATTGGTCTTATATTGAATTAAATAACGTATTTGGAATTAAAACCATATTAACTGAATCTAATGCAGAATCGATTTGGAACAATTGTAACGAACAATTAAAAGACCATAGATTTTCAGCAATTCCATTATTAGAAAATTGGAATATAGATACATTGTGCACTTCAGATTATTGGTTTGATGATTTATCACTTCATAAAAAAGCTTCTTCGCAAGCAAAATTTGAACTTTTGCCCTCTTTACGCTCTGATGTTGCAAATAATATTTCTTTGTGGAAAAGACATAATTTTATTGAAAGCTTATCAGCAATTTACCAAAAAGAAATAATCACACTTACTGATTTTCAATCAGCACTTAGTATGCAATTACTCTATTTTGATGAAAATGGGTGTAAATTATCAGATCATTCACTCGATGGTGGTTTTGAATATATTCCAACATCTGAATCGTTAGCAAATCGATTATTTGAAACTTGGATAACCAACCAATCGTTATCAAACTCAGAAATAATTCAATTGCAATCTTATATTTTAACTTTTCTAGGAAAAGAGTATTCTAAATTGGGATGGACAATGCAATTACACATTGGAGCACAAAGACATACAAGTTCTAAACTGCGTAATTTAGCTGGTTCTTCTGGTGGGTTTGCAGGAATAGGTCAAGCAGCAAATATTGCAAGTATTTGTTTTTTTCTAGATACTTTGGATATTGATAATAGTTTGCCTAGTATAATCCTTTATACATTAAATCCATCCGATAATCAGGCTTTTGCAACATTAACGGGTTCGTTTTCTGAAGATGGAAAATCAGGTAAAATTCAGTTTGGTCCCGCTTGGTGGTACAACGATCATTTTGACGGAATAAAAAGTAATTTGCTTTCTGTAGCGAATTATTCTTTATTAAGCCAATTTATAGGTATGACTACGGATTCAAGAAGTATTTTGTCGTTTTCGAGACACGATTATTTTAGAAGAATTTTATGTAATATTGTTGGAGAATGGGTTAATAAAGGTTTATTGCCTAATGATATGGATTTATTAAAGGAATTAGTAACCTCAATTTGCTATACCAATAGCAAGCAAATGATAACAAATGGAAAATAGTAAAGTAGCTGTTGTCACTGGAGCTGGCGGAACATTGTGTTCTGAAATGGCAAAAGATTTAGCCAAACAAGGTTACAAAGTTGCCCTTTTGGGGAGAACTTTAGAAAAATTAAAAATTGTTGAAGCACAAATTCGATCTGCAGGTGGTATTGCAATATCAATATCTGCCGATGTTTCGAATGAAAATTCCATTAAAGAAGCCAATGAGGTAATTATTAAGGAGTTGGGATTTTGTTCTGTTTTGATAAATGGTGCTGGAGGCAATCAAATGGAAGCTTTTACAAATACCACCGAATTCGATGAAAGAGAACTGAATGATGATGGGGATGTCAAAGGTTTTTTTAATTTAAATATGGATGTTTTTGAGAATGTTATCAATATCAATACTATGGGAACGGTAATCCCTTCCTTTGTTTTTGGAAAAGTGATGGCCAAACAAAAGTCTGGTGTGATTATCAATATTGCGTCTATGAATAGTTTCCGTCCGCTGACCAAAGTAGGAGCCTATGGAATGGCAAAAGCCAGTGTTGTTAATTTCACCCAATGGTTGGCCACTTATTTGGCTCCAGCCAATGTAAGAGTAAATGCAATTGCTCCTGGGTTTTTCTTAAATGACCGAAGCAGGAAAATTATGTACAATGAGGATGGTACACAAACCCAAAGGGCACATAATGTTTTAGGGCACACACCGATGAAACGGTTTGGCGAAGCATCAGAACTAATAGGAAGTATGAATTGGTTAATTGATGACAAAGCCGCTGCATTTGTTACTGGAATTGTGGTTCCAGTCGATGGAGGATTTTTAGCATCCTCAGGTGTTTAAGACGATTTTTAATATTTAGCATTAACATAAAATAAAAAATTATGAGTGTAGATCAGTATAAAAAAGAAGTGAGTATGATGAAGTTGGATAAACTCATTGAAATGCGCGAGAGAATTTCTACAGCTGTTTTTCCAATCTCGGACAATGAATTATTAAGTCGTTATGAAGCACTTTATACGGGAGCTATTAATGATGTATTACGAGAGTTTTGTTTTATGAATCAGGCTTTGCCTAATTATATTATTCCACTACGTGAATATCGTACTGTAGCTGGTTTTGCTTTTACTGTCAAAAGTTCTCCAAGTACAAAAGTCTCCGGCGAAATGGAGTTTCGGACACAGATGCTAGACGAAATGAAAGAAAATGCTTTTGTGGTATGGGATAGTAGTAAAGATGAAGAATCCACTTCTTGGGGCGGCGTTATGACAGCTACTGCAAAAGGAAAAAGAATAAAAGCAGCCTGTTTAGACGGAGGTATTCGAGATACCCATCAAATTTTGGAAGCAGATTTCCCCGTGTTTTATAAATATCGTTCTTCAAACGGAAGTCTTGGAAGATGTTTAATAACAGCCTATCAAGTGCCATTACAAATTGGCAGCGTCATTTTGAAACCGGGAGACATTGTTCTTGGCGATGTTGATGGAGTTTTGGTAGTACCTCGAGATATTGCATTTGATGTTTTGGTTCGAGCAGAAGAAATCAAAGAAAACGAAAAAAAGATTTTTGGCTGGGTTGCCGAAGGTCAAAGTGTAAGAGACATTACAGATAAAGGAGGTTATTTTTAATTCATTAAGGGAATAAAATGAAATTAGCTTTTTTGTTTTTTGGGAATACACCTGATGAAAAATGGCAACTTTGTAAACAAATGGGTGTGGATTATGCCATTGCAAAATTAGCTCCTGAACTTACCCAAATGCCGTCAATTGATAATTTGGAATCTTTTGAACGTTCCAAAGAGATTTATGAAAAGGAAGGATTCAAATTGTATGGTTTAGAAGGGGATCAATTTGACATGAATCGAATTAAATTGGGGTTGGAAGGAAAAGAAAAAGATGTGGAAAAGTATTGTAAAATGCTCGAAAATATGAACAAAATGGACGTTCGATTGTTATGTTACAATTTTATGGCTACAGGTTGGTATAGAACACACAAAGATTTAAAAGAAAGAGGAGGAGCAATTGTTAGTGGTTTCTCATATGAAACCGCAAAAAAGGAGCCTGTTTCAAAGTATGGGATATTCAGCGAAAATCAAATTTGGGATAATTATCAATGGTTTATTGAACAAATTATGCCAGTAGCTGAATCTAATGGAATAAAAATGGCGCTTCATCCTGATGATCCGCCCATAACTCCTTTACACGGAATTAGTCGGATTTTTACTTCTGCCAGTGCTATTGATAAAGCGTTATCTTTGAGCGAAAGCCCTTCACATGGTCTCACATTTTGTCAAGGAACATTCACAACTATGAACGAAAATGTATTGGAGATGATCCACAAACACGGGAAAAATAAAAAAATATTCTTTGTTCACATAAGGGATGTAATTGGAACGCCAGATAATTTTAGAGAAACTTTTCATGATAATGGACCAACCAATATGTTCAAAATGATGAAAGCATATAAAGAGGTTGGTTTTGATGGCCCTTTGCGTTCAGATCATGTTCCAACTATGGCAGGCGAAAAAAACGAGAATGTTGGGTATGAAATGAAGGGAAATCTTTTTGGTATTGGTTATATAAAGGGATTGATTGATGCTTGTGAAGATATTAATTAAGGTTTCAATATGAATAAATTACAGCTATTAGATTATATAACGATCATCATTTATATGGTGTTAATGTCTGGTATTGGTATTTTTTTAGGAAAATATATAAAAAATGTTGGGGATTACTTTAAAGGCGGAAGTGCAGTCTCCTGGGTAGCAGGCGGAATTAGTAATTTCATGACTAAGTTTAGCACTTTTGTTTTTGTGGCCTATGCTGGAATTGCCTATTCTGATGGACTTGTTGCCATAACCGTAATGTGGTCCACTATATTCCCGTCATTGGTTGCGGTTTTTGTGTATGCCAAATTATGGAAAAGAGCAGGAATAATTAGTCCGGTCGAATTTTTAGAAACTAGATTCAATGCGCCAATCCGTCAAATTTTTTCATGGTCTGGAGTTTTCTTGAAATTATTGGACGACATGATTAAATTGTACTCCATAGGCATATTTGTAATGGCGGCTTCTGGGATTCCTTTTAGTACCGCAGTGATTTATTGTGGTATTGTAGTGTCTATTTATACGGTAATTGGCGGTTTTTTAGCTGTTATTGTTACAGATGTCGTTCAATTTGTAATACTATTATTTTCAACTGTTATTCTGGTACCATTAGCATATCACGCTGCTGGCGGTTTGTCCCATATGAATGCCGTTATTCCTGATAATATGAATTGGTTTAATGGAGATAGGGGGATGCCATTATATTTGTTCGTTTATTATATTACCATATTGATTAAGTATCTCGGAAATTGGACTTTTATTCAACGTTTTTATAGTGCCAAATCAGAATCGGATGGTCGAAAAATTGGAATCTTGTCGGCAGTACTTTTTATGATTTTTCCTGTTGTTTTCTTGTTTCCGGCTGTAGCGGCACGCGTGATACTTCCTAATTTAGAAAATCCTGAAATGGCATACGTTGCTATCTGTTTAAAGCTATTGCCGCCCGGTATAATGGGATTAATGATTGCTGCCATGTTTGCCGCAACCATGTCGGTTCTTAGTGCGGAATTTAATGTTACAGCCAGTGTTTTGACAAGAGATATTTACCAGCGTTTGTTTCGTCAAAAAGCATCTGGCTATGAAACATTGTGGGTGGCAAGATTGATGACATTGTTAGTTGGCACTATCGTTACTGTTGGCGCATTATATGTTGAAAAATTAGGTGGCGCTTTTCAGGTCAACCAATATTTATCCGGTATTTTTTCAATTCCAATGATAATTCCAGTTATTATGGGTGTCATTTTTTGGAAACCCCAGCCATGGGGGGCATTAGCTTCAATGTTTATTGGGATTGTTCTAGGTATTGTGCTAAATGGAGGAAAATACTTCAGTTGGGAAGTAGCTACCCTGATTGAAGTTGTAGTTTGCATGATTGTTTTTTTAGGTTCTGGTTTCTTTTTATCAAGTGACAACGTTTATAATGATAAAGTGAAAGCTTTTTTCTTGAAATTAGCAACCCCAGCTGCTAAAGATATTGAGTCACATTCCTCTGTTGTTAACGGATTAATGAAACTATACTCAGTAGCTTTTGTAGTTACAGGCTTGATGTTTATTGTAATGGGCTTGCCATCAGTTTATAATTTGAGTGGCAAGTTAGCAATAGGATCAGGAATTATATGTTTGATTGGGGCATTGGTTTTTTATTCAAAAAGAAATAAAAAAGCATAATAGTCATTTTAATTAAAATTGATTGTTTTAGTTAATAAAAATTTGATTAATGCACAGCTATTGAAAAAATGAGATTTTTTGAAATCAGGATAATATTATTTTTTACAAATAATTATACTTTTTTGCAAGATTGGTTTTTTTCTAAACTTTTTAATTATTAAAAACATTACTTTTTTCAATATTTGAATAGTATTGAAAAAGTGATACATTTACATTCTATTTTAAAAAAAATACTTTTAGTTTTTATTCAAAAATAATGTCAAATAGCAGACCTAGATCTAGTTTTATTGATACTTTTAATTGAATTGGAATTAGTCTATTTAAATCAGAATTATAATTTTATTTATTCAATTAGTAAAACAGAATGAAAAAAATAGTAACTATAAATGATATTGCTAAAATCGCGAATGTTTCAAGAGGGACTGTAGATAGAGTAGTTAATAATCGTGGATATGTAGCCGAAGATAAGCTGAAGCTCATACAGAAAATTATTGAAGAATTAAACTTTGTTCCCAATACTCATGGTCGAAATTTGGCCTTAAATAAAAGTTTAACCATAGCAATGGTTTTTCAGGAGCATTCAGAAGGGGATTATTGGGAGCCGTTAATTAATGCAGGCAAGGATTTTAATAAAAATTATTTACATCTGGGGTTGAAAATTAATTTTTACTTTTTTGACTTAAAAAACTTAGCTGCATTCAATGAAATTGAAAAGGAAGTATTTTCAGGTAATAATGATGCTGTAATAACTACAAAACCTCAAAATCCAACACTTAAAGCATTTCTAAAAAAATGTTTAAGAAATAAAATACCCTTTGTTTTAGTTGGATCTAGTGACACAAAATTCGGGGCATTAAGTAACGTAGGACAAGATTCAATACAAAGCGGAAGGCTAGCAGGCAAATTAATAAATTATAGACAAGATCATAATGCAATCTATGTGATTTTTAATTTATTTAGTGAAAATAATATCAATGACAATGTTATGAATCGGATAAAAGGATTTAAAGCCTATTTTGCCGAAAATAACAAACCTAAAATCAAGGTCGAAGTAATGGATATTAGTATTGATGACCCATTGTTAATTGATAAAATAAAAGAAAGAATTAATACATTAAACGAGAATGACGGTATTTTTATTCCTAATTCAAAAGGACATTTTATTTCACAATTTGTCGATAAAGAAAAGATAAAAAGAGTCGTTGGTTTCGATTTAATAAGAGATAATATTGATTCTATGAAGATCGGCAAAATTGATTTTCTTATTAATCAAAAACCATACGATCAAGCATATCTAGGCCTAGAAATTCTTTATCGTTATTTAGGAACAAATCAAAAACCTCTAGATGTTGTTTTGATAAATGAAGAAGTTATTACGAGTGAGAGTTCTTTCTAATCCTAACATAGAGAAATTTTTAATTTCGTTTTTTTTAAATTAAGAATTAATTATGTGCCAGAGCACATTTTGTAAATGATTTTTCAATTCAAGTTTTTATCAATAACAAAATCCTAAATAGAACATATATGAAGAATTCTTTTTTTAAATCAGTTTTAGGATACAATAGATTAATCAATATAATTCTTTTATTAAGTTTGTTTTTATTTGCAGAATATTCAATAGCTCAAAAAATAGACACATCTATAGACAGAGTAAAGACGGAGGTAAAAGTAAATCTACCTCTTATAGGTTCAGTAAAATATAGAAATGCCAGCGAAATCGAGTCGTCAAACTGGATTATCGGTTGCGAAGGACTTGATCGTGATATTACGGATTATGATCAATACAAAGACTATCTTGATCCATTAGGTGTAAAAGTATTGCGAATGCAAGCAGGATGGGCAAAAACTGAAAAAATAAAAGGAGTTTATGATTGGGTATGGTTGGATTCTATCATAAATGACGCTACCGAAAAAGGATTAAAAGTATGGTTGCAAACTTCTTATGGTAATACTTTGTATCCTGGTGGTGGTGGTGCTAGTTTAGGAGCGGGAATCCCAAAATCCAAAGAAGCATTAATAGCTTATCATAAATGGGTTACCGCTTTAGTTATTCGATATAAAGATAAAATTTCTGATTGGGAGGTTTGGAACGAACCCAACTTTGGAGATAATTCAGAAAACACTCCCGAATTAATCGCTGAATTTAATATTAAGACCGCAAAAATAATAAAAAAGAATCAACCCAATGCTCGAATTTCAGGATTAGCCTTAGGGCATTTTAATTATAATTTTGCTGATAGTTTCCTTAAATATATTTCCAAAAAAAGGAAAATGAATTTATTTGATAATATAACTTACCATGATTATGTATACAATCCGGATACCAATAATCACGAAGTATATGTAATGAAAGAATTGTTAAAAAAATATGGGTTTAAAGCTAAATTACGCCAAGGTGAAAATGGAGCACCTTCATCAAGGGGCGACGGAAGAGGGGCTTTGGGCGATTATGATTGGACTGAAGTGTCTCAAGCAAAATGGGATATTCGCCGTATGCTAGGCAATTTAGGAAATGATGTTGAATGTTCTATTTTTGGGATTATTGACCTTGCTTATACGATTGGACCAATTAACAAATTAAATCTTAAAGGAATCATTAAATCGGATGAAACTAAAAAAGCTTTAAGACCTAAAATAGCTTATTATGCTATTCAGAATGTAACATCCATTTTTGATAATTCATTGCAAAGAATAACTGATTTGGCTCATACTTATAATATTCAAAGTGTGGATTTAAATGAAAAACGCTATAAACTTTCTACCGACAGAGGAGTTACTGTTTATGGTTATGAGCATAAGATTACAAAAAAACAGGTGTATACCATTTGGATGAATGAAAGTATTCCATTGAATACTAATGATATAAAAGAGACCACTTTTTCGGTTACAAATACCAATATCGAAATCCCTGTTTATGTTGATTTATTAACAGGTAAAGTGTATGAGATCCCTACAAAACAATGGAGTAAAAAAGAGAGTACTTTTACTTTTAAAAATTTACCAATTTATGATTCTCCTATTTTAATAGCTGATAAAAGTTTAATAAATTTTTTCAGCCTTTAGTGAAACATTCTTCCCTAAAGAAACTTAAGAATTATAAACAATCACTTTTTATGATTTGAATTTTTAATTTAATGATGGAATATTGCTTAAATTTGTGCACGAGCACACATAAGAATAATTGATGCAATTTAATTATCTTTTATGATGAATATAACAAAAAAAAACAAACAATATGAAATTTAAATTTTCTTTTTTAGTACTAATTTTTGCCACTTTAGGCTTTGCACAAACTAACAATAATTTAACTGCTGAATTACAAGCACTACATCCCATTAATTGCTTTTCAAATAATTCTATAAAAGAATATACAGCTAGAGACATTTCCAATGGAATAAAACCAGCTATTTTTGAAACTAGAATAGATGGAAACAGTGCATCTAGCATGGAAGTGGAAGTTTTTTCTATAGCGAAATCTCATTATGATATTGGAGCGTCTTGGAAAATGAATAAAAACATTAAAAAGGGGGATGTGGTTTTGGCCAGAGTTTCATTTCGAGCGCTTTATGCTAAGCAAGAGTCGGGTGAAGCAGTTGTGTATTTTTATGTACAAAGAGAAAAATCAAGTGCAGACAAAAGTATCATCATTCAACTTGGAGCTGGGCCAGAAGAAAAAACATATGATTTACCATTTATTGCATTAGAAGATATGCCTGCAGGCGAAGGGCAAATTTCTATTTCATTCGGCTCGCTTCAGCAAAAAGTAGAGGTCTCTAATATTGAGCTATACAATTTCGAAAATAAAATCACTTTAGACAAATTGCCAACCACTCGTTTTACCTATAACGGAAGAGAAAATAATGCCGCTTGGAGAAATGAGGCCCTCAAGCGAATTGAAGAAATTCGTACTGCACCTATAGAAATTAAAATAGTAGATAGTAATAAAAAACCAATTTTGGGTGCCAAAGTTGAAGTAAAAATGTTACAATCCGATTTTATTTGGGGCACCGCTGTGAATGAAGCTATATTGGCAAACGACTTACCAGATAATCCAAAATACAAAAAGGTGCTTCAAGAGTTTTATAACACAATCGTAATTGAAAATGGCTTTAAAGGAGGTTCTTGGAAAATTGACCCTAAACGTCAAGAGGAAACTATTAAAGCATTTGAATGGGCTGAAAAAAATGGTTTTCGTCAGCGTGGTCATAATTTAGTTTGGCCAGCTTGGAAATTTAATCCTAAATCTACTAAGGAACTAGCCTTAAAAGATTCTGTTGCTTTCGAAAAATTTATAGAAGATGAAATTAGAGATAAAGCCTCATTTTTAAAAGACAGGGTTATTGCTTGGGATGTAGTGAATGAGTTATTACACGAAAAAGACTATTTTCCTTATTTACCAAAAGATATAGTTGTAAAATGGTTTCAAATTGCCAAAGAGGTTGATCCCAATGCTGGAATGTTCATAAATGAATATGGAATGTTGAATAGCATATCGAGTCCTAAAAATATAAAAGAATATCTTCAAGTTATTGCAGAATTAAGATCAAAAGGAGCTCCAATTGACGGTATCGGTATTCAAGGACACGTTGGACGCCAACCTAGGGATCCAGCACAGGTTATTTCAGACCTGGAACTATTTAGACCTATGGGTATTCCGGTTCAAATCACCGAATTTGACATCAATATGAAAGATGAAGAGTTGCAAGCCGATTATACGAGAGATTTTCTTATTGCGTGTTATAGTTCACCAGTTGTTACAGGATTTACTATGTGGGGTTTTTGGGAGCCTAAACATTGGAAAAAAGATGCAGCAATGTTCAGAAATGATTGGAGCGAGAAACCCAATGCTGCGGTTTGGAGAAATTTAGTTGCAAAACAATGGAAAACTAGTTTTACTCAAGAAACGGATAAAGAAGGAGTAGTAAAATCTAAAGGGCATTTAGGAAGTTACGAAATGACTATCACAAAGGGTAATTTGATAAAAAAAATCAAGTTTAGATTGACGAAAGACATAAAACCTATTCAATTGGTTTTAGATTAACATTCAGAAAAGATAACCTATGATTTATTCAACTTTTGTATAAATTACATTAATTATTACTGTGCTCGGGCACTCATTGAGTTTGAATTATGGCAACATTCAAAAAGTATTGTTTTAATCCAGAAGATTAGATGTAACAGTAGAAGTATTGATAAACCAGAGCAGTCTTGAGTTTATCATTTATAATAAAAAATAATTGAATCAATTTATTTACATAAGTAACTCTAGAGTATAGTTACCGCAATGATTTTATTTCAACTTTATTAATTAACCAAAACCAAAAAACATGAAAAAATTAAAAAAAAGATTGAGCATTCTTACTGTTTTTATTTCAATTTTAGCAATAGGTTGTAGTAGTGACAGTAATATTGAAAGTAGTATTGACAGCAAACCAGATGGTAGTAAGAGACCAACTACTGCTCCTAAAATTTCAGGATTTTCAGTTCCTGTCAAAATAGTGGGAGATGCACCTTTTGCCTTGACTGCTCCCACAAGTAATAGTTCTGGTGCTTTTACTTATACCAGTAGTAATACTGCTGTTGCCACCATTGTTGGAAACGTGGTTACAATAGTTGGTGCTGGAACATCTGTTATCAAGGCAACTCAAGCTGCTAGTGGAAGTTTTTCAACAGGAGAAATTTCTGCAGATTTTGTTGTATTGAGTAGCGCTCCGACGCCACCTTTTGGACTTCGTTATCTGTATGTGTCTACAACGGGTAACGATGCAAATGATGGGTCAATAAATCTTCCTTTTTTAACCATAAATAAAGCAGCCCAAGTTGCTATTGCAGGGGATGTAGTCATTATAAAATCAGGGACCTATTCGCCAACTTCTTCCATAGTTGTTGCAAACTCAGGTACGTCTAGTGCTCCAATTACATTTTTTGCAGAAATTAAGGATGCTGTAATTATTGATGGAAACAATTCTACAACTCCAAACGCTACGGACAGACAAGGTCTTTTTACTATATTAGGAACAACAACAACATATAAAAGCTGGATAGTTATTGATGGACTGAGAGTTATCAAGTCAAAATGGGCAGGAATCTATTCAAGATACAGTGATAATGTTATTGTGAAAAATTGCAGTACCAATGATACTGGAGCTTCGGGGATTATTGCTGCAAACTCCTCTAATATTAAAATTTTGAATAATAAAGTACAGCTAGCCTGCATGTATCCAGACACATCTCAAAATACAAATGAATGTATCACTATAGCGTCTGTAGCTACTTTTGAAGTGGCGTACAACTCCGTTTCTGATCGTATAACAAATCCCTCAAATGGCGGTGAAGGTATTGATGCTAAAAATAATAGTACCAATGGAACCATTCATCATAATACGGTTACGAGTTTAAATCGTGTTGGAATTTATATTGATGCTTTCTTAGGTAATTTATCTAATATTGAAGTGTATAACAACAAAATTTTTAGCGTTATTAGTGGTATTTCCGTTGCTAGTGAAGAAGGAGGCGTAGTTGATGGTGTCAAAATTCACGATAATTTGATTTATGACATTGATAGATGTGGTATTCGAATAGCTGGATACCTTCAGGATGGACCTCTTAGGAATCTTGATGTATATCAAAACACTGTTGTTAACTGTGGTCTTAATGCGGGTACTTGGGAAAATGTTGGTCTTTTAATCGAGGCAAAGAATGTTACCAATACAGGTTTTAATTTTAGAAACAATATCATTAGTGGTTGTCCTTATCAGGTACGTGCCAACAATCAAACTTTCCCTTATGTGTTGGATAACAACATACTTTTTGGTGCAACTGTTGTTTCGGGAACAAATAGAATTGCTGCAGATCCTATATTCAAAAACCCAGCATCCAAAGATTTTAGTTTAAGTGTTGGTTCTCCTGCTATCAATATGGCTGTTGGAACTCCATTATCGACAAAAGACTTTACTGATTTTACAAGAGATTCTAATCCAGATATAGGAGCTTTTGAATACAGGTAAATTAGTTGTTTTGTCAAAAATTAAGTAATAATATATTTCATCAAATAAAAAAAAGGCAAATATTCCTTGAACAATAAATTGAATTGTAAAGTTTTTAGCCTTCAAAAATCACTGTTATTAAAATTAAAAACAAAATATAGCTTCATTAAATGATTTGTCTATTCTTAACCAATCAAGGAAGGAGTTGACTTTAGCGATAAAGCAAACTGGTAAGATGAAGAAGGGTAGTTCAATTTGAACTGCCCTTTTTTATCATTATTGTATTAATTATATTGATTTTATTTAAGGACTCTAACAGTGCAATTTATCTTCGGATTAATGCTGAAATATTACAATTAGTTTTCTAAGGTAATGTGGTCAAAAATGGTTGGTAATTATTTATTTTATATTAATTATATTACTAAATCAAATTGAAGATAGTATTGCTTTGCTGAAGAGTAACCAATTGAAAATAGGTTTATTGATTGAAATAATTATAAAAAAAAACTACTTATTGCTAATCATTAATTAATTTTTACTAATATTGTGCTCGGGCACGGAATAAGTAAAAGATTTGTGCTTTTTTCTGTTTTAATATTTACCAACAAAAAAAATAAAAATGAAAAATTTAAATTTAATTCTACTTACGGTTATTTCAATTTTAGCAATAGGCTGTAGTAGTGACATTGGTTCTGATACTAAACCATCGCCTGCGCCAACAATTTCAGGATTTACAGTTCCTACAAAAGTTGTGGGTGATGTCCCTTTTGCTCTAACCGCTCCAACTAGCAATAGCTCTGGAGCTTTTACCTATACAAGTAGCAATACTGCTGTGGCAACTATAAGTGGTAATACTGTCACAATTGTTGGTGAAGGAACTACTAGTATTAAAGCTAGTCAAGCTGCGAAAGGTGATTTTTTAGCGGGAGAGATTTCAGCTGATTTAGTGGTAGCGCCACCGATTACAACAGGAGGTTCGGGTAGAAACATTTATGTTTCGGTCAATTTAGGAAATGATGCTACGACTGATCCTTTTAATCCTTCAACTCCTTTTAAAACTATTCAGGCTGCTTCAAATATTACGATGCCAGGAGATGTGGTGAATATTATGAGCGGAACCTATCTGCAACCCAATACTACAGATGCCAATAATATTATTTTAGATATAAATCGATCAGGCGCTGAAGGGGCTTATATTACTTACCAAGCTTATCCAGGTACTACACCTATTCTGGAATCAAAAGGTAGAAAATGGAATACTATAAACGTGAAAGCTTCTTTCATTATTGTGAAAAATTTAATTTTAATTGGTAATAATCAAGCTTTATCCCTATCGGAAGCAAAAGCTGCAGAAATTGATAAAAGAGCAGGTGGGAAAAATTGGGATTTGTATTCTCAATTCAATACTAATGGTATATCAGTATCAGGATCCAATAATCCACATCATGTTGAAATAAGAGGATGTACGGTACATGATTTCCCTGGTGGTGGAATAGGTGGTGGAGACTGTGACTATATTACGTTTGCTGATAATATTGTTTACAATAACTGTTGGTTTGGTATGTACGGTACAAGTGGTATCAGTATATTTGGTCCTAAGAATTCAGATAATACAACTGGATACAAAATAAAAATTATTAGAAACATCAGTTATAATAATAAACCTCAAGTTCCATATACAAGTTCACCCTCAAGCAGTTTATCTGATGGTAGCGGAATTATTATAGATGCCAACAATGGAACCCAAGGAAAAGTTGTTTATACTGGAAGAACATTGGTGGAAAATAACATCTGCTACAAAAACGGAGCTGGAGGTATACATGTTTTTCAAGCCCATAGGGTAGATGTGGTAAATAATACCACATTCGAAAACGAACAGGTACTAGCTTATGGTAATATTGATGCGTTATTTTCTGATGATATAAAGTTCATAAATAATATTGCGTATGCCAAGTCAGGCGGTAAGGCAAATGATTCCTATAGCAATACTAATGTGACTTTTGATTATAACATTTATTATACTGGATCAGTAAAAGATGGAGGATCAAACAGTAAAACAGCCAATCCTTTATTTATAGATGCAGCAAACGGAAATTTTAGGCTACAATCTAACAGTCCTGCTATTAATGCGGGAACCATAAACAGTATAACTGGTTCTACATACGATATAGTAAACAATCCCCGTATCAAAAACGGTAGAACAGATTGTGGAGCTTATGAGATAAACTAATAATTATCAAAAAAAAATTTATAAAATACAAGAGGCTGCTTCAAAAACAGCCTTTTGTATTTAGAATTAATTATATTGATTTTATTTATGGACTCCAACATTGCGATTCATCTTGGGATTAATGCTAAAATATTACAATTTGTTTTCTAAGATAATGTGGACAAAAATGGTTGATAAGTTTTTATTTTTATCAATTATATTACTAAATCAAATGGAAGAGAGTATTGCCTTTGCTGAAAAGTAACCAATTGGTAATAGGTTAGTTGGTTAAAATAATAATAATAAAAAACTACTTATTGCTTATGATTAATTTATTTTTATTAATATTGTGCTCGGGCACAGTATGTGTACAGTAATTGTACTTTTTTTCATAATAATATTTACAAGCAAGAAAAACAAAAATGAAAAATTTAAATTTAATTCTACTTACGGTTATTTCAATTTTTGCTATTAGTTGTAGTAGTGATAGTAGCACTGATAAAAAACCATCGACCGCTCCCACAATTACAGGATTTTCAGTTCCTGCAAAGGTAGTTGGCGATGTCCCTTTTGCTCTAACCGCTCCAACTAGCAATAGTGCAGGTGCATTTACGTATACCAGTAGCAATACAGCTGTGGCAACTATCGTTGGAAATGTAGTTACCATTGTTGGCGCGGGAACCTCCGTTATCAAAGCAACTCAAGTGGCTTCCGGAAGCTATACTTCTGGAGAAACTACGACTAATTTAGTGGTAACCAACAGTGGGCCACCTACAGGGCTTCGTACACTTTATGTTGCTACAACAGGGAATGACGCTAATAACGGTTCTATAAGCCAACCTTTTTTAACCATAAACAAAGCAGCACAAGTTGCTATTGCAGGTGATGTTGTAATTATAAAATCGGGAACGTATACGCCAACTTCTTCAATAGTTGTTGCCAATTCTGGAACATCTACTGCTCCAATTACATTTTTTGCCGAGGTTAAAGACGGAGTCATCATTGACGGAAGTGCTTCATCAACGCCAAATGCAGCAGATAGACAAGGTCTATTTACCATTTTAGGAACCACATCAGCGTTTAAAAGCTGGATAGTTATTGATGGACTGAGAGTTATCAAGTCAAAATGGGCAGGTATTTTTTCTAGAAACAGTGATAATGTTATTGTAAAAAATTGCAGTACAAATGATACTGGAGCTTCGGGTATTATTGCTGCAAACTCCTCTAATATTAAAATTTTGAATAATAAAGTTCAGCAAGCCTGCATCTATCCGGACGCGTCTCAAAATACAAATGAATGTATCACTATAGCTTCTGTAGCTACTTTTGAAGTGGCGTACAACTCCGTTTCTGATCGTTTAACAAATCCCTCAAATGGTGGTGAAGGTATCGATGCCAAAAATAATAGTACCAATGGAACCATTCATCATAATACGGTTACAAATTTAAATCGTGTTGGAATTTATATTGATGCTTACTTAGGTAATATATCTAATATTGAAGTGTATAACAACAAAATTTTTAGCGTTATTAGTGGTATTTCCGTTGCTAGTGAAGAAGGAGGCGTAGTTGATGGTGTGAAAATTCACGATAATTTGATTTATGACATTGATAGATGTGGTATTCGAATAGCTGGATACCTTAAGGATGGACCTCTTAGGAATCTTGATGTATATCAAAACACTGTTGTTAACTGTGGTCTTAATGCGGGGTCTTGGGAGAATGTTGGACTGCTAATCGAGGCAAAGAATGTTACAAATACAGGTTGGAACATTCGAAACAATATTATTAGTGGTTGTCCTTTTCAGGTACGAGCTAATGGTCAAACTTTCCCGTATGTGTTAGATAACAACATCTTTTTTGGTGCAACGGTTGTTCCGGGGACAAATACCATTACTACCGATCCAAAATTCAAAAACCCTGGTGCTAAAGACTTTAGTTTAAGTATTGGTTCTCCAGCCATTGATAAAGCTGTTGGAACTCCTATATCAACCAAAGATTTCTTAGATTTCACTAGAGATTCTAAACCAGATCTTGGAGCAATTGAATACAAGTAAATTAGTTTTAGGTGAAAATTCGGAGATAAATTTATTTGATCAAATATAAAAAAGGCTGGGTTTTAACATAACTAGCCTTTTTG
This sequence comes from Flavobacterium sp., assembly GCA_014379405.1. Lineage (GTDB taxonomy): Bacteria > Bacteroidota > Bacteroidia > Flavobacteriales > Flavobacteriaceae > Flavobacterium. The sequence goes on along the minus strand of JACMLU010000007.1, from coordinate 59,070 downwards.
TATTAAAAATTATTTGTGTTTACAACAATCTTAATAATAAAACAACATTGACAATGCCAAGTAAATTAATATTATATTTTCTTTTAGTAATAATAATGCCTGGTGAATTATTTGCACAGCAAAAACGACTTTATATAGCCAATGATGATCATACCGATTATATGTGGACGGCCAATGAAGCAAAATATGATTCTGCTTTTGTAAAGATGTTGGATTATTCATTATTGCAGATTGATTCAACCAAAAACTTTCCATCGAACTTTCAAGCAAGATTTAATTGTGATGGGAGTTTATGGTTAAAAAAATACCAAAAGTATCGTTCAGATAAACAATTTAATAAACTTATTGCGGCCATTAAATCAGGACATATCAGTAGTCCGCTGAATATGCTGGTAAACTGTTATGGAGCGCAGCCCACAGAAGCAGTTATTCGAGGAATGTATTATGCGGGGCGGTTAGAGCGGCAGTACAATTTGCGTTTTACTATGGCCGGTGCGATGGAAAATAATACGCTGCCATTAGGATTATCCTCGCTTTGGGCAGGTTCAGGAGCAAAATATAGCTGGAAAGGCATTGGAGGCTATGGAAGCCAATTGAGTTATGAAATTAGAGAAAAACGTCCCCATCAAATGTATCGATATAATGGTTTAGACGGGAACGGAGTTTTGATGAAATGGTACAACTACAATGAAAAAACTGCGCCACCATTAGGCGGGTATGCCGAGTGCAGATTAAATATTAAATACAAAAATCTTGGAGATGATTTTAAACAAGTTATCAATACATTAGATAAGCATTGTGATACTATTTCAGCCAAATCTACTTATCCTTATAATATAGGTGGAGCTTTTGGTTTTGGTCACGATGATTTAGATACTTATGTTTCACCAGCCTACATTAATGCTGCAAAAAATGGAAGCAACACTGAAAGATCAGTTCGAGTAAGTAATGAAGAAGACTTTTTTATAGATTTTGAAAAGCATTATCCAAATGTACCTGCACAAGCAGTCAGTTTTGGTAACGAATGGGATTTATTGCCTGCATCAATGAACGAAACTACAGCCAGAATGCGCCGTGCAACTGAGAAAATGCGTTCAGCCGAAGCATTGGCAACATTAGTTTCTTTGAAAAATAAAAATTTTATGAAAGAAACCCAAAATGCTCGTGACAAAGCCTGGGAATCTTATGGGATGTATTGGGAACACAATTGGACAGCAGACGGACCAGTATCTAGAAAAGCAAGAGCAGATTGGCAAATTGAGACTCAGGAAAAGGTAACGGCTTATGTTGATACTTTGCTTAACCTTTCCATAAAAAAAATGGGGAGCCATATAAAAGTTGATGGTGATTCAAGTTTTTTTGTTTTTAACCCCTTAAGTTGGAACAGAAATGATATCGCAGATTTAGAATATAACGGAGCCTATCCAGTAAAAGTAATAGATAAAGTTACAGGCAAAGAAGTAACAAGTCAGTTAATCACCAAAAACGGCAAGCAGTTTTTGAGGATTCTTTCGCAAAATATTCCTTCTGTAGGATATAAAGTTTTTGAAATAAAAAAGGGTTCACCAAAAGTAAAATCAATGGCGGCAACTGTTGAAAATGAATATATCAGCAATAACTTTTACAAATTACGTTTCAGCAGATCGGGTGTTATTACAGAGCTTACAGATAAATTGGTAAACCGACAGTTGATCAAGCATACAGATGGGAAATATGCCAATGATTTAGGGACAAACGATGTCAATGACGGTGTGAAAATAACTATTGAAAATGCTGGGCCAGTTTCCGTTACTCTAAAAGCGGTTTCAACCAACCCAGTTTTGCATACGACCCGAATTACTTTGTATGCCGATAGTCCACGAATTGATATTGAGAATACTATTCAAGAGAATTTTGGGGATTTAAAAACTTGGGCTTTTTCTTTTGACCTAAATAATCCCACAACCAGACACGAAGAATTAGGAGCTGTACTTATTGATAAACTAGAAAAAAATGGCGGACATTACGCCAATAGTATTGCTCGTTATGATTGGCAGACTTTTAATCATTTTGCTAACCTTGGCGAAAATAATTACGGTATCACATTATCAAATTTGGATTGCAGTTTCTTTAAATTAGGCAATAGCACCATTCATTCACTATCCGAAACATCATCTCAAATAAACGCGTTAGCTGGTGGTAATACAGATAAAAAATTGGAAGACGGAGGAATTCTTGGCATATTAAATCAAAACGGTCAAAAAAATTTTTTATATCACTTTGCTATTTCTTCACAGCAAGGAAATTTCGATGCAGTAAAGTCAATGAAATTTGCTTTAGAACATCAAAATCCATTGGTAACTGGAACGATAACTGGAGCGAATAATGACTTTCATTCGAAGTCTTTTTCGTTATTAAATGCAAATAATGAAAATGTTTTACTGTGGAGCATCAAACCTTCAGAAGAGGGAATAGAAAATGGAATAATTACTAGGTTTTGGAATTTTTCCAACAAAGAGGTAAGTCCTAAAATACAGTTCAATACACCTTTGAAATCGGCTTTTCAAACTTCGCATATTGAAACAAATGAAAAGGAAATCGAGAGCACAAAAAACACCATTGAGTTTAAATTTAAACCCTTTCAAATGGCAACTTTTAGACAACTTATAGATATAAATTAAAAACAAATAGGGTTCTTATTTAAATCAAAACAATAAAATGAAATTTAAATTTAAATATTCTTTTCAATTATTGAAAAATCGATTTCAGACCAGTCTTCTGCAAGCTGCACTGGTTGTGGGACTTGCTTTTTGTACAGTTTTTGATGCTAGTGCCCAGTTGATCATTCGCACCGATTTTAACCGTGAAAAAGTTTGGCTCAAAGATTACCGAGCCGCCGAAAAATGGGCGGAAGTGGCAGCATCCAGTGGCAGTTCAGCTGTATCGGCTAACATAAGCTGGGGAAAATTTGGAACAATTGATGTGGCCAGCACTTATACTCCTTCGGAATGTCTAGTGCTTTCGGTGGAAAACCCAACGGTTGCAAAAAACTGGAGTGCGGCAATTAATTCCGGATTATTGGTTTCAAAAAATACAGAATCGAACCTCGGAAAACTTACTTTCAGTTTCGATAATTCGGTATCGCCAATGCGTCCAGTAGTGGTTCGCATCGAATCGTTTGATACAAATAAAAAACGCACCGGGGGACTCGAAAAAACTGTTTACCCAGCAACAGCCAACCATTTTTTGCGATCGGCTTTTGAATTGACTGACATGAAAGCATTTGGAGCAGGGAAATTCAACCCGCTCGATCCTTTTGTGAATTTCAGTTTTTCCATTGCCGATGCTGAAGGAACAAATAGCACCGATAATAAATACGAATTACGCATTGACAATGTAATGTACGCTACACCTGCTTTTTATGTTAGTCCTTCAGGAAATGACAACAATAATGGGCGAAGCGAGAAAACAGCTTTTGCCAATCCGCAAAAGGCAATCGATGTTGCGAAATCAGGAGATATTGTTTTGCTGATGAATGGGCAATATTCAGGAGCAAAAAATGCGGCTGCGGTTGTGAGTTTTGTTCGTCCAGGTCGCCCATCTTCTTGGATTACATTAAAAAACTACCCGGGACACAAAGCTACCATTTTGTGCGATGCTAAAAATGGAATCAATATTTTGCACAAGAATGACTCTACTGCACAAGAATCACCGTTACTTTCATATCTCGAAGTGCGAGGTCTTCACATCAGGGGAAATGCAGACAAAGTTCCAGAACTTTACCCTGCAGAGGTGGGAATTGGGACGCCAAATACCGAAACTCGTGGCATTCATTTGACTGGAAGCAATGGTCCAACACGTATGTACCACCACATCCGGGTAGCTGATTGTCTGATTGAATATTGCGGTACTGATGGAATTTGGGCTTCGGAAGTAGATTACCTGACCGTGGAAAATAATACAATTCGAAACAACTGCTGGACATCGGTAGAGGCTGTATCTGCAGGTTTTTCGTGTATGATGTATGCCGATTTTGACAAAATCGACAATGCGACAAAAATTTTGGTTCGTAATAACCATGTTTATGGTAACCAACGTAAAACCAAAAGAAAAATAAAAGATTGGGCACCCGAAATATTTAATGGTAACGGTTTGTTGTTCGATGCCAATAGTGAGGATTACATTTATCCTGATTTTTACCTAGGTCGAACGCTAATCCAGAACAACCTCATTTATGGAAACGGTGGCGGAGGCATTCAAAACTGGGGTTGTCACCGACTCGACATTGTGAACAATACTATTTACCACAATGGGATTTCTCCTGAATTGCGTTGGGGAAACATTGGTCTGGATTATTGTAAAGACGTTCGCATCGTAAATAATATTGTGGTAGCCTTACCCGACCGTCCACTTGACTATTGGATGCCTGAACGCGAAGATCATGAGACATCGAAAATTGTTCGAATCAACAACCTTTATTTTGGCGGTATGAAACCAAACATCAAGGGCATTAGCGATGTGGTTGCTGACCCGATGTTTGTTAATCCTTCGCTCAATCCTTCGGTTGCCGATTTTCGATTGAAACCAGAAAGTCCGGCTATTAATTCAGGAGTGCAGAATTTTACTGCTTCGCCTTCGGTTGACTTGGATGCAAAAACAAGACCAACAAAAGCGCTGAACCGCGGATCGTATTAATATAAATTAGTAGTTATTTAATAAACAAATCATAATGAGATCTATAGTTTTTTTACTTTGAAAGCGATTTCCAGTTATTCCAAAGTCTAGATATAGTTTTATTCTAAAAGCATTTAAAAACAAATAGGGTTCTTATTTAAATCACAAATAATACTGTCGGCTCAAAAAAAAATAAAAAATAATTTTAAAATTAAATAGTTATGAAAACAACAAATTACTCAAAATCTGCGTTCACGATGTTGTTGCTGCTCTTTTCCATTGCATCAGCATTTGCCACAAACTATTATGTTGATGCCGTTAACGGAAATAATACCAATTCAGGAACATCCGAAGCTTTAGCAAAGAGAACCATTCAAGCAGCATCGAACTTGACCAATCCAGGAGATACTGTTTTTATCATGAATGGGATTTATAATCCTACTGGAGATAGCAACAGTGGTTTTCAGAGTATTTTAACAATCGCACGCAGTGGTACAGATGCAAATTACATAACTTATAAGAATTATCCAGGACATACTCCCAAACTTCAACTTTTAACAGGGTTGAGCTACCAAGTTTGGCGGACTATAGCGGTAGATGCCTCCTATATCATCATTGATGGTCTTGAAATTGAGGGTACCAACCAAAGCCTAACGTATGCTGGTGCCTACCAAACTTGGCAGGATTACGAAAACAACATAAAGGACTGGAATAAAATTTCGATGTATAACTGTGGCTCCGTTTCCTTGGGCAATTCAGCAGATGTGCATCACATTGAAGTGCGTAATTGTAAAATACACGATACTGGAGGTGGGATTGGAGGTTTTAGATGTGATTATGTTACCATTGAAAATAATGTCGTATACAATACTTGCTGGTATACTATGTATGCTGGAAGTGGGATTAGCATCCTTGACCCTAAAAGTATTGACGCAGTAACTGGTTACAAAATTTACATCCGCAATAATGTGGTCCACAACAACAAATGTTTAGTTCCGTGGGAACGAACTAATGCCCTTAGTGATGGTAACGGAATTATTCTAGATGTGAACACGGGAAATGGGACTACCACATTACCATATGTTGGTCGCTACCTAGTTGAAAATAACGTAAGTTACAATAATGGTGGTGGTGGTGTACATGCTTATAAATGTGCGCATGTTGACATCATCAATAATACTTCCTATAATAACGGAACAAATATGTATTATCCCGAAATGGATGCTCAACAATGCACGGATGTCAAAATATACAATAATATTATGTACGGAAGAGGAGTTGCTGGCACAAACTTAAATGGAAATGATGGAGCGATTTACGATTATAATATCTATTTTAATGGAACTAGCTACAAGAACGGACCAAATGACAAAACTGTAGATCCACAATTTGTAAATAAGGCATTGGATGCTACTGCCAATTTTCAGTTGTTAAGCACGAGTCCAGCCATTAATAACGGAAATAATATAGCTGGATTATTTGCAGCCAAAGACATTTTGGGAATTTCACGTCCAATTGGTTTTGCTAGCGACATGGGTGCTTATGAATATGCAACTCCCGCACTAAGGGCAGAAATGCTTGTAAAACAAGGTACAACTACCATTGGTGACAATGTGGGATCAACAATACAAACTTTCGATTTTGGTTCCGTATCTTCAACAGCGCCAAAAGACATCACGTTTACCATAGAAAACATTGGCGATGCAGCTTTGAACTTGACAGGAGGAACTTCAAAAGTGGTTGTTGCGAATACTACTGGTACAGGATTTTCCCTTTTTGCGGATGCTCCAGCGGTGGTTGCTGCAAATAATGGATCCGTTACTTTCACTGTAAGATTAGCTCCTGCAGGCTTAGCAACTAACTATGCTGGTACAATAAGCATAGCAAGTAGTGATGCTGATGAAAATCCTTATAATTTCATCATTACCGGTTATGGTTATGATGGTACTAAAGCATTACAAACCATTACTTTTCCTGCTATTCCTACAAAAGTAATTGGTGCTGCCGACTTTAATCCAGGAGCTACTTCTGATTCAGGTTTGACTGTTACTTATACGAGTTCAAATACTTCAGTAGCCACAATTGTATCAGGTAAAATTCATATTGTAGGTGCAGGGACATCCAACATCACAGCTTCTCAAGCAGGTGATGCTGCCAATAATCCAGCAAATAATGTTACACAAATATTAACTGTAACTCCTGTTATTCCGCCAGTTGGTACAAATTTAATAGCAAACCCAACTTTTGATACCAATACAACAGGTTGGTCTTTTGCATATAAAAATAGTTTAGCACCAGACGCAGTAACAGCAGCAACCATCACATCTTCTTCTAATCCAAATTACGCAACCAATGTGGCTAAAGTTACTGTGACAAATGTTGGCACAGGCACAACTCCAGCAATAGATAATATTCAATTGAGTTATGTCAAATTTTTTATTGAAAAAGGCAAAACATATATTGTTTCGTTTACAGCTAGTGCCGATGCTGCTCGAAATATTAATACGGTAGTTATTATGGATGGTTCACCTTATACACAATGGGCTCTAAAAAGTACTATACCATTAACCACATCACCTACCAACTTTGGTCCTTATAATTTCATAAGTACTTTTACCGGTTATGTAGATTTGCGTTTTCAAATAGGAGGAGCAAGTTCTTTAAATGCACCTATATACATTGACAATGTATCAGTAGTAGAGGATGGCATTGCTCTTGGTGTAAATAAAATCGAGGTTGCCACATCTCAAGTAAAAGTATATGTTTATCCAAATCCTGTAGCCGATTTATTGAACATTGATTTTGATTCAAAAAATGGTGAAAAGGTAACTGTTAGTGTAATTGATTTACAAGGACAAGTTTTAATTACCAAGGAACAGTTGGCAGTATATGGTAAAAATACGATTGAATTGAATGTAGGCTCGTTGGCCAATGGTATTTACCTTGTAAAAACCACGGAGAATAACATAAACTACAATACAGCCAAAGTGGTGGTAAAACATTGAAACTAAAAAATGAAAAAACTGGCCATTGGCATTGACATTGGAGGAACCCGCACTAAGTTGGGGTTAGTTGACTTGGATAAAGGCGAAGTTTTGCAAATGTTGATTTCACCAACTGAAACAAAAGATTCTGACAAATTTTTAGAAATAATTAATTCAGGAATTGACCAATTAAAAGCTGTTGCTATAAAAGAACAATCACCCATTTTGGGAGTCGGATTTGGAGTTACTGGTTTTGTTTTCGAAGATGGAATGGTGGATTCTACATACGGTTTCTTGGAATTTATGGAGGATTACCCTTTGTCCGAGTATATTCAAAAACACAGTTCACTGCCTTGCCGTGCCGATAATGATGCTCGTGTGGTGGCACTAGGAGAAGCACTTTACGGTATTGGAAAAGGAGAAAACAGGGTTTTGGTTCTAACGCTCGGAACTGGACTTGGGTTGGGTTTTATAGCCAATGGTAAATTTGAAACTAGCCTTCCATTTGCACATATGGGCGGTCATATTAGTGTGGGAAACTCGGAAATTAAATGTTATTGTGGCAAAAAAGGCTGTCTAGAAGCATTGGTTTCGGCTACAGGAATTGTGGAATCAGCAAAACGAATGGGTTGGGAACAGAAATATCCAAATTTGGAATTGAATGTTCAAACCATTTTCAAAGCAGAACAAGAGGGAAATATAGAAGCAAAACAAGTAGTTGCCGAATTTTTAGCCTATTTGAAAATTGGTATAGGCAACTATATTAATTTATTTGCTCCCGATATGATCATCATTGGCGGTGGAGTTTCTAAGGGGATGCAGCCTTATTTGGATGAATTGAAACAAATCGATTTCTTGGGTCCCTATAAAAACTATAAAGTGAAAATTGCCCTTTCGGAACTCGATGAGTATTCAGGAATTTTGGGAAGTGCAGCGTTGTTTAATAATTGAGATTTTTAAAATTATTTTATATGAAAAACATACAGAGTTTTATATTGAAAAAGTTGTCGAAAGTATTTACTCGAATAGGGTTATTGTTTTTCGCGTTGGGCTTTATGGGACTTTCTTTATCGGCGCAAGAAGTAGTAAAGACCAGTAAAAAAAATAGTGCAGAACAACGACGATTTTTTGCGGCTTCAAGCTTTTGGAACCAGCCAATACCTGAGAATCCAGAAATTGATCCTCAAAATAAACATTTTATCACTTTGCTCAAGCGGGAATATAGCGGCGCATTTTTCAGGATAAATTTAACTTCCTGGACTATCCCTGTGTATGATGTTGATGATACAACTCCTCGATTTGTGGTAAAAAAGTATGCTTTGAGTGAAGAAGAAAAAAAGCAATGGAATACCAAGCGTGATACTTATGGTCACGGTGAAGCATTTGACAAAGAGCCAATTCCTATTCCTCTTGAAGCACAAGCCGATCCTCAAGGTGATGCACATTGTGCTTTAGTTGATTGGAAAAATGGAATAGGCTGGGATATGTGGGGTTTATTTAAGAATAGTGATGGCAGTTGGACTTCAAAAACAGGAATGAAATACAGTATTGATGGTGATGGTATTTTTTCAATTAAGCCATTTAAAATAAAAAATGGGGAAAGCATACATTATTTTGGACCGAGTAGAGCCGCTGGAGTTCCAGCTACAGCTGGTTTAATTATGTATGATGAGATTGTTTCAGGCGAAATTAATCACAAACTTGCCTGTGCAACGCGGGTAAATGCTTATCAGGAACATGTTTATCCTGCTATTTGGACAGATGGTTTTATTATTGGTGGAATTCCTGAAGGAGCGGTTATTCAATTAGATCCTGCCCTTGATTTATCAAAGTTCGATTTGACCCCTGAAGAAATTGTCGTGGCCAAGGCTATGCAGAAATATGGAATGGTAGTTTCTGACATTGCAGGTTCAAACACTTTGTATGGTGAAGGTTTATGGAGTCATCCCGAAAAAACTTGGGAGGAAAAACTTAGAGGAATAGGTGGAATTAGTACCATTCCTTTAGATCATTATCGTGTTTTGAAAATCAATAATAGAATAAAAAAAGGAGATAGTTATACCAAAATTATGCATGACCACGGTATGTGGTAATTTATAAAAAAAAAAAACAATTTATGATGAAGTATTTTCAAGAACGAATGTGGCTTGTATTTGCCATTCTTGCGGCTCTTTGCTGGGGCGTTTGGGGCATATTGGCCAAGTTTATTTCCAGTGACATAAGTCCTTATGCCAATCATTTGTTGTTTACCATCGGGATGCTATTCACTATTCCATTTGTAATTAAAAAATGCAAATGGAGCGAAGCAAACACAAAAGGAATAATTTGGGGAATTGTGGCAGGTATTTTGGCGATTATTGGAAACGTTGCAGTTTATAAATCCTTTGCTACTGGTGGACTGGCTGCTGTAGTGATTCCAGTGACTAATTTGTATCCTTTGGTAACCATTGGAGTTGCGATGTTGGTTTTGAAAGAAAAAATGCATTGGTTAAATGGTGTCGGAATAGTTGTTGTGATTCCTGCCATAATTATGTTGTCTGGACAATCGGAGATATTCGATAATCCCTCTTTGTTTTTTACTAATTTAGGACTCAAATTGTGGTTGATTTTTGCCTTGGTTGCTTTGGTTTTTTGGGGATTATTTAGTGCTGCACAAAAGGTTACGACCAATTATATTTCGGCAGAATGGTCGTATTTGAGTTTTATAGGTTCATCTGTTCTAATTTCTATTGGGTTTATGGTTTTTGGATTCATTGATTTCAAATTTAGCACACAAACTTTGTGGGTTGGTTCTTTGGCTGGAATGTTAAACGGTTTGGGCGTATTGGCAAGTTTTGCAGCATATAGTGCCCAAGGGAAAGCTTCAAAGGTCACTACTGTTGCAGGTGCATTACAGCCAGTTTTTACGATTTTCTTGGCGATAACTTTTCTAGGAGAGAGATTGGGTTGGATTGAATTTGTGGGCATAGGGTTAGCAATTATAGGGTCATTGCTTTTGTCAGTTGAAAAAAAGACAAAGTAAAAAAGGAATTATTTTTTTTTAAATAAATATAAAAAAGTAAAAATAAATGAAAATAAAATATATTTCAACTCTACTGTTAATTTGTATTTTCTCGGTTACAATTTGTGCTCAGGAAGCTTCGTTTACAAATTTTCCTAAATGCACAGAGTATCCGAAGAGTGTTCTTGCAAAAAAAAATGTTTGGGTATTCATTATGGCTGGACAATCGAATATGGCTGGGCGAGGTGTAGTTGAACCAATGGATACGATTTCAAATCCACGGCTCTTGAGCATCAATTCGAATGGAGAACTGATTCTGGCTAAAGAGCCGTTGAATTTATATGAACCTATTATGAAAGGATTGGATTGTGGCGTTTCGTTTGGTAATGAATTGCTAAAACACATTCCAGATTCAGTTTCTATTTTGATTATTCCAACTGCAGTTGGCGGAAGTTCTATCGATCAATGGGTTGGGGATTCTTTGCATCGAGGTGTTAAGTTACTTACCAATTTTAGACAGAAAGTAGCCATTGCCAAAAAATATGGAAAAATAAAAGGGGTACTTTGGCATCAGGGAGAAAGCGATGCAAAACAACCATTAGTTACCACATATTCTGAAAAATTGAAAGTTTTGTTTCAAAATTTTAGAACCATTTTAGAAAATAAAAAACTACCTATTTTGACGGGTGAAATTGGAACTTTCACAATAGATGCTACATTCCAAAATGCAATAAATACAATTATTGTAAAGAATGCTGAAAAAGATAAATATACTTTTTTGATTCAAACTCACGATTTTACGGACAAAGGAGATAAGTTGCATTTTGATTCAAAATCACAGCGAATAATGGGGGAGCGGTTTGCCCAAAAATATATAGAAATTAAATAAAAAAAGAATTATGAGTGCAAAAATGTTTGAAGAAATAAATGAAATACCTATCAAAGCATCTTATGCGTTTGCAAACCATAATAACTTATTTAGTTGTTTAATTAGTATTTATAGAGCCAAAGTTCTTAAATAGATATTTTAAAAATAAAAGATTAAATTAAATAAATTTATAATGAAAAATAAACTAATAATATTATTCATTTTTTTGTCACAGCTCAGTTCAGCTCAGTCTTTTCAGGCTGGAAAAAATAATTTGAGCATTGAAGGCAATGACAAAAATTTTGATCGAGCTGTAAAAGTTAGATCTCTTGCTCCTGGAATTGAAGAGCTTGAAATTACTCTTTCAGCTCAAAAAAAATCCATTCCTTCTCCCATCATTATCAAATTCAAGCAAGCTTCAATTGATATTCAGAGTTATTTGGCACCTTATGGAGCCGATGCATTAAGTCAGCCCACATCATTGTACCAATATCCAATTTCAAGAATGATTCCTGTAAGTTTCAATGCCAAACCTGCATTTACTTCAGCGATGATGTCTCAGCCAAGTATGACTTTAATCAATAATAATAACACCAATCGGTTGACTGTCGCGGTTTCTGAATTAACTTATCCAACAACATTCCAAATAGGTGAAAATGAAGATAAAGGTGTTGGCTTTGACATTAAAATTGGACTTTTTGGGTATCCAACAAAGGCAGTAGAAAATTATAAAGTAAAAATTCGATTGGACAGCAGGGACATTAATTACAATTTGGCTCAACAGGATTTATTAGACTGGTGGAAAACTGAAAACCATTTGAATTTTGCTTCAGTTCCCGAAAAAGCTTATTCTCCTTTTTATTGCACTTGGTACGCATTAAAAGCAGACGGTGTAAATGATAAAAACGTAGAGCAACAAGCACAACTGGCACAAAAAATAGGTTGCGAAACAATCATTGTGGATGACGGTTGGCAAAAAGCATACGATGCAAAATCAGGTTATTGTGCCTATAATGGTGATTGGGAAATAGATCCCACACGGTTTAAGGATTTTAAGCAGCACGTAAAAAAAGTGCACGAATTGGGTTTAAGTTATATGTTATGGACTGGACCAAGCATGATAGGCGAGAAGTCTAAAATATTCGAAACCCTCAAAGATAAAATGCTCTATAAAGCGGATTGGGCAAATGCTTGGGTGGTAGATCCTCGTTTTCCAGAAGTGCGAAAACACCTTACCGATCGATTAATTTCAATAATGAAAGAAAATGACATAGATGGATTTAAAATCGATTTCATGGATTTGATAAATTCAAGATATGCTCCCAAAAATTTACCAATGGGAAATGGTCGAGATTATGAAAGCGTTGAAGAAGCCACGGTGAAGCTACTATCAGACATTTATTCTGGCTGCAAAGCCATTAACCCTAAAGCTCTTATAGAATACAGGGTCTTTTTTACCAATCCAATATTACAGCAATATGCAAACATGTTTAGGGCAATTGATTGTCCGAACAACATATTGGAAAACCGTACCCGAACACTAGACGCCCGTAACTTGAATAAGCAAGTAATACACGCTGATCCATTAGCGTGGAATGAAAATGAAACTCCAGAAGTTGCTGCTTTGCAATTATTGCAAACCATGTTATCTGTTCCTCAAATCTCTACCGATTTGACCAAAACAAGCGAATCACATTTGAAAATGCTTCAGTTCTTACTCAAACAATGGAAAGAATTTAATGAAGTGCTCACTAGGGGTCAAGCTTACAATTATGGACCTGAAGCCAATTATACTTGGTCAGAAGTTTCTTTGGACAAAAAAACAGTCATTGTAGCTTATCAACCAACTGTGCTGACACCAACCTTAATGAATAAAGATTGCCTTATTATAAATGCAACCCACCAAAACAGCTTGATATTTGATTGCAAAAAGGATTTAGGAACTTTTAACATTTCTGTATATGATTGTTCGGGTAAATTAATTCGCAAAGATAAGGTTAAATTTAATGGATTGGTTAAAATCGATTTACCCACGGCTGGCATTATTAGGACAAATTAAAAATCAAGCTTTTTTTTAATTAAGTAAACGTATTGACTTTTAAGTGTTTAAGTTTGATTTGAAAAGAGAGAATAATCATAATTTTAAAATAAATAATATGAGTGCAAAAATGCTTGCCGAAATCAATGAAATTCCAGTAAAGGCATTGGAATTTTTGAAAGAATCACCAACTTATTCCTTACCATTGTGCGTACCTTATCTAGGAATGGGTTCATCGTTTTTTGCTCCATTGGCATTCAAATATATGGGAATTGACATTCAGCCCGAAATGGCTTCTGAATTTTTTAATTATTTGCAACCAGATGATAAATTAGAAAATGCTGTAATCCTTTCCCAATCCGGCAGAAGCAGTGAGGCCTTATGGTGTACTGATTTATTTCAGAACTATGTAGCTGTTACCAATTATACCGAAAACACACTAAGTACCAACCCAAATGTTGCCCAAACGATTGATTTGTTGGCTGGCGACGAACAATATTCCTCTTCCAAAACCTATGTTAATACTTTATTGGCACTTTTTAAAGGATTTGGAATGGATTGTCAAAAAGCCGTTGATGTTTTGGTTAAAAATTTGCCCAAGTATGAGAAACTTGGTCAACGTATGGCTAACGAGGTTTTTGAATTGATTTCAACAAAAAAGATTCACGGTATTTATATTATTGGTAGTGGCCCAAACATTGCGACAGCATATCAAGCTGCATTGATTATGAGCGAAAGTACCAAACTTTGTTTTACAGGACTGCCTATGGCGCAATACGATCATGGTCCCAAAGAAACGGCAAAGGAGAGCATTGTAATCAATGTAATTTCAAAAGGAAAATCATATGAGCGTTCCCATAAACTAACCGAAAAAATTAGTGCATCAGGCGCTTATGTCATTACGGTGGAAGAACCAGAAGTAAAAGAAAACTTCTCTATCATCCATAATATGATTCCATTCAATTATATGGCGTATTATTTGGCTGAAAAGCTAAACATTACCGAAACCTTTGTTGTTGGTGGAAAAGTCACCGAAGTTCTTTAAAAATTAGAAAAACTGTTACTCAGAATTCATAAAACTTTATAAAATATGAAAAATTATAAGTATAAAATTAAATTTCAATTATCAGTATTACTATTGTGCGTGACCTTACAATCTACTCAAGCGCAACAATCTAAAAAGCAACCTGTAGATTATGTCGATAACTTTATTGGGGTTAGAGACGTTAATACAAGTGCTATTCTTGGTCCGCAATTACCGAATGCTGGTATAAGTCCCAGTCCGCAAACTTCTCCGGGAAAAACAAACTTTGATATGGATTGCTACATTATGGGGCAACCGATACGAGGTTTTGGCCAGCTTCATGTAAGCGGCGCTGGCTGGGGTAAATATGGCAACTTATTAATTTCGCCACAGGTGGGCTTAGCTGTTGGTGAGACAGAACATGATTCTCCTCAATCCAGCGAAACAGCAAAACCATTTGAATACTCTGTAAAATTAGACCGGTACAACATCAAAACTGATGTTACACCTTCGGTGCATTCGGCCATTTATCGTTTTACATTCCCTAAAACAGATAATGCCCATATAGCATTGGATATAAGCCATCATATTGCTGATATAGCCACAACGATGAAAGGTAAATGGGCACAATTTGAAGAAGGCAGTGTAACTTTTACCAATGTAAATAACACTGAATTACAAGGATTTGGTATTTATACCGGTGGTTTTTCAGATGGTCCTTACAAAGTGTATTTCTCTGCCCGTCTAAGCAAAGCACCTGCAGCTGTGGGAACTTGGTTTAACGGAAAAATCAACAAGGGGCAATTAACTGAAAAATCAACTCAGGCGAATGACCGTATTGGGGCTTTTGTACAATATAAGACAAGCGATCAAGAAGCTGTGTACATGAAGATTGCAGTATCTTTTAAAAGTACAGATCAGGCAGCAGCCTGGTTAAATGCAGAGATTCCGGCTTGGGATTATGCCAAAGTAAAAGCAGACGCAAAAAAGATTTGGAATACAGAATTGAGTAAAATTAAGGTTCAAGGCGGTTCAGAAAAAGATAAACGAATATTTTATACAGCGTCTTATCATACTTCTATTATGCCCCGTAACCGCACCAACGATGCGCCTGATTTTGATAAAGATGTACCAGTTTGGGACGATCATTTAGCTGTTTGGGATACTTGGCGTACACTATATCCTTTAAAGGTACTTACCCATCCGGAAATGGTAAGTGGTACCATAAATTCTTTTATTGCCAGGTTGAAAAAAAACAAGGTGGTTCATGATGCTTACGTGGCTCTGAAAGATAAAAGTGAGGATCAGGGAGGAAATGATATTGACAACATCGTAGCCGATGCTTATGTAAAAGTAGTTAAAGGCGTAGACTGGAAAGAGGCATATGGTCTACTGAAACATCATGCCGAGAACGCACGGCAGGGAACTCCACGTGAAAAGTCTGATAGCGGTAAAGTATATAAAGAGTACGGTTGGATACCAGCTGGTAAAATGAGTAGCTCGCTCACTCTTGAATATGCTTACAATGATTTCTGTGCATCACAACTCGCTAAAAATTTGGGAACCTCCGAAGAGTATAAAAAATATTTAGAGCGTAGCACTAAGTGGATTAATCTATGGAATCCTGAAGCAGAAAGCGATGGTTTTAAAGGTTTTGTTACTACCAAAAAAATTGGAGGAGAGTTTATTCCTATTGATTTAAAAAAGCACTGGGGTTCTTGGAATGACTATTTTTATGAAGGCAGTTCTTGGACCTACTCATACTTTGTTCCTCACCAGTTTGAAAAATTGGTAGCGCTTTCGGGAGGGAAAGAGCAATTCGCAAAAAAATTGAAGCACGGCTTTGATAATAACCTTATTGATTATGGAAATGAACCTGCATTTCTTGCAGTTCATGGCTTTCATTATGCGGGACGTAACGATCTTGCCAGTTTTTATGTACGAAGGTTAATGCACGAGAAATTCACCGAAAGTGGCTCTATTGAAAACGATGACAGTGGCGCCATGAGTAGTTGGTATATATTTTCATCTTTGGGATTTTTTCCTAATGCAGGACAAGATAAGTATTACTTAACTGGTGGCTCATTCCCTAAAGCCAAAATGCGTCTCGGTAATGGAAAAGTATTGACCATTACCTCTAAAAACGCATCGGATAAAAATATCTACATTCAATCGTGTAAAATAAATGGTAAAGTATGGGATAAATTCTGGTTCACTCACGGGGAAATTGCCAATGGAGGAACAATTGAGTTTGTAATGGGAGATACACCTATAATCAAAAAATAAAAGACTTTGTTATATTAAATCTAAATGAGAAACATAATAACCATATCGTTTTTATTCTTGGCGATAAGTGCTTTTGCGCAGGAAGCTACAGAAGAAAAATTAACGCGTTTCGTAGATCCTTTCATTGGAACTTTGGGTGAAGGAAATGTTTATGCAGGTTCCTGTTTACCACACAGTTTTGTAAAACTTGGGCCAGATACTAAATACAATAGCGGAGCTTCTGGATATAAAAAAGATAAGGAAATCGAAGGATTTTCGCACTTGCATATCTCAGGAATGGGAGGTCCAATGTATGGTAATATTCAGGTTATGCCAACTACTGGCGAGATAGAATCCTTAAATCATAGTTCGGATAAAGGTGAAGAAATTGCAGCACCGGGTTATTACAAGGTGCAATTGAAAAAATATGGAACAACTGCTGAGCTAACCTCTACTGCTCACTCGGGTTTTCATAAATATACTTTCCCAAAAAGCGAATCTTCACACATTTTAATTGATGCTGGAGCCACGCTTTATGGCATTGCAAAAAACTGGAATTCAAGCCAGCCAATAGGAGGTGAAATACATATTGACCCTTCTAAAAATGCGGTTTATGGTTATGGAACTTATAGCGGCGGTCGATCAACCAGAAAACCTTGGAGGGTTTATTTTTATGCTATTTTCGATACAGCATTCGATTCTTTTGGAACTTGGTCTGATAGCATTAAACACGATGGTGCAAATAATATGAATGGAAATGAGATTGGAGCCTACTTGAATTTTAAAACCAAAGAAGGGCAACAAATAAATCTCAAAGTTGGTATTTCGATGATAAGTACCCAACAAGCTCAAGAAAATGTTGGAAAGGAAATACCCCATTGGGATTTTGATCAAATTAAAAATCTAGCCAATATGCAATGGGAAAAGGAGTTGCGTAAAATTGAAGTCAAAGGAATGTCTGAGGTCAATAGCCGAATTTTTTATACTTCATTGTATCACGCACTACTCTCTCAGGACGATTGGACAGGTGAAAATCCTGTATTTGATTATAAAAGACCCTACTATGAGAATTTCCTTTGTGTGTGGGATTTATTTAGAACCGTAAGTCCATTGCTAACTCTTATTAGCACAAAGGAACATACCGATATGTTGAACACTATGCTGGATGTATACAAACATGATGGATGGTTGGCTGATGCACACAGTAGTTTACAAAGAGAATTCAGTCAAGTGGGTACCAATACCGATGTGTTATTTGCCGATGCTTTTGCAAAAAAACTCAAAGCTATAGATTATAAATTAGCATACGAAGCAGTAAAGAAGAATGCAACAGATACTAGCTTCACGAATAATAAAGTGGATCATGCCGGCAGAATTGCCTTACCTTATTATTCCAAATATCATTACATACCCATTGATGTCAATCAAAAAATAACAGTTTCCAGAACACTCGAATATGTGTACAATGACTTCTGCGCTTATCAATTGGCAAAAAGTTTTGGAAACAAAGAGGAGGTAAAAATGTTTAAAGAAAGAAGTTTTTGGTATAAAAATCTTTGGGATAATGATTTGAAATTGATGCGAGGAAAAAATGCAAATGGTACTTGGGTTACCCCATTCGATCCATTAAATAACGAAACCGGACCCAATTATTATGAAGGACATGCCTATACTTGGAGTTTTTCTACTCCACACGACATCAAAGGATTAATTGATTTAAATGGAGGAAAAGAACAATTCATCAATAACCTAACCAATGCGGTTTCCAACCATTACGAAGCGTATAACGAACCTTGTATGTTGCAGGCTTACCTTTTTGTTTGGGCAGGCAGACCAGATTTAACACAGAAATTTATTCGAAAAGCAACTTCCGATAATTTTACAGATCAATACGATGGCTTACCTGGGAATGATGATAGTGGCACTACTTCGGCTTGGTATCTGTGGAGCAGAATGGGTATTTTTCCTGTGGCAGGTCAGAATTTATACATAATTGGTAGTCCAAGTTGTTCGGAAACTACCATCCATTTAGAAAGCGGAAAAGACCTTATTATTTCAGCAAAAAATGCGTCAGAAGAGAATATTTACATTCAATCGGCTAAACTCAATGGTAAAAATTACGACAAATCATTTTTCACACACGATGATATTGTAAATGGGGCAAAATTTGAATTTGATATGGGATCAAAACCTTCGATCTGGGGTTTCAATACAGTACCACCATCTATGAGTGATTAATAAAAAGAAAATTAGTTCTATCTGATTGAATACAGAGAATAATTTTTAAAGTAAGATGCATTAGATAATAAAAATAAAAAGTATACTACAAACCTAATATAAATTAAAAATGAAAAAACTGAATTAAACAAAACCAAGGATTTGGAAAGTTGAATTCCTAATTACATTTTCGACAGGAATCCTTTCAGCACAAAACACAGCTGCAATTGAAAAGAAAGTCAATATGAACCTGCAAAAAATGACTTTAGAAGAAAAAATAGGTCAGCTCAATTTAGCAACCTATGTCAATGAAAAGAACTCCATAAACTCTCTAAATGATAAAATAAAACGCGGCGAAATTGGGAGTATTCTAAAAAGTAATTTCCGCCTGAAAAAAGGTAGCGCAGGCTTGAACTCGGGTAGTGAAGTTTTGGCTCAACCAACCGACATTGAGGGAAATAAACGTCCAAAGGGAAAAGCCAGAGACCGAGGGGCTTTTGAACAATAATTTAAAAAAATAATTATGTATATGAGAAAAATTAACTTACTTTTTCCAGTTTTGATAATCAGTTTGATGTCGTACGGTCAGAAAAAAAATATTGAATGGAGATCGAGTACTTCTTCGCAACAGTGGATTGAACAAAAAGGATTAACTACCGAAGCATTATCGGGCAGTTATGATGTTGAAATGCTATTAGACAAGCAGTTACAAACAATAGATGGTTTTGGCACATGTTTTAATGAACTTGGTTGGAATTCGTTGCAACTACTTAGCCAAAACGATAGGGATGTTATTTTCAATGAACTATTTACACCCGGTATTGGGGCAAATTTCACCATTTGTCGCATGCCGATTGGCGCTAACGATTTTTCAAATGACTGGTATTCGTACAACGAAACAGAGGGCGATTTTGAAATGAAAAATTTCAGCATTGCCCACGACATGAAAACACTTGTGCCATTTATCAAAAACGCACTAAAATACAATCCATTGTTAAAAATATGGGCTTCTCCCTGGTCGCCACCCTCATGGATGAAATACAACAAGCATTATGCGATGAAAACTTCGACGAAAATAAACAACGGACTTAGACCCGATCAGGAAGGAACTGAAAATCAGGATATGTTTATACAGGAAGATAAATATTTCAAGGCATATTCGTTGTACTTCAAAAAATTTATAAAAGCTTATAAAAAGCAAGGAATACCCATTGGCATGATAATGCCCCAGAACGAATTTAAAGCTGCTCAAATATTCCCAAGTTGTACGTGGACTTCAGCTGGGCTTAGCCGGTTTATAAATTATTTAGGCCCACAAATGGCTGCCAACAATGTGGATGTGTTTTTGGGCACAATGAACAGCGGGATTGAAGCGCTGGCCGACAGTATCTTAACAAATCAAAAAGTAAATCAACATATCAAAGGAATCGGGTTGCAATGGGCTGGCAAAGATGCCATTGCCGGTTTGCACGATCGTTACCCCAACCTAACGATTTATCAAACCGAACAAGAATGTGGAGATGGTAAAAACAGTTGGGATTATTGCGTATATTCTTGGGGCTTGATGAAACATTATTTGTCGAATGGGGCAAATGCTTACATGTACTGGAACACATCGTTAAAGCAAGGCGGAATAAGCACTTGGGGTTGGGAGCAAAACTCATTGGTGAGTGTAGATACGCTCAACCAAACCTATAAATTTAACTATGAGTATTATTTAATGAAACACTTTAGTCATTACGTAATGCCTGGTGCAAAACGATTGCAAACAAGCAATTACAACAATTTTTTGGCTTTTATAAATCCTGACAAGAGCATTGTATTGGTTTTGTACAACCAAAGCAAGCTTGATAAAACGATAAAAATAAAGGTTGGCAACGAAACAATAAGTCCCCTACTTAAAGGAGATTCGTTTAATACTTTTTTTATAAAATAAAAAATACTATACAAATTACAAATAAAAGTTCTCAATTAATCCCATGAAAAAAACTTTAATTTTTATATTTCTAGCAACAATTTCATTCTCGGGGTATTCCAAAGTATGGACACTGTCCGATGCCAATCTCGAAATTCGTTTCAAGACAGTGCCACCATCAATGAGTGATAAATAATTTGACATTAAATAAAAAACAACAATTAATAATAGATTTAAAAATGAAAAAAAGTAATCAAGCGAAATCAAAATTCTTGAAAATAGGACTGTTCCTCACTTTTTCAATCGGAGTTATAACAGCTCAAAATACCAATACGATGGAAAAAAAAGTCAATGGTTTAATTCAAAAAATGACTTTAGAAGAAAAAGTAGGACAACTTAATTTAGCCACTTTTGTCAATGAAGATAACAGCACAAATTCATTGTCGGAAATGATTAAACGTGGAGAAATTGGCAATATTTTGAAAAGTAATGGTGCCAAACAAAACCTTCAATTGCAGAAGATTGCTGTTGAGCAATCCAGGCTTGGAATTCCAATTATGTTTCAAGAAGATGTGATTCACGGTTACAAAACTATTTTTCCCTCACCACTCGCAGAATCTGCGGGATGGAATTTAGAAACAATTGAAAAATCGGCTAGTATTGCAGCCAAAGAAGCATCGGCAGGTGGTATCCATCTTACCTATGCGCCAATGGTTGATATTACCAATGATCCTCGTTGGGGAAGAATTGTAGAAGGTGCTGGCGAAGATCCCTATTATGCCAGTTTTGTAGCTGCGGCAAGAGTAAAAGGTTTTCAGGGCAAAGATTTGTCTAGTGGACAAAACGTGATGGCTTGTGTAAAACACTTTGCGGGTTATGGAGCCGTATTGGCAGGTCGTGATTATAATATTGCTGATTTTTCAGAAAGAACTTTGAGAGAAGTCTATTTACCGCCATTCAAAGCCGCCATTAATGCAGGTGTCGGAAGTGTAATGTCTGCTTACTCCACTTTTGACGGCATTCCAGCTACTGCCAATCAAAAGTTACTGAAAGATATTCTGCGTAAAGAGTTAGGCTTCCAGGGTATGCTTATTACCGACTGGTGCACCATTCGTAACTTAGTAAAAATTGGTACTGCTGCTACTGAAAAAGAGGCGGTCTTACAGTCGATCAATGCAGAAGTAGATATGGATATGACCAGCGGATTGTTTGTAAAACATCTTGCAGCATTGGTTCAAGAAGGTAAAGTAAGTGTTTCAGCAATAGATCAAGCAGTAAAACGAGTTTTAATAGCTAAGTATAAATTAGGATTGTTTGATGATCCGTATAAATTTTTCGATGTAAAAAGAGAGAAAGAGACATTAATGTGCGCTGAACATTTGGAATTTGCCCGAAAAGCGGCTCGTGAATGTATGGTGCTTTTAAAAAATGAGAACAATTCATTACCATTCAATAAAAGTATCAAAAAAATTGCTGTCATTGGTCCACTTGCTAACAGTCAGAAAGATTTGCGTTCGTGGTGGGGAGGAGGAGATTATACTCAAGGAAAAAATGAAGATGTGGTTTCTGTTTTAGAAGGATTGAAGAAAAGTGTAGACTCTTCTGTTGAAATTAACTATGCCGAGGGTGTGAAATTGGATGGTTTTGAACCAAAAGGACTTGAGCTGATTCCTGCAGCAGTAAAATTGGCAACAGAATCGGATCTGGTCATTTTAGTCGTGGGTGAAGAATATTGGATGAGTGGCGAAGGTGGAAGTATATCAAATATTAATTTGCCCGGAGCACAAGAGGACTTAATCAATGCTATTAGCAAAACGGGTAAGCCTATTGTGAGTGTACTTGTAAATGGTCGTCCGTTTGATATTCAAAATATCACTTCAAAATCGATTGCAGTTTTAGAAGCTTGGCAACCAGGAACAATGGGCGGTTTAGCAGTAGCTGATATTTTACTTGGTAAATACAATCCATCAGGTAAGTTGACAGTTTCCTTTCCTAGAAATACGGGGCAAATACCAATTTTCTATAATTACAAAAGAACATCACACGATGTAAAATTAGGTACCGATTCAAATCGGTGGAATAACAAATATTTAGACATTCCTACAACACCACTATTCCCCTTTGGATATGGCTTGAGTTATACCCAATTTACTTATTCGAATCTTAAATTATCAAGTTCTATTATCAACCCTAATCAATCTGTAAATGTTAGTGTAGAGGTTTCAAATACAGGTAATGTAGCAGGAGAAGAGGTCATCCAATTGTATGTAGGAGACGATGTGTCTTCCGTTTCTAGACCAGCAAAAGAGCTGAAAGGCTTTGCGAAAATTTCATTGAAACAAGGTGAAAAACAGGTTGTAAATTTCACTTTAACTCCAACGGATTTTTCGTTTTATAACAAAGATATGAAATGGGTTTTAGAGCCTGGTTCGTTTTCAATAATGGTTGGGGCTTCTTCAGCAGATATAAAATTTACTGAAAAATTGAGCATTCAGTAAGAAGAACTAGCAAATGAGGATTAATTAACCATTTAGGCAGGGTCAATTGGCTGCTTTAAAGCTATTATTAGAGCCACAAAGTAGATGAATACAGATATTCAAAACAATGCCATCTTGGGAATACTCATTGCTAAAAATTACATTAATTAAAAATAATTCATGAAATTCATATTCAAATTCTTTCTATCTATTTACGTTAGTCTTTGTGCATTGTCGATTAGTGCACAAAACGGGAACAACAAGTTGCCTCAATTGGGTAAAAATTCAATAAAAGAAGTAATTGCAGCCATGACATTGGACGAAAAAGTCCGAATGGTAGTAGGCCCCAATTATTCAGGTGCAACCAATGCTGCAAGTATTAATCCCTCGGAAGGTATTATTGGTTTTACTGATCGTCAAGTGCCGGGAGCTGCTGGACTATCGTACGCCATTCCGCGTTTGGGCATTCCTTCACTAGTAATGGCCGATGGCCCTGCAGGAGTACGAATTTCTCCGATTAGAAAAGGCGATTCAATTAATACCTATTACGCAACCGGCTTTCCTGTGGGCAATTTATTGGCATCAACCTGGAACCCAATTATGGTAAAAAAAATAGGTGAAGCTTTTGGTAAAGAAGTGCTTGAGTATGGCATAGATATCATACTTGCACCGGGTGTGAATATTCAACGTAATCCACTGAACGGTCGCAATTTTGAATATTACTCCGAAGATCCATTGGTGACAGGAAAAACTGCAACGGCCATCATTCAAGGGATACAATCAAATGGGGTTGGAACTTCGCTCAAGCATCTAGCCGCCAACAATAGCGAAAACAAACGGATGAAAAGCAACTCCATTGTTAGTGAGCGTGCTTTGCGTGAAATTTACCTCAAGGCGTTTCAAACGACTGTTCGGGATGCAAATCCTTGGACAGTAATGACATCGTATAATAAGCTGAATGGGACGTATACTGCCGAAAGGAAGGATTTGGTAATCGATATTCTCCGTAACGAGTGGAAATTCAAGGGTTTTGTGGTAACGGATTGGGGCGCAGGGCAAAATTTCGTTGAACAAATTCTGGCTGGACACTCGCTCATTATGCCTGGGCGACTAGACCAAATCAATAGTATTTTGAAAGCTATAGAAGACAAGAAAATGGATGAGTCGTTATTAGACGAACGAATCGAAAAATTATTGAATGTTGTATTGTTGTCACCTACTTTCAGAAAATATCAATATTCTGACAAGCCTGACTTGGTAGCGCATACCGCGGTTTCGCGTCAAGCAGCCACAGAAGGAATGGTGTTATTGAAAAACAATGCTCAAACTCTACCTTTTGCAAAAACAATACATAAAATTGCTGCTTTTGGAAATACAAGTTACGATTTAATTGCCGGAGGTACCGGAAGTGGCGATGTAAATAAAGCGTATATAATTTCTATGGCACAGGGCTTAAAAAAGGCAGATTACACCTTGGATAAAAATTTGGAAAATCTGTATCTCAATTATTTAGTTGATTATAAAGCCAAACAACCCAAACCCAAAAATGCTGGAGCAGGAAGACCACAAATACCCGAATTGGTACTGTCGAAAGAGAAGATAATGGAACAAGCAAAAAATGCCGACATAGGCATTGTTACCATTGGCAAAAATGCTGGTGAAGGTTCGGATAGAAATTTAGAAAATAATTACAACCTAATGCCTGCCGAAAAAGAATTGATTAAACTAGTTTCGGCCGCTTTTAAAAGTCTGGGCAAAAAGACAGTTGTAGTTCTAAATTTGGGCGGTGTAATAGATATGGCCGGATGGAAAGAAGATGCGGATGCCATACTTCTGGCTTGGCAACCTGGGCAAGAAGGTGGACATGCCATTGCCGACATACTTTCAGGCAAAGTAAATCCTTCGGGCAAACTAGCCATCACTTTCCCTGAAACTTACACCGATGTGCCTTCATCCAAAAGTTTCCCGAAATCGTGGGCTGACCAACCGGATTCTTTGGTTTATCAGGAGGGCATTTATGTAGGTTACAGATACTATGACACTTACAAAATTAAACCTGCTTACGAATTTGGCTACGGACTGTCGTATACTCAGTTTAGCTTTGACAATTTGAAGTTGAGTTCCACGAAATTCAACAAACAAATCACTGCAACCATTACTGTGAAAAATTCGGGAAGTGTTGCCGGAAAAGAAGTGGTACAACTTTATATTAGTGCTCCGGCAAAAAGCATTGATAAACCGACAAAGGAACTGAAAGCGTTTGCCAAAACGAACTTGCTACAACCGGGTGAATCGCAAACACTTAAATTCAGTATTAATGCTGAAGATTTGGCTTCTTATATTCCGTCCAAAGCAGCCTGGATAGCCGAAGCCGGTGAATATTCGGTTCAAGTAGGTGTTTCCTCACGCAACATTATTGCTCGCAAAAATTTTAGTTTGGCAAAACCTATAATTACTGAAAAAGTAACCAATCAAGTTCAGCCATTGTACGAAATTAAAGATGAGTTACAAGGTAAATAAAAATGGATAAATCTGCTGATTGTGTCAAAGCGTTGTTAGTATAAATAGCGAGTTCCTTTCTGAATTTAGGGTATAAACAATTTAGCATCGGAAATGAGTTTTGGAGCCTGATACTTTTTCAATAATGGTTGGAGCTTCATCACCTGACATAAAGTTTACTTAAAAATTAAGTATTCAGTAGCAAGTATAATTTTAAGGAAAATTAATTCTGCAAGTGATTTTACAATTCAATTTTGCAATAAAAAAAACAATAATGAAAAAACAAATAGTATTTCTATTTCTGTTCAACCTAATTTCAATTCAAGCTTTTTCAAAAGTTTGGACTATTTCCGATGCTAACTTAACGGTGCAATTTGATGATCAAACCGCACTTTTGAAAGTGGCAGACAAGCGATGTAATAAAGTCTGGAATCAATCTCCCTTAAAGGAAAAGTATTTGGTTAAAAAAACTTTGGTTAAAGGAAATGAGATAACAGTTAGTTTGTCAGGAAAGTTTCCGTTTAAAGTGACCTATACTCTAAACTCAAAATCAGCTTTAGAAATAAAACTAATTGCAGATAAAAAATTGCAGGTAGAAAATTTTGATTTTCCATCAGCCTTTGAAACGCCAGATACGAATCATTATTTGCTGTTAACCGATAGTGAAGGATTATTGCTCCCCGTTGATGACACCGAATATCCAATTGGTTCTAAGGAGGAACGACCGTTTTTTTGTGGAGGAAACACCGCAATGGCTTGGATGGGAATGGTAGACAAGCAGTTTGAAACTGGATACATGGCCATTTTGGAAACGCCGTATGATGCCAATTTTCATACACAAAAAGTGGATGGTTTGATTACGTTCTCAACGGTTTGGCAGCCATCATTGAGTAAATTTGGTTACGACCGTAAAGTTACTTATCATTTTTTTGATAAAGGAGGATATGTTGTACAAGCAAAAACCTATCGGGATCATATTTGGAAGAAGAATGAGGTAATTACCTTGAGAGAAAACGAGAAAAAAACGCCGGCTTTGGCAAAAATGATTGGTGCAGTGCATCTTTATGTGTGGGACAATGCTCGCGAAGTTAGTTTTGCTCAAGAATTAAAGGATTCGGGCATAGAAAAAGTTTTTGTCATTTGGAATCCCAATCACGCTCCTTATCCGGAAGTAGGTTATGATAAAAAGATAGCCGCTTTGGGTTATGCCACGGGAGGATATGAATTGTTTACTGACTTGAAATTAAGGGATACCGTTAAAAATGGTTTTGCACAAACTAGACAAGGACTTTATCTGGGAAGAACGTCTTATCCCGGACAGTTCAATGAATTGGCTGCTCGAACCAAAGACGGCAAAACCTATTCCAATAATTTTGGACACACTTCCTGTCCTTTGGCCATTCGTCCTGAAATCATCAAAAGAGTAGAGCGAGAGTTAAAAGATTATCCGCACGAATCCTATTTTGTAGATGTTTATCAAGCCAATGGATTATTCGAATGCTATTCAGACGAGCACCCATTGACCAGAGAACAATTTGCAAACGAGGTTAAGAAAAATTATCAATTATTGACGGATCAGTACCATCAATTTATGGGTGGCGAATGGGGCGCAGACTTTTTAGGTTCCAATAGTGTGTATGTTCACGGAATGATGACGTTGCAACGCACTTGGTGGGGAAGCGAAATAGACAATAAAAACACCATTTATTATA
Organism: Flavobacterium sp.; assembly: GCA_014379405.1. Taxonomy (GTDB): domain Bacteria; phylum Bacteroidota; class Bacteroidia; order Flavobacteriales; family Flavobacteriaceae; genus Flavobacterium. The sequence continues at coordinate 31,417 of JACMLU010000007.1, read as the reverse complement.
CTGGAAATTGGAAAAACAACTCGCGTCCAACTCAAATGTTAGGAACAAGAGTGGCTCCAGACAAATATTTAAAATATTCCATTAACGAATATTCTCGCGTACCTCTTTACGAACTAGTTTATCACGATGCAGTTGTAACATCCTGGCGCTGGGAAGATAGCAATCACCATAATCCAGAAATTTGGTGGAAAAAAGACCTTTTTAATATGCTTTATGGTTCAGTGCCACTTTGGAATTTAGCTCGCGAACAATGGGAAGATCATAAAGTTACTTTTATTGAAAGTTATAAAAATGTTTGTCCTTGGTTGCAAAAAATCGGATATGATGAATTGATTTCTCATCGTTTTGTAACACCAGATCACAAAGTACAGGAGTCTGTCTTTTCATCTGGAAATAGAATTGCGGTCAATTTTTCGGACGAAGACATTATTTTCGAAGGAAAAACGATCAAAGCAAAAGGCTTCTTGACATTTCTGAATTAAGTTAGAATTAATATAATTTAAAAAATACATAAAATGTATTTAAAAAAAGCAAATGTCTGTATTTTTCTGTTGATGTTGCTCGTTGTAGCAAAGAGCTCGGCGCAAAACAATCTGACATCTCATAAAGTATCCCAACAGTTTGTGTCTGAGTACCCGAGCGAAAAACAATGGAAAAATATACCAGCTCATCCACGGTTGTTTGCAAACAACTCCCGAATAGAATCGTTGAAATTGCAAAACGATGAGGTTTCAAAAGAACTATTGTTGTTATTGAAAAATAATGCAGAAAAGACTTTGAAATCTGCTAAGATTGAATATCCTGCTACCGGTTTTAAATTTAGTGAAGTGCGCAATGTTCAAGGTAGGATACTCACTTTGGGGTTGGCTTACCGAGTCTTTGGAGACAAACGCTATTTTGAACGTGCAAAAGCTGAGCTGATGCAATTGGCCGAATTACCAGACTGGTGTCCAACGCACTTTCTAGATGTTGGCGAAGCAACTTTGGCAGCTGGTGTGGGATATGATTGGCTGTACAACGACCTTACACCTGCCGAAAGAGAAACGATTACTCAAGCCATTATAAAAAACGGTATTAATCCTTCGCTTGACGCAAAAGAAAGCAATGAGAACAAAAGTTGGTTGAATGGTAACTTCAATTGGAATCCTGTCTGTAATGGAGGTCTTTTGGTAGGAGCTCTAGCCATTTATGAGAGTGAACCCAAACTAGCTCGTCAGATTGTGGAACGCTCCATCAAATACATTCCCAATCACGGAGCTGTATATGCACCAGATGGAACTTATGCAGAAGGAACAGCGTATTGGTCTTATGGTACCACTTTTCAAGTGGTCATGATTGAAGCGCTGCGATCTGTATTTGGGTCTTCTTTCAAAATAGAATCTTTTCCAGGTTTTTTGAAAACAACAAATTTTATTACACAAATTGTTGGGCCAACAGGGTATGAATATCCTTTTTCAGATGCTGGACACGAAGGATCACAATTGTCAGCAAAGCCACTTGCTGAACGATATACTTCTGAACCCATTATGCTTTGGTTTGCCCGAGAAAATGGAAGTAGAGTAGAGGCTCGTGATGAAATAAATAGTATTGCATTAGCCAAAAGCATAGTACTAAATGATACGCTTTCTAAAGCTCAAAAAAGCCACAGCAGACATTTTGCATTGGAAGTATTGTGGTGGGATCCAAAATTGCCAGCCATGGATAAAAACAGTTTTTTACCATTGCACTGGACTGCCGATGGTCATATGCCGATAGCGGTAATTCGCTCGGCTTGGAATGATCCTTTAGCTTCCTATGTAGCCATAAAAGGCGGAACGCCAAACAATTCGCACGGACACATGGATGTCGGCAGTTTTATTCTTGAAGCCAATGGAGTGCGTTGGACACTGGATTTAGGTGGCGAAAGTTATGACAAAATGCGTGCTGCCAAACTCGATTTGTGGAATTACTCACAAGACAGCAACCGATGGACCACTTTCAGACCAGGACCGGATTCTCATAATATATTGCGATTCAATAATGCTAGACAAGATGTTTCGGGCTTGGCAACAATCAGTAAATTATCAGATAAAAAGGGGGTTGTTGGTAATGTTGTTGACCTCACTTCACTTTATAAATCGCAAGTAGAGAAAGTTTCCAGAACGGTAAAAATGTTTCCCAATAAATCAATTACCATTCAGGATGAATGGCAAACAGGTGAAAAAGGAGTAGAATATACTTTTCAATGGGTAACGGGAGCCAAAGTTAGTCTTCGGCCTTATGGTGCATTATTGGAGCAAAATGGTAAATCAATGAAATTGAAAATTGAAGTGATAAATTCCAAACTGAAACCAGAAATCCTTATCGAAGATGTTTCTAAATCAAAAGCACCACAAGATTCCGATAATCCAGGTGTAAGTAGATTATTGATAAAGCTGAATTCTTTACCACTGAGCAAAACAGTTTTAAAGATTACAACAATAACGCTGAAGTAATTGTAAACCTATTTAAATCCATTGGAAATGAGTTTAGCTAAAGGGTTAATGCCAAAAGACATCTCAGTCTTGGCGAGTCTTAAATATAATTCTTTTCGGCTTACTAATTTTTTTGGATTTATTTTGCTGAAATTGCAAATCATAAATTACTTAACATGAAAACCACATCTCTTTTAGCTTTGCTACTTTTATTACTGTCACCGTTTGTGCAGGCGCAAACAGGTAAAGTATTCGACAACCTTTCATTGCCGAGTAAAATACTTAAAATGGATCGTAAATATTCCATTTATCTACCTGCGGATTATGAGACATCAAATCGTAGATATCCAGTTTTATACCTTTTGCATGGCGCTGGTGATGACCAGACAGGCTGGATACAGTTTGGTGAAGTTAACCCGATTGCCGATAAAGCCATTGCCGAAGGCAAATCCACCCCCATGATTATTGTGATGCCTGATGCTAAAACTGGTAAAATGGGATATTTTAATACCATTGATGGAAATTTTAATTATGAAGATTTTTTCTTTCAGGAATTAATCCCCTTTATTGAAAAAACCTATCGGGTGCACACCGAAAAAAGATTTCGGGCAATAGCTGGTCTATCAATGGGCGGTGGTGGAACCATTATTTATGCATTGCATCATCCTGAATTGTTTTCGTCAGCTTGCCCACTAAGTGCCGGAAATGGTTTGCAGGAGTTTGATGCATTTAAAGGGATGTACGCCAAAACCTATCCAACGTTTACCGAGGAACAAGTCAGAACCTACTACTATAAATACAATGGTTTTGAGCTAGTAAATAGTTTGCCAAATGACCAAACTAAGGCCGTTCGTTGGTATGTCGATTGCGGTGATGACGATTCTCGAAGTGAGACAAATTCAAAATTGCATGCATTGATGAATAAAAAAGGAATTCCGCACGAATTCCGCATAGGCGATGGTGGACATACTTGGTCGTATTGGCGTAATTCACTTCCGGAAGTTCTGAGTTTTGTTTCGCAAGGCTTTCATCAATTTTAATTAAAATCCTTTGACAATCAAAAAATACAATTAAAAAATAAATAAAAATGAAATTTAAATCCACAATTTTTTTAGTAATCTTGAATTTTTCGGCTTTAGCAGTTTTTGGCCAACCCTATTTCAAAACCCATGTAAAAAATGAATTTGTAAAGCAAAATACATTTATTGGCATGAAGGTGGACACAACAACTCCACCAAAGTTTATTTCAATTAAAGATCAATTACCGCAACCCGTTTGGAATTCCAGACCCGATGTTATAAAATGTTATTGGAGGACATGGGAAATTGCTTTTTCAAACCTGAAAAAGGTAAATCCAAAAAGCGGATTCGTGTCACCGTTTATTGATCCAGCTTTTAATAATCATATTTTTATGTGGGATTGTAGTTTTATGACCATGTTTGGCAAATACGCCAATAATGTGTTTAACTTTCAAAATACTCTAAATGATTTTTATGCAAAACAACATGTCGATGGCTTTATTTGTCGAGAGATACGCGAAAGTGATGGCACTGATTGTTTTGAACGTTTTGACCCTTCCAGTACAGGTCCCAATATCATGCCGTGGTCGGAATGGGAATACTATTTAAATTTTAATGATAAGGAAAGATTGGCAAAAGTATTTCCGGCACTTTTAGCCTATCATGAATGGTTTAAAACATACCGCTCGTGGCCTGATGGCACTTATTATTCAAGTGGCTGGGGTTGTGGAATGGATAACCAACCTAGAATGCCCAAGAATTTTAGTCCGGAATGGAGTCATGGCTTTATGTCGTGGATTGACATTTCTTTACAGCAAGTTTATGCTGGCAAAATTTTAATTGAGATGGCCAATAAGTTGGATCGTAAGGCCGATGTGGCTAGCATAGAGAAGGAAATCTTGGGCTTGAATCAATTCATTAATGCCAATATGTGGAATGCAGATAAAAGTTTCTATTTCGACCGATATCAAGATGGAACTCTTTCCGACGTAAAAAGTATTGCATCCTATTGGGCTTTATTGGCGGGTACAGTTCCTCCAGACAGAGTTGAAAAATTTGTGGGGCATTTATCTGACAATACGATGTTTGATAGGCTTCATCGTGTTCCTACTCTATCAGCTGACCATCCCAACTTTAACCCCGATGGAGGTTATTGGAATGGCGCTGTTTGGGCACCTACAAACTACATGGTTCTGCGAGGCCTAACGAAATACAAGTTCAATTCTTTAGCTTACGATATCGCTTTAAATCATCTAAATAATGTTGTGGAGGTATTCAACAAAACCAACGACATCAGAGAAAATTATGCGCCAGACAAAGTACAAGGTAACGATGGAAAGAATTTTGTGGGCTGGACAGGTCTTGTGCCAATAACAGACTTATTTGAATATGTTTTTGGAATTAGACCCAATGTACCCGAAAATACACTTTTGATAGATGTTCGCCTAACCGATGAGTACGGAGTAAAACAATATCCTTACGGAAAAACTGGGGTGTTGGATATAATGTGCAAGAAAAGGAGAAATGAAACTGAAAAACCCTCTATAATCATAAAAACAAACGTACCATTGAAAATAATTCTAAAGTGGAAAAATGGGGAATTTATCAAAGAGGTTAAAACAGGAACTTTTAAATTGTAAAATAGCGTTTCAACTCAGTACAGATTGTTTAGAGATAATGGAGGAATGATAAAGTATCATGTCTTATCGACAGGATTTAGCAAACTTTGGTGAGCCGATGGAAGGTCATTGGGATGGTTATCAACGAATAAATTTCGATACTAAAAGTGGAGGAATAATTGGAGTTTTAGGCAAGGTACAATTTAGAATAAACGAGTTGTTAAAGTTTCAAGACTTGATTTGAAAAATAATTCTTAAGTCAAAAAAATAGATGGTAAAGTTGTGCCAACTATGACAAGATTTGAGCCTTAAGTGAATTGAATTATTTTAAAGAAAAACACACCTTGAATACGCATTTAAATTTCCAATAAATTATATTGAATTAATATATTTTGGGTTAATTGTTTGTAATTATTATTTTAATTGATTAATATTGTGCTCGAGCACAGTTTGAATTTGATTTTTTTAGCTCAAATTTTATTGGAATGCACATTCTAAATGTTTCAAATTCTAATGGTTTCTCATTTTCTTATAAAATAGTAATACAATAATTAACTAATGAAATATCTTTTATCTTTTGTTTTTGTTTGTTTTGTTTTTATTAAACCTGTTTTTGCTCAAAATAAGACAGAATATAATACAAATGAAATTGTTCGTTCGGTTTATAATCAAGGTTTAAAACATACTGAACTTGATTTTTATGCTGGGACTTTAATGCTTCACGGAATCAGTGAATTTTCGCTTTTGCCCGGTAATGATGATTTACAAAAAGATGTAATTAAAAAATTTATAAAATTTGGTAACGGTGAAATAAAAGCCAAAGGCAGTCTATTTACTTATGAAGCAGGTGGATCAGGAGCTGCTTTTGTTGCCTATAAAGGATTAACCAATTCATTAAATGAGCAAGTTGCTAAAGCTGCTGTGAAATTAATGAAAGATCAAAAGCGTTCTCCTGAGGGTTTGATAACGGCTAATTTTACTACTGACGACAAGATTTTTATTGACATTGCTTTTACAGTTACACCATACCTTTTATATACGGGTCTTAAGGAAGGCAATCAAGCCTACATCGATATGGCTGTAACCGAAACCTTGGGATTATTCAAAATATTGAAGGATAATAAGACAGGATTATTGCACCAAGCAAGAGGGTTTAATGGTAAAGGCAGTATTTCTGAAGATAACTGGAGTCGTGGTAATGGTTGGGGTGCATTTGCACTAGCTATTTTGGCACGAGATTTACCAGAATCACATCCAAAACACAAGGAAGTTGTTGCATTGGCACAGCAGTTTTTTTCGGCAACATTAAAATATCAAAATAAAGAAGGTCTTTGGCATCAAGAAATGACCGATAAATCTTCTTATGTAGAAACGTCTGGAAGCGGTTTGATTCTTTATGGATTGGGAATTATGTTAGAAAAAAAGCTTTTAGACGAGAAATATATGTATAATTTCAAACTAGGTTTACAAGGCTATACTTCATACATCGGAACCGATGGTTCTGTAAGTCATACTTGTTTTAGCTGTTTAGCACCAAACAAAGGCACCAAAAATGATTATAAATTGCGTCCTTGGGTTTTCAATGATCATCACTCTTTTGGCCCAGCTGTATTAGCTTTTTCGCAAGCTCTTAAGATGGGAATAACTACAATAACTCCTTTAAATAGAATGGGTGTTTATTCCATAGTAGATTCTCCAAAGACGGTTAGGACTTATATGAAATTTGATAGAGGAAGTGATGTGGCTTGGGAAAATGATCGTATTGCCTACCGCTTATACGGACCTAGTGTTCGCACAAAAGTGAGTAATGGTATCGATGTTTGGACAAAAAAAGTAGAGTATCCTATTATCGATAATTGGTACAAATTGAATGCTGAAGGGAAAGATTATCATACCGATAGAGGTGAAGGCTGTGATTTTTATCATATGGGTAAATTAAGAGGCTGTGGAGCAATAGCAGTTTGGGTGGACAATAAACCGTATGCTTCGGAAACTTTCGATACGTATAGATTTATTAAAAATCAAACCGATGGCATTGCAGTTCAATTGAATTATCAAACTTGGAATGTTCCCGGGATGAAATTAGAGGAAAAGAAAATTATTGAAATGGGTATGGGAACCAATCTTTTCAAAGTGACTAGTACTATAAAAAGTGATCAAAATCAAGAAATAATTATTGCCGTGGGTATTACAACCTACGGAAAACCTGAAATTGTTAAAAATCAAAAAAAGGCTACATTGGCAACTTGGGAAAATACAAGCCCTGAACACGGAAGTATTGGCTCGGCAGTTTTGGTTAATCCAAAAGATTTTGCAGGCTATGCCTCTTATGGAGGTGATGAATATGTACTTGTAAAAGTAAAAACAAATACCCCCTTTGTTTATTACACTGGAGTGGGTTGGGATCAATCTAAATATTTCAAACTGAAAAAAGATTGGTTTAAATATGTTGAAAAAGAAGCCAAAAAAGTTGATTTTAAAGATCAAACATCCATTTATAAATAATAAATAAACTATACATTAACACATTCAATATGAAAACTAAGAATTTTTTACTTGTAACATTACTGTTTGCTTTTGGGTTTGTCAAAGCTCAAAATGTGATGCAATCGCCAGAATATATTAAGGCTCTAACAGTCGAATGGAAAGGGGAGCGTTTTGCCGATGGACGTCCAAAAGTTTCCGATAATTTACTTGAACGTCTAAAAGCAATTACTTTAGAAGAAGCTTGGGCGGAGTTGATAGAAAAAGGTTATTTCAACCAGTTTGAAGGAAACTGGCAACTATTACACCAAGACAAAAACAATGCAATGACAGGTCGTGCCGTAACAGCTCAATTTATGCCCGCCCGCACAGATCTTGAAGATCAAGTGCTCGAGCAAGGAAAAGCTGAAGGACGTATGTACCAACAAAGACGTACCGTTTCTTGGGCAATGACCACTTTGGTTGAAGGTGACTTTTATGTTGCGGATGGATACAATAAACAATCTTATGGAACGGCAATTGGATCTAATTTGGGTAACGGAGTTTGGGCTCGTTCCCATCGAGGTGCCATTGTTTACGGACATATTAGAGATACAGAAGATTTACGAAAAGTAGAAGGTTTTAACGTTTGGGTAAAAGGTACAGATCCTTCGTATATGCGTAAAACTTTATTAACTACAATCAATGCGCCTATTCGTATTGGTGAAGCTACTGTTTTGCCAGGTGATGCAGTTTTGGCTAAAAAAGATGGTGTTGTGTTTGTTCCTGCTCATTTGGTAGAACATATCGTTTTAACAGGTGAAGTAACTGAATTGTTTGATGTTTTTGGTCAACAACGCATCAAAGAAGGGAAATATACTGCAGGTATAATCGACAGTAAATGGAGTGAAGACATTAAAAAAGATTTTAGAGCTTGGTTGGATTCTTATAAAGGGAAACTGCCTATGACTAGACCAGAATTAGATAAATTCCTTGAAAAACGTAATTTCTAGTATTTATAGTTTAATGATATGAAGCTGTCTATTTTATTTTAAAAATGAAATGGGCAGCTTTTTAATTTTTAGTGAGATGAAAAAAAAATCTATTGCCTTTTATATTATTGTTTTTGGATTATTATTTTTTAATGCGAAAGCACAAAACAACTTTCTAAAACCAACTATTTCATTGGGTATTCTAGCCGAAGACCTCAATAAATCAATTGATTTTTATACAAATGTGGTTGGGATGGTACAAGTCAGGGAATTTGTTATAGATTCCAATAAGGCAAAAAGAATGGGGTTGAGCCAAGGAGAAAAATTTGACATCAAAGTATTGAAACTGGAAAATATTGAAAATGCAACGGAATTGAAACTAATGTCTTTTAATAAAAAAACAGATCATTCGAAGCAAAAGTATCTTCCCGACTCAAATGGAATACGATACTTAACCATTTATGTAAAATCATTGCAACCTGTTTTACAAAGAATTAATCAAAATAATATTAAAACGCTTGGACAAACCCCAACAATGCTCGATGCAAAACGTCAATTTGTATTGATACAAGATCCCGATGGGAATTTTGTGGAGTTTATAAGTTCTGAATAATGCCTTTCAAATTAACCGAGATTTTTGTATACTTATGCATTTTTTTTATTTATGTGCATCTTCCTTCTTATTGCCCCAGATTGCTTGAAATGTCATTAAAAAATGTTTTATCTTGTTTATTAATGAATTTGTGGCAAATTAAATGATTATCATAAAATATAATACTTTTTTTTAGAATGATGTAATTTAAAACATTTTAATTTCTACATTTGTGAAATCTATTTTAATAATCCTTAAATTTTAATGTTATGAAAAGAATTCTACTATTGGTTGGCTTATTTATTACCACATTATGTGCACGGGCACAGTATTCGGCAGGAAACCTAGTGGTAACCAGGGTAGGTGATGGCTCAACAGCCTTGTCTAGTACTAGTACTACACTAGTTAATTTATTAGAATTTGCGCCTACTGGAACTGCACAAACACCCGTTAGTACAACAGCTTTAACCGGTGTTACTGCTCTAGGTGCATCTAATGCTGTGGGGCAAATTAGCCTTTCAGCAAATGGGAAATGCTTAGTTTTTATGGGATTTGATCAGCCTGCTGCTACTTCAAATACAACGGCTAATGCTGGTAATAAAAAAATTATAAGAATTGCTTCAGATAGAACCTATAATTCGACAACTAACTTTCCAACTGTGGTAGGAGTGAGTGGGGTAACTTCTTTTGATGGTAATCAATTTTGGATGAATGCGGGAACTAATTCTACATCAGGAGGAGCTAATGCCAACTATATGGGGTATGCAACACTTGGTCAAACTACTACACCTGCTTATGTTGAAGCAAGTGGTCCAGGGAGAGTTGCAGGTTTTGTTGGAAATCAATTATTTACACTTAGAGCTTTTGAAAATGTTTATGCATACACTCCTTCAGTACCAACATCTACTGTTATTCCAGTAGGTTCAACTGCTGTTACAGGAACGGCTACTAAAGCAATTGCCTTTAATATGTCTCCAAATTTAAGTACAGATGGATTTGTGTTTTTTGATTTGGATCCAGCCGTAAATTGGAACGGTACAGGTTTTGATGTTTTATATCTTAGTAATGTCAATACAGGACTAGAAAAATACTATTGGAATGGTAACGATTGGAAACCTGCCAATAGCCAATATAATTTAAAAATAAGTTCATTATCTGGAGGTTCTGGTTACGTGACGCCACCTACAGTTACTATAGGTAGAGTTTATGCTCCAAACACGGCTTTTTTGGCCGACGAAGTGGTAAAAGGAACTGATAATAAATGTTATCGGGTTGCAACTGCCGGTACGACTGATGCTACAGCAACGCTTAGTACTACTACTAACGTTACAATTGGTACAGCAAATTTTGTTTTCGTTGGGAATACATATCCAACTGCAACAGCCATTGTTTCTGGAGGTGTTGTAACAGACGTGGTTTTTGTACAGGGACACACCTCAACTACTTTATTTTCTCCTACAATTACATTCATTGGTGGAACACCTACAGTTGACGCGACTGCTACTATAGTAGTTGCTAACAATGCATACGGTGGTGGACATGGTGGTTTAGCTCAAATCACTGGAAAACTAAATGGTACAGGAGATCCCGTAATCTATGCGATAAAAGGGAGTGGTACAGCAGTAGGTGGCGCAACAGCAAATGATTTAATTGCTATTACAGATAATAGTGGCAGGACAAATTCTATGACTTATACATCTTATGTTTCACTAGCCACTCCTGGAACAGGCTACGCATTTAGAGGTGTGGCTTTTACTCCCCAAGGAATTTTATCTACTTCTTCTTTTGAGAAAAAAGCACAAAGTTGGTCCATGTATCCAAATCCATCAAAAGGAATTTTGAATATCGATTCTGAGGTTTCTGGAAGTTTTAGTGTTTATAATGTATTGGGACAAAAAGTACATCAGTTTAAATTGGAAAATGGTAGTAATACTATAAATGTGGATAAATTGAATAATGGTACTTATTTTGTTGAAGGAGCAAATGCTACTCAAAAATTAATTATTCAAAAATAATATTAAGGAGGGCTTAATGTCTTTCCGTTGATATTTAATTAGATAGTGGAGTAAGAGAGAATTTATTTCTTCTAATGAAATATTCTATATTTTATTCGGCTCAATTTATTTTATATATCAAAAGCATATTATAAATACTGTAAAATTCAATAGTATGTGTGTACCAGCACATACTGTTGAAATTTTGCATATAAATAGTTTTTAAGTGTATTAGTAGCACATTTACAATTTTAAACAAATAAAAATAATACCTTTCAGTAAAAAAATATATGCTCAAATCAGGAATTTATTTGTTAATGATGATGATCATTGGAAGCGTTTCAGCTCAGACAGTAAAAGTAGATCTTAACAGCAACTGGCAGTTCAGAAAAAAAGGCGATACCCAATGGATGACAGCTGTTGTGCCTGGTACTGTCCATACGGATTTACTTCAAAACAAGAAAATTGAAGACCCTTTTTTTCGTAACAATGAAAAAAACTTACAATGGATAGGCACTTCTGATTGGGAGTATAAAATGGAATTCCACGCAGATGATCAACTCTTAGAGAATGATGCAATTGAAATTCAGTTTGAAGGTCTTGATACCTATGCAGATGTTTTTATAAATGGCACAAAAGTAATCGCCGCAGATAATATGTTTTTATTATGGAAAGCGGATATAAAAAAATATTTAATCAAAGGCCAGAATAATTTGTCGATTACATTTTATTCTCCGCTAAATAAGACAATGCCTATTTATGATAGTCTTCCTTATGTAGTGCCGGTAAGCAACAATGATCAAGCAGATAAACGATTGAGCGCTTTTACCAGGAAAGCGGGATATCATTATGGCTGGGACTGGGGACCACGCTTTGTAACTTCGGGTATTTGGCGACCGGTAACATTATTGGTGTGGAAGAAAGTTCATATTGAAGATTTATTTATCAAACAGCTTAAAATAGAAGCAAATAATGCCAGTCTAGAAGCACAAATGAACCTGTCAAGTAGTTCCGAAGGATTAAAAACATTACAGTTATTTGTTGATGATAACCAGACTCCTATTATTACTAAAAATATAATGGTTTTTAAAGGAGAGAATAATGTAGCTGCTAAATTTGAAATGAATGATATTCAATTGTGGTGGCCAAACGGTATGGGTAATCAAAAACTTTATAAGTTCAGGGCTGTCATTTTGGATAAAAATATTGAAATTGGAAGTAGGGAAGTAAAGCGTGGCTTGCGTACAATTGAATTAGTAAATCAAACAGACGAAAAAGGCAAATCTTTCTATTTTAAAGTCAATGGAAAACCTGTCTTTATGAAAGGGGCGAATTATATTCCGCAAGATAATTTTTTACCTCGGGTTACTAAAGAACGTTATGAGCATGTTATTAATACTGCCGTTTCTTCACACATGAACATGCTACGTGTTTGGGGAGGAGGAATCTATGAAAATGATTTGTTTTATGATCTTTGTGATGAAAAAGGAATTTTAGTTTGGCAAGATTTTATGTTTGCCTGTACTATGGTGGCACCGCTGGAGGATGTAAAAATGAATATTATTGCCGAGGCAAAATACAATGTTAAGCGCCTTAGAAATCATTCCTCCATTGCGCTTTGGTGTGGTAATAATGAAGCCACGCAATTCATTAATGAAAAATTTTGGGGGCATACAAAAGATAACTTTAAAACAGCAAAGGATTCCGCTAGTGTTTTTAATACCTATGATGAAGTTTTTCATACCCTGCTACCGGGCGTACTTAAGGCTTATGATGATGAAAAATTCTATTGGTCATCTTCACCAAATTACGAAAATTACTCTATGAAATATAAATTTAACCTCGCCTCAGGTGACATTCATTATTGGGGAGTCTGGTGGGGAAAAGAACCATTTGAAAAGTATAATGAAGTCGTTGGCAGATTTATGAGCGAATATGGATTTCAGTCATTTCCAGAACTTGAGACCGTAAAAAAATATACAATTCCTTCGGATTATGATATAAATTCAGAAGTAATGACAGCCCACCAGCGTTCTACAATAGGAAATGGAACCATTACACATTACATGAAAGAGATGTTTACCGTTCCGAAAAAATTTGAAAATTTCCTCTATGTTGGTCAAATTCTTCAAGCGGAAGGAATAAAAATAGCATTGGAAGCGCATCGTCGTGCCAAACCTTATTGCATGGGCACATTGAATTGGCAGATAGATGATTGTTGGCCGGTAGCTTCATGGAGCAGCATAGATTATTACGGGCGATGGAAAGCGCAGCAGTATATGACTAAACACGCTTTTAATGAATACCTTATATCGGCAGTTAAAGAGAAAGATAGCATCAAAATATTTGCAATATCAGATGTTTATAAATCTGTAAATGCGATTGTCCAAGTTTCGCTTATGGATTTTAATGGTAAAGTTTTAAAATCCAAAAATATGGAGGTGCTATTGCCTGAAAACAGCAGTACCCATATTGTGTCCTTCAAGGAAAATGAATTAGTTAATTTAAATAATAAGAAGAATGTGGTGCTTAATTTGAAGCTGCAGACTGATAATAAACAAGTTTCTCAAAACAATTTTTATTTTGAAAAACCTAAAAATTTAGAACTTTCTAAAGTGAAAGTAAAGATGAAGCAAATTAGTGATACGACAATCGAATTAAGCACCACTAAGATGGCCAAAAGCGTATGGTTGTTTTTACCCAATGTAGATAATGCATTTAGTGATAATTATTTTGACTTGTTGCCTAACGAAAAAAAAATAATAGAGGTAAAAACAAAAGATTTGAAATCTGATTGGAAAAGAATTGAAATCAAAACATTGATTGACGCCTATTAATTTTATTGGTTTCTATTGCAATAAAATAAAGCTATTGACCAGCACCTTGAATTAATTGGAAACCTACAATAATATTTGAAAACCCATAATTACAATAGTATTAAAACAAAATAAAAATGAAAAAAAATGCCCTTATTTGTCTAGCCTTTATTTTTTCTTTAAATCTTTTTTCACAAGAAAATGTTTCAGAAATAAAATCACTGTCCGAAGAAAAATGGTATGGAGCATACACCGCAAAAGCTTTCTGTAACACACCTCTCAAGGATATTTCCTTTCAGCCTTACGGTCCCAATGAAAAGTTGAATGATCTCAGTATTGATAATCGTGGAAATCAAGCAGCTCCACTTTTGATTTCAAATAAAGGACGTTATGTTTGGAGCGATCAGCCGTTTGCCTTTGAATTTAAGGATGGAAATATGACTTTGCATTCCAAATATGAAAAAATCAATGCAGTCTCTTCTGGCAAAACATTGCGTGATGCTTATTTAGGCGCAATGAAATTGCATTTTCCCGCATCAGGAAAAATGCCCAATGAATTAATGTTTAAAATGCCGCAGTACAATATGTGGATTGAACTTAATTATAATCAAAATCAGGAAAAGATATTGAAATATGCCAATGATATTTTGGCCAATGATTTCCCGTCAGGTGTTTTTATGATTGATGATATTTGGTCTAAGGATTATGGAAATTTTGATTTTGACCCAAGCAAGTTTTCAGACCCTAAAGCGATGGTGGATGAACTGCATTCCAAGGGATTCAAAGTAATGCTTTGGTTGACACCATTTGTTAGCCCAGATGGTAAAGAGTTTGGTCATTTGGCCAAAAATAAAGCAGTAGTGCTAAAAAAAGATAGTGCTAGACCAGCAATTATAAAATGGTGGAACGGCTATAGCGGCTGTTTGGATTTCTCAAAGCCCTTTGCTGTTGATTGGTTAAGAACTAAATTAAAAGGATTGCAAACTACATATGATATTGACGGCTTTAAATTTGATGCTGTCGATTCTGATTTTTATTCCAAAGGTTCAAAAGTTTTTCCTAATGATGATACAAATACTAACGGTCCAATTCAGGCGGAATTATTTGGAAAATTAGGTGCCGAATTTGATTTTAATGAATTTCGTGCTGGCTGGAAAAACGGGAATCAACCCCTTGCACAGCGCTTGCAAGACAAAGGTTATTCGTGGGATGAATTAAAAATATTAATTCCTGATATGGTTTCTGCTGGTTTAATTGGGCATCCTTATACTTGTCCTGATATGATTGGAGGCGGTTTATTATCTAATTTTGAAAACATTGATTACTCTAAATTCGACCAAGAATTAATGGTGCGCTCAGCCCAAATTCAAGCTTTAATGCCAATGATGCAATTCTCAGTAGCACCTTGGAGGGTTTTGGATGAAAAGCATTTGAAAATCGTTCGAAAAGCAGCAAAACTGCATGCTTCAATGGGAGATTATATTGTGACTTTGGCCAAAAAAGCTGCAGCCGATGGCGAACCAATTGTTCGTCACCTAGAATATGCATTCCCTGGTCAAGGATTCGAATCTTGCGATACACAATTTATGCTGGGTGATAAATATTTAGTTTGCCCGATGATCGAAAAGGGATACAAACGAACAGTCAAATTGCCCAAAGGAAATTGGATTGATGATTTAGGGAAGAAACATAAAGGGGGACAAACTATCAGTATAGATGTGCCTTTGGATCGTTTGCCTTATTTTACTAATACAAAATAAAAATGTACAAGCGTAGAGATTTTATTAAAGGGACTGTGCTTACTGGTTTAGGTATTTCACTCTTGCCGGAAATGGTGTTTGCGAAAGTACCGGTTTTTGATTACGAGTCATTGCGGCCGCCATTAGCGAACAGGCGTTTTGTTAGTAAAGCAGTTGAAAAAGAAATAGTGGAAGTGTCTAAAAAGATAAAGGATAAAGAGCTGGTATGGCTGTTTAATAATTGTTTTCCCAATACACTTGACACTACAGTATTTGCTTCAATAAAAGATAATAAACCGGATACTTACATTATTACTGGTGATATAGATGCTATGTGGCTGCGTGACTCTTCTGCACAGGTTTGGCCTTACCTACCTTTAATGAAAAACGACAAAGAACTGCAGACAATGATTGCTGGTGTAATTAACAGACATGCTTACTATGTGTTGATTGATCCCTATGCAAATGCATTTTTTAATGATCAGGAAAGAAAAGGGCATAATGATGAAACGTTGATGAAACCTGGTGTTCATGAAAGAAAATGGGAGGTGGATTCTTTATGTTATGTAATTAGGCTGGCTTATGGATACTGGAAGCAAAGTGCTGATAAATCATGTTTTGACAGCACTTGGTTGAAAGCAATGAAAGAGATTGTGGCCACTTTTAAAAATCAACAGCGTAAAAATAATAACGGCTCTTACAATTTCAAACGTGTGACTAATCGCCCTACAGATACCGCAGCTGGCAGTGGTGCTGGTGCGCCTGTAAATCCCATTGGGTTAATAGCTTCTGTTTTCAGACCGTCCGATGATGGTACTGTTTTTCCTTTTTTAATTCCATCCAATTATTTTGCTGTTGTATCGCTACGTCAACTAGCTGAAATAGTAGAGAAGGAATTTCAAGATCTAAGTTTTTCATCACAATGTTTGCAACTTGCCAATGAAGTGGAGTCTGCCTTGAAAGAGTATGCTGTGATAAACCATAAAAAGGCGGGTGAAATATTAGCTTACGAAATAGATGGATTTGGAAGCAGCTATCTTATTGATGATTCAAATATACCTAGTCTTTTATCCTTGCCATACATAGGGGCAATAAGTGTTGACAATCCGTTATATATGAACACTAGAAAATTTTTACTTACACCTGGTAATCATCCTTATTATGCAAAAGGAAAAGTGGCAGAGGGAATAACAGGTCCTCATGTAGGCAGAGATATGATTTGGCCTATGAGCATTATTATGCGTGGTCTTACTTCAAATGATGATATGGAAATAAAGCAATGTATTGACATGCTCAAGAAGAGTCATGGCGGTACAGGGTTTATGCATGAGGCCTTTTATAAGGATGATGCTACCAAATTCACACGGAAATGGTTTGCCTGGGCAAATACCTTATTTGGCGAGTTCATTATAAAATTATCTGTAGAAAGACCTCATTTGCTAAGGTAATAATGGGTGAAATGACAAGAAAATAGCAGATGGCTTTGCTTGAGAATAATTATAAAATTTAAATAAATTTCGTTTACAGCATATAAAATAACCAATGAAAAACAAAGGGTTTATAAGAACTGGAAATTTTGCACAGCGTATACTAAAACAACTCATCGTTTTATTTGTATGCTGCGTATACAATTTCGCTTTTGCACAAGAAAAATTACTCACCACTCCGGGTACATTTGCTGTAGGTGTCAATTATTGGTCCTCACACGCAGGAACTCATATGTGGAAGGATTGGAAGCCGGAAATTATTGAGCAGGATTTTAAACAGCTATCCGAAAACGGTATAAAGGTTTTAAGAGTTTTTCCGCTGTGGCCGGATTTTCAACCGATTCATATTGTTTATTCCGGACGTGGTGAAGTGAAATATTTTTCCTTTAAAGACGAACAACCTTTGCCTTTAACCGGAACAGGAAGTGACGGCATGAGCGAAGAACAATTGAAACATTTTGAAGTATTTGCCGATTTGGCTCAAAAACACAATTTGAAATTGGTAGTTGGACTGGTAACTGGATGGATGAGTGGTCAGCTTTATGTTCCACCAGCTCTTGAGGGAAAAGATATAATGACCGATCCAGTTTCATTGGTTTGGCAACAAAAATTCGTGACTTCTTTTGTAAAACGATTAAAAAATAAACCAGCTATTATAGCTTGGGATTTCGGAAACGAGTGCAACGAAATGCAAAAATTAGAGAATAACAATCAAGCTTATGTTTGGTCTTCCATAATTGCGGGAGCCATTAAAAGCGTTGACAATACCAGGCCAATTGTTTCTGGAATGCATAGTTTACAAGCCGAGAATAATGCCACTTGGAGAATTATTGATCAAGCCGCTACAACCGATATTTTGACTACGCATCCTTATTCTTTGTGGACAAAATATACCAGTCAGGATGGAATAAACACGATGCGTACCATTTTGCATACCGCTGCAGAAACCAGATTATACGGAGATATTGGAGGGAAACCTGCGTTAACAGAAGAAACTGGGGTTATGGGACCAATGACAGGAGGAGAGAAAGAGAAAGCTGCTTTTGCAAGAACGGCTTTATTCTCTAATTGGGCTCACGATTGTATGGGGACTTTTTGGTGGTGTGCATACGATCAATTGAGTTTTAAATATCCGCCTTATAACTATGCTTCTGTTGAGGCAGAATTAGGATTGATTCAAGAGGATAGAAAACCAAAACCGGTAATGAATGAATTAAAAGCATTCAGTAATTTTATTGATAAACTGCCTTTTAAAACATTGCCTGCTCGAAAAACCGAAGCTGTTTGCATTTTGACAGAAGGACAAGATACTTGGTCTGTTGCCTATTCCAGTTTTGTATTGGCAAAGCAAGCCGGTTTCGATTTTAAATTTCAAAAAGCGGATCAAGATTTAGTTGATGCTCCTTTATACTTACTGCCTTCCTTGAAAGGAATCGATCCGTTTTATAAAGAGTATTGGTTTAAATTATTAGATAAAGTAAAAGCGGGTTCAACATTGTATATGTCTTTAGACGATGTTTATTTACCTACTTTTAATGAACCACTTGGTATAGAAGTTTCCGTAAATGAAAAGCGTAGAGGTTCAATTGCTTTCAATGCTAACATCAATTCAGAACCCTTAATTTTTACTTCAAAGTCAGAACGAAAATTAAAAATAGACCCCAAAAAAACAACAGTTATTGCTGCAGAGGAAGATGGCAATCCACTTTTGTTGAAAACGAGTTATGGTAAAGGATTCATTTATTTGCTGACATTTCCGCTAGAAAATAATTTGACTACAACAACAGGTGCTTTTGATAAAGGGCAGCCTAAATATGCTGCTATTTACAAGGAAATAGCCAAACCACTAATGGAGCAGCGAGTGCTAAAGCAGTCCAATCCTTTTATTGGGGTAACGGAACACGATACTAACGCTAAAGAAAAAGTCATCATTCTTATCAATTACAGCACAGAAGATATCGTGTCGGATGTTGTGGTAAAAGAAGGTTGGAAAGTGAAATCTGCATTGTATGGAAATTTACCCATTTCGGATTCGTTTACAATTCCAGCAAATGATGCAATAGTTTTGAAAATCAATAAAATATAATAGTATTAATTATGAATCAATTTAAAATTACCATTCTAGCCCTAGTTCTCTGTTTGGTAAGCGCTACAGTAAATGCCCAGTCTTTTGTCATTGAAAGGCCTTGGAAAATCACTTTTGAAGATAAAAAAGAATTTAGTCAATCGGAATTCAATGATAGTTCTTGGGAAAACTTGACGGATTTGAAATGGAGCGACGATCACAAGACAACTGCTAATAGAACCTTATGGATTCGTAAAAAAGTAATCATACCTTCTTCTCTGAAATCCGAATTTGAGAAAACCGGTTTATTGACCTTGAGTATGGGAAAAGTGCTTCAAAGCGATGACACCTACCTAAATGGAAAGTTGATTGGAGCAACAGGTTCAGGAGATACTTACAGGAATTATTTGGTTTCAAAAGATGATATTTTATGGGATAAAGAAAACACTATTGCCATTAGGGTTAGCCATTGGGGGTCGTTTAAAATTTCGAAAACACCTACATTAATGGCTGCGGCTCCATCAAACTTTTTTGCCTATAAAACCAGTATAAAAAATGGGGATGCAAAAGCTCCAGTGCAAAATAAAGATTTTGAATATCAATTAGAAATCCTAAACAAATCTCCAAAACAGATTGCAGGAGTGTTGCAGGCAGATTTCTATAATTTTCAAGGAACAAAAGTTCATACCGCAAATAAAGAAATTCTTCTTGCTGTTGGAGAAAATCAAATTAATTTTCCTTACAAATCGGGATCTCCTTTTTTGAAAATAGTATATACATTAACTGTTGCTTCATTTGAATACACCAATCAATGGAATGCAGAATATGGTTATGAAAATATAATCTACAAGCCAGTTTTACCAATTGTTAAATACAAAGCAACACAAAAATATTTTCCTGCAGACTTAAATAAAATTGTAATTGATGGATGGTTGGGAGAAAGGCTTAAAGCCAATACAGAATTGCGTCTACACAAAGTGGATGAAGAAGCGTTATTAGCGGGTTTTATTAATCGCCCGGGTAACCATTCTTGGATTGGGGAACATGTTGGTAAATTTTTGGAAGCAGCCTGTAATGCTTATGATAATCAAGCAAACCCAGAATTAAAAAATCAAATTGACAGAACAGCACAACAGCTTATTGGCGCTCAATTGGCAGATGGGTATCTGGGTACTTATGATATGGATAGTCATTGGACTAGCTGGGATGTATGGAGTCATCGCTATGATTTAATGGGATTATTACGCTATTATGAACTTACTGGATTCAAACCCGCTTTGGCCTCAAGTGAAAAAATTGGAAATTTAATAATGCAGACTTTTGGCACAGAAAAAGGCCAAAAAGACATTGTAAAAGCGGGAGGACACGTTGGAATGGCTGCGACTTGTATTCTAGAATCTATGGCTGAGCTTTATCGTTTTTCAGGAGATAAGAAATACCTTGACTATTGTTACAGTCTGGTAAAAAGTTTTGATAATCCAGGAGGTCCTCGAATTATTACTACTTTGAACTCAGAAGGAAGAGTGGACAAGGTTGCCAATGCCAAAGCCTATGAAATGATGTCTAATTTTTTAGGAATTGTAAAATTGTATCGTTTAACTAATGATAATCAATTTTTAAAACCAATCCAAACGGCCTGGAATGATATTGTGAAAAGCCGACTTTATATTACCGGGACCACAAGTTCTTTCGAGCATTTTCAAGACGATCATGTTCTGCCGGGCAGCCATAAGGATAATATGGGGGAGGGCTGTGTGACTACTACCTGGGTTCAGCTTAATTATCAGCTTTTTTGTATCACAGGTCAAATGAAATATTTAGATGAATTGGAGCGCTCTGTTTATAATCATTTAACTGGAGCAGAAAATCCACAGACTGGAGCTGTGAGCTATTATACTCCATTGGTTGGAAAAAAACCTTTCCGTACCGTAATTACCTGCTGTATGAGTAGTGTGCCAAGAGGAATAGCCATGATCCCTCTTTTTGGAAATGGAAAATTAAACAACAATCCTGCTTTTCTGTTGTATCAGCCAGGAACGTATTCTACTTTGATAGGGAATCAAAAAATAACATTTGTAACAAAAGGTAATTTTTTAAAGAATGAAAAAGTTGCTATTAGTGTGCAAGAAAACAGTAAACAACAGTTTCCATTAGAATTTAGAAAGCCCTATTGGGCATCTGATTTTACGATTACAGTTAATGGTAAAAAGCAATCCATAGCTAAAGAAGATTTAACCACTATCAATAGAATTTGGAAAAAAGGCGATAAAATTGAAATTGGCTTTACTATGAAAACTATTGTTTTGGACGGAGGTAAAAGTTATCCCAATCAAGTTGCTTTGCAGCGTGGACCTCAAGTGATGGCTTTTGATCAAAGTCTCAATAATGATCTCGATATAAATAAACTTACTGTAAATACAGCTAATATAGAGTTATTGCCAACTATTTATTCGTTGCCAAATAAATGGGTGGGTACTGAAAAATTTGAGCTTAAAGCTACAGCTGAAAACAACAACAAAAACATCATATTGGTACCTTATGCGGATGCGAGTCAAACAGGTGGAGTAATTTCAACTTGGATAAAAACAAAATAATTAACTATGAGTAATAAAATAATTGTAGTAGGAAGTTCCAATACAGATATGGTATTGAAAACAGAAAGATTCCCAAAACCAGGAGAAACGCTGCTTGGTGGTGATTTTTACATTTTTCAAGGTGGTAAAGGAGCCAATCAGGCAGTTGCCGCTGCTAGGGCAGGAGGAGATGTTACTTTTGTATGTAAATTGGGTAATGATACTTTCGGAAATGATGCAATTGATCATTATCGCAAAGAGAATATTGATGTTTCAAGTATTGTTCAAGATGCTAAAGCGTCAACGGGCGTGGCAGTTATTACCGTGAATGGAGAAGGAGAAAATTCAATTATAGTAGCCTCAGGAGCCAATGCTTTATTGAGTGTAGAAGATGTGGAAAAAGCCATTAAAAATGCAGGAGAAACCAATTGGTTTATTACACAATTAGAAACACCGGTTGAAGTCATCATTTATTTGGTAAAATATGCCAAAGAAAACAATAAGAATTTGGTATTAAATCCAGCACCTGCGACCTCACTACCTGATGAAGTTTATGATGGTTTGTTTTTAATTACTCCAAATGAGACTGAAACCGAATTACTAACTGGAATTAAAGTCATCGATGAACTTACTGCCAGACAAGCATGCGAAATTTTTAAAGCAAAAGGAGTTCAAAACAGCATCATTACTTTAGGTAGTAAAGGAGCCTATTTATCAACCGAATCTTTTACAGGAATCATAGAATCAAGGAAAGTAAAAGCTGTTGATACAACAGCTGCCGGAGATGTATTTAATGGAGCGTTAATTGTGGCATTATCGGAAGGCAAAAACTGGAAAGAAGCCGTAGAATTTGCGTGTAAAGCAGCAGCTATTTCAGTGACCAGAATGGGAGCCCAAACATCGGCACCAGCAAGAAATGAAATAGAAGTTTAATTAAATCTTTGTACTTATGAAAAATATCTTTTCAATTTGTATTTCCTGTCTGTTTCTCACAACTCTCTTTGCTCAGGAAAATAAAATCAGTAATTCTAATGTCAAAAAAGAAGGTTTTAAAATTTCTTTAGCTGAATATAATGACAAAGTACACGCCATTTGGGCAGGGCAAATTATCGCAACTCTTATGGCATTGCCTGCAGAACATTCAGTGGCGAGCGTAAAATGGATTGACCACATCAATCCAGACTTACGTTCACGTGTTTTGGATGATGATTGGTATTACGAGATGATCGCCGTGAAAGGTTTTGAAAAATATGGTCCCGAAATGACCGCTGCACAATTGGGAGAGATGTGGAGATTAAATAAATGTGGCTCATGGGGTTCTAGTGCGGAGGCAAGGAAACAATTAGATAAAGGTATTAAATCTCCTTTGACGGGGCATCCGCTATATAATCGATTTTGGTTTACAATTGGTCCACAATTTAGTGCTGATGTATATGGAGCATTGTCACCAGGCATACCCAATGTTGCTGCTAAAATGGCCAGAGAATATGGTCACGTGAACGGATATGCAGAAGGAGTTGATGGTGCTGTTTTTGTAGCAACTGCAATTAGTTTGGGTTTTATGGAAAAAGACACCAAAACAATTGTTCGTAAAGCCGCTTCAATGATAGACGAAAAATCTCCTTACAGACAATGTCTAAATATGGTAATCGAAATGGCAGACAAAGGAAGTTCTGCTCAAGATGTACTAGAGGCAATAGAACAAAGATGGCATATTGAATATCCAAATACCAATAATGCTGTAGCAAATGGTGGAATCATAGCTGCTTGTTTATGGTTTGGTGAAGCTGATTTTTTAAAGACAGTTAATTTAGCATCCCGAAGTCTTGATTTTACAGATTCTGATTGTAATGCTGCAAATGCCATTGGAGTCATTATGGCAATGAAAGGAACTGAAGGTATTCCGAAGGGATTGATGGAAGAAATAGGTGACACAATAAAAGGAGATAAAATGGGTAAAGTAGAGTTTAACCCAGCCATTAACGAAAGTATTTCGGAACTGGGAAAACGGACAGCAAAAATTGGCGAAAAGATTGTTTTGCTAAATGGCGGTTCCAAATCAGGTAATATGATGTTGATTCCAATTGAACCAATAATTCCCCAAGCGGCAGAACTTTTTTCTTTAGCGGATTATACAAAGACTTGGAATCCTTCCTGGCAATTAGTTGGAGCTGGTTTTTTTGGACCAAAAGGGGGAACTTACTTAGATGTCAATGAAAATATTTTGGTTACGTATCCAAGGGATGAAGTAAGAAGGCTTAACCTTAATCAAACCATAAAATTAGAAGACCAAAAGCAGTTGACTATTAAAGTGGCATCTGAAATAGGAAAACCTTGGGAACTTATTGTCTATGTTGATGACGAAAAATTAAACACTACTGTTATTGAGTCCATTTCTGAGAGTGCCAAATGGCAGGAAGTTAATGTTGATTTAACAAAATTTCAAGGACAAGAAGTAAAAATTCGTCTTTTTCAGAACGTATTAATTAAAGGAAGCAATAAACAGGGAGGCAGTGCCTACTGGAAAAGTATCACTATTTTATAATATTTAAATAACAGATTATGTTTGTAATTCATTCTTATACTACTGCCATATTATTTTGTTTCATCACAATGCTGTGCTGGGGCTCATGGGCTAATACTACCAAACTCAGCTCTGCTAAATGGCGTTTTGAATTGTTCTATTGGGACTATGCTTTTGGGATTTTAATTTTGTCATTAATAATGGCATTTACACTAGGAAGCAATGGTGTGACAGGAATGTCTTTTTTAGAAAATATCGAACAAGCAGACAATAGCAATTTGATCTCTGCATTCATTGGAGGAATTGTTTTCAATCTGGCAAATATTCTGTTGGTTTCAGCCATTGCCCTTGCTGGTATGAGTGTTGCTTTTCCTGTAGGAATCGGTATTGCTTTAATATTAGGGGTTCTGGTAAATTATTCTGTTGATCCCCAAGGCAATGCTCTTCTGCTATTTGGTGGTGTTGCATTGATTGCATTGGCCATTTTATTGAATGCTAGGGCTTACCAACAGATTTCTAAAGTTACGGGTTCGTTTTCTGTAAAAGGATTGATATTGGCGATTGTTGCGGGTGTTCTTATGGGCTTTTTTTATAAATATGTAGCAGTTTCGATGGCTACCGATTTTGAAATGCCAGAAACAGGCAAGTTGACACCATACACTGCCTTAGTATTATTTGCTGTGGGTATCGTCTGCAGTAATTTTATATTTAATGGTTTACTGATGCGTTTCCCGTTTTCGGGCACAAAACTAAGTGTTGGCGATTACTTTAGAGGATCGGCCAAAGATCATTTGGTAGGTATTTTTGGTGGTGCAGTTTGGCATTTAGGGATGTCTTTTAATATTATTGCATCGGATAAAGCTGGTCCAGCAATTTCTTATGGTTTGGGACAAGGAGCTACTGTTGTTGCTGCTATTTGGGGGATTTTTATTTGGAAGGAATTTGCCAATGCTACAAAAGCAACCTATAGAAATTTATATTTAATGCTACTGTTGTATGTCATTGGAATTATCCTAATTATCTTAGCCAAAAACTAATTAGTTAAATATCATTAAAAGAGAAATACCTATAGTATTTAGTATCAATTAAATTAAAAATAAAATATAATCAAAATAAGAATGAAAAAAATAGCAATTGTATTTAGTGTTCTTTTGTCAAATTTAATTTTTGCTCAAGTTCCTGTTTATAAAAATAAAACAGCTCCGGTTGAAAAAAGAATATCCGATTTGTTAAGTAAAATGACAATTGAAGAAAAAATTCTTCAATTGAATCAGTATACTTTTGGTATCAATAACAATCCGAATAATATAGGTCCGGAAGTAAAAGGGCTACCTGCAGGAATTGGTTCACTAATTTATTTCAGTGCCGATCCAGTTTTAAGAAACACCATCCAAAAAAAGGCTATGGAAGAAACCCGCCTTGGAATTCCTATTCTTTTTGGATTTGATGTAATTCATGGATTTCGTACAGTTTACCCCATTTCTATTGCCCAAGCCTGCTCTTGGAATCCAGAATTAGTAAAGTTAAATTGTAGTGAAGCGGCTCGCGAATCTGTTTTGTCTGGTGTAGATTGGACTTTTTCACCAATGATCGATGTGGCTCGTGATGCACGCTGGGGAAGAGTTTCGGAGGGATATGGCGAAGACCCATATGTAAATGCCGTTTTTGGTGTTGCTTCTGTAAAAGGATATCAAGGAAAGAATTTGTCTGATTCATTTTCTATTGCTGCTTGTTTGAAACATTTTGTTGGCTATGGTATGAGTGAAGGTGGACGTGATTATCGTTTTAGCGATGTGTCGGCACAGTCACTATGGGAAACCTATTTACCACCTTATAAAGCCTGTATTGATGCTGGAGCTGCAACGGTTATGAGTGGTTTTAACGATATTAGCGGTGTGCCAGCAACCGCAAATTACTACACTCTAACTGAAATTTTGAAGAAACAATGGAAGTTTAATGGTTTTGTGGTTTCAGATTGGAATGCTATAGAACAGTTAGTTTATCAAGGTGTTGCCAAGGATAAAAAGCAAGCAGGACAAAAGGCATTTATGGCTGGCGTGGAAATGGATATGAAAGACAATATCTATTTGGAAAATTTTGCAGCATTAATTGCTGAAAAAAAAATACCGATGCAGGCAATCAATGATGCTGTTTCCCGTGTACTAAGAGTGAAATTTAATTTGGGTTTATTTGATAATCCATACACTGAGATTGTTGAAGATCAATCTCGTTATTTACAGCCTAAAAGTGTTGAATTAGCTCAAAAACTAGCTGAAGAATCGATGGTTCTATTAAAAAATAAATCCAATACTTTGCCTTTCAATTCTAATGTAAAAAAAATAGCTTTGATTGGTCCAATGGCGAAAGACAAAGAAAATATTATTGGCGCTTGGTCATTTAATGGAAAATCAAAAGATGCTGAATCACTTTTTGAAGGAATTCAAAAGGAGTTTAAAAATGCAACAATCAATTATGCAGTAGGTTGTGATTTTGATGGAACCAACGAATCAGGTTTTGCAGAAGCCGTTGCAAAAGCTAAGGAGTCCGATATAATAGTACTTTGCTTGGGTGAAAAGAAAACTTGGAGTGGCGAGAACGCATCTCGTTCTACCATTGCTTTACCAGAAATTCAAGAAAAATTAGTGGCAGAACTAAAAAAAACTGGCAAACCAATCGTATTAGTATTGTCAAATGGACGACCTTTGGAATTAGTGCGATTAGAACCTTTGGTTGATGCTATTGTCGAAATTTGGCAGCCAGGAATTGCAGGTGGAACTCCTTTGGCTGGAATATTGTCAGGCAGAATAAATCCTTCAGCAAAATTAGCCATTACTTTTCCTTTAACAACTGGTCAAATACCAACGTATTATAGTATGCGTCAAAGCGCTCGACCTTTTGACAAACAAGGAGATTATCAAGATATTTCAACGGAGCCTCTGTATTGGTTTGGACACGGTTTAAGTTATACCAAATACGATTATAGCCCAATAAAGTTATCGGCAACAAAAATTAATAAAAATCAAAAAATAATGGTCGAAGTTTCCGTCGCGAATAATGGAAAAGTGGATGGAAAAGAAACGGTTTTTTGGTACGTTTCGGATCCTGTTGCTTCTATTTCTCGTCCAATTAAAGAACTGAAGTTTTTCGAGAAAAAAGAAATTAAATCTGGAGAAAAAACAATTTATACTTTTCAAATTGAACCAATGCGCGATTTAAGTTATACAGACGCTACTGGAAAACGATTATTCGAAGCGGGTGATTTTTACTTATATGTCAATGACCAAAAAGTAAAATTTGAAGTAACAGAATAAACGTTAATCCTGTTTTTTTGCTATTGAATTAGTGAAATTTTTTGAATTAAAAACTAGCTAAAAGCTATATAATTACAAATTTATAAGTCATCTCCCAAATGAACATTTTAAACATTATTCTTGCTATAACTCCTGTAGTTTTATTGATTGTCTTACTTGGATTTCTTAAAGTTTCAGGGGATAAAAGTGCTTTTATGACCCTTATAGTTACAATTTTAATTGCTAGCTTTGGGTTTGATTTTTCACTGAAATCTATTGGTTTTTCGATGATTTACGGCACTTTAAAAGCGATATTCCCCATCATATTGATTATTATTACGGCTATATACAGCTACAATGTCGTGGTTTTTACCAAAAAAATGGAAGTTTTAAAATTTCAATTCTCCAATATTTCTACAGATAAAACGATTCAAGTATTGTTGCTTACTTGGGGATTTGGTGGTTTGCTCGAGGGAATGGCTGGTTTTGGTACAGCTGTTGCCATACCCGCAGCAATTTTAATTGGGCTAGGGTACAAGCCTCTTTTTTCGGCATTGGTCAGTCTACTTTCCAATAGTGTCCCAACTGCTTTTGGAGCAGTAGGAGTTCCAGTAAAAGCTATTGCCGTTGAAATTGGCTATGAAAATCTTACCGGTTTAGGCACAGAAGTAGTTTTACAATTAATTCCTTTAATGATAATTATTCCTTTTATCATTGTTACATTAACCGATTCTAGTTTAAAATCATTGCCGAAAAACATCATGCTAAGCCTTGTTGTTGGAGGGGTGTCTATTGCCGTTCAATATTTTTCCGTACTCTATATTGGGGTTGAAACCCCTGCAATATTAGGTAGTATCGCCTCAATTATTGTAATCGTGATTTGGGGGAAAATGACGGCAAAAAAAGATGTTAATTCAACTCTCGAAAAGAAAACAAATGCGGAGATAATTAATGCTTGGTCTGTTTACGGATTGATCTTATTTTTCATAATAGGTACTAGTCCATTGTTTGATTCTTTTCGAAATTTCTTGCAATCGATAAGTGCAACTCCAATAACTTTAACTATAAATGGAATCGACAAAACGGTGAAGATATTCTGGCTAACTGATGGTGGAATTTTAATTTTTCTTGGAACATTTTTAGGAGGACTTCTTCAAGGAGCATCTGCAAAAGATCTGTTTTCTGTTCTTTGGAAATCTATACTTCAATTAAAAAAAACGTACATTACAGTAATCAGCCTTATCATTTTATCTACAATTATGGATTTTTCAGGAATGATTCCTGTTTTAGGATTGGCTTTAGCCGCCGCAACGGGTACTTTTTATCCACTATTTGCTCCAGCTATCGGTTGTTTGGGAGCTTTTCTAACAGGAAGTGATACTTCATCCAATATTTTATTTGGAAAACTTCAAGCTAATGTGGCGCATCAGATAGGGGCAGAACCTAGTTGGTTTGCCGCCGCAAATACAGTTGGGGCAACCGGAGGAAAAATCATATCGCCGCAAAGTATTGCCATTGCAACATCGGCTTGTGGTCAACAAGGTAAAGAGGGAGAAATTATGAAAAAAGCACTACCTTATGCCTTGTTTTATATTTTTGTAGCAGGTTTAATGGTCTATTTCTTTGGAAATTAAAATTACAATACTTTAAAAAACACATCTGCTATGTTAGCTCCTTCTTACCAAAAGTTAAAAGACATATTATCGGCTTCTATCGACCCAAAACGTATTTTGACCAATCCATTGCAAACTTTGGCGTATGGAACCGATGCCAGTTTTTATAGATTGATTCCAAAAATTGTAATTCTGGCACATAATGAAGCTGAAGTAATCCAAATTATTAAAGAAGCCAAAAAACTGGATATCGCTTTGACTTTTCGTGCAGCCGGAACCAGTTTATCGGGTCAGGCGATTACCGATTCGGTTTTGGTAGTTGCAACGCACGGCTGGAAAAATTTTGAACTTTTGGAAAACAACCAAAAAATAAAATTGGAACCCGGAATTATAGGAGCTCGAGCCAATACTTTCTTGGCACCACACGGATTGAAAATTGGACCCGACCCAGCTTCCATCGGAGCTGCGATGATTGGCGGAATTGTTGCTAATAACGCCAGCGGAATGTGTTGCGGAACGGCACAAAACTCCTATCAAACCATAGCCGATATCCGAATTGTTTTGAATGACGGAACTATTCTTGACACTGCCGATTCTAAAAGTGTTGAAGATTTCAAAAACAATCATACAGCTTTGATTCAAGAAATCGAAAGTCTTAGAGATACCATCAAAAACGATGAAACCTTGTATCATTTCATCAAAAATAAATTCAAAATAAAGAATACCACGGGCTACAGCATTAATGCCTTGGTCGATTATCAAGACCCTATTGAAATCATCAAACATTTGATGGTGGGATCGGAAGGAACTTTGGCTTTTATTTCGAATGTGACTTTCAAAACCGTTATTGACGAAAAATTTAAATCTTGTTCTTTGCTTATTTTCAATACGATTCAGGACGCTTGCAACGCCACCATTTTATTGAAATCAGCACCAGTTGCTGCGGTCGAATTATTGGACAGGGAATCCATTCGCTCGGTAGAATTCGATCCAGATGCACCCGAATATTTCAGAACCTTACCTGAATCGGCTTGTGCTTTGTTGGTCGAATGCCGTGACAATGATTTGGATAATATGCTGATGAAACAGCTTAAAATCCGTTTGGAAATTGAATCTATCCCAACTTATTCGGAATATGAATTCACATCCAATCCTAAACAATATTATTTCAATTGGAAAGCTCGAAAAGGCTTGTTGCCAACGGTTGGTGGTCTGCGAAAAAACGGAACTTCAGTTATTATTGAAGATGTCGCTTTTCCTTTGCCACAACTCGCCGATGCTTGTTTGGCATTGAAAGATTTGTTCAAAAAATACGAATACCAAGACGCCGTTTTGTTTGGTCACGCTTTGGAAGGCAATCTGCATTTTGTATTTTCCCAAGACTTTTCAAACCAATCCGAAATCGATCGCTACGAAAAACTGATGGAAGAATTGGCAGATTTAGTGGTAAATCGATTTAATGGTTCGTTAAAAGCCGAACACGGAACAGGACGAAATATGGCACCTTTTGTGGAGAAAGAATGGGGAACTGCGGCTTACGAAATTATGAAACGCATCAAAAACATTTTTGATCCGAATAACAAAATCAATCCCGATGTTTTAATCAATCCCGATCCCAAAGCACATCTCAAAAACTTGAAACCAATGCCCGAATCTCACGCCATCGTTGACAAATGTATGGAATGTGGATTTTGTGAATCGCATTGCGTTTCCGAAAGTTTGACCTTATCACCACGCCAAAGAATTGTAATTGCACGAGAAATTAGCCGATTAGAAGAATCCAATGACGACCCTGAGCGATTGGCTGACATTCGAAAAGATGTAACCTATCAACTGGACGAAACCTGTGCTACTGATGGACTTTGTGCCTTGGCTTGTCCTGTTTATATCGACACCGGAAAATTTGTGAAAGAATGGCGTGCCGATAATCTAAATGCAGGCGATAAAAAAGTAGCCGCTTTTATTGGTTCTCATATGGCTGAAACAACTGCTGTTTTGAGAGTGGGTCTAAAGGTTGTTTCCTTTTTCCATTCCATCCTTGGATCTAAAATTATGACCGCTTTATCTAATGGTTTCCATTTTATCACTTTTGGAAAAGTCCCGAAATGGATTCCCGAAATGCCAAAAGGAGCCAATAAAATAAGTACAAAAAATTGACCGCAAATTTCGAATTAAAAT
>JACMLU010000001.1 GCA_014379405.1 Flavobacterium sp. | reverse complement strand
CTATATGGAAGGATAACCTATCAACTCATGCAATATTGGCAAACGCTGCTAATAAATCCTTCAGGTGAAAAATCAATGGACGACTTTGCTATGGCTATAGACAAAATACCCAAAATCGTCTTTTCTCATACACTGAAAAACACAGGATGGGACAGTGCTAAATTGTCAAATCAACCTATTGAAGAAGAAGTTTCAGAACTCAAACAACAATCCGGCAAAGACATTTTAGTTGGCAGTCGGAGTTTAATTATACAACTAATGAAACTTAATTTAATTGATGAATACCAACTTTGTGTTCACCCTGTTGTTGTAGGAAGCGGTTTGCCATTGTTTGAAAACATAAACGACAGAACTATTCTTAAACTCATAAAGACTAAAACCTTTAGTGGTGGTGCAGTAACGCTTTACTATGAGCCGACAAACTAAAAAATAATTATCTTTAGGCTATGTTAAACGACCGCTAAGTATGACGGAAAATAACAACTCGATCCCGATAGCTATCGGGATAATTTAAACAAATATTAAAATTATGAAAAAGTTACAATTCAAAGTAAGCATCAATGCGCCTGTGACCAAGATATATGATTTTATGCTTGGCATTACCAGTAAATCAACTTATGAGCAATGGACTTCTTTGTTTAACCCAACATCTACCTTTGAAGGAAGTTGGGACAAGGGAAATAAAATTCTATTTATTTTCGTGGATGAGAAAGGGGAAAAGGGAGGTATGGTTTCCAAGATAGCTGAAAACATTCCCAACCGATTTGTTTCGATTCAACATTATGGTCTTTTAAAAGCTGACAAGGAAATTACGGAAGGACCAGAAGTGGAAAAATGGGCAAACGGATTTGAAAACTATACTTTCGAAGAAAACATCAGCCTCGATAGCTTTCTGGGTACAACTGTTATAGTTGACTTAGACACCACAGAAGATTTTATAGATTATATGAACCAGAACTACCCAAAAGCACTCGACAAGTTGAAAGAAATATGTGAAAAATGACAAATTCAAGTATGTCTTAAAAATGCAAAAAAAATAAACACAGCCAGCTCTCTGAAGTGGCCGCTATGCATTCTATGACGAAAAACAACTACAACACAAAAACAAAAATGCTAAACAAAGTCCATCATATTGCCATTATCTGTTCAGATTATCAAAAATCCAAAAAATTCTATACCGAAGTCTTGGGATTGGAGATTATTCGTGAAGTGTATCGAGAAAACAGGGATTCCCATAAATTGGATTTGGCACTCAACGGCACCTACATTATTGAACTATTTTCATTTCCTGATCCGCCACAAAGAGCCTCAAGACCAGAAGCAACTGGACTCAGACACCTTGCTTTTGAAGTAGATGATTTGGAAAAAGTCATTGCCCATTTAGAAAAATTCAAAATTGAAGCTGAACCCATTCGAATAGATGAATTCACCGAAAAACGCTTTACTTTTATCGCAGACCCCGACAATTTGCCAATAGAATTTTATGAAAAATAGAAAGTTAAAAATCTAAAACTTAGTGGAAAGCCATAGTTCTTTTATCAATAAGTCGATATAACATCTACTGCTTTTACAAATCTACGAGCGTAGCCTTCCTTTTTTAGACTGGTGATAATCACTTTCATATCCTTTCCCGAGGAAGCGTGTATAAAATCACTTTCTTTTCCTTTTGGATTTGTAACGATTCCAATATGACCAATAACATTTCGGGTAGGACTCAAAAACACCAGAATATCACCTTTTTTGACCTTTTCAATCGGAATTTCTTTCCCGAAATTATTGAATTGTGATGAACTCCGCGGCACCAGAATTTTATAATGCTGAAAAACATAGAAAACAAATCCCGAACAATCAAACCCATCCTTGCTACAACCGCCAGAAACATAAGGTTTGCCTAACAATTCAGTTCCAAAATCCACAATATTGTCCCTCAAGGAAGCATCAGTTTTAACGGTATTTATCAGTGTGTTTTTGACATTGGTTACGTTATTTTCGGGTAGGCTGTAAATTCTGTTCAATGAACCGTACGCGATGAAGCTCAAAAAAATTATCACCAAACCAAGGAGTGATGCAAATTTTACTGGATTTGTCATTTTGGATTTCATAAAAAACGGAATTAGTAAACATTAATGGACTCAGACGAAAGGTGATTATTTAGTTTTGGTTTCCAATCAAATACGCAATACATCAAAACCACTTAAGGTATTCAAGAACTCCTCTAGATGCTTGTTAAATTCTTTGGGTTGTTCCAGATTGGATACGTGACCTGCATTTTCAATTACTTCAAGTATTGACCCTTTGATATGTTTGTGCATAAATTTAGATTGTGCCAATGGTGTCACTTGATCTCCTTTGCCACAAATAATTAATGTTGGAATGTGTATTTCGCTCAAGCTGGAGCATGTTTCCGAGCGATCACCCAATGCTACCAATCCCTGACTGATAACGTGTTGGGAATTATAAAACACGACACTTCGCAATTGCTTGACCAATTCTGTTTTGTTTGCCAATGAATCTTTGTGAAAAACACTTTTTATAAAACCTTCATTAAAATTAGTGACTCCATTAGCTTCTATTTCATCAATATTTATATTGCGTTTTACCTTGATTTCAGGAGTGTCGGCAACACATTGTGTATCACATAAAATTAATGCCTCAAAGCGACTTGGAAACCTTTTCATTGCATTAAGTGTTATAAAACCTCCCATAGATAAACCGCAAACAATAGCTTTGTCAATAGACAACTTGTCCATAAACGTTACTAAATCATCTGCAAACATATCCATACTCAGGTGCGATTTCTCATCTGTAGATTTTCCAAATCCTCTAATATCGCAAGCAATTAAACGGTAGGAAGATTCAAAAAAATCAAGTTGACCTTGCCACATTGTTTTATCGAAAGGATAACCATGCAAGAAGATTATGGGAATACTACCATCACCAATATCATCATAGGATAAATTAAAGTTGTTGACACTGATCGTTAAATCGTAACCTTTAGTTGCTGTTTCCATGGTGTTTTTTTTAAAGTAATTTAAAAAACCGTTAATCAGATAGTATGAAACGGCAGAAGCAAACTTAGGTATTGAATCATAGGAAAGTCTTATGGAATTTGTGATAAGAATTGTATAATTCACGCTTTGGTAACAATGCAGGAAAAAGCCCCTCCAACAATTCGATAAAGAATGTTGATGGATAGTTTATTTTGATAGATTTTTTTAACTATTTACAGGTTTCCAAAGTCCATAACCACCATTCAAATTCACGGAATAGATATTGTTGTTTCTCAAGATGCGTTGTGCCAAATAGCCTCTCAAACCAATCTGGCAGTAAATAACATATTTCTTTTTTTTGTCAAAGAAATCCAGATTGTCCCTCAAAGTATCCACATCCATATTGATGGCATTCGGAATAGCGCCGTTTTCGAATTCGGTTTTCGTTCTTACGTCAATCAGAATCGCTTTTTCGGTCGAAAGATAGTCATCCAATTGATCGTAATTGACAAATCGGACATCGTCGTTCAGCATATTTTCGGCCACATAACCCAGAATATTAACGGGATCTTTGGCCGAATTGTAGGGTGGGGCATAAGCAATTTCTATTTCCTGCAAATCGTGAATGGTCAAATTCCCTTTGATGGCCGTGGCAATAACATCGATGCGTTTGTCAACTCCTTCTTGACCCAAGGCTTGTGCTCCGTAAATAGTGCCATCTTCCCCAAAATTCATTTTCAACACAATATTCGTCGCTCCGGGATAATAACTGGCGTGATTGCCTCGGGTTACGGTCACGGTTCTATAGGGAATATTGTAACGTTTCAATAGTTTTTCGTTGAGTCCCGTTGCGGCAACAGTCAAGTCGAAAAATTTGATGATGGAAGTTCCCAAAGTCCCAGCATAAGGAATTTTGTTACCTCTAGTGATATTGTCGGCAACGATTCGGCCTTGTCTGTTGGCTGGCCAAGCAAGCGAAATCAAAACTTTGGCCTTATTGATAAAATGAGATACTTCTATGGCATCGCCCACAGCATAAATATCGGAATTCGAGGTTTGCATAAAATCATTCACCACAATTCCGCCTGTTACACCCAAATTGAGTCCAGCGGCTTTTGCCAAGGCGTTTTCGGGTTTTACACCAATGGCAAAAATTACGGCATCAGCGACTAAGCTTTCGCCAGTATTCAGTTTTAATTCGATTTCTTTTCCTTTTTCTTCGAAAGCCTCAACTCCAGTATTTACGAGAATATTCAGGTTTTTGGCAGCGGCATGATGTTGTACCATTTTGGCAAATTCATAATCAACTGGAGCCATCACTTGGTTTCCCAACTCGACAACGGTGACATTCAATCCTTTTTCGACCAAATTCTCCGCTACTTCCAAACCGATGAAACCACCGCCTACAACAGCAATATTTTTCAAATCCTTGGTTTTGGCAATGATTCGATCCATATCGGCCACGTTGCGCAACGTCATTATCTTGTCTGAATTAATTCCGGGAATATTAGGTCTGAAAGGTTCTGCACCAGGCGACAGCAATAATTTGTCATAAGATTCGGTGTAGATTTCTTTGGTAACAAGATTTCTTACTTCAACTGTTTTGGCTTCTTTGTCAATTTTCAAAACCTCGTTAAAAACACGGACGTCCAAATTGAACCTTGTTTTTAGGGAAGTGGGGGTGTGCAACAACAATTTGGAGCGGTCTTCGATGACACCACCAATATGATAGGGAAGTCCGCAGTTGGCAAAACTCACGTGTTCTCCTTTTTCGAAAATGATGATTTCGTTTTCATCGCTTAATCTTCTCAATCGTGCTGCTGCAGTGGCTCCGCCGGCAACTCCACCTATAATTAGTATTTTCATCAGTAGATTATTAATTTGTACCTTTTGGATTAATTTCAATTTATATTTTTTAAACGCATAGAAACATAGCTAATGTTGATTTGATTTAGTCGTTTCACTTAATTTTAGAATACATAGGCTATGAGAAACCAAGAATTGGTCTATCTCAATCTTTTTTCTATGTTTTATGCGTTTCATTTTTTTATTTCTAAAAATTTAATAATTGTACCCTACGGGTTAATTGGTGTTTAATTCTATTGCAAATTTCGTCCATCACTTTCTCTTGGTTTGTAGCTTTTGTTACATAAAGCCAACTATTTGAAATAAAAGTGGAAACACTTCGAGGACAACTCACTAGTTTCAAAACCACAGATTCGCAGATTTTTTCAGTCAATTTTCAAAAAAATCTGCGAATCTGCGGTTAAAAAGAGCTGTTGCCAATGTTTTGGCAGAACTCCATTGGATTAATCAAAGTGTTTTAATTTATTAGGTTTCAAATGGAAAATTTTAACGAAATTTACCATTTATTAAAAGGGACAATGAAAGAACTACTCCAACAGACTTACGGTTATATATTTGAAGATAAATTGATTGATGAAATAGCGGAAACTTCCTTGCTGCGGGATTTTAAGGAAGGCGATGTTCTTATTGATTTTGGCGATGCTATTCGAAAGATGCCTTTACTGATTTCTGGTGCTATCAAAATATTAAGAGAAGACTTTGATGAAGGCGAATTGCTGCTGTATTTTATAGAAAAAGGCGATACTTGTGCGATGACAATGGCTTGTTGTTTAGGCGAAACCAAAAGTGAAATCAGGGCAGTTGCCGAAACCAAAGGAACGGTTGTAATGATACCCATAAGCAAAATGGAAGAATGGTTGGGCAAGTATAAAAGTTGGAGAAATTTTGTTTTCAACAGTTACAACAATCGTTTAAAAGAAATGCTTTCAGCAATTGACAATCTGGCGTTTATGAATATGGATGAACGCTTGATGAACTACCTCGTAGAAAAAGTTAAAATCAACAATTCCAACGAAATCAACAACACCCATCAAGAGATTGCCTATGACTTACATACGTCTAGAGTTGTCGTTTCCCGCTTGTTGAAAGCATTGGAAAATAAAGGAAAAATTAAATTGAACCGCTCTTCGATTGTGCTTTTGAAACAGCCGTAACATTTGTTACAGACTTGGGGATAAAATAATCCTACTTTTGTATCTGAAAATTATATAAATGGAAATCTCCCAAATAATCGGATGCGTTTTGGCCGTGTTTGTCGGTATAACATTGGGAATGTTGGGCAGTGGCGGCTCCATACTTTCAGTTCCGATTTTGGTTTATGTGATGAGCATAGAACCTACATTGGCAACAGCTTATTCCTTATTCATTATTGGCACAACTTCTTTGGTGGGTGGGATTCACAAAGCCAAACAGAAATTGGTTGATTACAAAAAAGTAGTTTTATTTGGAATTCCTGCGGTAATTTCGGTTTTTATTACTCGAAAAGTACTTGTTCCTAGAATTCCGGATGTTATTTTTTCGACGGAACATTTTACTTTGAGTAAATCCATCCTGATTATGGTAGTTTTTGCCATTGTAATGATTATTGCCTCGGTGAGAATGATAAAACCGTTTAAAGAAAAAGTTGTTTTCGAGAATGAAAAGCTTAATTATTATAAAATAACATTGCTAGGAATTCTTATTGGATTGCTTTCAGGATTTGTGGGGGCTGGAGGAGGTTTTTTGATTGTTCCCACCTTATTGTTGTTCGCCAAAACTCCAATGAAAATGGCAGTTGGAACCTCGCTTTTCATAGTTTCTTCTCAATCATTGATTGGTTTTACGGGAGACATTACGGGAAATCAAATCATCAATTGGGAATTGTTGTTGTTCTTTACATTGGCATCAATATTTGGTATTTTTATAGGGAATTTTATTTCCAAAAAAGTTAAAGAAGAAAAACTCAAAACTGGTTTCGGGTGGTTTGTGCTGACTATGGGAATTTATATTATCCTGAGAGAAATTTTATGGTCATAATAATTTACTAAAAGTTACCATTGATGGGAATTCCAATCAAAAAAATAGATAATTTTACAATATAAATACACTTTGAAAATGAAAATAGAACAAATTTATACAGGTTGTTTGGCGCAAGGTGCCTATTATATTGAAAGTAATGGCGAAGTGGCCATTATTGATCCATTGCGCGAAGTACAACCTTATATCGATAAGGCCAATAAGGATAAAGGGAAAATCAAATATATTTTTGAAACCCATTTCCACGCCGATTTTGTAAGCGGACACGTTACATTGGCAGAGAAAACAGGTGCTCCAATCATTTATGGGCCTACGGCAAAAACCAAGTTTGAGGCGCATATTGCCAAAGATGGAGAAGTTTTTCAATTGGGAGAAATTACCATAACCGTTTTGCACACTCCGGGACATACCTTGGAAAGTTCTTGTTATCTTTTGAAAGACAAAGACGGCAAGGATTACGCGCTTTTTAGCGGTGACACTTTATTTTTAGGCGATGTAGGTCGTCCGGATTTGGCACAAAAAGTGTCTAATATGACCAAAGAAGAATTGGCTGGAATTTTATTCGATAGTTTGAGATCCAAAGTAATGACTTTGGCCGACGACGTAATTGTATATCCAGCGCATGGAGCAGGAAGTGCTTGTGGGAAAAATTTAAGCAAAGAAACCGTTGGTACTATTGGGGAACAAAAGAGAGTCAATTATGCGCTTCGTGCCAATATGACCAAGAAAGAATTCATACAGGAAGTGACCGACGGATTATTGCCTCCACCTCTTTATTTCCCCTTGAATGCAAAACTTAACAGAGAAGGTTATGAAAATGTAGAAGACATTATCAAGGATGCCGTAGCTTATGATGCCGAAACCTTTGAAATGGTGGCCAATGAAATTGATACGGTAATTCTAGATGTCCGACATCAGGACGATTATGCCAAAGGGCACATTCCTAAATCAATTTTTATTGGTATCGATGGCGATTTTGCTCCTTGGGTTGGGGCTTTAATTCCTGACATCAAGCAGCCCATACTTTTGATAACTCCGTTGGGTAGGGAAGAGGAAAGCATTTTGAGATTGGCAAGAGTGGGTTATGATAATACTTTGGGGTATTTAAAAGGAGGTTTTGACACTTGGAAAAACGAAGGTTTAGAATACGACACCGTCAATTCGGTTTCGGCTGCAATGCTGGAAGAAGTATTGGATGAAGCAGAAGAAGAAAATGAAAAAATATCCATTTTTGATGTTCGAAAAGAGGGAGAATATACCGCAGAACACATTGTTGATGTCCCTTCAACACCATTGGACTCCATAAACGACCATTTAGCTGAATTTCCAAAAGAAGAGGAGTTTTATTTGCATTGTGCCGGTGGTTATCGTTCTATGATTGCTGCTTCTATCTTAAAAGCGAGGGGATATCATAACGTAATTAATGTGGCTGGCGGATTCAATTCCATTAAAAAAACAGACATAAAAACTACAAACTATGTTTGTCCAACAACTTTAAAATAATGAAGCAATTGTTATTTACTAATTGGCATTTAATGCGTTGGGCTAGACTGGCTTTTGCGTTGTTTCTATTTGTGCAAGCATATACTACTGAGAATTGGTTTTTTATTGCTTTTGGTTTGTTCTTTTTATTTCAAGTGATTTTCAATTTAGGCTGCGGACCCAATGGTTGTGCAGTTCCAAATAATAAATATTCTAAAAAATGAGCAATTCATTCGAAAATATTATCCAATCGGAAAAACCAGTTTTAATTGATTTTTTCGCCACTTGGTGCGGTCCATGCAAAATGTTGGCTCCCATTTTAAAAGAGGTGAAGGATAGTTTGGGAGAACGCATTACCATATTAAAAATCGATGTGGACAAAAACCAAGCCTTGTCTTCAAAATATCAAGTTCGTGGTGTTCCCACTATGATTTTGTTTCAAAACGGAAAGCAGCTTTGGCGACAATCTGGCGTTTTGACCAAAGAAGAAATTATAAAAAATATTGTAGAAAAGAGTAACTAATGACCAAAAAGGCAATTATCATTACAGGAATAGGAGTAGTTGTTGGCGCTATTGCGGGATATTTATATTACCTTTATGTGGGATGTGCTTCTGGAACTTGTGCCATCACTTCAAAACCATTAAACAGTACGTTATATGGTGCTTTAATGGGAGGATTAGTTTTTAATATGTTTGTAAAATCATCAAAAAAATAATACTATATTAATCCTTTAAATATTTCGCTATCATGAAAAAAAATATGGGTTCGACAGACAGAATTTCTCGCATTATTTTTGCAATTGTTATTGGTATTTTGTATTTTACAAAAGCAATTGAAGGTACAGCCGCTTTGATTTTGTTGGCTTTTGCGATTGTCTTTTTAATCACGAGCTTCATTAGTTTTTGCCCATTGTATTTGCCATTTGGCCTTTCAACCCGCAAAAAGAAAGAATAGATGATTGAAAAATCCATAAATAAAGACCTTATTTTAAGAGAGAAATTGGCTTTGCAAAGAACGATCTTGGCGAATCAAACGGCATTCTTGGCGTTTTTGAGAACGTCGATGTATTTCT
This sequence comes from Flavobacterium sp., assembly GCA_014379405.1. Lineage (GTDB taxonomy): Bacteria > Bacteroidota > Bacteroidia > Flavobacteriales > Flavobacteriaceae > Flavobacterium. The sequence goes on along the minus strand of JACMLU010000001.1, from coordinate 132,189 downwards.
TTATTGCCGGTTTAAGTTTGGAAAGTTTGCTGCAAGTAGAATATAGTTTAGGTATCGAAATTTTCTTTTTTACCAGTTCATTAATACTTTTTTTAATTGGCGTGTTCAATTATTTCAAACATAAAAAAATGATTCACGATAACGAAAAACAAATCGGGGATTATAAAATGGAATATTATGAAAATTGATTTGTCAGGATATTAATATTTTAAAGTATTTCACCGAGAAATACTTTTTTTATTTACCTTTGTTAACCAAATGGTTAAACCGTATAGTTAAATCAAAATGACAACCGAAGAAAAAATATTCAATGCAGCCCGAATTATTTTCCAAAAGAAAGGTTTTTCAGGTGCGAGAATGCAAGAAATTGCAGATGAAGCAGGTATTAACAAAGCAATGTTGCATTATTGTTTCAAGAATAAACAATTGCTATTCGAAGCAGTTTTTATGAATGCTTTCAGTCAATTGGCACCTCAAATTAATTTGATTTTTAATTCCAACGATAGCGTTTTTGATAAAATCAAAAAGTTTACGAATAGTTACATTTCATTTGTAATTTTAAATCCCTATTTGCCTCAATTTGTCATTCAAGAAATGAACAATAATCCTGCTTTTGTAATGTCGTTTTTAAAGAATGAAAACAGACCCAATCCAACCTTGATGATTGCCCAAATCGAAAAAGAAATCACAGAAGGAATCATAAAACCCATCAATCCGAAACAACTTCTGATGAATATTATTTCGATGACCGTTTTTCCTTTTGCGGCACAAATGATGGTCAAAGGAATGTTACAAATTTCAGATACGGAATTCAATCTAATGATGGAGGATCGAAAAACTAGCATCGCCGAACAAATTATAAATTCCATAAAAAGATGAACAGAATACTAATTACATCCTTTTTATTGCTTGTGTTTTATTCCAATGCACAGCAATCATTGACCTTGGAAGATTGTTATGCTTTGTCCAATAAAAATTATCCAATAGCCAAACAAATCGATTTGCTAAAACAAAAATCCGATTTAGAAGTGGATGCATTGCAAACGGCAAAACTCCCAAAAATAGATTTGAATGCACAAGGAACCTACCAAAATCAGGTGACCACAATTCCGAATCCTCTTCTTGAACCTTTGAATAAAGACCAATATCGCGCCACTTTAGATGTCAATCAGCTCATTTATAACGGTGGATTGATTGATGCCAATACTAAGCTCAAAGCGGCTCAAACTAAAACCCAACAGCAACAAGTTGAAGTCAATTTGTATCTACTGAAAACCCGAATCAATCAGTTATTTTTTTCTATTTTACTTTTGCAAGAACGAAAAGAAATTCTAATTTTCAAGCAAGATCAATTGGTTTCCAAAATAAAGGAAGTAAATGCCGGAATCAAATTTGGCGCCATTCTTCCAGCCTCTGAAAAAGTTTTGGAAGCCGAAAACCTTAAAATTAAGCAACAACTTTCGGAAATTCAATTCGATAAAAAACGCTTATTCGAAAACCTTTCTTCCTTGACTTTTACCACCATTCCTGAAACGGCTATTTTGCAAAGACCAATCCTAATTACTGAAGAAACAACGACAAACAATCGTCCGGAATTGAAATATTTTGACTTTCAAAACCAACAAATAGAAGCTTCAAAAACAGTTATTTCCAAAAATAATTTACCAAAAATAAACGCCTTTGGAATTGCTGGTTATGGAAATCCAGGATTGAATATGATTGACAATTCATTTCAACCCATTTTGTTGGTGGGTTTAAAAGCCAATTGGAATGTGTTCGATTGGAACAAATCCAAATCCGAAAAAGACGCATTAACAGTTTCTAGAAATATTGTTGCTAGCGAGAAAGAAACATTTTTACTCAACAATTCCTTGCAATTACAGGAGATGAGCAACGAAATTCAAAAATCAGAAGCCATCATTAAAGACGATGCTGAAATAATTAGTTTAAGAGAATATGTCGAAAAATCGGCCAATGCACAATTAAAGAACGGTGTAATTACCACTTCGGAATATTTGGTAGAATTCACGAATTTGTACGAAGCCAAAACGAATCAGAAGATTCACGAAATTCAATTGGCTTTGGCGAAAGCCAATTATCAAGTTGTTAAGGGGTACTAATTTGAAATGAAAATACAATAAAAATGAAAAAAATAATCACATTCTTAATGCTTGCCTGTTTATTTTCCTGCAACAAAAACAACGACAAAGCTGATGGTTACGGGAATTTTGAAGCCACCGAAGTCACTATTTCGTCGGAAGCCAATGGGAAAATTAACTATTTAAAACTCGAAGAAGGCGATATTCTGGAACCCAATAGTCAAGTGGGATTGATCGATACAACCCAATTGTATTTCAACAAGCAACAATTAATTGCTTCTAAAAGCACAGTTTATTCGAAATCGGCTAATGTTTTATCTCAAAGAAAAGTCTTGCAAGAACAACTGAAAACGGCACAAATCGAGAAAAAAAGAATCCAGAATATGTTTGCCGAAAATGCTGCAACCAAACGCCAAGTCGATGAAATTGATGGGAAAGTAAGCGTTATTCAGGAACAAATTAAAAGCGTGGAAACCCAGAATGCACCCATCATCAACGAAGTGAAATCCATAGATGTTCAAATCCAAAAAATAAATGATCAAATCCAAAAAAGCAAAATTATTAATCCGATAAGGGGAACGGTTTTGGCAAAATATGCCGAACCCAACGAAGTGACCGTTTTCGGGAAACCCATCTATAAAATTGCCGATATTTCGGAAATGACTTTGCGAGTTTATGTGAGCGAAACCCAATTGTCAAACATCAAAGTTGGGCAAAACGTGACCATAAAAATTGATGCTGAAAAAGAAATGAAAACCTATCCGGGAACGATTTCCTGGATTGCTTCTTCAGCTGAATTCACTCCTAAAATAGTGCAAACCAAGGAAGAACGGGTGAATCTGGTTTATGCCGTTAAAGTAAAAGTGAAAAATAATGGCAGTTTGAAAATAGGAATGCCTGCCGAAATATGGGTAAAATAATTTAAAAATATATTACGATGAACTTAAAAAACTTGCACACAGAAAATAAGCCAGTTCAAACAAATGTGCTTTTCACAGCAGAAGAAGGCAAAGTAATTTCCTTGCAAATCGCTGCGGGCGGACAATTGAAAGAACACATTACAAAAGTTCCTGCGCTATTAGTTTGTATATCGGGAGAGGGAGTTTTTCAAGATGAAAAAGGCAAATCAATTGAATTAAAATCAGGAGATTATGTAAATATTGAACCCAATGTAAAGCATTGGGTTGACGCTAAAGAAGACAGTAATTTTTTAGTGATTAAATAATGAGTATTCAAGTCCAAAATATTTCTAAATCTTACTACAAAATCAAAGCTGTTGAAGCTATTACTTTTGATGTAAAAGAAGGAGAATTGTTTGGACTGATTGGCCCTGATGGAGCAGGTAAAACTACGATGTTCAGAATTTTGACTACACTTTTGTTGGCAAATGAAGGTTCTGCATCAGTCGCCGGTTTTGATGTTATTAAGGATTATAAAGCCATTCGGAATTCGGTAGGATATATGCCGGGGAAATTTTCCTTGTACCAAGATTTATCGGTAGAAGAAAACTTAACTTTTTTTGCGACAATTTTTGGAACAACGATTGAAGAAAATTACGATTTAATCAGGGAAATATATGTCCAAATTGAACCATTCAAAACCAGAAGGGCAGGAGCACTTTCGGGTGGAATGAAGCAGAAATTGGCTTTGTGTTGCGCCTTGATTCACAAACCAAAAGTCCTTTTTTTAGATGAACCCACCACAGGAGTTGATCCCGTTTCCCGAAAAGAATTTTGGGAAATGCTCAAGCGATTGCAACAAAAAGGTATCACGATTTTGGTTTCCACGCCTTATATGGACGAAGCAGCTTTGTGTGACCGAATTGCTTTAATCCAAAAAGGAAAAATCTTAAAAATAGATAGTCCAGAGAACATCATCAAGAAATACGATAAAACAATTTATGATATTCGAACCGAAAACAGGCATCAATTGATTGAGGATTTGAAAAATTTTCCAAGTCAATATAGTGTTTATGCTTTTGGAGAATACATCCATTATATTGATAAAAATGCAGATTTTAATAGTAATGATTTGGAAATATATTTAGCGAATAAAAACCATCACGAAATAAAGATACAACCAGCAATTACAACGATCGAAGACGTTTTTATGGACTTATGATTTGAACCATTAAGGTATTAAGATTCATTAAGTTTTTGTCTTAATTTTCTTAATACCTTAATGGTTCAAAAATATATAATGTTTTTATAATAAATGAATAATGAAAAAATAATAGCAGTTCAAAATCTAACCAAGCAATTTGGCAGCTTCACGGCGGTCAAAAGTATTTCTTTTGAAGTGTATAAAGGAGAGATTTTTGGATTTCTTGGCGCTAACGGTGCCGGAAAAACTACGGCTATGAAAATGCTCATCGGGATTTCGAAACCAACATCTGGAGAGGCTTTAGTGGCTGGTTTTGACGTAAAAACCAACACGGAAATGGTTAAGAGAAGCATTGGTTATATGAGTCAAAAGTTTTCGATGTACGACGATTTGACGATTAAGGAAAACATCACTTTTTTTGGTGGAATTTATGGATTAAGCAGGATTCAAATCAAGGAAAAAACGGTACAGTTGGTAACCAAATTGGGGCTCGAAGATTCCGTTGATAAACTTGTGGGTTCGTTACCACTGGGCTGGAAACAGAAATTATCCTTCTCTGTGGCTTTATTGCACGAACCGAAAATTGTCTTCTTGGATGAACCCACAGGTGGTGTAGATCCCATTACCAGACGACAATTTTGGGAAATGATTTATGCCGAAGCTGACAAAGGAACTACCATTTTCGTGACCACACATTATATGGACGAAGCCGAATATTGCGACCGGGTTTCTATAATGGTCGAAGGTGTCATTGAAGCTTTGGACACACCAAAAAACTTGAAAGCTAAATACAATGTAGCCTCAATGAATGATGTTTTCTTGAAATTGGCGAGAAATATTGAGTAGAATTAAGACTTTGAGAATAGATAATGATAAAAGAGGATGAGATTGCTTCGTTCCTCGCAATGACAAAAATGAAAAGATTCATCGGTTTTGTAACAAAAGAATTCTATCACATATTCCGTGACAAACGCACGATGTTCATTCTTTTCGGGATGCCTATTGCCCAAATAATGTTGTTTGGTTTTGCTATTACCAACGAAATCAACAATGTGAATATTGCTATTTTGGACAAATCGAAAGACAGTGAAACCCAAAAAATAATTAATAAAATTAGTGCTTCCAACTATTTTAATATTGAGCAAGATATTATCAACGAAAACCAAATCGAAAGCGTTTTCAAAAAAGGGAAAGTAAAAGCAATCTTGGTATTCGAAAAGGATTTTATCAAGAATATGCAAACGTTAAAACAAGCCAAAGTACAAGTGATCACGGATGCCACCGACCCCAATATTGCCAATACGATTGCGAATTATGTCAACGCTATTTTACAGAATTACACTCAGGAAATTAATAAAAGCAACAAACCGAGTCATCAAATACAAACACAAACTCAGTTGTATTACAATCCCGAATTAAAAAGTGTTTTCAACTTTGTTCCCGGCGTTATGACCATCATTTTGATGCTGGTTTCGGCAATGATGACTTCTATTTCCATCACTAGGGAAAAAGAATTGGGAACAATGGAAGTATTACTAGTTTCGCCTTTAAAACCTTTTCAAGTCATTATTGGCAAGGTGTTTCCCTATATTTTTCTTTCCATCATCAATGCAACAATTATTCTGCTTTTGGGATTTTTTGTATTCAAAATGCCTGTTGAAGGCAATCTATTTTTGTTGGCTTTCGAAAGTATTTTGTTCATTACGACAGCACTTTCGTTAGGGATATTAATCTCTACGGTTTCCAATTCGCAACAAACGGCAATGATGCTTTCTTTGATGGGATTAATGTTACCTGTCATCATACTTTCGGGTTTTATTTTTCCTGTTATGAGTATGCCTTTGCCATTGCAAATCATCAGTAATATCATTCCTGCCAAGTGGTTTATCATCATCATTAAAGCTATTTTACTCAAAGGAGCAACAATAAGTGTAATTTGGAAAGAATCTTTGATTCTTGTTGGAATGACGGTGTTTTTTATTGGGGTAAGTGTCAAGAAATATAAAATCAGATTAGAATAGACAATTTTAAGAAGTGAGAGAGAAAAAATGAAACACATAGAATCATAGAAAAAAGAAGTGATAGTCCAATTCTTGGATTCACATAGTACTATGATTTACTTTAATAAAGTGAAACGCCTTTTAATATTAATTTAAACTATGATTCTATGTGTTTAAAAAAGAAATAAACCTAAGTATTCAAATAGAATAGAAAAAAATCCGTGTGAATCAGTTCAATTCGTTATACCTGCCTGTCTGCCGACAGGTCTGTGGGCTAATAACTTAGTGCCTTTGTGGCAAATAAATTAAAAAAACTTTGCGTCTTAGCGCCTTCGTGGCAAAAAGGTTAAATAAATATGAAAACAATACTATTCATCATCCAAAAGGAGTACCGACAAATCTTTAGAAATAAAGCAATGCTTCCTATAATATTTGTTTTGCCATTGGTGCAATTGCTTATTTTATCGAATGCGGCGAGTTTTGAAATCAAGAACATCAAGTTTTCCTATATCGACAACGATCATTCTGCGGCTTCCAGAGAATTGATTTCGAAGTTTCAAGCTTCCAACTATTTTAATATTATCGAAAGTTTTACATCTAAGAAAGAAGCCGATTTTAATATGCAAAAGGGGAAAGTGGATGTGATTCTCGAAATTCCCAATCATTTTGAACGCAATTTAATTACCGAAAAAACTACAAATCTATCGGTAAGCATCAACGCCATTGATGGTGCAGCGGCAGGAGTGGAGAATGTTTATATTTCGCAAATCATAAGCGAATTTAACCAAAAGATTCAAACCCAATTGTATCAATACAACGATGCTTCATACATTCAACCCATAAATATTGTCACGATTCCCTCGTTTTGGTACAACAATACGTTGAACTATAAAACTTTTATGGTTCCTGGGATTTTGGTGTTGTTGATTACAATGCTCACCTTGTTTTTATCTTCGATGAACATTGTTCGGGAGAAAGAAATCGGAACTTTGGAACAAATCAATGTTACGCCCATCAAGAAATACCAATTCATTATTGGAAAATTATTTCCTTTCTGGGTTTTGGGTTTAGTGATTTTGACAGTAGGATTGACCATTGCCAAAGTCGTTTTCAGCGTTCCTATTTTAGGGAGTATTGGTTTGATTTACTTCTTTACTTCAATTTATTTATTGGTTATTCTCGGCATTGGATTAATTATATCTAACTATTCAGATACGCAGCAACAAGCGATGTTTGTGGCTTGGTTTTTCACCGTTATTTTTATCTTGATGAGCGGATTATTTACTCCTATAGAAAGTATGCCGGTTTGGGCACAAAACCTGACTTTGCTCAATCCCATTCGCTATTTTGTAGAAATTATTAGGATGGTGATGCTGAAAGGAGCCACGTTTTCGGATATTTCGAGACCGTTTTTTATTGTTGTTGGTTATGCTTTTGTCTTGAACGGAATTGCGGTTTGGAGTTACAAGAAAGTGAATTAAGACTATTTTATTTGTGAATTAATTAAAAATCAGTCATTCAGCCACTTATAAAGCATTTGTTCCAGATCAGTTTGTATAATTGGTTTTGGCAAATAATCATCCATTCCAGATGCTATACATTTTTCCCTGTCTCCAGCCATTATTCCTGCCGTCAAAGCAATTATTGGAATTTTATCCGCATCTTTTAATTTTCTTATTTCTTCAACAGCTTCATATCCATTTTTATTAGGCATTTGAATATCCATCAAGATAAGATCGGGTTGTTCATTTATATATTTTTCTATGGCCTCATTTCCATCGTTGGCTTCATAAATAGTACAATTTGAGATTATGCCATTGACCAGTTTTTTTGCTAAAAGCATATTGATTTTATTATCCTCAACAATTAAAACTCTTTTGTCTTTAAGTATTATTTCAGGAATAAATTTTTCATTCAAGTTATCTGCAAGTCGTAATTCTAAGTTCTTTACGTGTTTTGATTTTTTTAATTTAACGGTAAAGAAAAAATTACTGCCATCTCCAAAATGACTTATAAGTACCAACTTACTATCCATAAGTTCTAAAAGTTTATTTGAGATTGCCAAGCCTAAACCTGTTCCTCCGAATTTTCTATTGGTGGAATTATCTTCCTGCATAAACGATTCGAATATCTTTTCGTTGTTGACATCTCTTATTCCAACACCGGTATCTTTTACGGAAAACATAATGGTTGACCATTTTTTTTGTGATGAATCTACTTCATTGATGTCCAGTCGAATTTCTCCAAAATTGGTAAACTTTACGGCATTACTCAATAGATTAACCAATACTTGTTTTAACCGCACATAATCGGCAAGGATATATTGAGGTACATTTTTGCTGATGTTTAGCGTTAACTTAATTTTTTTTCTATCGGATTGGTGTTTAAATAGATCAATTATATGGTTGGCCAGTTTAAATAAATTTATTTCCTCAATATTTAATTCTAATTTCCCGGATTCTATTTTAGAAAAATCCAAAACATCATTGACAATATGCATCAATAAATTGGCTGATTCGTTGACCGTGGCCATATATTCTGCCTGATTTTTTTTTAGATTCGACTCCATCAATAAATGGGTAAAACCAATTATTCCGTTCAATGGAGTTCTTATCTCATGACTCATATTAGCCAAGAAATCGGTTTTGGCTCTATTGGCTGATTCGGCTAATTCTTTGGCTTTTATAAGTTCCGTTTCCATCAACTTTCGCTCGGTGATGTTTACAAAACAAAGTACAGTTTCCCTAATTTGACCTTTATCATCCATAATTGGAAAACCACTGATCAATAGCCAGAAGGTATCACCAGTTACTTTTCTTTTTATACCTACAACATAATTTTTTAACGGTTGCTTACTTTTCTCAATGAGTTTTACGGGGTGCTTTTCAAAAACCATCATGGAACCGTCTTCATTCAATAAAACTCGTTCTATATCGATCTTTAATTTCCCCGTGATTTTGTCAGCATCTAATTCCAGTAATTCAGAGGCTTCATTATTACAAAAAATAATGGAAGAGTCTGCTGCAAGAACTAGAATCCCTGCATCCAGATTATTTAACAACCCTCGAGATCTTTCTTCGCTTTTTTGAAGCGCATAATCGGAAAGTTTGGCTTTAGTAATTTCCCTGGAAAGACAGATGTAATGTAAATCGTGATCCTCACTTTCTTCCATTGGAGCTATGGAAAGTTCAAACCAGTGCAAACCGCTTGGCAATTGAATTGAATATTGTCTACCCGTTGAAAACCCTTTTTCAGCAGCTTCCCGTATTGCTGACAAACTTACATTTGCAGCATCAGGAGGCAGGACTTCCGAAAATAATTTACCGATAAATAGTTCAGATGGTAATGCTAATGAATCATCTTTACGAGAATGATAGTTGTAAATTCTTCCCACAGCATCAACTTCAAACATTAGATCTGGAATCGCTTCTAATATGACCTGAAGTTTTTTGTGTATTTTCTTAAATTCGTTTTCTGATTTTATACGTTTGCTTATATCTCGAACTATTGCCACAACACGTTTATCGTCCAGCATTTTAGCCGTAATTTCTACAGGAATTAACGATTGATCTCGATGCAGGATGTTTCGCTCGATATGAGTTTTTTTGCCGTCGCGTAATTCTTTTAACATAATGGGTCTTGAGTTCAGCTCATCAGCGGTAAATATATCTTTCAAATTTTTTGTGCAAAGTTCTTCTTTGGTATAACCAAGTAATGAACATGCACTGTCATTTACTTCAAGAAATTTTCCTGAAACATCATTAATGAAAATGGCGTCCGACGCTTGTTCTACAAGGCTACGGTACTTTTCTTCGCTATTGCTAAGTTGTTGTTTTATATTAATTAATTCCGTGATTTCTGTCATTGAACCTATAAACCGTGTGGCTTTGTTGGATTCGTCTCTTACAATGATGGCGCGGTCATAAAAAGAACCATAATTACCGTTCGATTTTAGAAAGCGATATTCATCTGACCAGATATTTGATGTTCCTTTATAAGTTTGTTCCAGTTTTTTAATCACTCTTTCTCTATCATCCGGATGAAGTTTAGATCTCCAAATTGCCCTATTATCTTTATATGAAAATTCTTCACTTGATCCAAAATTAAATAGCTCAACAAATGCTTTATTATTCCAACTTTGACCTGTCAATAAATCAACTTCAGATATTGCATCATTTGTAGCAAATGAAATTCTTTCGAATCGTTCGTTAGTAATTTTAATCTTTTCTTCTGCTTTTTTTATTTCAGTCAGATCGACGCCCATTCCCATAATACATTTGCTGCCTCCATATATTATGGAATGGGAATTAATATAATAGAGGATTTTATTTTGGCTTTTTGTATAAAACTCAATTTCTATCCCCGGCAAATTATTTTCAAATCCCTCGAGCTTATTTTCTAATATTAATTTTATTCTTTTTTCAACTTTTTCTTTTTCATCACCAAAATAAAAATCAAGAGGATTCATTTGAGCTATCTCATCTTTGCTATAACCCGTAACATCTTCAAAATTTTTGTTCCATTTCACAAACTTTCCATATTTGTCAAAGAGATAAAAAATACCAGGGAGATTATTGATTATTGTTTCTGAAAGCTGTTTTTCTTTTAAAATTAACTCTTCGGCTATTTTGCGTTCCGTAATATCAGTAGTTGTACCTATATAGCCCACAACCTCATTTTTTGTATTTTTCTCGGGAATAGCTTGTCCCATCACCCAAGAAATCGAACCGTCTGGGCGAACAAAACGATATTCTGACAAGGAAATTTCCTGATTAGAAGTTGCTTTTTTCCAGCTACTAAACAATAATTTTTTATCATCATTATGCACAGCAGTGAGCCAACCGTTACCTAAAGCCTCCTCACTAGTTAAGCCAGAAATTTCACACCAACGACGATTAACATAGGTGGTAAATCCATTTTTATTAGTACGAAATATTCCTACGGGAGATACTTCGGTAAGTGTGTGATACCGTTTTTCGCTTTCAAAAACAGATTCTTCCGATTTTTTACGCAAAGCTTCTTTTTCAAAATTCTCCAACGCAAAAGCGATGTCACCAGTGGCTTCTTTCAATAATGCAATTTCTTCGGAATCGAAAAAGTTTTTTTCATCGGAATAGAACGAAATAACCCCAATTACCTTTCCGAATTTTCTTATTGGCAATGCCATTAAGGAGAAATAATTTCTTTCTAATGCTTCTTTTCTCCATGGCAGCATCATTAAATCGTTTTGAATATCATTGCAAACTATATACCTGTCTTCGTTAATCGCGGTGCCTCCCGGACCTCTACCTTCGGGTATTTTATTGTTGATTGAAATTGTTTTAATAACCGAAAGATACTCTCTGTCTTCACCTGCCATCATTACAGGAATAACTTCTTTCGTATCTTTATTTACCATCCCAATCCAAGCCAATTTAAATTTTCCGAGGTATACCGCAATATCACAAGCTTCCTTGAATAGTGTTTCCTGATCATTGGCACGAACAATCATCTGGTTGATCTGGCTAATGAATAAATAAAGTCGATTTGCTTTGATTATTTTTTTCTCCGATACAATTCTTTCGGTGATATCAGTAATAATTCCGTGGCAAATCACAGTACCTTCCGGTTCGACTACCGGCAAAGAATTCATTTCGTGCCAAACCAATCCCTTGGTTGGATGCAAGTAGCGGTATTTGCCTTTGAGGGGAACCAACTTTGATTTGGTTTCAAAGATGCTTTGCCTGACATAATCCAAATCGTCGGGATGGATCAATGCAAAAACGACATTGGCATTATGTTCAATTTCTTCAGGAGTAAATCCGTAAATTTCTCCCACGGCATTACTGGCATAAGGATAACACAACTTACCATCTTTATTTCTGCGCATCGAATAAATTAGACCTGGAGAAGTTTCTGCAATTTTAATGAACTTGTCTCTTTCCAGACTCAGTATTTCTTCTGATTTTTTTCTTTCCGTAATGTCTTTTGAAAAACCCAAAAACCTGTTTTCGGACAATTTTACGGCTTCTACCGACCACCATCTCATTTCTCCGGATTTATGAATCGCCTTAATTTCTTTTTTGGCAATTCCATTCTTCAAAAGGTTTTGAAATTCCTTGAAGTACTCTTCCAGTGATTCTGGAGAGGACATATCACCAAACTTCATCGTCAATAGTTCCTCTTTGGAATAACCGGTCAACAGCGTAGCCGCCGGATTTACATCCAAATAACACCCTTTTGCATCCAATACAAAAATGCTATCGGGTGCATTTTCTATGTAATTCTTGAATTTGGCGTTGCTTTCTTCTTCAATTGCTTTTAGTTTATAATCGAGTTCGGCTTTTCCTTTGGCTTTGAGAGCCATTTCAATTTCTTTTTTTAGACTTACATCTTGGATATTGCTCCGAATTCCTATTACATTCCCATTATCATCCAATAGGGGAAAAATGGTTTGGTTGAACCACTTTACTTTTTTATTGAATAATGTAGCGCTTTGTTCTGTTTCAAAAGGTTTTTTGTCAATTATTAATTGGGCCAGTTTTTCTTGAAACAAGGCTTTGTCTTCTTTAGAAAAATTATTCAAATATTCCTGGAATAAATCTTGATTTTCCTTTTTTTTCATTTCAAAAATGGCATACAATTCGTTCGACCAAAGTATTTCTTTAGTCTTGAAATTCATTTCCCAAGTGCCTATTTTGGCGTTTTTTTGCGCATCGTTCAAAAGGTTTTCACTTCGAGTCAATTTTTCTTGAATGCTTCTTATCTCCGAAACATCCCTTCCAATGGCGTAAATATTTTCAGGAGAAATACGGTTTGCATTCCATTGAATGGTGACAAATTCACCATTACTTTTCAAAAACCGGTTTTCATAATTTACCGTGGGTATTCCGGTAGCCAGTTTTTCGATTTCTTTTAACGATTTTTCAAGATCATCTGGGTGCAAAAGTGGAATTAAAGAATTGCTAAGTAACTCTTCTTTTGAATATCCTAAAACGTCAACAAAAGCTGGGTTTATTTCTTTAAAAAAAGTATCAATTCCCACAACACACACCAAATCACTAGACTCTTCAATGAAAACTTTGAATTTAGTCAATAATTTTTCTTGATTTAATAATCGATCTATTTCTAACTCTTGATTATTAATTCTTTGAAGTAACTCTTCATACGTTGGGGCTGTATCGTTCATATTTATGGAGTCAGATGATATATTTCTTTAAATATACCTCTTTAAATTAATTATTTGACAACTAATGACATTTATATACTATTTTTAAATCAATCTTTTCATTCAATGTAACAGTTGTTACTGAATAAAAAATATCACGACTCTATATTTGCCCCATAATCAAGAACAATTATTATGAGGAACATCAATTTTATACTTTTAATTGGAACGTTTTCCATTTCGACTTTAGGTTTTGGTCAAGATACTTTGACAATTTCCAAAAAGGAGATTGGGCTAAAGGCGAATGACAAAAACTTGCAACTCCAGATTGCGAATCAAGCCTACAAATCGGCGCAGGCCGATTATCGTCAATCAAATGCCTTGTTTTTGCCCAGCATTACAGCATCGCACACCGCGATTTCCACCACAAATCCGTTGATGGCTTTTGGGTCGAAACTGAATCAGGAGGTTTTAACCGCTGCCGATTTTTATCCAGCTTTGTTGAATAATCCCTCGGCTACTCAAAACTATGCTACCAAAATTGAGGTCTTGCAACCGCTAATCAACGTTGATGGTTTGTATGACAGACAAGCCGCCAAGTCCAAAATGGAAGCTTTTCAGTTACAAACCGAACGCACGGGAGAATACTTGGCATTGGAAGTTAACAAGTCTTTTATGCAATTGCAATTGGCGTACAAAGCGGTAAAAGTTTTGGAAAAAGCAAGTGCTACAGCTGAAGCCAATTTAAAAGTGGTAGAAAATTATTTCAAGCAAGGAATTCTTCAAAAAACAGATGTATTGTCGGTGCAAGTTCGTGTTGGCGAAATCAAAAACCAATTGCAATACTCCAAAAGCAATATTCAAAATGCTTCTGATTATTTGGCTTTTCTGCTAAATGAAGACAATACGAATGAAGTGTATAAACCATTGGAAGAGTTGGATAATACTATTGTTATTTCAAGCAGCAATACAACACTTTCGACCAACCGAAAAGACATTTTGGCGATGGATAAATCATCCGAAGCTTACGCCAAAATGTGGCAATCGAGCAAGATGAATTTCTTGCCGACCTTAAATGCTTTTGGAAGCTACGAAATGTACGACGACAAACTTTTTGGAACCAATGCCCAAGGTTATTTGGTTGGAGCACAATTGTCCTGGAAGGTTTTCGACGGTTATAAATCCATCGGTAAAATGGAAAAAGCCAAAGCGGAATATCAAAAAGCGGAAGTGGAAAACCAACAGTACAAATCGCAAAGCCAACTGGAACTCAACAAAACGAATCGCCAGTTGAAAGACGCTGAAAACAAGGTGAATTTGGAAAAATTAGCCTTGGAACAATCGCAAGAAGCGTATAGAATCAGAAGCAACCGTTTCAAGCAAGGCTTAGAAAAAACTACGGATTTGTTGCAAGCAGAAACGCAAATGTTCCAGAAAGAACTGGAAGTTTTACAAGCAGTTTTTGAGTATGATTTTACACAGGAGTATTTACAATTTTTAACAAAATAATTTATACCGACAGGTTTTAAAAACCTGTCAGGTATGCAAAAATAACAAACTATGAAATCGAAGATTATTTCATTCGTTCGCCAAAAAGGCTCGGGTCACAAAATCCAATTTATAAAAAATATAAAAATGAGTAAAAAAATAATAGTCATCCTTTCCATTTCCACAGTTTTATTGACTTCTTGTGGAGGAGATAAAAAAGAAAAAACTACCAAAGAAGCTGCTATATCCGTGAAAATAAGCGGAGTTTCCGAAAACAGCAACAGTCCGTTTGTAACCGCTAGCGGAAAAATTGAAGCCGAAAATTCAGCCAATTTGAGTACCCGAATGATGGGCTACGTGACCAAAATGCACGTGCAAGTGGGACAAAAAGTACGAGCGGGGCAATTGTTGGTCAGTATCAACAACAGCGATTTACAAGCCAAAAAAGCGCAAGTGGATGCGAGCATTTTGCAAGCCACTGCGGGTTACAACAATGCCAAAAAAGATTACGATCGTTTTGTTAATTTATTCAAACAACAATCTGCTTCTCAAAAAGAATTGGATGATATGACTGCTCGTTACGAAATGGCAAAAGCAGGATTAGAAGGTGCGAAACAAATGCTTAACGAAGTACTGGCGCAGTTTTCCTATTCGAATATCACGGCTCCCTTTTCGGGAACAGTGACCAATACTTTCGTCAAAGAAGGCGATATGGCGAATCCGGGAATGCCGTTGGTGAGTGTGGAAGGTGCCACGAGACTGCAAGTAACCGCAATGGTTTCGGAAAACAATATTGCAAGCATCAAAAAAGGAATGGCCGTGAAAGTTTTGGTAAAATCATCCAACACTAACCTAACAGGAAAAGTGAGTGAAGTGAGTTCATCGGCTACGAATACGGGTGGACAATATTTGGT
Organism: Flavobacterium sp.; assembly: GCA_014379405.1. Taxonomy (GTDB): domain Bacteria; phylum Bacteroidota; class Bacteroidia; order Flavobacteriales; family Flavobacteriaceae; genus Flavobacterium. The sequence goes on along the minus strand of JACMLU010000001.1, from coordinate 116,438 downwards.
AAAAATCAATTTAGATAAAACCGATTCTTCTGTGTTGTCTGGAATGTTTGTCAACGTGCAATTTCCAGTTTCTAATGCAGTTCAGACTACCAAAACTGAAATGGTGTTAGTGCCGGAAAATGCTTTGGTTAAACAAGGTCAATTGACCGGAATTTATACTGTAGGAACCGGGAATGTCGCCATTTTAAGATGGTTGCGAACAGGAAAAACTTTTGGCAATCAAGTGGAAGTGTTATCGGGATTGTCAGCGAATGAACAATACATCGTTTCGGCTGAAGGAAAGTTGTATAATGGAGCTTTGGTTGCTATTCAATAATCAGATTTCAGTGTTCAGTTCCTGTAATATAAAAAACGCTCCGTCTCTTCGAGTGATTTTGAATGGTAATGCGACAGCTTTACTATTCAAAATTGTATCGAGAAGCACAGAGCGAAAGGGTTCTCGATACAATTTATTAAAAAAAGCTATCGCATTTTTTAATAAATCACTCGAACTGACGTGTATAATTCAGTAAAAAAATAGTGTTCAAATAATTAAGTAATAGTGTTCAGTTTTGGAGAACAACTTTAAACTTTAAACAAGAAAATTATGCAAGAAGGTATTTCAGGTAAAATAGCCCATTTTTTCATCAATTCGAAACTAACCATTTTGTTGATGGTAGCCTTGATGATTATTGGCGTATACAGTTCGTTTCTGATCCCGAGGGAAGAAGAACCACAAATTAATGTTCCGATGGCTGACGTAATGGTGGGGTATCCAGGAGCGAGTCCTACAGAAGTGGAAAGCCGTGTGGCGAAACCATTGGAGAAAATTATTTCGAACATCAAAGGCGTGGAGCACGTTCACACGATGGCGATGAACGGTCAGGCGATGTTGATTGTCCAATTTTATGTTGGTCAAGACGTGGAGCGTTCGTATGTTAAATTATACGACGAATTGGCGAAACACGAAGATATGTTTCCGAAAGGCGTTTACAAACCGATGGTCAAAACCCGTTCGATTGACGATGTTCCAATGTTGGGATTAACGCTTTGGAGCGAAACTCAAGATGATTTCCAATTGCGCCAGATTGCCGAAGAAGTGACTTCGGAGATTGAAAAAGTGAAAGATGTGGCGATTACCAAAGAAATTGGTGGCAGCAACCGTGAACTCAAAGTGATTTTGGACAAAGATAAAATGGCCGAAAATGGCATGGATGCTTTGGGCATTATGCAAATGATTCAAGCCAATAACGGCAGTTCACAATCGGGTAGTTTTGTGCAAAATGACCAAGAATATTTGGTTACGACCGGACAATTTTTATCGAATGCCGAGGACGTGGAGAACTTGGTAGTTGGTGTAAACAAGAATTTACCCGTTTATTTAAAACAAGTGGCGAAAGTGCAAGATGGACCTTCTACTGCTAGAAGTTATGTTTCTTTTGGGTATGGCAAAGCCAATGAAAAGTTCAAAACTGCCAAATCCGAATATCCAGCTGTTACTATTTCTATCGGAAAAGTAAAAGGAGCTGATGCGATGAAAATTTCGGAGAAGATTATTGATAAAGTGGAGCAATTAAAGAAAAGTTTGATACCGAACGATGTTCACGTAGAAGTAACCCGAAACTATGGCGAAACCGCTTCGGATAAAGTAGGAGAGCTATTGTTACACTTGGGCATTGCTATTATTGCGGTAACGATTTTGGTGATTTTAGCAATGGGCTGGAGAGGCGGATTAGTAGTGTTTTTCTCCGTTCCGTTGACGTTTGCTTTGACCTTGTTTGCCTATTATTTATTGGGTTATACACTGAATAGAATTACTCTTTTTGCCCTAGTTTTCGTAGTTGGAATCGTGGTTGACGATAGTATAATTATAGCCGAAAATATGCACCGCCATTTCAAGATGAAGCGACTGCCATTTAAACAAGCGGCGATTTATGCGATTAACGAAGTAGGAAATCCAACGATTTTGGCAACATTTACCGTTATTGCGGCTATTCTGCCAATGGCTTTCGTGTCAGGAATGATGGGGCCTTATATGAGTCCGATGCCAATTGGCGCTTCGATTGCGATGCTGTTGTCTCTGTTCGTAGCCTTGACCGTGACACCTTATTTGGGGTATCATTTGCTTCAAGAAACCCACAATAAAAAAAGTCTTTCTTCAACTAAAATAAAAAAGTGGGTTCCTGACAACCAAAATTTAAATAACATTTCGGAAGAAAAAGACGAGCAAGAGCACAAACAAGAAGAAGGAATGGAAACCAGTTTTATTTATAAAATCTACAATAAACTGGAACGACCATTATTGGAAAGCAGTTCGAAAAGAAGAATCCTTTTGCTTGTAACGGTTGTTTTATTAATTGGTTCCGTGACGATGTTTTTTACTAAATCGGTGGTGGTGAAAATGCTGCCTTTCGATAACAAAAAAGAATTCCAAGTGGTGATTGATATGCCCGAAGGAACAACCTTGGAACGAACTGCGGCTGTGACCAAAGAAATTGCTCAGTATCTTTCGACTAAACCCGAAGTAATAAATTATCAAAATTACATTGGAACATCAGCGCCGATCACTTTTAACGGATTGGTGCGTCATTATGATTTGCGTGGTGGCAGCAATATGGCGGATATTCAAGTGAATTTATTACACAAAGAAGATCGAAAATTACAAAGTCACGATATCGCTAAGGCAATGCGTCCCGAGATTCAGAAGATTGCCAAAAAGTACGGTGCGAATGTTAAGCTAATTGAAGTTCCGCCAGGACCACCGGTTTTGTCGACTTTGGTTGCCGAAATATATGGACCTAATTACAAAGACCAAATCAAAGTAGCGAATCAGGTGAAAACAATTTTGCAAAACACTTCAGATATTGTTGATATCGATTGGATGGTCGAAGACAATCAAACGGAATATAAACTCGAAGTCGATAAAGAAAAAGCAATGCTTAACGGAATTGCACCGCAACAAGTAGTGGGGAATTTGACCTATTTGTTGAAAGAATATCCCGTTTCGAATTTGTTTGACGAGAATTCCAATGACAATGTGGGTATCGTGCTTTCGCTTGACGACAAAGACAAAACGAGTTTGCAGGACATTCAAAACCTAAAAATCAAAGGCAGTCAGGGGAATATGATTCCTGTGAGTGATTTGGTGAAAGTGGTTCGTGACACTTTACAAAAGACCATCTACAGAAAAGACCAAAAACGAGTTGTTTATGTAACCGCCGATATGGCTGGAGCTTTGGAAAGTCCGGTTTATGCTATTTTGGGAATGAATGAAAAGTTAGCTAGAATAAATGTGCCGAAAGGCTACAAAGTAGGCGAACTCTATATGGAACAACCTACGGATGAAAGTGATTTTACCGTAAAATGGGATGGTGAATGGCAGATTACTTTGGAAGTTTTCCGTGATTTGGGAGTTGCCTTTTTGGTTGTAATTGTTATCATTTATATGCTGATTGTGGGTTGGTTCCAAAACTTCAAAACACCGATTGTGATGATGATGGCGATTCCACTTTCGTTAATTGGGATTGTGTTTGGACACTGGTTGTTGAGTGCTTATTTTACAGCAACATCGTTTATTGGAATGATAGCATTGGCTGGAGTAATGGTTCGAAATTCGGTTTTGTTGATTGACTTTATCGAAATCCGACTCAACGAAGGCGTTCCCTTGAAACAAGCCATTATCGAAGCTGGAGCGGTGAGAACCACACCTATTTTATTGACGACAGGAGCGGTAGTTATTGGAGCTTCCATCATATTATTCGATCCGATTTTTCAGGGATTAGCTATTTCGTTAGTTTTTGGAGCGGTAGTTTGTACAGTTTTGACCTTGCTTGTTGTGCCAGTTATTTACTATATCACAGAAAGAAAAAAATGGGAGAAAAATTAGTATTCAGTGTTCAGTTTCAAGTGTTCAGTGATAATGATAATTGCATCAAGAACTTTAAAAATATATAATATGAAATTACTATTAATAACCGCAGTCCGAGAATTTGAAAGAGACATCAAAGAAATTCTTAAAAAGGCTCAAGTTAAATCTTTCTCTTATAAAGACGTAAAAGGATTTAAAGACAATTCGGAAGATGCTTTGGAAGCCAATTGGTTTGCCGCAAACGAGCAAGAAATGGAATCGATTTTGTTCTATGCTTTTGTCGATGAAGAAAGAATGGAAAAACTGTTTGAAATGGTGAAAGATTTCAATGCCAAACAAATTTCAAAATCAAATATTCATCTAGCCGTGTTGAATATCGAAAAATCAAATTAACCAAAAATATACAGAAATTATGAAAAACAGATTCGTCAGAGGAATTGCGGGAATTTTTATCCTGTTTAGCTTGTTGTTAGCTATTTATGTCAACCAAAATTGGTTGTGGTTTACCGCTTTTGTGGGAGCCAATTTGTTGCAATCTTCCATTACCAAATGGTGCTTAATGGACGATATTTTGGCCAAATTGGGAGTGAAAGACTAGTTTAATCTAATAAAAGAATTTATAAAAGTGGATGTTGTAAAAAGCATCCACTTTTTTTTGGTTTAAATCTATCCCGCTTTCTTACAGGAAATTAATCTAAAAAGCGTAACTTTTACTTCAGTTTAAATACTAATCCCCAAGATCATGGATTTAAGTAAATACAATCAAAAACGCGATTTTAATTCGACCACCGAACCCAAAGGTGTGATTAAAAAAGCAAAAAATGAGTTGATTTTTGTAGTACAAAAACACGCAGCCTCCCAATTACATTATGATTTTCGACTAGAAACAGCCGGCGTATTAAAAAGTTGGGCTATTCCAAAAGGACCTTCAATGAATCACGAAGAGAAACGGCTGGCCATTATGGTAGAAGATCATCCTTACAATTATAAGGATTTTGAAGGCACGATTCCAGAAGGAAATTATGGTGCAGGAACTGTAATCTTATGGGATACCGGAATTTATACTTTGGCTGATGAACAAAATAATGCTAAACTTGAAGACCAAATCAAAACCGGTTTAGCCAACGGACATCTGAGTTTTATTTTGAAAGGCAAGAAATTAAACGGCGAATTCACATTGGTGAGATTAAAAATACCTCAAAAAAACGCTTGGCTTTTGATAAAGAAACAGGATCAATATGCTACTGAAACTGATATCTTGAAAGAAAATAAATCAGTGATTTCTAATTTGACTTTAGAAGAAATGGCGAAATGATATTTTTTACCATTTTATGATTCATTTAACTATCAAATCATAGGTGTTCAAATATATATAACAACATAAGACAAAACTGTTATTTTTTCATACTTTTGAATTGCGATATAAAAAGCAGTACATGACTTTCGACAGAAAAAATCTCAGCAACGACCAATTATTGGATTTATATAAAAGCTTGCTATTGCCCAGATTGATTGAAGAAAAAATGTTGATTCTCATCCGGCAAGGAAAGGTTTCCAAATGGTTTTCCGGAATTGGTCAGGAAGCCATTTCTGTGGGAGTCACGGCGATTTTGGATGCTGATGAATACATTTTGCCAATGCACCGCAACTTGGGTGTTTTCACTGGACGAAATATTCCTCTTTATAGACTTTTTTCGCAATGGCAAGGCAAAGCCAATGGATTTACCAAAGGGCGCGACCGCAGTTTTCACTTTGGCACACAAGAATACAAGATTATTGGAATGATTTCGCATCTCGGACCGCAATTGGGTGTCGCCGATGGCATTGCTTTGGCTAATAAACTGAAACAAAACGGAAAAATAACTGCTGTATTTACGGGCGAAGGAGCCACTTCTGAAGGGGATTTTCACGAAGCCTTGAATATTGCCTCCGTTTGGGAATTGCCCGTGATGTTCATCATCGAAAATAATGGTTATGGACTTTCGACACCCACGGATGAGCAATTTCGTTGTGAAAACCTTGCTGATAAAGGCATTGGTTACGGAATGGAAAGTCATATCATCGACGGGAACAACATTCTTGAAGTCTATAATAAATTATCGGAATTGAAGGTTTCGATGCGTGAGAATCCTCGTCCCGTTTTATTGGAATTCAAAACCTTCAGAATGCGGGGTCACGAAGAGGCGAGCGGAACCAAATATGTTCCGCAGGAGTTAATGGATACTTGGTCAATTAAAGATCCTGTGGAAAATTACAGAAACTATTTAAATGAAAACAATATTCTTTCGGATGATTTTGATGCCTTTTTAAATTCTGAAATTAAGGCTACAATCGAGGAAAACTGGGCCATTTCCAATGCCGAACCTGAAATCGAAGCTACTTATTCATCTGAATTAAATGATGTTTACAAACCATTTAAATATCAAGAAGTTAATCATTCTGCAAAAATAGAAAAAATACGGTTTATAGATGCCATTTCCAGTAGTTTACGACAATCACTGGAACGTCATAAAAACTTGGTGATTATGGGGCAGGACATTGCCGAATATGGTGGTGCTTTCAAAATTACCGAAGGTTTTGTCGAGCTGTTTGGAAAAGAACGGATTCGAAACACACCTATTTGCGAAAGTGCCGTAGTTTCGGCAGGAATGGGTTTGTCTATTAACGGATTCAAAGCCATTGTCGAAATGCAGTTTGCCGATTTTGTTTCGACGGGATTCAATCCAATAGTCAATTTATTGGCCAAATCGCATTATCGTTGGCAGGAAAAAGCCGATGTTGTCGTTCGGATGCCTTGTGGCGGAGGAACACAAGCAGGGCCTTTTCACTCGCAGACCAATGAAGCCTGGTTTACCAAAACACCAGGTTTAAAAGTAGTTTATCCTGCGTTTCCTTATGACGCCAAAGGTTTGTTGAACGAATCCATCAACGACCCGAATCCAGTTTTGTTTTTTGAGCACAAGCAATTGTACCGAAGCGTTTATCAAGATGTGCCGACTGATTATTACACGATTCCGTTGGGAAAAGCCGCCTTGTTGAAAGCAGGAAACCAAGTCAGCATCATTGCTTATGGCGCAGCCGTTCATTGGGCATTGGAAACTTTGGCCAAACATCCCGAAATATCGGCTGATGTGTTGGATTTAAGAACTTTACAACCATTAGATACAGAAGTTATTTATGCTTCGGTGAAGAAAACGGGGAGAGCCATTATTTATCAGGAAGACTCCTTGTTTGGCGGCATTGCCAGCGATATTTCGGCTATGATTATGGAAAATTGTTTCAAATATCTTGATGCTCCGGTTAAACGTGTGGCGAGTTTGGACAGTCCCATTCCGTTTACAAAAGCATTGGAAGACCAATATTTGCCGAAAGGCAGATTTGAAAAGGAGTTATTGGAATTATTACATTATTAATCAACCATAAAATCATTCAATTAATTATAATCTAAAACCAAACTTTTCTATGAAAAAATTAATTTTACCCATTTTGTTGCTTGTATTTCTTTCTTCCTGCAATAAAAGCACAAAATCTGCCGAAGCTGGGGGAGATGACAACAAGAAATTTGAAAAATACAAAGATCATTTTGTAACCTCAATGTGGACTTTTTTCCCGGATTGGGCGGCTAACCAAGGCTATCATAAACTAGACAGTGTTCTTGTTGTTCCTGATTCTAATTTTTGTAAAAAAGTAGTGGATTTTTCCAATGTCAATCTAGATTCTTTGAAAAATTATAGTTTAGATAATCTATCTGACAACAATAAAACCGATTTCTATATGGTTAAAAACCAATTAGAAAGTATGGTTTATAGTATCAATGAAATGAAATCATTTGAATGGAATCCGGCAGAGTATAATGTTTGCGGGCCTTTTGCCGAGATTCTAAACGGAAATTATGATTCAATTGACAATAGATTGAGAAATTTCAACTTAAAAATGAGAAACATTCCAGCATATTATGAAGCTGCCAAAAAGAATATCAAAAACCCAACCTTAGAACATACGCAATTGGCGATTGACCAGAATTTAGGTGGTCTTTCCGTTTTTGAAACGGACTTGGTTGCTGCCTTGGCCAAAAGCAAATTATCGGAAGCCGAGAAAAAATCGATTTTGGACAAATCAAAATTGGCTGTTGCTACCATAAAATCGTATGCCGATTGGTTGAAAAAATTGGACAACAAAACACCGCGTTCCTTTAGATTGGGATCCGAATTGTATGCCAAAAAATTCAATTTTGACATACAATCTGCTTATACTGCCGATGAAATGTTTGAAAAAGCAGTGGCACACAAAAAAGAATTGCACGAGGAAATGTTTGGCCTTGCCAACAAACTATGGACTAAATATATGGGTTCAGCACCAAAACCAACCGATAAACTAGAACTCATCAAACAAGTAATTGACAAAGTTTCGCTTCAACATACAACACCAGAAAAATTTCAATCGGAAATAGAAAAACAAATTCCGGAATTGACTGCTTACGTAAAAGCCAAAGATTTGCTTTACATCGATCCGTCGAAACCGCTTGTCGTTCGTAAAGAACCGGCCTATATGGCTGGAGTTGCCGGCGCATCCATTTCGGCTGCCGGACCGTATGACAAGAATGCCAATACGTATTATAATGTGGGCAGCATGCAAGGCTGGACTGCCGAAAGAGCCGAAAGTTATTTGAAGGAATACAATGATTACATCTTGCAAATTTTGAATATTCACGAAGCTGTTCCGGGTCATTACACCCAATTAGTGTACAGCAACCAGTCGCCAAGCATTATCAAATCCGTTTTTGGAAATGGTGCGATGATTGAAGGTTGGGCGGTTTATGCCGAGCGAATGATGCTGGAAAGCGGTTATAAAAATTCCGATGAAATGTGGTTGATGTATTATAAATTTCATTTGCGTGCGACCATCAACACCATTTTGGACATCAGCGTCCACACTCGAAATATGTCAAAAGAGGACGCCATTAAATTGATGACCAGAGAAGGATTTCAACAACAAGCTGAAGCCGATGGAAAATGGAAACGTGCTACCTTGAGCCAAGTGCAGTTGTGTTCATATTACACGGGTTTCAACGAAATCTATGAATTGAGAGAATTAATCAAGAAAAATGAAGGAGCAAAGTTTAACTTGAAAGCCTTCCACGAAAAATTCTTGAGCTATGGTAGTGCGCCGGTCAAATACATCAAGGAATTGATGTTGGCGAAAGAGTAAATCAAAATAAAGACTAAAAAAATACCGCAAATTCGCAAATTATATTCTATGTATAATTTGCGAATTTGCGGTATTTTTTGCGGTTTAAAAAGCAAATAACTTAGACTTTTAAACTAATACTTGCTCAAATATTCTTTATTATTGTAATGAGAATTAGTTTTAATATGATTGGGTATAGACGTTTTCCAATAATCTAAACCTTGAGTTTTCAAATAAGCCACCAATTTCATTTTTTCTTGATAATTCTTAGTTTTTAACTCAAAAGGCATATCTCTAAGATCATGTAATATTTCATATTCTCCTGGGTGAAACATTGAGGTTAATGAGTGTTTTTTTCTAAAATCGACTTTTTGATTGAAAATTAGAAAGTTAACAATTTCTATTCTTTTGCTTACTGAAGCGGCTCTCAATGGCGTCCTAAAAGGATCATAATATTCAGTAGCTTCATCTATAAAATGTGGATTTGCACCTGCTTCAACCAGCACTTTTACATTTTCAAAATTGCTATAAGAAGCTTCAATTAAAGGTGTACCTAATTGTGCTTTTTTAGAATATAAATTTACATTGGCTCCTTTTTGAATCATATATTTCAGTGTTTTTAAACTCTCTGGGGATTTATAAGAGTAAGTAGAACTATTAATATCAATAATAATGGCATCACCTCCTTTATCCATTATATTAGGATTTAGACCTTTATCTAAAAGTTTTCGGATTGCACTATAATTATAGGTTCTCAATGCAAAATGGCCAATAGTATGCCCATAATTTCCTTCTTGATAGTTAATATATTCTTTAGGTATTTCGTCAATGAGTTTTTCTATTTTTTCCTCGTTTCTAAAATAGGTTAAGCCTGACATTGCTTTGGCTACATCATATAATGGTGTCCCGTAAAATAAAGCAGGGTTGTATCCTCTTATGTCTCCTCCCCAAACTTGTTTTATTCGTTCTCTTGAATATTTAATTTCAGGAGGCTCTTTTGCCCAATTATCCTTTTGAATTTTAGAATAAAGCATATAGCCAAGAATTGATAGCAATAGAGCAAATAGGATTATATATTTTTTTTTCATTTGAAATTAATTCTAGTAATTTGTGTCTCGATCTTATCGATTACTCAATTTAGCTTTTTCCTTTATAATATCACTAATTTTGCGGTTTTCGATTTTGCTTTCCAGCCAAGAAATGATGTCCAGATAAAGGAAAGCCCTTTTTTCGTAGGTGTTTTTTTCCAGTTCGACAAAACGTTCCTTCACTTTGATGAACTCTTTTTTGATGTCGCTTGGATAAATGGTGTTCAATTTTTTCAAAAAGCGGATAATTTCTTTTTGCACTTCATGCAAATCATTCATTTTAATCAAAAACTTGTAGGTGCTTATCAATTGGTTTTCCAAGTTGAAGTCCTTGCCGGATTCATAATGGGCAATCAAGCACAACAAACGGGCAAAGCACGCCAAATCTTCCCGAACATACAGGTTTTTGTTGTTGATGATTTTTTCCAGATAAAAAATGCATTCGTTGTATTTTTCGTTGCCAAAATAAATACTGGCAATCTTGTAGTAAAACATCATTTCGTGATGCTCGTCAAGATGTTCGCTGTGCAATTTTATTTTTTCCAGAATTTCGGGAATCAGGTATTCGCTTTCAGCAAAAGTCCCTTCGAGAATGTGATAATTCAGTTTGTTGTTGTACAAATAAAGGAACGACAGCGAAGTGATATTATCGTTTACTGGAAATTGCGGGTCATTGATGGTTTCTTCAAGCATTTCCAAATATTTCTTGAAATTGGACTTGTATTTCAACATAAATAAAGACTCCAATAAATAATGGTTTCCTTTCAAGAAAAACACAGGATTGAGATAAATCATATTCCGGTTATCATAAAAAAGAGTCACCCATTTGTGTGAATATTTATAACAAGACAGAAAGTCCTGAACCAGGAAACTGCGCCACAGATTAGCATTGTAATACCAGTATCTCTCCCTGAACCCAAACTTTTTCTCGTCGAATTTTGAAATGTGTTTCTTGAAATAATCATCGATGTATTTGTATTCCGCATCGCTTTTTACGTAACCAGTTTTCAGCATGATGCCGTACAATTGTAGCGAAAGATTAGACAATTTGCTGGAAATGGTATTTTTATAGTTCAATTCTTTGGCTTGGATGACCAATTCATCGGCGCGTCCTTGAATACTGCGGGTGATGTATTGTGATTCAATTAGTTTTTCGAATTCCACAATTTCGTACGCCATGTACTTTTCGTCATTTTCCAATGCTTGTTGTTTGGTTTTATCCAAAATTTTCAAACTTTGCTTGTACAAACCTTTATTATACAAAATGGCAGCAAAATCAATTTGTTCCCTTAATTGATAGCGAATGTTTTGGCTGGGAATATTCAATCGAATGCTGACCAAAATTTGTTTGTATAAATACGATTTTAAGTTGGATAATTGTACCTTTTTGATGATGCCACTTTTCAATATCGTTTTCTCATCATAGACTTCAGATTTGTCCAAAATGTTGAATAATTCGATAAATTTTGTATTGGAACTGGTTTCGAGTCGGCTCGCAAAAATCTTGAATTGTCTTTTTTCAGATTTTGAAAGTGATTTTATTAATACAAATAAAGAATCTTTTTGATGGTTAGCCATTGTAAAATATAGTAATGTAACTTATTGTTTTTTAGTTGTTTACAAAGTTTTTATTTGCTTTATAAACAGTATAATCTATAAAAATGAATTTTATATTAAAGTAATGAAATCTATTTTTGTTCGAAGATGTGAAATTACATTAAATATTTTAAAATGAATAGAGAGAAAGTCCAAATTTTTGATACCACTTTAAGAGATGGTGAGCAAGTCCCAGGATGCAAATTAGATACCAATCAAAAACTCGTCATTGCAAATAGATTAGACGAAATGGGAGTCGACATTATTGAAGCCGGTTTTCCTGTTTCAAGTCCCGGAGATTTTTTGTCCGTTTCTGAAATAAGCAAAATTGTAAAAAACGCTACTGTTTGTGGTCTTACCAGAGCGGTAAAAAATGATATTGATGTAGCTGCAGCGGCTTTGAAGCACGCCAAAAAACCTCGTATTCATACTGGAATTGGCACATCAAATTCACACATCGTACACAAACTGAACACCACTAGAGAAGATATTATTGCCAGAGCAAAATATGCTGTTTCTTACGCTAAATCCTATGTTGAAGACGTAGAATTTTATGCTGAAGATGCTGGTAGAACCGAAAATGATTTCTTGGCTCGAGTCTGTGAGGAAGTAATTAAATCAGGAGCAACGGTATTGAATATTCCTGACACGACAGGATACTGTTTGCCTGAAGAATATGGTGCCAAAATAAAATATTTGAAAGAAAACGTAAAAGGAATTGAAAACGTAATTATTTCTTGTCACTGTCACAACGATTTAGGAATGGCTACAGCCAATTCGATTGCCGGAGCCATCAATGGAGCCAGACAAATTGAGTGTACCATAAATGGAATAGGTGAAAGAGCAGGAAACACAGCTTTGGAAGAAGTGGTGATGATTTTCAAACAACATCCTTACTTGAATTTAGATACCAATATTAACACTCGACAATTGAACGAAATGAGTCGATTGGTTTCTGATAGTATGGGAATGATTGTTCAGCCCAACAAAGCAATAGTTGGTGCAAACGCCTTTTCACACAGTTCTGGTATTCACCAAGACGGTGTCATCAAAAACAGGGAAACATATGAAATCATGGATCCTTTGGAAGTTGGAGTCAATGAATCTTCTATTATTCTTACAGCAAGAAGTGGTAGAGCAGCATTGGCATACAGAGCCAAAAAAGTAGGTTATGAGTTGACAAAAGTGCAATTGGATATTGTATATGTAGAGTTCTTGAAATTTGCAGACATTAAAAAAGAAGTATTAGATACTGATATTCATCAAATTATTGAAGCTTGCAAAATAGGAAGCGAATTAATAAGAAATTAAGAGGAATCAGCAGCCAGTGTTTAGTAACTTTGAACGGTAAATAAAAACAAAATGAATTTAAAAATAGCAGTACTTTCGGGAGACGGCATAGGTCCAGAGGTAACTTTACAGGCCAAAAAAGCCTTGTATGCTATTGGTGTGGTTTATAATCACGAGTTCGTTTTTGAAGACGCTTACATTGGAGCCATTGCCATAGAAAAAACAGGAAAACCGTTACCCGAGCAAACCTTGAATTTATGTAGAAATACCGATTCGATTTTGTTTGGAGCCATTGGTGACCCAAAATACGATAATGATCCGACTGCCACAGTACGTCCTGAACAAGGCTTGCTTAAGCTCCGAAAAGAATTAGGATTGTTTGCCAACATTAGACCCATAAAAGCCTATCCAAAATTAATGGGTTCGTCGCCTATAAAGAAAGAAGTTTTGCAAGGAACTGATTTCGTGGTTTATAGAGAATTAAACGGCGGTATGTATTTTGGAGAAAAAAAAACCAATGAAGCCGGGACTTATGCTTCGGATTTGTGTGAATATAACGAAGATGAGATTGCTAAAATTGCTCATTTAGCATTTAAAGCAGCACAATCTAGACGCAAAAAAGTAACCTTGGTGGACAAAGCTAATGTTATGGAAACTTCACGCTTATGGAGAAAAGTTGTTTCTAAAATTGCAAAACATTATCCAGAAGTAACTTTGGAATGTTTATATGTGGATAATGCCGCTATGCAAATTATAGTGAATCCAAGACAATTTGACATTTTGCTGACGGATAATTTGTTCGGCGATATTTTGTCAGACGAAGCCAGCGTTATTTCGGGTTCCATCGGATTGATGTCTTCTGCATCCATAGGTGATAATCATTCGTTATTTGAACCGATTCATGGTTGTTATACCGAAGCGAAAGACAAAAACATTGCCAATCCAATAGCCTCGATACTTTCGGTAGCGTTGTTATTGGAACATTTTGGATTGACACAAGAAGCAACAAAAGTCATTGCTGCGGTAGAAAAAGCCATTTTGAGTAATGTCGTTACCGTGGATTTGAAAGTGGATTCACAATTCGGAACGAATGAAGTTGGCGATTTTGTTGCCAATTACATCCTCAACGAAGGTGATCCCTATTTTAAAAAGGATTTTGTTCAAATAGGACAATCAACAATAGTATAAATTAGATATCAAAAAATTAGGTTTGAAACTAAGACCTTAAAATATATAAAAAACAATGGAATTAAATAAATACAGCAAGACTATTACTCAAGACGAAACACAACCAGCTTCTCAGGCTATGTTCTACGGAATTGGTTTGACAGAAGAAGATCTTAAAAAAGCGCAGGTAGGAATTGTAAGTATGGGTTACGACGGAAATCCTTGTAACATGCACTTAAATGACCTGGCTAAAGATATTAAGACTGGAGTATGGGCTGCAGATTTAGTGGGATTGATTTTTAATACTATTGGTGTAAGTGATGGTATTTCAAATGGAAATGATGGAATGCGTTTTTCTTTGGTTTCTCGCGATGTAATTGCAGATTCTATTGAAACCGTTATGGGTGCACAATGGTATGACGGTATGATTGCCGTTCCAGGTTGTGATAAAAATATGCCGGGAGCTTTAATGGCTATGGGAAGAGTAAATCGCCCTTCCATTATGGTTTACGGAGGTTCTATTCACCCAGGAAAATGGAAAGGGGAGGATTTGAATATTGTTTCTGCTTTTGAAGCTTTAGGTAAAAAAATCAAGAACACGATTACACCAGAAGATTTTAAAGGTGTTATTCAAAATGCTTGTCCAGGAGCAGGTGCTTGTGGTGGAATGTACACGGCTAACACTATGTCATCAGCAATTGAAGCTTTAGGAATGAGTTTACCTTACAGTTCATCTAATCCTGCTTTGAGTGCAGAAAAGAAACAAGAATGTGTTGATGCAGGTAAAGCCATCAAAATATTGTTAGAAAAAGATATTAAGCCTAGAGATATTATGACTCGTAAAGCTTTCGAAAACGCCATTACAATGGTAGCTGTTTTAGGAGGTTCTACAAATGCGGTTATGCATTTAATTGCTATGGCTCATTCTGTGGGTATTGAATTGACATTAAAAGATTTCCAAGATATTAGTGATAAAACACCATTATTAGCCGACTTGAAACCAAGCGGTAAATACTTAATGGAAGATTTACATAATGTAGGTGGTGTTCCGGGAGTAATGAAATATTTACTAAAAGAAGGTTTCTTGCACGGTGAATGTTTGACTGTAACAGGTAAAACAATTGCTGAAAATTTAGCTTCAGTTCCAGATTTACATAATGGACAAGAAGTAATTCATGAAATCCAAAAAGCATTAAAAGCAACTGGAAATATCCAAATTCTTTACGGAAACATAGCAACAGAAGGTTGTGTGGCTAAAATTAGCGGTAAAGAAGGAGAATTTTTTGAAGGTACAGCTGTAGTTTTTGAAGGTGAAAAAGATGTAATAAGAGGAATACAAGCGGGAGAAGTAAAACCAGGTAATGTCGTAATTATCCGCTATTGCGGCCCAAAAGGTGGTCCTGGAATGTCTGAAATGTTAAAACCAACCTCTGCTATTATGGGAGCTGGTTTAGGAAATACTGTCGCTTTGATTACTGATGGACGTTTCTCTGGAGGTTCTCACGGATTTGTAGTAGGACATGTTACTCCGGAAGCTTACGAAGGTGGAGGAATTGCTTTAATAGAAAATGGAGATGTAATTACAATTGATGCCGTGAATAACACTATCAATATGAAAATTTCAGACGAAGAATTTGCTAAACGTAAAGCCAATTGGAAACAACCAGAATCACCAATCAAACAAGGAGTTTTACTTAAATATATGCGTTCGGTCTCAAGTGCTTCTTATGGATGTGTAACCGATAAGTAATTTTCAAAAATTAATGTCGATAAAAATAAAAAGATTGACATAAGCTTAAAAAACAAATAATGGAAAATAATAAAATATCAGGTGCTGAAGCTGTTATTAGATGCTTGTTAGCTGAAGGAGTTGACTTGGTTTATGGTTATCCAGGTGGAGCCATAATGCCGGTTTACGACGAATTATATAAATTTCAAGATCAATTGCACCACGTTTTGGTGCGTCACGAACAAGGTGCAGCCCATGCTGCCCAAGGTTTTGCAAGAGCCACAGGAAAAGTAGGTGTCGCCATTGCCACTTCAGGCCCAGGTGCAACCAATTTAGTTACAGGAATAGCCGATGCCCAAATCGATTCTACTCCCTTGGTTTGTATTACAGGCCAAGTTGGAAAACATTTATTGGGTTCGGATGCGTTTCAAGAAACCGACATTATTGGAATTTCGACTCCGGTAACCAAATGGAATTACCAAATTACCGAAGCTCACGAAATACCTGAAATAATGGCTAAAGCTTTTTATATCGCTAAATCAGGTCGCCCAGGTCCCGTTTTGATTGACATTACAAAAAATGCCCAATTCGATATGTTAGATTTTAGTTATAAAAAATGTACCGGAATTAGAAGCTACAATCCAAAGCCAACGCTAAATCTTGCCAAAGTACAGAAAGCAGCAGATATAATCAATAATGCCAAAAAGCCATATATTATTTTTGGACAAGGAATTATACTTGGTGAAGCTGAGGCGCAATTAAAAAGATTTGTAGAAAAATCAGGAATTCCAGCTGCTTGGACTATTTTAGGACTTTCAGCTATGCCAACAGACCATCCATTGAATGTTGGAATGGTGGGAATGCACGGTAATTATGGGCCAAATGTATTAACCAACGAATGTGATGTTTTAATTGCTCTAGGAATGCGTTTTGACGATCGAGTTACCGGAAACTTGGCTACTTATGCCAAACAAGCCAAAGTAATTCATTTCGAAATTGACCCTTCAGAAGTTGATAAAAATGTAAAAACATCCGTTGCTGTTTTGGCCGATGTCAAAGAAGCATTGACCGCCTTAATTCCTTTGATTGACAAAAAATCACACGATTCTTGGCACAATGAGTTCAAGGAAAAATATAAAATAGAATTAGATGCCGTTATCAACGAAGAACTAGCTCCCACGAATGGCAAAGGAATTTCGATGGGAGAAACTATCGAAATGATCAACAAACACTCGAAAGGGGATGCCATTATGGTTTCGGATGTAGGACAACATCAAATGTTTGCTTGTCGTTATGCCAAATTCAATTCAACAAAAAGTAACGTGACTTCCGGTGGATTAGGAACAATGGGATTTGCTTTACCTGCAGCCATCGGTGCCAAAATGGGAATGCCGGAACGTGAAGTGGTAGCTATCATTGGAGACGGAGGTTTTCAAATGAACATACAAGAATTAGGAACTATTTTTCAAACCAAAGTTCCTGTGAAAATTGTGGTATTGAACAATGAATTTTTAGGAATGGTTCGCCAATGGCAAGAATTATTTTTCGACAATCGTTATGCTTCGACAAAAATGATTAACCCGAATTTTGTGGCCATTGCCGAAGGATACCACATCAAATCCAAAAAAATAACCCAAAGAGAAGATTTGGATGCCGCCGTTGCTGAAATGATGGCGTCAAAAGATTCTTATTTCCTAGAAGTTATGGTTGAAAAAGAAAACAACGTATTCCCAATGATTCCAACAGGAGCTTCGGTTTCTGACATGCGATTAAGTTAAAAAATTATGGAAAATAAAATATTCACCATTTCTGTTTATTCAGAAAACAACGTTGGTTTATTGAACAGGATTTCAGGAATTTTCTTGAAACGCCACATCAATATATTGAGTTTGAATGTATCCGAATCGGAAATTGAAAATGTTTCCCGTTTCATTATCGTGGTAAACACTACCGAAAAATGGGTGCAAAATATTGTAGGTCAAATCGAAAAACAAATCGAAGTCATCAAGGCTTTTTATCATATTGACGAGGAAACTATCTTTTTGGAAAGTGCAATTTTCAAAATTGAATCGAGTTTGTTATTCGACGAAAGACAAATCCAGAACATCATCAAGGAAAGTCATTCTGAAATCGTGACCGTTTCAAGAGACTTTTTCGTGATTTCAAAATCAGGAAAACGATCAGAGATCAACGACTTGTACAATAAACTAAAACCTTTTGGAATCATGCAATTTGTGCGCTCCGGAAGAATTTCGGTTTCCAAACAGAAAATGGAAATCTCAACCTTATTAGAAGAACTAAAACAATAAATAAATATTAAAAAAAATGGCAAATTATTTCAATTCATTACCACTTAGATCACAATTAGAACAATTAGGCGTTTGCGAATTTATGGATCAATCCGAATTTGCAGATGGAATAGAAGCTCTTAAAGGAAAAAAAGTAGTTATCGTAGGTTGCGGAGCTCAAGGTTTGAACCAAGGTTTGAATATGAGAGATTCAGGTCTTGATATTTCTTATACTTTGCGTGCTGAAGCAATTGCACAAAAAAGAGAATCTTACAAGAATGCTACTGATAATGGTTTCAAAGTGGGGACTTATGAAGAATTAATCCCAACGGCTGATTTGGTTTGTAACCTTACGCCAGATAAACAACATACAACAGTAGTAACTGCCATTATGCCTTTGATGAAACAAGGTTCAACTTTGGCTTATTCTCACGGTTTCAACATCGTGGAAGAAGGAATGCAAATTCGTAAAGACATCACTGTAATTATGTGTGCTCCAAAATGTCCAGGATCTGAAGTTCGTGAAGAATACAAAAGAGGTTTTGGTGTACCAACTTTAATCGCAGTTCACCCTGAAAACGATCCAAATGGAGTAGGTTTGGCTCAAGCAAAAGCATATGCAGTAGCAACTGGAGGTCACAGAGCAGGAGTTTTGAAATCTTCTTTTGTTGCTGAAGTAAAATCTGATTTAATGGGTGAGCAAACGATCCTTTGTGGAATGTTGCAAACTGGTTCTATCTTGTGTTTTGACAAAATGGTTGAAAAAGGAATCGAACCAGCTTATGCATCAAAATTAATTCAATACGGTTGGGAAACTATTACCGAAGCTTTGAAACATGGTGGTATTACCAATATGATGGATCGTCTTTCTAATCCTGCAAAAATTGAGGCTTACGAAATTTCGGAAGAATTGAAAGATATTATGCGTCCATTATTCCAAAAACATCAAGACGACATCATTTCTGGAGAATTCTCTAGAAACATGATGATTGACTGGGATAATAATGATGTTAACTTATTGACTTGGAGAGCTGCAACTGAAGAAACAAACTTCGAAAAAACAGCTCCAACAGCTGCTCATATTTCTGAGCAAGAATATTTTGACAATGGAGTTTTGATGATTGCTATGGTAAAAGCTGGTGTAGAATTGGCTTTCGAAACTATGACAGAATCAGGAATCATTGAAGAATCAGCTTACTACGAATCATTACACGAATTGCCTTTGATTGCAAACACCATTGCAAGAAAAAAATTATTCGAAATGAACCGTGTTATTTCGGATACTGCTGAATACGGATGTTATTTATTCGATCATGCTTGTAAACCATTATTGGTTAATTTTATGAAAACAGTTGAAACCAACATCATCGGAAAACCATTTTCAACTTCAAATGGTGTTGACAATGCTATTCTTATTGCAGTAAACAAAGAAATTCGTCAACATCCTATCGAAGAAGTAGGAGCTTGGTTGAGAGAATCAATGACAGCAATGAAAAAAATTGGATAATACACACTTAGGTGTGCAGGGATTTGACAGGTATCTTTAGTTTCATAATATTTTGAATTAGTTAAAACTTATTAAAGGAATCAGAAATAGTCATTATACATTCACTTAACTTGAAAACGGAGTTGAGAGTTAAGTGAAGTAATCCCGAAAAATAATTTTTAAAAGCGAGGTAGAAGCAATTCTATCTCGCTTTTTTTATGTAAAAAATAAATTTAATTATATAACAAAAGGGGTTTAATAATTACTAAATTAGCAAGACTATGAATGCAAAACCAGATGTTTTTATTATTGGAGGAGGATTGGCAGGTCTTACGAGTGCAATTCATTTGTCAAAATTTGGATTGAAAGTTACTTTGATTGAAAAAAACGAATTTCCCAAACACAAGGTTTGCGGCGAATACATTTCAAATGAAGTTATTCCTTATTTCGAATGGTTGAGTTTGGACATTTCAAAATTTAGACCTTCCAATATTTCTAAAATAGCATTTTCCACAGCAAAAGGAAAAATAATTTCCGGTGATTTGCCTTTGGGCGGATTTGGTATCAGCCGTTATATTTTGGATAATTATTTATTTGAAAAAGCTTTAGAAAACGGCTGTAAAATTATTCAAGATACGGTAACGGATGTTCAATTCATTGATGACGAATTTCATATTTCTACTTCCAATAATTTGGAAATAAAATCCAAAATTGTAATTGGAGCTTTCGGAAAACGTTCCAATATGGATCAAAAAATAAATCGTGATTTCATCCATAAAAAATCCCCGTGGTTGGCCGTAAAAGCTCATTATTCGGGATATTTTCCAAATGATTTAGTTGGTTTGCATAATTTTAAAGGTGGATATTGTGGGGTTTCAAAGGTAGAAAACAATACAATAAACATTTGTTATCTAGTCGATTATGAAACTTTCAAACAATACAAGAATATAGAGCAATTCCAATCAAAAGTGATTTACAAAAACCCGCATTTGAAAACAATTTTCGAAAACTGTGAATTGCTTTTTGAGAAACCCTTGACCATAAGCCAAATCTCTTTCGAGAAAAAGGATGCGGTCGAAAACCATATTTTGATGATTGGAGATACTGCAGGATTAATTCATCCCTTGTGTGGCAATGGAATGGCGATGGCAATTCATGGTGCCAAAATCGTTTCTGAATTAATTATGGAATTTTTCGAAAATAAAATCAGTTCACGAAATGAATTTGAAGAAAAATATTTCCAGGAATGGAACAGGAATTTTAAAAGCAGATTGAAAACTGGTCGATTATTGTCGAAAATATTGCAAAAGGAAAAATTAACTACTTTTTTGATGCATTTTTTGGGTATTTTTCCATTATTATTGCCAATAATTATAAAAAAAACGCACGGTAAACCTATAATTTTGAAATCTTAAAATGTTCGTAAACACTAAACACAGATCTGACGAGCCAGAAATTATGGATGATTTTGCGATGGAAGGCGAAGTCTTGAGGGATGCATTAGATAAAATAGCCAAGATAAATCAACTCTTGGGCGGAAACCAGCTAACTTTAAAGGGAGTTCAGGAATTAATTGCTAAGATTCCCAAAACAACCGAAATCACGATTGTCGACGTGGGTTGCGGGAATGGAGATATGTTACGAATCTTGGCAAATTACGGTAATAAAAATTATTTCAATTTTAAATTAATTGGAATTGACGCCAATAATTTCACCATCAATTATGCTCAAGAATTATCAAAAGATTATTCAAATATAAGCTTTCAATGTGAAGATGTTTTTAGTAAAGTTTTTGCCAAATTAAAATGCGATATTATTATTTGTACATTGACCTTGCATCATTTCAAGGATGATGAAATTGTTCAATTAATGACGGTTTTTAATGCCAATTCAAGGATTGGAATCGTAATCAATGATTTACACAGAAGTGCCGTTTCGTATCGTTTGTTTCAAGTCTTGTGTTTTGTTTTTCGCTTGAATCCTATGTCGCGAGAAGATGGATTAGTCTCCATATTAAGAGGGTTCAAAAAAAAGGAATTAGTCAGTTTTTCAAAAAAAATAAAGTTAGCCAACCATAAAATTCAATGGAAATGGGCTTTCCGTTACCAATGGATAATTTCAAAAATATGAGTGTAAAAATTAAATGTGTTTCCAAGCAATTGCCTAAATATTTCCGAGCCACCGAGGAAATCATTCCGTTTTTGGATGCTTGGCTCGTTGGGCAAGATGATCGATTTATCAAAAAAGTGAAGAAAATTTTCGAAGGAGCTGCTGTCGACAAGCGATATTCAATTATGGATCCGATTGAAGTTTTTACAAATACTTCTTTCGAGGAAAGAAATGATATTTACGTACGTGAAGTAATCGAATTAGGAGAGCAAGTATTGGAAAAAGCCTTGCAAAAAGCCAATTGGAAACCCGAAGATCTGGATTATATTATTACCGTGAGTTGCACCGGAATTATGATACCTTCATTGGATGCTTACTTGATTAATAAGTTACAATTACGCCAAGATATCGTTCGGCTTCCCGTAACTGAAATGGGTTGTGCAGCTGGAATTTCTGGAATTATTTATGCCAAAAACTTCTTGAAAGCCAATCCCGGAAAACGTGCTGCTGTTATTGCTGTCGAAAGTCCTACGGCGACTTTTCAATTGGATGATTTTTCAATGGTCAACATTGTTAGTGCCGCCATTTTTGGAGATGGAGCTGCTTGCGCGCTACTTTCTTCCCATATCGATGATGAAGGTCCGGAAATTCTGGACGAAGAAATGTATCATTTTTACGATGCGGAGCATCTGATGGGGTTTAAGCTCACGAATTCAGGTTTGCAAATGATTTTGGATATAGAAGTTCCTGAAACTATTTCTTCCCATTTTCCCAATATCATCAATCCTTTTTTGGAAAAAAATAATTTAAAAATGGAAGATTTGGATCATTTGATTTTTCATCCGGGAGGGAAAAAGATTGTGCAAACCGTGGAAAGTTTGTTTTCTGATTTGGGAAAAAATATAGACAACACTAAAGAAGTGTTGCGATTATACGGAAATATGTCAAGTGCCACCGTTTTGTATGTTCTGGAACGCATTATGGATGCCAAGCCGAATAAAGGAGAAAAAGGATTGATGTTAAGTTTTGGCCCAGGATTTTCGGCACAAAAAGTTTTATTGCAGTTTTAAAATAATCAGCCGCAGATTCGCAGATTTAAAATTGTTTTTGATGAATTATTTAAAAAAAAATCTGCGAATTTGCGGTAAAAAGTATGAATAAACAAGAAATCATAGCAAAATTACCCTATTCCAAACCCTTTTTGTTTGTGGATGAATTGTTGCATATAGATGAGAATGGAGTGGAAGGAACATATACCTTTGATGAAAATCTTGATTTTTACAAAGGGCATTTCAAGGATAATCCTGTTACGCCAGGAGTAATTTTGACCGAAGTTATGGCACAAATAGGATTGGTTTGCTTGGGAATTTTTTTATTGAATGATACATTTAATAAAAAGACTTCAATAGCTTTAACATCAACTGAAATTGATTTTTTGAAGCCTGTATTTCCGAATGAAAAAGTAGTTGTTATTTCAGAAAAAATGTATTTTAGATTTGGTAAATTAAAATGCAAGGTTGCGATGAAAAACGAAAAGGGAGAAGTGGTTTGCTCTGGAATGATTTCTGGAATGATTGTTTAATAATTTTGATTGATATGAATAAACGTGTCGTAATTACCGGTCTTGGTATTGTTGCTCCAAATGGAGTAGGACTTGATGTGTTTACCAATGCCATAAAAAAAGGAATATCGGGGATAAAGCACGATGCTGAATTGGAACGCTTGCAATTCTCCTGCCAAATTGCGGGAAAACCAGAAGTTTCTACCGAATTATCATTAAAGTATTTTTCTGAATTAGAATTACGAAATTTCAACTCATCGGGAATATTGTATGGCGTGATCGCAGGAATTGATGCCTGGAAAGATGCTGGACTCCCAATGGAAATAAACGACGAGCCTGATTGGGATAGCGGAACCATTTTTGGAACAGGAACTTCGGGAATAGACAAGTTTAGGGAAAGTATCTATAAAATTGACGATTTCCAAACCCGAAGACTCGGAAGCACGGCCGTAGCACAAACTATGAACAGTGGAATAAGCGCTTATTTGGGCGGAAAATTAGGATTGGGAAATCAAGTGACTACCAATTCATCCGCATGCACAACGGGAACGGAAAGTATATTGATGGCTTTTGAGCGCATCAAATCAGGACAGGCAAAACGTATTTTGGCAGGAAGCACGAGCGATTCCGGACCTTATATTTGGGGTGGTTTTGATGCAATGAAAGTTTGTACTTTCAAACACAACGAAACGCCAGAACAAGGTTCAAGACCAATGTCTGCAAGCGCTTCAGGTTTTGTTCCAGCAAGTGGAGCAGGAGCTTTAGTATTGGAAGATTTAGAAACAGCATTAGCTCGTGGTGCAACTATTTATGCGGAAGTTCTTGGCGGAAACCTCAATTCTGGTGGACAACGTGGTCTAGGAACTATGACAGCTCCAAACCCCGTTGCCGTGCAAAAATGTATTAAAGAGGCTTTGAAAAATGCTGGAATCCGTCCCAATGAAATTGATGCCGTCAACGGGCATTTGACCGCCACATCAAAAGATAGTTTGGAAATCCAAAATTGGAGCGAAGCTTTGAATAGGAGAGGAAAAGATTTTCCATACATCAATTCCTTGAAATCGATGGTTGGGCATTGCTTGTCAGGAGCGGGTAGTGTAGAAAGTGTGGCTTCGGTTTTGCAATTGCATCACGGATTTATATTCCCGAACATCAATTGTGAAGATTTACATCCCGAAATAACTGCCATAGTAGATTCGTCTCGAATTCCAAATAAATTAATTGAAAAAGAATTGACTATTATTGCCAAAGCCAGTTTTGGTTTTGGTGACGTAAATGGATGTGTAATTTTTAAAAAAATATAAAAACTTATGAACAGAGAAACAACAATCGAAAAATTAAAGACCATCATAAAGCCCTACATCCAGAATCAAGAAGCATTTGATAATCTTACGGAAAGTACTGATTTTATTAATGATTTAAAAATCAACTCTGCCAATTTGGTTGACGTGATTTTAGATATTGAAGAAGAATACAAGATAAATATCGATAATCAATCGATGGAACGAATGCTCGATGTAAACTCGGCATTGGAAATTATTGAAACCAAATTATCCGAAAAATGATTGGAAACGACATTGTGGATTTGGCTTTAGCCAAAAAAGAAAGCAATTGGCAGCGGAAAGGATATTTAGATAAAATCTTTACACAAAATGAACAATTTCTGATTTTGAATTCAGAAAATCCAGCAATTATGGTCTGGAATTTATGGAGCAGGAAGGAAGCGGCTTATAAAATTCATAATCGAAAAACCAAAATTCGAGGCTATTTTCCTTTACAATTGGAATGTAATGATTTGGATATTAGTAAAGGAATCATTTTTGGAACAGTAGTGATGAAAGATTTCGTATATTTTACGAAAACAATACATACATCCCAATTTACAAACACAATAGCGGTTGAAAATGTTCAAGATTTTGACAAGATTATAACATTGGAAAACCGAAAAAACATTCAAAAAAACAACGGAATCCCGTATTTTTACGAACAAGTAAATTGTGTCCCAAGACCTGTATCAATAAGCCATCACGGCAGATTTGAACAAATTTTAGCGATTTAATCCAATCCGAGTCTTGATTTTAATTTTAGAAAAAGCAAGGCGATTTTATAAGCATCTTCAGAAGAAGAATTTCGGTCACTTTTTGGGATTTTATAAATACTGCATAATTCTTCAAGCGAAAATTGCTTGTTGTTGATATCAGTCAATTTTCGATACATCACGTCAATATCCAAAGCTTCATTTCGAAGTCTTCCACAACCCAATCTTTCCAATGCGACATTGATCATTTCCACATCAAAATCAATGTGGTGTCCAACCAATACTGCATTGCCGATAAACTCCACAAAAGCCTGAATAGCATCGGCTTCACCTAATTTTTTCATTTTGGTTTCAACCGTAAATTCATTGGAAATTCCGTTGTCGTGAAAAAATTTATATTGAGCCAAAATAGTTTCAAAACTATCTGAAATATGAATGCTGTTGTTGATTACGGAGAAAGAGCCAATCGACAAAATAACATCTTTATGAAGACTTAAACCTGTAGTTTCAGTTGATAAAACAACGAAACGCTTTGATTTAGTCTCAAATTTAGAAAGATATGTTTTCCAAAATTCAGGATATTCCTTGTTGATATTTTTTAACCAGTCGATCATATTTTATGAAAATTGGGTCAGTTTAAACTTTGTTTTTATTAATTCTTCTAATTCTCTCATTGGAGCGAACGCATTTTTTAAATTTTCCTTGTCCACTTTTGTCAATTCTTGCAAATTAATAAATTGTCCTGAGCTATCATTTTTTAAACCTTCCAAAGTTCTAAATTTTGATAAAATCAAGAAGGCTTCGGCGCAATTTAGATAAATTTCGGCATTTTTTGGATCCACAATAGACAATTGTTTGAATCTTAAATACGTATTATTTACGCCTCGAATATTATGGCTTAGAGCAAAAAGACGAGCACCGTCAATCAGCGGCATTAAAGCTCGTGTTTTAATATCAAACTTATTTTTGTTTTCGCCTTCCTCTTCAATATTAAATTTCTTGAAAAAAGTTAGAGGAGAATTTTTTCTCAAGGCATCATTTCCAAGAAAATCAAAAAATAAAGAATTGTTTTTTACATTGTTGAAAATAACGTTTTCAATAGCTTCTTCAATTTTTTGCTCACCGAAAGCAATTTCGAAATCAAAGAATATACTACTAATTTCATTACTATTTTCTCCTGGAGTATTCATCCAGTTGTTGTATTGTTTTGTCCAGTCAGTCAGCGATTTACACCAAAGCATATTACTGCCCATATGCCCATTTGGACATAAAGGAAAGCCCGCTTTTTCCAGATTGGAAGTTGTTCTTTTTCCTAATTTCAAAAAGTAATCTTTAACGTCTCGATATTTATCGGCAGTCACATCTTCAAAAATCAAGATACTATCCTGATCTGTAGACAACAATTGCTCTTTTCTGCCCTGGCTACCAATGCTTAACCATGCAAATCGAACAGGAGGAGAGCCCAAATCTAAAATCGACAATTCTACAGAACGCTTGATGATAGCCGAATTAATTTCGCTAGCGATATTGTTGATATTAGAAAGGGAGATGTTTTTTTGTATTGATTTTTGAACAAGCGCGGTTAATCGATCTCGAATTAATTTTAAATCTTTAGGCGACTGGGAACGTTTAATTTCCTTTATCAACACCCCAGGATTATTGGCTTGGGCAACAATTAAATCGTGTTCTGAAATAATTCCTTTGATGTCTGATTTATCAGAACCATCTCTGGTCACGCACAAGTGAGTCACATTATTTCGCAACATTATCAATTGGGCTTCGGCCAAAGAAATATTTTCAACTACCGTTACCACGGGCGATGACATAATTTTATCAATTGTAGTTGTGATGGGATATCTACCAGTTGCAATTTTAGAACACATATCTGTATTGGTAACGATTCCAATTGGTACATTGTTATCCGCAATAATGGCGCCTGTGGTCAAGCTATCCGTCATTTGTTTGGCAACTTCTTGAATAAGAGTTGATGTCGCGACTTTAAGAGGCGTATTATTATAGTTTAACAATTGGAAATATTGCATTTCCGATTGTTGATTGGAAAAGTAAACATTATCAGAAATTAGTTTGCCACTTAAATTTTCTTTATCACTTGGATTGCTAGTATTGGTAGCGAAACTTTGCAAAAGAAAGTCCAATACTTCTGAATTATTGGCTACAAAAGGACGAAAAACAGCAATAGGAATGGCGTAAATAATACTTTCTTCACGAGCTTTTGCCGTCATCATATAGTTGTTTTTGGCAAAAAACGGACGCAAGCCAAAAATATCTCCTTCAACACATTTGTTCAACAATGTTTCTTCAGCATCGGCAATAACCGATAAATTAACAACTCCAGAAGCGACAACGTAAAAAGAATCGTGTAAAACATCGTTTATTTGGAACAATGTTTTATATTTTTCTAAATTAATTACTCGAATACTTGTAGCAATTTCGGACAATTCTTCGAAATTCAAATTATCAAATGGCGGATATTGTTTTAAGAAATCTGCAATGTGTTCTGCAATTGTGTTCATAGTGGATTTAATATAGTCGAGCGTAAAATTAATAAATTAATAAATCATAATACCGCCAATAATAGAGTAAAACGATTAATTTATAAATTTCTTAATTTTTTCTTAAAAAAACTAATAATTACGATAAATTTAAAGTAGATATTTTAAATTTATAACTTAAACTAAAACATTTCAAATCATGCGATTACAAAAGAAAATTTATCTATTATTTATGGCATTTTTGACCATAACTTTCGTCAATGCACAAAATAAACCGGCAAGTCCAGCAGCAAGTGCTACAAGTAAAATAAATGGAGCCACTATTAGTATTAATTATAGTAGTCCTTCTGTAAAAGGAAGAGCAATTTGGGGTGAATTGATCCCTTTTAACAAAGTTTGGCGTGCTGGTGCCAATGATGCAACCACTTTTGAAACAGATAAAGAACTAACTATTGAAGGGAAAAAATTGCCTGCAGGAAAATATTCTTTTTTTGTAATACCAAACGAAAAAGAAAGCGTTATTATTTTTAACAAAGAAGCCAAACAATGGGGAGCTTATAAATATAAGGAAGCCGAAGATCAATTGCGTGTAACAGTAAAACAACAGATGGCTGATTCCAGTACCGAAAGTTTGGTTTACAACATTACTAAGAATTCAATTGTTTTGAGTTGGGAAAAATGGAATATTCCGATTTCTGTAAAATAAAATTAAAATATATATTCATTTGAAAAGCATTATCAAGAATTCTTGATGATGCTTTTTTATTTGTGATATGAGTGTTAGAGTAGGTTTTAAAAGAATCGGCATCACATTAATATCTAATTGAACAACAAATATTCTATTTTACATAATATAAATTATAGTGCAATTAACTTAAAGGTTATAAATAAAAACCATACTTAAATGATTGGGATTTGACCACAGAAGAATCATCAACGAAGCTTATGCCGATTTAAAAGCAAAATCATTGTCCGAACCCATTATTTTTGAGTTGTTGCCAAATAAATTCACCGTCAAGGAATTGCAAGACGTGTACGAATCCATATTGGGAATCGAAATTGACAACCGTAATTTTAGAAGAAAATTATTGACCAAGAAATACCTGATCGAGCTGGACGAAAAACAAGTGGGCATTTCCAAAAAAACCTTCCCAACTTTTTATGTTCAGCAAGGATATTTACCAGAAAAAATACAAGGAAAGTTATTTGATAAGCATTTAGTTTTTGATTTGTTCGCACCTATAACTTAACCAAAGCTGGATTGCATTCTCTTGGAATAATAAAATTAATTTGAATGTTTTCAAAATTTAATAAATTTTCAGAGGATTCTAACTTATTCAAATAATTATAAAAATGTAATTCTTTTAATAAACCGACAGGCAGTTTAGGATTAACATTCCAATCTTCATAAGCTGTCACGAATGACAATAATGGTCTATATGAAAATGATGTATCGACTACATAAATCAAAGTTCCGAATTTCTTTCTGTAAGCTCTTTTTTTATTAATTGAGGTATATTTGTAGGATTTAAATTTTACATTATTTATTAATGTATCTTGTAGAGAACTAAAGTCATAATATTTAATTTTATATTTAAATGGGTTTTCATAATGATAAACCATTGAACAATCCAAATTAATATTTGTGACAGTAATAAAATCGGATTTTAATAGCTTTATTTTAAAATGGACACCATTTTTATAATCGATGAAATTTATTAACGAATTTAAATTGTCAAGTTTAGTAACTGTTGCAAAATATGAATTATCCTTTGAGTTTATTAAATAAACTTTATCATCAACGGTTACAGAATCTTTAAAATTTGTGACTTTGAAATTAAGTGAATTATCAAAAGTATATTTTTTTTGGGACCAACCACTAAATGCAATAAACAGAAATATTAGAATAATTTTTTTCATAAATTATCTTGTAACTTTTGAATTCCCAAACAAATCTCTTTTATTAGGATTGAATACATTAAATAAAAACCTTTCAAATATAGATATTATTTCTTACAAAATATCAATACAAATGCTTTTTTTACTACGCATCTCCTTTCGTTCTTTTTTCCGGTCTGATAATCATTCTCAAGGATTGGTCTTTCGAGAAATAAGCAATCATCCAGTGGTAAAAAGTATTGATTCGGTTGCGATAGGTTATCAAGGACATTAGGTGTACAAACAACCAAATCATCCAGGCAAAAAAGCCTTTGAAATGCATTTTGGGTTTGGGTAAATCCACGACGGCTTTGTTTTTTCCAATAATCGCCATCGAACCTTTGTCGTTGTATTTAAAGGGTTTCAACGGTTTATTTTCAATCATTAGCTTGAAGTTTTCGGCTAGATTCTCTCCTTGCTGAATGGCCACTTGTGCCACTTGCGGATGCCCTCCTGGGAAAGCTGCATCATTCAATTGAATACAGGTATCACCAATGGCAAAGATGTTTTCGGTGGCGTTTACTTTGTTGAAGGCATCGGTAGCCATTCGTTTTCCGCGATCGTAACTTTCTGCCGGAATACCTTCAAATTCCCTGGCTGAAACTCCTGCCGCCCAAATTAAATTTTTTGTTTGGATGGTTTTTCCATCTGAAAAAAAAACGATATCGTCTTTATAATCAATCACTCGAGTGTTTAGTTTTACAACGACACCCAATTTGGTCACAGCTTCCAGAGTATCTTCTTGCGATTCCTTGCTCATAGGCGACAACAAAGCATCTCCTCCATCGACCAAATAAATATTACTGGCAGAAGTTTCTAATTCAGGATATTCTCTGAGTAAAATATTTTTTCGCATTTCGGCAAACATCCCAGAGACTTCCACTCCTGTTGGTCCACCACCGACAACCACAATGGTTAACAGTGCTCTTCTTTTGCGAATGTCTTTGGTTATGGCCGCTTTTTCCAGATTTTTCAACAAGGTATTGCGCATCTCAATGGCATCATTGAGGGTTTTCATAGGGATGGCATTTTTCTTTACATTTTCCATTCCAAAATAACTCGTTTCGGCTCCAGTGGCAAAAACCAGTTGGTCGTAATGCAATTCGCCGTTGTTGAGAATGATTTTATTTTCAGGAGGAATTACTTTTTGCAATTCGCCCAAACGAAACTGCAGGTTCTTTTTGCCCGCAAAAAACTTTCGGAAAGGATAGCTGATACTGGAAGGTTCTAAAAATGCCGTAGCCACCTGATAGATCAGCGGCGGAAAGAAATTGTAGTTGTTTTTGTCAACAAGAGTTACTTCAATGCCTTTTTGATTGGCTAATTCTTTGGCCAAGTTAATGCCGGCAAAACCGCCTCCAATGATTACTATTTGCATATCGAAACTTTTACAAAATGATTACTTTATAAAAGTACAATATAAATTGAAGTGCAAATATTAGTTTTTGAATTTTTTAACAGGTTTTTCTTTATTCGAATCGGCTTTAGTTTGAAGCAATTGATTGGCCAATAATTTTTCAATCAATTCATCTTTCGTCAAATGATGGAAAATGGTTTTGACTTTATTTTTAAAATCAGCCGAAACTTCG
Source organism: Flavobacterium sp. (assembly GCA_014379405.1). Classification (GTDB taxonomy): domain Bacteria; phylum Bacteroidota; class Bacteroidia; order Flavobacteriales; family Flavobacteriaceae; genus Flavobacterium. The sequence continues at coordinate 85,012 of JACMLU010000001.1, read as the reverse complement.
TGATTGGGTTTGGTTTTGAAGATTTGTTTCGCCCATAAAAGCGTGTTGTTTTCTTCGATATTTTCGGCAGTAGGTTTTTGAAATTTAACAAATTTAATTCCCAACTCCCTTTCGAAATCGGCTATTTCTGCGACTTCTTCAGCTTGTAAAACCGTTAAAGAAAGTCCTTTTGCTCCTGCTCTAGCGGTTCTTCCGCTACGGTGAACGTAGTTTTCATAAGTATCAGGCAAATGATAATTGACCACGTAAGCCATTTCTTTCACGTCAATTCCCCTGGCTGCCAAATCAGTTGCAACCAAAATATTGATGTGCCCTTCACGAAATTGCTCCATAATTCGATCCCGAATTCCCTGCGACAAACTGCCGTGCAATGCTCCTGATGAAAATCGGTTAATGGCTAAATTTTTGGCTAACTTGTTAACCGCTGCTTTGGTTTTACAAAAAATAATGCCACGTTCACCCTCTTTTGAAGTCAAGAAATGCATTAAAACATCCAGTTTTTCGATGGGATCTACAACAATGTATTGATGGTCAATTCCTTGATTTCCCACGGTTTCCATATTGGCACTAATCTGAACCACGTTTTTGTTCAAATAGTTCTGAATCAATTGCTTTATGGTTCCGGGCATTGTGGCCGAGAAAAGAAAAGTTCTACGATTTTTAGGCAATTCGGCGATGATTTCGTCCAATCCTTCTTTCAAAATCGTAACCATTTCGTCGGCTTCATCGAGTACCAAAAATTGGGTTTCTTTTAAGCTGATGGCTTTGCGTTGAATCAAATCAATCAATCTTCCCGGTGTGGCCACCACAATATGTGTTGGCGAAGTCAATCGTTCGATTTGTGGTTTGATGGGGATTCCTCCGCAAGTTTCGGCGATAGAAACTTCTGGAAGGTATTTGGTGAAAGCCTCTAAATTACTAAAAATCTGGTGTCCTAATTCTCTTGTTGGAGCCAATATAACAGCTTGAATAGCATCTACATTAGTATCTATTAATTGAAGTAATGGTAGTCCAAAGGCTGCGGTTTTTCCAGTTCCTGTTTTGGCCAATCCAACAACATCCGTATTGGATAAAAGTAATGGAATTGTTTTTTGCTGGATTTCTGTAGGCACAACAATTTTTAAATCATCAAGTGCTTTTATAATGGATTCCTGGATTCCTAAATCAGAGAATTGTTTTGACATTTTTTAGATTTAATAATTTATAAAATTGTTGTTTTTAAATATTCAACGGATTAAAATCCGTTGCTACAATATGTATCGTCCGTAACGGACTCACACATTAACATTTAAAATCAAAGAAGTGGCTACAAAATCCACATTTACTTCTAGACTGAACACTTGAATCTGAACACTGATTACTCTTTAATCCGCTTCGTTCATAATTTTCTCGCGATACTTCTTCCCTATCAACAGCAACAATTTCAATTTGTAATCGTCCACCAACCATTCGCGGTAGTTTTTACTGCATTGGCTCAAACATTTGGCATAGCGTTTCAAACGGCAATCGATATCTGGATCCAATTCCTTGAATAATTCTTTGGCGTCACGCAATTCTTCGGTGTTATCCACACACATTGCGGCGTGTTGTTCCAATGATTTGTCCAAAACAACTTTGGATCGCAAATTTTGTGAAATAATCAGTTTGTGTTCTTCATCGACATCAAAAGTTACGACTTCGGTTTTGGCGAATTTGGCACGCAATTCCGGTGGCATAGTATATTTGAAATACAATTCAATTTCGGTATCGTCACGCAAGTTTTCCAAGTAAAATTCTGGTGATTTGAAGATGTGTTGCCAGTTTACAGGCTCATTCCACAAACCAAAACGGGCGGCATTATTTCCTAAATCGATAACGGTAAATTCATCTTTACCAGGCAATTTTCGAGAACCACGACCAATCATCTGAAAGTACAAAGTCAATGATTTGGTAGCTCTATTCAAAATAATAGTTTCTACTGTAGGTTCATCAAAACCAGTTGTCAAGATTCCCACAGAGGTCAAAATGGCGTCTGGAGTATGTTTGAACCAATGTAAAATATCCTTACGTTCTTCGGCACTGCTGGTGTTGTCCAAATGTCGGATTCCGTATCCAGCTTCACGGAAAGTTTCATATACGTATAAGGAAGTGTTGATTCCGTTATTGAAAATTAGAGTCTTTTTACCCAATGACTTCTCGGTGTAAGCGTGCAATAATTTTTCTTGCATTGCCATATTGGTGTACAAATCATCCGAGGATTTTACGGTGTAATCTCCGTTGATTCCGACTTTCAAAGAAGTCAGACCAACATCATAACTATAGGTAACGGCTTTGGCCAAGAAGCCTTTGTCTATCAATGAACCAATGGTGTCACCCACAATCAATTCATCGTAACTTTCGTGCATTGGCAGTTTGATGTTCGAACTCAAAGGTGTTGCCGTAACTCCCAAAATAAAAGCGTTTTTGAACGAACTCAATAATTTTCGGAAGGAGTTGTAATGCGCCTCATCAATAATTACTAAACCAATGTTGTCGAGGTGTAATTTCTCGTCATTGATACGGTTTTTCAAAGTTTCGACCATCGCCACAAAACAAGAATAATCATTTTGATCCGGCAGTTCTTTTACTTTGCTGTTGATGATTTTATTTTTTACGTCAAAACCTTTCAACATTTTTGAAGTTTGCTTACAAAGCTCAATTCGGTGGGTCAAGACCACCACTTTCTTGTCGTGTTTGGACAAATATTGACGAACAATTTCCGAAAACACAACAGTTTTCCCTCCACCTGTTGGCAATTGGTACAACAAATGATAGTTATTTGTTGCGTTGTCCAATCGTTCAAAGATGGTTTCTATATCTCCTTTTTGATAGGAATAAAGTTCTTTTCTATCTTCTAATTCTGTTTCTAAAGTATTTTGAGACATTGTTTTTTGTTGGATTTTTGCAAAAATACGCCTAAAAAACAGTTATTCCACTAAATTATAGTACAAATAAAACATAGGGATTAAATAAAATCGTTTATGGGTGGATTTATTTAATATTCAAAACGTTCGATAACGGCATTAAATTCCTCTTTGTTAAACCAGTTTTGTTGTCTTGTTTCATCACTTATAGCAACAATTCTAGACTTGAATTCTTCCAATATCCCATTGACAATCATAAATTTAATGGCTTGCTCAAATGAACTGAGCATACTTTTAAAGAATGATTCGGGTTTTACAAATCGTTCCGCCGAGAAAGTTTGGGCAATTTCGATAGAATACAGCATCACGTCGCCAATTACAAAAGGATCTACTCCTAAAAGGATGAAATGCTTGATGTATTTTTGGGCAACAGAGCGGCGCATCTTAGGTCGTCGCGGTTTCCCTGAAGTTTTTTGAGGGTAATATTCATTCGAAATTTTGATTTTGCATTCCTTCAGCAGGGTCTCTTCTTTTGGATTAAAAACAAAATCATAATAGGTTTTGACGGCAGTAAATTTTTCATACAATTCGAGAACTTGTTCTTCGAGTTGTGTTTTGTTGAGTTCGGTCAAGTATTTTTTTAAATCGCGTTTGCTCATTGATAACGGTTTATAAGTACATAAGTAAATTAGTTTTAAGAATCCATTAGGAAAATAAATCAATGTTAATCCTTAGTTTTGCATTTTTATAAACCAAAACAGCACTATTATTATGGTCAGAATTTTTAAAAACATCGCCATCCTGGAAGGAATCTCTTATTTGGTTTTATTTGCCAACATGCTTTTAATCAAACCTACGAATTTAGCACTTTATAAAACTTTCTTGTATCCTATAGGAATGTCACACGGAGTATTGTTTATAGGATATGTTGCCTTGGCATTGTTAATAACAAAATCTCAAAAATGGAGTTTTGGAACGCTTTCGATTGTTTTAATCGCTTCACTCCTACCTTTGGCAACATTTTTTGTGGAAAAAAAATATGTAAAACTTCCAGTAAGTAAATAATATAGATTTATTTTACCGCAAATTCAACTATTATAAAATTTGCGAATTTGCGGTTATTTTTATTCCTGCAAACGATCTTTCACGAATTCTATTTCCGTTTTTCCATGGGCTTTTGGTTTTCCATCAACACCCAAATTTACCATTGTGGTGTGGTCTATCGTAATAATTGTTTCGCGAGTCATCATATTTCTGGCTTCACATTTTAGCGTAAGCGAAGTATGACCAAACTTTATTACATCAATTCCTATTTCGATAATATCACCTTGTCTAGCAGAACTCCTAAAATTGATTTCCGACATATATTTGGTTACGATTTTGGTATTTTCCAATTGTATGATGGAATACAAAGCCAATTCTTCATCAAGCCAAGCCAACAATTTTCCTCCAAATAAAGTTCCATTTGGATTCAAATCTTCTGGTTTTACCCATTTTCTAGTGTGAAATCTCATATTGTTTATATATATCTACAAAAATACTTTTTCTTATCCCATTTTTCCATAAATTTAAAAGAAAAAACTATGGATCAAAGAGATACTTTTTTAAAAGAATTTAGAGGAGAAACTATTGGCACGGTAACTGACCAATCCTCATCGGATGAATTGTTTCAAAATCAGGTACTTCGTCCTATTTTAAAACTGCAAAACGATTTATTTGTTGCTTCGTTCATTAATCATTTAGGAAAAAACAGAATTGATTTCAATGCTTTTTCTGTCGAAAAGAAATTAACAACTATAGAAAACGCTATTCAAAAAGACATCAAATTTCGAAATGCATTAAAAGGAATGATTATAGCCCTTTTTACCAGTGATGAATATGCACAATACATCAAAAATTCTTCCAGTCTTAACAAAAGAATGATGGGTATGCTTATAGAACGCTTGAAAAGTCAGTTACAATTGTTTGAATTAGATGCTTATTGATAATTTGATATTATTTTTTTATTAAAAAAATGATTATCTGAATTATTTATGTTTTTTGTTTGATTATTTTCATTATAATTGTTAAGCATAAAGTTCTGAAATAGCTGAACTTTATGGAGAACGCAAAGCAATTAATAGACAACCAATTAAAACAAATAGTATCTATATATGAAAGAAGAATATTTCAAATGGTATTCCCCAAACCTAAGTCGGGATATCGAGATGTTGGTTTTTGGACATACAGGATATCCCGTAATTTTATTCCCCACCTCTATGGGAAGTTTTCACGAAAACAAGGATATGGGACTAATCGATTCGGCTAGATGGTTTTTGGAGCAAGGATTGATCCAGATATTTTGTCCTGCGAGTATAGATAAAGACAGTTTTTACAACAAATACATTCATCCTATTCATCGCATCGAAAACCACGTTTGGTACGACAAAATGATCTGCCATGAAATTGTCGAAAGAGTCAAAAACAATACTCAATCAGGAAAAGTGGCGCTTGCCGGCTGTAGTTTTGGAGGCTATCACGCCGCTAATTTTGCCTTTCGCCATCCCGGTTACGTAAGTCATATTTTTTCGATGAGTGGTGCTTTCAGCATCAAAAGTTTTATGGATGGTTTCCATAATGACGATGTTTTCTACAACAGTCCCGAAGATTATTTACACGGATTAAACGACCACGAATTATGGAATATGGACATTTGTCTGGGAACTTCCAACTGGGATATTTGCTATGACGCAAATCTAAAACTGAGCAGGGTTTTAAGCGATAGAAACGTGCATCACTGGCTTGATGTTCGACCTAATCGAGAACACGATTGGCCGGTTTGGAAAGAAATGTTTCCCCATTATTTATCCAGAATCAAGTTTTTTTAGAAGAATCAAAATTAGAGTATTAAGTATTTAAGACAACAACAAGATGAAAAAAATTGGAATATTATTCGGAATGGAAGATACTTTTCCGAAAGCATTTATAGATCGTGTCAATTCAAAAAACGAAAAAGACATCATTGCCGAAGCCGTTTCCATCGACAAAGTGGTTCAAAATAAAGATGGTGAATACGCCGTAATTATTGACCGAATTTCGCAGGATGTTCCTTTCTATCGCGCTTATTTAAAAAATGCAGCATTGACAGGAACCAATGTTATCAACAATCCTTTTTGGTGGAGTGCTGACGACAAGTTTTTCAACAACGCATTGGCAGATACTTTAGGAGTTCCGCTACCCAACACCGTAATACTTCCTTCAGCGGAACATCCTTCGGACACCACTGAAAAATCGTTCCGAAACCTGAAATATCCTATGGATTGGGAAGAAATTTTTGATTATATTGGTTTTCCAGCCTATATGAAACCTTATGCCGGTGGCGGATGGAAAAATGTGTATCGACTGGAAAACAAGGAAGAGTTTTGGGAAAAACATCAAGAAACTGGACAATTAGTAATGATGTTGCAGGAAGAAATTGTCTTCACCGAATATTTCCGTGTGTATTGTCTGGGCTGCAAAGATGTTCGCATTATGCAATACGAACCGAGAAATCCGCATCATTTACGTTACGTGATTGACGGTCCTCCGGTTGACAAAAAATTATTGGCCACCGTGAAAGACTATACTTTAAAACTCTGCAAAGGTTTGGGTTATGATTTCAACACCGTTGAATTTGCCGTTCGTAACGGAATTCCTTACGCGATTGATTTTGGAAATCCTGCGCCTGACGCCGAATTGACTTCCGTTGGAGCAGAAAACTTCGAATGGGTAGTGGAACATGCTGCAAAAATGGCAATCTCGGCGGCCAAAAAACAAAAACCAGGGAAAATGAATTTGACTTGGGGCACATTTATCAAGGAAGCTGTTTCCAGCAAATAATAATTCTAGTTTATTATGAAAAAATTACCTGTTTTCACACTTGGTGTTGAAGAAGAATATCAAATTATTGATCCAGAAACTAGGGATTTAAGGTCTCATTTATCAAAAATTATTGACGGGGCTAAAATAATTCTGAATGAACAAGTAAAAGCAGAAATGCATCAATCTGTAGTCGAGGTTGGAACCAATATATGCAAAAATATACAGGAAGCTGAGTGCGAAATTAAATCTTTAAGAGGCCATATCGTGGAATTGGCGGGTAAGCAAGGCCTAATTGTTGGTGGTGCCGGAGCTCATCCATTTTCAAATTGGATTGACCAACCCATAACCGATGACCCTCGTTATCACAATATTGTCAACGAATTGCAAGATGCCGCACGTTCTAATTTGATTTTTGGAATGCATTGCCACATTGGAATTGAAAATCGAGAAATCGGGTTAAAATTAATGAATCAAGCAACCTATTTTTTGCCCCATATTTTTGCGCTTTCTACTAATTCCCCTTTTTGGCAAGGAAGAAAAACAGGATATAAATCCTACCGAACCAAAGTTTTTGATAAATTTCCAAGAACAGGCTTGCCTGAATATTTTGATTCAGTTGCCTCCTATGATAATTTTTTGGAAACACTTGTCAAAACGAATTGTATCGATAATCCAAAGAAAATTTGGTGGGATTTGCGTTTACATCCTTTTTACAATACGATTGAATTCCGTATTTGCGATATGTGTTTAACCGTTGATGAAACAATGTGTATTGTAGCCATTATTCAGGCTATTGTTGCTAAATTATACAGATTGAATTCGAATAATCTAAGCTACAATGTGTATCGAATTGCATTGATTAAAGAAAATAAATTCCGCGCTTCACGCTATGGAATTGATGGACATATGATTGATTTTGGTCTTCAAAAAGAAGTCGAAACCAAGATGCTTATTCTCGAATTACTTGATTTTATTGACGATGTAGTGGATGAACTCGGAAGTCGAGAGCAAATTAATTATGTTCACACAATTTTGAAAAACGGAACGGGAGCAGACAAACAATTGGCTGTTTTTGCAGAAACAAACTGCTTGACCAAAGTGGTTGATTTTATTACGGAAGAATTTACCAAAGGGCTTTAAAAAAGTGTTCAATAATCAGTTTACCATATTCAGACGCGAATTGATATTATAATTGCCATCGAAATTGTCATTGCCATTGAAATTGAAAAAGTTATCTTTGCAATTAATTTACAATTTCCTAAAATAAAATGGGCAATAATAGTATAAAAATAGCAGTTTTGGATATGTATGATGGTCAGCCCAATCAGGGAATGCGCTGTATTATTGATATTATTAATCGATTTAACCAAATTGTCACTTTTCAAATATTTGACGTAAGAGGCAAGTCGGAATTTCCGGATATTAAAAAATTTGACATCTATATTTCTAGTGGAGGTCCTGGAAATCCATTGGAAGGAGATGGAAATTGGGATTTGAAATATTATAATTTCATAGACGAATTGACCAAATGGAACAACGAGAATAACGTTAAAAAACACGTGTTGTTTATTTGCCACTCGTTTCAAATGGCTTGCAAACACTTTGGATTGGCCGAAATTACCAAAAGACACGAAACCTCTTTTGGAGTGATGACCATCCATAAAACAAAAGAAGGTCTTAGTGACCCCATTTTCGATGGTTTGGATGATCCGTTTTATGCTGTAGATTCCAGGGATTATCAGGTGGTGCAACCGAAATTAAGTGTTTTTTCGAAAAAAGGAGCCAAAATTATTTCGTTGGAAAAAATTAGGGATCACATACAGTATGAAAGAGCGATTATGGCAGTTCGATTTTCGGACTATTTTGTGGGAACACAATTTCATCCAGAAGCCGACCCGATAAGTTTTATTGCCAATTTGAGAAATAAGGATTCAAAGGAGAAAATAAAAAAAATGAAAGGCAATACCAAGTTCAGGAATATGCTCGAAGACTTGTTGGACGATGATAAAATATACCGAACCAATGAAACCTTGATTCCAAATTTCCTTAGAATTGCCATCAATGATTTAATGAAAAGCAAGAAGATGCTTTCTAATTAATGGGTATTTGAGTATTTAGAATTAAGTATCAAGACCAACTTAAATCGAAACAAGCTACTTAATACTTTATCTTAATACTTTTTGAAATGATTGACAAATACAGACAACTTTTTAATTCCCAATTTACCGATAAAAAGTACCAAGAATTAAAGGACGATATTGCTTCCGATTTTAATTATGCTCCCACTTTTCGAATTGGGGAAACTCCTTTTTTTATTTCCAATGAGTTAAAAGCACAATTACTGGATGGCTGTTCCGATGTTATAAAACTAATTCAAAAGAAAGACTTTAAAAAACTAACAGACAAATCATTGGAACTCAATCATAAAGTTTCAAACGAAGACGAACACACCACTTTTTTGGCTATCGATTTTGGAATTTGCGAAGAAGAAGGAGTTGTCGTTCCTAAATTAATCGAAGTACAAGGATTCCCTTCTTTATACAATTACCAAATTAATCTTTACGAAAAATTCAAGAATCATTATCCGTTTTTGAAGGATTTGACGCCGTTCATCAATGACATCACGCAACAGGAATATCTAGAAACGTTAGAAGAGGTCATCTGCAACAATCATCCCAAAGAGAATGTCATTCTGTTGGAAATTGAACCCGAAAAACAAAACACGAAAATCGATTTTTATTATTGCCGAAGAGACCTTGGCATTCCGATTGTCTGCGTTACTGAAATAATTAAAAAAGGGAAGCAACTTTTCTACAAAAACGAAAATGGCAAAGAAATTCGTGTGAAAAGAATCTACAACCGCGTGATTTTTGACGAACTAGATTTACGAACTGATTTGAAGCTGAATTTCCATTTCTCGGACGATCTTGATGTGGAATGGGCTGGACATCCCAACTGGTTTTTCAGAATCAGCAAGTTTATTTTACCGTTCCTAAAAGGAAAATATTTCATAGAAACCACCTTGTTGAGCGACTTAAAAGAAATTCCAGAAGACTTAGAAAATTATGTCCTAAAACCTCTATTCTCTTTCTCTGGTTCAGGCGTTATTTTTCACGTAAAAAAAGAAGACATCGAAGCTGTGGTAGATAAAGAGCTTTACATTCTACAGAAAAAAGTGCATTACATCCCAATAGTACAATCTCCCGACGGAAAAGTGAAATGCGAAGTGCGCGTACTCTGTGTCTGGAAACAAGAAGATGTCGCTCCCACTCTACTCTGCAACTTGGCACGATTGAGCCGTGGGGAAATGATTGGCGTGAAATTTAATAAAGACAAGGATTGGGTTGGTGGGACTTTGGCGTTGTTTGAGAGATAAAGAAATTATTTTTTTTATCAAATAACCCAAAAAACATTCCCGTTAACTATTATTAATTGGTTCTATTGTCAAAAAAATGAATTGGTTTTCGACTCATTGGATTATAAATCAATGCCTGTAATTCTTCTTTGCTTGTAAATTCAATTTTGGGAGTCACTCTTAGTTTTGCCCTGAAGTGATCTTTAATTTTATACAAAACAGCTTCTGATTCTTGTTTTACGGCAATCTTGATTACGATTTCATCGGTTCCTAGTTCATTGGTTGAGATTACAATGATGTAGTTTTCGATGGTATCAAAATCGTTCAAAATATCAATCATTGCTGGCGGATACAAGGTTGTTCCCTTGTATTTTATCATTTGCAGTTTTCGTCCAATAACTGGGCCAACACGCAAGGTATTTCGTCCGCAAGCACATGGATCAGTATGCAATTGCACAATGTCACCCGTTTTGAAACGAACCAATGGCATCGCTTCGATTCCTAAAGTAGTAAAAGTCAACTCGCCCGACTCACCTTCTATTACTGGTTTATTGTTTTCGTCTAAAACTTCAACAATAATTAATTCGGGATGATGATGACCACCTACTGAATGTTCACATTCTGTAAAAGCCGTGCTCATTTCGGTGGAAGCATAAGTCGAAAACAACTTGATATTCCATTTGTCGGTGATTTTTTTTGACAAAACGGTCATCGAAAAATCTTGGTTTCTCAAGGATTCACCAATGCAAATCGCGCCTTTTATACCACAATTATTGTAATCAATATTGTTGGCTTCAGCATATTCAATCAGTTTTAATAAAAATGAAGGAACGGTGATTAAATAATTAGGTTTGTATTTTAAAATAGAATCCCATTGCAATTCCGGAATTCCTGCTCCCACGCGAATTACGCCCACTTTCATTTTTCGCAATCCTAAAAAGTAGGCCAAACCAGCCATAAATCGTCTATCGATTGTAGTCATCAACTGCACGATATCGCCTTCTTTAATTCCTGCACAATCAAACGAAATAGCTTCGTTATAAGCTAATCTATCTAAATCTTTATCCGATAATCCAAAGGTAACAGGATTCCCTAATGTTCCCGATGTGGTGGCATAATCAATAATTTGATTGGCTGGAACACATAAAAAATCATCATTGTATTTTTGTAAATCTTCTTTCGTGGTAACAGGTAAAAGCTGTAAATCGGCAATTGATTTTATCTGGCTAACATCAATGTTTTCCTTAGAAAAAAGCCTTTTGTAAAAAGGAGAATTTTGATTGACATAAGCTAAAACTTCCAAAAGTTTTTGCTCCTGTAATGACTTAATTTCCGATAAAGAAGCTTTTTCTATTGCTGGAATCATGGTAATTTTCTTTTAATTTTCTTTAAATACTTTTGTATTTCTTCCTTTTCTGGCAGTGTCGTGATTTCTTTGGTCAAGGCTTTTTCCATTTGTTCTTGAGCCAATTGATAGTGCCTTTTTTGATAAAAATAAAGTCCTATTTTGTAATAAACACCCCAATAATCTGGATTCAAAGATTGGTATTTTTTGGCAAAATCTAAGGATAAATCTTTTTTATTTTCTAAAAAAGTATCAATCTTTCCATCTTCAACCCTGAATTTTTCATAATCAGAATATTGAGTTGTTTCCATAAAAGTGTCTTTTGGAATGTTTAAATTTTCTTCTTGTAATGAAACGATAGCTTCATTACTATTTCTGTTTTCGAAAACTTTATTCAAATCATAACAAACAAATTCGCCCAATTGATAGGGATTCGAAGAAACCCAAACCAAGCGTTCTTTGGGTTTGAAAATAATTGCATGATGCGCTATAAGTTGATTCAGAGCTTTTTCGTTGCCATAACCCAAAGGAAAATTATTCAACCCTTCTTTATTTCGAAGAATATTTGATGCTATTTGAGGATTTATTTTGTGATTTACATCAAATAATTGTTCCATTCTATCATAACGATATTTGGAATGACTGTTTTCGATTTGAAATTGATTTCTTTTGTCGTTTTTTAATTCGGCACTTTGAAAATGATTGGTACAAATCAACTGGTTGCTGTTTGGAACTTCATAAACACCGAAATTATTTGGCGTTACTTCGATAATAATTGCCTTTCCATCATTGGCACTACCTACCATTATTGACTCTGAGACAAAAACCTTTCGTTTTTTTGCAATTGCGATGGCTTCATCAATTGTTGAAGCATATTGCAATATTTCTCTCGTTAGAATTGAAATTGGCGTTTTTGCAACCAACGGAATTTTAGATTTTCCAGCATTTATGGTTACTGTCAGCCCTTCCTTATTCATTCCGGAAACGGCTCCAATCATTCCTGCCCAAGTCACCATCATAAACGGATGCCCTTCTTTTGGATTGATGAAAGCAACAATTTTATCTTTGGCAAAATCATCGCCGGCATAAAAATCGAAATTGCGTCCTAAAATTAAGTTTCCATCTTCGGATTTTTCGCCCCAAGCGGCAAAAGAGGAACAGCCAACCAAAGCCAAATCCTGTAATGCGTGACCAATATCGTGAGAAGCGTGCAAATATAAACTCCTTAAGTAAGGCGGTGCAATGTTGTCAAAATCGTGCGAACTGTATTCTGAAATTCCGTAGATTTCAGTTTTGTATTCCTCTGGAACATTGAGATAGAGTTCCCGGCCATACCATTTTAAAAAAGTCTTGAGTGTATTTTGTTTGAACTTTGAAGGCAACAACTCATTTATTTTATTAAAAAAAACTTTTTGTTGCTTGTATAATAATGAATCAGTCAAACTTCCTATAGCCATACCTCTTTCGAGTGGATCTCCTTCGACATAAAGCTCCCAGAGGTTTTGTTTGTTTTTTAGAAAAAAACTATTGCCAGTTGAAAAAGTAGTTTTTGATAATTTATTTACAACTGGAATAGCTTTGTTATACCCATCTAATTGAGGTTTATTTTGTATTGATTTTGACGTGCCACAAGAAATGATAGTCAAGAAAAAAACAGCTAAAAATAGGAGTTGAAAAAGTGCTTTCATCTTCAATAAATTTTATTGTTCGTCATAAAATTGATTAATTTTATTGACCAAATATTCTTTGCCAATGATTTCCGAACAAGTCACCACTGCACCAATAGTTACTCCCAAAACACCGTGCATATTGATGCTTTGGCCCGTTAAATACAAATTATTCAATTTAGTTTTTGAAGCAATAAATGTCTTCATCGGATTGTTGGAATCTTTCACATAACCATACATATTTCCGTTGTAACCGCCAATATAATCCCTATAGGAAAGCGGTGTTGAACTATGTACCGATTGAATACAAGCTCTAATTCCTGGAAATTTAAGTTCAATTTCTTGAAGAAATTTTTCGGTTTTTTGAGCCTTGAATGCCTCATAACTGTCTCCTCTGTCCGATTCTTCGGCAGTAGTGTTGAATGTTTGTTGCCATACTTTTAAATCCTCATATTTCATATAAGTGATAAACGTCATACCCTCAGCCCAAATTTCCGTACTTTTTGAAGTGTTCATCGAAGCCATAAATGCTTTTGGCCAAGATTCATCATCATATTCGTGGGCTGTCCAGACTTCTTCACTATTCTTGAAATGATAATAATTGTGATTTAGGTATTTGAAAGTTTTAGGTTTGAAAACCACGTACAAACTAAAGGCTGAAATCCCTCCCTCCAAACTTTCGATTCGATTGTAAAACGATTTCCTGAATTTGTCCACTCCAGCCATTTGTAATGTTGCTTTTGGGTCAACATTAGAAATAAAAATATTGGCTGAAACTGCTGTTCCATCTTTCATTTTAACTGAAGAAACTGTGTTGTCTTCTACTTCAAATTGTACAACTTCCTTGTATTTGTAGATTTCTCCACCGTGTTTTTTGAGTTGTTTTATCAACTGTTTCGTAATTTGACTTCCTCCATTTATGCATCGCCAAGCACTTTGAATATATGAATTCACGGATAATGCGTGGACATAAAAAGGCGATATGTCGATTCCGGCATAAAGAAAATTTGACCCTGCCAGAACCGCTCTTAATCTTTTGTTTGGGATTAGTTCGTCAATATATTGTTTGGCATTTATACCCAACATTTCGCTGTCGTATTTCCCCTCCCATTCCAAATTATACAAAGGGAAAGAGGTACAAGTTTTGGCAATTGCCTCGCAATATTTCTGAATCGTTTCCCTTTCTTCGGGAAAAAACTTCACCAATTGATTGACAAAATTGTCGTAGCCTTGTGCATGGGGATATTCTTGAGAGTCATTTTCAAAAGAGATGATGTCAAAACCGTCTTCGTCCATTTTTTGAAGTTTCAAATCGTCCATGATGCCTAAATATTTGAAATATTTATTCAAATTTTGACCTTCGCTCAACCCTCCTATGTAATGAATTCCGGTATCGAAAATGGTTTTATCGCGTACAAAAGTTTGCAGGTTTCCTCCAAATTGACTGTTCTTTTCGAGCACACAAACACTGTAACCTTCTTTGGCCAAAATAATACCCGAAGCCAGCCCTCCTAGACCACTTCCCACAATGACAACGTCATACTGCTCTTTCATGGCCTGTTTTTCTTTAAAACTATTAAATTTTCGCTTTCGATGTCAATTTCAAAACCAAATGTTGCAATTTTCTCTTTTAGATTAGACGAATTTACTAAAATAAAAGTATTTACAAGCTGACAAATTTCAGTGTCAACCACTTGTTTTTTATCTGAAATCAATACGACCTCATAGTTACTGTTTTCAAATTTATCCTTGGATTCCAGATAATGAATTGTTCTTTTCTGTACGATATAATTAGTTTTGGCAACAGCTCTTTTTTCTTCATCAGCAATAAAAGAATCTATTTTCCTTTGAGATTCCTGTAATGAAAGCAATACGTCCAATTGACCGTAATCATTGGCTAAATGCAATATTTTTGCCTTTGGAGAAATAAAAGAATTCAATTTATGATACAATTCCAGATGTTGATTTAAATCATTTTTGACTGCCTTAACAACTTCCAATTCTTTATAATCAAAACTGTTGAAAATCATTTTTTTGAAATAATTTGGTCCTTCCAACTCTTGACGCATTTTTTTATAATGTGCTTTGAAAAAAGCACTCATTTTTTTGGTTCGCTCGGAATAATTTTTTCCAAAAGAAGAGTCATTTGTTGGAATCCTGTCTAATATTTCAACTGTGGTTCTTCCGCCATTGATTACGAAATCACCTTTGGGCAACACTTCGGAATAGCCGTGAATGACCACGGGAACAATATCCAATTGCAATTCTTCCGCCAAATAAAAGGCTCCTTTATGAAAACGTTTAATAGAATTGTCCAAAGAACGGGTTCCTTCGGGAAAAACCATCAATGAAAATCCCTGGTCGACTTTGGCTTTCAAATGCTCCACGCCGTTATCGATACCGTTAGAAACCGGATAAAATCCTGCCAGACGAACACCTGCACCGAAAATAGGTGAATTGTAAACCCAATCACTAACCAAAAATATGATTTTTGGGCTCAACATCCCGACTGCCAAAATATCCAAAAACGAACTGTGGTTCGCAATAATAACCGCCGGTTTATCGAAAGTTTCGTTTTGGACATTGATTATTTTTCGTTTAATGGACGGATACGACATCAGCACAGATTGCATAAATTTAGACATTATAAAATGAAACGCCATTTCCTTTCTTTTTCTAGAAATAGGAATAAATTTCATTAAAAAAACGCTGAAAATTGACAATAGAAAACCTCCCAATCCATAATAAGTAAACGACAGAATAGAATGCAACAATCTTTTGATTTCGAAGGGCGCTTTTCCGTTTTTAGGTCTATTGGACAAAAATAATTTGAATAAAATGGGATAAAAAATAAACGTGATTATCAATGCCGCAAAAACCCCAATCAGCGAAACCGAAGAAATGGAAATCAGTGCCGGATGCTTTGCGAAAATCAAGGCTCCAATTCCTAAAATCGTAGTTATTGCGGCCAAAATTATGGAGGTTCGGTAAATCGCAATTTCGTTTTTCCCGTAGGTATATTCTTTTTGCAAAGCGCTTGTCATAAAAATACTAAAATCAACACCGTGACCAAAAATCAAAGTACAAACGATCACGCTAAAAATATTCAGTTGGATATTGAAAATGCCCATAATTCCGGCGGTAACCACTCCCGTGATGACAATGGGAATACAACTGACGATGACCAATTCTATTCTCCTGAAATAGAAAAACAAGATCAAAATCACGGCTATAAAGGAATAATTTACCAAAGTATTGAACTCGGTTTTGAGTTGACCCAGAAAGGTTTCATTCATTTGTTGCCTGTCAATAACCTTCAATTGGGTCTCATTAGCCATCGATTTGACAAAAGTGTCGCGTTGTTCGTTAGCCACTTTCACTAAAGTCGAAATTGTGAAAAACCCATTTTTCTCCGTTAAAAATTCCTGCAGTTGCAAAGCATTTAATTGCCCATATTGTTCAAAAGTAAGCGGTTGAAACGTCGTGTTCAAATGTTCGAAAAAACGATTATAAGTTGAGGATTTAAAACCAAATTTTGTCCCTTCGGATACTAAATTTGACATTAATGCTGTTTTCTTGTTCTCGTTCCAAAAAGAATTCCATTTATCGATTCTTTTTTGTTGTTCCTTTTCGGAAAGCACGATGCCGCCAATGGAACTGTAACTTAGAATCTTCTGATTCTCTTTTTGCTTTGCCAAGCTTGAAAATAGTTGGCTGTTGTTCTGCAAAACTTCTTCCAAGGAATTGCCATAAGAAGCCAGATAGATTGATTTTGAAGTAATATTGGAACTTTCTTCCAATTCTTTTTCGGCTGCCCTAATTTCCTTTGGAACAAAATTCAATTGCGACAAATCGTTGTTGAAAACCACTTTATTGGAAGTAAAAAAACAAACAATTATGATGATGATGCAACTCCCAATCATGAATTTATTTTTATGAAAAGAAAAATCCGATAAGTTATCAATTATATTTTTTTTGTGGGCACCGTCTTCTACTTTTGGGTTGTACAAATGGGGAACAAAAAGCAACGAAAACACTGCCGAAGCCACTACAATTATGGCTGCAAAAATCCCTAAATCCTTCAAGGCTTCCGATTTAACGAAAAGCAGACACAAAAAAGCGACAGCCGTTGTCGTGCTGCTCATAATCAAAGGCATCGTGATGTCCTTATACAATGTTTTCACATCACTATTGTGCTTGTAATGCGTGAGAATATGCAGCGAATAATCGATTGTGATTCCCAGCAAAATAGAGCCAATTCCCAATGAAATTGCCGAAATAGTTCCCTTGATAAAATACAATAAAGCAATGGCAAAAAGTCCACCAAAAACGGTTGGTAAAAAAACGATAAGCGGAATGTAAATGTTTCTGTAAAACAGTATTAAAATCAACATTAGCGCAATCATAGCAACCGAAATCGTCATAATGATGTCGCTTTTAATCTGGTTGGCGTTGGCCACGGCAATAAGCGTAGAACCAAAATAATTGGCTTCGGCTTTGGTTTTGAATTGTTGGTTTAAATGGTCTTTTATCGAATTGAGTTTGGCAACAAAAAAAGTATTTTTTTCCGTTTCGCTTGAAGGTAAATTAGGAGTGATAAACAAGAGCAATTTCTTTTTGTCCTTGGTCATCACAAAGCCGTTTTCCAGTTGAAAATCATCACCTATGTTGAGTTGTTGCAGTTTTTTTAATCCAATGAAAGAAATCCCCAACGGATCTTGAAGTATAAAATCTTTGGTGACAATTCCGGTTGGCGAAATTAGGGTTTTGTAATTGCCAGCAACAGTATTAGCAATGCTGTCTTTTTGTAATTTTCCCTGAATGGTTTCGTAATCATTATCGTCAAGAAATAATGGCAGATTGCTGTTTACAAAATCCATCGTTTCCTGAATGTTTTCTTCGTCAATTTTCCCTTGGATGGAAGTTATATAAGGTTTGCATTCTTTGGAAACGTTGTCCAGAAAAACTTGGGCATATTCGGCCAAATCCTCCGTGGTTCCTGCTTTTTCCAGATGAATTGTAACGGTGATTTTATCGGCAAAATTCAATTGGTTCAACACTTTTGCCGTGACGTCGGATTTGTCGTTTGTCGGGATTAATTTGGTGATGTCTTCACTAAATTTAATTTTTGAAGCAAAGAACAGGAATATAAAAAGCATTCCAATAAACAATGCAACAGAGAGGAATTTCCTTCTATTCACAAAGGAATGAATGGCATAAAAATAGTGGTGCATTCTTTATTTTTTGTTTCTAAAAGTACTAAAAATTGTCAATAATATGTAGCCAGAAAGTCCAAAAAGTACTGACATAGCTGCGGCTAAAATAAAACTTCCGACAAGATATTGATTAATATTAACCTGTATATCCGAAAAAGTCATTGAACTATCAAAAACCAAAGGTTTTGAGTTGGGAATAAAGTAACCTCCAATTTTTAAGGAACCATAAATAATGAATGGAATAAACGGAGGAAAACTGATGTTGGAAAAAGCAAATGAAATGACTTTGTTCAGCCTGAAAAATACTGCCAATGCCAAAACAAGGATAGTCTGAAGTCCCCAAAATGGCGAAATGCCAATAAAAACTCCCAATGCTATGGAAAGTGATTTTGTCGTGTTTGAATCGTTGTTTTCCAGAATGTTTTCCAGGAAAAATTTCTTAATACCTTTTTTTTTTAGACTGCCGAAAAAATCTCTTGGCTTGATATAAAAAAGTGTAATAAAAACCAAGACCGTGTTGAGAATGCTTATCCTTGTAAAATCCTGAAATGGCCTGAAATGAGAAACTCTTTCCGTTGGGTCATATAATACTTGAATTGGAATATTTTTTACAGGAATTCCTTTCCATGCAGAACGAACGATTACTTCTATTTCGAATTCAAATTTGGTGGTGAAATAATTCTTTGGAATGTGTTTCAAGGGATACAATCTAAAACCGGATTGTGTGTCCTCCAAACGATTCCCGGTTTCAAACCAAAACCAAAAATTAGAAAATTTATTGCCAAAACTGCTCTTTTTAGGAACACCTTCCTGCATCATATTTCGACTACCGATAACTAAAACCGGATTCTCATTGGAAATTTCGCTTATAAACTGTGGAATGTCGGTGGCGAAATGTTGTCCGTCAGAATCAATCGTTACGGCAAAATCAAAGCCTAAACGAATAGCTTCATTGAAACCTTTTCGCAAGGCCATTCCCTTACCACTGTTTTTAGGAAAATGAACTTGAGCCAATTGCGGATAATCCTCAAGAATTCTAGAAGTATCATCCGTTGAACCGTCATTGACAACAATAATGTTTGTAGTGTAAAGCAAAACGGAATCTAAAACACGTTTTAGCGTTTTTTGATTATTGTAGGTTGGTACAATAACACAAATCTTATTTTGATCTATATTTTTAGATAAATCCAAGTCTGTTTTTATTTCTTCCACTAATTTATCGTTTGCTTTTCGGCTGTCGAAAAACTTTTAGATTGCAGTATAAAGTTTTTTATATACGCTTTCAAGTTTCCTGATTGCTCTTTGTAATGGTTCAACAAGAAATCTTTGTCTTCCTTCTTGTTTTTGTTGTAATTGACAATTTTGGGTGCTTTTTCCTGAATACTCAATCGTATTAATCGCATTTCGATGTTGTTGGGTTCACTCGTCACTGCAAATTCAACCAGCTTTGCTCCTTCTTTAAAACTTTTAGACTTATCCGAAATCGCTTTTTTAAATCTCGCCATTATCGCTATTGACGCGCCTTTGTATGCAACTAATGTTTTATTGTCCTCTTTTGTAATGTCCGAAAGCTTTGAAGCAAATTCTTTAGCATTACTTTCAGAAATTATCACAGTAGCATAGAGTTTCCGAATTTCCGAAATTTCAGGAATATTGGAAAAACTTATGAGAAGGCAAATGGAAAGGAATAATTTCATATTGAGCTACTATTAAAAACTGCTAAATTTTTCTATAAACACTGTTTAATTTCAAAGCTAGCGTATCGTTGAAATAAGTCACGTTTTTCACTTTGACCAAATCCGTGTCAGTCACTGTAATATCAAGCTCCAATCGTAATTCTGGTGTGTTGAATGGATTGATCAATGCCATAAACTTTACATTGGACAGGGATTGCATAAACAGGGAGCTCCCGGAGATTTCTTCCGTAAGTTCCTTGATGATTTGCATCATGCAAACGCCAGGCATAATTGGATTACCTGGAAAATGTCCTTTAAAAACCTCGTGTTCCGCATTAACGTGAATCAGAACTAAGTGTTTATTCTCGGCTGTGTTTTCTAAAGAAACGACTTTGTAAAAATCTTTTAATAGCATATTTTTTATTTTGCATCAAATGTGTAAGTGGCTCCAAACTGAAAGACAACATTGTTGTGGTTGCCGTCAGAATAATCTAAAACGGGTATAAGTCCTTTTTTGGCCCGTACTTCTATCCCTAAGTTTTTGTTGAATTTGAATCCCGCTCCTATAAACAAAGCAAAATCTATTTCACTGTCAATATCAACCTCATGATTCTTTTCCACAACAAAATCAAAACTTGTTCCTGCGTAAGGGTAAAAACTAGGGTTGATTCTAAATTTATTTACAATATTCATATTTAGATAGGAAACCTTTATCGTACCGGATGTGCTAACGCCGTTAGGCGAAAAATTATATTCTGAACCTTGGCTAGAATAAAGTAACTCGGGCGACAATGTGTAAATTTTAGTCAAATTTAGGTCAATAAACCCTCCTACATAAAAACTCGTTAGAGATGAAAAGTTTCGATAAGTATCACTACCATCATCAAAAAAACCAGCTTCAGATGAAAGATGTGAAATATTGATTCCTGCCTTTACACCTGAAGATAAAGAGGATTGCGCTTGAGTTTGAAAACAATAAATCGACAAAATTGCGAAAATAAGTTTTTTCATTATCTATTTTACATCAAAAGTATAAGTGGCTCCCAAAGAGAATACAACATTTGTATGATCAGTATAATCATCATCTGAATAAAACACGGGGATTATTCCCTTTTTAACCCTTGCTTCAATCCCGAAATTTGGTGTAAAATTGAATCCAGCACCTAAAACAAAAGCCATATCAACATCGGCTTCGGTATTGAAATTTTTACTCACGACAAAATCGAGTGTTGGCCCTAAATGAATATTAAATTGATCGCTAAAGCTAAATTTGTTTAAAATTTTAAATGACAAATAATCGACATTGAAATTTACAGAACCAAAATTAGAACTCCTGTAATCAGAACCTTGTGCCGAATATTCAATTTCGGGTTGCAAAGTGTAATATTTTGAAAGTTTTAATGCCCCATAAAAACCAATATAGAAATCAGTATGGGTGTCATAATCCACATTATTAGGTACGGTATTGGAATAATAATAATCCCCTTTTGTAAAATGCGAAAAATTGGCACCTGCCCTTAATCCAGGTTTAAAAGTCACCTGAGCTTGTGTTTGAAGTACTCCTAAAAAAGCAAAAAAGATAAAAATTAGTCCTTTGGCAATCTGATTTTTTAATTTCATAATGGTTAATTTAGTTTTGTCTGTAAATAATTTAATTCAATCCTTAATTTTATATTATAATGCTGAATAACAATTTTTGTGGCAAAAATATTGTTTTCTGTGGTGAAAAAGAGGTTTATTCTTTCTTTTCTTTTTGATGTATTTACAATTTTACTTAGATTATTAGTTGATTTGGAAACAAAAAGGTAATTCAAAATTTTACTTTCTTCTGTTAAATAAACATTATTTTCCAGATTATCATATTGTTTTTTAACCACATAACTATTCCTTAAAAGTAATCTAAAATCATTTTTTAAAGTGTTGACCATTATTTTCCTGTTTAACTCCTCCACTATGGAATTGACTTTAAAATCTGTTTCCGAAATTTCGAAATCCAATAGTTTATTACCAAATTCCGTGGTAAAAACAACGCGATGTGTCGTGTCGTTTATTTTTTTTGCAATGAAAATTCCTGATAATTCATTTCCATAAATCGTGATGTTGGCTTTATAAATATAATCCATTTCAGGATTTGAAAAATACGGAACTTCAAATGCTGTTTTTTCCAAAGCCGCTGGATTATATTCTTTCACAACATTCAAACTGGAGCAAGAAGATACAATCAGCACAAAAAAAACACTAATTATTGAATATAGAATTGTCGATTTTTGCATTTAACACTTTGTTTTTTAATACAATTCTGGTAAAATCTTCGGATGATTCCAGGAGTTTTACCTGAATTACTGTTGTGTCATCCTTGTCAAAAGTCAGCTCAATTTGCTTGATGTATTTCTTTAAATTGGCGTCTTTTGGAATAAATCGGGCAATCGTATTGGTTTTGTTTTTATAATAGGAAATACTAAATTCTTTATCGTCAAACATATCACCGCTTACGCTGCCGGCAATCAATTTGTTAATTTTTCCAAATATTTTGCTGTTGCCCACATCAACCGCACTTTTTTTGCCTTCATCGTTAATCAATATCTTGCCGCTTTTGAAAATAATCGAATAATTGTATGGTTTTTTATATTGCCATTGCAACAAACTTGGTGCCACAAAAACCATTTTTCCCGAAGATTCGATGTCTTTTGACAAAAAATCCAAATGCTTGTATTGCACAAAATCAGTACTCAACGTCTTGATTTTTTTAGAAACTTCCTTCACATTTTGTTTGAAAATTACAATTTCATTTTCGGACATTTTTTGTTCTTGGGCGGAAGAAACAACAGGACATATCCATAAAACCAACAAAACAAAACAAATTTTAATTTTCATACGCTTTGATATTCAAAAGTTCCTCAATCGAAACAACTTTATATTTATTCTGTTCCAAATGTAGCATTAACCGTTCCAAAATGGTCATTGTATGTGCAGTATCGTGCAAAAGAACAATTCCGCCAGGAGCAATTCGTTTTTTAATTCGGTCAAAGATAATTTTTTCATCTTTAAGAATTCCATCCAAGGAACGAATATTCCAGCCGATGACTTTGTGTTGGGTTACTTCCAATGCTCTTCTGATGGAAGGGTTTGTAACCCCATAAGGCGGTCGAAACAGTTGTACTTTTTTACCGGAAATGCTTTCAATTAAAGCATCCGTTTTTCTAATTTCATCAATCACGCGATCTTTTTTGTAAAAATCAAAGAAGTTCGAATGACTGTATGAATGATTCCCAACAATATGCCCATCCTTCATGATTCGTTTCAGAATTTCAGGATGTCTATCGATGTTTTTTCCAATACAAAAAAAAGTCGCTTCTACATTGTGTCTTTTCAAAATATCCAAAATTAGTAATGTATTTTCATTTGGACCATCATCAAAAGTAAGAGCTATTAAATTATTGTTTTCCAATGGATTACTGCAATATGCTTTAATGTGAAAATTTGAAGAAATAAAGAAAGAACCAAAAAAGAGAATCACAAATCGAAAGACAAAAACCAATAAAAACCACCACCATTGTACAGGTACAAAAAAGTTTATAGCCACTAAAATAAGTATAATAGCAAGGAGAAAAAAGTTGGTTTTTTGGTAGTTTAACATCTTGAAATTAAGGTAAAACTATGGTCAATTCCTTTGTATTGATTGTATAAAAGGATTGTTTTATATACTGGTTTTTCCAAATTATTGACACTGATAATTTCCGGTACTTCTTGTGTTTTGATGATTTTTGCACCAATCCATAATCCAAAAGCGGATGCCGTATTGTATTCGCCAGACAACTGTTTATAATATACTTGTGGCGTATTTTTGAAACTGTTTTCAGAAAGCACTTTGTAGTAATTATCAAATTCGATATCTCCGTTATAACCTAAAATTACTGCATCAATATCAGAAACTTGCAACTTGTTTGATTCCAAGAAAGACCTCATTTTTTCTTCAACCTCATTTACAGCCAATTTGTTTAGGATTTCAATATCCAAAACTTCGGCATAAGTAGTATTATTTTTTTCGTTTTCCAAAACAAAAAAAGTAGCTCCTTCTCCAGAAACTGCTCCAAGTGTGCTGGAATCTAAAACTTTATAAGGTGCCTCATTTTCCTTTTTTATAAATCCAGCCAATCTAAAAAGGGATGTAGTATAATCAGCATTTTCATCAATTCCACCAACTAAAATGGAATTGCCTTCTTGTTCCTCGATTTTCATTTTGGCATCCAAAAGTGCAGATTCAAAAGAAACGGCTCCATTTACATAGGTCAAATTATACGCTTTGCATTGTAATCCTAAAGCAATTTGGGCACCAACAGTGTTGTGTGTAGATTGAATAAAGGAAGTCGGCGTCAAAAATTCTTCTTTATTGTCGATAATTGCTTTCAAGAATTTCTCAGAATCTTCAATACAACCCATTCCAGTTCCAGTAATAATGGCGTCAACTGTAGACACATTCGCCTCCTTCATCGCCATCGCCGAAGCCACAATTCCGTTTTTTACCCCTTTTGCCATTCGTCTGATTGCAACTGGCGAAATGAAATCTTTGTAAACTGGTTTTCTTACTTCAAAAATAGTGTCATTTTCATTGATTTCGGCTTTTTCTAAAAAAATGGAGTCGAATGTTTCCTGAACCGAAATACAACCTAGTCCGTTGATATATGTCTTTCTCATTCGCTTTTAGAAAATATTAAGGTCGAACAATTTCCTCCAAATCCAAAAGAATTGGACAATACGTGTTCAATGTTTTTATGTTTCAAAGTCGTTTGCGGAATCAAGTTAAATTCCTGCATTGGTGTTTTAAAATTCAAGTTTGGAAAAACCACGTTGTTCTGGATCGCCAAAACACTAAAAACGGCCTCAATTGCGGCTGCAGCAGCCAAAGTGTGACCCGTCAATGGTTTTGTGGAACTAAAATCGGGTGCTTTTTCTTCGCCAAAAATCCTCGTAATGGCTCTTCCTTCTGACAAGTCGTTGTTGGGAGTTGCCGTTCCGTGCACGTTGATGTAATCTATTTGTTCGGGCTTTAAATGGGCAACTTGCAACGCTTTTTCCATCGCAAGAAAGGCTCCATCACCGTTTTCTGAAGAGGCGGTTTGATGAAAAGCATCGTTTGCATTTCCGTAACCAGAAACCCGAGCCAAGACTTTTTTGCTTTCTTTCTTTACAATTTCATCCGATTCCAATACCAGATAGGCTGCAGCTTCTCCTAAATTCAACCCTTTTCGGTTGTCATCAAAAGGACTGTTGTAACCGTCTGATAAAATCATTAAAGTCTTGAAGCCATTGATCGTGAATTTTGCCAAAGCATCGGTTCCGCCTACAATTACCCGATCTAATTTTCCTGATTTTATAAGTCTTGCGCCCAACATTATCGCATTTGCAGCCGAAGAACAGGCGGTGCTAATTGTAGTAACCATTCCTTTTAAACCCAACTCATCGGCAATTTTATGAGCAACGTCGCCACCTTCGTGACAACTGATGTATTTCACAAGATTTTCGTTTTCAAAATAGTCGTAATAATGAGCTTCGGTCATATCCATTCCACCAACGCTGGTTGCTGAAATCAATCCGGTTTTATATTCGTTAATCGAAGAAATCTGGGCGTTTTTAACGGCTTGTTTGGCTGCAATTGCACCAATCATCGCCGTTCTTGAAAAATTATTGTCCGGCGAAAGTTGCAATTCATCAACCAATTGCTGATTTGTTTTTTTTATTTCGCCTACTTTTATTTCGCCAGAATGTACCGTCGAAATGTTTTCGATGGTCGTAATTCCCATTTTATCATTTACCAACGAAACATAATTCTCCTCCACGGTATTCCCGATAGCCGAAATAATTCCCATTCCTGTTATGGCAACTCCTTTACTCATTAGATTTTTGATTTTTGAATATTGATTAACGATTTTTGATTTCTTGGCAATTTAAAAGTTTTCACACAAGATTTTCTAAAAAATTTGCAGCTCTACTTCTGAAATCAAAAATCGTTAATCAAAAATCTAAAATTATTTCGTTCTATTTTCTTTAATATATGCGGCCATTGTTTCAATTGATTGAAAAATGGTTTTTCCTTCTTTTGGATCCACTAATTTGATTCCGTAATCTTTATCCAACATTACTATAAGTTCCAATGCATCGATTGAATCCAAGCCTAAACCATCTCCAAATAAGGCATCATTGTCATTGATTTCTTCCAGTTTTATGTCTTCCAAATTTAGAATGTCTATTATTTTTTCTTTTAATTCTTGTTTTAATGCTTCCATAAATTATTTATTATATTCTGTTAGTAACGTTTCTATTTTATGTTCTATATTTCCTTCTTTGGCAACTAAATAAAGGAATGCTTTGTATTCTTCGTCGTAATATTCTACCCAACCGCAAAGCACTTTGTCCGCTTTATTTGAATCCAAAAGCACGTTGGCATAATTCATCATAAAAGCGGGATTGAATTCATCAAATATAAAGAAAGAATTCTCGCTTTTCAGTTGATGTCTTATGCTTATTTCTCCCAAACAAATATTGGGCAAGGTATAAACAAAAACCGCTGGACTGGGAAAATAATTATCCGGGTCGGAAATTGAGTTTTGATATTTCACGTCAGTATCCAAACTGGATGAGTTATTGGCAAAAAGCAAAGCAATATTATTCTCTTTTTCGGAGTCTATTTCATTTTTCAAAAGTAACTCAGCTCCAAGAAAAGCCAATTTGCTTAAACTATCCATTTTGAAAAACTTGGGATAATTGATTTCAAAATTATGGTAGGCTTTCTTTGAAAAGTCAGAAAAAGAGGTCTGTTCCAATTTAAAAACTGATGCTCCATTCAAAATAATTTCGTTATTTTGAATGATACAAATGGACTGTATGTAAGATTTGTTTTCTGCCATTATTTCACTTTTTCGAATAAAATTGCAGTATTGCAACCTCCAAAACCCGAAGCTGTTTTTAGGAAATAATTCATTTCTTTATCTTCATTTTTTTCGATGATATTAATAGATTGGCTCACTCCTATTTCATCAAAACCCATAGAGACAAACAATTTATTTTCTAAAACAGATTCAATTCCGATGACGGTTTCCAGTAATCCTGAAGCTCCAAGAGTGTGTCCATAATAACCTTTCAGACTATTCACGGGAACATTTTCAAGCCCTAATCTATTGAATGCAATGGCTTCCATTTCGTCGTTAAAGGAAGTTGCCGTTCCATGAGCCGAAATATAATCGATTTGATTGGCGTTGATTTTGGCTTCTGTCAAAGCGCTTTCGATACTTCTAAAAAGTCCTTCGCCAGTTCTTGATGGCCCGGAAATATGATTCGCATCGTTGATAGAACCGTCACCAATAATTTTTACTTTGGCATTTTCTTTGTTCGATGATAGTAAAACTGCAGCAGTAGCTTCTCCTAATGTCACTCCGTTTCTATTTTTAGAATACGGTCTGCAAGGCGAATCACTCATCGCTTGAAAGGAATTAAAACCAGACAAAACAAATTCCGAAACTTCGTCGCCAGAAACTATATAAATATTATCAAACATTTCACTTTGGATCAATCTTTTTGCTACTGAAACTGCCAAAATTCCTGAAACACAAGCATTGGAAATGACAATGGGTTCCGTTTTAAAGCCGAAAAAATCAGCCACATTTTTTGCCAATTGACTTAAATGTGCATTTTGAAAATTATCTGAAGATGGATTTAGTAAAGCGGTAATATTCCCTTTGGTTGTAGAAAGAATAAAACCAGTTCTTTCATCCAAATTTGATTTTTCGACTATGGGTTGCATAGCCAAAATCATTATTTTTTCTAATCGGGTGTAATTTTCTGCTGAAGTAATTTTGGCGAAAGCCAAATTTATTGCTTCATCATTAATTATGGAAGCATAAAAAGGCATTTTCATCAATTCCGTATTTTGATGCAGTTGAATACCCGAAACACCGCCAATAATATTTTTAATATTGGTAGCCACATCAAACCCAATGGGCGTGATACAATTGGTTTCGGTAATATATACTTCTCTAATCATCTTATTTAATCAAACCCACTTTACGCTTCCACTCTTCATAAAACGGAGGATTTGTCAGCATTAATTCTCCTTTTTTATCTAAAAAAACCTGGATGGTTTCGCCAATACAGGCTATTTCATTATTGGCATCAAAAATGGTGTATCTAAAAATCATTTTGGCTGCTGGAGTATCCACAATCGTGGTTTCAATACGAGCTACATCACCATATCGCAAAGACAATTTATGCTCACAAACGGATTTAACAATTGGCGTCGTGAAACCTTTATCGTTGACATCCAAATACGAAATGCCGTGATGTCTTCCGAAAGCTTCGCGACCGTCTTCGAAATAGGTAATATAATAGCCGTGCCAAACGATTCCAAGCGGGTCGGTTTCGTTAAATCGAACTCTGATATCCTTTGTGACAGTCAATTCAGTTGCTTCCTTATACAGCTCTTTTCTTCTTATCATACAGCAATGCAATGGTTGTGGTAATTATGAAAAACAAAAATAACAAACTTATTTCCGGTAAAATGTCTAAAAGGGAACCGTTTCGTAAAAGTACATCGTAAAAAGCATTTAAACCCCAATTCATTGGAGAGGATTCTGCTATAATTTGCATTGTTTTTGACATTGCAAAAACAGGAACCCAAACGCCTCCAATGGCTGCAAGAATTATTACGGACGTAGCACCAAAAGGAGCCGATTGTTCTTGGGTTTTAGCTATTGTACCTAATAGTATTCCGAAACCAATAGCTGCAAATCCAGAAAATATTGCCACAACACTCATCATAAGCAAATGTCCTTGAACATTGAGCGAAGGCAATCCTAAATGAGGAAACAAGAAAATAGCGACAGCAACCATCATATAAAACTGAATCATGCAAATGATTAAATAAGCCACCGTTTTCCCTGCCAAAACAATACCATTTGAAACTGGATTGGTTCGCAATCGGACAAAAGTTCCCTGTGTTTTTTCCTTGACAATATTGATAGACAATGGAATTACAATAAAGAATATCGCAAAAAGTGTCCAAGCTGGTACATTGTGCTGTACTGAATTAGGAATGATATATTCGTCGTTTACTTTAGGTACAATTTCTTTGAATGTAATGAAACTTTTTTGCTCAAAACTATCGCTTCCTTCGCCTAATTGCTCTTGAAAAGTAGCGTAGATTGACTTGCTTTCTATTTGCGAAATCATCTTGTCAATTGAACTCATTACGGCATTCTTGAAACTCATTTGCACCGCGGGATCAAAATAAAGTTTTACTTCTTTTTGATTGACTATTTCAGTTTTTTTAATTTCAACCAAAGAATCGGTCATTCCCAAATTGCTGGTTATTTTTTCGACATTTTGATCTATTTTAGCTTGTAAATCAACACTCAACTTTTCCGGAATAATGATGGCTAATTGATATTTTCCTTTAAAAACAGCTTCTTTGGCAATGGTTTCTGTTAGAGGTTCATTGTCAATTTTGGTAACAACCGTAAAAATGGTACTTTGCTGTAAATTATCGAAAACTGTTTTAGACACTTTTCCGTTGTCATTATCCACCAAAAGAATGGGGATTTTAGCATCACTCACTGTTTTGAAAGTGCTATCTTGAATTACCGTCACAGCAATTATGAGTACCAAAGGCATCACAAATAGCGTTATTAAACCGCCAAAATCTCTTTTGAGAAGCAGGAATTCCTTGTACACCGACATAGCTAATTTATATATCATCTCGCAATTCTTTTCCGGTTAATGAGATAAAAACATCTTCGAGATTATTGGCATTTGGGGTTGTGGCAATTAAATTCTCGGGAGAATTTTGTGCATACAATTGCCCTCTATCGATAATGGCGATATCGGTACAAAAATCTTGTGCTTCAGACAAATGGTGTGAGGTGTAAATGATGGTCGTTCCATTCTTGTTGAGTTCTTTTAAATACTCTATAATGGCACTTTTGGATTGCACATCGACGCCAACGGTGGGTTCATCAAGAAAAAGTATTTTAGGGTTGTGCAAAATCCCAGCTATTAAATTTACTCTACGCTTCATTCCGCCAGAAAAAGTTTCCACTCGCTTGTCGGCAAATTTTAAAAGTCCAAGAAAATCAAGACTTTCGATTACTTTTTCTTTTAGATTTTCGCCTTTTAATCCGTACATACTACCAAAGTACAATAGATTTTCCCTTGCCGTCAATGTTGGATACAAAGCATATTCTTGAGGAACAACTCCAATGATTTTTTTTATTTCATTCGAGTTTTTGGCATATGTCAAATTATTTATTAAAAAACTGCCTGATGTAGGTTTTATCAATCCGCAAAGCATCGAAATCAAGGTTGTTTTTCCGGCTCCGTTTGGTCCCAACAGCCCAAAAATTTGCCCTTCATTTACTGACAATGAAAAGTCATTCAAAGAATACGTTTCGGCCTCTTTGTACTTTTTTGAAAGTTGTGATATTTGGATTATGGGTTGCAAAATAGAATTAATTGATGGCTAATTTTAACTTCTTGAAAAACACTTCTTCTTTATTGGCAATGTCTAAAAGTTGGTCTGCCAAAGTATTATAGACATCTTCTTTTGAACTTCTGTTTTTGTAAATCCTAGAAGCTTCAACAGCAAAATCTCTCCATAAATCACCTATTACAGTCATTTCTTGGGACAATTCCTTTAGTTTTTCATTTTCTAAAATAACGGAAGCTTCTTCTAAAAATGCAGCATAAATAAATCTAAAACCACCGCCACCGGTACCAATTTCTTCTTGCATTCGCACCATTTGAGCCAGATAATGGTTGGCTTTTTTGGTTCCGTGTTTCACGGGCCATTTCCTGATTTGTCGGGACACCATTCGTATTCCTCGAACACCGATAATAGGCATTGGAGCCAGCATATCGCGACAGGTATTTTTTATTCCTTTGATGATGGCACCTTTCAAATCGACCGTTTCAGGAATTTGAATCGGGTAATAGATTTGTCCTCTTGGAGCAAAAGCACCTTTGGCAAAACGCACTTTTCTCAACTCTTCGTGTGTCAATGTTGTCACGTTTTCCATCACCGGATCACTGATTAAATAATCAGTTTCTGTTTTTCCATAAACGACCAAATTGTGTGCGTTAAAATGAAAACGGTATTCATCAGGGAAATAAGTCAGGTTGTAAACGCCAACTTGCAATCCTGACGGAATATTATTTTTAAGATTTTCGTCCAATGCTTTTACAGCATTGGCTTCGCTGGAGAATTTTTGCCTTTTTATTTTCAATCCCAATCGTTTGGCCAACTTGTTGAAAATGAGTCCCGGCATAGGTCGATAACTTATAGCTGGAGCATAATTGACTTTCAAAAAAGGCAAATAAACAAAGAAAAGTCCAGAGCCAATTCCGAAAACCATTGGTTCACTAATATCCAAACCGTTGTGCTTTAATAAATTAGAAGCCACCCCGTTTTCGCAATGTGCGGATTGATGATGTGTAAATTTTGTTTCCATTAATGGGTTTTAAAATTTCTTAATTCGTCTATAGAAATATTGAATGTTTCGGCATATTTCTGTAAAATTTTATCGCTTAATTTTGCAAATACTTTGGGTTTAAAATGTCTTTTTACGCGCCATTGCCACATTCCCACATAACTCGAAAGAATGACTATATCCATTCGGCTGTGCTCCATAAAATAGACAATCGGACTTGCTTCGTTGTTTTCCACCTGTTTTTTTGCAGCGGCAATACGTTCGCTTATTTCATCAATAGAATTAGAAAGCGCAATAGTTTTTGGCTCCCAACCCGTGCTCAAGGCAGTGGTATAATTGCCTTTATCATCGATGGCATAAACTAATTCTTTCATATTTTTATTGGAAAGATTGCCTTTATCCTGAGGTACTTCTTCTTTTTTCATAACTCTAATGCTTTGAATTATTTTTTTGAATAAAAAGGTTGATTTCTCCTTCTAACAGTAATTCTTCTTCGTGGAAGGTTTTGCAATTCATCGTGCACAAGCTATATTCATTGGTCACAAATTTTGAAACCAAGGTTGCAATGGTCCTGATCGAATCTCCCGCTTTTGGAAGTTTATAAACTTTTAATGTCTTGATGGCGCTTATAAATCCCACGACATCAACATCTTTTCTAACCTGATTATTTACATCCACAAAATAATCTTTGGCCACAATTGATGAACAGGTTTGAGCTGCATTTTCTATTAGGCCGACCTCGGTAAAAGTATTGTTTTGGATAAAAATATTGTCATTATTTATTTCAAAAATGGTTTCTACTTTTTCATCATCCATAATCAAAATCATGTCCACCATAAGCATCGGTGATCTATGGGGCAAATATTTTGTTATGTCGATTAAGATTTCATCCATTCTCAATTAATATTATTTTGCTAAAACTGTTTTCATCTGACCGTTTGCAATTACTATATTGTTCAATCTGGTAACTGCATCAACTAAAGTAATCCCTGCAAATTCTTGAAGAATAGAAACTGTGGTTTGTATTTCGTCGCCAAGTTTTGGGAGTTGTTGTATTTCAATATCTTTAATGGAGCCGATATAACCTGTAGGTGCCGGCTTGTTTTTTAAAAAAAATTGATACCCTGTATGCAATGCGATAGATTGTGCGATATGTTCTATTAATCCAGATTCTACGAAATTTCCATCCTGAAAAAAAATAGATTCTTTTTGGATTGTAAAACCTGAAACCAATGAGGTTTCCGTATAATCATACATCTTGTCTACCATTACAAAAGGAAACTTTTGTGGCAACAGTTTTTCTACAAAAGCTTTGTCCAATGTTTTTTTCAATGCACTATCAGTTTTTAATACACGGTTAAATAGGCAAGAGCATAAGAAAAACGTCCGCTTTCTGGAACTGATAAAAGTATTTTATCCCCTTTTTTTAATTTTCCGGAACTCATTAGTTCCTCTAATGCTAAATAAATGGATGCAGCCCCAACATTTCCAACAGTTGCCAAGTTCATAAACCATTTTTCCATTGGAATTTCAAGCCCTTTTTCGACAAGCAATTTACTTAAACCGTCAACAAAATAATGGGAAGAAACGTGTGGCAAGAAATAATCGATTTCGTCAACAGAAACATTATTTTTTGATAATGCATCAAAAACACTTTGAACCCCTTTAGCCAATATAAACTCATCCAATAATTTCACGTCTTGTTTAAAAGCAAACAAAGATTCTTTCAACCATTGATCAGGATTGTAGTCATTCCAAGGTTTTATTTCACCATTTTCTAATTTATCTCCTCCGGCATACATGCATGTTTCGAGCTCGTAGGCATAAGAATAGGCTTCCATCCACTCTATTTTCAAGGATATTTCTCCTTTGGGTTTGTTTTCCAATAAAAAAGCCCCTGCTCCATCGGACAACATCCATCTGAGGAAATCCTTCTTGAAAGCAAGAATGGGTTGTTCTTCCAGTTTTTTTAAATTGACAACTTCGTTTTCAAATTTATCGGATAACATCCAAGTAGAAAGCTTTTCGGAACCGGTACAAACGGCGTTTTGGGTACTTCCGGATTTCACCGAAAGAAAACCAAATTTTAAAGCATTCATTCCTGCACAACATACACCCGATGATGAGTTTAACTCCAGGTTTTTGTTTTTTAACAAACCGTGAACCATCGATGCATGAGAAGGCACGAGAACATCAGGCGTTGTGGTACCACAAGAAAGTAATTCCATATCTTGAGGCGTAAAACTATCGTCAAATAATTTCAGAATGGCATTTTTAGTTAAATCGGCATTACTGTGAGTGCTCTTTCCGTTTTTATCAAGAGCATAATAACGACTAACAATTTTGTTATTCCTTAAAATGAGTCTACGGGCTTTAGAAGCAGTATCATTGATGAGGCCTAAATAATCTTCCATTTCATCATTGGAAACAGCTTCATTGGGTAAACATTTTCCAATTTTGGTGATAAAAACTTCAAACATAATATCTAATTAATTCCTTTATAATATTGTATCACTTTCTTCCTTTTCTGACTTCTCAAAGGATAGGAAAGAACGTGCAAGATATAAACTATTGGCGAGATTAACCAAATTGCGAGTAACAAATACACTTTAAAAACTTTGGTCCAAGTTTTTCTGGATTCGGATTTAGTAATGATAAAACGAGACCATTTATCGAAAATTTTATTTCCAGTTTTGTCCACCGTCACTAAATAGGAACTTACTCTAACTGCATCATTTTCAACTAATTTATATTGCAAATCATCAAGATTATTTTCCTGTAAACTCGAAAGAATTATATTTCCAAATTTTGAAGACTCGTCAATATCTTTTTGGGAAACTCCCGGTAGAGGAAAAATTCCGAGATATTTTTTTTTAACTCCTGAAAACATCCACTCCACAATGGTAATTACGCTGATTAAATTACCCACTCTGTCCACCAAAGCGATGTTTCCTTTCAGAATGGCATTGTTTTGTTTTAATAAAACTTTAATTTTTTCCTGAGCCATAATCCACATATTCCTGGAACCACTTATTGTTACCACAGGAGTATTGCTGAATATAGCTTTTGCTTCGGGGCTTTTTAAAAAAGAGTTAATTGGAATGGATGGTGACAAATACCAAACTTGGTAATTCAACAAAATCAAATCGTATTTTATATCCAATATTTCCTTTGGAATGGGTTTTAAAGCAGTTGGAATTTGCAAAAAAGATTCTGGAAATGCTCCAAAAAAAGCATCATTATCCCAAGGAAATGGAAACGGTTTTTCTAACTTGATTTCGTAAAATGAAACTGAAATATTTTCAGAATCCAATAAAGGTTTTGCGATATTTCGGGCTATGGATTCCAATTGCCCTGATTGGGAATAGTAGATTACGAGGACGTTTTTCATTTTGAAAATTTAAAAAAGTAAATTTAATTGAAATAAACGAAAACTCGTCAGGCAATTTTATTTATTTTATAATATATTTATGACAATTTATCTTATGTGTTTCGGATTTTATATCCCTTTTTTTGTTAGTTGGTGATTGTTAAAATAAAAATTATGAGTAGTCAAAAATCTATTCTTTCTATTTTTCTCCCAATTGATTCCAAAAATCAAAATAATTAAACCATTGTAGTGGATATTTTTGGAGCATCGACTCGACACTTTGAGTATAGGCTTTTAACAACCCTTTTTCGTCTCGATGTTTCGTTTTGGCTTCTCTAGTATACAAATGGTAATGTAAATTACTCTCCTTCATCACATAAACAAAAACAACTGGAACTTGCAAGCGCGAAGCAATAAGAAAAGGACCTGCAGGAAATTGGGCTTCTTGTCCCAATAATTTTTCTGGCAAAGATTTTACACCTTCAAAATATCGGTCACCTGTAAAACAAATCAATTCATTTCTTGCCAAGGCTGCGTTTATCGCAAAAATGTGGGACATATCATCCTTTATGAGAATGAATTTAATGCTTGGTTTTTGAGTAACTTTTTCGAGGTATTTTTTTATTGCAGTGTGTTCTAAGTCAGTGGTAACGAGATTTATTTGGAAATCAATGTCAATTTCGCCAAAAAAATGTTGCGCTATTTCAAAATTGCCAATATGGGCACTGATGAGAATTCCTCCTTTTTTTTCAGCCAAAAGTTTTTTCAGAATCTCTTCTCCGTCAAATTCATAAGTAAATTTATTTCGCATCCCTGCCGAAATAGAAATCTTATCCAGAATAACTTGTCCAAAAGTATAATAACTACTAAAAACCATTCTTTTTGATTTGAAATAGGAATAACCCAGTCTTTCTTTGAAGTAATAAAAGATGGCTTGATTGCTTTTTTTGAGAAAAATAAAATAGTAAGAGGCTACAAAATAAAGGATAAAATAAGCCGATTTGATTCCAACTTTTTTGATAAAAAAAACAAATATTTTGTACCCTAAAACTGTCCCTTTAGATTTTCCGTCCCATTGACTCATGGTAGATTTTAGATTTTTAATTCCCGAAATTTTTCAGGAATCGTTTTTTGTTCCAAAATTTTGGTTCAAAAATTTAGCATTCCATTTTTTTAAGCTTTTTGCTTAAGTTTATTTTCGATTAAGTCATAAAAACTTTGAAAAGAATCAATACCGACAAAATCTATTTCAACTAATTTCACACCAAAATTAGATTCGATAGAAACTACCAAATCAACATAATCTAAACTATCTAACCCTAAAGTATCTTTTAAATTAGCTTCTGGTTGAATATCATCTCCATCTACTTCGAATTCTTCAATTAGGAATCCGTTTATCTTCTCTATTATTACTTCTTTATTCATTACTTAATTTAAACTTTTTAACTACTAATGCTGAATTTGTTCCTCCAAATCCGAAGGAATTCGACAAAAATATATCAATTTTTTTATTTAATGTGGTTTTAACCAAATTTAATTTTGCAGCATCTTCATCTGGGTTTTCCAAATTAATATTTGGAGCGATAAAATCGTTTTGCATCATTAAAATAGAATAGATGACTTCGCTAGCTCCAGCCATCCAACATTCGTGTCCAGTCATTGATTTTGTAGAACTTACATAAGGATTGCTTTCGCCAAAAACTTCAAAAATGGCTTTGGCTTCATTTCCATCACCAACAGGAGTCGAGGTAGCGTGCGCATTGATGTAGTCAATATCACTTGGTTTCAAATTTGCCTCATCCAAAGCTCTTTGCATTGCAATTGACGGTCCTTCTACATTAGGCGTCGAAATATGTCCTCCATTGGATGAAAATCCATAACCCACAACTTCGGCAATAATGTTTGCGCCTCGTTTTATGGCTGATTCGTAGCTTTCCAAAATTAATGTTGCTCCACCTCCACTTGGGATTAATCCATCACGACTGACGTCAAAAGGTCTTGAAGCCTTTGTTGGTTCTTCTTCTCTTGGAGAAAAAACTCCCAAGCCATCAAAGCTGCACATCGCATATTTGTTGATTTCTTGGGCTCCACCACAAATAATCATTTCCTGAAGACCGTTTTTAATTAAAAAATAAGCCAATCCTATTGAGTGAGAACCACTTGCACAAGCTGCACTAATGGTAAGATTGATCCCCCTTAATTTAAAAATCGTGGAAAGATTCATCGTCACAGTAGAATTCATCGATTTAAAAATAGCGCCGGAACCAATTAATGCCGTGTCTTTTTTTTCTCGAATAATATCTGTAGCTTCAATAATTGCTTTTGTAACACTGTCATTACCATACATAATTCCAACCTCGTTTTTTTCAAAAAAAGCGTCGTCAATATTGGCATTTTTCATAGCTTCAATTGTTGCCATATAGGCATATTCCGTTTCTTCGCCAAGGCTTATTCTTTGTCGTCTGGTCAGTAAATTTTTTAAATCCGGTTTGGGAACCACTCCAGTCAAAGCGGATTGAAAACCAAATTCTTTGCGTTCAGGATCATATACAATTCCTGATTTTCCCTGATATAGCGAATCCTTTACTTCATCCAATGACGTTCCAATACATGAGTAAATACCCATTCCTGTTATGACAACTCTCTTATTCATTATCGTTAAAGTAATTTTTAAGAATAAATACCTCCATTTATATTAATAATTTCACCAGTGATATAACTGGCTTTTTTTGAAACGAGAAAACTCACCAAATCAGCCACTTCTTCAGCTTCGCCAAAACGATTCACGGGAACCATTTTTATCAATTCTTTTTCGTCTAATTGTTGGGTCATTTCAGTTCTGATAAACCCCGGAGCTACTGCATTTACAGTAATGTTTCGCTTTGCAATTTCTTGAGCCAATGCTTTGGTAGCGGCAACTACTCCTCCTTTTGCAGCAGAATAATTAGTTTGACCAGCTGTTCCTTTTACTCCCGAAACGGAAACTATATTCACAATTCGACCGAATTTATTGCGTAACATTTTTTGAATAAAAAAGTTAGTTACATTAAAAAAACCATTCAAACTGGTGTTCACCACACCATTCCAATCTTCCGACGTCATCCACATAAAAAGACCATCTTTTGCAATACCGGCATTATTGACAATGACTTCAACAATTGCTTCTGGATTGGCATCCTGCCATTGTGTTAAAGTTTTTTTTACCTCTTCGAAATTAGTCACATCGAACTGAATTATGTCTCCTGTTCCACCATTTTTGATTACGGTTTGCAACGTTTTCTCGGCAGCTTCTTTATTGGATTGATAGTTGATCAGGATATGATAATCCGTGTCAATTGCCAATTTTTGACAAATGGCACTACCAATTCCTCTTGAACCTCCTGTTACTAATGCACACTTCATATTTTAATTTAGATTGCGGATTTTAGATTGCTTCGACTGTTCGCCCTTTGGGCTTTAGGTCTAATTTTATGCAACATAAAATTATTGTTTTTTTTTTAGTTTTAAGCGAAAAAAAGCTTACTAAAGTACTAATTATTTATCAAATAATCTTTCACTTTTTGGACAAAAGGATACATTACCTGATCTTCTTTGAATGTTGGAATAATGGCACGAACATCATCATACATTTTTTTGGTCACAGACGAAATCTGTCCCTTTTGTTCCAAATAATCAATGGCCTGAACAATGGTAATTAACTCTATTGCCAAAACTTCGAAAGCATTTTCAATCACTTTTGCAGTAATTACGGCCGCATTGGTCCCCATACTCACAATGTCTTGATTGTCATTATTGTTGGGAATACTGTGAACATACATTGGGTTTGACAACATTTGGTTTTCGGCCGTGGTTGAAGTCGCAGTAAATTGTACTCCTTGCATTCCAAAGTTGAATCCTAAAGTCCCAAGATTTACAAACGGAGGCAGAATTTCGTTAATTTTTGAATTCAATAAATAATTCAACTGACGTTCGGCAAGCATTGTCAATTTGGTGATTACAATTTTAAGCTTGTCCATTTCCAATGAAATATAATCGCCGTGAAAATTACCGCCATGATATACGTGCTGGTTTTTTACATCAATTATTGGATTGTCGTTTGCCGAGTTGAATTCGTCTTCAAGAATGGAAGATACGTTGTTTATTGTTTCAAGAACCGGCCCTAAAATTTGGGGAACACAACGCAAAGAATAATATTCCTGAACTTTTTCCTTGAATATGTCTTCTGTATTTTCACCTGTATATAGATGGTCTTCTCTTTTACGGATCAAGGAGCTGTCGGCAAGATTTTCTCTCATTCTTGCGGCAACTTCTCTTTGTCCTTTATGACGTTTGGTATTATTTAATTCTTCCGAAAAATGATCGTCAAATGCTTGGACAATCTCGTTGATGGCACAAGAAAATTTTAACGACAAGTCTAGTAATTTATTGGCATAATGAACATTGACCACACCAATCCCGGTCATTACGGATGTTCCGTTAATCAACGCCAAACCTTCCCTGATTTCAACCTGGATAGGTTTCAGGTTTTCCAATTCAAAAACCTCTTTGGTTGGTCTTCTTTCTCCTTTGTAAAAAACCTCACCTTCACCAATTAATGTCAATGCCAAATGAGACAGTTGCACTAAATCACCACTAGCTCCAACGCCACCGTGTTCAAAAATTAAGGGGGTAATATCTCTATTGATAAATTCCTTCATTAAATGAATTACCGATGGATGAACGCCTGAATTTCCTAAAGAAAGTGTATTCAACCTTGCCAAAATAGCGGCTTTCACGCAAATTGCATTTAGAGGTTTTCCTGTTCCCGAAGCATGGCTTCTAATCAAATTATATTGCAGTTGAATTCTGTCTTCGTCTTGAATACGATATTGGGCCATTGGTCCAAAACCAGTATTTACGCCATAAATTACCTTGTTTTGGGAGAAATCCTTTAAAAAATCAAAGCTTTCATTTACCCTGTTTAGTACAACCTCACTTATGGCAATTTTACTATTTCCAAAGATTATTGACTCAAATTCTTTTATGCTTAAATATTCTTTTATAGTGCTCATTCAACTTGCTTATTAATTTTTCTAAAAAAATTGTAAATTAATTTTTATTTAGAATTTTATTGTGGTTAATTTGAAGTTAGCAAATGTAGGATAATATAGCTTAGAAAAGAACATCAAAACTCATTTTTTACAACTATTAAAACACAACCGAAACCTACTAAAATACAGTCACTTACGAATTAATCCATAAAGATGAAAGATTTTGGTTCCGACAAAAAAAATGTTCTTCAGGCAAATTTAGATGCACAAAAAATTGCCTTTGCGCCCATAATGTTTCAAGCAGCGAAATCTCTGCGAAATTTGGGCATCTTGGAATACCTGTTTCTAAACAATAAAGCCACCATTGAAACCATCGCTTCAGAATTAAATCTGTCTGTTTACGGTGTAAAAGTACTTCTGGAAGCGGGATTAAGTTTAGAAATGGTTTACCTAAAAGACAATGAATTTATCCTGACCAAAACGGGTTATTTCATATTGAGGGACAAAATGACTAATATCAACATGGATTTTACCCAAGACGTGAATTATTTGGCGATTAATCATCTTGAAGAATCGATAGTAAATGGAAAACCCGAAGGATTGAAAGAACTGGGCGATTGGGATACTGTTTACATCGGACTTTCCGAATTACCTGAAAAAATCAAAAAAAGCTGGTTTGACTTTGATCATTTTTACTCCGATTATACTTTTCCAGAAATTATGCCTATTTTATTTGGTAATAAACCTAAATCCTTTTTGGATGTAGGAGGGAATACCGGAAAATTTTCTATGCAATGTGCAAATTATGACCGTACAGTAAAAATCACCATTTTGGATTTACCCGGACAAGCCAATGTAGCGAGAAAAAATATTGCCCAAGCTGGCTTTGAAGATAGAATTTCAGCTATTGATACCAATTTATTGGACAATAATATTCCTTTTCCAAAAGGATTTGACATCATTTGGATGAGTCAATTTATAGACTGCTTTTCTTTGGAAGAAATAAGCGGACTCTTTAAAAGGGCTTATGATGCCATGACAGACGATTCTAGTTTTTATATTTTAGAAACATTTTGGGATTTACAAAAATTTCAGGCTTCAACATACAGTTTGCATGCAACTTCATTATATTTTACGGCTGTTGCCAATGGAAATAGCCAAATGTTTCATTCTGAAGATATATTAGCTGTTATCGAAAAAGCAGGTTTTGTGGTGGATGAACTTCACGAAATGATAGGAATGAGCCATACACTCATTAAGTGCAAGAAAAAATAATTTAAATCAAAAATCATGTTAAAAGAATACGTAGATGTTTTAATAATAGGTGCTGGCCCATCTGGATGTGTTTCAGCCTCATATCTACATAAAAATGGCGTGAAAATAAAAGTTGTCGAAAAAACAAAATTCCCCAGACTCGTAGTTGGCGAAAGCCTGATTCCCCGTGTTATGGATCATTTTGCCGAAGCTGAATTATTTGATTGTTTGGACGCAATGAATTTTGAAAAAAAATGGGGAGCCCGTTTCATTCGAGGTGAAGACATTTGCGTTTTCGATTTCAGTAAAAAATTTGGTGAAGGTTGGGATTGGACTTGGCAAGTGCCAAGAGCCGATTTTGACAACACGATGGCACAAGAAGTAATCAGAAAAGGAATCGATCTGGAATTTGAATCAGAAGTAGTATCCGTTGCTTTCGAAGGAAAAAATTCGACGACCGTTGTCAAAGACAAAGACGGAACTTTGAAAGAAATCCACGCCAAGTTCATCATTGATTCCAGTGGTTACGGCAGGGTTTTGCCAAGGCTTCTCGATTTGGACACGCCTTCAAAATTAGACCCACATTCGTCCATATTCACCCACGTCAAAGACATCAACCGTCCAGAAGGCGAAGAAGGAACGTTGATTTCTTTTGATATTCTGGAAACCCAAGTTTGGTTATGGGTTATTCCTTTTTCAAACGGAAACACGAGTTTGGGAGTGGTTGGCCCAACCCATTTTGTCAATTCACTCTCCGAAAACAAGGACAATAGAGAAGCCTTAAACAATGCCATCAAATTATCAGATTACTACATCCAACGATTTGCCGGAGTTGACTTCTTGTTCGAACCCGTAAAATTGGAAAATTACTCCCGTTCAGTAAAACAAATGTATGGAGACGGATTTGCACTGACAGGAAATAGTTCGGAATTTTTGGACCCCGTTTTCTCCTCGGGAGTTGCATTTGCCACGGAATCTGGAATGCTTGCCGCCAAATTATATTTAAAAGAATCACAAGGAATTACAGTAGATTGGGAAGAGGAATTTACGGGTTATATGAAACGAGGTATTGCCGTTTTTACCACTTATGTAAAGGAATGGTACACCGGTAATCTTCAAACCCTGTTTTTTCATCATCCAGAAGATCCTGATGTCAAAAGAAAAATATGCTCTGTTCTTGCCGGTTACGTTTGGGACGAAACAAATCCGTTTGTAAAGAAACACGATAATTTAATCAAGAATTTGGCTCATTTATTAAAAATGGAAAACGATAAAAACGAAGAAAAACCTAGTGAAAACTAGGTTTTTCTTCGTTATATAAAGCGTTTCAATTGGATGACTAAATTTTTAGCCAGTCTCTCATAGGCACCGGCAATTCTATAGCCTTGGTCAAAATCAAATTGTCCTTGTTCTAATCCAATCGATTTATCAAATTCCAATGAAACTAAAATATTCGTTGGATTTTCTGTTTCTGCAATGGTAATTATTGCGCTTATTTTTGCTGGTTCTGCTCCGGCAACCACGTTATAACCGGGATATATCCATGTCGTTTTAATATTCATGGTGTATTTTGTTCCAGCATTTTTCCCAACTTTTATTTCCCCTTTTTCAAAACGTTTATTGAAATATTCAATGAATTTAGGTTCGTATTTGTTTTCACGATCTTCAAACCAATCTTTTTTGAATTTTTCGGCAGCCCCCTCTTTATCCTTTCTTTTATCCATTTTCTCGGTTAGAAAAGCTTCTTCAGTTTCAAAACCTTGCACATCCTGTCCTGAATAATCAAAAGTGACATTGTATTCCGTAACCCCTTTGAGATTTTTGAGGTCACCCGACAATACTTTATACCGTTGGGCAGACGCAATCGAAACAACAAACAAGCACAATAAAATTAAAGTTTTTTTCATTTTTAATCTTGGACTTTTATAATATTAACAATGTAATAAATTAAAAAGCGAAGAAAAACCCAGTAATTAACCCAGTTTATCTTCGCTTGTCTAAAATTTTAATTAATACGCTTTTTTCAATAACATTTTTGCCAAGGATTTTGCAGTTTTAGCATATCCTTCGCCAATTCTACTTTCGTTACTGTAATTATTGCCCCATTGATCACCAGGAGAATTTTCACTAGAAATTTCAAGTAAAACATTCGACTTATTGGCTGTTTCAACAAATTTTAAATTGGTAGAAACTTTGGCTGGTTGCTTCATTATTCCTGCATCCCATCCCGGATAAACCCATACTGTTTCAACAATTAAAGTATATTTTGCCGATTTTAAATCTTCTTGATAACTTACCTCTTTGTCATCTTTCAACAAAACAACATTTATTAATTCTAGAAATTTAGGATTCCATATTAATTCTTTACTTGAATTCCATTTCTTTTTCCATAT
Source organism: Flavobacterium sp. (assembly GCA_014379405.1). Taxonomy (GTDB): domain Bacteria; phylum Bacteroidota; class Bacteroidia; order Flavobacteriales; family Flavobacteriaceae; genus Flavobacterium. The sequence continues at coordinate 41,510 of JACMLU010000001.1, read as the reverse complement.
ATCACCAACACCTTTTTTGTCTTCGTTTAACTCTTTTGCTCTATCTTCAACATATTGAGCTTCGGTTTTTTTCTCTTTCATCAAAGTCATTTTGCTGTAGTCAAACTCAACATTAATCTCTTTTTGATCTTTGAGAAAGCCAAAATCGCCTTTTACAACTTCCATACTTTGAGACATCATTGTGCAAGAAACTAACAATCCTGCAAGTATTATCATTTTTTTCATTCTTTTAAAATTTGGGGATTAATTGATTTAAATTTATAAATTAAGTTAAAATACATTGAAAAATACAACTATTAAAACGCTTCGGCAAAGGCAAAATAGACTCCAGAAATACCATTGGGACCAAATCCGTAATCAATTCTCAAATTGGTGTTGTGTTCCGTATCGACTCTAATTCTTAAACCTGCACCATAATTAAGTTTCCATCCATTAAGGGACAAATCATTATAACTACTGGCTACACGTCCAGTTCCTATCCATCCGGTAGCGCCAAAAATATTCCAAATCGGTGCACGATATTCTATTTGAGAATCAACAAGTACATTATCTCTATAAGCTCCTTTATAATACCCCCTCATTTGGCTATCACTTCCTAACATCGAAAGTTCATAAAACGGAGTATCTCCAGTTGTATTACTAGTGGTAGCCTGTAAAGCAATTACATGTTTTAGCCAAGGATTAAAATATTTTCGCATATCTAATTGATATAATGTATATTGAAAGGTACTTCCGAGAAATTTGGGTTGCACCACCGCATAAGCCGAAATGAAAGCCCCTTGTTGCGGATTGTATCTATTTTCTCTTGTATCAAATGCCGCAGCAAGCCCCGCCCCAACTGATGTTCCTCCCTTTACACCTGTAACATTATTAGTTATCAGGAAGCTGTCTGGTTCCGTTTTTATATTAAAATAGTGAGCAAAATTAATTGGAAAACCAACATAAAAATCCTTCTTTACCTGAAACATATAGGTTGCAAAGAATTTTATTCTCTCCAGTTGAATTTCTTCTTTATCCTCTCGCTTAACATCATTTCCTATTCCAAAAATATAATCTGGCTGCTTTTGATAATTGATATAAGCCACAACAACCCGTTTATTTTCCTTGAAAACTAATTCGGTTGCCACAGACGCATTAATTCTCCCATTAGAAGAAAACGAAACTACCTCACTTAATTTTGAAGGTTTTGAAATAGTATCTTTTTTAGATAAATTAAGAACATTAAATTTTGCCAATCCAAAAATATTACCAGCTTCGGGTGTGCGGGTATAAATTGGCACTGGGAATACTTTAAAAAAAGCCTCGGCTTTTTTATTGAAATTATCAAATTTGGAAAGACTGTCAGTCTTTGCCTCCTGTTTCTTTTCTGTAATCGTGTCATTTTGAGCAAAGACAGAAATAACACAAAAGAATAAAAATGGAATAAGTGAGTTTTTTTTAATCATATAAGAAAAGATATTATAGATTATCATTTTTATAAAGAAATTTTTAACGAGTGTAAAGATACTTTTTATGATTTTTAAATCAAAGAATAGGTACCTAAAGTTTTTAAATATAAAGCAAAAAAAAACTCCAACATTTCTGTTGAAGTTTTTTGTGGGCGATGAGGGGTTCGAACCCCCGACCCCCTCGGTGTAAACGAGGTGCTCTGAACCAGCTGAGCTAATCGCCCCTTTATAAGGGTGTGCAAATATACACCTAGATATTGTATTTGCAAACAAAATACGAAAATAAATTAAAAATTATTTTAAGTCACGAAACAAACATTGAATCTCAATAGAAATAGCTGTTGATTTATTAAGGATGAATGGGTATAGTATTATATTTGTAAAAATAAAAAAAACAAGAATGGCTCGATTCAAAGAAAATGATTTACCAAAATCAAAAATTACGGCAAGTTCACTTAGTAAAGCAACTATCATTTTCAATTATGCCGAAGGTCATCGATGGAAATTTTACGTAGGATTAGTTTTTCTGTTGCTTACTGGTGCAACGGCTTTGGCTTTTCCGAAATTGATGGGGATGTTGGTTGATTGTGTCAAGGATAAAAGTTATTCTCAAGTAAACAACATTGCTTTATTACTCATTGCAATATTGTTTTTACAATCCATTTTTTCTTTTTTCAGAGTTTCCTTATTCGTCAATTTTACGGAACACACTCTCGCCAATCTTCGACTTTCATTATACAGTAATTTGGTAAAACTACCGATGTCGTTCTTTTCACACAAGCGTGTTGGAGAATTAAACAGCCGCATCAGCTCCGACATCACGCAAATTCAGGACACGCTAACAACAACTATCGCGGAATTTTTAAGACAATTTATATTGATTATTGGTGGCATTATTTTATTGGCAACTGAAAGTGTTAAGCTAACCTTGTTGATGTTGTCAGTCGTTCCACTTGTGGCGGTTGCAGCGGTTATCTTTGGAAGATTCATCCGAAAATATTCCAAGAAAGTACAAGATCAGGTTGCCGAAAGTCAAGTTATTGTAGAGGAAACAATGCAGGGAATCAGCATTGTCAAAGCTTTCGCCAATGAATGGTATGAAATTGCCCGTTATGAAGGAAAAATAAAAGATGTGGTTAAACTGGCCATCAAAGGCGGAAAATACAGAGGTTACTTCGCTTCTTTCATCATATTTTGTCTTTTTGGAGCCATCGTTGCCGTGGTTTGGTATGGCGTTCGATTGAGCATTAGTGGCGAAATGAGCGTAGGACAATTAATTTCTTTTGTATTGTATTCCACTTTCGTGGGGGCTTCTTTTGGCGGAATTGCCGAATTGTATGCCCAAATTCAAAAGGCGATTGGAGCCACCGAACGTGTTTTTGAATTATTGGACGAAACTCCCGAAAAAATCAATTCAACCCAAAATTCGCATTCCGTTCAAAAAATACAAGGCAATGTTACTTTCAAAAACGTGGGCTTCACCTACCCTTCCAGAAAAGAAATGAAAGTATTGAAAGGCGTGAACTTCACGGCCAACTTTGGTCAAAAAATAGCCATTGTGGGACCAAGCGGTGTTGGAAAATCAACCATTGCTTCCCTATTATTGCGATTTTACGACATTGACAGCGGGGAAATATTGGTTGATGGAAAAAACATCTACGATTATGATCTGGAAAATCTTCGCGGCAACATGAGCATTGTTCCACAAGACGTGATTTTATTTGGCGGAACCATAAAAGAAAACATTGCTTATGGAAATCCAGATGCCACCGATGAAGAAATTATATTGGCAGCCAAACAAGCCAACGCCTTGAGTTTTATCGAAAGTTTCCCGGAAAAATTTGAAACCATAGTTGGCGAAAGAGGTGTTAAACTTTCTGGAGGGCAAAGACAACGTGTTGCAATTGCCAGGGCCTTGCTCAAAAATCCGAGTATTTTGATATTGGACGAAGCTACGTCATCGTTGGACAGCGAAAGCGAAAAACTGGTTCAGGAAGCCTTGGAAATCTTGATGGAAGGAAGAACGAGCATCATTATTGCCCACCGTCTTTCCACCATTCGCAGTGCAGACCAAATTTTGGTTCTGGACAAAGGCGTAATTTCCGAGCAAGGAACCCACCAGGAATTGATTACTTTGGAAAACGGTATTTATAAAAACTTGAGCAATTTGCAGTTTAGTCATTCTTAAAAAATAAACCCGACAGGTTTTTGAAACCTGTCGAGTTTAAAATGACCACTAATTACTTATTTCCCTTTTCTTCGATTACGTTCCGCTTTTATCATAGCCAATTCTCGACTAGTTTGTCCTGCTACCGAAGTATTTTCTTCAGCACGGCGAATCAAGTACGGCATAACGTCTTTTACGGGACCAAAAGGCAAATACTTGGCCACATTATAGCCATTGTCGGCTAAATTATAACTGATATTGTCGCTCATTCCGTATAATTGACCAAACCAAATTCGGTCATCATCCGATTTGATTCCTTTTTCTTCCATCAAATCCATCAAGAAATAAGTACTGGCTTCGTTGTGCGTTCCTTCAAAAACAGACATAGTGTCAATATAATCAACCATATATTTCACGGCAGCATCGTAATTTTCATCCGTGGCTTCTTTTGAAGGACAAATTGGCGTCGGATACTCTTTTTCAATGGCACGCTCGTTTTCCTTTTCCATATAAGCACCACGAACCAATTTCATCCCTATATAAAATCCTTCTTTTTTTGCTTTATCGTGTAATTTTTTCAGATAATCCAATCGATCCCAACGGTACATCTGCAAGGTATTGAAAACAATAGGTTTCGATTTATTGTATTTCATCATCATTTCTTCTACCAAATCATCCACAGGATTTTGCATCCAGCTTTCTTCGGCATCAATCAACAAAGCAACATCACTATCATAAGAAGCCTTGCAGACTTTATCAAAACGCGCCACTACTCTATTCCACTCTTGAGTTTCAGATTCATTTAATTGTTTTCCTTCACCAATTTGTTCGTATAAATCGATGCGTCCGAAACCTGTTGGTTTAAAAACGGCAAAGGGTATAGATTTTTTTTCTTTGGCAAATTCAATCAATTTCAAGGTTTTTTCTAAAACTTCATCAAACTGCTCTTCCTCTTCTTTTCCTTCCACGGAATAATCCAAAACAGAAGAAACTCCTTTTGTAAATAATTTATCCACCACGGTTAAACAATCTTCTTCATTCACACCGCCACAAAAATGGTCGAAAACAGTGGCACGAATTAATCCTTCTACAGGAAGATTGGCCTTTATGGCAAAATTGGTTACCGCAGTTCCTATTCGAACCAATGGTTCATTAGCAATCATTTTGAAAAGAAAATAAGCTCTATCCAACTCCGTATCGCTCTTTAAGGAGAAGGCAATTTGTGTGTTATTGAAAATATTTCGCATTTTTTGTTATATTTTTTTACAAATATAGAGAGAGTTTTGAATATTATTCAGCAAAAAATCCCTTATTTTGCCTCTCAAATTAATTAGACAATATGCAACCCATTCAAGCCAACAATTATCCAATATATTTTAACGAAAAAGGATATGAAGCTCTTAATACTTTTCTAAACGAAAGCAAATATTCCAACTTATTTATTATTGTTGACAACAATACCGAAGCGTTTTGTTTGTCTAAATTCCTGCCTTATTTAGCAACTGATTTACACATTGAAATTGTTGAATTTGAAGCTGGGGAACCAAATAAAAATATAGAAACTTGTGTTCAAATTTGGAATGTTTTGACTGAACTTGGAGCCGACAGAAAAAGTTTGGTTATCAATTTAGGAGGTGGTGTTGTAACTGATTTGGGCGGTTTTGTATCTTCTACATTCAAAAGAGGAATGGATTTTATTCATATTCCAACCACTTTACTTTCTATGGTGGATGCATCTGTTGGTGGAAAAACAGGAGTTGATTTAGGAAATTTGAAAAACCAAATTGGAGTTATCAACGTACCTAAAATGGTGCTGATTGATACTCAATATCTAGAAACTCTTTCTAAGGAAGAAATGCGCTCTGGTCTTGCTGAAATGCTGAAACACGGATTAATTTTTGACAAAGCCTATTGGGAAAAATTTCTGGATTTGAAAGCCGTTGATTTTGCAGATTTTGATGATTTGATTTATCGTTCTGTAGAAATCAAGAATGAAATCGTAATACAGGATCCAACCGAGAAAAATATCCGCAAAGCCTTAAATTTCGGACATACTCTAGGTCACGCCATCGAAAGCTATTTTCTGGAAAACGAAAACAAGAAAACCTTGTTGCACGGCGAAGCCATTGCTATTGGGATGATTTTGGAAAGCTATATTTCTTTGGAGAAAAACTTAATAAATGCTGAAGAGTATAAAGAGATAAAATCGACCATAAAATCAATCTATGACGAGGTTATTTTTGAGGAAACTGATATTGACCCTATACTTGAATTGCTTATTCACGACAAGAAAAATGAATACGGCAACATACAATTTGCCCTGATTGACGGCATCGGAAAAATAAAAATCAATCAATCTGTTGAAAACGAATTGATTCTAAAGGCTTTCGATGATTATAAATCTTAACCATTTTTTATAAAAAAGGGTTGCTTTACGTCTATTATATTTTTTACATTTGCAGGCAATGAAAAAAAATCAAAACCAAAGAAATTATAGTTCCATCAAAACCGAAAACAATAGCTCTTTTCAAAGAATATTGAAACGTTTTTATGGTATCAAAGGGTCCTTTAGTTTTGATATCTTTCAATATTTGAAAGCCGATCACGAGAAGCTTCAAATTGTTTACGCCAATATTCGGGTTTGAATTTTAGCTTAATTTATTTGCCAAATACAATTAATCTAAAACGCACAAAATCAAATGAATACAAAATATTCCGATTTAATAAATCAAACCTATTATTTCCCACAAGAAGAGTTTACTTTAAACAAAGACAACCTCGAATTTCACAATATAGACTTGATGAAATTGGTAGAGAAATACGGTACCCCATTAAAATTCACCTATTTACCTCAAATTTCCAACAACATTAACAAAGCCAAAAACTGGTTTCGTAAATCAATGGAAAAGAATAATTATGAGGCCAAATATTACTATTGCTATTGTACGAAAAGTTCTCATTTTCAATACATTATGAATGAAGCTTTTAAAAATAATATTCATATTGAAACCTCTTCTGCTTTCGATATCAATATTGTTGAAAATTTATTGGAGTCAGGCAAAATCAACAAAAGCACTTATGTAATTTGCAATGGTTTCAAAAGAGACCAATACATTGAAAACATTGCCCGATTGATTAATAATGGACATAAAAATACGATTCCAATTATTGATAATTATGAGGAATTAGACATTTTACAGGAGCAAATCAAACGAAAATTCAAAATTGGAATTCGTATTGCTGCCGAAGAAGAACCAAAATTTGAGTTTTATACCTCTCGTTTGGGTATTGGATACAAAAACATCGTTCAGTTTTACAAAAAACAAATTCAAGAAAATAAAAAGCTGGAACTTAAAATGTTGCACTTTTTTATCAATACCGGAATTAACGATAATGCCTATTATTGGAACGAATTGGTAAAATGTATCAAGGTATATGTTGCCTTGAAAAAAGAATGCCCTACACTTGATGGATTGAACATTGGCGGGGGTTTCCCAATAAAAAACTCGTTAGCGTTCGAATACGATTACCAATATATGATTGATGAAATTATCAATCAAATCAAAATAGCTTGCGACGAAGCGGAAGTGGATGTGCCGAACATTTTTACTGAATTTGGTTCGTTTACCGTTGGCGAAAGTGGTGGAGCTATTTATCAAATTTTGTATCAAAAGCAACAAAATGATAGAGAAAAATGGAATATGATCGATTCCTCTTTTATCACGACTTTGCCAGATACTTGGGCTATCAATAAGCGTTTTATCATGCTGGCGGTTAACCGTTGGAACGATACCTACGAAAGAGTTTTACTGGGCGGAATGACTTGTGATAGCGATGATTATTACAATTCTGAGCAAAATATGAATGCCATTTATTTGCCGAAATACAACAAAGAAAAACCGTTATATATTGGTTTTTTCAATACCGGAGCTTACCAAGAAACCATTGGCGGTTACGGCGGATTACACCACTGCTTAATTCCACAGCCGAAACACATCTTGATAGACAAGGATGAAAATGGAATTTTGGCCACCGAAGTGTTCTCGGAACAACAAACGGCCAATGAAGTTTTAGAAATATTAGGTTACAACAAAAATAAATAGTTAACACATAATTAGTCAATTTAAAAATTCGCTACATTTGAATATGTTTTTCATTGTTACGTTTTTTAAATCTTTAAATTTAAAAAAATGAGTAAAGGACCAATCAGTCAGTTTATCGAAAAGCATTACTTGCATTTCAACTCAGCGTCTTTAGTAGATGCCGCAAAAGCATACGAACAACAATTAGCCAACGGGGCAAAAATGATGGTAAGTATGGCTGGTGCAATGAGTACCGCCGAAATTGGGAAGATTTTTGCAGAAATAATTCGTCAAGACAAAGTTCAGATTATTTCTTGTACTGGTGCCAATCTTGAAGAAGATATTATGAATTTGGTGGCACATTCACATTACGAAAGAGTTCCAAATTATCGTGATTTGACTCCAGAAGACGAATGGGCATTATTGGAAAGAGGATTAAATCGAGTTACCGATACCTGTATTCCTGAGCATGAAGCCTTCCGCCGTTTGCAAAAACACATTTATAAAATCTGGAAAGATGCCGACGATAAAGGTGAGAGATATTTCCCTCATGAATTTATGTACAAAATGTTGCTTTCAGGAGTTCTAGAAGAATATTACGAAATTGACTTAAAAGACAGCTGGATGTATGCAGCTGCTGAGAAAAATTTACCTATTATTGTACCGGGATGGGAAGATAGCACGATGGGAAATATATTTGCTTCCTACGTTATCAAAGGTGAGTTGAAAGCTTCAACCATGAAATCTGGGATAGAATATATGGTATTCTTGTCGGATTGGTATCCAAAAAACAGCAGCAATGGTGTAGGTTTCTTCCAAATTGGTGGAGGAATTGCAGGAGATTTTCCAATTTGTGTTGTTCCAATGTTATACCAAGATATGGAAATGCATGACATTCCTTTCTGGAGTTATTTTTGCCAGATTTCAGATTCAACAACCAGTTATGGTTCGTATTCTGGAGCTGTGCCAAATGAAAAAATCACTTGGGGAAAATTAGACATTAAAACCCCCAAGTTTATTATCGAGTCGGATGCCACAATTGTTGCTCCTTTAATTTTCGCTTATTTGTTAGATTTATAGAATATTTTTATGAAAAGAGTAATTGTTGACTACGCAAAACTTACCCACGAAATTTTAAACCTTCTGGTCGAAAGATTTCCTGACGGTTATGATGATTCCGATGTTATCCGTTTTAGAAATGCTAAAAATGAATTAATCGAAGCTGTTGAAGTTCGTACAGAAGATACTATTTATTTAGTAAAAATCAGTACCAAACTTGCCGACAGAATCGAAAATTATGATGAGGATGATGAAATCGAAATCGAACCAATAGCAGATATTAGTTTAGACGATGATGATGACGACGCTCCTTCTGCTGACGACGACGACGACAAGCCTGAATATAAAGACGACGAAGTTTCTGGAGACGACGACGACGATGATGACGATGCAGATGCAGACGAAAGCGACATCCCGGATGATGAAGATGATGAAGATGAAAAATAATTAATTTTCCGAATACAATACCATAAGGAACTCTTAATCGAGTTCCTTTTTTTATTATTTTTAGAGTCTAAAAAATATACGCCATAATGACAACAGAAATTTTACAAGCCAAACTCAAAGAAAATTTTGGGTTCGAAAAATTTAGACCCAATCAAGAAGACATTATCAATTGCATTCTTTCTGGACAAGATACTTTGGCAATTATGCCAACAGGCGGAGGAAAATCAATTTGTTTTCAACTCCCCGCTTTAGTTCTTCCGGGAATCACGATTGTCATTTCTCCATTAATTGCCTTGATGAAAGATCAGGTTGACAGTCTAAAAACCAATGGAATTGCTGCTTGTTTTATCAATAGTAGCCAATCCAATGATGAACAAGAATTACATATTCAAAATCTAAAAGACAACAAAGTCAAGTTGGTTTATGTTGCTCCGGAAAGTTTATCTTATCTCGAAAATGCTTTCAGTCAGATAACTGTAAGTTTAATTGCCATTGACGAAGCCCATTGTATTTCTTCTTGGGGTCACGATTTTCGACCGGCTTATACCAATTTGGGTTATCTAAAAAATCGCTTCCCTTCCACCCCAATTCTTGCATTGACCGCAACCGCCGATAAAGCCACCCGAACGGATATTACTGAACAGTTGAATTTGGTCAACCCAATAACATTTATTGCGTCATTCGATAGAAAAAATTTAAGTTTAGAAGTTCGTCCCGCTTTAGACCGAGTAAAACAAATCATCGATTTTATCAAAGATAAACCCAACGAATGTGGCATTGTCTATTGCCTGAGCCGAAAAACTACGGAAGAACTTTCTGAAAAATTACAAAAAAACGGAATTAATGCCAAAGCCTATCACGCAGGTTTAGACAGTAAACTTCGATCAAATACCCAAGATGAATTCATCAATGATGAATGTCAGGTAGTTTGCGCCACAATTGCTTTTGGAATGGGAATCGATAAATCCAATGTGCGTTGGGTTATTCATTATAATTTACCTAAAAATATTGAAGGCTATTACCAAGAAATTGGACGTGCCGGTCGAGATGGACTGCCATCGGAAACCGTTTTATTCGAAAGTTATGGCGATATGATTCAGCTACAAAAATTTGCTTCCGAAGGTTTGAATGCTGAAGTCCAACTGGCAAAACTGGAACGGATGAAACAATATGCCGATGCGTTGAGCTGTCGCAGAAAAATTTTACTTTCCTATTTTGGAGAATTGGTAACCGAAAATTGTGGTAATTGTGATATTTGCAAAAATCCTCCCGCTTTTTTTGATGGAACCATCATTGCCCAAAAAGCATTGTCGGCCGTAATTCGTTTGCAAGAATCGGAAGCATTGCCCGTAATTGTAGACTTTTTGAGAGGTTCAAAAAACACGTCCATTTATGACAAAGGCTATCAAAACCTAAAAACCTACGCGGTTGGCGCCGATATTTCTTGGTACGATTGGAACCAATATCTTATTCAACTGATTAATTTAGGCTATTGCGAAATTGCTTTTCATCAGCAAAACAAAATCAAATTGACGCCCTTTGCCAAGAAAGTTTTGTTTGAAGGCGAAAAAGTACAATTAACGACAGTTCAAAAAATAAGCAAAGAAAAACCAGAAATCAAAGAAAAACCAAGTCGAACTGCAGCAAATTCGCTTTTTGAAACTCTTAGAAAACTGCGTTCCGAAATTGCCAAACAAGAAGAAGTTCCAGCCTACATTATTTTCAATGATGCAACTTTAAAACAACTCGAAGCCGAAAGACCAATGAGCGATGAAGAATTCCTAAACATTGACGGAGTTGGTAGAGCAAAATTGGAAAAATACGGCGATGTGTTTATAAAAGCGATTATTGAATTTCAAAAAAACAAAACCGTTCGAGCCAAAAAAGAAGGAAGTACCTATAAGGAAACTTTAGAAATGTATCAAAGTGGTTTGTCTGTTGAAGCAATTGCTGCCAAAAGAAATTTAGGGCTTAGCACGATAACTTCACATTTGGCCAAATTATACAGTGATGGACATCCAATAGATTTTAGCTCCTATATAACTGCAGAAGAAATTTCAAAAATTGCGGAAGCCAAAATTAAACTGGAATCTCCAAATGCCTTGAAACCTTACTTTGACTACTTCGAAGAACAAATCGGGTATGATAAAATCAGGATTGGTTTGGCTATGATTGAAAAAGAGGCGCAAAATTAAAAAATGCCAGACCCGAGCTTTAGCGAACGGACAAAGTAAAGTCTCGAAGTCACAAAGAAAAAAGAAGTTTATAAATTCTGATTATTGAATTTATAAACTTCTTTTTATTTGAAATTTATGTCTTTGCGTCTTGTGGAAAAAATTTACAAATACCTTTCCTGAAAAACTCTTTGATGGTGTTTTAGGTGACCAATAATCAAGAAACCAAGAACTCTAACAGAAATTGGATGATTGGACGAGATTCCCATTCTGGCCAATTGTTCTTCCGAAAAACTTTTGAACAACAATAAATTTGAATGTCGTACAGCAGATAATTCCGTTAACAATTCTTGAATGCTTCTGCCATTGGCATTGGTATTTTCTACATAATCGTTTTCCTCAAACCCAGGTAATGGCGTTTGGTCATTTCTTGAAATTCGCAAGGCACGATACCCAAAAATCCTTTCGGCATCGATGATATGCTGGATAATATCCTTGATTGTCCATTTGCCTTCGGCATATCGATAATCAAATTTGTCCATTGGAATATCACGAACAAATCTGATAAAATCGTGTAAACTGATCTCTAATTCTTCCAACAATTCTACATTTTCAAGCGCATTGATATATGTCGCATTGAATTGAGAATATTCATTTATGGGCAATTGATTGGAATTCATATTTTCAATTTTAAGAATTAAGCCGAGTTTCTACTTGCATTCGTGTTTCCAAAAAGCGAACGAGTTACAATCTTCTCGTAAGTTTTTATCAACTCTAAATCTGGATTTTTATCCTTGTTCAATTCGTTTATTCTCAATAAAGCATATTGTTGTATTGTCAACAAAGGCAATACGATACGTTCTCTTATGTCAATTGATGCTTTTCCATCAGGGTAGTTTTCCATCAAGCCTTTATGACCTGCAATTTTCAACAACATTCTTTTGGTTTCCAAAAATTCATCATAGATAATCTGCCAAAAATCTCCAAAAACTGGATCTTTTCTCATATAAGCCGTTAAAGGAAAGAATGATTTAGCCAAGGACATCATACTGTTTTCCAACAAGGTTTTAAAGAACAAAGAGTTGTTGTATAAATCCTGAACTTTATCCCATTGTCCATTCTCTTCAAAATGTTTCAAAGCAGTACCCACTCCAAAGAAACCAGGCACGTTTTGTTTTAATTGACTCCATGATCCCACAAACGGAATAGCTCTCAAATCGGCAAAATCTAGATGTTCTGATTTACTTCTTTTAGATGGACGACTACCAATATTAGTTTTGGCATAATATTTCAAGGTACTCATTTGTTCCAAATAAGGAATAAATTTAGGATGATTCTTGAAACTTAAATACTTTTCGTATCCTAATTCTGCCAACTGATCCAAAATATCCGTTTCACCAACTGTCAATTCATTTTTATCTTTGCTAAAAATATGATTGGTTACACCTGCACTCAACAAGTTTTCTAGATTATAACGACACGAATCCAATGTCCCAAAATTGGAACTGATGGTTTGCCCTTGAACGGTAATCTGGATTTCGTCATTTTCGATTTTTGGCCCCAACGAAGCGTAGAATTTATGTGTTTTTCCACCACCACGTGCTGGAGGTCCACCACGACCATCAAAGAAAATAGCATGAATTCCATATTTTCTGGACATTGCCGTCAATTCTTTTTTTGCTTTGTAAATACTCCAGTTGGCCATCAAATAACCACCATCTTTGGTTCCGTCAGAGAAACCTAACATAATGGTTTGTTTTTGGTTTCGGTCTTTCAAATGACTTGCATATGCAGGATTATTATACAGTTTTTCCATAATAATGTGCGCATTTTGCAAATCATCAACCGATTCGAACAAAGGAATAATATCCACAGATAAATCATCCCAGCCGTTTAAATGAAAAAGAGCAAATGTCTCCATTACATTCAAAGCACTTTCATTATTACTGATAATGTAACGGTCTGCTCCAGATTCTCCGTTGGATTCCTGTATTTTCTTTATGGCTTGAATTGATTCTAACGTTGATCTTGTAATTTCGTTCTCGAAAACATTGGGATCAATATTTCCTTTAACATTGGACAAAACCACAATTTTCTCATCTTCAGTCAATTCATAATAATTAGCAGGAAAAACCGATGAGTCTGAATTCAAATAATACCCCAACACGTCTTTGACAACGGCATCGTGAATTTTACTGTTTTGACGGATATCAAGTGATGCAAAGTGGAATCCAAATAAATTTACTTTAATCAGCAAAGCTTCCAATTCTTCAATGTATAATGATTGGTGTTGCTCTATAACGATGGTTCTAATTTTATTCAATTGGGTTTTGAATTCTTCCAAAGTGATAAATATTTCCCCTTTCGAATAAAAAACCGAGCGATATAATTTCTGTTCCAATTCAGCCACTAAAATATCAACACCTGGAAAAGTCAATTTTCTTTTCAAACTTCTCATTTCGACATAGTAACATTTCAATATCGAAGTTCTTAGTCTATCAGCCACTTTTAATGTGATTTCAGTTGTCACATATGGATTTCCATCACGATCACCTCCGGGCCAAAAACCTAGTTTAATCAATTGATTTTTGACAAATTCTCCATCAAAAACGTTCTTTTGAAGGTAATGCACCATTTCGCCAGCGGTTTCATAAAACACGTTTTCAAGATACCAAATCAAACTTACCGCTTCATCAAAAGGATTCGGTTTTTCATTTTGGATAAAAGGTGTTTTTCCTAATTGAGCCAGTAATTGCTTAATTTCTAAAAGATCATTATTACGAATCGAATCCGTTAAATCATTGATGATTCCCAATACCGGACCGGGATAAAACTGTGTGGGATGCGCTGTTAAAACTGTTCTTACATTGAAATTTTCAAGAAAATCAACTAGTTCTTCTTTATTGTTTTTGGCATCTGATTTTTCTTTGATATCACGTAAAGAACCTCTTCCTTCCATATTGTTAACCACCGGAAAAGCAGCATCTTCAATAGCATCAAAAAGAACAATTTGACGTTCGATGTATTGGATAAAGCGAAACATTAAATCAATTTTTTCTGATTCAGAAACACTATGCAAGTATTTATGGGTAAAAAAATCAACAATTTCTTTAGGTGTTTCCTGTTTTTTAAAACCATTGTCGCAGACATCGGTAAATAATGGAAGTAAAACCCCGGTGTTATCAATCGAATCAAAAGGCAAGGTGATAAAAACGCTATTGTAAATGTGATATTTGGAAAGAACATCTTGATTGAAACGTTCTATTTTTGGGAGCGTATACATATTGTCTTAAAATTAGTTATGGTTGGTTTAAAAAAAAACCTCAAGAATTCACTTGAGGTTGCATTTGTATTAGCCTTCAAATGAATTACATATTCTTGAAAATAGTATGCATCAAACGCTTTTTGTCATTAATACTTTCTTCCAATGAAATCATTGTTTCCGTTCTGTAAACACCTTCGATATCATCAATCATAAAGATTACATCCTTGGCATGTTTCGTATCTTTTGCTCTAATTTTACAAAAAATATTAAACTTTCCAGTTGTTACAGATGCAACTGTTACAAACGGAATTTCGTTAATTCGCTGTAAAACAAATTTAGTTTGCGAAGTGTTATTCAGAAAAACACCAACATAAGCAATAAAAGAATAACCTAATTTGTCGTAATCAAGAACCAACGAAGAGCCCATTATTATACCGGCATCTTCCATCTTTTTTACCCTAACGTGTACAGTTCCAGCAGAAATCAATAATTTCTTTGCAATGTCTGTAAATGGGATTCTTGTGTTGTCTATCAACATATCCAATATCTGGTGGTCTACTTCGTCTAAACGGAACTTACTCATAATTCTTAATTTAATATTATAGTTGCAATTGCAAAATTTACATTTTAAAAAATGGTCAAGATATTTTTTTATAAAATTATCATACCATTAACAAAGTTAGTGTTATTTTCTAAATAAAAATCAGCTTTTTGATCTAATTCAGGAAAATTATTGCGATTATCTCCATATAATGCATTTTTTCCATCATATTCAAGATGTCCGAAATTATCATCCAATTCGCCTATTTTAGCTACGTAAGCATTAAAACAAACCTGATTTTCTACCAACTCTTCCTTGTATTGTGCTGCAAAATTCGTGATTATTTCAATACCATCATAATTTATTTTGATATTTTTATATATAAAATCATAAAAAACGACTTTATTTTGAGGAATACTCAAATATTTATCAAATTTACTAATAACTATATCGTTTTCGTTTATAATTTCAAAACTGGAAATCAAAGCCATAAAAATAAATTTACGAGTCTCTTCCCTGTCATAATCATTTGGAAAATGACCGGCCTCGAACAAAACGGTTGGGACACCCAAATATTGAAAAGTATCACCAACACAGTTTATATTAAACGAATCATCAAAACGCCCAATTTGACCGGGAATATATTGCTGCAACACCTCATTTATACCTGCAATCAAATTAATTGCCTTTAATCTAGAGTCGTTAATTTCCCGCTCATCATTATACGCAGGTGCCAAAAAGGATACAGTCGCAGGTTTGCCTGAATCCGAAACTCCAAAAATAGTGCGCTGATCGTGAAGATTAAAACAAAAATCAGGCATGAAATCTTCAAAAGCAGCTCTTAAAACCCTACTTTCAGGCTGTGAAAGATCTTGCGAATCTCGATTCAAATCCACATTATTAGCATTGGCACGAGTATACAGTTTTGCTCCATCTGGATTTAGCATCGGAATGCAACAAAAAGTAAACGCTTCGAGAAAATCTTTTGCCAATCCAGAACCACTATGTAGCACATTTATAAAATCAAAAAGTCCTTTCGTGGTCGTGCTTTCATTTCCGTGCATTTGAGACCAAAGCAAAATCTTGATTTTCCCTGTGCCAATTTGATATTTATAAATAGGTTTATCGAGCACCGATTTTCCAATAATTTCTAATTGATTATTGGTGTTTAATTTTTTCAACAAAGACGCTATTGAGTCCAAAGTGATATAACGACCCTGCAATGAATGCTCTTTATTTTGGTCGAATAATTGTTCTAAATTCATGGGTATAATTTTGTTTTACAAAAGTAAACATCTTTATTTTTACATTTGTAAACTTGCGAAATCAACAATTATTTATTTATGTAAACAGATTTGTAATGAATTTATGTACCCTAGCAATACCAATTGTTGACAAATGTTTAATTTATATTTAAATCTATTTAAAAATCTATTTATCAGTTATTTGAAATGTTTTACTAGAAGCTATAATTTCAACTAATAATAGTTATTTCAGTGATTTACAAATGTAATTTTGGTGTATTCACTCTTTTTAGTTACATTTGTAACTCGATTGATTTTTAAATAAATTTACAATGGTAAACACAGAAGATTTTATAAAAAGACTAGAAATTATACTAGATTATTACAGTTTAAATGCCTCTTCATTTGCCGATAAAATAGGTGTGCAACGCTCTAGTTTGTCTCACCTACTTTCTGGTAGAAACAAACCAAGTCTGGATTTTATACTTAAAATTTTGGATGTTTTTCCCGAGGTAGATTTGTATTGGGTTTTGAATGGAAAGGGAACTTTTCCGAAATCGGAATCTGAAAACAACATTAATCTTTCAACTTCCACTCCAGTTCCCGACACACAAAATGTGGAAACCAAAATGGAAAAAACAGCTGATTTATTTTCTGAAGCATTGCCGAACAAAAAAAATCTAGTTGAAGAAAAATCGACAACTCCTTTTTCGAATATGCAAAACTCGGTCTTGCCCAAAAATAATTCAGAAATTGACCGAATCGTCATTTTCTATAAAAACGGAACTTTTAAAACCTATTCGTCTGAATAATCATTTTTTGGGGTTAAATCCTTTTTCGGGAATTTTTCCATACACGCCTTTGAAATGCTGTAGCAAAATTTTCAAATCACCTTCGTAATTTGACGTAGGATAAAAAGGTTTTCCTATTTTTACTGCTTTTCTGCAAAAATCAAATGCAACTGGAATTATGGGAACATTGGCTTTTACGGCAATATAATAAAATCCTGATTTCAATTCTAAGACTTTTTTCCTAGTTCCTTCCGGTGCAACGGCTAGTCTGAATTCATCGTGTTTCTCGAATACATTTACAATTGCATCTACTTTATTCAAACAAGCGGAGCGATCAATTGGTTCTCCTCCCATCCATCGGAAATAATAACCAAAGGGAAAACGGAACAGCTCTTTTTTTGCAATGAAATTTATTTTCAACCCACAAATTCCTCGGGTGAATATACCTAAATAGAAATCGTGCCAACTCGTATGAGGAAGCACCATTGCAACGCACTTTTTGATATTTTCGTCAAAAGCACCTTCAATTTCCCAATCCATCAATCGAAAGAAAATAAATTTGTAAAAACTTCTTTTCATTTAGAATCTATTTTTAAGTAAAAATAATATTATTCTCTTATTTTTGATAAAAATCTTTTCAATGTTCAAAAAACTGTTTAGCTACATCATTCCTCTCAATATTTTCAAACAAAAATCCGCAATAAGTCAGACGCTGGAAGTTACCTGGGCAGATGGCGAATTGGTTTTGGACAGCAAAAACACCAACTATTCGTATGGAAGCCTACAACGTATTTTGAGAAAAGGATTGAAATTTATTGGTTTCGAAAAAATCAAGACAATGGACAGAATTCTTGTACTTGGAGTGGCTGGTGGCAGTATCATAAAAACATTGGTAGACGAAATTCATTTTGAAGGAAAAATTACGGGAGTCGAAATTGACAAATCCATAATCGAAATTGCCAACGAGTATTTTCATATAAACCAAATTCAAAATCTGGAAATTGTAATTGATGATGCCTTTGAATTTGTGTTGAAAACAAAGGACAGATATGACTTGATCATCATCGATGTTTTTCAAGACGTCAGAATGCCTAACTTTCTGTTTGAGAAATTTTTCATCGATAGAATTTGTTATTTATTAAATCCAAAAGGATTTATCCTTTTCAACACGATGATGCTAAATGACAACCAAAAACAACTCAATTTGGATTTTTTCAATGCTTTTGATGCCTCAAAATACACAGTGACAAAATTGCACAAAATAGAAGAATTGAATGAGTTGATTGTAATTGAAAGTAAATTTTAAATTTGGTTCTTTTCAAAATAAACTAAAAATTTTTATCCAATAAAAAAGGGAAACCAACTGATTTCCCTTTTTATTTATTTCATTTTTTTGATGTCGTCGCTAATTTCGACTTCGGTGACCTTGCCATATTTCTCTGCAATTTTCTTAATTTCTTCTGATTTACCGATTAATACAAACTGCAATTTGTCTTTTGGAAAATATTTGGTGATAATTTGGTTGGCTTTGGCCAAGTCAAGACTATCTACATTTTTTTCGAAATTGTCTATAAATGATTTGTCAAAATTATACCAAAACATTTGTGACAACAGGCCTGCCAATTGTTCCGTAGTTTCATATTCGGGAGGAAACTGGCCTTTGACATAATTTTTGGCGGAAGCCAATGTTTTTTCATCAATGCCTTTCGTATGTAAGTTTTTCAATACTTCCAAAGCCTTGTCAATCGCTGGTTCTGTTGTTTTCGACGCCGTAAAAGTGCTGATATAAAAGGAACCGCCATTCTTTAAATTAGTAAACCTGCTTCCCGCTCCATAAGTCAAACCTGAATTAACCCGCAATTCATCATTCAACATAGAAGTAAAACGCCCTCCAAAAAGGGTATTGACCACTTCAATAGCAACATAATCGGGATTGTTTCTGCTTACACCAGGCGATCCGATATAAAAAGTAGTTTCTTTGGCATCTCCTTTATTGACCAACAAAACCCTGCTTTCTGTTGGATTTACAATAGTTTTTGAAGCCAGATTCTCTATTTTAACGGTCGATTTTTCCCAACCGGAAAACAACTTGGTTATCGTTGCTTTCAATTCATTTACCTTGAAGTCTCCAACAATGCAAATGGCCGCCTCATTGGGTTTGTAATTAGTTTTGTAAAAATCCTTCACGTCATTAACGGTCAATTTGCCAACGGTTTCTTTATTTCCATTTTTAACATTGGCATAAACGTGATTCCCATACAATAAAGTATCAAAATAAGGACCTATAACTGATTTTGGGCTTTCTTTTTGTTGAGCCAATGAAACCAGCAACCTACTTTTCTCCTTTTCGAATTCGGCAGCATCAAATGTTGGATTAAGCAAAACTTCTTTAATGATATTCAAAATTTTGTCTTTGTCTTTCGATGCAAAATCAGAAGAAAGTCCAGCAAATTCCTTTGTTGCATAAGTTTCCACATTAGCACCCAGAAAATCCAACTCTTCGTCTAGTTTCGTTTTTGTGAAGTTTTTGGTACCATGTTTAAGCGAAGTAGCTGTTAAAGATGCTAATCCCGCTTTGTCATAATCATAAATGGCGCCTCCAGGAAGAACGACTGAAACGCTGATAACAGGCACGTCGTGTTGCTCCATCAAGGAAACCGTAAGACCGTTTGCCAATTTGAAAGTCGTGTAATTGGGTAATTTAAATCCTTGTGCCGATAGGTTACTATATGTAATTAACAGCAGGTATATAATGAGTTTTTTCATGACTTATTCTTCTACATTAGTTTTTAATACGGCTACGGTTCGGTTGCTTTTGGTCAAATATTTTTTGGCTACTCGTTGTACATCTGCAACAGTTATTTTGTTGTAATTGGCAGGAGCATCAAACATTTTTCTATAATCTCCGAAAAACACTTCGTAGGTTCCCATATTGTTCGATTTACCGTTAATGGTTTCCACTTGATTGTAAAACTCCATTAATTTCTGGTTTTTTATTTTTTGTAGTTCCTTCTCAGTGATGCCATCTTTTTTTATTTTTTCAATCTCTGCATAAACCGCTTGTTCCAAATCTGTTTCTTTTACATCTTGGTTAGCGACCAAATAAAAATTAAAAAGAAACGGGTCGAAAGTATCTCCATAATCTGTACCTACCTGGGTTGCCAATTCTTTTTGATCCACGAGTGTCGAATACAATCGAGACGAATTTCCGCTTGAAAGAACTGAACTAAGAATATTCAACGCATAATAATCTTCGTTTTTGGATTCCGGGGTTTTATATCCAATCATCATATATGGAGTTTCCACTTCTTTCTTGATGGTAATTCTTCTTTCTCCGGTTTGGGCTGGTTCCACAATATGGACTTTTGGCGGAGCTGGCTGGGCGGGAATCGGTTCGAAATATTTTTTGGCGAGTTCCTTCACTTTTTCCAATTTCAAGGCTCCTGAAACCACAACCACGCAATTATTTGGCGCATAATAGGTTTTGAAATAACGTTCCAAATCTTGCTGCGTCCAGTTTTTCATGTCGTCTTCATAGCCAATAACCGGCCAATGATACGGATGTTCCTGAAAAGCAGTTGCCTGCAAACCCTCTGACAAAGGTCTCCAAGGCGAATTTTCAATTCCCGTGCGACGCTCGCTCAACACAACTCCTCTTTCGCTTTCAACCATTTTGGGATCGATACTCAGACTGGAAATTCGGTCACCTTCAAGGTCAAACATGATTTCTGCCGAAGCAGCCGGAAACCAATCGGTGTAAACCGTAATATTTTCGGTAGTGTAGGCGTTATTTGAACCTCCGTTGAATTCCATCGTTCGGTCAAATTGTTTTGGACCATATTTCTTGGCTCCATTGAACATCATATGTTCAAAAAAATGGGAAAGTCCCGTGATTCCTTGGTGTTCATTTCGGCTTCCCACTTTATAAAAAAAGTACATATTGGCGTTGGGAATAGAGAAATCTTCAACAACCAGAAACTTCATTCCGTTTGCCAAAGTAAACGTTTTTACATCATCGGCTTTTATTTGTGCCTGTCCCGTGAAGGCCAGCAAAAGTGCCAGATGGAGCATTACTTTTTTCATAAACTCTAATTAAAAATTAAAAAAAATATTTTTTTACACCAATTTTCTCGCTTTTTCCAAGTCTTCCTTCGTATCAATTCCAATTCCTATATGGGAAGTTTCAACCATTTTTATGCTTTTACCAAATTCCAGATAGCGCAATTGCTCCAGTTTTTCGGATGCTTCCAATGATTTCATCGGCAGATTGTAGAAATCCATCAAGGCCTGCTTTCTAAAAGCATAAATCCCGATGTGTTTCATATAACGAACACCTACATTAACCTCTCTTGGATACGGAATCACGGAACGCGAAAAATACAACGCAAAACCATTTTGATTCACGACCACTTTAACATTATTAGGATTGTTGATGTCGGCTTCATCCTTGATTTCACTCATTAAGGATGCCAAATCCACTTTCTTTTCTATGTCGTTTTTATAGACTTCAATCAGTTTTTCCAAAGCTGCTGTGTCGATAAAAGGTTCGTCGCCTTGCACATTGACCACAATATCCACATCCATATTTTCGACGGCTTCGGCAATTCGATCGCTTCCTGATTCGTGCTCTTTGATGCTCATAATGGCTTTACCAGAATTGGAAGTTATTTCTTTAAATATCAAATCAGAATCGGTAACCACAAAAACATCATCAAAAAGATTGGACTTTTTGGCTGCCTCATAGGTTCTTAAAATCACAGTTTTACCTCCCAAATCTTCCATCAATTTGGCGTGAAATCTAGTTGAAGCGTAACGTGCGGGAATGACTGCTATTATTTTCATTTTTATTTGTTTTTGCCACGAAGGCGCTAAGTCGCAAAGTTATATTTTTATTTATTCTTGTCTGATTTCTGTAAACTCGTATTCTTTATTATCAAATTCTGAACTTAATTCTTTTGCCTTAAATTTCAAATTATTTGCATCCAAAACTTCTACTGCATACACATCTGCGTTTCCTTTACCTTCATAAGCTTCATAAAACAAGCCGTCTTTTATCCACCATTTTCCTTTTTCAACAAAATTTTCTACCTCGCAATTTTCAATTGTTGTGTACATTAATATATATGTTCCATTTTTGTTACGAATTTGAATCCAATACTTGGTCACTCCACGAATTTGATTGTCTTCTTCAGAACCGCTCCAAGTTCCAGTTAATTTAGTTTTTAGTTTATCGTCGTCTGATGTTTTTATCGAAATAAAAGAGAATAACAGAAAGGATGCTAGGGTTAGGAGGAGTAATTTGGTTTTCATTGATGTAGGATTTTAATTTTTAATTGTAGTCACGAGCGGGAGTAGTTGAGGCGTAACGTGCTGGAATGACTGCTATTATTTTCATTTTTAATTTTTATTTTTTTGCCACGAAGGTACTAAGTCGCAAAGTTTTGTTTTTATTACCTCTAACTGTGATTTATTCTTTTTTATTTTTCACAAATAAATTACTAATATTTAAGATTATAATACTAACAAGCATTGTAAATACAAGTCCAATTATCCATTTATTAATATCATAAACACGGGCAATATCATCCTTTATTGATTTTATTTCTTTTTCATTTTGATCCTTTTGATTTTGGATCTCCACTTTCAACAATGGAACCGAAATTGCTTTTTCAGGATTGTCAAGTATAACTTTATTCAAACTTTCAATTTGGCTTTTTAATGTAAAAACTTCTGCGCTTAAATTAAATTTATCGTTATCAACTTTGCTGATTTTCATACTATCAATTGAATTTTTTGATATTATTCGTTCAGATTTAAGTTTTAAAATTTGATTTTCTAGTTCTTGAATTTTGATAGAATTATCAATTTTATCGTTTCCATTTGGATTAAAATTATCAAACTTATACGTAGTAATAATTCCTACACCAAGTGTTGCTATCAAAATTGAAAGATAATTTAACCATCTTGAAATTTTTTTCTTTTGAGAATCTTTTTCAAACTTCTCTTTAATTTCATTAAAATCTTGTCTATTCATAATTAGTTTAATTTTGGTTGTTGGTTAATTGAATAATAGTAACTTATATGTAATATCAATTTCTATAAATCGCAAATATTTATTAAAAATTATTTTATCCAAATATACCATTTTCCCACAAAACCAATTACATAATCTTCACCGAAGTCATACTCAACGAACCTGCCACTAATTTGTCGTTGAATAAACTCAATTCTTCGGTTTTGTCTTTCAGTCCCAAAGTATAAATCAAGGGCAAATAATGGTCTGGCGTGGGAACCGCTATTTGCAAAGCCTTGCTTTGTTTATCGTAATCAATCAGCGGTTGGAAATTGCCGTCCAATAAATAATTGTTTACGGTTTCTCTGGCTTCAATCGCCCAATCGTAACCGTAATTGTCTTTGTCAAAATTAGGAAAATCGACCAATCTTAAATTATGAACGATATTGCCACTGCCAATTATCAAGATTCCTTTTCGGCGTAAATCACTCAATTTATTGGCCAATTCAAAATGGTATTGCGGAGATTTGGTATAATCAATACTCAACTGGATTACGGGAACATTCGCTTCGGGATACAAATGCTTGACCACGCTCCAAGTGCCGTGATCCAAACCCCAATGTTCGTCTAGTTCCACTTCAATTGGTTTGAGTAATTCCTTGGTTTCCACTGCCAACTCAGGACTTCCTTTCGCGGGATATTGCACTTCGAACAAGGCTTGCGGGAAACCACCAAAATCGTGAATGGTTCTGGGCATTTCCATTGCGGTGACTTTAGTTCCATTCGTAAACCAATGCGCCGAAATACACAAAATAGCGTTGGGTTGTGGCAAAGATTTGGCCAAGTCTCGAAAGCCAGTCACAAACTGATTTTCCTCGATGGCGTTCATCGGGCTTCCGTGTCCCAGAAATAAAACCGGCATTTTTTCGGTGTTCGAAAAAGTGCTTGAAATTTTATGTAAGTCGTTTAGAGTCTTCATTTTTAATAATTTTAAATTGGAAGATGCTAATTGCGATAAATTGAGACGCGATAAATCGCGTCTGTACGATGGAGAATTATTTTTTATAAAATTTATCCTCTTCCCATCTCGCCGGATTTTCTTCTATATAATTTTGTATTCTTTCAAAAGATTCCGAATTCCTGATTATATGATCGTGGAAACGAGGGTGCCATCCAAAATTTGGATTTATTTTTCGCATTTCAAAAGTACACCTTCCCTTGTACCATCGAATTATTCTAGATATATTATCTGCTAACATAGGATTATTTTCTCCAGAAAATCCTCCAATTCCATCATTCTGCGGCGGTACAGACGCGATTAATCGCGTCTCACTGCTATCGACATCATCCTTAATTCTTTCATCTTCCATTATCCCATCCAAATTAGACGCGATAAATCGCGTCTCTACAGCAACAACAACGGATTTATCAATAATCAATATTCCGTGCATATGATTGGGCATAATTTGAAAATTTCCTAATTCTACATAAGGAAATTGTTTTAGTATTTCTATCCAATATTCTTCTGCCAATACTCCTACGGAATTTAAAATCATCTTTTTATCGACAACTTCACCAAAAAAATGCTGCATTTCTTTTGTGCATATCGTGATAAAATAGGCTCCATTAGTACCATAATCCCAATTTTGTAATCTGGCCGATGGAACTCTATATTTATTTCGGAATTTTTCTGACATAATTTATTTATTTTGAAGGTGTACAGACGCGATTTATCGCGTCTCACATAACGCTAGGTATCTATAATTTTAATGCAATAATCTTCTCAACAAATGTTAGACGCGATAAATCGCGTCTCTACACAATATCACTCCACAAAACTTTCGTCCTTAAATCCTATCAAATATAATTTATTTTTCGCTCTCGTCATTGCCGTATAAAGCCAGCGAATGTAATCCCTGTTGATTCCATCAGGCAAATACGGCTGCTCGATAAAAACCGTATTCCATTGTCCTCCTTGTGATTTATGACAAGTTATCGCATACGAAAACTTGACTTGTAGGCCGTTGAAATATTCGTTGGCTTTCACTTTCTGGAATTGCTTGAACTTGGTTTCGCCCTCGTAATCTTTCAAAACTTCCTGATACAATCGGTTTGATTCTTCGTAAGTCAATGATGGTGATTCGCTTTTTATGGTGTCCAATAAAAGAACCGTTTCAAACGGAATCTGGTTGGGATAATCGACCATTCGTATTTTTACTTTGGCAAAGTTAAAACCATACAATTCCTTGATATTGAAAATTTCCAAAACCTCAATAATATCGCCATTGGCAATAAAACCAGCTTCATCGGAGTCTTTCAACCAAAAATAATTATTTTTTACGACCATCAAAAAATCTCCCGTTGACAATTCGTTTTCCTTGTCCAATATTTTTGAGCGGATTTGCTCGTTATACTGATTGGCTCTTTTATTCGACCTAACGATAAAAGCCGTGTCCTCAATGCTATAATTGCTGTAAGCCGAATTGATGGCATCCTGAATGTCGTAACCATCGGTTAAACGGACAATATCCTTGAATTTTTGGAGATCGAATTTGAATTCGTCTATGAAAGAATCCTTCAACAATTCCCGAAGTTCCGTGGCATTATACAAGATTCCGGAGTTTTCTTCCTGACGCATTACTTCGTCTAACTCGATATGTTCAACTTCCTTATTGTAATTCATTCCCAAAGTTTGAATGTCCAAAGCAGGACTAATATCCAAATTTACCGGCGGTAATTGGGCCGTGTCTCCCAGCAAAATCATCTTGCAATTGGTTCCCGAATACACATAAGAAATCAAGTCATCGAGCAATGAACCATTTTCATACAACTTGGAATCCGAGTTCGTGTCGGAAATCATCGAAGCTTCATCGACGATAAAAATGGTGTTGGTATGTTTGTTTTGTTGTAAAGTAAAGGAAACGCCACCACCAGAAGATTTCTTGGGAAAGTATATTTTCTTGTGAATCGTAAAAGCGGGCTTGTTCGAATAATTAGCAATTACCTTGGCCGCACGACCCGTTGGCGCCAGCAAAACATATTTCTTGTTGATGTCGAGTAAATTATTGACAATGGTCGAAATCAACGTCGTTTTTCCCGTTCCTGCATACCCTTTCAAGACAAAAATCGTGTTGTTATCCTTTTCGGTCAAGAAAATAGCGATTTTTTGGAAAAATATATCCTGTTTATAGGTGGGTTTAAAGGGGAATTTTTTCTGTAAAAGACTATAAAACAAGGAGGATTCCATTTGGTGTTATTTGACTGCAAAGTAATGAAAAAGTTTAGGAGTTTAGAAAGTTTAAAAGTTTAAACTTTCTAAACTAAAAATTTAATTTGTAAGTTTGCAACTATGTCCATTAACACTACCATTACAGATAAAAAATACAAAAAACTCTCGCTTCAGGTTTCCTTGACTGGGCTTTCGTTTTGTGTTTTTGATTCTTTAAATCACAAGGTGCTTTCTGTGAAAGAAATCCATTTTGACACTTTTCACAAAGCTACCAAAATCGAAGAATTGTTTGGTGATGCTTTCAGAGAGAACGCTGAACTAAAGGATTCTTACGACGAAATATTGGTCATCCATAACAACAATCTTTCGACTTTTGTGCCAGAACCGCTTTTTGACGAGAATTTTTTAGGGAGCTATTTACAATATAATACGAAAGTTTTCGAAACCGATTTTTTTGCGTTCGACGAAATTTCGAATTACCAAATGAATACCGTTTACATTCCGTATGTGAACATCAATAATTTTTTTATTGACCAATTTGGTTCTTTCGATTACAAACACGCCAATAGCATCTTGGTCGCCAAACTTTTGGATGTTTCCAAGAATAATGACGACAAGAAAATGATCGTGAATTTCAATCCCGGACATTTTGAAATCATTGTGGTTCAAAACCAAAAATTACTGTTATTCAATTCTTTCGATTATCAAACGCCTGAAGATTTTCTGTACTATTTGCTTTTCACTGCCGAACAATTGAATATGAATCCTGAGAATTTCAAATTGGAATTATTGGGAACCATTGCCGAGGAAGACGATTTTTACAAATTGGCTTTCAAATACATTCGAAATGTATCCTTGTTTGACGTATCGAATTTGCAAAAAAACAACCCATTTTCAACTGCCCAAAATCAGAAACATTTTATTTTATTCCAATCGTGAGAATCATTTCAGGTAAATATAAAGGAAGACGTATTTTTCCGCCCAAAGGACTTCCCGTTCGCCCCACAACCGATATGTCGAAAGAAGCATTATTCAATGTTTTGAACAACCATTTCAGTTTTGAAGGCTTGAAAATTCTAGACTTGTTCGCAGGAACTGGCAATATCAGTTTCGAATTTGCCTCTCGCGGTAGTACGCCTATCACTTCTGTTGATGCTGATTTTGGCTGCGTAAAATTCATCAAGCAAGTCGCAGCCGAATATGATTTCAACATTGCCGCCACCAAAAGTGATGTTTTCCAATTTTTGGAAAGAAATAAAGCGACTTATGATATTATTTTTGCAGATCCTCCTTATGCATTAGACCAGAAAACCTTCGATAAAATCGTCTTGACCGTTTTTGAAAAAAATACGCTACAAGAAGACGGAATGATGGTGATTGAACATTCAAAATACACGAAACTCGATCATTTGATTCATTTTTCGTTCAAGAAAAGTTATGGCGGTTCAATTTTCAGTTTCTTTGAAATGGAAAAATCTACTAACGAAGAAATCGATGACGAAGATTTGTTTTCGGATTCTGAAGAAGAATAGCGACTAAATAAATGTCTTAAAGAGAACCCTTGCAATTAATACAAGGAATCTCTTTTTTTATTTAAAAATTACTTAACTCTATTTAAGTTATCATCAATATTTTTTTCTTTAAACTCACTCGGTTTTATTTTGCCAAATGAATATTTGAGGGCTATCGAAAATTCGTGTGCATCGACCAAATATCTAGCTGTTGAACTAATGTTATTTATTGTAAAACTTTCTTTGTAGATCGTACTCCTAAATACATCATTATGACTTAAAGTACAATTCCAATTCGTGAAAAATGATTTTGAAATTCCTAAATTCATAACGAACCAAGCTTTTCTTTCAAAAACTCCTTCTTTTTGATCTGTTAAACCATAGGCTGTCAGTACGAACGAATACCCTTTCGGCAGTTTAAATTCATTGCTGGAATAATAATATAAGTAAGGCTTTGATGTGATGAATTCAGCTGAATCGTCTTCAATTTTATTCAGTATACAATTTAAACTATTAGTCGAAGTCCAAATTTTATAAGTAAAAGGCAAGGTAAATTCTAAATTAAAACCTGTTTCTTTTTCAAAATTTATTTCTTTAAAAGTGAGTATCGTATTTTGATTATCAAATGTAAAACTACTGTAAACAGGGTCTGTATTCCGATAATAAGTTATTTTTACTGATTTATCGTGATATTGAAAACTAGATGAAATTTGATTGTTGATGGTTGGATTTAAATAGATATTTCTCGAATATAAATAATATGGATTGATGTATGTCGCACCCTGACTAGTCGATGAATAATTGGGTCTCGAAATACTTTTGGAATAATTTACGGTTATCGATTTGGTACTGTCAATTGGGATATCAAGTTGTGCTTTCGGAAAAAAATCAGTGTAATTCTTGCTAATTAATGGCGCTTTATCATTCTTGAATTCTCCATTAATATTGGTGTTTTCAACCCTTAAACCAATTGAATAGCCAATTTTTTTTAAGCTTCCTGATAGTTGTGCATATCCTGCGCTATTTTTCTCTTTGAAATTATAAATTGAGCTGATTGTATTATTGGTCTCATAATTTAAGATTTCAAAATCTGTTTTAGCTTTTGCTGATAAATAAAGTCCGCCGTATTCCAGTTTCATTTCATTTTTAAATTTCTTTTCCAAATCGGCCCTACCCGAAAAAACAGCAACATTAAATTTTTGATCACTGTTCTGTGCTAATTCAAATTGAGTGTCATTAAAATTATTCTGAGCTAATGACTTTGAATCCTGATCAAAATTAGAATATTGAAGACCCGTAAATAATTGCGTGTCAATTGATTTTATTTTTTTGGAATAATTTACAAAAGAGTTAATGAAATTCTTCTGGCTCTTATTATCACTGTACGTTACAACATTATTTTCGACATCTCCATTCTTATTATAAGTTGTTGTGTTTATATCAAAAGGTTCACTTTGCAGTTTACTGTTCATGCTAATTGAGAAATAATCTTCCTCATTAATTTTATAAAAAAGCCCTCCTCCAAAAATAAACTGCTTCCTTTTGGTGTTTGCGGTAGCAACATCATAATTCGAAATTATACCTGCATCAGGAATTTGATAATCAATCCTATGGCTTTCCCAGGGACTTAGTTTATTGTAATTTAAATTGGCCTTCCACTCGAATTTGTTCTTTTTGAAGCTAGAATTTATCCCCAGATAATTATTGAATTCTTTTTTGAATGAAGCCACTTCGGATAAAGTGGTTTTTGAACCTTCCTTTTTACTGAACTTTCTGGTAATCAAAATAACGGCTCTTCCTTCGGCTTCATATTTGGAGGATGGATTATTAATTATTTCAATGGTTTTAATATCATCTACAGATAGCGCATTCAAATCATTCATCCCAACTTTTTGATTATCGATGTATATCAAAGGATTTCCTTTCCCTATAACTGTGATATTTTCTTTGTCGGCACTGATAGTAATATTGGGCAATTTAGAGAGCAAGTCTATTGTATTAGGAGTTGCATTCAAGATCGAATTAGCTATATCCACCTTGATATTTCCATTTTTATTGGTAAATATTTTCTTTTCTTTTGTAACTACAACTTCGCTTAATTTATTGGAAATACTGTCATTTGCTGTAGTGTTTTGTCCGTAACAGAAGCCTGAATTAATTAGACAGATTATAATTTTTGCATTCTGAATTCTTAAACTTATTTTCATTAAAATAGCGTGTTTTGTGATTTGAAACATTGCAAAAATGCTTCTAAATCCTCGCTTCCTAAGTTAATCGAAGGTTAATGCGGCGTTAATGGCGAATTTGAATAATAAAAGAATTATTTTTGAATTCAATTTTTATCGAATGAAGCAAAGAATCAATTTATTAATCGTATTTTCAATAGTTGCACTGCTTACTTTATCGGTTGTGCAATGCTACTTGGTTAAAACAGCTTATGATTATAAAGTAGCTCAATTTCACTCGGAAATCAAGGAGGATATTGCCAAAATAACAAATGATTACAGCGATATTGATTCGGCTTACGTCAATAAAAAGGAAAGGCTTTATAAGTTATTGGCAAAGAATTATGTTTTGGATAAAAAGTCAAAGACTGCAATTAAAAACACTTTAATTCTAGATGAATCTAATGATGCATTGACCCGAAAAATACAGCTTAGATTTAAAAGAGATTTCCCAAATATTGCCATTGACTTTGCTATTGTCCTGAACAAATTCGTTATTTATAACAATCATAAAAAAAGTGATACCATTTTTTCTGAAAGGCCTCTAATACAGAATAAAATCTATGGTAATCTAAAGTCTTTGAATAATGCCTTTTTGGTTCGAAATTATGTCAGTACAACAAATGGCTCACTTCAAATGCAGGATTATAAATTGCTCACCGAAGATTCAATGTACGTTTCTGTAATCGATTGGGAAATGATCATTTTTGAAAGAATGAAAATAATTTTGTTATTATCGCTCCTGTCAATTCTGACACTAATAACTCTTTTTGTTATCGCCATAAAAGCATTAATAAAGCAAAAAAAAGTAAGTGATGTCAAAACCGATTTTATAAATAATATTACCCACGAGTTAAAGACTCCATTGACAACCTTGGGGATTTCGACAAAAATATTGGAACGAAAAGATATACGTGAAAATGATGAGCAATTCAGCAGTGTTTTAAATACTATTTCACGTCAAAATGGTCGTTTGCAAAATTTAATTGATCAGGTAATGGCGAATTCCTTGGGAGAAGATGAAATTGAACTTCAAAAAGAGAAAATCGACGCAGAATCATTTTTAAAAGCTATTGTTGGCGATTTTAAGGTTGCATTTCCTAAAGTGACTATTGAAACTCGTTTTAATACGAAAGAAACACCTTTGGTTTTGGATAAATTTCATTTGACTACAGCTATTTTAAACGTACTCGAAAATGCCGTGAAATATGGAAGTAACACGATCACAATTAAAACTGAACTAATCAAAAAACAATTCAATATCAGTATTAAAGATGATGGAATCGGAATTTCAAAAAGCAAGCATTCCTTATTATTTGATAAGTTCTACAGAGTTGAACAAGGTAATTTGCATAATGCAAAAGGTTTAGGTTTGGGACTTTTTTATGTAAAACAAATCATAAAAGCACATCAGGGCACAATTGATGTTATAAGTGATCTAGGAAAAGGTTCGGAGTTTACAATTATGTTTAAAGTTTAATAATCTGTCATTGAAAAAAGTACTTTTAGCCGAAGATGATGCTGATTTTGCAGGCGTTCTCAAACACTATTTAGAGCTGTACCAATTTGAAATTACTTGGGCAGAAAATGGTGAAGAAGCATTAAGTCTTTTTCAAACTGAACGTTTCGACATTTGTGTTTTTGATGTTATGATGCCCAAAATGGACGGATTTACACTTGCTGAAAAAATTATCCAAATCAATCCCGAAATCCCTTTTATATTTCTAACTGCCAGAAAATTAAAAGAAGACAAAATCATCGGATTAAAATTGGGTGCCGATGATTATATCGTAAAACCTTTTGAAGCAGATGAACTTGTTTTGCGCCTTAATAATATTTTAAAAAGGAGTAAACAAAATCATTTTTTTACCTTAACTGATGAATTGCAAATTGGAAACTATCTATTTGACACCAAACGTTTATCTCTAAAAAATGATAATAAAACACAACAACTTACTGAAAAGGAAGCAAGCCTGATTCATTTCTTTTATAATCATCAAAATCAGATGGTAAAACGCGAGCAAATTTTAAAGACAATTTGGGGTAATGACGATTTTTTTTCAGGAAGAAGTATGGATGTGTACATCAGTAAAATTCGTAAATATTTCAAGGACGATTCCAAAATAAGCATCGAAAGTGTTCGAAATATTGGTTTGGAATTTAAAATAAAAAAAGCAGACCTGTAAGCCGGATTCTGTCTCCAATAAATTGGAGCCTTATCATTTATCTAGGCACGAAATTGCTCGCATGCTCCATCTTTCTACCCTTCGACAACGGGCGAGCACCCTTAAATGCCGATATACTTGAAATTTCACCGCATAGAGTTTACCTGGTTTCACTACAGCATTACCTGTACATACTTTCTGTTGCACTTGTCCTAATCCGATTTCTCGAACCGACGGGCGTTACCCGCTATGCTTCTCTGTGGTGTCCGGACTTTCCTTCCCGATAAATCGGGACGATAAGGCGGTCTGCGGTGCAAATTTACTCTATTTAATACCTTTTACAATATTTGGGGGCTTCACTTTAACAACTATTTCACAACCACTTAATAATAAAATGGTTACCTTTAAGGGATAACTGTAAATCTTTTTATTATGAAACCTATCTATCATTACGCCTCCGTTTCGGAAGCTTTGGAACAATTGAATAAAAAAGGTTTCATCCACGATTTTAATCTACAAGATGAAACCATCCAAAACAATCCTCACAATTACGAAATTGAACACGTTTATCGATACGAAGGCGATTCTGATCCCGATGAAGAAGCCGTGGTTTATGGAATAACCTCCAATTCGGGCGAAAGAGGCGTCTATGTTGCAGGATTTTCGGCAAATTCTGAAAGTGAAGCCGCAACAGTTTTAGCCAAATTATGCATCGAAGGAAATGACAATCAATGTAGAAATTAGACTTTACAAACAAGAAATTTAACTTAGATAATCAAGTCCTTTTTCCTAAAAAATGCTTAGTATTGTATGTCCAATATTAAATTATGAAACTAAACAAACTATTCCTTTTAATTTTATGTTTTTGGTTGAATCAATCTTTTTCTTGTGATTGCCCACCTCACGAAAAAGAAACAATGGTTACAAAAGGGCTCGAAAATGCAGAAATAATATTTTATGGAGAACTAATAAAAATTGATACTATTTTAGAAACATATTCTTTTAGAATAATTGAAATGTTCAAGGGAAATTACAATTCTTCAATAATAAATGGAAAAACATTAAATAATAATTGTGAAATATTTCCATTTAAAAAAGACTTATGGATTGTTTATGCGGGTTTTAATAAAGACAATACAATTCAAATGAATTATTGTTTGCCATCTCAAACTATAGAAATTCTACCCGGATTTTTGCCTCCAATTCCATTATTCACTTCCTCAGAAAGAAGAGCAAGAAAAATCGATTCATTAAGTAATGAAATAGATAATTTAAAAATTAGGAATGAAACAATGTCAAATTGGTTTTACCAACTAGAACAATTAAGAGCCTATAAATTATCTCAAAATAAAATTTCTAAAAATCATAAAAACACAATTTACGACAAAATCACAATCATTTCTTTGATTATCAATATGCTATTGTTTTCAATCCTTATTTTCCTTTTTCTAAGGAAAAGATTTTCTTCAAATAAACAAATTAGCGAATAAACAAATCAACAAAAATCCTATATTTGCTTTCGAATAAAAATCTATGGAACAATTTGTAGTATCGGCTCGTAAATATCGTCCGCAAACATTTAATGATGTTGTGGGACAAAAAGCCATTACCAGCACTTTGTTGCATGCCATAGAAAGCAATCACTTGGCTTCTGCCCTATTGTTTACAGGTCCTCGTGGTGTTGGAAAAACAACTTGCGCCAGAATTCTTGCCCGAAAAATTAATCAACCCGGTTATGACGATCCGAATGAGGATTTTGCTTTCAATGTTTTCGAATTGGATGCGGCTTCCAACAATTCAGTAGATGATATTCGAAATTTGATTGACCAAGTTCGGATACCACCACAAACGGGACAATACAAAGTTTATATTATTGACGAGGTACACATGTTGTCTTCGGCCGCTTTTAACGCTTTCTTGAAAACGTTGGAAGAACCGCCAAAACACGCCATTTTTATATTGGCCACGACCGAAAAACACAAAATTATTCCAACGATACTTTCTCGTTGCCAGATATTTGATTTCAAAAGAATCACTGTAAAAGATGCTAAAGAACATCTTGCCGAAGTGGCTACTAGTCAAGGTGTGAATTTTGAAGATGATGCTTTGCACATTATTGCCCAAAAAGCCGATGGTGCGATGCGCGATGCTTTGTCTATTTTTGACAGAGTGGTTTCTTATTGTGGAAATAATTTGACTCGTCAAGCTGTTACCGAAAATTTGAATGTACTGGATTATGAAACCTATATCACGGTAACGGATTTAATTCTAGAAAATAAAATCCCAGAATTATTGGTAGCTTTCAATGATATTCTTGCCAAAGGTTTTGATGCTCATCATTTCGTTTCTGGATTGGCTTCGCATTTCAGGGATTTATTAGTTTCGAAAACGCCTTCCACTTTATCCTTATTGGAAGTTGGTGAACAAGCCCAAAAACTATACGCTATTCAATGTCAAAAAGCATCTCAAGAGTTCTTGTTGAAAGGAATCGAAATTGCCAATGATTGTGATTTGAAATACAAAGTCAGCCAAAACCAAAGACTGCTTGTTGAACTTTGCTTGATGCAACTTGCCTCCATCACCTTTGATGGAGAAAAAAAAAAGTTGAGCAATTTATAATTCCACCCACTTATTTTAGGAGAAACGATTATTCGATAGTCGAAGCCAAACAGGTTGCAGATAGCAAAACACAGTCTTCAGGCAGCAGTTTGCAGAAGACAGAAGTAGCAGAACCAAAAGTTGAAATCAGCAATTCAGATGTAGTTTCAAGCGAAACCACACCCGAGAGCTACGCTCGAACAGGCGAAGCAAACCCAAAACCACCAACCATAAACACGCCAGAAGGCCCTAAATTTTCTGCCTTGTCAATTTCAAGTATTCGAGCCAAAAGAGAATTACAGGAAAGCAGCAAAGGAATTGCAAAAGAAGAGGTTCATCTGCCAACTGAGGCTTTTAACGAAACTGATATGTTGTTGTTTTGGAACAAATATGCACTGCGTTTAGGCGATAAAGGACATAAAATAATGGAATCGCTTTTGAAGATTAGCGATCCAAAACTAGAAGGAACAACCATTATTCACGAACTGCCAAATGCTGGTTCCAAGATCGATTTTGAAACCGAATTAAATGGACTTTTAGGTTATTTGAGAGGACATTTACACAATCACGATATTAGTATAACAATTGTTGTAAATGAAGCTATCGAGAAAAAATTTGCTTTTACAGCTTTGGACAAATTCAATAGATTGAATGAAATCAACCCTAATTTAGAGTTATTGAAAAAGACTTTTGATTTGGACATTTAAATTCACTCTTTTTCAAACTCAAAAGAAAACCGCAAATTCGCAAATTAAGTACTTCTATCGAAGTGTAAAATTTGCGAGTTTGCGGTTTAATGCATCTGTATTTTAGTCCAATTTATTATATCTTTCCGTAATACATTGCCTTCACGATACCATCTGAAAGTCCTATTTTAGGCACATAAATATTTCTGGCCCCACTCCATTTCATAGCGTTGAGATAGATTTGGGTTGCTGGAATAATTACGTCGGCACGATCGGGATTCAAACCTAATTCTGAGATTCTTTGTTCATAGGTTAAGGAATTTAAGAAAGAATATTGCGAATTCAAATAAATATAAGACAAAGGCTTGTCTTGCAATTTCCCGGACATTTTGAATAATTTATTAATGTTTCCACCGGAACCTATAATAGTAACCTCGTCATAGTCTTCGGTATTTGCTTTAATCCATTTTTCCATTTCTTGCCACAAAACATCGCGTACCATTTCGTTCAACAAACGAACCGTTCCCGCCTTGAATGATTTGGAGACAACAATTTTTCCATTGGAAAAAAGAGAAAACTCGGTACTTCCACCACCAACGTCTACATATAAATAGGTTTTGTCCGACTTTAGAAGATGGTGCAAATCAGTTGAAGCGATGATTACGGCTTCTTTTTTTCCGTCTATAATTTCAATATTGATTCCAGCTTTTTCTTTGATAATATCGACAACTTCGTTACCGTTATAGGCTTCCCGCATTGCTGAAGTGGCAAAAGCCAAATATTTTTCGACTTTGTGAACTTTCATCAAAAGACGGAAAGCAGTCATAGCATCAGTCATTCTGTCTATATTTTCTTGAGAAATTTCTCCAACGGTAAAGGAATCTTGCCCTAAACGAATAGGTACACGCACCAAGGAGTTCTTGTTGAATTGAGATTCTTTCCCATCCTGCTCAACGATATTGGTAATCAATAAACGCATAGCATTGGAACCGATATCAATTGCGGCGTATTTTTTTATTCTTAGGGTGTCTTGGTCAAGTAATTTATTCATTAATATGGCACTATGTTATAACTAAATTAATTAGCAGTGATTAAACAACATCTGTAATTACTTCAATTTTATTATGATAATATTTATAGGTTTCCAATTGTGCCCTAAAAATAGTTTCTTTCTCCTTACGAACACGGTATTTATTATCTAATTTGTCAGAATGATATCGTGCTTTTACATTTCCTTTCCATCCCAAATCAAAATTATCTATCAATTCTTGTTTAATTTCGGAATCATAAATCGGACATGTAACTTCTACCCTTCCGTCTAGGTTTCTGGTCATAAAATCTGCTGAGGAAATATAAACTTCAGGGTCACCAGCATTACCAAAAATGTATATTCTGGAGTGTTCCAAGTAGTTGTCCACGATACTTATGGCCTCAATATTTTCACTCATCCCCTGAATTCCTGGAACTAAAGAACAAATTCCTCTAACTTCCAGTTGTATTTTTACACCTGCATTGCTTGCACAATATAATTTATCAATCATATCAAAATCAGACAAACTATTCATTTTCAACTTTATGAATGTTTTTTTACCATCCAAAGCGTGTGTAATTTCTCTGTCAATCAATTTGTTAAATCGAGATCGTGTGTAATGAGGTGAAACGATGAGGTGTTTATAACGGTATAATCTGTAATTGATGTCGAAAAACTCAAAAATCTTACTAACATCCTTTAAAATCTGCTGATGGCTTGTAAAAAGCGTTACGTCAGTATAAATTTTTGCCGTTTGCTCATTAAAGTTTCCTGTCGAAATGAATCCATAACGCCTTACTTTGTCTTCTTCAATTCTTTCGATAACGCAAACTTTACTGTGAACTTTTAGTCCTTTTATACCAAAAATAAGGTTAATTCCCTCGGTTTGCATTTGCTCTGCATATGAAATATTGGAGGCTTCATCGAAACGGGCTTGTAATTCGATTTGAACTGTAACTTTTTTTCCGTTTTTGGCAGCATTAATAAGAGAACTTATGATTTGCGAATTTTTGGCCAACCGGTATAAAGTTATTTTTATGGTCGCAACCTTTGGATCCAATGCGGCTTCACGCAAAAACTTGGTGAGATATGAAAAAGATTGGTAAGGTGCATTGAGCAAATAATCTTTTTTACTGATTTTTTCCAACAGGCTTCCTTCAAGACTCAATCCTGGAATGGGTAATGGTACATTTGTTTTATATAACAAATCGAATCTTCCAAGATTTGGAAAACTCATATAGTCGCGCCTATTGTGGTATCTTCCGCCAGGAATGATACTATCAGTAGAAACAATTTTCATTTTGTCTAGAAAAAATTGAAGCGTATCTGGGTCAATTAATTGATCGTAAATGAACCGAACAGGTTCTCCAATTCTACGGTCTTTTACACTGGTAGCTATTTTCTCTAGCATACTTTTGCTCAAATCACTATCAATATCTAACTGGGCATCGCGGGTTATTTTAATCATATGAGCCGAAACACTTTCGTAATCAAATATGTTAAAAATACTACTTAAATTATGTCTAATTACATCGTCGAGCAAAATAACATATTGTTTTTTGTCTTTGGAGGGCAAGACAACAAATCGGTTGATTGTATTGGGAATTTCAATTATTGCATACCGAATTTCCGATTTTTTTTTCATTACCAATTTTATAGCCAAATAACCCACTGTATCTTTCAAAACAGGAAACTCGGCTAAATCATTCAATATAATTGTGATTAATTCTGGACTTAATTTTTGGATAAAAAAGTCTTTCAAAAATATTTCTTGTTCCTTTGAGATCTCATTTTCATTTATCATAAAAATGTTTTCCGTCTTCATTTTGGACTCAATACTATTTAATATTCTTAAACTTTCGGATTGTTGTTCAATAACAATTTCGGTAATATCTTTGACTGATTGTTGGGCAGAAATTCCACCAAGAAATTTCTCTCCCGAGATTCCGGACAAACTCAATCGTCTGATGGCTGCAAATCTAACCCTGAAAAATTCGTCTAAATTATTGGAAAAAATCCCCAAAAATCTTAGTCTGTCTAATAATGGAACGGAATCGTCAGCCGCTTCTTGAAGTACTCTTGCATTAAAGGTTAACCAACTTTTTTCTCTATCTATATACTTGTAATGATTCACTTTATTTTAATTTTTTGGGGAATATAAGTTTTTTAGTTTTACCTTTTTCTATTTTATCCCAATTATCAGCTTCGAATTCTAGCGATACAAAACCAGATGTAGGGACATTGTCAATATAAACATCTCCAAATTTATTAACAAAATTTGTAATAGCCTCGTTATGTCCGAAAAGAATAACATTTTCAAAAATATTACTACATGATTTGATAACCTTCTCTAATTGGTTTTCGTCAAAAGTATAAAGTTCCTCTTTAAAAATGATACTTTCTATAGGATATAAAATATTTTGAGCAAAAATTAGAGCAGTTTCCGATGCTCTTTTTGCAATGCTACTCCACACCACAAAAGTAGATGGGACATATTTCACACAATTTGTGGCAACTAGATGTGCATCCATAATACCTTTTTGCTCCAAAGGTCTATCAATATCCTTTAATGGTGCTTCCCAACTTGATTTTGCGTGTCGAATTAGTATTAGATTTTTCATATTTAGAATACTATTTGCATTATGATTTTCAACTCATTTTAAGAACCAAACAAATTACAAAATATATTTTGATTACTACTTATATAAAATATAAAAATCGATTAAATTTCTTAAAACTATTCAATTTACCCAAAATGTTAAAACCTAAGAGTGTATTAATAAAAAATTAACGTTTTTACAACAACCTTTTATCGATGTTTTTACGTAGGTATATACTTATAAAAAATACAAAATACACACTTTATCTATTATTTTTGCCTTTAATCGATGTTTTTATGTAAAATTATTATTAGGTTTGATAAGCCAAACCAAAATTAATTATTTGACATAAGTTAAAATTCATCATAAAATTAACAACTTATATGCTTTTCAAAAAAAACAAATTGAGTATCCTAAAATAAGTTCAAAACGATAAACTTATCCTTTTAACGAGTTTTTAGGTTATTGGTAGAAAAAAAACTTCTATTATAGTTATTGTAGTTAGTTTCGCAAAAAGAAAAAACATTCTTATTTCGTACAATTTATATAAAATATAGAATGGTAATTATTTTAAAAAAACGAGAATATGAAAAAAATTACTCCGAATCAAATTGTTAACCTACTTTTCAATTTTATTTTTATTCTAAAACTTCACTCTTTATCTTTAAAAAGAGTTTACCTATTATTTGCTTTCTTTATGTTTGCAGGGATGTCTGACGCAAAAGCAGATTGTGTTGTATCATCAAATATGACTGCATCTCAGTTTTTAACTTATCTTTCAAGTTGTACTGGCACTGTTACAATTAATGCAGGAAGTACCATTAATATGAATACCAGTATAACGATTCCTTCCACAATTAATAGAATTATTATTAAAGATGGTGCTCATATACTATGGAGTGCTAATTCCGTTGTATTGACCTTAGCCAATAATACGGCAATTGTAGTTGAAAATAAAACTTGGTCTGGTAATTCGTCAGACGCTATTGGATCTTCCGGAACATGCAACAATACCAGAAGATTAGTAATTGGGACAGTTGAATATGCAGCCTGTACAGGAGGCGGAAATGTTTGCATTTTATTTAGCCAATTAGTTCAAAATGGTGGTACTATACAAATTGATCCTGACTTTGATGTTATTGCTGGTTCAGCAAATGAAGTATGTTTAGGCCCAACAGATATTGAAGTTACACTTAACGGGTTTGTAGGTGGTACAGCAACCTATTTGTGGACAAAGAAAAGTGGTCCAGGAACAGCAACATTCAATCCTAACAACACAGCGAAAACTACAGTAACCGTAAGTATATCAGGATCTTACGTGTTTAACGTAGCTGTAACAGTTCCTTTAAGTGATGCTTGTACAAGCACGTTTGTTACTGTTAATAGGGATGTTTCAATAATATTTAGAGATGGAGTAGTTGCAGATATAGGTACCGTGATTCCTGGAACAGGAGAGACTTGTAATAAAGTTGTTGATTTTAAAGGAAATGTCACACATGGAAGTAGTAATATTACATATTTATGGAATTTTGGTGATGGTAGCGCTACTAGTACTCTTCAGAACCCAACTCATACATATACATCAAATGGTACTTACGAGGTAACTTTAACTGTTACTGACCAAACGGGTATTGTCCCATGTAATGTATATACAGTTAAAAAAAATATTACTGTTGCAGATTTAACGCCTCCGGTTATCACTTGTCCTGCCAATATCACCAAAAATGCCGATGCGGGAATTTGTGGCGCCGTGGTTGTCATCGTTAACCCTACGGCTGTTGACAATTGTTCCACTTCATTTACATTCACTGGAGTTCGTTCTGACGCGCTTGCCTTGTCTGCAAACTATCCTGTCGGAATTACAACCATTACCTGGACGGCAAAAGACGCTGCGAACAATATTTCTTTGAGCTGCAACCAAACCGTGACAGTGATCCCTAATAAACCTGCAAAAGTATCCACTTCTGTGACAATTTGTTCGGGAGAAACTTATACTTGGGCAGCCAATGCAACACCTTACACTGTGGGTGGAACTTACACTAAAGTAAACGACGCATGTACTGCTGACCAAGAATTGGTTTTAACGGTAAATCAATTAACTGCTACGAAAACAGAAGGTGAAATTTTATGTAATGGTGGAACTACTACAGTAAACATTACTGCTACTGGTGGTACTGCTCCTTATACTAATGCTGGAGAACATATTGTTTCTGCTGGTGCTTATAGCTTTGATGT
>JACMLU010000006.1 GCA_014379405.1 Flavobacterium sp. | reverse complement strand
GAGAAACAACTTGACGCTTCATTAGAAGTAAATGAGTTAGAATCTTTAATAAAATACTTAACTGAATGTAAGGACTATATTATCAAGTATAACAAGGAGAGTGTTCCTGTTAAAGAATATACAGAGCCTTGCGCATAACGCCCATTTGTAAACACCATCTGTAAATACCAATAAACTTAACACCTCACACTATGAACATCGGAAAGTATGTGGAATTGTATTCCGAAGATTTAAGACTAAAAAACTATTCTGAAAACACGATTTCCAACTATTCTAGTCAAGTGAAATTGTTTTTGGAATACTTCAACAATGTTGCGACAAAACCTTCCGAAATCTCGGAAAAACAAATCAAGCAATGGTTAATGTTGGCTAACTCAATAAATGGCAGGAAGCACCGAATATCTTCAGTGAAATTATTTTATAAACTCACTGGAAAGCAACCGCTGAAATTCAAACACATTGAATATCCAAGATCAGAAAGAAAGCTTCCACAAATCATAGAGAAGGAATTTTTATTGAATGCTATTACTAAAATTGAAAACACCAAGCATAAAGCAATAATAGCCTTAGCATATTCAACCGGAATGCGAGTGTCTGAAGTTTGTAACC
Source organism: Flavobacterium sp. (assembly GCA_014379405.1). Classification (GTDB taxonomy): domain Bacteria; phylum Bacteroidota; class Bacteroidia; order Flavobacteriales; family Flavobacteriaceae; genus Flavobacterium. The sequence goes on along the minus strand of JACMLU010000006.1, from coordinate 119,235 downwards.
TAAAAATAGCCGATATCGATAGCAAAAGGATGATAATCACCATTCGTCAAAGTAAAGGCCGAAAAGATAGGATTGTGGGTTTATCAGAAAAGATTCTTGAAATTTTAAGAATCTATTTTATAGAATACCAGCCAAAACAATTCTTGTTCAACGGACAATTCGAATTACAATATTCACATACCAGCTGCAATAATATCGTAAAGAAATACCTGGGCAAAGAATATCACTTTCATTTACTTCGGCATTCGAATGCCACTGCGTTGTTGGAAGCTGGAACCGATTTAAGAATCATTCAAAAACACCTGGGCCACGCCAATAGTAAAACAACCGAAATTTATACCCACGTCAGTACCAATGTTTTGTCTAAAATGGCATTACCAATATAAACCTAACCACTTAATACAAACAAAAAACTATGCAAACACTCACAATCGTAGGGCACGTAGGAAACGACGCCGAAGTAAAAGATCTAGGAACAACCCAAGTAATCAATTTTTCTCTGGCAGTAACCGAAAAAATCAAAAACGAAAACGTCACCACCTGGTACAAATGCGCTTATTTTAGCAACAACGTAGCAATTGCTCCTTGGCTAACAAAAGGAAGCCTCATTGGACTAACAGGGAAGCCCGAAATCGAAATATACAAAACAGGGCAAGGCGAAACAAAAGCTAATCTTAAATGTATTGTGGCCAATATAAAACTATACTCTTCCACCAAGGAAAGAACAGCGCCACAACAGCCAACACAACAAGATCCAGCTCCTGTACGACAGCCAATGGATAATAAAGCCCCGACACAAAAAGAGGAAGAACCAGATGACCTTCCTTTCTAACCAATGGAAACCGTTTTTTTTATTGTTCCGGCCCTGCGTGACGAAAATACCTATTTCCTGTTCCGGGATTACGGCATCGAAATAAAATTCACATTCATAAACGGGATCATAAAAATAATCGGAAAAGGTTTTTTTAATAACGAAGAACTCCTTTTTATAAATGAAAATTTTTTGTAAAATAAAACATAAATTATTTATGTTTTAAATATAAATTGTTACATTTGCTCTGTAGATCATCCACCTACTTTTAAGAGCTATGGTTTTTAAACCAAAACAACCCTTGAATGAAACGGAGTGGATGCCGTTGACTTTTGAGGGTTTTGTTTTTTAACGATATGAGCCAATTACCACACCCAAAAAATAACCGCCAGGAAGTATTACTCACGCTAATAAAAAACGGCAAAGTATCTATAGAGGATTTTCCGAAATTATCAGGCTTCCGTACCCGTGTATCCGAATTGGTGTTAGATTATGGATTGGTTTTAAACACAAAACCCATCAAATCAACTAATAAATTCGGACGAACCATAACCTTTGCCGAACATCATCTGGAAGAAATTCATATCGATAAAGCAATAGCAATTTATAACACAATCAATAATGGCTGAAAACAAAACATCAATAATTGTTTATGCTGATTGGTTGGAATTATTCGAAAGCCTTTCAGACGATGAAGCAGGAAAATTAATCAAACATTTTTTTAGATATGTTAATGATTTGAATCCAAAAGCACCTGACAGACTAACTGAAATATCATTTATTCCTATAAAACAATCCCTAAAAAGAGATTTACATAAGTGGGAACAGAAAGTTGACACAAGAAGTAAATCTGGTATTGAAGGAAATTTAAAACGCTGGAATAAAGACTTATACGAAGAATATAAATCAAATAAAATCACGTTGGAAGACGCTTTAATTATCGCAGAAAATCGCAAAACATCGCAAAGCGACAAAACTATCGCAAACATCGCTGTTACTGATAGTGTTACTGTTACTGATAGTGTTACTGATATTCTTTTAAAAAAAGAAACAAAAGAGATTTTTATTTTCAAAAACGCATTGATTGATTTTGGATTCAAAAAAAATTTGGTTGATGATTGGCTGAAAGTACGAAAAACAAAAAAAGCAACTAACACAGAAACGGCTTTTAAAAAATTTATTGAGCAGGTATTAAAAACAAACGCTCCATACAATCAAATTCTGGAATTATGCATCGAAAAAAGCTGGAGTGGTTATAAAGCCGAATGGTTTGAAAAAGAAAAAAATCCCCTCGAAAATGAAAAAGAAAGAACCGTTGGAAGAATGACCGAATCAACTTATATAAAAACTATTAACGCATTCAACAATTAAGATGGAAGACAATCACTACAAAGTAGATATAGCCGAACTACAGGAACAACAGCAGAACAGAGTTGTCGAAGCAATTTCTGTTATCGAGCAAAAATGCAGTTTGCCATCGGTGCAGTTTCTAAAATCAAACTTAGAGAACAAGAAAATCCGTGACCGACAAACCGAACCGGATATTAAAACCTTGATTGGAGTGATGTTTGCCAAAATTGGGGCTTTGTCAGGTATTAAAAACGAAATTGATTCAATGATAGCCCAGGACATTATGAAAATGATTTTCAATGCCTACGGCAATTTAACCATTGAGGAAATCTACAAAGCGTTCGAACTGGAACGCTACGGAAGTTTCGAAGACAAAACACCGCATTTCCAGATGATAGATGCCGATTACGTGGCTAAGATCCTGAAAAAGTACATCCAGTGGCGCCACAACATCAAGATGCAGCACAACATCACTTCCGATACGCTAAAGTTAGACGCTATAACCGAAAGCCAAAAAGAGACTATCGTAAAAGAAGGCGTAAACCAGTTCTACCAACAATACAAAACCAATAAAACAATCGAGGATCCATCGGAATATGTTTTTGATTTTCTAGTCCAAAAAGGCATTATAAAAACCAACAACAATCCCAAAGTGCTGGAGTATTACCAAATGCAATTACAAAAAGCACAGCAAGAACTAAAAAAAGAAAACATAGCCAAAACATCGACGGACAAACTCGAAAGGCAAACCCTAAAAACCGACTTGAATAAAATAACAGCAGGACATTCCCCAAAAATTATTCTCCGAGCCAAGAAAAATATACTTGCCGAATTCTTTGAAAACCAAATTTTATTGAAAACAGAAAAAATATTTTAAATAATTAATAACCAGATTGGGAAATCACAAAAACAAAAATAAAATGGTAATAGTAAACGGAAAAACAATAAATACCAACGGAAGCAATATAGTTATTTCTGGCGGGAAAATTATACTAGACGGCAAAGAAGTTGCATTGGAAGACGCCAAAGAAATCAATATTGAAATCACGGGAAATGTTGACGTGTTAAATGTTGACAATTGCAATCAAATCAATATCACAGGAGATTCTAACGAAGTAAAAACGCACAATGGAAGCGTAGATATTGGAGGGAATGTAAAAGGAAGTGTTTCAACCCACAATGGCAATATAGATTGCCAAGATGTTGGAGGAAATGTTTCTACCCGAAACGGCAATATCAAACACAGAAAAATTAACCAATAAAAACAAAAATTATGCTAAACTTATTCAACACACAAATCGAAAGCTTGTCTATCCACAAATTGGGAAACAAAAGCCGAAACGAGCCAATTTTTCTATCAAACGAACCTTATCGTTTAGATGATGAAATCACTCCTTTAATCAAAGAATTTTTCTTTAAACCCTTCCGAGAAAAAGAAGAAAACTATTTCCAATTCGCACACGAAGTCGATTTAGATTTCAACGAAATGTATGCCGCTTGTGATATTGTTTTCAATAATCCTGACAAGGCACACGAAATGTCAAAACTTATCGCAAAACACCTTTTCGAGCAATCCAACCACCCACACATCAAGAACGGCGAAGTGTATGTTGCTTACCTCACAGGCCTTTCCATCGATAACAACGTGGTGGATGCCATCGGGATTTTCAAGAGCGAAATGATGCACGATTATATCAAAGTTCAGGAAGAAAAAACAATCGGTAAAGACCTGACTAATCTCGACGTAAAACTCGAACAGGGAATTTCACTCGAAAAACTCGACAAAGGTTGCATTATTTTCAATCACAAAAAAGAAGAAGGCTACAAAATCCTGACCGTGGACAGCAACCGCTACGATGCCCGTTATTGGTTGGAACACTTTCTAGGCGTAGATGCTTTTCACGATGAAAACTTCCTGACCAAGAAATACCTAAAATTTGCACAAGATTTTGCCAAAGAAGTAGTATTCCCTGCCGAGGACAAAAAAGAAGAAGTGATGTTTATGAACAGAGCAATGAACCACTTTGCTAAAAACGACCAGTTCGAGGAATCCGTATTCTTGAATGAAGTAATCGACAATCCAGACCTGATTGCAGAATTCAAAAGTTATAAAGTGGATAAAGGTGAGAAATACTCCATCGAGGATATTTCTACTTTCCCAATCTCCAACACCGCCGTTTCCGAAGCCCGACGAAAATTCAAAAACGTCATAAACCTAGATACCAACATCCAAATAAAAATGGATTTCGTGAACCCCGAAAGCGCCGAAAAATTCATCGAGAAAGGCTGGGACGAAGAAAAACAAATGTATTATTACTTGTGCTATTTTAACAAAGAAGTAAAGTAATGCACGCCGATATAAAAGGAGCTTTGGCTCAATTGGATAAATCTTGGAAAGCCTTTGAACACAGAGGCGTTCCAATGACTAAAAATCAGGTAAAAGTAGTTTTAACCCACGCCAATGCTAAAGGATATAAAACTACTGCAGAACTTAAAGAAGATGAAGTCGATAATTTAATCAAAAACGTTAAGTAGTTATGAAAGCAAAAGCTATAAATGGAATTATTTCAAAAGGAATCAATTTCAGGGTTGAAGTTATCTTAATGGAGGGCGAATCTGGAGAAAAGTTTTTTTTCGTAACAACCAAAAGATTAACTGATTTTAAAACAAGAAATATAACTAAAACAGAAAATGTTTATTCAGTTGAGACCTTTGCTGTATTGGCTCATATTTCAAATTTCTTCATTGAGCATCCAACAATCAAAAACAAAGTTTTATTAAAAGAATTAAGCAAAATAAAACCTGCAAATACAAGTACTGATTTAAAAACACATTAACCAATGGCTAAAAAACAACCACTACCGCAAAAAGTCGCCGATAAACTTAAAACCTTAAAAAAAGTAGGCGATAGTTTCGACAAGAAATAATTCATAAAAGAAGTTTGGGGCGATCACGACTATTTCCTGGACAGAACATTTTCCGTGGCGTTTGCTTCCGCCAAAAAACTAATGCCGGACAAACTTTTCAAAACGATAGACGGTCAAGTAACAAGAATTAAATGATAACCAGAGAACAATACAACAACAGGACAAAAACCTATTCCAAAGCCAACAAAATATTGCTTATCCAAGCCATTTTGATAATTGCTTTTTGGAGTTGTGTACTGTATAAAATCCAAAAACCTAATGCAACCCATAGAAAAACTAACCCACATCAAAGTAATTTCGCAAATCCTGCTCAATTACCTTTCGGATTTCAAGGCCGAAAACAAAACGAAATCATTTTTCACTGGAGCCTTCAAGAATTTTGTCAATAATTTTATAGGCAAGCTGGCCGAAGTAGAAGCCAAACATTTTGACCGCGCCATCACAAAAGAAGAAGTCGCCACAAACGTAATTTACAACATCTCCGACGAATATTACAAAATGGCAGCAAGCGTTCACATAAAAGATATGCAAAACTACATCACGATGCACAACGCCTACCAAAAAGACAAAAGCTCTATCGAAGGAATTTGTAGAAAAGTTTTAAAACACTAACAAAATGAAATATAAATTAATCAAAGAATATCCAGGTTCTGAAAAATTAGGAACTACTGAATGGAACGACAAGTTGGTTTACGGCTCACACGGCTGTAGTTCTAATTGGAAAGGAACAATATTCTACGACGCACACCCTGAATTTTGGCAAAGAGTAGAGGAAGTAGATTATGATATTTTAAGTGTAATAGGTAAAGAAGGTACTGTCATAAGCAAGGAAAATTATACGTTTCCTGAATGTTTTCAAACCTTAGTAAATGCAAAAAATCCATTTGATATTTTTTCCGTAAAAAGACTAAGCGACGGAGAGGTTTTTAACATCAAGGATTTTACGACAAAAGGAGTTATTCATAAATTCGAGATTACGCCAAGTCATCTTTCAGTAAGTGTAGGCGATCAAAAAACGCTTTTAAGGACTTTTGACAAAATCAAGAAAACTCCTTTATTCACTACAGAAGACGGCGTGGATATTTTTATCGGAAGTTCTGTTTACCCTGTTTCTGATGATTTTAAATTGCTTTACACATCTTTTGTAAAAGAAAGAGATAAAAACATTAGATGTTTCTCCACCAAAGAAAAAGCCGAAGAATACATAATTACTCATAAACCCTGTTTAAGCATAAAAGATATTTTTAATTCTAAAGAATTAAATCTTAGTAATGCTGAACGGGCTAGAATAAAAATCGTACTTGAAGAAATCGTAAAAAACAAATTATAACTATAAACCTCGCTTGCTAAGGTCAAAGCTAATCTAAATTATGGAAAACTTAAAAAAACTTGCTGAATTAAACGATACAGCACAAACAGAAGGAGCTAAATTTGCTGCAGGAAATAAAGCTGCAGGAACAAGACTTCGAAAAGCGTTACAGGAAATAAAAAACCTCGCTCACGAAATGAGAAAAGAAGTTTCTGACGTAAAAAATCAATAAACCTTATTTCTAAAAAACCAAAACGCCCTTAATTGGGCGTTTTTTTATTCTTCTTTTTTCGAAATTTTATCCAAAGTTTTTACTTTTTCTTCTTCATAATGCTTGATAATATTTTCGGAAGTATCATAAATTTTTTTCAAAAGCTCTTTCCTTTTTTTAATATCTGTTTCCGAATAAAAGTCTTCAATAGTATTGCGCATTCCTTTCATTCGGCTACTGTTAATTTTGCCTAATTCTATAGCTAAGTCGGTAGCTTTTTTTACAGATTTAGCATTATAGGTCGGAATATCTTTAGCAAAACCCGATTTAGTAATCCAGAAATTAAGTTCTGCAGTGTCTTTTTTAGCTAAGTCAGAAACTGCCATTCCTTGTGTAGCAAAATAAGTACCATAACCTCTTAGAATATGGTCTATATTTCTAGGATCAACACTCATACCTGCTTGCTTGAATAATTTGGACGTTTTTAGCCCAATTAACGAAGCTTTATCAGTTCCTTTTCGCAATTCTAATAATTTACCCGATTCCCATTCTGGAACAATAGATTTTCCGGTATAAGTATCGCGATTCATTTGCGTTTCAATAATTGGTTTTAAACCGCCAAGGAAGGAACTTTCATCAAATGGCATTAATAATTTCATCGTAGTACCCGTTACCCCGTCAAACGCTTCGTCGTTTCCTCTTATTTTACTAATACCACGATCAACATAGGAAGAAAACAATCCCAACTCATACGGTTTTGGTATAGAAATCCAAGCATCACCCGTAGCCGCTGTTTTGAAGTTGAAAAACATATCCCTTTGGTTATCGGGTAAATCTTCGTACTCTTCGTCGTCGCCCATTGCGTTTCGTAATACAGCAAAAGCCAAAGTAGGCAATACAGAATACAAAGCAGTTCGATAAGCAAATCCTGCAGGATCTCTATAAAGTGATTTTTTAGCTTTACGTAACGACTGCACACCAGCATTACTGAAAACTATAATTTTATTTATCTCACGCATTGTATGTCCAGCTACGGCAAAATCCATTAAATCACGGGCTTCAAAGGCAGCGTACAATCCAGCATCATAATCACTCATTCCTCTTTCTTTAGCAACTTTATAGGAAGAGTTAAATTCGGCAATACGATTTATATTTTCACCAGTTTCAAGAAATTTTACGTATTTTTCGCCAAATTTCATAGGGTTTATTACAATTCCTCCTTTTTTAGTAACCTCGCCTATGGTTCGCTTCATTGTTTTAGCATAAGATTCTTTATCAGTATGCAAATGGCCCGCTTGTGAGCCACCAAACAACTCAAACAACTCTTTGTCTCCCGAATTATGAATCATATCTCTAAACGTGCTGTGGTCGTTCGAAACAATCATTCTAGCTTGCGTATCTTTCACAATGTTACGAGCATAAAAAACAGGGTTATGCGTAACGGTCCAACGGATCAATTGACTAGGTTTTGATAAAAAGGTAAAAATAGGGTTAGACGAAATAGATTCAATATTTTTCAAACTGCTATAAATATCGGCATCAAACTTCCATTTTTCTAATTTACCGTCACGGAAAACCTTTATAGTTTCAGCATCACCTTCATTGGCTATAAAACCAATTTTAGATAAATCAATTGGTTCACCTTCTCCCATTTTTCGATTACTGATTAATGGCTCTACGAAAGAAAGCATTACTTCATTACGGTCTGCTTCTTTGATAATATTATTCATATTTTTCAACAAAGACAAATACGGATTTTCAATAGTAGCTGTTCCTCCTTTAGCTTTTTTGACAATTTCTTTGGCGGCACCAATTCCATTTGTTCCAGTATTAAATGAGGAAAACAGATCTTCACCTGGTTCTAATTCTTTGTTACGATTCAAGGCAACATAATATTCGTTTCCCTGCTTGATTTGTTCTAACTGTTCTTGGCTAATTCTGCCTTTATCGGCAGCATACTGCAATGTAGCGTCAGCTATTTGCCGGTATTTTTTTACACCTTCCTGAATTCTGTCAAATTTCGCCTTATCGGTTTTTTCAAGAGCTTTAAATTCATTTAAAGTATTTACCGCTGTAGTCAAATCTGTTTCTATACTTCCTCCAATTCCTGTAAGATCATCACTTCTTTGGAATTTTTTGGCATATTCAATAGTTCTTTGGGCAACTGCCATAGCAATTACATCATTCATATCTTTTTTTAACGACTGTTCACTAGTAGTATCAAGTCCATTAATTAGCCATTCTACATTCATTGCAGTACCGTCTTTATAAACAGTACGTCCTTTACTGTCTTTTTCGAAAACGCCTCCTTCTGCTTTTATTTTTTCATTTTTGGCGTTAATCATTCCAGTTGAAAAAACATTCTCTAATTTTCCATTAATTCCTAAAAACACCCTGGAAATAATTTCAAAGTTTTCGTGTGATTTCAAATCTGTTTTTCCTTGCATATCAAGCAAAGTTTTGAAGGCTTTTATTCCAAAATGATTCGAATTTGCCATTTCAGCATAAAACTTATCCATTTTGGTAAAAGTCAATTTATCATCACCTTGGCGAAAACCTTTTATCCATTCAATAAATTTATTTTTATTGGGTAAATCGATTTCTTCAATATTCGAAAGTGTTTTTTCTATTCCGCTGGCATTGGCAAAGCCAAGGTAGTCTTCGGAGAATTTTTTCAAAACTTCTTTCGTCTTCGGATCAATAGTATTTTCAAAATGCGCTAATAATTCTGGTGCCAAAATTTTGGTTTGCGTTGGATTTGCAATATAGGAACGAATGAACTCGGCCAAGCCTTCTCTTTCAAGATATTCTGCTTTTTGTGCGGGAGTTGCTTTTGATGGAGGATTAGAACCACCTCTTTCCGAATACCATTTTAATTGAGCATCAATTTTAGCTTTATCCGCAGTAGGAATTGCACCTAAAATATTCATTCTGTCATCAAGTAAATGTCCTAATTCGTGTGCTACGGTATCAATGTCTCCTGATTTTGTGATACGAACTAATGTATTCCTCGGATTGTAACTACCAAGAGTATTTCTGCGCTTAGAACGGCTATAAATTACGTGCGATTTCAATCCGTTGGCTACGTCTTTTATAATTTGGGATAGCTTTTTGGGTGCGTTTTTTGGAGTGAGTTTTTCATACTGAACCCTTTCCTTGGCTAAACTGTTTTTACGGTTTTGCTCGTTAGCAAATTCGTCTATTCCTCCCCCTTCGTTTCCTCTTGGGTTTTCTCCTTTTGGTTTTCCGTCGTTTCCTCCGTTTTCTTGCGCTCCTTCATCACTTTTAGCAATATTCTTTGCTCTCTGGTCAGCGGTTTCTGCTCTTGCGGATTCTTGTTGTCCTTGTTCATATTCATCTAATTTTTGGTTGTAGTATTCCTCAGCTTCTTTTTCTGATAATTCATTTAAATAACCTTGTTCGGCTTGAATAGCTTGGTACATTGCAAAATCCTTCTCGGACAACGAACCCAAATGAGCGCGCAATTCCTCTTCTTGTTTTTTGCTGTTATTTTCCTCGTAAATACCCAAAAGATGCTCTTTTACAGCATTCTGATTCTCAAAGGTACTATAAATAGCAATTAAATGTTGTCTAATCAAGGATTCATCCAAACGAGAATCATAAGGTATTAGTTTTTCGGCAACATTTTCTATCGATGGCAAATCGGCCTCTTTGTTGAAGCCCGAAGTCCATTTCATCGCCTTGGCATTTTTTTCCCCGGTTTCGCTTCTGGCCGAAGATAGTTTTATCTTTCCTCCCTCGGCCACATATTTCAACGCAATTTCGTATTCGTCGTTGGGTTCAAAAGCCCTGATTTTTTCGTCCTGTACCTTTTGCGCCTCTTTATCTAAATTGTTTTTCTCGTTTTGCGAAAGTTCTCCTTTGGCATCCGCTTCAATCTTGGCATAATTGGCATTTTTGGTAAGGATTTTTCCTGTTGGATTCTGTTTGCTGGGTTTTACTTTTCGTTCTACAAATTTATCAATAACCCTACCGTCTTTCGGGCTCCTGATTTCTACCACGTTTCCTTTGTCGTCAAAGTCAACCTCGTATTCACCATCCTTAACCGATTTTATTTTTCGGGTGGTGATTTTAGTTTCTCCTTTACTTGGTTTAGCGTCAACGGCTGGCTGTACTTCGTTATCTTTCCCTTGTGCATCATTTGACTTATCTCCAACTCGAACGTTTCCATCAGCAGGAGTATTTGTTGGCGATACATTTTCATCAGTATTTTCTTTTAAAGGTAAATTTACCTCTGCTTCTGAACCTGTTTCTTGGGTTTCAGAAGGTAATAAAGGGGAATTACCCTCGGTTTTTACATTAACACTCGGAGTTGCCACTTCCGAAGAAGATGGCTGACTCGTCTGTGTTTTGTTGCTTTTTTCGCTTAGTACAGAAGTAGGTTCTGTGTTAACGGATGTAGGTTCTGTACTAGCGGTATTCGCTGTTGATTCCGCATAGATTTCATTCGCACGATCCACCACTTGCTCATTGGTAATCTTGATGTTTTTCTTGCCGTCCGGATTCAATTCGGTAACCAAGGATTCCAATGCTTGTTTTTTAAGTTTTTCCTGCTCTTTCATCGGCAATACATCCACAACCGAAACTGAACCGTTTACAATGCCGTTTCGTTTATCCTGTAACGCTTTGTAATCTTCGGAAAGGCCTTGCAACAACTCTGTTTTGTTGGCAAGATTGCCTTCGTTTATTTCTTTGGCTTGTGCTTTTATTTCACCTGCTTTGGTGTTCAACGAAACTACTTCGTCATATAATTCGCCTGGCATATCGCTGATTTTGCCAATGGTGTTGGCTACGATTTTGGAACTTTCGGTAGTAGCTTTGTCAATCTGTTTTTGGATAACCGTTTTCTCGGTGTCCGTCAATCCTTCGGCATTCAATTGCTTGGAGAATTCAATTATTTTTCTGGAATTCTCGTCTAGTGTGCCTAAATCGGTTTTGGATTGAAACGGTTTTACCACAGCGCCAAACGCGTGTGGTGCTGTTTTTAGCATCGAAGTCAAGGTAAACGTATCTTTAAAAACTTGACCAGTATTGTCCAATAAATTCACGTCTTTTTTACCCAACACAAATTTATCGTTAAAGTTTTGGGCGAAGTTGGTAAATTGCTCTCCAGCCATTTCTTTACTCATATCGATACCATAATCCTTGGCCCATTCTTTGGCTTTTTGTTGGGCGGTTTTAGTGATTAATTGCCCCTCGTTTCTGGCAACGGATTCCAAAACACGTCCTCCTTTTTTCAAAATGGCCAATGTTGGTATTTCCGAAATGACTTCGGCACCACCATACAATAATGGAGCGACTGCCATTTCCAAAGGAGAATACGAAGCTTTACCTTGGCGAACTTCCTCATTCATATCGGTAAATTTCTTTCCTGCAGAAGCGGTTCCTATTAATCCCAATCCTTTTGCGCCTGTAGATGTGGCTACTAAATTGGGTATTTGATTCGCCATTAAATCCGAAGCATAATTGACAAATCCTTCTATGCTTTCAATAGATTCAACGGGTTTTCTTAATGTTTCTCTTGTGTTTTTAAAATAAGTATCGGCTTTTTGCAAGTCTTCCTGAACGCCTTTGTTTTTGTTTTTTGGGTCTAGATTTCCGCCTAAAGTTCCAATATAATCTAACCCAGCCAATGTGTTGACTGCCAATTCCCCTGCGGAAGTGGCTACATTTTGTCCAAAATTGTACAAATCTCCATATTCTCTCTTAAATAAATCCAATTCCTGCTGGGCGGTACCTAAATCCTTTTTGTTGTTCAGGATGTAATCTTCGTTTTTTTGAAGTTCTGAACCTATTCCCTTGATTTCTGAACCCAAGGAAGTGTATTGGTTGTACAACTCTTCCGGGAAAGGCTGGCCGCTTTCTTTCAGTTTTTCTAATTGGGATTCTATTTTCTTGTAATCGTCGATTTTGTCTTCGGCAACAGTGCGCATAGCCGAAACCACTTTGAGTCGTTTCAGGTTGTCTTCCTGTAAATGCTCTGCTTTGTTGGCTCGGTCCTGTTTGAGCAATTCCTTGTCTTTATCATCCATATTATCCAAAAAGGAATTGGCACGATCCAAAAATAAATTTTCTTTCTCTTTGGCTTTGAAAATATCCTGCGCTCTTTGGGTGATTTCCGTTTCGGACAGCGTTTGCTTGTTTTTTAAAGCCTCTTTTTTAACAAGTTGCTTTTCTTCCGACAACGGATCAGTATTCACTTTTGCGCTTTGCAGTCCGAGAAGTGTTGGACTTGTTGCGGAAACTGCATCAACAACGGTATTGTATGATTTTTTAGCAATAGATTTCACGTTGTTCCAAACACCGTTTACCTGAACGGCATCGTTAAGTCTTTGTTCGGCAACGGCATCGTCGTCATTGTTTCTGGTGGCATTATAGAAAGAAGTTTCCAACTCTTTTACACGTTGGCTTTTGGCTTGGTCTTTTACAGCTTGGTTTGATTTTATGGTTGCCGAAAGTGCATCAGTTTCAGCCATAACAGCATCCATATTTTCAGGAGTGACTTTTACGTTGGCTAATTCCTTGCGTAGTCTTTTTTCCTTGCCAACAGGATTTTCCACTGCTGGCTTCATATCCTCATAATTGGGAGCTATGCCATTGGTGTCAATTTTAGGAAATCCTTGCGTATTTTTCGAAACCGAAGAACCAGTTTTCGGTGCCAATTCCGTATTTTCCTTTGGAGTAGTAGAGGTTGAAGTACCAACCGGATTTTTTTTTTCAGTATCGGAAACGTAGTTTTTCTCCCAAGGTTTTTTTTCCTGTGATTCAGATTCTGTATTCTCTACGGTATAATTTTTTTCCCAAGGTTTTTTCGTGTCTGGCATAACTTAAATTTTTTCCCAATTTTTAGGGTCGTTTGTGTTTCCTCCTTTAAATCTGTACCCGCCTTCTACATATCCTGCTTTTATGCTGTTGGATTCTTGTTTTTTTGCCGCTTTTTTCTGTGGAATATTCAAGGCGTCTTCCATAAATTCGGGGATATTTTTATAATAATCTCCTGTTTTTGGATTTTTCTTTTTACTAATAAAATCGCCTATTTCATTGGCGTTTTTATCAGAACGATAAAGTATTTTGGTGGTTTTTGAAGTTTTATCTTGGTCAACTCCTGCTATTCCTACTGTGTTAGTTCCGTCAACATTGTCTACTTCCAAAGCCAAAGTCTTACCGTCTTTTAAAACATAAATGCTGTTCACTCTTTGATAAGCTCCTTTTTCTCCAATAGAACGCTCTAGGTTTGACCCTTCAATAGAATATGATTTTGCGCCATCCATATTTTTTAGTACGCTTCCTTCTTTAGGGGTATTCCCTTTTACATAACCAACTTGGTTGATGTTTTTAGGCCCCATTTCTTCCTGTGGTTCGCCTTTCTTTTTATCGGATCTAGCAAGTCGTCTTTCTCTCTCGTCATTGGCTTCTTTTTGAGCATCCAAGGCATTGTAATTTCTTTTTTCTATGGTGCCACCTTTGGTGCGCAAACGAATGTCATTTTCAAACTTGTTCGAAAGATTTTGAAGTCCTTTGGTATCGTCAAATTTTACTCCAGCTTCTCTGGCAAATGATTTTAGTTTGGCTGTAGGCGTCACGCCATCGGCTTCAAATAACTGGTTGGCTACATAAGCTTTCAATAAAGTAGGGTCAACAGCCGTCACGGTTCTTGTCACCACTCCATTATCCGTTCCATTGACTACGGGTTGCAATTTAGCGGAAGCATCAAGTAGTTCTTTATCACGGTCAAAACGTTGTTGAATATCGTATTTTGGAACTACATTTTGTATTTGGTCGTAGGTTTCAAGATCGTTCTTGCCGTCTCCATTAAGGTCTTTGAAAGCCACCATCGGCATACCGTTATCATCTAGTGCCAATAATTTATTTTGATAGCCTTCCTGATAGTTTTTCTCGTAATCGGGATTGGCAAATAAACTACCGTCTTTAACTCCTTTTCGAATAGCTAAATCTCTATCGGTCAACGTTTTTGTCATTGACAACAAATTCTCTGGAAGTTTATTGATGTTTTGAAGTTTTAAAGTCGCTTGTAGTTTTTCTTCATCAGTAGCTTTAGGATTATTCAAGGTACTCATTAACGGAACATATTGCTTTTGCGCTTCAATAATAAGTCTTCCTTGGGCTTCATTCAAGGTTTTAGAACCGGTATCGTAATTAGATAATGGCTTTACGTGTTTATCCCAAAGTTCTTGTTTGCGTTGCGCTTCTTTATCAGCTTGGTGGTTTTTCTCCCGCTGGTCGGCTTGATCCAAGGAACGCCTTGTGAATCCATTTTCTTCTTGTTGCTGGATGTCTTGCGAAACATCGCCTTCAAGCGGTCTCAATTGGCGATAAGCGGTAAAGGTTCCTGGTTTTGCCATTGTTATATCTTATTGTAGTTTGAAAGAATACTATCGTATCTAGGTCGGTATCTGTTGTAAAAAGCATCGCCAGAAATTCCGCTATTTCCAGAATTCGCAGCATCTTTGTCGGCTTGGGTTTCTCCATCGCCATTCCAGTCAATATTATTAGCTGCATACATTGCTGAACTAGCCACTCCACGAATGCCACTCCACATATCCTGTCTTCCGGTTTGCAATTGCTGGCCCAATCCTGCCAAGTCCGCATTTTCACGATCTTCTTTCATTCCACGAATGGCGGTTTTGTCTCCAGCTATGGCGTAATTTCTATTTTGAACTTGTTCGTCCAGATAAGCTCTAGTATTTTGATTCGCCTGATTATTTTGCGCCGTAACACTAGGCAACATCGCAATGCCTCTCGATCCTGCATTACGCATAGCCTCGATATTGTTAGCCGAATTAATCTGGTTTTGCTCGTTCATTATGTCGCTGCCAAGGGTGCTAATCTGCATATTCTCATACGGATTCGACTTGTTTAAATCTTGCCTGTCGTAGTCGTTTATAGCTTGGCTCGCTTTTTTTGCGTTCTGCGAACCTTGATAGGCTTGATATCCTGCTATACCCAAACCTGCGAGCGCTGTCACCGTGGTCGCAGCTTCTCTAAATTGATATTTTTCTAAATCAAACATATCTCAAAGGTGTTTATTTCTATTTTTCACGTTTTTATTACATTAACAATAGAAAATATTTATATCAAATACAAATGTAATAAATAAATAGTATCAAAACTTTATATCTTGAACGTAAATAGTTTATATATTTGAAAAATATAATTTATAGGGGGAAGTAGCTCAGTTTGTTAGAGCAGTTGCAAAAACATCGATTCCGTTCTAGGAAATGGAAATGTATAATTCGACAGCAGGTCAGTGGTTCAAATCCATTCTTCTCCACAACCACACGAAGGGATAGTAATGAGATTTGTCAGACGGAATAACAGGGTAACGTATCGATTAAGTGATTTTAGATAGTTACAGCTTAACAAAATCACCCGACAAAACTTAGTAGCAATGAAATCCCGCTAAATAGAGAGGAATCGGCTGCGACAATATCAAGGCCGATTTAATTTAAAAAAAACGAATATGGAAAATTTAATGATAAAAGGAATTGCAGATTGCTTTTCAAATAAAAACACTCCTATTTTAATATTTTGTAATTGGGAAGATGCTTTAAAAATTAGAGACGATGCTGTTGGTAAAACAGAAATCAGTGCTAGTTTTGAAAATACTCAAAGTAATTATCTAAATTGTGTTTCTTTAATGTATGAAGGAAAAGAATTTTATTTTGTAGATGAAATGCAAAAGAATGATTTTTTTAAAATTTTAAATCAAAATAAGACAGGATAATAAATCTGGTCAGCCTGAAAAAGGTAGGGTTAATAATCTGATAAGTCTTATTGAAAAACCACCCTTTTAAGGTGGTTTTTTTTTTACAAAATCATAACCAAAATACAAATGAATAATATTCCTGAAGAAGTTTTATGGGTTGTTGCAATCACTGGTCCTTATAACGGTACTTTTCATTGTGGTTTAGAATTATACCAAAAAATCAATAGTATTATTGATAAATACCCCGAATATTTCCCGCAAGAGCATATTTACAAAAACATTCCTCAGTCTGTAAAAGATCTATTTTCATCTGAAAAATATGAATTATACAAAAAGAATAATCCTTTCTATAATGATATTAAAGAAGGAGAAGGACTTGTGGCATTTATAGAAAGAAAGAATCAAGAATCTATCAATAAACCAAAAGAAAATTTGATTGATGTTATATTGAGAATGAATAATGACGAACAAGAATATCAAAAACAATTAGAGATTCTTCATAACAAACATTTCAAATCCTACGGTTATAAGTTTACAAAAACATAACCATTTCATCCACTTTTTTGCTCCCATTAGTAAAACCAGCTTCTTCGTAGTCTTTTTTTAGGAATTGGTTTTTTACCACGGTATAAATATACTTGCTTCCTTTGCTTCTCGCCAATTCGCACAATTCAAAAATCAAGATTTGCTTGGCTTGTTTTCGGTCTTTTTCCCTGTACTGAAAATCAGATATGATAAATTCGCTCCAGGCAACGGCGCTATTGGTAAAATACACAAATCCAGCCACTACGGGAACACCATCTTTCTCTACCATTATGCCGCCCAATCCGTTCTGGGGCAGAAAGTCTCGGGGCGGAGCATCCCATTTCCAGTCCTTCCACCATTGGCAAAGCAACTCATAATCACTGTCCGTCAAAAACCGAATGGAAAAACCCATTTTACTTCTCGTTTAAGTTAATCGATGATGGCACGGCATTGGTATTTATGGCAAACAACTCCACTTTCTCGGTAGAGGCGTTTTCCAAAGCCACTTCCATAAAATACCCACGGATTTCCCCGCCTTCGATACGGGCATTTTTTTTAGAAAAACTGAATAATCCTATTGTCGGGGTAACTATTATTTCTGGCATAGTTTTTTATTTAAAGAATTATTTCAGCATAAGTAACATAAACAACCGCCGTGGTATTGGGGTCGGCAGGAGTTGATGGATTGGACGTAGCTGTTATAATTAATGCTTCGTTAAAAAAACTTCCAGTTGTCGATAAATTCCCTGCCAAAGCCGCCACAGTTTGTTCAGTAACTGAAGAACTGCCTATTTGAGTGCTAAAATTACTTATAGATTGTCCTGCTAATTTAATAATCCAAGGACTTCCTGAATTTCCCCATCCCAAATTATCAACATATTTTAACAAAAAATGCATTGGCAGATACGCCTTTCCTGCCACGGCAGGAATTAACTCAATTGGCGTAGTCATTAACGCTAACAATTGAGCGTGGGTAATCGTTTTCTTTACAATCTTGGTCCTTACTTCCTGATCTGTATAATCAGCAAGTGTTTTTAATACGGCTCCTTCTTCTGAAGGGTCTAAACTATAGTCTGCTATAGTATCGTCGAATACTGTATCTATTGCGGTGTCTAATGCTGCTCTATCCATTTTAATTGAATTTTAAGTTAAATTTTGAACTGTGTTTTCTTGGAGACGGTGGAATTTGTACCGTTACCTTACCATTTTTAAAATCGATACTATCTATCGTTCCGAGATATTCCTGTACGTTTCCGTTTAATTGATATAGTTTATCACCAATGCTCACGAAATTCGGAATGGTATTGTACGTGATCGTCCTAACGGTTCCCACGGTGGTTACGCCTGTAATCACTCCAATTCCCTGCGCCGTGTTTCCGTGCAGGTCGTTGGAATCTTCGTTTTTTCGCAAATAGGCAAACTGTCGGCTTTCCCGTTGGTTGAATTCGGTGTTTTTTATCGTACTGTTGGCTAAATTGGTTTTCACCGCAACATCCCAAGGCTGGTTTCCTTCCAATACCATCGTCTTGAATATCTTGTCTTCCGAATTGTCTTGGTTGAAAATCGTGTCTATTTTTGAGGAATATTGCACACCATAAAAATTATTCATCACCGGATTACTTTCGTCATTGTGCATCCATAACTGACCGTCTTTTATCGAAAAAAAACGGTTGTTCAACTTGCACAACATATCCGGCTCGTAACTAAAGAACGAAGTCCAGCCTTTTGTGTTTTCGGAATAAGTGATTGTTTTTTTAGCCATTTTTGTTGTTGTTAAATTGTGCAATCATCATAACTAGAATCCATCGCTCCAGGTGTGTCAATAGCGTTGTTTTCGCCACTCACGAATATTTCAGAACCGTTGGTGCAAATAATTTCGATGTAAAAACTAATACTTGTCAATACTTTGTCCAACACTACCGGTAAGTGCTCGTTATGAATTATAGCCTGATTCGATGTAAACGTCATTGGTATGCTGCAAGGAACGATACTTCCATTTATTCTGTATTGCGTAATAGTTCCAACCGATACGCCGGAACCTGTGTTGATGCTTCTTCCTGCCAAAGCAGTTGTAAAATCAATATATCCGTCTATCGACATTGATATGTTGCTATTATTGTGCGCTTCCCAAACGGAACAATAACCAACGGTTCCAACCGCATTTATGATTATCGAAACGGTGGCTGTTCCAGTAGAAATGCCGTTCGTTACTTGGTACACATAAGAATCGGTCAGCGTGGTTGTTCCGTCGTGGGTGTAGGTTATCGTATTATCCAAGTTTACTACTGCCGTTCCGTTAGCCGGTGGCGTTACAATGGTAACTACTGGCGTTCCTGTAATCGTGTCGTTCGATAGCACATTGGCGATATAAGCTCCTGCATTATCAACGGTAAAACTATCGTCTTCCAAAGTGATGTTCCTATCTGTATAATCCCAAATCAAGTACAATATCTGGGCATCGGTGGTTTTGGCAAAAGCAAAACTGGCTTGGTTCACTACGTTGGTAATGTTTTCAATGCTTTCCGTAACAGTAGGAAAGGTGGACAAACCTAAAATGGTGGCAACATCGGCACTAGTGTAAACGGTTGGCGAAATCAAATAACCCAAACGATTATCGTTTGCTATGCTAAATTCTCCCAACTGTCCAACCTTGCTATATGACTGGATGTTTACGGTACTGCCTCGTAGCGGAAACTTGCCTTGCCCTTCCACGCCTGTCTCTTCCGAGAATCGGGTCAATGGAGTAGCTAAAAATGTGTCCAAGGTTTCGTAATAAGGCGTAACGCCCCATTTGAAACGGTTGGTAATCGATTTTGTATCGTCCAAAGCATCGCCAAGAACTATCGAAACAATCTTCAACGGAACTCCCTCTGGGCAATTGTTGGCTATTTCATAACTGGCGTTTTCTCCAACGGGCGTAACGGTAACGGCAACAATATTTTCGTCCAAGGTCGTTCTCGGAATAACCAAACTTCCCGTTCCGGTCACATTCGAAACTACGGTTACTTCTCCATCAAACAAAGCTTCAATAGTGGCGTTTCCTTCGGTTATATCATAATCCAATACAATATTGCCCGACAATTCGTTGATCTTGAAATGATAGGTAAAAGCAACACCAATGGCGTGTTTCGAAATAATATTGCCACATTGCAGCTCCAGAATGGTTATAGGTTCATCACCTACCGAAACTACGTATTTGCCAAAATAAGGGTCTATGCCTCCCAATACCTTCGCGTTGGGTCTTTCTATAAAAAGGTTTCTGAAATAACTCGTCATTCCTTTCACGATGGTGTCAACGCCGTCCGTAGACAATCTCTGGAAAATTCCATTTCCAGTATTGGCATAATAAATTTGTCGGTCCTGTACGGCAACGCTTTCTGGGTTTTGGCAGCCGTTTTGCCCCATATACGGAATCTGTCTACCCAACACATAATCTACCGCAACCAAGGTCGCTTTTCCGTCAGAACTCGAAATCTCGTCTTTCTCATACAATACCTGCGAAGCTTTCTCCGATTGAAAAACTACTAATTCGTTGTCACGACTCACAAGCTTGGTAATCTCACCAAAGCTTTTGTCCAACTCCTTGAAGTTGCCTCTCGATTGGTTAAATTCGTTTAGTCCGTTTCTATTGGTGCTTTCCACATAAGTTTCAGCATACGTCAAGTCTGATAATCGCCTTACTTCTTTGTATTCCTCGGTAATGGTCGATGTAGGTCTGGTGTCAATGTTTAGGTACGGTTTGTTGAAAGCGTCTTTTACCTGATAACTTTCCACTCCATTGCCTTGTGCAAAACAGTTGAAATAATCCAAATCGATAATACAAGGAACGGCAGCTCCGTTTTGGTTTTGCACGTTGCCTTGGTGATTGCCTCCAATGACCTCAAAAGTTTGTTCCGTTTTGTAAAACAAGTTTTGGGTTATGTCTTTTTTAGGTTCCGTTTCAAATATGTAGTCGCCAGTAGTGATGCGGATTTCTACTAAAGCATCTAAATACCCGCTTTTTATATCTACCGTAAAACCTGAGGCGGTACCATCTTCAAGCCCTACAACTTTTAAATATTCTTTTCCAGCAGGATCCGGAGTAAAAACATCAAAAGCAGACCTTACCGCTTGAATGGTTTCTACATATCCTACAACAATCGAAACATTGCCGTTGTAATCGCAATCCTCTTCGCCTTTTAGCGAGTTTCCATCTATTATTTCATTAAACCACTCTTCGACGTTGTTATAATTCCTTAAAATTCTATAAGTCTGTTCAAACAACTTGTTGGACCATCCTTTTTTATAATTAAATTTACTTAAAAACTTGAATTTTATTTCATTACCTGGGGTTAGTTTTTGTTTCTCGTTTAATCCTGTTAAAGTATTAAGAACGGTGTTTAAATCTAAGTAGGCTATTGGAAACTGATCTTTATTTGTTGAAGAATATGATTTAAAATCAGGATATAATAAATTATCCGCTTGTTTCATCGCAAACTCATTCGGTCTTATTTTCATATAAGTACCTTCTGGCTCCTCGATATCGGTAGTAGCAATAAAATCTTTTGTTTTTTGACCTATCTCTAATATCTTGGTCTTGATGATGGTGTTTTTAATATCACCCAAAGCCGATTTCAATATAAGATATTCTCCTACGTGTACTTTGTCCAGATTAGAGCCTTCCAGTTTGATCCATACAAAAGCACCTTCAATATAAAAATTATTGACGATGATGGTGTAATAAGATAACATAGGCGTTTTTACAACCAATTTAAACCTGTCGGCAAAATAAGGCGGAAGATTGTTAATTTCCACACTCAACGTATTTTTGTATTCCGACATTTCATTAGGAATATAAATCGAATTGTTGGGACAGGTAAGGGTTACGGTCTCCCTGCTCACGGTATCGTAATATTCCAATCCTACTTCATAATCCCTGTTCGACTTGCAGGAAGCCGAAGACGAAGTGCTGATTATTGATACATAAGTCGAAGATTGGAAAAATAAGGATTGCGACACGTCTACGGTAACTGGATCGGTAGTGTGTATTAACGGCGTTACGCTAAACCCAACCGCATTCAATCCCGTGGTAAAAATACTCAACGCTGGAGGTGTGACTACGGTTTCTCCTGGAGCCAAATGGTCTTGGTAGGTCAACGCAAAATCATTGATGATAACATTGCTAAAAGAAACAAAGGCAGGGTATAAAAACAACTCCTGCAGGTTGGCAAAATCCTTGTCTAATGGATAATCGAAACTTGCTTCATAAACAAGCGTGTTTAGGCTAGGAGCCGTTTTTACAATTGTAAAATTAAAAGTAATCAGATAGCCTTTTTTTAGCAATAACGTCAAGGTAGGGTCGGTATAATTAGAAATCGTCGCCGTATTGCTACCGTCAATTTGAGTCATAGCCGTTATAAACGAATTGTTGTTGTTCAACGGAATCGATTTCAGCGAAACGTTGTAGTCCAACTTTATCTTTTTGCCATTGGCATCTGCTATGTTGTAGCCTTCCTGATAATTCCCTACGACAAGCCTATTATTGATAAGTGTCAACGCCTTGGCTTTTCTAGGAACGTTGTCAAAAGTTCTACCCAACTCGGTAGAAGGTAATGCTCTGTAATTTTTGTTGTTCGAAAACTGTAAATTTTGGAGAGAATTATCTGCCCATCCTTCCTTGGCTTTATCAAAGGTTTCAATAATAGACAATACATTCGAATTGCTTTCTTTGAAAATAATCTGTACTGCTTTTACTCTTTTGTCGCCAACGTTAAACTCTATGTTTACGGCATTGCGGGAGTTGACCATTCCTAGGTTGTCCAAAGTGTAATAATCCATATTGTACGGTTTGGGCCTGAACTGGTAATTGGTAAAACTCGACAAAGCACTCCATTCGTTGTCCAAATATTGGTAACGGTACGCAAACAACAAAAATTTCTCTTCGATGTTGTTGCCTTCCCTGCCATTGTAAATCAAGGTAGCTTTCGGGGCAAAACGAGGTGGTTTTTTTATCAAAGTAATATCCTCAATATCAAAACCGTTTACGCCGTATTTCTTGGCTCTTTCGATGTTGATGGAACAAATTTCCATATTGTTGTCCGTCCATAACAAGATATCGTCTTCTAGGTTGTCGTTGACGATTTTGTCTATTCCGGTAATCAAGTGCGTATCGCTCAAATTCAAAACTCTGGCAGCTCCAACGCGGGTATCTTTCAACACATACGAAACCGACTGGCTGTTGTTATCCCATTCTAGCAGGTAACAACCGCTGTTCGATTTTACGAACCAATACAGCTTGTCTCTGGCTTCACATTCGTATTTACCTAGTGTGTTTGGGAAGGAACCCAAAGACAACGAAGTCATTTTCTTGTTCGAAAAACTATTCTGCACAGAACCCACGTCCGATCCTTCCGAATTGGCTATCTCTATGTTTTCCGCGTGGCGGTATTCTCCTTCTGGAATGACTCTTTCATCCAGGTCCCGATTCATTTTTCCTCCAAGAAATGTTCTTCTATAATTAGTCATTACAAGTGTTTGGTTTTAGTTCGCATTTGTCTTGAAATCTCGTTTAAGTCCAGTCCAGCTCTATTCTTTTTAGCAATATGTTTGGTGGTTTTATATCTGTCCAATGCTCTTCTCTTTTCATTGGCAGGAACGGTAATTCTTTTTTCGATACAAGCATAATACGTCCAGTCCTTCAAGGCTTGTTCGATGTATTTGTGAACCTTAATATCACCTTCGCCAAAGGATTCCCATTGCAGTCCGTCCGATTCATACACCACCACGACTTCTTTGTCAATCAGGTTCGAACTAAATACTATTTTACCGTTATTCTCGTCAATGGTAAATTCACCGTAAGCGCTTAACATCGCCGTGTCCTGCATAGCATTTCCGCCCAAAGTGCTAATAAACTCGTATTTGTGGTACGGAATATTATAGGCATTAGAAGCATCGGCGGTGATAATGTTTTCGTCGTTGTCAAAAAGGATTTGGGCATTGTTGTCCTGCAAATAACCCGTGGCTGTATTGATGTTGGTATTCACATCCAGAAGCTGCAATTTTCTGTTACCACTGCCATCTACCACTACTGCCGAAATACTAACATAATCCACATAATCCTGTGGCATCACGATGCAGGAATTCGCCGGCACGGTCATTTCTATTTTCAAGACAGCCTTGGCAGTTGATTTGGTCAGTTCTTTTATCCCCATTTTGGCGTGATATAAAATCAAACCCCTGTTGGTGTTTTTTAGATAGTTGTCAGGATCTAGTTTGGCTTCCGTCAGCAAGCCGTCGATAACTTCTTTCAACGGAACAAACTGGTAGCTCCCGTGAGAAGATTCGGATCCGTAATACGCTTCGGGTGTTTCTATAGCCATTAGTTCGAGTTTTGTTGGTTAAATTCCTGCGTTTCGCTGTTAGTGGCCGAAATCTGCAAATCGGCTTCTTTCAAGTTGATACCCATCTTGATGCAAATACGCGAAACAATATCGTCCTCTTCACTTGGGTGCATATCGATGTCCTGAAAATCTCCAGCCGATGGATTAAACATTTCTGCTTCTGAAATTGGATCAACTACATAAGTCCATTTTGGAATCAATGGATTGCGCAAGTAGTACAGTTTCACGTCGGCTACAATACTCGACGGAAGTACTTTTATTTGGTTTCCTATTCGCAAGCCAATAGGACAATCAATAGTTGGAGCGATGTGCTTGAAGTTTTTGATATGGTTGAATTGCGACGTATTCTTGGCCAATACAATTTCGTTTTTGTCCAAATGAATCACGGCATCAATATCTCTGGCATCCGATGGAATGGTAAAACTTGGACTGGCATAAACCAAAGTAGCTTCTTTCGAAAAATGCTGCATCTTTTCAAGGATGTTATCCGGAATATTTTCTAATCCTCCGCCAATTAACCCACGGTTTTGCCTGTTCAACGCCCTGTTTAATTCAAAAGGATATTCCTCGAATTTTTCCAGAATTACGTTGTAGACCGCTTTGTCAAAATCAGCAGGCTTAAAATTCCCGCGAACCTCTGAATTGCCCAGCATCTTTACCGTTTGATACACTCTGTCGATCATCATAACATAATAAATTTATATTTCAAATAGAAATAATTTATAGTAATTACAAATGTAATAAATAAAAAGTATCAATTGTTTATGTTTTGAACGTAAATAGTTTATATTTTTGATGAAAACAATTTTACTATGAATTACGACGACGAACGAGCAGATATGATATTCAAACTTATCGTGAAGTTTTGCAAAACTTTGGTGGCAATTATAATCTTGGGGAGTTTATTTTACGTATGGATAACACTGAAAAAGTAAAGCAAATTATCGACCAGAAACACGAAAAATCCAACGGAAGCTGTGGAATCTATATTCCAGAATTAAGCAATGAAACCCAATTGGAATACGAAGCTTTAAAACCGATACTAAAACAATTGTACGAAGAAAAGTTTTTTATCCTTCGAGAAGGATTGAACGGGAAAATGATATTTAAATCAAATAAATAATAAAATGAGCAAACAAATATTAAGAGTTAGGCGAACCGGTAATCTTAGACAATTAAAAAAATACGTTGATGAATCTCTTGAAAAAGGAGCCGAAACAATTCGTTTTGTTCATTTCGAATCTGAAAATCCATACTTTATTTTCGAATCTGATTTTACTCCAGAAGAAGAAAATGCTTTTGAGTTGGAAAAACTTAAAAAAGAATTCAAAGATAAACTTGAATTATTAGAAAGCAGAAAATATAAAACTCATTCTTTTAGAATAAAAGGAAATGGATTATGTGGCGCTGACATTGACAAACTTATTGATGAATTTAAAATAAAAAACAACATTAAAGAGAGTCTTCGTAGAGTTATTAAACAAGTGATAAATGAAAGTTACGATGATTTTGACGAAGGTATGGAGACTGTTTTTATTACTGAAGTTATTGAGAAACAAACAACTTCTTAAAATGAAGTCAACAAAGCAAATCGCCACCGACTGTAATCTTACATACGATGCCTTAAAGTACATCATAAAAAGAGAAGAAATTATTCCAGCCAAAAAAGAAAACAAAAGGAATTTTTATAACAAATGGCAGGAAGAATACATTCATTCTGTACTGTGTTTTGCTGGACTACTAAAAGAAATAACTGTAGAAAGCAAAATTAACGACGAAGTAGAAGATACTTGCCTGATATGCGAACACCGCCAAGAAGATAAATGCCACTCAAAAAGGTTCCAGTTTTGCGGA
Source organism: Flavobacterium sp. (assembly GCA_014379405.1). Lineage (GTDB taxonomy): Bacteria > Bacteroidota > Bacteroidia > Flavobacteriales > Flavobacteriaceae > Flavobacterium. The sequence goes on along the minus strand of JACMLU010000006.1, from coordinate 93,121 downwards.
CTGCGAAAATCCAACAAAACCAAAAATAAATTATTACAAATAAAAAGCAATGACGCGGCTTGCGCTTTGTTTGAAGAAAAAAAAATATGAAAAACAAAATCTTTTTATTCGGTATTCTAATAGGAATTGCAATCTCCTACATAGTCGATGTTTTGACAAATTTTGTCTTAAAAATAGTAATGATTTTAAATAAATAAAATGAAAACAATACTCTTTCTTTTACTCTCGCTCACAACTCTGGCTCAATCCAATTTCAGGCTAAACCGTACCGACTCCTTCAACCTGGCAATCGTCGTTGATCCCAACGCTTCAATAAACGAAAGCGGCTTGAATATAGGCGCAGAAATCGAATACAACGGCACGGTCTACACAAGAGCCTCGGTGACTTCTTTCTCTTCGCTCCAAGGCGGTTATCTGGACTTGGTGGGTGCGGCAGGAATTAACTTCACCTCGGGTATGTGGGAGCAATTACGTTATTACGCAGGAATACGTGGCGGTATTATCGTTCGCGAAAACAACGGCTATCCAACCGCCGGAACCGAGTGCGGAATAGATTACGTAATCAACGGAAAATGGGTCTTAGGCATTCGCGCCACCCGTGACAAACGAGGCGACTTCGAATTCTACGGAGAAGAACCCGAAATGAGAAATAGCGGATTTATTAAAATTGGAATTAAATTATGACTCCTTCTGAAGAATTTAAAGATTTTCAAAGAGAATTAAGAGAGAAAGAAGAAATTCGCGCAATGCCTTGGAACGGACTTTCTCGTAGTGCATTATTAAATGTAAAAAAATCTGAAATCTCAAAAAAATTAGATAAGCAATATGAAAATATGACTCTTTCTGAATTCTTTGAAGCAACATCAATAAAACCTAATTATGGAAAATAAATATTACACACCGACAATTGAGGAATTTCACGTAGGATTTGAATGTGAGCATAAAACCCAAGAATTAATAGCAAAAGCGATTGGTAAAATTATAGATATAAAATTTCTATTTGGAGAAGATATTAAAATTCCCGAAAATGATTTATTCGAACATCACATATTCGACGGTAGAAATCTTCAAATCTATAGTTTAAATCCTCATTTACTTAAAGATTTTAGAGTAAAATACCTTGACAGAGAAGATATTGAAAGCTTAGGATGGGAATTAAGAACAGATGAAAATAGAGATCTGCATATTCCTGAATACACAATCGAAAGATTTTATTTAAAAGATCTAGCAGATGTTTTTTTTACTATTTATGATGATAGTGCAGTAGATGAATATGTGTTTCGGGGTAAAATCAAAAACAAATCAGAGCTTAAAAAATTAATGATGCAACTCGAAATAAATTAAAAAAGCCCCGATAAATCGGGGCTTCTTCGTGACTGGGAAGTCAGAACCAAACGAAAATGGTTTTTTAAATTCCTTTTTCTATCTCGGCATTAAGCCAATCTAGGTTGTTTTTTTTGTTTATAGGAGCTTCCTTGGCGAAAACTTCCTTGTATTTTGCCTGTACCTGAACTAAATCAGTAGCATCAAAAGTATTTGTTTTTTGATCTAAAGTACCTGGATTAGCAGGTGCAGCACCAGCTTCTAACGAGGCTTTGTATTCTGCAATTGCTTCGGCTTTAATTTCTGCTTCTGTTTTACCAGAAACTAGTATAGGGCTATTTACCTTCACGTCTGCTGCAGGAGTGGATTTATTCAATCGAATGCCAATTTCCTGTAAAACCAAGGTGCTTTCATCCGTTGAAGTGGCCAATAATTCGCCTAACTTCGTGATGCCGTTTTCTCCTTTGGCGATACGCAAAACAACTCCGTTGTCTTCGTCGTTCCATACAATAGCACTTTTCAGTTGATCTTCTTTTACGATACCGGAATAGAATGCCAAAGCAGCAAGATATCTGCTTTCGTATCTGTCTGATTCCATTGCGTTGATGATAAGGTCTGGATTGCGGGTTGCTTTTTCTTTCAACTCCGATTTACATTTTACAGGCGACCATCCGAAAGCTTCTTCTTTGAAAATAGTCAAAGCCATAGCCTGAACTTTCAAATCATCATTTTCCTTAATCAATGAAAATGCTTTTTCAATCTTGTCGTAATCAGCCAATTTGTTTTCGGCCAATTGATCTTCGTTGTGGATATAATAATGTGCATTGAAAAAAGTGTGTGCTTTTAGATAATCAAGCAAACATTTGTTGTTTTCATCTACAAAAATAGAGGTAGCTGGATCAGAAAGAACATCGTTGTAAAAAAACTCAACCTCTTTTGCTTTCACATCCGATTTTTGATCCTCTACAAAAATACTGTCTGAACCTGGATAATAATTTATTAGTTTGCTTCCAAATCCCGGTTTTACTGCATAACCTCCACTCAATGTCCACGATGCTGGAGTTCGTTTGTCTGTTAATCTAAATTCAATTTGTTTTCCCATTTTGATAGTTATTAAAAAAAAGCAGGGAATTTTGTAAACTCCCTGCTTTTTAGGTTACTGTTTATGCGTAAACAACTCCTCTTCTTCCTACGAAGAATGCGTTGGCTCCAACTACTTGTGTAGTACTTTCGTTCAAAAGAAGCATTGTCATTTTATCGTCTTCTTGCGGTGTTCCACCAAGTCCGAAAATGGTTGCTTTTCTTTTTCTGTTTACATTACCTTTCACTCTGTTGTAGATAGATAAGTATGGTTTGCTTTCTGTTCCACCTTCCATATTCTGAACGGTTTGTTTACCCATTGGTAATCCGAAGTAAGCGATACCTGTTGTATCAAATTTACCACCTGACATCAAGGTAGGGTCGTTAAGCAATTTCCAAGCAGTAAAGTGGAAAGTGATACCACTCACGAAAATCGAAACGAAGTCCAAAGCCAAAGCCATTTCTTTTCCATTAGGGAAAGAACCGTAAGTGGCACCATTCAAGAAGGCAGCATTTACACCAGCGCAAATAGCGTTGAAATAATTCATTTGATCGTGATCGCAGAAGAAAGTGTACTCGGTACAATCCGTTTGCAACTTGATTCTTTTCGCGATAGCTTGTAAAGCAGTCAAGGAATCAATATAGCTGTTCGAAATGTTTCCAAATTGCTCTACGATTGGAATAACACCATTCATACCTTGTGCATAACCTGCAACGGCAGAATCAGAAGCATCAGCAGCTCTTTCGTGGAAAAATTGAGTCAACTCAACCAAGTTGTCAAACAACGTATTGGTTCTTTCCAACTCGGTATTACACCATCTTGGTCCGTCTGGCGTGTTCAACCAAATGTTGTGCGCCATATCACTTTCGTTCACGTCGTAACGCTCTTTAGTGATTTGAGTGTAATTCTCGAATTTTTTAGGATTCCAAGTTCTTCCTTTCACAAAAGATTTAGATCCTTTATCCCATCTGTTGGCAAAATCAGCAACGATATCTACTGCACCAGCAAATCCGTAAGCTCCTGCTTTATCATTCAAAGCGACAAAGATTTTGCTTGTAGTGATAGACTCTACATAAGCCTGAACTTCTTTTACACCATCCGAAATTTTGATAACCATATTGGGTCTCAAATTGTGGTCGGTTGCAGAAGTAAAAACATTCCCTACTACGGTAACGTTTTTAAGTTTGTTGTGCAAACGGTTCATTTCCATATGCTGAACAACGTCCGAAGCATACGTTTTTTCTCCTGCCAATAAAGCAAGAACTCCCGTGATACTTCCTTTTCCATTAGCGTAATGCAACTCCGGAATTAATTCTGGTTGGTATTGCATTGCATAATCATAAAGGGTAATAAAGTTGGCGTCTGTGGCCAAAACTCCACCTGGTTGGTCAATGACAGCAACACCAGTGAGGTTGTTTGTTTTTAAATCGAAAGCCATAATTTCTAGGTTTTAGCGGTTGAATAATTCTTTGATTGGAACTATCTTCACATTCGGGTCGCCTGGTTTTGTTGGCATTCCATTTGTGTTGAAATTCACGTTATTATCCGCTTTCGTCAATTCTGTGATGGCTTCTGCTCTTGCTTTGTTTACAAGTGCTGTCGCCCATTTTTCCCGGTTCACTTTGTCCAAAAACCAAGTGCTTTCTATAAAGTCTTGATGATTAAACCCTTTTTCGGTTCTAAAAAGTTTGGAGACAGTCTGGTCTAGATCTTCCGCTATGGCAACCATATTCTGGTGGTCGTTGGCATCATAATCATAACTATAGGTCAGTTCCTCTTTAACCCCGTTATTGTCAAACTCGATTTTAATGGAAGACGCAGCAACACTGTTCACCGCTTCTTTTATGTCATTCAAATAAATTTGCCTTTGTTGTTCGTGCGCTTCATACACACTTTTTTCCACTTTTTGTCCATCGGCCAGCGTAATCATTTCCACTTCGGTGGTAGTCTTCGCTTCTGGTGCTTTTGGTAATGGCGTTTTGTATTTTTCTTGGTCAGCTTTCAACTGTTCCTTGTAGTCTTTGACAAATTTTGTCAACTTTACAGTTTCAGTTGGAGTTAAATCTCCCGACAAATCAATTGCCAAAGCATCTTCTAAATAAGCAGTTAAGTCTTCTGGCGAAAACGAACCGCCTACTTCATTGCGGACTTTTTCAAGTGCCAATTCAACTAAAGGTCTATCGTCGATATTTTCCTGTAACTTGAAATAATCTTTTATGCCTCGACCTGTTTCTTTTTCGTATTCGAAAATTTGTTTGAGTTGGTCGGAGGCATTCGCATACGGATTCACTTCAACCACTTTCTCTTTTTCCACAAACAAATCATCTAGTTTCTCCACCGTTCTCCCTTTGGACGCAAAGAATTTCTTAATCGATTCTTCATCAGGTTCTACTGCAGTCGCTACAACTGCCTCTTGTGTAGCATCGGCATTTCCTTCGCTTGTAACCTCGCTATTTTCAGCGGTAACGTCTGTGGTTTGAACTTCTTCTTGGGTTTCGGTAGTGGCTTCGGTAGTCATTTCAATAGATTTTCGTTATAGCAATGACAAAGTAATAGATATTTTCTATGATATGCAAATAATTTATGTTTTAAATATAATTTATTTATACTTTTGAGGAACTTATAAAAATGATATGATAAAAACAGGTTCGGATTTTAGCGGTGTGGGAGCATTTGACCAAGCGTTAAGTAGATTGGGAATTAAGCAGGATAAACAATTTGCTTGCGATATGGACTATTACGCAAGACAGACTTATTTGTTAAACTTTGGAACGGAAAAGGATATTGAGTTGAGCAAATCCAAGGAGCATAAATACTATGCTGATTTAGTACAATCTTTCGTTTTAGGCAAAAGAGTAAGTAATAAAGAAGATGAGCTTTTAAACGAAGCGAATGAGTTTGCTAAAAAGTTTTCTTTCTACTATCCGTTCAATGTTTATAATCGCGGCATTTCAACCGAGCCACTTGATTTTTATGTACCGACACCTCCTTGCCAATCATTTTCTTTGGCAGGAAAACGTAAAGGAGAAGATTCAACTAATGGGGTATTGTTTTATAACTCTCACGAGTTTATCACTGTAAACAAACCAAGGTATTTCATATTCGAAAACGTGAAGGGATTATTGAGCGATGATGGGGGCAAAACGTTTCAAAGATGGATTGATTATTTGGGAGGTAAAACGGTGAATGGTAATCCCGTGATATTCCCCCACGAAAAGAGCGTTCCGTATCACGTGTATTACCAGGTGATGAATGCAAAGCATTACGGAGTTCCGCAAAATAGAGAAAGGATTTTTATTATTGGAATTCGGGATGATGCAGATAATGATTTTTCATTCCCAAAGCCATTTCATTTGGTTAAAAGACTGAAAGATGTTCTTGAAAGTGAAGTTGACGAAAAGTATTTTTTGAGCGACAAAATGATGGAAGGATTGATAAAATCAGGAGATAAATCATATATAAACCAAGATACTCAAGCGTCAAAAGTGTTTTCTGAATATGGCGAAGCTCCAAATATTTGTGCAGAAACTCACGGTTACGCAAATGGATATGTAGAAACTAAAATCGGCGCAATACGAGGTCGTAATCCAGAAAACCCATTAAGTAGAGTTTCGGGATTGCCAACGGAGCAAATGCTTGAAATAAACGAAAGTGGAGTTAGTAATGCGCTTACTACGGTTCAGAAAGATAATGTAGTTATTATTCCTGCCAACAACTCAAAAGGCTACGACATTGCAGAAGAAGAAGAAGATTCGATAAACTTCTCAAATCCTAATTCAGAAACTCGAAGAGGTCGTGTAGGTCACGGAGTAGCGCAGACTTTAGACACGGCTTGTAATCAGGGAGTTTTGGTAGGGGTTACTATTAATGACCGAATTGCAGGATGGCACGAAAATGAAAATGTAATTGGCGCTCATCGGGGAGATTTGAAAAGAAGTTCAGTATCAGAGCATATTTATCACAAAGAAGGAGGTGTATGCACTACAATCCAAACAGCACACGTACCTAAATTAATTCAACAAAGAATCCGTCGATTAACCCCAAAAGAATGTTTTTCCTTGATGGATTTCAACGAAGATTTCAAATGGGACGTGAGCGACTCACAAGCATACAAGCAAGCAGGAAATAGCATCGTCGTAAACTGCTTGGTAGAAATAATATCAAAACTAAAATTGCAATAAAAAAAAGGACTGAATTTTAAGTTCAGTCCTTTTTTAGATTAATAACATAAATTATTTATGTTAATTTCCAAACATCGAATCAAAATCAAACGGTTTCTCAAAGTCTATTGGACCGGAATCCTTCTTTCTCTGGTCGATCATTTGTGAGTTTTGGGTTGATTGTCTATCCAATCGCAAGTCTTTGGCATCTTCCTTGTACTTGTTCAACTCCATTGTGGTTTGTACTTTCATACTTTCTAGATAAACATCTTGTTTAAATTCTAATTCATTTCCAGGAGCATCAATTTTTTTCTTCTCGTAGTATTCATTTAATCTAATTGATGATAATCTTGCTTCTGCATCAACATCAATTTGCTTTTGAAGTCCGTAAGCCTTAACTTTTGATTCCGTTGCCGCTTGTGCCGAGGCAATATCGTTTTGGCTTTTCTCCTGCGCCATAATCGATTGCTCTTCCATACGTTGTTTGATACGTTTTCTACGACGGTATTTCAAATAACGATACGCCGACTTGATGTTGCTCTTGGCGATGTTCTCGGCTTGTATTTTGTCTTCCACATCGATAGTGCCTTCCTGTAAAGCAATACCCAAATCCCTTTCGAAATTTTGCATCTGCTGTTGCGACGGAATCATTTCTACCGTGAAACCAAACTCGTGAAGGCTTCTGTCGGCCAAAGCTTCCAAAGCATCCAGATTGTGTTTGCCCACGGCGTTCTCATACATTTTTCTCAAACGTCCGTTGTCGTCAAACTTGAATATGGCGTGAATTCTGGAAGAGATTACTTCGCATACCCGTTTGTTAAAATCCACTGCGGAATCTACGATATGTTTGGTGGCGGTATTTCCTGCTAGTTTTTGCATTTCGCTTACTCCCACCAAGGCATCTGCCGAAAGACTACCATCGTTACCCGGTGTGATTCCTGTTATTTTGTACAACTGGTTGGCATAATGCGCCCAAGCATTTAGTATAGGTGCAATGGCGCTTCCTTGTGCATTCCCCATTGGTCGGGCTGCCGTTCCTTCTTTTATCCCCATTTCGCCCATATCGATGCGCTCCTTGAAAACAACTCCTTTTACATTCAGTAAGTTCAAGGCGGTTTTCCAAGTTTCTTTCTTAGAATCGCCTTTGGCTCCTTCCAATGTAGCAAGGCTGTCCAAATCGATTTCGGTCAAGTCGGGTTTCAATTCGAGAATCAATTGTTGCAATTTCAAGTGTTCTCTTTGCAACTCACGGCAAACGGGTTGAATATCGCCCAAAAAGGATTTTAGTTTGTTTTTATAAATATCGGTGGCACGGGCAATGAACGGTGGTTTTACTTTATTCATTTCATCGCGAACTAGATTTTCGCATTCTTGGTAGCCATAAATTTCATTGGATCCAACGATGTAGTTACCCTCATACCAAGTGTCTAATGTTTTGGCAGCTTTTAATCCCATTTCTTCTGGCGGGTTGAAATTCTCGTCGCGTTTCGAAACTTTTAAAACCTGTCCTTTTTTGTTCAACGTTTTCTTAAAAATAATAGTTTTCGACGATTTGTAGGCAAAACGCATTACGTCGATTTTCATATTCAAGATCGAATTCATTTCGCAAGTGGCAAAATCATAATTCGTGAACGACGAATTCACGGCACTATATTTCTTGGCAATTTCCCGCAACTTCTTATCGTCAAAATCACTTTCGCGTTTGATGTCGTTTATGGTCAGCGTGTCTACTTCAAAGAAGTAATAAGCATCGCTGAAATTGTTTTTTCTAACAAAACTATGTCCAAAGTTTTCGGGATCTACATACGAAACTTTCACACCGTCGTTTTTGTCGGTATAAACACGGGCTACGGCAATTCCTATTTTTACCAAGTCCTTATTTTTTTCCTGCTCTATAAACGTCCAATCGTTGGTTCTTTTGGTAAAATCAATCATTATTTCCTCGGCAATTTCAATGTCTGGTTTTTCGTCTAGTTCCATTTTTAGGGCCAATTCCTCGTCGTCTTCCGGCACAAACCCTTTGGGACGCAAATCGATACCCAACAATGCGTTGGCTTTGTCTAGCATTGGTTTGGCATACATATTCTTGCGGTGGTTTTCCATTACGTTTTTACGCAATTGTACCGATATGGCATCTACGGCACGAATATCAAGCCTATAGTTCTCGTCGTTGATACCATTGGCTACGATGTTGCAAGGTGTTTGTGCAAAATTGAGCTGTGTCCAGTCCAGGTTATTGTATTCCAAATCGCCTTCGTTTCTGGAAATCAAATCCTTTTCGGTTTTGGTATCGTTTTCTCCACGAATAAACATTCGCTTGTCAATAATCCATTGTCTTCTGCTCATAAAGTCGCAAGTAGACGAAATCATTCCGCCACCAAACCATTCCTGTTCGATTATCTTAGCGATTTTCAATCCGTATTCGGGAGATTTTTTTACTGCATCTGGAGCCAATGGGTCTGGCATTCCGTAGATTTTTTGTGTTTGAGTGCTCATAGTCTTACTGATGTGTTACCGCTGTTGTTGTATCGGGTGAAGGGTATGCTTCGGGTTTCTTTAGGCTTCATTTTTATTTCCAGTTTTTGGTTGCCCAATCGCGATAACGACGAACTGATATAGGCATCAAACTTGGTTCTTTGGGTGGGATCAACATCTTTCCATTGCATCAAGGTTCGGGTAAAAGGCATAAATCCCATTTCTCCTTCCTTTCGGTTTCCTTTTTCACGGGCAACACCTATATAGTCTTCGATATAGCTTTCTATGGCATAAAACTGTTGCTCTCCCACTTTGGCATCTTGTGGTGGTATGCCTCCATATTCTTTTTCGGTATCGCTTAATTCTGCCCAATTTTTGAATGGATTGTTCATACTAAAATGGCGGTAACCTCTGTTTTTAATCATCGTCAAAAACTTCTCATTCGACAACTCGCAAAGCATCGGCATCGAAAAATAAACCATCATCATTAACATATCCTCAAAGAATAATTCTACCGTTGCTGGCCTATCGATGTATTCTACAATAAAAGCCTCGTTGGGTAAGGAGCTGGTATTGGTTTTTGTGGATAAATGCGCGGATCCTTTTGATCCTCTACTATCAACGGTTTTACTTCTGTTATAGGGATCGACTCCAAAACAACCAATATGTGTAGCGGTTGGCGCCCAAGCTGTAATTCCGTTTATTAGTTTCTTTTCTTTCTTATTTCTAAAATCTTCTGTTGGGTGGCAACCTTTGGCAATCCAAAATCGTCCTTTTGGATTGGGATTCCATTTCACAGTGCTGCCTTGTATTCCGTTTTCCCAAGTAAGATTTCCTGTTTCAACATCTTCTGGCAAAAGTTCGTTTTCGTTATGATCTACTTGCTCGAGTATTTTATTCAAGTTAAAAGAACAGTCTGTGGCCTCGTCACGGAAAGCATCACGTTCGCTTCTCGGAAACTGTCGCAACTGTTCGTTGTATTCTTCGGGTTCGTCTTTAAGAGAGTCCAATTCATTTTTTAAGAATGTGGCGGAACCAATAGCTTTGTATTCGTTCAATTCATTTAAGACGGGTTTTTCGGGGTCTTCTACAATAGAAAATCCGTATAAATCAAAAAAACCTTCAATACAAAAAGCGGCATCAATAAACAATCGGTACAATCCCGACTTGGTTTGGTTATTTTGGTTTCGGTCTAATTGGTCTGACATTTCCCAAACTTTCTTGAATTCAGAACCTCCTTTTTTCATTGCATTTACGGTAGATCCTACCATCGCTTTTCCAATGATTCGGCTTCCCAAACGCAAACAGGTTTTTACCACACCCCAATATTGAGAGAAGGGAACGTCTTTCGGCCATTTGGCACATTCATCCACCGATACTCGGAACATCTTGTCACCATCAAAAGCATTTCCTTCGGTGTTCGCCCAAGAAATAACGGTGTCTAATCCTTCTCCTTCCGTGATTTTTTCTCCCGTTTTTCTTTTTTTGGAAGCTTCGGAAAAAATCAACTCTGTTTTTGGCGTGGTATTACCATCGACTTCCGGCTGGAAAAATGGCGGTAATCTTTTGAAAGCCGTAACTAATCGTTTGAATAATTTCTTGGCATCGGCTCCTTTTTTAGAAATCATTCCTAGAAGTTTGTTTTCGGTTTTCGAACCCACTTCTAGTTTTTCGCTATTGCACAATGCGGACCATCCGGCACGTCTGTTTTTTAGGTGAATAATTCCGTAACTTCTGTAATCGGCTTTACAGGCTTCCCAGAAAATCATTAATTCGTTTTGGATAATTCGCAGTTTGGGATAACCGTCTTCCTCTTTGTACCAGGAAAGAAAAAACCAATACGTTCCCGGAATATAAACCGCTTTTCCGTTTAGGTATATCCAGATTCCTTCTTCTCTTTTTTGGAATTGACTCTCGATAAACGGAATGTATTCTTTATTGAATTGGGTTTCTTCGGTTAATCCTTTTGGAGTAGATTCACGCTGCCACTTTTGGTTGGCTGCCGTTTTATCCCAATTGATAATTTCTTTGTGATCGGGTTTTTCAGGAAAGCCAATATACAGTCCACTGACGTAATAAATTTCGCCAAGAGTTCCATCTTTCGAAATGATGATTACGTCAATAGATTCGTCATAGCCGTACTTCCAGGACTTGGCTTTGTTTCGTGCCAATCTGGTCTTGGTGTCAACTTTGACTTCCTCTGCAATATGTCCTAGGTAGAATATCATTTATTTTCTTCGGCTTTCTTTTTAGTCCAGCTTTTTTTTACTGGTGCAGGAGTGTTATTTTCTTCGGCTTCTTTTACTTTCAAATCATTTTCAAATAATTCAGGAGCATATAATTCTATTTCCAGTTGATTAATTTTTAACAACATATTATTGGCATTATCCAAAGCTTTGTTCCTAATGTCTATAAACATAAAAAGCTGCTGCTCTGAAGTAGCGATAACTTCTCCTTCTTTATTTTCTCTGTCTTGAAAAACAGGAAGTTCTTTGGTCACTGCTTTGAATGTATCGTCAACTAACTTTTGATATTTTTCAACTAATCCAGGTATAGCTTTTTTTCTAGATTCTTGTAATCGGTTTTTTTCGTCCATTTTTGTTATTTTTATATTTAAAATATAAATAATTTATATCCAGCAAGACACAGTTATTTCACAATCAATAAATAACTTGCTCCGGCCAATATAACTCCTGAGGTAACCTGCCAGAATGTTTTTTTGTTCCGTTCTTTTCGAAGGGATTTTTCGACGATTTTAACAGAGTTATTCGCTTCTTTGTTTGCTTTCTCTAAATTGTCATTGGCTACCGAAAAGGAATCATTGCTTTTCTCCAATTCGCCATTAGCTTGTTTTAATTCGGTGTTGGCTTCTTCGGATTTTGTCAAGGCTTTTTCGGTTATTTGCAATTTCTCTGCTGTTCCTTTCCCTTTTTCGATAACCGTGATTATCATTTTGTTTAAAGAATCGCTATGAACAAGTCCCGCTGCCACTATTGGAATATCCAAATATTTGAATTCTTTGACGTAATACTTTTTTATTTCCTGCGAAGTGTAGTTTTGAACCTTTTTTACTCTTTCTTTAGTTTTATTGTCAACTGCTATTGTTGACGCTTTTAGATCAACTACTTCTTTTTCGAGATTGGCAATCTTTCCTTTTCTATTATTAGCTTGTGTGCGATAAAACACTGCAGCATCTTCATTTGTTTTGGCTATTGCCAAATAGCTTTCTTGTTTTGCTTTTGAGGCGACCAAAGACGATTTCAATTCATTCCCACCTTGGCAGGATTTGAAATACAGAAACGAAACCACTACAAGGGCGACAATTGCCCAATTTTTGAAAAGCCATTCTTTTGCGGGTAACAAGTTTAATTGTATCATAGTTCTTTTTTTTTATTTGTTATTTACAACCCTATTGATCCAGCCAGATAAAAACTTCAATTGTGTTTTGTTTTTTTGAACGATTTTATTATAATATTTAATTCTTTCTATTTTGTATCGTTCGAGAAATAGACTATCGTTTTTTTTCTTTACAACTCTCAATAGACTATCGTATTTATGTTCAAATATTTCATTTGATACTGATATAGTATCAGTAATAAATAATTTTTCTGAAGTAGTGTGGAAAGAATCACAAATCGCAGAATCGCGAACTACAGGATTTACCGTGTTACTTTTTGGTGTGCAACTAACCAAAATAAAAATTAACAACATTGTTAAATTTTTCATACTTCTTGATTTAGAGTTTTTACAAACTGATTGTCCATTTTACTTGACTCTTTAATGTTTCTAGCCCTTTTTGCTAGAATAATTGCGGTGCCAACACCTGCATTTACAGCCATATCATAAATATCATTTGCGATATTCTGATTTGTAATTTCATTTCCTCGAATTGGAGTCCAATAATTTTTTATATAAATTTTGTCAACTGTTTCTTCTGAAAGATTTTTCATTTCTGCAACAGTTGGAATTCTGCCTAAATAAGCCATTAACACAGGAGCGCTAATCCCATATTTGGTTCCTATTAGGACACCAATATCTTTTTTGCCTCCAGTCCAATTTCCGTTATCATCGGCATCAGCAGTATAACCTCCTTCTGACTTTCTAGTAAGTTTATCAGCAATTTTAAAATTTGCCATAATTAATTATTTTTTAGTGAGTCAATTGCGATTGAGTTTTTAGCTAGCTTATAATTAATTTCGTTTACAAGCAATTTCCTCTGGTTGGTAAGCAGTGTTATTTTTCCGCTTCGAATAGTCGATTGTATTTCGAGCGTAATTTTAGGCTCTGATTTAAACAGGTTGGCGATGAATACTATCACCGCAAAAACCGTTATGGCTAATAGATTTTTCATTTTTTAGAGTTTAATCTTTGGATTTCTTTTTCGTTTTCCAAAGCGATTTTACGTGTTTCTTTAAGTTCTGTAATTTCGTTTTCAAGGCGGTTAATTTTCCATTCTTCGAGTTCTTTAACCTTGGCCACAAGAAAATTAGTATTAACAGTATTTCGATTGTCATTGATAATTTTTGCATTTTTGACTTGTATTTGTTGGGACACCGCAAAAACAAAAAGCAGGGTATTGAATATTATCCAACGTAGGTTTAATTTGGTGTAATCATTTTTTTTTGACCACCAACGGTCTATTTTTATTACCAATGCAAATAACTTATCTAAAAAAAATATAAGAGGCTGTGACAGCTTTACTAAAAATAGGGTAAACCAATCCATTTTATACTTCGGTTTTGGTTGTGAATTTTTTATCGATAACCGAAGCCACAACCAATGTCATCACTGCTGCCAACAATGAATTGAAAACCATTATAGCGTAAGGATTGACAACTTTATCCAAAATTTTGTCTGAAATCACGATAAAAACACCTAACAACAAATCAAAAATCAAAATGATTATTGCCATTACCCGCTTGATGCTGTAGATGCCATTTTCTTTAAGTATGTCGTTGGTTATTTTCATAATTTTTTGTTTTTATTTGTTCAAAAGGCGGCCTCGGCCTCTCCAACCAGCATTTCATATTTATGCACTCCCGCCTTTTTTGTTTTACCAAGTTTTACGTCCTGCTATTGCCTCGCTTAAATCAATTACAGAATATAATGTTGATGCTTCCGCATCACTTAAACCCTCGTGAAATAATATTATTTGGATTCTTTGGTTTGAATATCCATAAGGAGAACCTCCAGCATTTAGCGCTCCAATCCATTGACTAATATTGGGTAATGTACCAGCACTATTTCCTGTAACTATTGAAGATCCGTTTCTAAATAATTTTTGCACCGTGCTTGATGTTTTCACACCTGTAAAAACTCCACGTGCTTCATTAACTCCTGTTTGCTCTATAATAGTACCGTTTATCCACGAACGTCTGTTATAAGTAGTGTTGTTGATTTTTACTCCTATAAGTGATACTTGTGAGTTACTAACATAAGAACCTACTTCTCTAACATCGGCAGCAGGTGTGTTATTTGTACCTACAACAATTGTAATTCCATTACTATTTACCGTTTGATTTGCGCTTGGTATAAATTTAGAATCTAAGTAGCCTGTTCCATTACCATTATATCCAAGTTCAGAATAAGTATTTCCAGAACCCCCAGCAACCAATCTAAACCCAGCATCGGTATCAACTGGATTTTTAAAGTTGTATTTATGGGTTGAAATAGTAGTTCCTTTAAAAGTATATCCTGATTGTATTTTAGTATAAAGAGAATTGCTTTTTAATTGAGTTATTAAAACATAATCTGCTTCAATACTTGAAGGGTTTGTAATTGCTCGTGCAGAAGTGTAAGCATTTGCATCTGTATCAGTGTATGAATAGTTGATTGTTGATTGTGTTACCATATTACTAACTAATGATCTATTCATAAAAATATCAACCGCATAAACCGTAATATCATAGGAAGTTGAAGCCGTCAGCCCTGTAATATAACCACCGCTCGCATTGATTTTATTTTTAAAAACACCATTTGACCAACATTCATAATATTCAATCGTATTTGTACTACTTGGTGCTGTAAAGTTCAATTGAATAGCCGTATTGTAAACCGTCCCCGCTACTAAGGTTGTGACTGGATTTGGAACAGTGAAATTAGAAACAAATTTAAGCGTGTTATAACCGCCAACTATCGCTGCTGCTAAATCGCCCTCAACACCACCTGCATTAGATGTTTGTTGCGCTATTGGAGCGTAAATTGTAAATCCTTTTGCGTCAAGTGCATTTCCAATATTAAGAAACATTCCCCCATCAGCACCCTGCGTACCTCCCCAATCCGTGCATCTTGGAGTATAAAGAACAACTCCCTGCGTGTGGTTGTTATGAAACGAATAGTTTGAATTTGTTTTTGCGATTGATAAACAATTTGGAAAATACCATTCATAACATTGTCCATAATCATCTATCCCCCCAGCTCCTATACTTGTAACTAATCCATCATAATCTCTAAAATAAGTTATTACACTATTTGAATTCCAACAATTTACAGGCATCGCGTAACTACCCGTAATTTTACATTTAATATCTGAACCGACAACCGTAAAATTAGAAATTGCACCTACTGAAATACCGAGTTTAGTTGCGAGGCTCGATGCAGAACTCACAGATGCAGAGATTCCTCCGATATATGTATTGTAGGTTATGGGTGGAGTAAAGATATATGTGTTTACTAAATTCACGGTTCGATATTTTTTGTGTACGTTATGTATCGGGTTTATAGCGATTTCTCCCATCCTTCGTCTATATTTGGAACTTGTCCTGCTAATACCTGTGCTATTTTATTTTCTTTGGTGTCTTTATTTTTTGCCAACGCAACCGTAACTATTGCCAATTTGTCGATTTGGTCTTGTTCGCTTGCTGTTAGCTCCAAACTTTTGGCATCTTTATGAACACTGTTTAGCATAAATGCAAATTCGTCTTTATGAACTGCTTCGCTAAAAACTAAATTATTAGCTTCCTTTTCTGCATTTTCAATGGAACGAATAATATCCTCATTCGTTCTTCTTATTGGAGTAAAAATCAAAGTGTATGCTTTTATTCCTGGATAACTTGGGTGTTCTGGACATTCCAATAATTCTTGTCCTTCTGGCGTGTTTTCATCCATTATGTAAATTCGTGAATCATAAGGAGGTTCTGCATAAGGAGTGTGTTTTATTAACCACTCATAATCAGGGTCAATTTCTCCTACAAGAAATGGAGCCATATCTTCTCTTGGATAATTTCCTTGTTTAATGATTTCTTTTGTGCTTTTTCTAATCAATACTGCTGGTACCATATTTCTAAGTTTTAATAATTTCTAAATAAAGTTTAAGACTTCGTCCTGTTTCTGAACTTCCTACCTGATAAATGTTTGGGGTTATTTCATCACCTTTCGTAAATGATGTTGTTGTAAGTACGGGAGAAGTTCCCGTAAGACTTGTTTTTTCGGTAGCATCAATTCCTGCCTTCGTAGAAGTTATGGATGTTCCGTTTTTCTTTACGTCCACAATCAAACTACTAACCGTTGGTGCAGTTTTCACGCCTATCCAATAATTTAGTAATGTGAAATTATAGGGTGCTTGTAATGGGTCTGTATCTCCCGTAACCAAAGCGGTTGATGAATCACTCATTGCCACTGAAATGGTGTCGGTTTTGTATAATGTATCGAAATAAGTTTTTAAAAACGCCTTGGCATTTGTCCAAGTTATTTTTTTTAGAATCCCTCCAGCCGTCAATGAAGTAGCAATAAAATCAGTATCGTTTGGTGTTGCGTCGGCTGAACCTCCAATCAATACACCTATTGTTGTGGCAGTTTCGGCAGGAGTTGCACTGTCTCCTGTGTTGCTTCCCGATAGTGTTGAAATGCCTAATATGCTTCTAATTTTGGTAGCAGTCAACCAATCGACCATACCTTTTATGCTGGCAAACAAGGAAGAAGACGTTTCGTTTCCTGTTACGGTGTCGGTTTTATTTGTTGTTACTTCTTTTCCTGATATTGTTGCTACCAATGTTTGTTCAGCATCAGTGAAAGCATTGGTGTCAGGATTACTTTCGTACTTGGTTTTTATGCTTGCAGCGGTTTCTCCACCCACGGCTACTTTTCTCCAAAATCCAATTCCTCCCACTTGGTCATCCGGCGCAATATCTCCACTTGAAGCCGTAACATCATAGAAATAATCAGATAAATCATTTTCTACATATACCCTCGCTTTATCTGAAATTCCCGCTTGTGGCAATGCTGATAACTGCACGGTTGTTTGAAGTGGTGCTAAATAATGCGTGGCATCGATGCTGGCTAGTTTGTTTTTTTCGGAAGTGGTGTAATCTTCTGTTGAAAGTCCTTTACCTGCTATTTTATCTACTTTATTAGACAAAGAAGAATTTATTGAGATAATAGCGTTATCATAACCTGATTTAATTGCCGAAGTAAAAAGACTAGTGAACGTAATTACTTTTCCAATAGCGCTTATCAACAATCCATTATTAGCACTTGTCATAATGATTGTGTCGTTTGCAAGAGTTGCGTTGGCAATTCCGCTGTCAGTCGTTATGGTAACAATGGCTTTTTGCAAAGGAGATTGAACGTTATTCCCTTTTGAAAACTGAACATTGTCAAGCATAAACCCGCTTGAATTTGATCCATTCATTAGTATTTCAAAAGCATTAAACTTATCTAAAATAGTAAATGAACTTAACGGTACGGTAATGTAAAGCCATTGCCCGGTATTCGCTCTTGAATATCCATATTGCCCATCCGATATTGGATATGCACCAGAAACAGACATTGTTGAATTACGAAGTCTAACGCAAAATTTCGTGTTTTGAGGAAAAGTATTAAGTAACTTTACTCTAAATGAAACCACATCCCAATCACCTGGTTGATACAATGTACTTCCTTGAAATCTTATCCATTGTAGGTTCGAAAAATTAGTCGCTTTTATACCAACCGAACCTTGTATTGCAGAATCTGTGGCTGCAAAATTGATGTTGTTGAAATTGGACGTTCCAGTCCATTCAACATTTTCTTTGTACACATCTACAAATGTAGTATCAGCGGGAACGCTAGTGTTGGCGCTAATTAATACACTCGTGATAAATATTTGCGTTTCTGGGTCTAGCGTAGGGTCTACTGGATTAGGCTCTGCGTATCCGGTAACTTTTATTACTCCTGTAACATCCAAAGCTATTGTGTCGCGCCTTGGTTCAACAAGGTCGGAAGCATCAAGAGTAATTGTCGTTGTCGAACCACTGTACAAAATACTGTTAATGTAGTAATCAGGATATATCACGTCATAAACAAAACCCACTCCTGTCCATATAGCATAAGCTTGTCCTGTTAGTCCTGTTTTCAATCCTTGTAGATTTTCCAAAACTATTATTCTATCGTCAAGGTCTCCAGCATCACCTTCAAAATCTCCTTTGTCAAGTTTTAAATCATCGGATTCCGTGGCGGATTTGATATCGAAATAAATGCTATAAATAGTCTCGTTAAGGAATTCGCCAAAATAAAAATCCTTGAAAATCGCCACATCAAAAACAAAATAATCGGTCTGATCGGTAATCGAAAGTACCTTAAAATTGAAAAAGTTGTTGGGATTTGCTGGATTATCCAGTTTAATAACTACGTCTTGAAGTTCATTCAAGCGCTGGAACAACAACGTCAAGTCGATGGGTTGAAGCGAACTTTTATTGAGTATTAATTGGGTGAAGTTTAATGGGTCTCCGTCAAGAGTATCGGTAAAAAAACAACCCGTAGTGTATTGTGAGATATCAGGATTGAGGCCGTCCGAATAGATAAATTGCAGGTTATTCTTTCCGTTTACAGCATTAATAAGCTGGACGATATCCTTGATTCTATAACTTTTGTTTTTCTTGCCATCAACAGAATCGGTGCCAAACAAGTAATCCATAAGACTTATAGACAAATCGTATTTGTAAATGTCGGTATCGTTCGCCTTAGCCATTTTGTTATAAATTTTATCTATTACAAAAACAAAGATAATAGAAAATATTTATATTAACCTAAAGTATTTATATTTGTAATACAAATAATTTATGTTTTACGACTATGGAAAAGAAAGCTAACGAAATGGTTACCAAGGACACTCTGGAAGTGTTGAAAAAAAAGGGGTTAAAATTAAAGCTCAATACAGCAGGAAAGGCGAAAATAGAAAAATATTCTAGAGCAAAACACTTGCCTATTTTTCGGGGTTACGACCTGCTCGAGAATATGATGGTAGTGCGGCAGTACATTCAAAAAAAACACAACATCGATTTGGGATTGCTAGAAACCTTGCTTTTTCTTAATCCAAAGCAATATTTTACACAGGCCGATTATGCCGAAATGCCAAAACAATTTAGGTACTGTTATCTAAAAAACTTACTGGCTACCGGGTACGTATCTTTGCTGCAGGATGCAAAGGATGTGAGCAAAAAGCTGTATAAAGTGAACAGGAAAGGCCACGAAATTGTGTGTAATTTCTATGAATTGTTGTCTTGTGAGAAGAAAATTAACGAAATTCAAAGCAGCAACCCTTTTAATCATACAAAAAAGAGAACACCATTCGACAAAAAAAGAATGGATTTGATTAAAAAAATCAATCAGCTTCCGGCTCCGGAATCGAAGAAAGGGCTTTACCAATAATCAAACTTCGCCTCAATTTATTGATGGGCTCCTTGTTGATGGCTTCCAAAAGTCTGCGCAATACCTTGGCGCGTTGCTCTTCGGAACCCTTGAAGAAGAAAACGGGGCTTATTTGGTATAATCCCCGTCCTTTGAGTTTAATAAGCAGGTGGTTTTTAGAAAGATTGGCAAAACAACGATGTATAGTACTATCCGAATAGTTCTCTTGTCCTATCTTGTTCAAAAGTTGGTTGAACTTATTACGAACCTGAATACTATTGGTAATCAAATTCTGGTCGTCCATTTCCTCGGTAACAAAATCCAGAAAAATCCTTTCAGCCCTGGACAACCGCATCAACAACGGCAAGGAATTGAAATACCTTTTGGTAAAAGCAGACTCCACCGCAACGGAAGCGAATCGCAAAAGCTCTAAATTTTCATTGTAGCTTCGCGATACGTCCTTGGCCAAATACTGTATTACCTTTTTTTTTTCATTGTATTATTTCTATACGAAGCTAGTCAAAACATTAAATGCTGCGACAAAAACCAATGTTATTAAAGCTGATAATAAAGAATATACACTAAAAGAAATTAACGTAAACATTCCTCCTTCATTCCAGTTCTTCAGAAAGCGGTTTTTACCATTTAAAAATTTTGGCTTAGTTATAAGCATTGTATAAATCCACCAAAAAAAGGTTGTTATTTGTAAAAAACCATAAATACTTAAAAATATTTTCATATCAATTCCATTTAAAAATTATTTGATCATCTATTTTTTTCTTCACAGATTCATAAGACTCCTTTACAAAAAAAGTTTCACCGTTGCTGGCTACCTGACAAATTCCTTCTTCGTCGCCAGGAAGGATAAAAGCTATTTGATAAAAAGTATGAACCCTGATCGTACATTCTTCAAAATTTATATCGACTCCCGCTTTCTGGAGTTCGTGCTGTTCGTCCGTTTGCCAAAGTACGTTGAGTTCAACAATCATTTTATTTTATTTAGTCGTTACTTTTTTCCAGAATGATTTATGAAACCAGTCTTTTACCTGCTCTTCGCTTTTGGATGTATAATCCACTTTTATTCTGTCGCGTTCCGTATCGGTTCTTACTACCGTTCCAAAGTATTTCTTTCCGTCTAACTCAACGAATACTTTGTCTTGCACTTCAAATCCTGTTGAATTAAACAGTTCCATTAACGTTTGGCTAAAAATTCAAATAATTGCTTATTCCAGCGTGCATCTTCAATAGCGTTGTGTGATTTTGAAGGATCTTGTTTTTGGAAGTTTGGAAATGTTTTAAAAGCTTTTATTTGTTCTGGAATACTATTTTTAATATTTATCATTCCTTGCGTAGTATTTCCATCTTCAAGTTGAGATACTATTTTAAAAGCATATTCATCAAGCATCTGCTTCAAATCCTTGCAATACATCGGAAAACCTTTCGGTAAATCTATCATTTTTCCAAACAGCCAGCAAAACACCACCCAGTCATAATCGGCATAGTAGGCGTAGAATTCAGGGTTAGTTGGAGGATAAGTAAATTTAAAGCCATAATTCTCTATTCCTTTTTCGTCAGGTGGACTTATACCGCATCCAACACTTCCGTGAGTAAATCTTTTTTCTCCTTCTAAAGAATAACTTCTATACATTGGTTGCGTAAAGTTTTTTACTTCTTCCACGATCTCTTTGTTGGTTTTGCCAAAATGACCCAAAAGATATTTTATTGATTGATATGAAAAAGGTTCAGATAAATTCCAATGATGCATCTTCTCATAAACACCTCTGTTCAAAATCAATTGATCATAAATTGGCCTTAATACATTCTCACGAAGCCAGTACACTTTTCTGCCTTCTGGAAATATATTTCTCATATCTCCTGATTGTTGTTCTAAATCAAATCTATTCCAAGCTTCTTTCAAGTTGAAATCTTTCGAAATGGCGTAATACTCACGTCCGTCCTCGGCAACAATTCCAATGGAAATTAAATCAATAGTGTTTGGAGTTTGTTTCCTGAATAATGATATTGGAAATTTCTCTTTTTGTGGTCCTTCTAAAAATTCGTGGTCGATGAAATATTTCATAGTTTTACGGTTATTACGTGAATATAATCTTTGCTCATTGTTTTAATTTTATGGCTGCCTTTGTGTTCGAATTCAAGGCGTTTCATAACCCTGTAGATAAAATCCTGTTGCGCTTGGTTGGCCATTTTGTGATCGGGGTCAATAAATATCCTTTGGGAACTAATGAAGCTTCGGGAAGCGATTTTAAAACCACATTTTTTAAACAAATACAATTCTCCTTTTTCAAAAAGATATTGAATGGCTTCGTCTATCAGTCTTGTCGTTTTCCCAGTACGTCGTTCCATTGTGTCAATCTTGAATTAATACCCCAATACACTTACACGGATGCTCGTTTATCAAAGCAATTTCCTCTTCGTCGTCGTCGTCAAAATGCAAATCAAATTCTTTTAGGAATTTATATTTTTCTACATAGGAAGTAAACCGGATATTGTTTTCTGGAATACCTACCTGTTGGGCAATCTCAAAAACCTGTCGGTTGTCATACAAATGTTTTTGGCCCACAATATTGGGTTTTCTCGAAGTGGTAATATGCACCTCGGCTCCCAAGGCAATAAACTTCTTCGCCAATTCCTGGTATTTAGGATTGGTTAAAGTAAAATCAAAATCAAACGACAGCTTCATAATTCAAGTTATTAATATAATATTTTAACGGTGTTTCATTTTCTATTTTTCCAGATAGCCTTAAGGACAATCTATTTTTATTAATTTTAAATTCTTTAGCAGCATCAGAAATTGTAGAATATATAGTTCCTGTAGTAATATCAATTACACTTCTCTTAATTCCTGCATTACTTTTTCTGATTTTTAATTCTACATTTTCTTTGTCTTTAAACTTCCAAATAAACCCAAATGCGGAAAGAGATTTTCCTCTTAAATTACTGGATATATTTTTCCTTCCAAACCCAATCATAGTTTCAACGTCTTGTGCGCTATTCCATTCTTTAATAAAAACTCCTTCCATTTAGAATTGCATAATTGGCTTTTTTATTGAAGTACTATTTTTATTAGTCCAATCTTTAGATTTTGGCATTAATCTACCTTTTTGATTTTTATAATATTCTAATTGCCGTAATGTTGGATTTTTATTTTGAGCTTTTTTACTAATAGAAATTTTTAATTTTGTTTCATCTGTATGAATTATTCCAGCGCTACCTTCTCCTCCTAGTGTTAAATTAAGTCCAAGGCTATTATTTCCAGAAAAGCTATTGTATTTTTTTATATAAAAAATTTCCTTTTCGGATAGTTCCTCGTCTGTTTTTATATTTTCAAGAACAATTTCAAAAATGTGATTTTCCCATCCATATTTTACAATAGAATTGTATAGCCTTTTTTGACTTTTGCAATGTAAATTACGATAGTGTATTTGTCTCTTAATTATATTTATTGACTTTCCAATATAAATCGCATTACTTGGAGAAGTAATTTTATAGATACATCTATTTATTTCTCCTTTCATAATATCATAAATTCAAGTTCAACTCGCGGTTCATTGCCATAAATCTTCTCGCTTAAAACTCTTGAAACACGACTATCATCAATAAAAACAATACCGTTCAGTCCGTCAAAAATGGCTTTCAAGCAATTATCAACATCGGGCTTCGAAGTTTTATAAATGACCTTTCCACTTTCAAACAAAAGCTTAGTCACTTTATTCCAGCTCTTCAATGGTGGAAACACAAAAGTTACCTTGGCCACGATAGCACAATCGTAAGGCACAAATCCAACAGGAAGTTGACTCAATGCTGTCTTACCGATATTCGAAGCGTTATCCGTCACCGATTTCTTCTGATACGACATCACAAAGTCTTTCTGGCTTGCTTTGGATTTTTGGATCCTGAATCTTGCCGATTGTTTGGCTTGCGGTATTCCTGGAATAATTATTTTCATAATATTAATCTAGTGTAGTTTTTATATTACTTCTATAAATTGGTATTCCTAAAAATCTAATCGTAGTTGTTCTTTCTAATTCTGTAAGTGGACGAATTCCTTCTCCGGCATTATAGTCTAAAGAAATTTCAACTTTTTTACTAATAATCGATAAATTTTTCATAATTTTTATTTTTTATAATTCGTATTTTACTTTGTTTTTCTTCAAAAGCCATTCGGGAGCTGTGAGATAAAATTCAGGAAAGTGGTTTTCTACTTCAACCCGTTCAAGACTACTAACCGATTTTGGGAACCATTCCAATCTACTAGCCGAGTGGTTTCCTTTTGGATCTAAAAAAAAGTCCACCAATACCCCAAAAGCCTTATCGCTTTCGCCATAATGCCCTACACGTACTCTAAAATCTGCCATTATTTCTTAACGGAATAACCTAGTTTTCTAAAAAGATTCTCGATATTCAAAGCCGATTTATAAACGCAATTCTCCCGTATAATCACTCTTTGCTTAGTTACTGCAGCAAACCTTGACTTACTGTAAGGAGCGTCATTTACGGTTTCGTATTCCGCTTTTTTTACTTCTCTTGTTGCCGTATTTATCTCGAATAGCGTATGGCCTTTCTTAATAGTTTCCCTATGATGTAGTTTAAGTTGTTTCTGAACTTCAACCTGTCTCACGTTCTCGATTTTGTCTTTCGGAGTATATTGTGTTTCTTTCATAATCAATATTTGAATTTCCTATGCTTGTTCTTGTGCTGTTGGTGCTCGTCTTTATCCTTCTTGCTGATATTCGTCTTGGTCTTATTCTTCGTCTTCGAATTGGACCCAATATGAAACTTTTTGCAATTGTCGCACTTGTAAATTTGCGATCCAGTTTCAGTATGCACATTGTCTAGAAAGTACTTGGCAGCCAAATAGCTCTTGTGCTTCGTCTTTCCAGCGCAACCGTGCAAAAAGCTGTCAAAGTTTTTATACGCCATCTGGATTAGGATTATCGTCAATCAATGGATGGGTAGAGGTCATATATTGCAAAACTCCTTTTAATTCCGGGGTCTTTGTAGGCCACTGTCCTGCTTCGTCTAAAAGAAACCTATTTTTTAATTCTCCATCAAACGAAGAAGGTGTAGCTTTCTGAAACAAATCAATGTCTTTTAATAAATCAGGATCATTCAACATTTCCCAAGGAGTGAATTTATAAGTACAGTCTCTAACAACTACTTCTACCATATTCAACCTATCCCACAAATCTTCCGAAGTAATCAATTCCTCCCCCTGTATCTTCCCAAAGTTCATATCAAAGCAATAATGCTCTATCTCACAAAAACCATTCGCATCCTTAGGAAAATGTAATTGAAGAAGTTTTATCATAGCCGTTACAAGCAAACTGTTGTCATAAACAGCATCCGTATCAAACACCTGACTAATAGCATTAGAAGCAGCAATATCCCTGCTAACCTGACCTTGAAGTGAGTCAATAGTCGAAATAAAAAGTTCTTTGGTAAGTAAACTCATTTGGTATGTCATTTTCGTTACAGCAAATATAATTAATTTATGTTTAAAACATAATATTTTGCATCGAAACTAGCACCCACTGATAGTTAAACTAGCACCCAGTGATAACTTCAAACAGGTTTTTATTTTACAAACAATTACAAATCAATTACTTAACCCCAAAAACAACCATAGAATTTATATACTAATTACTTTGAGTAAAAATATTTATTTCGGAAATCAAAACTTTTATACAATTTTAACACTATTCATAAACGTTTTATTAAAATTCAATATAATATTCCCACAAAATATAACAATCACCCAAATACCAAAATTATCCAATTTATTATTTTTCTTCTCTATACCTTTCCTGTTGGGAGGGTATAGGGTATATTCGAGTTCCCGGACCAAAAGGAAACCAAAACTTTTAGGGGTATGGGGGTCTGTTTTTCCGTGTGTTCCTCTAATTTTTTGACTTTTTATTTGGGTAGATTGTCAACTATTTTTCAATCATACTAGTTCACTTAATCCTACTTAGGTCACACTTAATCCTTGTTAACCCTTATCAATAAAGGAAAGTTTAAAATAATACCTAAATTTAAACGACAATTCACACGATTACTACAATTACACCATCATTTCAGGTCCTCAACCTCCTGACAATCGTCTGTACAGTTTCATCCTGGATAATTCTCTGAATATTTAACGTATAAAAAGCTTTAAACTCCTTTATTTATAGGCTTTCCCAGTCGTTACAGCCACAACAAAAAAAAGTCATTGTGTATAAATAGGTATATGCTTTAATAAAATACGGTTTGATTGATTGAATGTATTAACGGGTTGATGTTTGGTTATGATTGAAGGAAAGCGTTAATGCAGGGTTGCAAGTCTTCGACTTTCAAAAGGTAAAAAAAAAAAAAAGGAATTGGATTGATTTAAAAAAAAGTTCATTTTCTTATTCAGTAGCTTAGCTGGTCTTTGGCTTGGTTGCAGGTGTTATGTGTTGCGGTTAATGGTTTCGTTTATTCTGGGTGTTGTGAGTGGTTCTGGTGCTATAAGTTTTATCTATGGTAGATTGCGGTTTGATTCTATTTACTTATAGGATGTAAATTTGATGTAAATAAAACATAAAAAGGTTATGTTATTAATATAAATGCACTATATTTGTAGTGTAGTTAATCGGGTGTTTTATTTGATTGCTGCAAGTGGACAACACTATAACTGCGGGTGTGATTACTCAGGTTAATACCGAAATCCAGCGACTTAGTAAATAATTAGGTGCTGAACTTGTATAAAGGTTTATTCCTTTACTGACGAGCTGAAAGACAGCGAAACAAGTATTTAATACAACGTAAACAAATTACATTAACAACATAAATCTAAAGTATTATGAAAGCAACAGCCAACAACAAGGAAAAAAGAAACGGTTATATTTTTTTAACTGTAATTATTATTCTGGTTCTAGTAATTAGATCCTTTACTCCTTCAAATTTTCTTTAATCAAAACAAATAAAACAACATCAAAAATTTAATATTATGACAACTTCAACAACAACTCCACAAATTTTCTTAACTGATTACGCAAGCTATAACAATGGAACTCAATTTGAGTTCGGTCATTGGGTAGATTTAACGGGCTTTTCCGATGCCGACGAGTTAAACGAATATATTATTAATCACTTTGCAGAATGTGACAAAGAAAGTCCTTTGGATAGTCCGAGAGAAGAAATAATGATAACAGATTATGAAGGTTTTCCCGAAGCGTTTTATAGTGAGTCAATGAGTTTCGACGCTTTATATAATTACTTAGAGCGTTGCGAGTCTTGCGACTTAGATAACGAAATTATCGAAGCCTTTGCAAGTTTAGGGAATTACAAAGTAACAGATACAGACAAATTTTTTGACGCAATAGAAGAAAGTTATTGTGGCGAATTTTCAAGCGATGAAGATTTTGCACAAGATATGGCAGAACAAACAGGCGTTGAAATTTCTAATACTTGGCCTCATAACTGTATTGATTGGGAAAGAGCAGCCAGAGACTTGATGTATGACTATTACGAAAGTAACGGTTATTATTTTAGGTCAATTTAATAACAACAACAAGCCGTTGCATTTTAGATGTAGCACCGAAGCGAACAACGGCACTAATTAACCTTTTAAATTATTTATTATGGAACCATTTAAAACATATTTAATCACATTTTTTTATTATTTACCTTATACAAATATCAGGATAGAAAACACTGTTAATGGATGGTATAATAATTTAAGTAATACTATTAATTACGAAAATAGCTGTAGTTTTTTAGGATTGGGCGAAATAAAACAAAAACAAATAATTTCAATAAAATGACAAATCCCACCCAAACCAAAGTAATAGTTTCCCTTGTATTTTTCCTTGGGTTTATTACTTCGATTTTAGCGCAAATTTAATCAAGCAGTTTTAACCAAATTTAAAAATTATAGTTATGAAAAATCTACAATTGCAGCAGGATATAGAAAAATTATTGTCTTATGATGATTATTGTTATTCTGATATTACAACAGATTACGACGAAAATTTAGGCTTTATTTTAGACATAAAAGACAATTCTTATTTTTATGAGAATGAAGCCGATAGAAATTTAGACGATTCTAAAATTATGAAGTTGTTAGAAGAGAAATTTTATATCTAACCCAATGAAGCAAAAGCCACAAATACTATTCCTCTCGATAGTTGGGGTTTATTTCCTCTTAAACTGCCTTATTCGTTAGGCGAAAACTCAAATTTCAAATTTAAAAAATCACAAAATGAAAGAATGGAAAGAAGATAAAATAGGTAGTTTTAGACTAACTCGAATTAATCCAAAATTGGAGCCTGAAAAATCAGGACGAGAAAAGAGAAGAGAAAAAAGAAAACTTCAAAGAAAAAACAAATCTTAACACACATAGAAACAATGGAAGACGATACTTTATTAATGGAAGCAATGGACAAAGTAACCATTGAAATGATGGATAATTTAGACCACGGCGACGAAATAGAACTAAACGAAAAATACACGCTCTACCATCACACAGAAGAAGATATTTTCGTAATAAATGAAATTTCTGAATGGGAGGAAGTTTTACAAGTAATGACCAATGGCGAAGAATTAATTTTTGAAAAACTTTAAACGATGAAAAACTTTGAAACTGTTTTAGCTCAGGCGAAAAAAGAAATTCTTTCAGATATAAAAGAAGGAATTGTTCCCAATACTGTTACGAGTTTTAGCGATTTACACGATTTTGTTGATGCTAATTATTACGGTGGTTTTTGTGATGAAAATTATAAAGCTTCGAAAGATTTTGAGTTTGAGAACGAAATCCAAACCAAACTCGATGAATGGATTAAATCCGAAGAATTTAAAAATCAATTTAAAAAATAGAAAAATGGAACTATTTATATTATTTCAAACAGACCGCTATCAAAGCAAATCTTCAAAAGTTTGTTTTGGAGTTTTTGACAGCGAAGAAAAAGCGATTGAAGCAGCTAATTTAGAAAGTCTTTCTGAATATGAAAGCGAAATAGTAATTGAAAAATGTACTCTTAATCAATTTGAAGAAATTTAAAATGGCAACAATAAAAACAAATTTCAATACTGAAAAACATTTCGTATTGACAAACAACGAGGACAAAATAATGGCAATCATTAATTGTCCTGCTGGTAAAAATGACATTTCCGAAAAGGTAAAACAAGCCATTTCAGAAGATGAAAACGCAGAAAGTGTGACTTTGGTTAATCAATTTGTTACTGACAAAGCAGGAGCGACCTACATACTAAATGCAATGATAAAAGACGAATGTAATGACGAAGGAAATTCGAATTATTACAATCTAACCGAAGCTTGTATTTATTAAAAAACCAATAAAAATGAAAAAGCCACAAAATTATTATTTCGAAGTGATCTCTCCCGAAAAAGCAAAAGCCTTATTTCGGGAAGGGAAAACCGAAATTTACAAAATGTTTTCGGACGATACCGAAGCTTTAATAGAAAGCGAGCACGATTTGGACGATGCTATTGATTTAAGCATCGAATTAGCCACAGAAAACCCAATCACATAAACTTGAAACGATGAAAAAAGAAATCACAAACCAATTAGGTTTATTTGATTTTGTGGAGCCAGATTATAACGAACTGGCAGACAAAAAGGCAAATGATTTACTCGATATGCTTAACGATGGCTTGAAAGTAAAATTTGAACCAGAATACACCTCCCAAATTGGCCCTTATGTCGTTTTGATAGCCGCCAATAAGAACAAAGAAAGACTTTTTAACGTGATTGACATTTACGGCAATATGCCCGCTAACTTCTCCACAAACTGGAGAATTGCCAGCCACGTAAAACAAGAATTATTAGAAAACATTAAAAATTAGAAAAAATGAATACAGAAAACAATAAGATTATCGGCGATTTTATGCAATGGAAAACACCTTCAATAATAGTAGATGGCTCGACAACGTTTCCAAATGGTTGGGAATACAATGATAAATTAAAATATCATTCAGATTGGAACTGGTTAATGGAAGTAGTAGAAAAAATTGAAAGTTTCAACTATGACTTTAAAATATTAGGCGGTTATTGGGTTGTTGTTTGCGATTGCGATCCTAATAGAAACGAAAGTGAAGAAATTTTAGAGTCTTTCGGAGAAACAAAAATCAACACCGTTTACAATGCGTGCGTAGAATTCATAAACTGGCACAACAAACAAAAATCTTAATCCAATGACGCAACAAATAAAACTTACCGCAATTTTCGTTGAAAGAATCTACACGAAAACAAAACAGCCTAAACTTGTGAGCAGCACAAAAACCGAACACAAACAGGTATTTTTCGGCAAATCGAAAAGCGACTGCAAAAAACAGGCGAAGGAAAATTTCCGCACTGGCGTTGAATGGCTTCACGAATGGAATTAAAACCCTTTTTTTGATTCAAAAAACATAAATTTTATATATCAAAAACATAAATTTAATACTAGTATCACTATGAGAAATACGCTAAAAATAGAAGTAGTTGACGGACGTTGGACAGCTTCGGGTACTTTGATCGACTTATTTATAAATTCGCACCGAAAGCAAATTTCAGAACCTCTCCGAGCGAAGATAGACAAACGCCACAATTATAAATTCAACACTCGAAACTATTAAAAACAATGAAAAAACAACGCTCTATAATACTAATCATTGTTTTAGTAACTTTGGCAGTAATTGCCAGCATATACTAACACAAAAAATCAAGACAATGCCACAGCAAACAGAAATGGAAAAATTTGCCAAATTCATAAAAGAAAAACGGGAAGCTTTGGGGCTTACCGTTCCCGATGTTTCAGAAAAAATCTTTGGAAACCGAAGAAATAATTATATCGGCGAAATAGAATCAGGCGCACGCAAAGGAATCACTATCAAAATGATGGGCGAAATTCTGGAGTGCCTAAATTGTGAAATTAAATACCAGGAGAACTAAAATTTTAAAGCAATGAAAAATAAAAACCAAGAAGAAGAATTAAATGTTAAAAACATACGTAACTTTTTAAAAACTTTTGAGCAGTCAGTATATAAAATAGAATGTCAAAATATTTCAAAAGAAATGACTTTTACACCTTATATTGGATTTAGAATTTATCTTAATGGAAAAGATATTTTCACTACCAAATCATCAAAAATAGCAATTGAAGAATTCAATAAGATTAAAAAACCATAAATAAGCAAAAAAAAGCCACTCAAATCGAGTGGCTTTTTTTTGCTTATTTTTTACTTTCCAAAAGTTCGACAACCCTCTCCAGTAATCCTTCTATGTTTTTTAAAGTTCCAAACATTTCCAAACTATAATCTGCGGTTTCTTTTGGTTTGTTTTCGCTAAAAATTATATTAGTTTGGTTTCTGGCCAATTTGTCGGACAAAAGAATAGGAAGTTTTCCGCTTTTCAAAAACCAATAGCTTACTTCCGGAAATGTTTTTATGATTTTGTCAACCATACTTTCAGAAATATGGTATTTATCAGGACTTTTCAAAATTTGATGAATAGACTGATGGCTTTTATACCCCAAGGCTTTGGATAGTTTTAATCCCGATAGCCTCAATTCCTCCATAAGCATATATAGCTTTTCGGAATCATTTAATTGTTTAGTTTCCATTTTCGATTTATTTTTTTTCGTTTTAAATTGCTTTATTATATTTACTATCCCAAACTTTTTTCAAGGTTTCTGCGTGCTCCCTGTTGGTTTTTTTGATGTAATCAAGCATCTGTTCTTCGCTTGCCCAACCACAAATCGCCATCAAAGTTGTATTAGGTACTGTTCCATAAATATTAGTTGCAAAACTCCTGCGGCAAATGTGCGAAGTAATTAGTTCATATTTTGGATATAAATCTACTACTTTTCTCTTAATTCTAGTAATAGGATCAACTTTAGAAATTCCTCCAATCATTTTTTGGTCAAATTTCAAAATTCTCGCAATGGTTTTAATGTGCTTGTTAAAATCCGCATCGTTTATTTTTTTAGGAAGCGCACCGTTTCTTTTCTTCAAAATCTCGGCTATCATCCAATGAACAGGAATTGAAACCCAAGTCTTTGTTTTTTCGGTTTCTATTTCAATAAAATCATCTTGGAAATTATCTGTTTTTAATTTATTGTTGAAATCACTAACACGCAATCCTGTCCAAAGTCCAATGATTAAATTATCCCTCACATTGTCCAAAACTTCATTGTAGCTAAAATCATAAGCATAGTGCATGCTAATTTCAATTTCGTTGTAATATGGAGCTTTGTATTTAATTTCGTCTTTCTTTACGAAAACACGGTCCTCGTAAGACTTGTCTATTTTTATGTTTTCAGCTTCGGCACGACCACAAAAAAACTTGAATCGTCCTATCATTCGTTTAGCTGTTTCTTCGGCATATTTTTCGGCAGTCAAAAATTCAGAGAAGCTATCCATTAAAACATTGTTAATTAACGAAAATTTTATTTTGTCCTTGCCTTCATACTTTTTTATCAAGTTTTTCAATATTTCATAATGACCAATAGTGGTGTCGTCCATATATTTATCGGCACTAACTTTAAACTTTGGAGCTTTATCTTTAAGCCACCATTCGGCAAAATCAGTTAAATATATCTTATGGTATTCTAGTGCTTTTTTCTCGTCAACCGAAGGACGATAAAAAAATTTATTTATACACTTCTCCAGCCAAATTCTGTTGAGAATTTCGCCTTCCATAAAATCAACATTTGCCTCATTCATTATATGATTTTTTAAATCAGCTAATTTAGAATTAATTTTATCCCTATCCGGAACCGCAGTCACATTTCTAATTTTTTGATTTTTTTTATCCCAATTTTGTCTATCAACAAATAAATTTGTACCAGCAACAATTTGTATTGCCCGACCATTGAGATATCTGATTTTAATTTCGGTTGGACTTTTCTTCCCCGAAATGAAGTATTTCAAAGTTGCCATAATTTCGTTTGATTTAATTTAAAAAACGCCCTTCCCAAAACGTTTCTGTATTCAACAGCATTAAAAAGCCACACGACAATTCACACGACATCTTTCTATTGAATACAAGTAATTTATATTGCAAATATAACTAATTTTATGTTACAAATATAAAAAGCAGTGTTTTTTATTTGTTTATGTACGTTTATAACGTAAATCCTCAATCCCGCCGTGGTCACTTTAATTACCTATTTATAGGGTTTAACAAAGGTTTTACTTAACATTTACTCAACCAAAGTTGAAAAATGATAAATAAAACCTTTTTTTTGTGCTTAAAAAATACCCTGTTTTTATTTGGGGTCATTTAGGGTCATTTAGAACCAAACCTCAACTATAAATTACGTTAATGTATTAGTTTTTAATCTTTGAAATCTTTGTACTTCAAACTGTCCAGTTTTTTTCTAACTTCATCTTTAATTTCTTTTATTCTTTGCTTACTAATTTTTTCATCGACTGGTTTTACAATATTGTTTTTATCTCTTTTAGCTAATAGCATATTCAAAATAATATTTTCTTCTTTTGTTAGTCCGTTTTCCATTGGTTTATATTTAATGTTATTCAGATTTAAATTATTTTGTTTTACTAAGTGCATATTCATTTAAGATCATAATTGATTACACCCGTAACAGATAGTAGAATATTGTTTAGTTAAACGCTACATCATTAATAAACTCTCCATTATGTCAGATGGGTAACTTTCTGCAGTTTTTATTTTGTAACTTAGTTTTTTATATCGTTTAGTTTCTTTGCCATTATAATGCGTTTTAAAATACTTCTTATAGCGTTCCTCATAAACCTCAT
The DNA here is from genome assembly GCA_014379405.1 of Flavobacterium sp. Classification (GTDB taxonomy): domain Bacteria; phylum Bacteroidota; class Bacteroidia; order Flavobacteriales; family Flavobacteriaceae; genus Flavobacterium. The sequence goes on along the minus strand of JACMLU010000006.1, from coordinate 59,712 downwards.
CACTTAAAACAGCTTTGTCAAAAATGCCTAACATATCACGATTTTTTTTTGACTGTAATTGCTTTTCGTACATTAAACCTTTATGAGCTGTCCTGTGTAAAAAGTAAGTCCCTTTTAAATGTAGTTTTCTACAACATTTGCCAGTAATAGGGCAAACAAAAAACCAAACCTTTCCTTTACCTAAGTTTGATGATTTACTGATTAAATTTACTCTATAACTAATGTGTTCGCCTCCCGTATTGTAGCCAAATTTTATAAACGTGTTAACTTCTGTATGCGTTACTGTAATTCCTATACTTGCATAAGGTTTGCCGTTTCTTGTCCAGTTTGTTGTTCCTGCCCGTATTCCGTATGAATTCAAATAAGAGTTGTTGTTTTCGGTTAGACTTTTTAATCTAAAAGTCAAACTGTCTTCTACGGCTGTTGGGTAATTTGCTATTCGTGGCATTTTGGTCTGGATTTAAAACCTAAATTGTTAAGGAATATTTAACCTAGTTTTACCATTTAGACTCTTGTTCTGATGGTGTTAGAATTAATTTTTCTACAGTTGAGATGTGTTTAGGTATTTCATTATTAATAAATTCTTTAATTTCTACCCATTTTCTATTTCTGTATTTTAAATAATTTGAATGTTTATGAGGGTACTGTATATCTATTGTTAGTTCATCCATGGAAACCCCCAAACCTTTATGAATAATATTGTCAATGATTATTTTAAATCGCCCTTTTTTAAAATACACATTAACATTATAACTAATAATTCCATTAGCACTATTCATAAATTCATTTACATCATAACTAATTACATTTTTATACTTAATAACACCAATTTCTTTGTCTGATTGGATAATGTTTTTGTTAAATTTGTCTTGTCCCTCCATTACATCAATCAATCGAGTGTTTAGTCTTTCAAAAAGAACTTCTTTTGATGTAATACTGTCTATTATAACAAGTTTCTCAAATATTAAAGGCTGTGCAAAAATATGAGTTAAACAAAATAGACAAATAATTAATAATACTTTTTTCATTTCTAAAGATTTACATTAATAAAACCCAAATATAACCTATTAAAAATCATTTACTTTGAGGTTTCCCGTAAACGAGTTAATTTATAATTGATTACATTTGAATGCAATTATTTTAAAGTTTAATAAATGAGAAAAATCATATTACTACTGTTATTGCTTAGTTTTTCAATCAGTTGCTCAAAGGACGATTGTGACGCTCAAAGGACGGAACTAGAAAATTTAAGAAGTCAAGGCTGGACTAATTGCAATGGCTCATCTGCTTGTATTAAAAAAATTGAAGAGGATTATCAAAAAAGATTAACTACTATTAATAATAATTGTAATTAAGATGCCCCAACTACAATAAACTCAACCAGTTGTCTAATTCTGTTACAGTCGAAGCCGTAGCACCGTTTACACTCACCAAATCCCAGAAACAACCGTTATACAATCTTTGTCTGTTGCTGTCGTAAATATACACTTTTTCGTCTTTTATTTCGTAACTTATTTTGTGTACTTGTGTTTGATTATTAATTGTAATAACTCCTTTTACCTTTGTGATTGTCATTGTAATAGGCTCGTGTTTTTCTTCTCCTTTTATAGTTAATTCTTTACTTAAGTTTTCGTATTTCATTGTAACTGGGTATAACTTTACAACCTGATCGTTATTATCAATAGTACGAATATAACCTCTATCACTTCTTATACTGTTTTGCAACGCTATAAAGTCCTCAAACTCCACATTAGCAAATATTACATTATCATAAATAAAAGGCGTAACCAATGGATTAATAGGTGTTAAATTACTTTTTTCTACTAAAGTTTTGCCTAAATAAGTGGTTGAGCAATCCCCGTTGTTTTTGTACCAAGTGTTTATAATTGGTTTGTTTTTCCAATATAAATTACAAGTCGCTAAATAAGATTGGTAATAGTTTTCTATGTTTCGTCTTACCGAATAACGTAAATTGCTATAACGGTCTGAGGTGTTTAAATTATTAATAGCTGTAAATCCCTGATTTGTGTAATTTGTGTAAGGAATACTAGCTAAGTTTAGCGTATAGGTGTAATTTGTTACTTTTGCACCGTCTCCAGCTATTCCGATAGCTCCTGCGCTTGTTCGTGTTAATTCAACTGTGTTATTAGCAATTGCAAAAACAGTGTAATCTCCAGCGTTTAAATGACTTGGATTGATAGTAAACACACTTCCAAACTCAATACCTAAAACGATAAAATTAACACTTCCATCGTTTTGTAACGTTAGTCTGTTTGTGTCCTTGTTATAGGTATGTTTTAAACTTGTTACTTCTGTAAATTTCTGCTCTGCTATCGTGTTTATTGAGTCAATAGCAAATAGTGTATTGTCTTCTTGTGAGGCTGTTTCTGCTGTTATTTCTACAGCTTTTCTTCTTGTTGCTTCAATTAAAAAAGCATCCCTTGTCCATTCAATTGAAACCTCTTTTTTATTCTCCACCATTTTGTTAAACAAAACCCATCGACTTTCTCCGTGTATGGTGTCGGCTGAATTTAGTTCCTCTTTTTCCTTTAATGATTGATAGTTTTTATAAGAGTAGTTAAATTCCTTTACAGAATATTTAGGGTTAAAGGATTTATTCATTTCAGAAAACTGCATACTATCAAAGAAACCGCTTTCTATTCCCGTGTAGAAATCCTTTTCAATGCCAAAAAATACTTTTCCATCTGCTTGTATTTCATAGTCTGCATTCATTTCAGTTATAGACTTTTCTATATCTTCTAACGATACGTAAAATGGTTTGTCTTTTACATTCCTAAGAAAGTTACCGTTAAACAATCTATTATCGTAAAACTGCCCTAATTGAGCGTAACGAGGGGCATTAATTGTTAATCCTGATATTGATTTAACAATTTGACTCATTACATCGATTAAACGAAAAGAGGGGGTAATAGAATTGTAAGAAGTGCTTTCTGCTGTTATGATTATGTTATCTAATTTACACGTTGCGAATCCCTCCCGAAAAAAGTAAATGCTTATCATTGCATTTCTGTCCAATGAATCAATATTGTAATCAATGTCACCGTAAAAAGATTGTACTTTCGTTACTGATTTTAAAATTACTTTAGTTCCACCGTAAACAAGTATCAATTTATTACTTATTGTTGTGTCCATTTCAATACCTTTCAAGGATATTTTAATGTTTTTTAGTGCATTCTTTGCTTTTATTAATTGAAAATGCTCATCTATAACCACCCCAGAAGTATAAAATTTTATGTCTTTTGCCCCAACTGACAAAGGAATAGTACTGTCTTCTATTCCTGTTGCTATTAAGCTTTGACAAGGATTGAAATAATTATTGTTATCCGTGCCTGTAAATGAGCTTTTCCATTCTGATTTTTGATAAACTGGTTTGCTAATTAATAAAATATTCTCTGGAACCAATGGAGTTATCGGGTTGCCATCTATGTCTTTATTACTTAATAAATCCACTTTAATTGACCTCGCTCGTTTAATTATCTGTAAGTTACTTTGTTGTATAACCTTGCATTTAAAGTACTTTAAATCGTCAGTTGTTGAGGTTGCAAAGTCTAATTCGCCCATAATGTTACTTACCCCATTAATTACTATAACCAAATATACCTTTGCTTCAAATCCGAAATAATGAACGTAATACAAAAGTTGCTCTAAATAGTGATTGCGATAATCGACAAACTCAAACTGGGTTTCACCTCCATTAAATGAAACATCCCTTGCCATTTTATTATCCTTTTGGTTCAAATTAAAATCAATTGAGGCATAGCCAATAGGCTCGTCAATTTGTACTTGTCCGAAACTGTCACTTTTAAAATCTAAATAAAATAATTCGCCCATTTTGTTTTTTTATAAATTATAGATAGAATAGATAAATTTCTATCCTGATTTTTTTAAATTCTGTCATTATGCTGTTTGTTTTGGTGTTAAAAATAATTTTCTTCTAACCAATGCACTCAAAGAGAGTAATTCGTTATTTGATTCCGTTTGCAGTTGTTCGATTTCGCTTTTTGATAGTCTAACCGTCACGCTAAAAGCTTTGTTTTGTTCTTTTAAATTTTTCATTTTACTTTTTATTGTTTATTATAGATCACTGCTTTAGTGTTTCTATTATTGTAATATTTTGTTTTTGTTTGACTACACAAATATAACACTTTATATCGATATAAACTATTAATATTAAATTTACAATAGATAAAATCTATACTATAAGATATAAAAAAAGCCTAAACAGTTGCAAAGGCTTGGTTTTATTAGTGCTTATGCTAGATGTGGGAATAGAATATCCCTTTTTAAAAAGTAGTTTTAAAATAATTTATTTAGTTCTCTTTCAATATCAAAGGAAAAGCTTCTAATTAGAAATAGTTGAACTCTTAACTTGCAATTTAGTGCAAGTAATAATAAAAGGCTTCTGGATTGTGTTTTCATAATGTTAATTTAAGTTATTTAATTGTTTAAGACTACATTCTTTTCTAATGTCATCGATTTTAAACGTACCCCTTACTAAAAAGGATAGGGTTTTAGCTGTAAATGTCGAAACTCGGTTTATTGCATAGAGCTTTACAAATTCTAAATAAACTTTTACAAATTCTAAATACGTTTTTACTTGTGTTTTCATAATGTTTGTTTTTTAATTGCTGTTAAATCGTTTATTGTTTTTTATTAGATTATTTAATGTCTTGGTGTTTATGTCTTCAATTTCATCTTCTAGTTCCATAATATATTTGACTTCTTCATCAAAATTTTTAAGTACTGCTTTATGTTTGGCTTTGAGTTTCTGATACTTTGCTTTTAGCTTTTGGTACTTTTCGATTGTTTCCATAATGATACTATTTTGAAGTTAATTTGATTACTTTTTGCACTAATGAAATAGAAGCTCCCGATAACTTTGCGGCTCTTCTAATGCTTTCGCCAGCTTTTATGTATTTCTGTATTTCTTTGGTTTTTGCTTTGTTTAAAAATACTTCGGTTGTTTCAGCTGTTCCAATGGCTCTACCTACATACTGATTTCTTTTTTTAGCTTCTTTTATTCCTTCGGCTTGTCGTTCTTTAATTCGTGATAATTCAAATTCTGCCAAAGTTGAAAGTATGCCGATCATTAAATTTGCTATTGGGTTGGGTTTACCGTCTGCATCTAACATTTTTAATCCCTCTTTTTCGCTTATCACATTACAGTTATACGATGTGATTAATTTAATAGTGGTTAAAATATCAATAGTGTTTCGACCTAACCTATCAATTGAATGAACGTGCAATTCTGAAACATTACCCTCTTTTATAAGATTCATTAACTTACTGCCCTCTGGTCGTTCCGAAAATGGAATAGATCCACTTATTTTGTCAATAAATACTTTTGCGCCCTCTATTGTATTTTCTTGTCGGTTTGTGTTCTGCTCGGTTGTAGAAACACGAATGTAAATAGCTTTCATAATACATTTGTTTTTATTTGTTGGACAAATGTAAGACAATATAATTTACTGTACTAATTTTAGGGTGTGTTTTTTTAATTATTTTTTAATCAATGAATACGTTGGTAAAAATGTAGTTTTTGGATGTGTACCCTAAAATGTATTTTTTGATTTGTACAGTAGAAACTTATTTTGCAAATAATAGTCTGCTAAATCGCCTTTATCTGGTATTTCTGGATTGTCTTCTGTAATTCGTGAATTAAACCTATTTTATTCTATTATAGACAAAACAAATTTAATATTTCATTTCAATAGTATTTAATTATAGTGTATATTTGTTGAGGTTTACCGCTTGCCTGTGGTTGCCTTTGAACAAATAAAGAGGGTTGCCGTTGTTGTTGCCCTCTTTACTTTTATACGTCAAAATTAATCTCAGGAAATTTATAACCCGCTTTTGTTTTTTTTTTTGGTTCTGGAGCGTTTTTTACCTCAACTATTCCGTTAAACTCTTCAAATTCTTTAAAAAACTTATCGCCTTTATGGTATGCGTCTTCGATTGATATATTATTAAAAATACTATTTTTTAAGTCCGTGTCAAATATGTTGCTTTGGTCTGTAATAGGTTTTATTGCCTTTGTCCGTTTCTTTTTATACAGTAAATCAAAATCCTTTGCGCCCTGTTTTATTGTATCGTAAACACGCCTGTTTATGGTTGTTATTAATTCGGCTTTAAGTTGTTCTACAATAGCACCGTTTTTAATTATTGTTACCTCAGCATCAAACCCCCCAACGTCACGCAATAAATATAACAATTGTTGCGCCTTTGTCCTGTTGTTTACTACTGTGTTGAGTTCTTTTAATTCCCTTTCATATTTCGCAATACCTTTTTTTATAAATGCGTTTTGTTGTTGAGGTTTTAACGATAACGATTTAAAAAGTACCCTCTTTATTGAGTTATTATAAAGAGGGTCTTTTTTAAGTCCGTGTCGTTCACATCGTACGCGCCCCGTTACTAATAAATTGAATTTGTTAATCACTGAGTAAATCAAAACATTGTTTTTTCGCTTGCCTGTTATCATTGACTCATTTAAAAAACCGTAATCATTATTTATAACGCGTTCCTGTATCAATGCAAATAAATTATTATAATTCACGTCGCCGTTAACCAGCATACGGGCGTTATTTAATGCGTTTAGATAGTCAATGTTTTTTGCAAAATTTTGAAACGTTATGTTATTATAGTCACGTTGTTTTATTGTTACAAGTTCGTTGCTTTGGTTGTACTTTATTAGAGTAACATACAAAGCTTTGACGTTAAAAATATAATTACTGTATTCTCTAATATGTTTTAATATTATTTCGAGTTCTAAGGGTTTTATATTGCGTTTGTTTAAATAATGCAATGTGCTTAACATCGTTTTGCATTGTAATAAAAAATGTTGCTGGGGATCTTTGTCTATTAATTCGTGGTAACTGTTGAGGTTAAAATTTGCACTTATGTAACGATACGAACCAACATAGAAAACAAAGCCGTTTGCAATTCCTTTAACGGGGGGGTTTATTGCTTCGTGTTTCGTTATTAGATTAAACCCTTTTGGAATACTATTGATATAAGCATAAGGCAAACGTTTAGAACCAACCGAAAAACTATTTTTAATAATAGGGCGGTTAAGTTCTTTATAACCAAAATCACAATTTGGGTGCACGGTTAAAATTGCGGGTTTTGTTTTGTCGTCTATAAATAGTATTGCATCGTGTAACCTTGTACCACGTTGTAAGTTATTCATATCCGTAAAATGTTGAATTGCCAAACGTTCGTATTCAGTCATAGAGTAATAAAACTTTTTTTCGGGGTCGTGTGTTAAGGTTATAAGGTGCTCACATTGTTTCTGAGTATAACCACATTCTAAAAAAAACGCGGTTGTTTCGGCTTTGGTTTTATACGCACCACTATTGCAAACCGTGTTAAATAACACTTTGGCTTCGTTTCGTGTTATTCCTTTGGATAGCATCAAATTATTATAAATGTGGTCTTTTAAATTCGCCCCCGTTTCAATGTCTAAGAATGTAGCCCACGCGCTTTTGATGTCACATTCTATAACTTTAAACGGCGTTAATGGTCGCAATTGTCGTGACGTTTGAGGCAAAGGGTTTGTTTCCCTGTCGCCTTTCATTTCAACGTTAAAATACTTTGTTGAAAGTTTGAGTTCGTTACATACTAAAAACAAAATACTATAATACCATTGACTAACTAATAAAAACCCGTTTACCGGTATTTTTTTAGTCGTTGCCGTGTCTATGTCGTTGTACTTTTTTTCTAAATAATTTAGATCAAAATTATAGTTGTCAATTGGTAGCTTTCGCCCTGTTGTTATGTAGTGGTTTAAATAGTCAATATGTTGGTGTTGCCCAAAATACTGAGAATTAAAAAACCACGCGCTTTGAATTATTAACCAGCAATGTTTGAATAGTGGTGCGTCATTCAATTTATAAAAAGGTACGTCTATTTCGTGTATTGCCGTGTATGTCGTTAAGTTGTTTGCATCTAAAAACCCCTTAACCATTTCAACGGTGTAATAACTATCTTTTATTTTATCGTTGAATACCTCAGTATAAAAATAAGCCAATGCCAAACGTGTTATTTCAGAAAACGAAACGCCGTACCCGTTTTTATTGTCGCCCCGCATATCATTCAAAGCATTTATAAACTCGGTTTCGATATTAACCGATATACGGTTTTGTATATCGATTTTTAAATTAGAATTATTAAAAAAGTCTAATTCAATCCATTTTGCAATATAGGTTTTTGGCACGGCGGTTGTTGTTGCCGTGTCCATTTACCTAAAACATTTTTAATTGGTTTGACTGTGGAAACAAAGCGGGGTTTGTGGTCAAATACGTTGCCCGGTGCTTTGTCTTTTTACATATTGTTTTATAGAGTTCATACAACACGCCCGCGTCTTCAAATTCGCGTTTAAATCGTGTTAAGTTCTTTTGTGGTATTCCTGTTGCATCGCTTACCATTGAATTAGTTGCAATGGTTGTTTTTAGATAATCAAAGTATTTTGTTTTTTGATTAATGCGGTTCGCCTGTGGGTTGCTATTATCCATAATTTATGAATTAATAGGTTTAACCGCATCTAATACTTCGCTTCTTTTATACAAAACCCTGTTGCCAATGCCGTAAGATTTTAACTTACCGCTTTTGGTATGTTTCCATAAACTTGTTTTGTTAAATGATAACATTTTACAAACCTCGTCCCTGGTCATTAAATCATTTACGGGTTGTGGTTGCTCAACCTTTTGAGGTTGTAATAATGGTGCGAGTGCTTCGGCTAATTGTTGAATTGTACCGCCGTTAAATAAAATTTGTGTGTCCATTGTACTTACTGTGTTAGTGAAGTACAATGATATTCAGTCATTAAGGGCGTATAAAAGGGCGTTTGTAGGTATAAATTAGGTATTTATTAGGTATAATGTGTTTATTTGAATTATTGCTTTCTAAATTGTTGTTCGTGTGAATTTAAAATGCGTTTTTGTTCTATAAAATCATACTCGGCTTTTTGATATTTTTTAATTTCAATTTGATGTTTTGCTTTTATAAATATGGTGTAGTCATCTTGAATAAAATTGAAACTGTATTTTTGTTTATCAACCTCATCTTTTAGAAAATAGTAAATATTAATAAATTTAACTTTGCCTTTCTTTGAATAGTTTTCAACTAAATAATTAAACAAATTATGACAATCATTATTAAAATGGTTTGGATCGAAAACTTTAATGTTTTCTAATCTTGAAGTATCCTTTATAACTTTTGTTTCGGGTTGGTAGTCTACTACCTTACTTGTATTAAGTTCTTGTATTCTAACCTCCAAAAAAGTATCAATTTTTTCGTAAATAAGTATAAGATTATAAACCGCATCATCTCGGTCTTTGTCTTCATCATAAGGACGTTTATTATAAAGAAGACTATACTCCAAAAAAATATGTTTTGATAAGGCTTTAATTCGGTAATCGATGTCAATTACTTTTTTCATTTGCCATTCAATTGCGTCACAGACTGCCTTACAAAGACTTTTTTGACTTGTAATATAAGACTTCTCACTATGTTCAATATTTAGACTTAAGTAGTTGCTTAAATTTGATTCATAATTTTCAAAAAACTCTTTTGAAGTCAACGGAATTGTATTATTCATTTTTTGCCTGTGGTGTTTGAATTAATTTGAACGTTTAAACTATTACTTTACTTTGTTCCTGTGCTATGAACACCTCTAATTGGGATTTTTTTTCTTTAGGTGCTAATTTACTAAAATAATCTAACATTTGATATGCATTATCGTACGTGGTTTTACCAATGTAATGCAAGAACATTCTTTCAGTTCCGTGAGCACTGATATTCATTAACACGGGTGTTGGAATACGTCCGTAAAAGTTAGTACAAAAGGAACGCCTACAAATGTGACTACTTATAACTTCGTGTTTAGGGTACACGCCTTTAGTGGTTGGCTTGTTAAACTTTGTTTTTTTACGTCCTTTGGTTGGTGCTATCAATCCAGCTTCTAAACATACGTCTTTGATATGCTCGTTAAAATGTACTAATGATATTTTATAAGGTAAACCGCTTTCGATTATTTCAACGGCTTCGGGTAATAAAGGAATTGCAACAAGTTTGCCCGTTTTCTGTTGCTTCAATTCGATTATTTTCATACCGTTTAACTCTTTTATGTTTTTCTCGGTAATGTTTAGTAAATCCCCCCCACGTTGCCCAATTAAACAACCTAATAACAACCATTTACGGGCGTTTATAAGTGCTTCTCTTATTAATGGCGCGTTCTTAATTGCTTCCTGTTCGTCTTCGCTTAAAAATACAATGTCTTCGGGTTCTCGGCTTTCGGAAATTCCTTTGATATTCTTAATTTGTGTTGACGTTTCAATGTCATTTTTTGAAGCATCAATGCAAATGGTTCTAATGTTCGCAATGTTTTTGCCTACATAGTTAACGGAATAGTTTTTATTAAACAACCAGCTTTTGTAATTCTCAACAAACTTTAAATTTATGTCACGCACTAAAATACTTTTGCTTTTAAGTGCATCGGCTTCATATTTTAAAATAGTGCTTTTGAATAACTTTAAATTTGAAATACGCCCTTTACTTAATCCAAGTTCTTTTTTTGCATTTTGTTTATAGGGTGCATCGTCAATATACTTTTGTATGTAGTTGGTTAAAATATCCAATTCAACAACGGGATTTTTTTTATTGTATAAATCAATTTGAAGTTGCAACCAATCGCCTGTAAATTCCGTTCCCGTGCTTACTGCAACATTGTGAGCATCATTTATAAACGTGGCTAATTTGTCCAGCTTTGATTTAGTGGCTTTTAATTCCTGTTTACCTGTTTTTGGAAACCCTGTTTTATCGCTCCAATCGGTTGCATTTATTATTAAACCCGTTTTTCTCCACAAAACCGTTTTTCGGTCTATGGAATAACGAACATAAATATTTGAATTTTCGCTTTTACTTTGAAGTAAGTATTTTAAAGTTGCCATTTGTTTTGATTTTTTGAACATATCAAATATAATCAATTAAAATAACTTACTTAACATTTACTCAACCAAAAGTGTATTATTGCGAATTATCACGGAATTGCTAAAACCTATAAATCAAAGTATCCCTTTATTTTCAGTACGTTTGAGGGTTTAAACAAATAATCAAAATACACGGGTAATGCCCCCGCCGTGGTCACGAATAAATAAAAACAGCATAAAAGATGGTAAGCTTGCTTAAACTATTCTTTATGCTGTTTTTATTTTCAAAGCGGAGCTTTACTGGAAAGACGGAGTCAATTTTGCCGTGGTCACGAAAAAAAAATGCTTCAAAAATAATCCAAGTATTAGATTGTTTTTGAAGCATTTTTTGTTTTATGCTGTTTTTTTATTTTTCCTTCTTGATTTTTGCCACATATTCAGTCAACTTTTTTCCGTAAAGTGATTGGGCCACTTTTGGAGTCATCGATTTTTGGATGGTATCCAAATATTTGATATTGATGTCGTAGATGTCGGATAAGGCGATATAAGGCGATATCTCGTAGTCTTTGTTGTTGATGGCAAAATTGGTGGCAAATAAATATCTGCGTTTGGTGTTGTTGTCCTGTTTTACATTTAAGGCAGCTAAAGCTTCTAGGTTATTATCTTTTAAAGCTTTAAATTTTGCTGCAATTAGTTCAAGATTTTCATCTCTAAAACGGACGTTTATTTTTTTATACTCTTCATATTTTTGCTGATTTTTGGAGCCTGTTATTTTTGCATTTACAATATAAGAATCTAGATTGGTTTCGATATTTATGTTTCCGGGTTCGGCAAAAAACGATATGTTGTTGTCTAGTGAATTGCTTACGCCTCTGTCTAAGAATAAATAAAACATTTCTGGAGATTCGATATTCAATTCGCTTTCAAATTTGGAATCACCATCCATAATTATGGTGTCAAGTGCCACAAGTTTGTTGTCTTTTACTTTTTGTATATATAAAGTGCCTTTTTTTAATCCTTTAATGGTTCCAGTAAGGTGTAAATTTGACTTTGATTCGTTCTTGTCGCAAGAAGACAAAATTATAAGTGTAACGAATGCAATAATAGTTTTTTTCATTGGTGTTTATTTTTTTTGCAAAATAAAGAAAATTGTTTGGAAAGATTGAATATTGGTTAAAGGATTTCAAAAAAATCCAATCTATTTCTAAATTGGATTTTTTGATAATTTCAGATTTGCATTAGCCTTTTAACCAAGCTTCTTTCAGTACTGATTTTGAAAAGTCCGTGGCTTTAAAAACTTCTTTTACTTCGTAGGGTAATTTGACGGTTCCTTTGATGACTTGTTCTGCTCCATTGCGTCTTATTTTTAGAGTTATGGGGTCGTTTTCTTTCCAGTTTTCACAATCATAAAGTATTTCATCCACTTTGTCAGGTGTGTAATTTTTATCATTCACGGCCATTATGATGTCGCCACCCTTAAGTCCTAAATTTGTAAAGAAGTCATTTAATGCCATATCCGAATTGACAATGATTTCACGTTTGTCCGTTACTGCAATGTATTGTTGGTTGTCTTTTTCAAAAATATAGGCAGGGATTTTTAGAGGAACTGTTGCAACACCAACTTTTGCCATATAAGTTTTGTATGGAATGGGTGTTGATCCCGAAACATAAGTTATTAAAAAGTCACCAACTTCTGGATAAGTCAATTTAGTGATTTTTGCAAAAAGCTCATCATCATTAAAAGCTTTTGAGACACCGTATTCGTTGGATAATTTTCGCATTAAATCGAGAATTCCTTTTGAGCCGTTGCTTTTCTCCCGGATGATAATATCGATGCACATTCCTATAAGAGCACCTTTTTCATATACGTTTAAATATTGGTCCTTGAATGGGTTTGTCAGTACATTGGCACTCATTGTTGTAAATGGCATAGTGTCGTCCATTGTTTTGGAGTTTTCGATTTTTTCTGCGATGCGACCGTAAAACTCCATTTCATCAATTAATCCCTGGTTGATTTGAAAAAGATTTGAAAAATATTCGGTGATGCCTTCATACATCCATAAATGTTTCGACATTTTAGGAGCATGGTAATCAAAATTTTGAATTTCTTGAGAATGAATTGTTAAAGGAGTCAGGGTATGAAAAAACTCATGAGAAACTACATCTTTCATCTGCGTAATGAGCTGTTCTTTTGCGATTCTTTCAGGAAAGACAACTGTAGTAGCAGTAGGATGTTCTAATGCTCCATATCCAAGTGCGTCATTTTCCGAAGTAGATAGATACAATAATATGCTGTATTTTTTTGTGCTGTTGATGTTGCCTAAAAAATGTTTTTGTGCTGTCATCATCGTTTTCATTTCTGGCGTAATACTCTCTGCGGTAAATTTTCCTGTGGGAGAATATACGGCAATCAGAATTTCCATATCATCAACAATAAATGTGGTGTAGTCTGGTTTGGCATACATAATCGGATTTTCGACTAATTCTGCATAACGCGAACTTATAAAAACATCATTGGTTGCTGTCGAATCTTGGTCAATCATTGAGGTGGCTCCCCAAAGTGTAGATGGATGCGAAACGGTTAATCGATAAGGAATGGACATATAATTTGTAAAATAACCCACAAAGCAATGAGTGTTGAGCATTATGTTTTTACCCGCATCAATGTTTGAACCCGCAGGCGAAAAGATATCTTCATCGCCAAAACCTTTTCCAGTTTCGGTATCAAAGGTGTCGTTTACCCAATAAGTAATTTTGTCCAAAGTTTTTGCTTTGGTAATAAACCAAGAATTTTGGTCTGTTTTTTTTACTTCCAATAAATTTCCTTTGGAGTCAAAAGCTTTTAAATCGTCAATATAGCGTCCGTAATTATCGTTCGAATAGGTTCCGGGAACCATTTTTGGAATGCGAAAAGTGATGGTATCGGTCAAAATGGTCGGGGCATTCACACTAACAAATACTTTGTCATTTTTGATGTTGTTTAGATTGATATTGACTTCAACTTTTTCTATTAATTTTGAGGAAACGGATGTTGTGGGATTGGCCGTTTTACAGCTGCAAAGAACCGTGGCAACTACAATTGACAAGAATATATTTTTCATTTGCAATAAATTATTTTGTTCAGCCTGATAGACTTTGAACCCCAGTATTTGTTATAGTTTATAAAGATTCACGAAGAAAAAAAATAGAATAAAAAAACTCCTAAAAAGGAGTTTGTAAATATTTTAATCGAGAATATTAATCGAGTTTGTTTTTTATGTAATATTTGCCGTCTAAATCTTCGTCAAAATCGTCTATTTTAAGAGGTTTTGGTTTAGGCTTACTGGCAGCAGCTTTCTTTTTCCACATTTCAAATTTCTCTGCGGGCATCTTCTTTTTCATAATTTCAAGAACCTCTTTTTCGGCTAAACCAAATTCTTTCTTTATGATTTCAAAAGGATTTTTTTCCTCCAAGGCAAACGTAACAAGTTTTTCTGTTTGCTCCCATGTTAATTCTTTGTGACTACTCTTTTTCATTAGGTGAAAATTAATTCAGGTATTAGGGATTGATGATTGTTAAATTTGATTTCAAATATATTCCCAATATTAATAAAAAAAATAATTACTTCTTACCAAAAGGGACTTTTTTTTACTGTTTTTAGTTGAGTGTTGTTTTTCGACTATTAAATTTAATGAATTATTAAATTTAATATTCTATTTTTCTTTTAAAGATAGGTTTATAAATTGCCTATTCTATTCTAAAATGTGTAAAACTGTAAAGATTTGTTATTGAATAATTCGAAATGTTAGATTTATTCGGGATCCAATGGGTTTTGACGTTTTCGGAATTTGATGTTTCCAGAAATGTTGTGTAGTCCCTTTCATTAAAAGTAAACTGCCGTGTTCTAGCAAAATGTTTTGTTTGAGATTTGGAATTGAATTGTGTTTTAGTTGAAAAACTCTTTCTGCTCCAAAGCTAACCGATGCAATTATGGGATTGCTGCCCAATTCCTTTTCATTGTCGGCGTGCCAACCGTTGCTGTCTTTTCCGTCACGATACAGATTGAGCAACACTGTGGTGAAATTCGTGTCGGAAACACCTTCAATGTATGATTTTATTTTTTGCAAAATCGGGTTCCAGGGATTTGGCTGCATTTTTATATTCGAATAGGAATAGGGTTTTCCTTCGTTTCCGAACAAAGCCGTCAATCGAGGTTGTGGATGTGTTTTTCCATAAACCCGAATATTATCCTGTTGCCAAGGTATTTCATTTTTTAATTGTTCAAAAATAGTATCAGCCTCTTTTTTGTCAAAAAAATGGGGATAATAGACTATTTCTGCATCTGGCAAATTTAAAACTAATGGTTCCGATTGAAAAAGTGAATTCATATCACAAAAATAAAGAGAAAAACGAAGATTTCCATCTTTGCTTTTCTCTTTAAAAAATATTTTAAAAAATCAATTCGTTCGAAAATGTTTGGTTAAGTAAAAGATATTGACTCCTAATATGAAGGCATTAGTAATAATTATTGGCCAAGATGTTGCCAACATAAAGCCATAAGCCACAAATAATAGGCATCCGGTTGAATTTACTATTCTTAAAGTATTAATATTTTTCATTAAAAATGAAACCATCAATACCAACGATGCCAAATAACCTACCCATTCTGTCAATGAAATATCAAACATTTTGTTTTATTTTTAAATGAGGTATAAAAATAGGTTATAGTTGTGATTTGAATGATAGAAATCTTTAATTTTTTTAGAACAGTCCTTCCAAAGCTTTGTTTCGTATTCCAATTTGGGAGTAGTCAAAATTCAATTTATTTTTCAAAATCGAAGCATAAACACTCCTGAAATCAATCTCGTGTTTCAAATCGCCATTATCTAAATCCGAAAGATTGGGATTGTTTCCAATAATTTTTCCACGGTTATTTCCTCCTATAACAAACATTGGAGCTGCTGTTCCGTGATCGGTTCCTCGTCCGTTGTCTTTTACACGACGGCCAAATTCAGAGAAAACAACAATAGTTACATTTTGTAATTGTTGCGATTTTTTCAAATCTTCATAGAAACTGTAAACGGCATCGTTGAGTTCCGTCAATTTATTTTTGTGGATGGCAAGTTGATTATCGTGTGTGTCAAAACCGCCCAACGATGTATAATAAACTTTAGAATTCAAGTTTCCTTTTATCAATTTCGAAATCCATTCGAGGTTTTTTGCCAAACCAGTTTTGGGATAAACAACGTCTGAAGCAGCTGATTTTACCAATGCTTTCTGAATGTCATCAGAACCTTCAACCACTGAATTGGCTACTTTTCTAACAAAATCCAGTTGAGGATTGTCCGATAATTGATCGTCGTTTTCGGCTTTGCTTTTGGTTTTGAATCGGTTTGGGTCTTTTACGGTAATCGAGTTTGGTTCTTCTCCTTTCAATGCCAAATTGTCAATAGAATCTATGTTAATTCCAGCTGTGGGCTGATGTTCCTTGCATTGTAAATCCAGATAACGACCCAGCCATCCATCACTTAAATATTCCTGATTGGTTGGAGCGGTTTGCCAAATTTCCTGACTTCTGAAATGGGAACGAACTGGATTTGGATAACCCACGTTTTGTATCACAGCCAAATCGCCGCTCTGTTGCATGGTCGCAAATCCTTTCAAAGCAGGATGAAAAGCCATTCCTTTTGATGAATTCAAGACTTCGGTTTTCGAAAGGGAAATCTTTGGACGCAATTCATGATAAAGTGCGTCGTCAAAAGGGATAAAGGTGTTCAGTCCGTCGTTTCCACCATTCAATTGAACGAAAACCACGCATTGTTCGCCCAAAACCAAATTATTTTGGGATCCAAAAGAGTATAAAAAATCAGGCAATAAAAGTGAACCGCCCGTGAATGTTCCCGTGAGGGCTAAAAAATTTCTTCTGTTCATAATAGTGGAATTAAATGAGTTGAAATTCGGGGGTTTTTACCATAAAATTAAACAATCGCATCACGGCATTTTCCGAACCTTCGGTTTTGCTGTCGAAATCGTATTTTAGTATTTTTTCAAAATCTTGTTGGTCGGCTTCATCGGTTTGAAAAAGCAATCGGTTTTTAAGTTCGGCAATAATTTCCTTGTTGTTTCCTTCCTTGTCCCAATTAAGTTTTACGTTCAATTCTTTGTTTGGTTTTTGTTTCATCATCATGTTCTCATTTTCTTTCTTTGCTCGGCTTATGTTTTTTCCGTTGCAAAGCAAGTCCGCGGTGTTGTTTCGTTGCAGGAAAATTTGCGAGGTAAGCCAAGAATTTCCACCGTCCCAACCTTTTACGTTGGGCTGGTTGAACAAGTCCATTCCTTGCTCCTTGATAAAAAAAGCGATTAATTTTGCATTGGGATTGGCAACATTGAGTTCGTCCATTAATTGCAAACTGTATTCCAATGGGTTTTTAATTTTGAAACCCGCATTGTTTTTGGTAAACTCTTCGGTGAAAATTTTGGTCAGGAGTGGTTTGATTTCAAAATCCACTTTCTTGAAATAATCGCCATAGTAACGCACCAATTCTTCTTTGGGATTGTCGTAAATGAACCATTTCAATATTTTTCGGGTAATCAAATACGGAATGTTGGGCTGTTCGAAAATGATGTCAATCATTTCATCGACTTTAAAATTCCCTTTTTGTCCAAAATAGACGAAACTTTCATTGTCTTCAAAAACTTTTCTGTAAATCGCGCTTTCTTCGCCAATACCCAATCCCGCGAGACCTTTTGCCCCGTTTTTGATGTCTTGTTCTGTATAATTACCGATGCCCAGAGTGAAAAGTTCGAGTAATTCCCGACTCAAGTTTTCGTTGAGTTTGTCTTTTCGGTTGTCAACATTGTCCAGATAACGCACCATTGCATTGCTTTGAATGATTTTCTTGGTCAAGGTTTTGAAATTGCCAAAAGCATTCTCCCTAAGAATTTGATTGTGCTGAAAAATCCAGTAATTTACTTTTACTTTTTGGAAAGTGGAAACATAATGATTGTGCCAAAAACAAGTCATTTTTTCGCGAAGCGGAAATGCTGAATCCACCATTTTATCAATCCACCAAGCCTTCATTGCAGCCGAAGTCTGTATTTCTTTTTTTTGCATTTCCTTTTTGGCTTCGGGATTTGCCGCAATCAACGTTTTTCGAATTTCTTTTAATTCTTGGAATGATTTTGGACTGTCATCCAAAAATTCTGGAATTTTAAAATCAACTTTTGTGGCAAAAGATTGTTCCAAGAACTTTTTCAAGCCTATTTTTTCGATAGTTTTTGCTTGTTTTGCCGAATATCCGAGTCGCAAGGACCAAAGAGT
Organism: Flavobacterium sp.; assembly: GCA_014379405.1. Taxonomy (GTDB): domain Bacteria; phylum Bacteroidota; class Bacteroidia; order Flavobacteriales; family Flavobacteriaceae; genus Flavobacterium. The sequence continues at coordinate 41,465 of JACMLU010000006.1, read as the reverse complement.
GTTTTTATCCATAATCTAAAGGGCTATAAAAGTTGGACTTAGATTTTATAAAAGGGTTTAATTGTTGGGTGAATTCTTTTTACTTTTCGCTAGAAGAGTGTTTATTTCACTTCTTTTTTCTCTACCAAATCACTCAAATGGACGCGAAGAGCGCCAACAGAAATATTGATTTCCCAAAACGACAAACCCAATGAAATAAGCAAACTCAGCAAGCTCAGCCCAAATAGATAAACACCGAAAACCTGTTGATCTAAAAACAATAATAACATCGTGAATACCGACAGGAATAAACTCAAAACTCCAGCCATTTGCATATAACGAATGAGTGTTAAACGCAAGTTGAGGTTTTTTATTTCCAATAAAACCATACTGTTTTCTTTCTCTTTGTAGGCTTTTTTTAAACCTCGAATGATAGTGGCAATGGTTAGAAATCGATTGGTATAAGCGAGTAAAATTAATGAAGTAGCTGAGAATAGTAAGGCAGGTGTTTCAATGTGTACAACCATTTTGTTTTGATGTTTAAAATTTTACTTTCAAAGTTCGTCATTTTTAATTCAACGTGCTGTGTTTTTAAAATGAAAGATAGGCAAAGTTTCACTAGAAGTTCTAGATGTTTAATGCTATTTTTTTTATCCATAGATTGGCTTTATTTGCAGGAGGATCAGTTTTATTTAGAATTAGTACAATAGTAGTTTGTTAAAAAAGTATTCGCTTTTTTATGAAATACTATAATAATTATCGCAATACCAACAATTAGACAATACTTTCCTGAAGAATATGCAATTGTAAAAAAAAGTATTATTTTTACTAATGACCACTATAAACCCATATTTAAAAATTAATTTTTTAAAATAGGGTTTTCTAATTTTTTAATACAATTAACTTGAAAATTATATGAGGCAAACCAATTCAGAAACAGAAAGATTAGCCGTTTCTGACAACTACAGAAATTGGAAAAAATGGGGTCCTTATTTGGCCGAAAGACAATGGGGAACCGTTCGTGAGGATTACAGTGAGCATGGAGAGGCATGGGAATTTATTGACCATGACAAAGCGCGAAGTAATGCCTACCGATGGGGAGAAGAAGGGATTGGTGGTTTTTGTGACTCTCGTGAGATTTTGTGTTTGGCTCCTGCTTTTTGGAACGGAAAAGATCCAATTTTAAAGGAACGCCTTTTTGGTCTTACCAACAATCAAGGAAATCACGGTGAAGACGTGAAAGAACTCTATTTTCATCAAGTTTCGACTCCTTCACATTCCTACAATAAATACCTTTATAAATATACTCAAAATGAATTTCCTTATGGGGATTTAGTATCTAAAAACAAACGAAGTCGAGAGGAACCCGAATTCGAATTGTTAGACTCTAACAGTTTTAAGGATAATGTTTATTTTGATTGTTTTATTGAATATTCCAAAGCCGATATTGACGATATATTGATGAAAATCACTGTTGTAAACAGAGGAAAAAATACGGCTGAAATCCATGTACTTCCACACCTTTGGTATAGAAATTTCTGGAAACACAACAAGCGGCACAGCAGGCCAAACATGAAAACCATTGCGGACAATTGTGTGCAATCTCGAAGTACGAGAAACGGTCGTTATTATTTTTATCATCAAAATGGGGAGCAATTATTTTGTGAAAACGAAACCAACAACCAACGTATTTATAATTATCCAAACGAGTCAGACTACGTAAAAGATGGCATCAACGAACATGTAGTAAATGGAAAACCAACTGTAAATCCAGAGAAAAACGGATCAAGACTGGCTATCTGGCACCATTTCAAACTTAAAGCAGGAGAAGAAAAAAGTGTAAAAGTACGCCTTAGCAAAAGCAAACTAGAAAATCCATGGAATGATTTTGACACTGTTTTTGACCAAAGAATAAAAGAATGTGAAGAATTTTATGGTGAAATTATAAAAAATAAGATTCCCGAGGACCAACAAGCCATAGCAAGAAAGGCCTTTTCAGGTTTGTTATGGACGAAGCAATTCTATTACAATGATGTTTTTAAATGGCTTTTTGGTGGTCCCGGTGAAAATCAAGCCAGCCGTTCGAATTTGAGAAATTGGAGTTGGCAACACCTCACCAATCGTCATGTGATTTCTATGCCTGACAAATGGGAATATCCTTGGTACGCCGCCTGGGATTTGGCTTTTCACATGGTTTCCTTTGTAGAAATCGACCCTTATTTTGCCAAAGAACAACTCTTGTTAGTCCTTCAAGAAAGTTATATGCATCCCAACGGACAAATTCCTGCTTACGAATGGAATTTTAGCGATGTGAATCCTCCGGTGCATTCTTGGGCCGTTTGGACGGTTTATGAAAAAGACAAACAACGAACAGGCAAAGCGGATACGGCATTTTTGGAAAAAGCATTTCAAAAACTGCTCATCAATTTTACTTGGTGGGTCAACCAAAAAGATACTAGCGGTACCGATTTATTTGAAGGTGGATTCTTGGGATTGGACAACATTGGAGTTTTCGACCGCAATCATATGCCCGAAGGGATCAAAAGAATGCAACAAGCCGATGCCACAAGTTGGATGGCAATGTTCTCCTTAAACATGTTGCACATGTCACTGGAATTGTCAAAAACCAACATAATTTATGAAGAATCTGCCGCAAAATTCTTTAGGCATTTTCTAAATATTGCTTGGGCAATGCACCATATTGGGAAAAAAGACATTTCGCTTTGGGACGATCAAGACAATTTTTATTATGATGTTGTCGAAATGTCAAGTGGTGTCACGGATCGTTTGAGAGTACGCTCCTTAGTGGGAATCATACCATTATTTGCCGTGGAAATCATCCACATGGACATGTTCGAAGAATTGAAGAAATTCAAAGTCAGGGCTGCCGAAATTGTTCGGTCACGACCTGATTTGGCTTCCTTGATTTCTAATATAGAAGAAGCCAATACCGATGGGAATTACCTGTTTTCCATTATGCGTGGTTTTAGATTGGAACACCTGTTGATACGTTTGCTGGATGAAAATGAGTTTCTTTCGGACTATGGAATTCGTTCTTTGTCCAAATTCCACAAAGAAAATCCTTTTGTATTTGAACACCACGGTAGTCATCGAATTCAATACGAACCAGGCGAAAGTCGTTCGAATATGTTTGGCGGAAACTCCAACTGGCGAGGGCCTATTTGGTTGCCTTTGAATTATATGATTATTCAATCCTTGCGCAAATATTATACTTTTTACGGGCCTACTTATCTATATGAATTTCCAACGGGCTCTAAAAACAAACTGAACCTAAATGAAATAGCCAATGAATTGAGCAAACGATTAATCAAACTTTTTGAACGAAATGCCGAGGGTAAATTCCAATACCATTCGGATGACGAAGAAAACCATTTTGCTAAAGATGAGCATTTCAGAAACGAGCACTTGTTTTATGAATTTTTTGATGGAGACAATGGCAAAGGATTGGGTGCTTCGCATCAAACGGGATGGACAGCACTTATTGCTAACCTAATTCTGGAATTGGAAAATAATTAAAGTATTTCGATTATACTAAATTCAATATCCCGTCTGGAAAGGCGGGATTTTTTGAGTATAGTTTACACAGCTAGTGCGAGCGTCCCGCTCGTACAAATTTTGTAATTCCTTTATTTTTTATTTTGTTTGTGTTCACGAGCGGGGGGGTGGTGGCTAGTAATTTTTACAGCATTTTAATCAAAATATTAGTTCTAGTCAAAACAAATGTTATTTCATCTTTTCGTTCAATTTCCAATTTTTCTTTTGTACGAATAAGACAATAATCATCGTTGACATTAATTTCATATTTAACTCCAGAATAATAAAGTTTATCTTTTAAGTTTTCAAATACGAAGTTCAATAATTTTTTTTGACTCTCGAAATTCCAATTAGCCTTTAATTTAACTTGAATGTTTTTTTCGTCAAGCATAGTTATTTGATATTCTGTAGTATTGAAGAAATTCATTCCTAATGTAATTTCTTGAACTAGATTTTTATCGTAGTATGCAAATCTATTTTCTTTTTTTACGAAATAATCTTCTCGTCCTGATAATCCAGTTTTGCTGTAGGGAACTCCCATATTTTCTTTACTTAAAAGAAATCTCCATTCACATTCATAATTCCAATTAATTGACTTAATATTTGTTATATAATATAGTGGAATTTTCATATTTGGAAAATTACTAATGTCAATTGGGACTAAATCCTTTGTATAATTGGTCGGAATGAAACCTAAATATTCATTATTGCCGTTTTCATTTCTAATATTCTTTTCTATATTTTGTTCAATATCTTCGGTTTTGAATTTTATTTGAAAACCTTTTTCTTGTGTATAATGAGGCCACATTAATGGGTTGTTTTCTTTTGCAGTCATAGATACAACACCAATTTTATTTGACAAAACCTCCCAAAACAGGGACATATATCCTTTACACAAACTTTCTCTACTAATATCATCTTCATAAAACTTTTTTAACTCTTCTTGGTTTTCTGTGTAAAGAAATCCTAAAAAACTTTCATAATAATGGAAGTCAAGAGGTTTAGACGTCCAAAAAAGAAATGGACTACTATCTAAAAAATCATTTAGGTCATATGGATGTGAAGCATAAAAATAACTATTTGTAAAAGCATCAACACTATATTCATTTATAGCATAAAACTTAAAAATAGATTCTGGTTTTTGAACATTATGTTCTACAATTATTTTTGAGTTTTCATTTCTTTTATAAACAAAATTATTGAATGTATATTCTTGCATTTTCGTCATTTTTGGGTTGCTTGCCACCAACTATTTATAAACGCATAAAATTGCCAGTTTTTGTTCTAAAATGTTATGTTATGCGTATGTTTTTGGTTGTATTTATACGTAACGTTATTTTATCAAATATATAAATATTTCTTTACAAAACATCGAATGAGTTTTAAACTTAAAAAGAAATTGTACCTTGAAAAATGCTATTTAATAGCGAATTATGGTCTGTTAGGAAACATTCCTTTCACTCCAAAACAAAAAAAGACCCGCAAATTTTCATTTGCAGGTCTTAATTTTCTATTTTCGAAAAGATTCCGAACCAAGTTCGGAATAAGCGAATCACTCCATTTTATTGTATAAAATGGGTTCTCTGCTTATTTAATCAAATCAAAACTTCTCTTCACGAAAGCCGTAAGCTCTTCGCCTTTCAATAAATTTTGGGATAATTTCGCCAAGTCTAAAGCTTGTTTTACCAAACCTTCTTGGGTTGTTTTGTCTTCGGTGTTCAAGATATTCGAAGCCAAATCCGAATTGGTATTAACCACCAAATTATACATTTCCGGCATATTGCCCATTCCGAACATTCCGCCACCACCAGACTGGCTCATTTCTTTCATACGACGCATGAATTCTGGCTGCGTGATGATGAAAGGAGCAGCATTGCTGTCCAACGCTTCCAATTGTACAGAGTATGCTTTTGGAATATAAGTTTCCAATGAAGTTTTCAAACTTTCTTTTTCGGTATCCGATAATTTAGAAATTGTAGTTTCCTCTTTCTTAATCAAGTTGTCAATATGGTCTGAATCGACACGAACGAAAGTCAAATCTTTATTGTCACCTTCAATTTTTTGAATCAAATGCGAGATAATTGGAGAATCCAAAAGCAGTACTTCGTATCCTTTTTCTTTGGCGATTTCAATGTAAGAGTGCTGTGCTTCTTTGTTTCCAGCGTATAAAACAACCAATTTTCCGTCTTTGTCGGTTTGTTTGTCTTTTAGGTTTTCTTTTAATTCTTCCAATGTGAAGAACTTGTCGTCAACCGTTGGATACAAAACAAAAGCACCTGCTTTTTCGTAGAATTTCTCTTCTGATAACATTCCGTATTCCAAAACCACTTTGATGTCATTCCATTTTGCTTCAAAATCTTCACGGTTTTCGGTAAACAATGATTTCAATTTATCGGCTACTTTACGGGTAATGTAGTTCGAAATTTTCTTCACGGCACCATCGGCTTGCAATCCAGAACGGGAAACGTTCAACGGAATATCTGGAGAATCCACAACACCGCGAAGCATCATCAAGAATTCAGGCACGATTCCTTCTACGTTGTCCGTAACGTACACTTGGTTTTGATACAATTGAATCTTGTCTTTCTGGATTTGCATATCATTACCCAATTTTGGGAAATACAAAATACCAGTCAAGTTGAACGGATAATCCACGTTCAAATGGATGTGAAACAACGGTTCTTCAAACTGCATTGGATAGACTTCACGGTAGAAATTTTTATAATCTTCGTCCGTTAATTCTGTTGGTTGTTTTGTCCAAGCTGGATTTGGATTGTTGATGATGTTGTCCACTTCCACTTCCGTGAAAATTTCGTCTTTGTTTTCTGATTCAACAAAATCACCTTTCTTTTGTTCGATTTTTTCGGTTCTGGTTCCAAATTTAATTGGAACAGGCATAAACTTGTTGTAACGATTCAACAATTCCTTGATTTTGTATTCTTCCAAGAATTCTAATGAATCTTCAGCAATATGCAAAATAATTTCAGTTCCACGAGTGGTTTTATCAGAAGGCTCCAAAGTGAATTCAGGACTTCCGTCGCAAATCCAGTGCGCTGCTGGTTCGTCTTTGTATGATTTGGTAATGATTTCCACTTTGGCAGCCACCATAAAAGCAGAATAAAATCCAAGACCAAAATGACCAATAATTCCTGAATCTTTGGCAGAATCTTTGTATTTTTCCAAGAATTCTTCCGCGCCAGAAAAAGCGATTTGGTTGATGTATTTTTCTACTTCATCGGCGGTCATTCCCAAACCTTGGTCAATGATGTGCAATTTTTTGCCTTCTTTGTCGATTTTTACTTCCAGAATTGGGTTGCCATATTCTACTTTGGCTTCTCCAATGCTTGTTAAATGTTTTAATTTTAAGGTAGCATCTGTTCCATTGGAAATCAATTCACGCAAAAATATTTCGTGATCGCTGTACAGGAATTTCTTGATCAAAGGGAAGATGTTCTCTACCGAAACGTTAATTTGTCCAGTTGCCATATTTTTTTGTTTTTATAGTTTTATAATTGCATAATGCTTACTCAAATAAGATACCAATTAAGTCCAGAGTGACAAATTGTCGGAACTGTTAATTTTGATACAAAAAGCTTTTATTTTGAAACATTTTGTGGGTGCTTCATTGTACCTTTGTAACAAGTTTAATCTTATAAAGACAATAAAAATGAAAAAAATAATGGCATTGTTGATAGTGGCTGTATTGCTTTTTGCATGCAAAACCAAATCGGTAACAAGTACGAAGTTGGACAGAAAATCTCAAGTAGCAATCAAAGGAAATTGGGTTATTACCAATGTTTCTACTCCTGGTTCAAATTATATTGCGGTAAATTCATTTCAAATTGCCGATTCTAAATGTTTTGTTGGAAGTACTTGGAATTTCATTTCGAATAACAACAAGGGAAACATGAGTTTGACAAAGACAGATTGTCCAGCTTTCAGCTCTCCAATCGTTTGGAGTGTTAACAAAGAAGGTCAATTTGTTTTAAAAATATTAAATGCTGGAGAAAAAGCAAAAAAAGTGAGAGATGGTTATGTGTTACGTGTGGCCAATCAAACCGAAACTTCATTTCAGTTAATAGACAACGTCAATGTTGGTGGACAAAATAAAGAAGTTACTTATCAATTCGAAAAAACTAATTAATTATAATTAAAAATACTATGAAAAAAATATCAATATTTGGAATAAGCAGTTTGTTTTTATTGGCTACTCTTTTTACGAGCTGCAATTCGGTTAAAAACGCAAACAATACTCAAAAAGGAGCAGGAATTGGCGCAGGAGCAGGCGCTTTAATTGGCGCAATAATTGGAAATAACACAAAGATTGGAACAGCAGGTGGAGCACTTATTGGAGCTGCAGTTGGTGGAGGAACCGGAGCTTTGATTGGGAATAAAATGGACAAACAAGCAAGAGAAATAGATCAAGCTTTGCCAGGTGCAGATGTAGAGAGAGTAGGTGAAGGAATACGTTTGGTTTTAAACGAAAATGCGGTTCGTTTTGATACAGGTAAAGCAACATTGACTACGGCTGCAAAAGCTAATTTAGATAAATTGGTTCCCGTGTTTAAAGAATATGCCGATACCAATATTGAAATTTATGGCTATACTGACATTACTGGAAGCCCAGAATTCAATCTTACTCTTTCTCAAAAAAGAGCGGAATCGGTTAAGAATTATTTGGCTTCGAAAGGATTGGTTAGTAGTCGTTTTAAAACAACTGGAAAGGGAATTGCCGATCCAATTGCTACAAACGAGACTGCCGATGGAAGAACTCAAAACCGTCGTGTTGAATTTGCTATTTTGGCAAATGACAAGATGGTGCAAGATGCCAAAAAAGAAGCTGGTCAATAAAAACCATATTCATTATATACTTAGAAAGCTGCTTCGTTTTGAAGCAGCTTTTTTGTTTTAGATTATTTCGTATATTTGGGTTTTAAAATGCCTTCAAAAATGGGAAATTCTAAGAAACATTCAATTGATAAAAAGCAGGAATTTGTTCAGGAGCCTGCAACGGATTATAAAACATCTTTTAACGAAAAACTAGACCCGACCAATACCGATGAACAAGAAATTTTGTTGCGAAAATTGTTGGCAATAGGCTTGGAACAAAGCAAAATGGGTTTGGGGATTTCCAACGAAGAAATGAAAAGGATAACTAAATTAAAATATCCTTTTCTGAAATGATTTATAAAATTGAATGGAAAACAATTGCAACGTATAGTTATTTCAACGAAATAGATTTCATTTTGTCAAAATGGAATGAAATTGAAGTTCAAAAATTTGAAAATTTAGTTTACGATTTTCTAGCTACATTATCCAAAACCCCTAAAATAGGTATTTACAACTCCGAAAACAATTGTTATTCATTGGTAATTTCAAAACAGACCACTTTGTATTATAAAATCATTGAAGATAAATCTCAAATCGACCTAATTTTATTTTGGAATAACAAGCAAAATCCAATACATCTTAAAAAATTGTTGCACTAATTTAATTTTCCTTTATGCAACTATCCGTCATCATCCTTAATTACAATGTTAGATATTTCTTGGAACTTTGCGTTCTAAGTGTTCAAAATGCTATAGAAAATCTAGATGCCGAAATTATCGTTGTTGACAATAATTCTAAAGACGAGAGTTGCCAGATGATGAAACAACGTTTTCCAAATGTGAAACTCATCGAAAACAAAGAAAATTCAGGTTTTCCAAAGGGGAATAACATTGGCGTAAGTCAAGCTCAAGGCGAATATATTTGTATTCTAAATCCGGACACCGTTGTTGCCGAAGATACTTTTACTAAAGTATTGGCTTTCGCCAAAAAGCAAAAAGACTTGGGAATCGTGGGCGTAAAACTCATTGACGGAACTGGAAACTTTCTTCCCGAAAGCAAACGCGGAACTCCAACGCCATTTGTGGCTTTTACCAAAATTACCAGCTTGTACAAAGTGTTTACCAAGACATTCGGAAAATATTATGCCCAACACATTTCGGAAGGAGAAACCGGAAAAGTGGACATTCTTGTAGGTGCTTTTATGCTAATGAAACGAGATTTGTACAATGAAATAGGTGGTTTCGACGAGGATTGTTTTATGTATTCAGACGATATTGATTTGTCGTATATGGCGTTGAAAAAAGGCAAATCCAATTATTATTTTCACGAAACTACGGTCATTCATTACAAAGGAGAAAGCACCATAAAAGACGGTACTTATATGAAGCGATTTCGTGAAGCGATGAATTTTTTCTATAAAAAACATTTTCGAGTGTCTTTTTTGTTTTCTGTTTTTATGGAAATGGGAATTGTATTTTTCTCTTTTGTAAAAATGTTTCAAGGAAAACCAAAACCAAAACTATCGCCAGAAAACTATATTCTGGTTTCTGCTAATGAAATTCTCAAAGAGACTTTGGAAAAACAATTCAATCAAAAGGTTGAACTTAATAAAACAGCGCAATTATTTCCGAAAAGTACTGCTGCAGAAATTATTTTTGACCAAAATCATCTCGATTTCAAAACCATAATTAAAGCATTCGAAACCAATAAAAGCAACAGTTTTACTTTTAAAATTCTTCCTAAAACTTCTGATTTTATTATTGGAAGCAACAGCAGTTTTGACCGAGGTGAAATTGTCAAAATCTCAGATTTTTGAATTTGTGTAAATTTGTTTAATTAGTGTCTAAAACTAAAATTAATCACTAATTTTGTACTCACAAATTTACAATTACCCTTTTAGGAAACAATATGGCAAGATTTGAATTAAAGCTTCCAAAAATGGGAGAAAGCGTTGCGGAAGCAACCATTACAAATTGGTTGAAACAAGTGGGCGACAAAATTGAAGCCGACGAAGTTGTACTCGAAATCGCAACAGACAAAGTCGATAGCGAAGTGCCAAGCGAGGTTTCAGGTGTTTTAGTGGAACAATTGTTTGGAAAAGACGATATGGTTCAAGTAGGACAAACTATTGCTATTATTGAAACTGAAGTTGATGCTGTTTCAGAAACTTTAAAACAAGAAGTTGTTGCTCCAGTTGAAGTGGCAGCTATTGAAAAAAGTATTGAAGTGGCTAAGGAAACGGTTACTGCTCCAGCAATTCCGATAGCTATCGGGACGGATTCTGATAAATTCTTCTCGCCACTAGTCAAAAATATTGCCAAAGAAGAAGGTATTTCTCTTGTTGAATTGGAAAGTATTTCTGGTTCAGGAAAAGATGGAAGGGTTACTAAAGAAGATATTTTAGATTATATTAAAACTAGAGGAGTTGTTACGGCAAGTCCAGTTGAGGTTTCTAAATCAATTGCTCAACCACAAGCTACTGTCAATAAACCACAAACCGCTGCGCCAGTTTCTGTAAATGGAGGTGACGAAATCATCGAAATGGATAGAATGCGAAAGCTGATTTCGGGTTATATGGTAGCGTCAATTCAAACTTCGGCTCACGTGCAGTCTTTTATAGAAGTTGATGTAACTAATATTGTAAAATGGAGGGAAAAAGTGAAAGCCGATTTCGAAAAAAGAGAGGGAGAGAAGTTGACTTATACGCCCATTTTTATGGAGGCTGTTGCCAAAGCTTTGAAAGATTTTCCAATGATGAACATTGCCGTTGATGGGGATTTCATCATCAAAAGGAAAAATATAAACTTGGGAATGGCAGCGTCATTGCCTAATGGAAACTTGATTGTTCCAGTAATAAAAAATGCAGATCAATTGAATTTGGTAGGAATGGCAAAAGCTGTTAATGATCTTGGATATCGTGCCAAAACTGGAAAACTAAAACCAGATGACACTCAAGGCGGAACTTATACTGTGACGAATGTAGGGACTTTTGGCAGTGTTTTCGGAACGCCAATCATAAATCAACCACAAGTAGGAATTCTTGCTCTTGGAGCTATCCGAAAAGTGCCAGCTGTTATCGAAACTCCCGAAGGTGATTTTATTGGTATTCGCCAAAAAATGTTCCTTTCCCACAGTTATGATCATCGAGTAGTTGATGGTGCATTGGGAGGAAGTTTTGTAAAACGTGTGGCCGAATATCTAGAAGCATTTGATTTGGATAGCGATTTTTACGTTTAATGTAAAATTTTAATACATAAATCCGATAGTTTTTAAAATTGGTCGGGTTTTTTACCTAAAACTTTTTTAAATAATCGACGAACGGTAAGTTCAAAAAGATATATTTGTCATTCTAAAATTTATAAATGGAGCTCAAGCTTAACAAACCAATTTGTTTTTTCGACCTCGAAACCACCGGAATTGATGTTGCCAAAGATCGAATTGTTGAAATTGCCATCTTTAAAGTTTTTCCCAACGGAAATAAAGAAAGTAAAACCTGGTTGGTCAATCCAACTATTCCAATTCCACCGCAATCTGCCGCCATTCACGGAATCAGTGACGAGAAAGTTGCCAATGAGCCGACTTTCAAGGAATTGTCTTCACAAGTGTACAATATGATTAAAGATTCGGATTTGGCTGGATACAATTCAGACCGATTTGATATTCCATTATTGGCAGAAGAAATGCTTCGTGCCGGAGTGGATTTTGATATGAAAAATAGGGTTTCTGTCGATGTTCAAACTATTTTTCACAAAATGGAAGAAAGAACATTGAGCGCAGCATTGAAGTTTTATTGCGGTCAAAGTTTAGAAAATGCCCATACTGCCGAAGCGGATACTATGGCGACTTACGAAATTATGAAAGCCCAATTGGATCGTTATCCAGAATTGGAAAACGATATGAAATCACTTTCGGAATTTACAACTAGAAAGAAAATTGCAGATTTTGCCGGAATGATTGCTTTTGATAAGGATGATAACGAAATTTTTACCTTTGGAAAACACAAAGGAGTTAAAGTTGATGTTGTTCTTGAAAATGAACCAGGTTATTTCAGTTGGATTCAAAATGCAGATTTTCCTTTGTATACGAAGAAAGTATTGACTGCAATTAAATTGAGAAAATTGAACACAAAGTAAGTTTTCAGTCCCGGTTTACGGTTTACAGTTGTGAGCTGAAAACTGCGACTGAAAACTGCGACTGAAAACCCAAAGAAATGAAGATAATCTGCATTGGTAGAAATTATGTCGATCATATAGCGGAGTTGCAAAACGAAAAGCCGTCGGAGCCTGTTATATTTATGAAGCCCGATTCGGCTGTTTTATTGAAACAACATCCTTTTGTGATTCCTGAATTTTCGAACGACATTCATCATGAAATTGAGCTGATTGTTAAAATAAACAAAGTGGGGAAATATATTGACACCAAGTTTGCTCATAAATATTATGACGAAATTAGTGTTGGAATAGATTTTACGGCTCGAGATTTACAAAAAGAATTGAAAGCAAAAGGGTTGCCTTGGGAAAAAGCTAAAGCATTTGATGGCTCGGCTGTAATAGGCGAATTTTTGCCCAAAAGTCAATTTAATTCATTAGAAAATATTACATTTGAATTGACCAATAATAATAAAACGGTTCAAAAAGGGAATGCCAGTCATATGTTGTGGAAAATTGATGAGCTAATTTCTTTTGTTTCTCAGTATTTTACATTAAAAATAGGTGACATTATTTTTACTGGAACCCCAGCCGGAGTTGCAGGTGTAAAGCCAGAAGACGTTTTAGAAGGATTTTTAGAAGAAAACAAACTATTTAGCATACAAATAAAATAATGGCACTACATTACAACTTAGCAAAAGTGTACGCACTTTCAGATAACGACCCGGAATTTGTCTTGCAAATCGTAACCTTATTTGTTACGGAAGTTCCAGATGATTTAGAACAAATAAAGGAGGGAATCAAGAAGAAAGACCATAAGCACGCTTATGCTTATGCCCATAAAATTAAACCAACTTTAGATTTATTGGGATTAAAAGTGGCTTTCGAAGAAATTCTTCAAGTTGAAGCATGGACAAAAGCTGAAGGCGAAAAGAAAGAAATCAAAGAAACTTTTAAGAGTATCAAAAATCAAGTGGAAGATGCTGTAAAAGAGTTGAAAAAAGACTTTGATTTATAAGTAATTCTTCTATTTAAAATCTAAATTCTACAATCTAAAATCTAAAAATGAAAGCAGCCATAGTTACTATAGGCGATGAAATTCTCATTGGACAAATTGTTGACACTAACTCTGGTTTTATTGCCAAATCATTAGATAGAATAGGTGTTGAAGTGTATGAAATGGCTTCCATCAGTGATGATAAGCAGCATATTTTGAATACTTTTCAGAAATTTCAAAACAAAGTAGATTTAGTGATAGTTACAGGTGGGCTTGGGCCAACAAAAGACGATGTGACCAAGAAAACTTTTTGCGATTATTTCGACGATGAATTGATTGTTGATGAAACTGTTTTAGCTCACGTTACCAAACTAATCGAAGGATTTTATAAAAGAACCATTACCCAAATCAATAAAGATCAAGCTCTCGTTCCTTCAAAATGTACTGTACTTCACAACGAAGTGGGTACAGCGCCGGGAATGTGGATGAAAAAAGAGAATACGGTCTTTATTTCGCTTCCGGGAGTTCCTTTTGAGATGAAATATTTGGTCGAAAACGAAATTATTCCCAAAGTAGTTCGAGAATACGAACGCCCTTATATTCTTCATAAAACCATTATGACATACGGTCAAGGCGAAAGTATGGTCGCGGAACGCATTGAAGAATGGGAAAATAATTTACCAGAATTCATAAAATTGGCCTATTTGCCTGCCCCGGGAAGAGTGCGATTGCGACTTTCTGCCAGAGGTTTAGATAAAGAATTATTGGAGAAAACCATCGAGGAAAACGTAATTTATTTGACCAAAATAATTGGCGATATCATCGTTGGTTTTGATGACGATGAAACTCTTGAAACGGTTGTTGGGAAACTTTTGACACAGCAAAAGAAAACCATTTCCACTGCCGAAAGTTGTACAGGAGGAAATATTGCGCAGTTGTTGACTTCTGTCTCTGGAGCGTCTAATTACTTTAAAGGCAGTGTGGTATCTTATGCCACGGAAACCAAAATCTCTGTTTTAGGAATTCCAGAAGAATTAATCAAAGAACATTCTGTAGTGAGTGCCGAAGTAGCGAAACAAATGGCTGTCAATATCAAAAAAATAATGAAAACAGATTACGCTATAGCCACAACTGGAAATGCCGGACCAGCAAAAGGAGACTCAAATGCTGAAATTGGGTCTGTTTTTATAGCTTTGGCAACACCAAATGAAGTAATTGTCGAAGAATTTAATTTTGGTCAACCCCGTGAAAAAGTGATAGATAGGGCTGTAAACAAGAGTATGGAAATGCTACGAAAAGAAATTTTGAAAAATGTCTCATAATTTTTTTGCGTAATAGGTTTATTTTCCTTTTCTTTGCACCCTGATTTTGAATAACGATAAAAATAAGAATAATGTCTAGAGTTTGTGACCTTACAGGTAAAAGAGCGATGGTAGGAAATAACGTTTCTCACGCTATGAATAAAACTAAGAGAAAGTTTTCAGTAAACTTAGTTAAAAAGCGTTTTTATCTTCCAGAAGAAGATAGATGGATTACTCTAAGAGTAGCAGCATCTACTATAAAAACAATTAACAAAAATGGAATCGCTGCAGTTTTGAAAAAAGCTCAGTCAGAAGGATTTATTAAATAATCTATTTCCAAAATAAAACAATAGCAAGATGGCAAAGAAAGGTAATAGAATCCAGGTAATTTTAGAATGTACTGAACACAAAACATCAGGTGTTGCAGGAACTTCAAGATACATAACAACAAAGAACAAAAAAAATACTCCAGACAGATTAGAGATTAAAAAATTTAATCCAATCTTGAAACGTGTAACTGTTCACAAAGAAATTAAATAATTAGAGATTTTAATAAAATCTCAAATGCTTGCATTAGAGATTGATTAAAATATAAAAAACATTTGAATCATGGCAAAGAAAACCGTAGCATCGTTACAAACATCTTCTAAGAGATTATCAAAAGCCATCAAAATGGTGAAATCTCCTAAAACAGGTGCATATACATTCGTAGAATCTATTATGGCTCCTGAAGCAGTTGATGAATTCTTGAAAAAGAAATAATCCAAATAGCATTATATAGATAAGCTACTTTCATTCGGAAGTAGCTTTTTTATTTATATATTTGTCTATCAAATTTTTCAGGAGCTGTTTCCTGCTGTACGCTGTATTCCCGATAAATAAAAACTACGGCTTAAAAAAAGCCTTGTTTTTCTAAATCGGGAGATGTCGCTTCCATCAGGGCTAGATTACTTGATAAAACGAATAAAATCTGAAATCAAAAATCCGATGAGTTTTTTTAAAAAAATATTTTCTTCAGAAAAAAAAGACCCGAGCATAAGCGATCAGGCGAAGCAATCTTTAGACAAAGGTCTAGAGAAATCGAAAACATCTTTCTTTTCCAAGTTGACCAAAGCGGTTGCCGGAAAATCAAAAGTAGATGATGAGGTATTGGACAACTTAGAAGAAATTCTGGTTTCTTCAGATGTTGGTGTAAACACGACTTTAAAAATTATTACCCGAATAGAGAAACGCGTTGCCGAAGATAAATTTCTTGGAACCGAAGAACTCAACCAAATCCTTCGAGAAGAAATCGCAGGCTTACTTTCAGAAATCGATTCTGGCGAAGCCACCGAATTTGTAATACCAATCAACACCAAACCTTATGTTTTGATGGTTGTGGGAGTGAATGGAGTGGGGAAAACCACGACTATCGGAAAATTGGCATTCCAATTCAAAAAGGCTGGATACAAAGTAGTTCTTGGTGCAGCCGATACTTTTCGCGCAGCAGCCATCGACCAATTGCAAATTTGGGCGGATAGAGTTGGTGTTCCCATCGTGAGGCAAAATATGGGAAGCGATCCCGCTTCCGTGGCTTTTGATACTTTGCAATCTGCTGTGGCACAAGATGCCGATATTGTAATTATTGATACTGCAGGTCGTTTGCACAACAAAATCAATTTGATGAACGAGTTGACCAAGGTAAAGCGCGTAATGCAAAAAGTCGTTGCCGATGCGCCACACGATGTAATGTTGGTTATTGATGGTTCAACAGGTCAAAATGCTTTCGAACAAGCCAAACAATTTACTGCAGCCACCGAAGTAACTTCGCTTGCGGTTACAAAACTCGATGGAACTGCCAAAGGTGGTGTTGTTATAGGCATTTCTGATCAATTCCAGATTCCAGTGAAATACATTGGTGTTGGAGAAGGAATCGAGGATTTGCAGGTTTTTAATAAATATGAGTTTGTAGATAGTTTCTTTAAATAAAATCTTTGTCAAAGTTCAAAACTTAGACAAAGATTACTTTAATAATAGCATAATGAATTTTTCTTCCTTCAAAAATATCTCTCCAATTTATTTCTATTTAGTGAGTGTTGTTTGCTTTGTTTTGTCCAATGTTGTTAGAGAAAAGAATATACCTATGTATTATAGTTCGCTCTTTTTAGGTACTGTTTTCTTTATTCTTGGTTTTTTTAAAAGAATGAAAAGTAAATAGTTTTATTGGTACAAAGCATTAATTTTTTGCCACAATACATCGTCGAAATCGGATAAAGCAAGATTTACACTATCGGCTGCATCTCCCATTCGGATGACAACCATTTTTTTACTTGGAATCACATAGATTTTTTGGTCATTTTTACCCAGTGCCATAAACATATCATTTGGTCCTGAAGGAATAATACTTCCTGATAATTGAAGTTGGGATTGAGGTAAATGATAACTCGATTTTCCGTTCAACCACCATAAATAACCGTAACCTAAATTAATGTTTTGTGAAGTATTCGTAGCTTCATTAAAATAAGCTTCATTAAGAATAGTTGTGTTTTCCCATTTCCCTTTGTTGAGCATCAGCAAGCCAAAACGTGCCATACTTCTGGTTGTGCTCCAATACACGCTATTGTTGCCATCTTGTATCCAAGCTCCCGTCATTCCTATTTTATCTCTTAATTTTGCATTGAAATAGTTAGTCCAAGATTGTCCGCTTGCTTGTGCAATAACATCTTGCAATTTTACATACACGTTGTGATAGGCCCATCTTGTTCCTGCGTCGGCTTTGTAGGTGAGTTTTGCTGGAGTCACATCATCTCCGTTGACAATATCTTCGATACCGGAAGTCATGGAGAGTAAATGTTTGTTGGTAATCAAGTTTTCTTTGGCCAATGGCATACTCGTCCAGCCCGTGCCGATATAATCAGACACTTTGTTATTGATATTTATCAAGCCCTCCTGTTGAGCAATTCCAGTCATTGTTGCAGTCAAGGTTTTTCCAGCACTTGCCCAATACCAAGGTGTTGTGGCAGTATGACCGTTGAAATAATTTTCCATTACAATTCTACCATTTACGAGTATGATAAATCCTTTAGAATGTTTGAGTTCTAAATAATCAAGTAATGGTTGAACAGCAGTTTGTTTCCATCCTAAATTGGCTATGGATTTTGTTTCCCAAACATCGCCTGTTAGCGGAGGGAAGTATATGCTTTCTGATGGAGTAGGTGTTGGAGTTGGATTTGTCGAGTCAGAACTGCAACTAGTCAACAATAAAAGGGTCAGTAAACTACAGATTATTTTTGACATAACTTAAAGGTTTAGTTTGAAGTTTAGACCAAAAATATAGAAAATAGTTTAACGAGTTTTTTTTATTTTTGTATTCTTTGAATTTAATAAGTTTAACTTTGTCGAGCAAAATAAATGCCATTTTATCCCTGAATTTTTAGCCCTGATGGGAACGGCATACTTTTGTGGCGGGGTTCGCCACAAAAGATACAGTGGACAGCAGGATTGGCTTCTAATAAAACATATCATTTATGAAAAACACTTTTAAAATTCTATTCTTGTCGTTTCTTTTTGTTTCTTGTCAGCAAAAGATAAATCCCGAAGATATAGCCAAAATTAACGGTTATTGGGAAATTGAAAAAGTGGTTTTTGAACAAGGAAAAGACAAGGAATATGGCATTAATGAAAGTTATGATTATTTCCAGATTGGCAAAGATTACATTGGGTTAAGGAAGAAAGTGATGCCGCAATTGGATGGAACTTTTATGGTAAATGATTCGCAGGAAGAGTTAAAAGTTCGATTCAAAGAGGATAAAGTTTTTTTTGATTATACCACGCCTTATGCCAAATGGAGTGAGGAATTGATTAGTATTTCGGACAAAGAATTGGTTTTTGAAAATACCGAGAAAAAAGAATACCATTATAAAAAAGCAGAACCACTAAAAATTTTAGACGATGGCAAAAAGACTAAGTAATCAAAGTACGGTTGGGGATGTTTTGAAACAAATTATCCAAGTCAACAAGTTGCAGCCCGGGATGGATCAAATTGACGTGAGAGAAGCCTGGAAAAATTTGATGGGTAACGGTGTCAACCATTATACAAAAAATGTAGTTTTGAAAGGCAGCACTTTGTATGTGGAACTTTCTTCGGCTGTTTTGCGTGAAGAATTGAGCCACGGAAAATCAAAAATTGTGGCAATGATTAACGAAGAATTGCGACGTGATGTTGTGAAGGACGTGGTTTTGAGATAAATTTCAGTATTCAGTCGCAATGTTCAGTTTTCAGTTGTGACAGTAAATAAAAAATCCAGTCTCTTCAAAATCGGGACTGGATTTTTTATTTATCTGTGACTGTCAACTGCGACTGAACACTGAATACTAGAACTGCTCTCTTCCAGCAAAGTGGAAAGCACCTTCGATAGCTGCATTTTCATCACTGTCAGAACCGTGAACTGCATTTTCTCCAATTGAAGTTGCGTATGCTTTACGGATAGTTCCTTCGGCAGCTTCGGCTGGGTTTGTAGCACCAATCAAAGTTCTGAAATCTTCAACAGCATTTTCTTTTTCCAAGATAGCAGCAACAATTGGACCTCTTGACATAAATTCTACCAATTCTCCGTAGAAAGGTCTTGCAGCGTGAACGGCATAAAATGCTTGAGCATCAGCAACTGTTAATTGTGTTAATTTCAATGAAACGATTTTGAAACCACCATTGGTAATCATTGCCAATATATTTCCGATGTGTCCGTTAGCAACTGCATCCGGTTTAATCATTGTAAAAGTTCTATTTGTAGCCATTTTGTTTTTGGATTTTTTAAATTTGGTGCAAAAATAGAACTTTTTTATGAATAGATTTTATCGAATCATCAATTTATTGGTGATTATATGATATTCTTTCTTTATGAAAGTATAAGAATGTTGAAATTGTTTTGCAAAGGTTTGAGTTCCTGAATTAATTTTTTAATCAGTTTTTCTCCATTTTCTAAATAAAATTCAGAAAAATTGGTTTGGCGTTCCTGTAAACTTTTGTTGGGAAACAATTCGTTTTGCAAATCGGTGATTCTCTCCAATTCATCGGAGTGTTTCTTTTTTTGGGCTTTCAGTAATCGTTTTTCCAAGTTTTCCAAGCCTTTTATTTGTTTGACTTCTTGTGCTTTTACTGCTCCAAGAAATGATTTATCGGTTTTTTGTGCCAAACTGTGGAGATAATGAAACTGGTTTTTTAAAAAATCTTTTTGGATGGATAAGTCAATTGAAAAATCATCCAATAATTTTGTTCTTTCATTAACCAAATCGGGTTGTTTCGAAAATAAATCGCTTAAAGTCAATCCTAGTTTATCAGCTTTTTTGGCTTGTTTTTCGGTTGCCAACAAGGCTGAATTTCGAAGTAAAAGTATTGGAAAAGTAACGTTTACTGTATCGAAAAAAGATTTTAGTTCCAACCAATACGCAATTTCTCCACCTCCGCCAATGTAGCATAAATTAGGTAGAATCACTTCCTGATACAATGGACGCATAATCACATTGGGACTGAATTTTTCGGGATGATTTTCTAATAATTCGAGAATTTCGCTTTTTGAAAATTCAATTTTGGTATTGTTTACCGTGTATTTTCCATTTTCGAAAATAATACGTTCCCGTAAATTATCTTCCATATAAAATAAATTGATTTCACGAGGATTGACTTGAATAGTATAACCTTTTAGTTTCTCGATGGTTTCAAGAACTTTTTTGTGGGAAGTTTGCAGTGTTAGTTCTTCCTTTATGAAAGGTATAAAAGTTCGTTTTAAATCTTGGTCATCGGCATCCAGAATAACCAATCCGTATTCGCCAAAAAGTGCGTTGGCCAGAAAACGAGTAGCATCGGCCAAGTTGGAATGTTTTAGATAAGATTCTTGAAAAAGGTTTTTGATAGTTTCAGCATTTTTGCCGGCACCCAATTCGAGAGCGTAAACTTCAAGAAAATCTTCCAAACCTTCGGTAGATAATCTTCCAACGGGACCAGTACTTTCTTTGTTCCAGCGAAATTTTCGACCTTTGAAATTAAAATAATTTATTTCGTCAAAATCATGATCTTCGGTCGCCATCCAATAAATAGGAACAAAGTTTTGTGATGGATACTTTGCTTTTAAATCTTTGGTTAGATTGATAGTCGAAATGATTTTATACAAGAAATACAAAGGGCCAGAAAATAAATTAAGCTGATGTCCTGTAGTAATCGTAAAGGTTTCTGAACTTGACAAAGCCTCAATATTTAGTTGAGTCAAACCAGAAAGGGAGATTTTAGAATATTGCTTTTGCAAAACCGAAACTAAAACAGCTCGATTTTCATTGGCATAGTTGGTTTTCTTTTCCTTTATTTGTGCTTCGAAATTTTCAAGATTGGGAAACCGATTGTAGAATGACTGTGTGGGCTCTTTCTGGTCTAAATAATCATTCATTAATGGAGAAAAATATCCAGAGTTTTGGTAGCTTATACAGTCGGTTGGCATAGTTAAGTTTATTTGATGCTAAATTACCAAAATATTGGAATTGAATCTTTGTTGTTTTCGAAAATTAACACCAATTTATAGAAAAAGTATATAAACCATTATGAAGAACAATTCCATTCCCGCTAAAGTAAATTCACTGTCACACGTACTTTTTGGCAGTTTAATAGGTACTACCATTGAGTTTTTCGATTTCTATATTTATGCCAATGCAGCCGTTTTAGTTTTTCCACAATTATTTTTCCCGGGTTCAGATTCTACGACATCAACCATTGAATCATTGGCTACTTTTTCGATAGCCTTTTTTGCCAGACCTATTGGTTCTGCTGTTTTTGGACATTTTGGAGATAAAATTGGTCGAAAAGCTACATTAGTTGCCGCTTTATTGACGATGGGAATTTCCACGGTTTGTATTGGATTGTTGCCTACTTATCAAAGTATCGGAATCGTTGCGCCTTTATTATTGATGGTTTGTCGTTTTGGTCAAGGTCTAGGTTTGGGTGGCGAATGGGGTGGTGCCGTTTTACTGGCCATCGAAAATGCACCTCCAGGAAAACGAGCTTGGTATGGTATGTTTCCGCAATTGGGTGCGCCAATTGGATTGTTGCTTTCGGGTGGAACTTTCCTTTTGTTGAGCGATTTATTGACCGAAGAACAATTTTTTGATTATGGTTGGAGGATACCGTTCGTCGCTAGTTCGTTATTGGTAGTGGTTGGGTTTTACATTCGATTAAAAATTACCGAAACGCCTTCTTTCGCGAATGCTATAGAAACTAAAAAACAAGTTGAGATTCCGTTGATGACGATTTTGAAATCCTATAGATGGGAATTAATTTTTGGAACTTTGGCTGCGGTAGCGACTTTTGTGACTTTCTATTTAATGACTGTATTTAGTTTGAGTTGGGCGACTAGTGATTTAGGATTTTCAAGACGTGATTTTTTAATCATTCAATTGTTTTCAATCTTGTTTTTTATGGCTGGAATTCCTATTTCGGCTGTATTGGCGGATAAATTTGGTCGAAAAAGAATCTTGGTTTTGATTTCAACCTTGATTGCACTTTTTGGTTTTAGTTTTTCTTTCTTTATGGAATCGGGAAGCACTCCAATGATAACCACTTTTGTTTGTATCGGGATGGGATTAATGGGGCTGACTTATGGTCCCGTAGGAACCTTTTTATCTGAGTTGTTTCCAACCGAAGTTCGCTATTCTGGAGCATCGTTGACCTTTAATTTAGCGGGAATTTTAGGTGCTTCTTTTGCACCACTAATTGCTATTTGGTTGGCCAAAAATTATGGAATTGGTTCTGTTGGTTTGTATTTGTCAGTTGCTGCTTTAATTTCAGTTTTGGCACTTTTGGCTGTCAGAAAAAAAGAGGAACAATTTTAATTACTATCGTTTCAAACTAAAATGACCTTTGTATT
Organism: Flavobacterium sp.; assembly: GCA_014379405.1. Lineage (GTDB taxonomy): Bacteria > Bacteroidota > Bacteroidia > Flavobacteriales > Flavobacteriaceae > Flavobacterium. The sequence goes on along the minus strand of JACMLU010000006.1, from coordinate 18,769 downwards.
GCGTACCGTTGGCTCGGGTAACTACAAACCAATAATCAGTGGCAGGAAGTTCGGCTCCGTGCAAAGTTCCGTTCCAGTTGTCGGTATTGGTAAATAAAGTTTTGATTAGTTTTCCGTGACGGTCATAAATTTCGACCGTTAAACCCACTTCCATATCTGAAAATTTCACTTTCCAAGTATCGTTATATCCGTCACCGTTTGGGGTGAAATATCTTGGATACATCAGCAAATAAACTTTTTCTGTAGTGGTACCACAACCAAATTTGTCTCTGACATAAACCGTATATTCGCCATCAGGCAAATTGGTGAAAGTATTGTTGTCTTGATACGTTCTGTTGTCAAGAGAATATTCATAATCGCCCAAACCAGTTTGATATACACTGATTACATTTTCTCCATCAGTCCAATCTTCGGTTTTTATGCTTGTTATAGTTGCTGGGTTTGACATAAAAACATTAAATTTTTTGGTGGAATCACAAATTAATGTGCCGTGTTTTTCGGTTACATTTACCCAGTAATCTCCCGGTTTTGTCAAATTTATTATTTGTGTTTTTTCGCCATTAGACCAAAGGTAGCTGTAGTATCCCATACCTGCATTTATGTAAACGTCTTTGTCCACACACAACGGATATTTGTCTTCCATTTTTATTTTAGGAGAATCTAGAAATATAAATTTTAAGGCCACAATTGTACTGCAACCGTATTGCGAAATTAATTTTACATAAACCGTATTGTTGTTATTGCTCAGCGTATGTGTTTTAAAATCCAATATCTTTGTATTTCGGTCATTGTTTGTAGCTCCTAACAAAGAGGAGTAATATTCAAATTGATTGGATGTAGGGTATTGGGTTAAATTTGGATTATATGCGGTCAAGTCAATTATTTCAGAACCATCATTCAGGTCATCGCAGAGGGTAACTTCATAATCATTGGCAACAGGCAATGGGCGGAAGTAGCCGTACATACCAACAAATTGTCCCCTGGAATTACAAGTTCCTCCTTTTTGAACCATTATCTGTAAATTAGTTCCTCCATTCAAGTTTTGCAAAATTGGATTAGTAGTCCAATGGGCTCCGTTGTCAAAACTATACAAATCGCCAAGGGTTTTTATTTCGATGCTACCATAAGAATTGCAACCTGCTTCGATTTTTTGGAATTCCGGGTAGCTGTTTTCTAAACTGTTAAGATAAACGTAAGCCGTGCTGGAAGTGCATCCTTTGTCATTTTTTATGCTAATGACATAACTTCCAACTTTTAAATTAGTCATTATATTGGATGTTTGCCATACAGTTCCTCCGTCAAAACTATATTCGGCGGCAGGGGTGGTTATGGTAATACTTCCCAAATTGGAACAATATGGATTTGAAACAGTAAATTTAGGTGCTGGAAGAAACTGTGAATTGAGTTCTACATTATTATAATTTGAAATACATCCAAGAGCATCTTTCACTCTAATGTGATAACTTCCCGAAGGAAGATCTATACTCGTATTACTGGTGCCCCAAGTCAAACCATCATCAAAACTATAGCTTGAAGACGGAGTTGTTATGGTGATGCTGCCAACGTCTCCGCAGAATTTTGGATCTATTTTGGTGTAAGTAGGGAAAGAGCTCAAGAACGATACAAGATTTATTTTAGTGTTGTATGATTCGCATCCACTGACGGTTCTAATTTTTACAAAATAAGTTCCTATGGGCAAATTTTTAATTTCAGAATTGGTCACCCAGGTTTTTCCGTCATCATAACTATATTCAGAGGCAGGCGAAGTAACTTCTATTGATCCAGTTAATACGGAACAGCTAGGTTGGGTAATTTTAATTGTGGGTTGGGCAGCCACTTGGTTGGGTATTATTGTCACTTCTCCAACGGCTTTACAACCTAACACATCTGTTACTGTTACCGAATATAAACCTGTTTTAGATGCGCTTATACTTTGAGTTGTCTCGCCATTGGACCATAAATAACTGACTCCTTTTGTCGCAGTCAACAAGGTACTTCCGCTACAAACGTTTAAAACTCCTGTTATGTTTGCTGTTGGGTTTCTTACAATGAGTTTCACGGCTATTATTTTGTAACAGTCAGCATCCAGCTTTGCTCTTACAAATAAGGTTGAACTAAAAGTGTCGTAATTTTTAAAATTTACAATCGGATTTTTATCGGCCGTGGCATCATCGAGTTTTGTGTAATAGGAAAATGTTATTCCTGTTTGATTCACTGCAACAAGAGGTTCCAAGTTGGTAAGGTCGAATATTTCTTTTCCGTTTTTGTCGTCATCACACAAGCTTAGACTTGCGGTTTCTAGTTTTAAAGTACATTTTGGGTCGCAATTCAAGAACGTGATATCCCAACCAGAATTAGCATCGGCATCGGTTATTTCATTGAAACTCGTTCCAGTACAAGTCACTTGACTTATGTCAATATCATAATTTATGGAAACACTTACATTGTAACTTTCTGTGGTTGTGTTTGGTAATGAGGTTAAGTCTAAATCAAAGCAAAATCGTTTTTTATCTATATCTAAACTTGAGGTTTTTGTGGTGTTGTAAATTAATTTGTTGGAGGAATCATAGACTTTTAATTCAATAGATTTTACTGTTGCCTTTATATCGCCGGAATTCGGAACAGTAAAATTACCACATATCGATACTGGCGATGTAGGGCAAGATTGAAATAAAGGGTCTAGTTCAATGCTGCCTTGTAGGTTTTCGTTGGAATGCGGCATACAAATATCATCGATGTAAGAGTAACCAAAGTGACCACCTAGTCCACATCGGGTAGTCATAAATTCTACCGTAAAATTCTCATTGTTAGGAATTGAAGAAATGTCCAACTCTCCAGATTGCCAGTTTTTGGTGTATAGAATAATGTTGCCTCCTTCCAAGAAAGGAGCCTGGGTAAAAATACAATTTTTGGGGTCACCAGTTAAACAAAATTCGCTTACCATCTTGCCATTTTTGTCAACAATCCTTGCTTTGAAAAAGGGTTGTTCGTTTAGATGACCACTGCCAGCAACACTTTGTAATACCGCTTTGTAGTTGAATTTTAATACGGTTTCATTGTCTGTTTTGAATCTTTGGGCTTGAACCAAAGTCATTGTAGAACCCGATTCCTTGTAATTTAGTTTTAGACAATATTGATCAAAAGCATCAATGTTACCAATATACTCATCCAGAAAATTGGATGGGACTGTGGAAGCCATTAATCCAATATCATTCGGATTGTATTGTTTTATACTCAAATTGGCGGTTTGGGTAGCGGATCTACATTGAATGGGTTTTAATGGGTTGTCTACTGTATATTGAAAGTTTTTTAGAACATTTACTCCATTCTCGTTGACAAATTCTTCAAAACCACCATTAGAACATAATTGGCTTGGAACTTGACTTGCCGTTTTGCTTTGATTATTTTTAAGATATATTTCGGTTGCTTTTTGACGCTTTGCCAAGTATTCTTCTTGCTCAGAATGATTTGTAATCAGTTTTCCGTTTTTATCTTCAAATAAAAAGGTATTGGAAGAATTTGGAATTGTTTCTTGCGAAAAAACAAAAAGACATTGGTGAAATATGATAAACAGCAGTAAAATTTTAAGCTTCATTGGGCTAATTTAGTACACAAATGTAAAAAAAAAATCAGGGCTTTAGTGTTAAATCAATTAATTTTGTATGAATTTTATATTTGAAAATATGACGATTAAAAAGCAGAAATGGCATTGTCTTCAGAGTGATTTAATAAAATTCGCAGCCACAATAATTTCTTGATTTTACTGAATATTATCGTTTCAAACTAAAATGACCTTTGTATTCTGTGCCGTTGGCTCTTGTTACGATAAACCAGTAATCATCGGCAGGAAGTTGGGCTCTGTTGAATGTTCCGTTCCAGCCATCGGTTTGGTTGTCCAACATTTTGATTAGTTTGCCATAACGGTCATAGATTTTTACGGTCAAACCTTCTTCAATGTCCGAGAATTTGATTTTCCAAGTGTCGTTATACCCGTCGCCGTTTGGAGTGAAGAATTTTGGAAACATTAATAAATAGACTTCATCTTTTGCTGTTCCGCATCCGTTTTTGTCTCTAACCAAGATGGTGTATTTGCCGCTTGCCAGACCCGAGAATACATTACTATCTTGGTAATTTTCGCCATCTATGGAATATTCGTATTCTCCATTTCCAGTGACAAAAACGGTTATTGTATTGTCATCGTCCGTCCAGTCTTTACTTTCTATCGCATTTATTGTGGCTTTGTTTGATTTCTTGACCGTGAAGGCTTTGGTACTCGAACAAGAAATAGTAGCATGATTATCAATAACGGTTACTGAAAAATTCCCTGGATTTGTTACTGATATTGTCTGCGTCATTGCTCCGTTTGACCATAAATAACTGTCGAAACCTGCTCCAGCATCAATCGTGATGGTATTGTTGTCACAGATTGGCACAATGTCTTCAATGGTAATTTTAGGTTTTGACAAAAGTGTCAATTTCAATTCGGCTACGGCATAACAAGGAGTATTCGAATTGATTCGAACATAGATTTTGTTCTCTCTCAAAGCCAATTTGTAACTAGAGAAATTACTTATTTTATTGCTCGCTGTTTCGTTTTCCGCACCAGAAAGCGAAGAGTAATAGGTGAAATTATAGTTGGTTGTATTTGAAATAACGCTAGAATTGTAACTGCTTAAATCTACCGTTTCTGTACCGTCATTCAAATCATCGCAGAATAATTCGTCATAATTATTTGCCGGTAAAGTAGAAATTAGCGCAACAGTTATGGCTAATCTTGTTGGGCTTTCACAATCATTTAGTGTTTGGGATGCGTAATAGGTTTGTCCATCTAGTAGAGGAGTCGAAATTGGCAAAATGTTTCCTGCTGTAGAATTATCATGCCATTTTATGGCAGTTCCAGTAATCACCATAGTATCTAAAGTTGGATTTTGGCTGGCGCAAAAAGTTTGTGAAGAATTTCCAGTTGGAGTTGCAGTGTTTTGAATATTTATTAAAACAGGAACCCTTTCACTTTCGCAACCGTTGATGATTTGAGAAGCGTAATATGTTATTCCGTTTTGTAATAAAGTTGTGTTTGCTAATAAATTTCCATTCGTCAATGCATCGTACCATTTTATGTTTTGTCCCGAGATGGCAACTGAATTTAAAGTTGCATTTTGTTGGATACAGAAGGTTTGGGGAGAATTTGTAGTTGGCTTTAGTGGTCTTGGTAAAGTATTAAATTCAATATTTGTTTCTGAAAAACAAGTCCGATTTCCAATGAAAAATGCTTTTGCTGTTATTATATCTTTACCAGTAATCGTATTAGTATAAGGATTTGGTAAGGGGCTTGATAAAATGATGCCGTTTGAATTTCTGTATTCAATTGTGATATTTTGCTGATTTCCGACCAATGTAGAATTTATATTTGAAGTGTCAAAAGAGCTAGATATTCCTGAACCTGATGCCGTTTCGCATTCATAAAGAGGGCTTATAGAATTAATAATTGGTTTATCAGTAACTGTAATCTCTTTTTTTAATGTTTGAAAATCTGTTCCACAATGAACAACTGCAGTGACATTATAAGTCCCTTTAGTTGTAAATTGATGTTGTGGATTATTGATGTTAGCAATGTTGTTTGTCGTAGAATTTGGATCATCAAAATTCCAAAGAATAGAATCAAATTCTCCATTTACCTTAAAACTTGTAGGCGTATTAAAACAGGTATTTTCTATTATTATTTCACCAGAATTTGTTGACGAATCAAGTTTGTATTTATACAACATTACATCAGAAGCATTGTTTCCACTATTATTGTTTATTACAGTATTATTAATGATTAGTGGCGAACTCTGAAAACTAGCTGTCAAATAAAGGTCATTTCCGTGAAATAAAATTGGACCAGCAGCATCAGTTGACATACCATTTGTATAATAATTTGTGCCGGAAGATTTTAAAATAAATTCAGAATTAAAATTGTTTAAATTTATTTTGAAAAGTACAAGTTCTTCTTTGTCATAACCTGCATTTTGTGAACTAGTGATAGTGATATTAGAAAAATTCATCGTTTTAGTGAAACTTGAAAAGATATATAACTCGTTGTCTTTTTCAGTTAAATATCCTGTGTTTCCAGCATAATTTCCATTCATACCAGGTATGTCTAAAGTTGATGAATTGTTAAATTGTTTGATTCTTTCCAAGTCTCCATTTGATACATTGAATTCACATAGTAAACTTTGTGTAATGTAAAACGTATTTAGAGGATCAGTATAAACAGTCCCAAGTACATTTGCAAATTTGTAGAATGCACTCCATAAATATAATTTATTGTTATTGGGATTATAATGTAATAGAGTCGGTTTAAAAGAAGATTGTGTGGTAGTTTTGTTATTAGATATTTCTTTTGTCCAAACGATATTAAGATTAGAATCTATTTTGTCAATATCTGCATGACGGTAAGAGCCAGAATCTCTATATCTCGAAAAGTAAAAATTTCCATTATAATCCATATCGGCGCTTAAATACTGATCACCATTTCCAAAATATTTAGCATCTAAAAGATTTCCATTTAAAGTGAATTTCGAAATAAATAATAATGTAGGGCCCGCAAGATAGCTAGTGGTGGGATTGGTCAGCGTTATTTGATTATCAATAGTTATTGAGTTGTGGAAGATACCAGTTACATATACATTATCATTATTTACAAAGACATTACGCATTCCATAGTCAGTATCTCTTCCAAGAGATTTATTCCAGAGCAGCTTTCCATTTTTATCAAATTTAAAGAGATTTAATCCTGGGTATGTAGGAAAACCGTTAAAAGTTATTGGAAAGGGGCCGACAGCATTATGAGCATTTGCCCAAGTAATTAATACATATATATTACCTTGACTGTCAGAAGCTACTTTGCTTGTATAAATATTAAAATTATCAATTTCTTTTTTCCATACTAGATTGCAGTTAAAATCAAATTTGTATATGCCAGCAAAAATCCCAAAATTTCCTGAATTTTTAATTAAGTAAATTCCATCAATTGTTTTTTTTACATCAGCTACAGCATCACCATTCCAACCACCAAAATTTTTGGCACAATCAAAACATTGACTTTGCATTGTAAATGAAAAAGTAAAAAATAAAAAAAGTAAATTTTTTTTCATAGTAATATTTATGGATGAAGCAAATGTAATCAAATATCTACAAAATTAAGATTCAAATGGTAAAAAGTAACATTGAAAGCATTTTGTCAAAAATCCCTAAATAACTCCTATTTTTGCACAAAACAATTCTTTTGAAAACCCAAGTATTTCTCATCACGCCACCATTTACCCAACTGAATACACCGTATCCGGCAACTGCTTATATCAAAGGGTTTCTGAATACCAAAAACATTTCGGCAACACAAGCGGATTTGGGTATTGAAGTGATTTTGAAATTGTTTTCGAAAGATGGGTTAATCGATTTATTTCAATCGAACAGTTCACAACCCACAACTGACAACTGCAAAAGAATTTTTGCTTTACAAGACGAATACATCAAAACCATTGATTCGGTTATTGCATTTTTGCAAGGAAAAAATCCCACCTTGGCACTACAAATTTGTCAGGAAGATTACTTGCCGGAAGCTTCCCGTTTTTCACAATTGGAAGAATTGGATTGGGCTTTTGGAACGATGGGAACGCAGGACAAAGCCAAACATTTGGCAACTTTATACCTTGAAGACATTTCGGATTTTATTGTGGAATGTGTTGATGCCAATTTTGGATTCAGCCGCTATGCCGAACGTCTGGGACGATCTGCCAACTCTTTTGACGAATTATACGCTGCTCTTCAAGAAGAACCAACCTATATTGATGAAGTGTTGTTTTCGCTTTTAGCGCAAAGAATTGAAGCCATCCAACCTGAATTATTTCTGATCTCTGTTCCTTTTCCTGGGAATTTATATGCCGCTTTTCGTTCGGCACAATGGGTTCGAAAGTACTATCCGAACACTAAGATTTCAATGGGAGGCGGTTTTCCAAATACCGAATTGCGTTCACTTTCGGATGCTCGTGTTTTTGAGTTTTTCGATTATATTACTTTGGATGATGGCGAATTACCTGTTGAATTATTAGTGGAAGCAGTTTGCAAACCAGAATCTTTTGAAGGACAATTCAAGAGAACTTTTCTGTTGGAAAACGAAAAAGTAGTTTACAAAAACAATTCATTGAAACCAGATTACAAACAATCCGAAGTCGGCACACCCGATTATTCCGATTTGTTTTTGGATAAATACATTTCGGTTATTGAAATCGTGAATCCAATGCACCGAATGTGGAGCGACGGACGATGGAACAAACTCACGATGGCGCACGGTTGTTATTGGGGGAAATGTACTTTTTGCGATATTTCATTGGATTATATAAAACTGTACGAACCCATTGCCGCCAATTTATTGTGCGATCGAATGGAGGAAATGATTGCGCAAACGGGTCAAAATGGTTTTCATTATGTAGATGAAGCCGCTCCACCAGCTTTGATGCGCGCTTTGGCACTCGAAATTCTTCGCAGGAAATTATCGGTTACTTGGTGGACAAATATTCGTTTCGAAAAAAGTTTCTCTGCGGATTTATGTTTGTTGTTAAAAGCTTCAGGATGTATCGCCGTTTCTGGTGGTCTCGAAGTGGCTTCCGACCGATTATTACAATTAATTGACAAGGGAGTTACGGTGGAACAAGTAGCCAAAGTCACCCGAAATTTTACCGAAGCAGGAATTATGGTTCACGCTTATTTGATGTACGGTTATCCGACACAAACGGTTCAAGAAACGGTGGACAGTCTGGAAATGGTAAGACAATTGTTTGAAATGGGCGTTTTGCAATCGGGGTTTTGGCATCAATTTGCGATGACGGCGCACAGTCCAGTTGGAATGTATCCAGAGAAATTTGGGGTTGTTCCTACTTCCCCTCCTTTGGAGGGGTTAGGGGTGGTTTTCGCCAATAACGATATTAATTACGTGGACAAAACCGGAATCGACCACGATAAATTTAGTTTTGGATTAAAGAAATCACTCTTCAATTTTATGCACGGCATTTGTTTTGACTATGAATTGCAAGACTGGTTCGAATTCAAAATCCCGAAAACAAAAATCCATCCCGATTTTATTGCCAATGCTTTGGAGGAAGACGAAGATTTTAATATAAAACCAACTGCCAAAATAGTTTGGCTAGGAGGGAAGCCAATTGTGGAATATTTCACAAAATCAAAAAAAGGAAACTCTTGGGAACTGATGACCTTGATTTTTCACGACAAAAAGGAAAGTTTCTCGATTCAAACTGGTAAAAACGAAGGAGAATGGCTGGTTCAAATCCTTGAAAAAATTTCAGTTTCCAAATCTAAAACCTATTCATTTAAAGAAATAAAATCTGATTTCGAAACCAACTTAGAAGATTTCGAATTGTTTTGGTATTCCAAACCTGTCAATACTTTAAGAGAATTTGGATTACTGATATTATAAAAAGTCACTTATGAAAAATAATTATTTGTTTTTGGTTTTATTAGTTTTTACAAACACCCTTTTTTCGCAAACTAAAGTGAAAGAAGTTTTGAAAACGAAAGTAATTTACTCCGACAATTTCGATACGGATTTGTCCAATTGGAATATAGATCTCGAGAAACCAGAAACTTCAAATATTAAAATTATTGATAGTAAATTAGATGTTTCAACTTCTATTGGAGCAACCATTTGGTTTAAAACCCAATTGTCGGGAAATATAATGATTACTTACGATGTAAAAGTGGTGGATGATGGTGGTGCTTTCGACCGAGTTTCAGATTTGAATGCTTTTTGGATGGCGACTAATCCTTCAAATCCCAATGCAATAAAACGGGATGGGAAATTTGCTTCTTACGACAACCTGAATCTTTATTATGCTGGTGTTGGCGGGCATTACAATAAGTTTACCCGATTCAGAAAATACAACGGTATCGACGATAAATCTATTCTAAAGGAATACAGTGATAAGGAACATCTTTTGATTGGAAACAAATCGTATTCGGTAAAAATAATAGCCTATAAGGGTCACATACAATATTTCTTGAATGGAGAATTGTTTTGGGATTTTCAAGATGATAAGCCTTATAAACAAGGTTTTTTTGGATTTAGGACTTCTAAAAGTCATCAACAGTTTGATAATTTTAAAGTTTACAAAATTGTATCGAGAAGTTGATTTGCTTCTAATAATATAAAACAAGAAACCCAATCTTTCGACTGGGTTTCTTGAGTGCAAAATTAGTCAATTGGCAGTTCTGTGGCAATGGCAATTCGATTCCAAGCATTGATGGTAGTAATCATCATAATAATTTCTGCAATCTGCTTCTCTTCAAACAATTTTCTAGCATTGTCATAAGTCGCTTTCGATAAATGATTTTGAATTAAAGTAACTTCTTCAGTCATAGCAAGAATTACTTGTTCTTCTTCTGTATAAAGAGTCGTTTCTCTCCATGCATTCAAAAGATAAATTCGTTGTTCAGTTTCTCCCATTTTTCGGGCATCTCTGGTGTGCATATTGATGCAATAAGCACAGCCGTTGATTTGGGAAGCTCTGATTTTGATTAGCTCTTTGTGAGTTGGGGTTAATGAAGTTGAAGCGATGTATTTTTCTAATCCCATCATTGCTTTGTATGCTTCAGGTTGTGTCTGTAAAATGTTTACTCTAGTTTCCATAATGAATGTGTTTTTTAAATTCATTACAAAGTTCTGCAAGTGAATCTTCAAAAAACTTGAACTACTTCAAGAAAAAAAAATTAGACTTTTTCTAGCGCGTATTTTACTCATAAATTCAGCAGAAAAATCCAAATAAGATGCAAGCATGTATTGTGGAACACGTTGGATAAATTCCGGAAACATATCGTTCATATGATGAAATCGCTCTTCGGCAGACATCGTGAAAAGATATTTTATTCGAACCTGTGAAGCCCCAAAAGACTTTTGCATAACAAGTCTAAAGTATTTTTCTAGTTTTGGAAATCGTTCCAATAATTCTTCGAACGAAGTTCTGTCTATAGAAAGTGTTTCCAGTTTTTCGATGGCTTGAATGTTAAATTGGGATGGCGTTTGATATTGAAAACTCAAATAATCGGTAATCCACCAGTTTTCAATTCCAAATTGAAGTGTTTGTTCAATTCCTTTTATATTGTTGATGTAAAAACGAGCACAACCTTTTACTATAAAATACTGTTTATTGCAGGTTTGACTTTCTTGCAATAGTAGTTGTTTCTTTTTGAAAGTTTCGGTTTTAAAATAAGACAGCATAATTTCAGCCTCATCTTCTTTTAAAGGAATGAATTTTTGTATGTGTTTAATTATCTCATCCATATAACAAATATAATTGATGTTAAACAAGAAACCCAATCTTTCGACTGGGTTTTTAGGAACAAATAGCTTTAAGAAATACTAAATCATTAGTAATTGAAAATTTCTTCTAAAGAAACTTCTTCAATGGTTCCTAGTTTTTTAAGGGCTTCAAAGTCTAAACTTTCCTTCTTGCCAATTATGGCAGTGTTGTATTTTTTTGTTTTAACTTCCTTGTTGAAAAAGTCATTCGTGCTATTCAAAGTAAGATTCTGTATAGTTGCATAGATGTCTTTTCTAATATCGTAATCGAAACCTAATTTTTTTAAGCTCATTTGATTAAAGAAAATGTTTGTCTTGATAATTCTAGTGGAAGCAATTTGTTTCAAACTCGAATCTTTGGCGTTGTTAAATTGCTTTTCAATTTTTGGCATATCGTTTAATAATGTTGAAATGGCATCAACGGCTTGTGGCAATTTGTTGGCTTGCGTTCCAATGGAAACTTGCATATAATCGGACAGATTTTTTTCTTTGGCGATGCCATAGAATGCTTGAGCAGAATAAGCCAAAGATTTGGATTCCCTGATTTCCTGGAAAACTATGGACGACAATCCTGATCCAAAATAAGAGTTAAACACATTAACAGTTCCGGTTAGGTTTGAATTGTATTTTTCTCCTTTTGCAATTCGGGTCATTTCTGCTTGAACCATATCATAGTTGGCAAAATATACTTTGTCTGTGGTTACTGGTTCAGGATAAACTTTTGGACTTGGAATTGCTTTGCCGGCATTTAGATTGTGGTTTTTTTCCAAGGCGGCAACAATTGGATTCAAATCAGTTCCATAAAAGAAAATTTGGTGTTCGTAATTCGTAAGCCCTTTTAGCAAGTCAGTAAGTTCAGAAGCTTTCATTTCTTTCAATTCCTTTTCAGAAAGAATGTCTCTAAAACGCGAATCTTTACCGTATTTTGCATAATTGGTTAAGGCAACCATAATGTTTTCTTTACGCTTTTTCGAATTGACTCTTGTATTCAAAATGGTAGTAACCGTCGTGTCATACACTTTTTGGTCTGGTTTTACATTTTTCAACAAGTTTTCCAATAGTGCAATCCCTTTTGGCAGGTTGCTTTCTAAACCGGAAAGAGAAATATAGCTCAAATCACTTCCCGTACTGACTGAATAAGTAACTCCAATTTTATAAAACTCTTTCTTGACATCTTCGGCGCTCATTTTGTCTGTGCCTAAAAAGTCCAACATTCCCAGCGCCAAGGACAATTTTTTGTTGTGGTCCGATCCCATATTGAAAATATAATACAGGTTGGAAATGGTGTTGGTATTGTTTTTTATGAAACTTACATTGGTGTTTTTTACCTTTTTGGTTTGTATTTCTTTTTTGAAATCAACATAAATCGGAGTCAAGTCGGTAGAATTTAGCTTGGAAAAGTTTTTGTAAAATTCCGATTGCGAATCTCGGTTCAATTGGACAGGAGTGATGCCGGGGTTGGATACGCGAACCAATTTGTCGTTAACTCCTTTTCTTTTATATACAATTACATAGTTGTAGTCGCAAAAGCTGTTGGCAAATTTCACAATATCGGCTTTGGTGATTTTTGATAATTCGTTGATTCCAGATAATGTTTCAGTCCAACTTCTACCTTGAATAAACGTACGGTATAATGATGTTGCCAAGCCGTCACCGGATTCGTAATTTTTCATTCGATCCAGTTTCATATTGTTGATTACCGCCTGAATCATCCATTCGTCAAAAGCTCCTTTTTTTATTTTTTCGATTTCTGACAGCAATAATTTCTTGCCTTCCTCCAAAGTCTGTCCTTCCTTGACAGATATAACCAATCCTAGATATCCATAATCATTGAAGGTTGTGGAATAGGCACCGGCACCCAATGCCAATTGTTTTTGGTTGATGTCAATGTCAATTAAACCAACATCACCAGGGTTCGATAATATACTGGATGTAATATCTGCCAATAATGCTTCTTTAGTTCCTACTCCAGAAGTTCTCCAAGCCATAGTTAGTCTATCTGCGGTTGGACTTTTTACTTCTCTTTCTACTATTGAAGTCATTGGTTTTTCAACAACTTGCTTTTTCATTGGGAGTTCTTTATAAGCAAATGTTCCAAAATACTGGTCCACCATTTTTATGGTTTTGTCAAAATCTAGATCTCCAACCAAAACTACCGCCATATTGTTTGGAACATAATAGGTGTTGAAATAGTTGTGAATGGCAATCATCGATGGGTTTTTCAGATGTTCGGGTTTACCAATGGTGGTTTGCTGTCCGTAAGGAGTAGTAGGAAATAAAGCACTCATCAATTCATAGTTCACAATGCGTCCATCATTGTCTTGGGCACGATTGTATTCTTCATAAACCGCCTCTAATTCGGTATGGAAAAGACGCAAAACCAATTCGGAGAAACGTTCTTTTTCAACAATCATCCATTTCTCCAATTCGTTTGCCGGAATATTGTTTTTGTACACTGTCTCATTTAAAGAAGTATGTGCATTTGTTCCTTTTGCGCCTAATGAAGAGATAAGTTTGTCATATTCATTAGCTACAGAATATTTAGAAGCTTCTTGCGAAACTTCATCGATGCGTTTGTATATGGCTTTCTTTTTTTCTGGATCGGTTTCAGCTTTATGTTGTTCGTACAAATCAGAAATTTGTGCAATCAATTTTTTTTCCGTCTCCCAGTTCTGGGTTCCAATTTTACTGGTTCCTTTAAAAACCATATGTTCAAGATAATGTGCCAAGCCAGTATTGTCAGATGGGTCATTGTTGGAACCAGTTCTTACGGGAATATAGGTTTGTATTCTTGGTTCATCGGTATTTTGTGCCAGATAGACTTTTAAACCATTTTTTAGAGTATAAATTCTAACGCCGGTTTTGTCATTTTTTACGGTTTCATACGAATAGCCTTGTGAGTCTTTCTTTTTTTCGGTAGTAAAGGTTTGTGATGTAACACTTGTCAGTGAAAGGAATAAACTACTTAGTAGTACTAATTTTTTCATATTTATTATTTCATTCAAAAATAGGATAATTTGAATATGTGGTTATGAATTATATGTTAAAATGTTTCATAATTTGATTTTTATGCATAAAAAAACCCAATCTTTCGACTGGGTTTCTATATAAGTAAGTAATCTTAAATTGAGTTGATAAAACGTTTATTTTACTTTATTAAGTATTGCTTTGAAAGCTACTGGGTGATTCATTGCTAAATCGGCAAGAACTTTACGGTTCAATTCGATATTGTTTTTTTTGATTTTTCCCATTAGTTCTGAATAAGACATTCCTTCTAATCTAGCTCCAGCGTTGATACGTTGAATCCACAAAGAACGGAAATTTCTTTTGTTCACTTTTCTGTCACGGTAAGCATAGCACATTGCTTTCTCAACCGCATTTTTAGCAACTGTCCAAACGTTTTTACGACGACCAAAGAAACCTTTGGCTTGCTTCATTATCTTTTTTCTTCTTGCTCTCTTAGCAACTGAATTTACTGATCTTGGCATATTTTTTCTGTTTTTTTTGTAGCAGGCGTCCCGAATTTAATCAAGAGAACTTAAGGCCATACTCCAAGGTTATTTTAAATTGTTTTAACCTAAAGAGTTCTTATAGAATTCTTAATTGTTGTTTGATGCTTTTCATATCTGTTTTGTGAACTAGCGCTGAGTGTGTCAAAGCTAATTTACGTTTTTTAGATTTCTTGGTCAAGATGTGACTTTTGAAAGCATGTTTTCTCTTAATCTTTCCAGAACCAGTAACTTTAAATCGTTTCTTGGCGCTAGATTTGGTTTTCATTTTAGGCATTTTTTCCTAGTGTTTTTAATTTATTCTTACTTACTTATCTTTTAGTTTTTAGTCGCAGTTTTCAGTTTGAAAACTGAAAACTGCGACTGCCAACTGCTTACTTCTTTTTCTTCGGAGCAATAAACATAATCATTCTCTTTCCTTCGAGAACTGGCATTGCTTCTACTTTTCCAAATTCTTCTAGATCTGTGGCTAATCTTAATAACAAGATTTGACCTTGGTCTTTATAAATGATCGAACGTCCTTTAAAGAAAACAAACGCTTTCAATTTAGAACCTTCTTTCAGGAATTTTTCCGCATTCTTTCTTTTGAACTCATAATCGTGCTCATCCGTTTGAGGACCAAAACGAATTTCTTTCACTACAATTTGAGTAGATTTTGCTTTAAGCTCTTTCTCACGTTTCTTTTGCATATAAACGAACTTTTTATAGTCCATTATTTTGCAAACAGGAGGTTCTGCATTAGGCGAAATTTCAACTAAATCCAGCTCAAATTCGTCGGCTAATCGCAATGCCTCTGAAAGTTTAAAAACTCCAGGCTCAATATTTTCACCTACAAGCCTTACTTCTTGTACACCACGAATCAGATTGTTTATTCTGTGGGCATCTTTTTTTTCTACTCGAGGTTGGTAACCTCTATTACTTCTTATTGCTATGACTTTATAATTTAAGTTAAACTGTAAATACTTTTAGTGTTTTGCTTATTTCTTCATTTACAATTGCAGCAAATTCTTCAATTGTAACGGTAACATTGCCTTTTCCTTCTTGTCCGTGACGACGTATGGATATGGTTCCGTTTTTCTCTTCTTCCTCGCCTACAATCAACATAAACGGGGTTTTCTGCATCTCTGCATCTCTAATTTTCTTACCGATTGTCTCGTTTCGGTTGTCAATAAGGGCGCGAATTTCGTGATTTTCTAGCAGACTTAAAACTTTTTTCGCATATATTTCATATTTCTCGCTCAAAGACAATATAATAGCCTGTTCAGGCATCAACCAAAGCGGGAATTTTCCTGCTGTGTGTTCTATCAAAATAGCAATGAAACGTTCCATCGATCCAAAAGGAGCTCTGTGAATCATAACAGGAGTATGTAGTTGATCATCAGAACCTTTGTAAGTCAATTCAAAACGCTCCGGCAAATTATAATCTACCTGGATGGTTCCCAATTGCCATTGTCTTCCTAAGGCGTCTTTAACCATAAAATCCAGCTTTGGACCGTAGAAGGCAGCTTCGCCATAAGCAACAACAGTTTTCAATCCTTTATCGGCTGCAGCATTGATGATGGCATTTTCTGCTTTTTCCCAATTCTCATCGCTACCTATATACTTATCTCTATTCTCTTGATCACGTAACGAAATCTGTGCGGTAAAGTTTTCGAAACCTAAAGAACCAAAAACATACAATACCAAATCAATTACGTTTTTGAACTCTTGATCCAATTGATCCGGAGTACAGAAAATATGGGCATCATCTTGAGTAAACCCACGAACGCGAGTCAGGCCGTGTAATTCACCACTTTGCTCATATCTATATACTGTTCCAAATTCAGCATAACGTTTTGGTAAATCTTTGTACGACCAAGGTCTTACATTGTATATTTCGCAGTGGTGAGGGCAGTTCATCGGCTTCAATAAAAACTCTTCACCTTCAGCTGGAGTATTTATTGGTTGAAAACTGTCGGCTCCGTATTTAGCATAATGACCAGAAGTCACGTATAATTCTTTTTGTCCAATGTGAGGCGTAACCACTTGCTCGTAACCCGCTTTCTTTTGTGCTTTTTTCAAAAATTGCTCCAATCGATCGCGAAGTGCAGCTCCTTTTGGTAACCACAAAGGCAAACCTTGACCAACTTTTGCGGAGAAGGCAAACAATTCCAGTTCTTTTCCCAGTTTTCTGTGGTCGCGACGTTTTGCTTCTTCCAGTAATTCCAGGTATTCTGTCAAGTCTTTCTGTTTAGGGAACGAAATTCCATAAACACGAGTCAATTGTTTGTTCTTTTCGTCACCACGCCAGTAAGCACCTGCAACACTCATAATTTTCATTGCCTTGATGATTCCGGTATTCGGAATATGACCACCACGACACAAATCAGTGAAAGTAGAGTGGTCACAAAAGGTAATCGTTCCGTCTTCAAGATTCGAAATCAATTCGGTTTTATAAACATTGTCCTTGTAAACTTCCAAAGCTTCTGCTTTAGTTACAGGACGCAATTTGAATTCGTGTTTCTCTCTCGAAATTTCCAAGACACGATCTTCAATTTTTTTGAAATCGGCATCCGTAATTTTATGGTCTTCAAAATCTACGTCATAATAAAAGCCATTCGAGATTGCTGGCCCAAGAGTCAATTTTATCCCAGGGTACATTTCTTCAAGAACTTGAGCCATCACGTGCGAAGTCGAATGCCAAAAAGCTTTCTTGCCGCCTTCGTCGTTCCACGTATATAATATAAGACTGCCGTCCGTCGTCAAAGGAGTTGTGGTTTCCACAATTGTACCATTGAAAGAAGCCGAAATCACGTTTCTGGCAAATCCCTCACTAATGCTTTTAGCAACCTCCATCGGTGTTACGTCTGAATCAAACTCTTTAACTGACCCGTCGGGCAAAGTAATCTTAATCATTGTTTTTAATTTTGTGAATGCAAATATAGCGCATTACTAAAATACATACAATATATAAGTACAAGTTTATACATTATATATAGGTTTGGTTTTTCAGGAGCTTAATCCTGCTATCCGTTTCAATCTCTTGTTCCGCTATCGCTCTACAAGAGGATTTCCACTGCTATCAGGGCTAGGGTAGTTGTTGTCAAAGAACGTTTTGTTTATAGGTATACAATTTCTGCTAATATATAGTATAGAAAATCGGCCTCCCAAGGATACTAACCCTTCAATTCTAGTCAAAGTCCAGTCAAAGCCTAGGTTGTGGTACCCTAAACGTTGGTGAATACAATAGAATTTAATGGAACAAAGTTTATTTAGTACTCTAATCAGATAGTTTTTGTGGATTTGCTAGAACAAATGGAGCTAAAAAGGCGTTCAGTTTAGAGTTGCATCGCCTTGCAATCCCATCAAAACTGATCAAATTCTCAAAATGGCTCCTGAAAAATTCTAAATCGCCAAAAAAGTGTTATTGTAAATACCGAAAAACCAGTGTATTAAAAAATACTTTCAAAAAAGATTGAAAAGGGTATTGTTTAATCGAAAACACTCACTACTTTTGCACCCGCAATGACGCACAAGTTCTTATAAACACTGGCAAACGAAACAAAATCAAGAGAAAATTTATTTTCAAAAAAGATTAAAAAAAGTTTGTGAGAAATAAAAATGAGTGTTACATTTGCACCCCGCTAAATGAGCAACGATCTTTGAAAGACTGGTTAGAATATCGAAAAGCAAACGAAAAAATATTTTTCAAAAAAACTTTTCAAAAAGCTTGCCAGAAAGAAAAGACTTTGTTACTTTTGCACCCGCTAATCGAAAGACTAGCAAATAAAAAAAAGTAAGACACGTTCCTAGACATATTGAATTGACAGCCGTTCCGAAAGAGATTTCGGAACAATAATAAAAGAGAGTAAGAGAATTGAAAGATTTAAAAAACCACTAGAATTTGAGTCGAATAATAATTAGTTCCGAT